>NZ_BARG01000085.1 GCF_000376565.1 Streptomyces hokutonensis | reverse complement strand
GAACAGCCCGCCGCACTCCAACTCCGGCTCCTGCAAACGGTAGTTGCGGTCGCGGCCGAGAAGAACTCGACCCTCGTCCTCCCCTTCCCGGTGGAACTGCTGCGCTTCCTGGAACGGGCACAGCCGCAACCGCCGCAGCCCCCTCCTCCGCCCGCCGTGGAGCAGTAACATGCCGACATGCGCCCGAGGTTCGCGATCGTCGCCGTGGCCGCCCTCCTGGGAACCGTCGCCGGATGCGGGGAGGACGGAGGCGGTTCGTCCGCGCCCGCGCCCGGCACCCCGCAACGGATCGCGGTCACGAGCACGGCACTCACCGGGAGCGGCGCGCTCACTCGCGACGGCGAGCAGGTGACACCGCCACCGGCCTTCGCGGGCGGCCTGGCGGACCCGCTCTGACGAGACGCGGTACGACACACCCCGACCGGCCGCACCCTCGCCCCGGGGCACGCCGGCTGGCGGGCCCCGCCCCCGCGCCGCAGGATCGAGGGAGCCGACCGGAAGGGGTGCCCCATGGCCAAGAAGGGCACGAAGGGCGAGAACGGAAAGAAGGCCCTCACCGACCTGCTCCAGGTCCCCGCCGACCGACCGGTCGACCTCTCCTCCTACGACCCTACGGCCACCCCCGGCGGCCCCGCCGACAAGGCCGCCGGCCTCAAGGACACCGCCCGGATGGGCGAACACCTCGCCGACCTGCAGGAACGCCTGTGGGCTGCGAGCACGGCCGGTGACCGGCGGCGCCTGCTCCTGGTCCTCCAGGGCATGGACACCAGCGGCAAGGGCGGCACGGTCAAGCACGTCATCGGCCTGTTCAACCCCTCCGGCTGCCGTATCCGAGCCTTCAAGGCACCCACTCCGGAGGAGCGGAAGCACGACTTCCTCTGGCGCATCAAACGGGCCCTCCCCGAGCCCGGCGAGATCGGCATCTTCGACCGCTCCCACTACGAGGACGTCCTCATCGCCCGCGTCCGCGAACTCGCCCCGCACCGCGAGATCAACGACCGCTACGGCCGCATCGACCGCTTCGAGAAGTCCCTGACCGACGACGGCGTGACGGTCGTCAAGTGCTTCCTCCACATCTCCTACGACCAACAGCGCCGCCGTCTGCTGGAACGCCTCGACAACCCGGACAAGCACTGGAAGTTCAACCCCGGCGACATCGAGGAACGCGCCCTGTGGCCCGCGTACCAGCAGGCCTACGAGACCGCCCTCACCCGCTGCTCCACCCCGGAGGCCCCCTGGTACCTGGTCCCCGCCGACCGCAAGTGGTACCGCAACTGGGCCATCAGCCGCCTGCTCCTGGAGCACCTGACGGCACTGGATCCGCAGTATCCGGAGGCGGACTTCGACGTGGCGGCCTGCCGGGAGCGGCTGCTCGGCTCCGACTGACGGCCCACTCCGTGTCGATGGCCGATTAGTCACTTTTATTCACCTATGTTCCTACGGTGACCATTCGAGTACGACGAGTCGCCGCCGCCTGTGCACTCGGCGCCGCGCTCACCGCCTGCGGGGCCCCTTCCGCGCCCCACGCCAGCCGTCCGGCGCCCACCGCGCCCACCGCCGTGACCTCGCGGCCCCCCACCCTCGCGCCCGGCCCCGCCGGACTCACCCCCGTCTTCAAGAACGGTCCGCGCGTGGACGGCAAGACCGTCGCACTGACCTTCGACGCCGACATGACCGCCGATCAGGGGCCGCGCGCGGCGGCGGGCGAGCACTTCGACAATCCGCAGCTCATCGCGACGCTGCGGGCGCTGAAGGTGCCGGCGACCGTGTTCATGACCGGCCGGTGGGCCGACGAGTATCCGGCCGAGGCCCGCGACATCGGCCGCGACCCGCAGTTCGAGATCGCCAACCATTCGTACAGCCACTACGCCTTCACCGGCGACTGCTACGGCCTGCCCACCGTCTCCCGGGACCGGATGAAGTCCGATGTGGAGCGGGCGTACACGGCGTTCAAGAAGGCGGGCGTGCCGAACGCGATGCCGTACTTCCGCTTCCCCGGCGGGTGTTACGACCGGCAGGCACTGAAGACGCTGAGCGCGGTCGGTGTCACGGCGGTGCAGTGGGACGTGGTGAGCGGGGACGCCTTCGCGACGGACTCCGATGCGGTGGCCCAGCAGGTGCTGGAGGGTGTGCGGCCCGGGTCGGTCGTCGTCATGCACTGCACGCGCAGCGCCGCCCCGGCGACCGAGAAGGCCGTCCGCATGATCGTGCCCGAGCTGCGGAAGAAGGGGTACCGGTTCGTGAAGGTCTCCGAGCTGATCGGGGCGGCGGACCGGCACCGCTGAGGCTTCCGCACTCCTCGTACGCTGGTCGCATGAGTGACGAGGAACCGGCGTCGGCGTATGCGGAGTGTGTGCTGTGCCGGGAGCCAACCGAGTACCCGGCGTCGCAGAAGGGGATCACGCTCTGCCCTGTCTGCGAGTGGCAGGAAGCACAGCGGACCGCCTGTTCAGGGTGAGCGGCGGGAGGTGAGGGCGCAGGTCGCGGCGGTCACGGCCGCCGTGACCAGGGCCGCCCCGGCCAGCGGGAGCAGCGGGACCGGAACCGTGCCCGACTGCGAGCCGGTCACCAGACCGCTGACCGCCGCCTGCGCCGGGGACCCGGTCACCACCACCGACAGCAGTGCCGCCAGCAGCATCGCGGGCACCGCCCGGCCGGGCGAGCGCAGCAGCGGCCAGTTGGTGAGCGCGCCGACCGCCGTGCCGAGCAGGGCGCAGACCAGGACCGCGAGCAGTCCGGCCGTCCCGGCGGCGAGCAGCGGCACCCGGGTGCGGTGATCGGCGCTCGCCGGATCGCTGATCAGCGTGACGACGAGGGTGGCCGCCGTGCCGAACGCCGCCGCGGTGCCCAGCGCGACCAGCAGACAGGCGAGATGCGCCCGCGCGGGTCCGACCGCCGCCGCGACACAACTCCGCGCCGCGGGCGGCTCGTTGGTCGTGCAGATCCGCACCAGCCAGGCGGCGACCGGCAGCAGGGCCGCAGCGGTGTAGCCGAGCGAGTCGAGCACCGGCTGCCCGCCCTGGACACCGATGCCCAGGAACGCGGCGTACAGGATGACCGGCGGCAGCCAGCGTTGCGAGCGCAGGAGAAGGGCGGCCTGGTAGCGGAGCAGGGCCGCCATGGCGGTCATCGGGGGCCTTCGTCGTCGAGGGGGAGGTGGTCCGGGTCCGCTGATTGCTTCAGGCTCACCACGTGCCAGGGCGGTCGGGCCGTCAGCAGGGCGCGGAGCAGGACGTCCGAGTGGGAGGCGGGGACGGTGAGGCGGTGGGTGCCGGGGGTGAGTTGCGTCGACGCGGTGAGGAACTGGCGTGCCTCTGAGGGGAGTTGTCCTCCTGGCGGGCCCTGGACGTCGACCGAGACCTGTGGTCCGGACGGTGAAGTGGCCTTGTCCGTACGGTGCTTGAGGGCTCCCTCGGCGACCGTGTACGTGGCGTCGGATGCTCCCGCGAGGCGGCTCGGGTCGTGGTCCACGAAGACGACCGCTCCGCCGGCCGCCGTGCGTTCCGCCACCGCTCGCTCCAACTCCGCCCCGGCCTCGGCGTCCAGGCCGGTCCACGCCTCGTCGAGGACCAGTAGGTCCGGTTCGGCGAGCAGGGCCTGCGCGACGGCGACCTTCTGGCTGCTGCCCTTCGAGAGGCGGGTCATGGGGGTGTTCGCGTGGGCGGTGGCCCCGAAGCGGTCCAGCCACTCGCCTGCGGCGCGGGCCGCTGCCGCGCGGGAGAGGCCGTGCACCGTGCCGAGGTGGGTGAGGTAGCCCTCGGCGGTGAAGGGGAGCGCCTGCGGGAAGCGCTCGGGGACGTACGCGGTGCGGGGGCGACCGGTGACGCGGCCTTCGGTGGGGGCGTCGATTCCGGCGAGGAGTCGGAGCAGGGTGGATTTTCCGGTGCCGTTGGTGCCCTCGACTCGGGTGAGGGTGTGGGGCGCCAGCGTGAGGGTCACGCCGCGGAGGATCCAGGGGCCGCGTAAGCCGTAGCGGCGGCCGACGTTGTCCAGCTGTAGATCGCGCATGAGGGCATCCTCTCGCGAGAGCGCCGTGGGAAATGGGTCGTATGGCGAGTGCGGATGCGTTGTGGCTGGTCGCGCAGTTCCCCGTGCCCCTAAGGGAGTCCACTTGGCGGTGTTTCCAAGGACCCGTCCCTCTCCTGGCAGACTGGACCGTGTGACCAGTGATTCCACCGTTCCCGACGGCGATGTCGACCCCTTCCGTAATGAGCGCACCTCACGCGACGAGGCTCCGCAGTTCGTGTTGCCCCTGGTTGTGCGGATCGAGCGGGATGCTCCGCCGGCTCGGACGGACGCGTTGGAGACGGCGGCCCGGGCCGTGCTGACGATCCTGAGCGACGAGCGGGCCCTCGGTGACGGGGAGTGGGCGCAGGCCATGCGGGACTGGCAGGACGCGCGGATCCGGAAGGTGGTGCGGCGGGCGCGCGGGGCCGAGTGGCGGCGGGCCGAGGCGCTGCCGGGCATCACGGTGACCGGGAAGTCGGCGGAGGTACGGGTCTTCCCGCCCGTCCCGCTCGACGGCTGGCCCAAGGATCTGGCCCGGCTCCAGGTGTCCGGCACCGACCTCGACGACCCCGAACCGCCGGCCGACGCGGACCCGACGGCACCGGTGCTCTGGCTGAACCCCGAGCTCGACATGTCCGCCGGCAAGACGATGGCCCAGACCGGCCACGGCGCCCAACTCGCCTGGTGGGAACTGTCGGACGAGGAGCGGACCGCCTGGCGTCAGGCCGGCTTCCCGCTCTCCGTGCGCACCGCCGCCCCCGCCCAGTGGGCCGAACTCATCAGCGGCGAGCGGCCGTTGGTCCGGGACGCGGGCTTCACGGAGATCGCCCCCGGGCTGACCGTCGCGGTCGAGGGACACCACCGGGTCGGCGAACTGGGCGACGAGGGGCGAGGACCGGTCGGCTGAGGTCGCGGAACCCCGGGCCTCCTCCCCCCCTCCCCTCCTCCCTACCCCTGCCGACTGCTGGCAGCCCCGCGCCCGACCGGAGCAGGTCGGGTCCACGGGATCAGGGCCGGAACGCGGGCGCGGTAGGCCTCGTAGGACGCACCGAACCGGTCGGCCATCAGGCCGTCCTCTATTCGGACCCGGCGCAGCAGCCAGGGGACGGCGACGGCCAGGAACACGATCCAGACGCCGAAGCCGCAGGCCAGCATTCCGCCGAGGACCAGGCCGAGAAGGCCGGTGTAGATGGGGTGCCGCACTATTCGGTACGGGCCCTCGGTGCGCAGTTCGTGGTGTTCGTGGACCAGCGGGATGCTGGCCCACATGACGCCCAGCACCCAACGGGCCCACAGCAGCAGAGCCGTCGAGGCGACGGCGATCAGGGCGCCCAGAAGGGCGAGTTCGGGCTGCCAGTACCGGAGGTGGTGCCAGAAGGAGTCCGGGGTGTGTCTGATGAGCAGGGAGAACGCATAGGCGCCCGCGATCAGGAGAAGCCGCCGGGGCAGGGTGCGGCGCAGGCCGCGTACCCAGCCGGCGAGGCCTGCCTCGCTCTTCACGCCGAAGTACACCGCGCCCGCGATCCACGCCACGACGAAGATCGCGACACAGATGCCGCTGAGAGCGACGAGTGCGGAATGTAGTGATCCCATGGCACAAGGCTGCGCTCCGACCTGCGTAGTTCACCACCACCCACGGGCTGATTCAGCGGCTCCACCCTCGGGTGGAGACCGGTCACTCTCAGCTGAGGTGACGCAGATCACGACGGATCGCGGCATCGACCCGCGCGTGCGGGGCGTCCCCCCTCTGAAAGTTCGAGTGGGGGGATCAGACCGTGCGCCGTGGCTACAAGTGGGTCGACCGCGAGCTGGCCCGGATGGACCCGGACACCGACTGGGAGCGCATGATCTCGCTCTACGTCGGCCACCGCGTCCCCGAGTTCGCGCTGGCGATGATGGTCTATCCGGGCACCATGCGCATGATGCAGCCGGGCTTCGGAGCCGCCACCCTGGCCCACACCGGGAAGCTGGAGAAGCGGCCCCGGCGGCGTTTCGAGGACGGCAACACGTTCCTGATGGCGTGGATGGTGGACGGGCTGTCCAGCCCGTCGGGCCGCGCCGCCGCCGAGCGGCTCAACCGCATCCACCTGTCCATCGCCCGCGCGACCCCGCAGCTGCCCGGCAACTTCGACGACGTCGACGACTTCGTCTACCCCCTGGTCCTGCTGGCCACGTTCGCGGACCGGCTCCAGACCTCCCTCGGGCTGCCCGGTACGAGCGAGAGCATGAAGGTCGCCTGGCATCGCTGGGCGCGGACCCTCTTCCGGCTCCTTCAACGCGAGTCCGGGCCGCTGGCCGACGAGGCGTTCCCCGAGGACTGGGACGCGATGACCGAGTTCGCCGTCAAATTCGAGGCGCGGCCGTACGAGGCGACGGAGTCCGGTCATCGGGTGGCGACCGCGATGATGGAGTTCTTCGCCGCGCGCTGGTTCCCGTTCCCCTTACGGGAGTTCGGCAGAGACCTGACCCGGTATCTCGCCGGCGAGCGGGTCTGCCGGCTGCACCGGATCGGCACGCTCACCGCGCGCCGCGAGCGTGCCGTCCGTCTGTTCCTGAAGTCCGCGTTCCTCGCCCAACGCCTGCTCCCCGACTACCGCAGACCGCTTCCCGAGCGCCTACGGCAGACCCGGCGCCGCACCCGCGCGGCGCTCAACTCCCCAGCATCTTGAGGGTCCTTCGGTGCCACACCAGCGGACTCCGCTCGTCGTCGGACCTCATGGCCAGCACGCGCAGCACGATGATGTCGTGGTCGCCGGCCGGATAGCTGTGCTCGACGGTGCACTCCAGCCACACCGGCGCCCCGTCGAGGAAGATCGCACCGGATTCCGCCTCCACCGTGCGCAGGTCGGCGAACCGGGATTCCTTGCTGCGGGACGCGAGTTGGCGGGCCTTGTCGCTGTGGCCCTCGCCCAGGACGGAGATCCCGATCGCCGGGGCGAGGGACAGCACGGGCCAGGTCGTCGAGGTGTGCTGTGCGGCGAAGGAGACCATGGGCGGGTTGTGGGAGACGCCGACCGCGAACGACGAGACGATCATGACGGTGGGGTCGCCGTGGACGCGCGCGGAGAGGGCCGCGACACCCGCCGGGAATCCGGAGAACGCCCTCGTCATCTCCCCGGGATCGGAGGTGATGCCCGCCAGATTCCGCAGGCCTTCCATGCCTTCCGTTCCTTCCGGCGCCGTCATCGTGAGACCCCCGTCTGCGTCAGGCTTCATCAGGTGACTCCTGTGGGTATCTGTGGCGCGGCGGGCACGACAGGGCGTCCGCTCCCGGAAGGCTCGGTGCGCAGGAGTGCCGACGCGAGAAGGCACAGCACCCCGACCGCCGCGAGCCCGCCGAGCGTGACCGCGTAGCCGTGACCGGCCAGCAGAACGGCGCAGACCGCGCTGCCCAGTACGGCGCCGAGTTGCTTCATCGCGTTGAAGGTTCCGGAGGCCGCGCCGACCTCGTCGGGGCCCACCGAGGTCACCGCCGCGATCGAAAGGGGCGACCAGACAAAGGAGTTGGCGACCCCGTACACCGCGAAGGTGGCGGTCAGCGCGGCGATCGGGGCGTCGGTCGCGACGAGCACCGCCGACGTGCCGATGGACAGGACGAGCGCGCCGGAGCCGATGACAGCGACCGCACGGGATCCGATTCCGTTGTTGAGCCGGGCCGACACCGGCGCCCCCAACAGGCAGACCACGCCCATCGGTACGAGGGTGAGGGCCGCCGCGCCCGCTTCCAGCCCGCGCTCCCGCTGGAGGTACAGCATCAGCGGGATCATGGCCGACCCGGAGCAGAAAGCGGCGGCGGCACCGGCCCAGGCCGCGACGACGAACCCACGGCTGCGCAGCAACTCGACCGGTACGAGAGCGCGTTGACCGTCCCGGCGCTGCAGCCAGACCACAGCCACCACAACCAGCACACCTACGGCGACGAGCAACCACCTTGGCACGCGCAGCACTTCGGCCCGCGATCCGTCCGTGCCCTGGATACCGATCACCAGCGCACCCAGCCCGGCCGCGTTCGCGCAGATGGCCCACACCGGGATGCGCGCCAACTGTCGTGGGAGGACCGGCACGGACACCGCCACGGCGACCATCGCGGCGACCCCGACCGGGACGTTGACCCAGAACACCGCGGGCCAACCCCCGGCCGCCACAAGGAATCCGCCCAGCAGTGGCCCGACGGCGACCGCCGCTCCGCCGACCGCGCCCCACACTCCGAGCGCGACGGCTAGACGCGGCGGGCGGAACATCGCCTTGATGAGAGTCAGGCACTGCGGGGTCATCAGCGCGGCGCCGATGCCCTGCACCACTCGCCAGACGACAAGTGCCGTGGTGGTGGCGGCGGTTGCGCACAGCAGCGACCCGAGTGTGAACGCGGCCAGCCCGACCAGGTGGACGCGTCGATGACCGTAGCGATCGCCGAGCCGCCCCGCGACGACCAACGGCACCGCGTACGCGATGAGATAGCCGCTGTTGACCCACATCGCGGCGGTCTCACTCGCGTGCAACCCGCTGATCAGCGAGGGCAGCGCGACCGAGGTGATCGTGCTGTCCAGCAGCAGCATGAAGAACCCGGTGCACAGACTGCCGAGAGCGAACCAGTCACGCCGCGTGCTCTCTGCCCTCACCTCAAACTGCCAGGTTCTCGCGGAGAGTTGAGCCAGGGTATGCCGGTGCGAGCGCGCCGCGGCGGCGCAGTTCGGGCAGCAGCAGTTCGCTGATCGCGGCGAAGCCGGCGGGCATGGCCAGCGGGCTGGAGAACATGAAGCCGCCGCGCGCTCCGGTGGCGGCGAAGTTCTCCTCCAACGCGTCGGCCACGGCGGCCGGATCGCCGACGAGGCTGTGGTCCAGGCCCGTGGCCCGCCCCCGGCCGTGCGCGAAGAACTCGCTACGGCTCATGGTGTGGTCCGCGCCGAACTCGGCGACGAGCGAACCGACGATCCCCGCCGGACTCGCGTTGGCGGCAGCCAACTGGTCGCGCAGCTCGCCGAGTTGGAAGGAGGCCGGGAGCGTGGAGAAGTCGTAGCCGGCGTTGTGCGAGAGGTACGTGGCGACGGCCTCCTCGTTCCAGAACTCGTGCACCGCGTCGCAGCGTGCCAGCGCCTCGGCCTTCGTGCGGCCGACGATCACCTGGGTGGCCCAGAGGATGCCCACGTGTTCCGGGTCGCGCCCCTCGGCGAGCAACGCCTCGTCGAGCAGCTTGCGATGGCGCTGCTGGCCCGCGAGATTGCCGCCGAAGCCGAAGACGAGGTCGGCGAACCGGGCCGAAGCGGCAATGCCCCGGGGGGAGTTGCCCGCCTGGACGATGAGCGGGTGGTACTGCGGGCCGGGTACGGACGCGAGCGGTCCCTTGACGGTGAAGAAGCGCCCCTCGTGGTCGATGGGGTGGACCTTCTCGGGGTCGGCGAAACGCCCCGTGCTGCGGTCGCGGACGATGGCGTCCGGGGCGACGGAGTCCCACAACGCCCGGCAGACGTCGACGAATTCCTCCATCCGCTCGTAGCGCAGGTCGTGGTCCATCAGCTCGGCGAACCCGTAGTTGGCCGCGTCCGCACCGCGTGTCGAGGCGACCACGTTGAAGGCGATTCGGCCGCCGGTCACATGGTCGAGCGAGTTCAACAGCCGGGCGACGTAGAAGGGATGCATGAACGTCGAGGAGTACGTCAGCCCGAAGCCGACCTTCTCCGTCACCGTGGACATCGCGGCGATGACCGGTGCCATGTCGTGGCGCGGCCACTGGATGCCCCACTCGACGGCCGGTGCGATGCTGCCGCGCCAGGTGCTGGGGATGCCGCTGCCGTCACCGAAGAACAGCAGGCCGACGCCCGCGCGTTCGGCGGTCTGCGCGAGTTCCATGAACATGCGGACGTCGGGGAAGTCCCGCCCGATCCAGGAACCCTGGCGTGCCCAGGCACCCTCGGTGTGGGTGAAGGAGAGGTCGTAGCCGATGTGCATTCCGGTCATCGCGCGGCCTTCTTCCACAGCTCGACGACCTCGTCGGCGTCGCTCAACACGGCCACGTTCAGGCCGAGTTGGAACAGGGCGGCGGCGTTGACGTGGTGGTCGTAGGCGGCCGTCGCGTCCTGGGGGACGACGACGGGCCAGTCGAGTTGGACGGCGTCCTGGGCGGTCGCGTACACACAGCACTCGCTCGTCAGGCCGACGACGGTGAGCCAGTCGCAGCCGGCCGCGCGCAGCCGCGCGTCGAGATCGGTACCGAGGAAGCCGCTGTAGCCGCGCTTGACCACCCGCAACTCCCCTTCCCCAGGCTCCATTTGGAACCACTCGGCGCCGGGCGTCCCGATCCTGCACGGCTCGTCCGGGCTCATGGGTGCGTCGTAGTCGCCCTCGCGCAGCCAGTTGCTAGACCGCCACGGCCGTGCCGGGTCGCTGCCCAACTCGACCCAGACGACCGGCACTTCGGCGGCGCGTGCGGCGTCGACGAGTTCGGCGATACGGGTGACCGTCCGGTCCAGCACCGTGAGCGCCTCGTCCGTCAGGCCGTACGCCCCGAGCCGGTCCGGATCGGCGAAGTCCCGCTGTACGTCGACCACGACGAGCGCGGGCCTGCTCTCCGGCCGTGCCAGGCGGGCGAGTTGTCTGTCGCGCAGGTCGGACATCAGGCCGCCACCTCGTCCCGGGCGCGCAGCGCGGGCAGCACGGTGTCGCCGAACAGCAGCATGTCCTCGTCGTACTCCGGGAAGATCAGCATGAGTCCGTCGAGGTCGGCCTCCCGCACGATGTACTCGATGTGCTCGGTGACCGTACGGGCGCTGCCGGCGACGTACGGCGTCTGGAAGGCGGCCTCCCCGTTGGCGCCGGCGGCCCAGGCGCGGGCCTGGTCCTCGGGCACGCCCCAGGTGTGCCGCATATGGGCGAGGGCCTCGCGGTCGACGCCGACGCCCCACTCCTTGACCTTCTTGACGGCCAGTTCGTCGGTGTCGTCCTGGACGACGGTGAGCATCGAATAGGTCTTGCACACACGGCCGTTGGCCTTCGCGCGGGCGTGCACGTCGGCGGAGAGCGAGCGCATGTCGTCGAGGCTGTCGGCGGCGAGGAAGGCGCCGTCGGCGTACTTGGCCTGGAAGCGGCGCGCGTCCTCGGAGCGGCCCGCGCTGATGAGGGTCGGGCGGGTCGCCGGGTGCGGGCGGGACTCGCAGTCGACGAGGTCGAAGTACGGGGTGCGCATCGTGACCGAGTCCTCGGTCCACAGCCGGGTGACGGCCTCCGTCCAGAGCTCCGTCATCCGGTAGCGGTCCGCGTGGCTCAACTCCGGGTCCCAGTCGCCGAATTGCTCGAACTCCCCCGCGTACGAGCCGTTCACGATGTTCATCCCGGCCCGGCCGCCGGAGATGTCCTGGAGGGTGGTGAGCATCTTCGCCGCGACGGCGGGGTTGTGGATGTTGGCGTGCAGGGTCGCCCAGATCCTGACCCGGCTGGTCGCCTCGGCGAGCGCCGCCATCATCGTTATCGACTCCAGCGAGCGGCCCCAGTGGTCCGTACTCCCGCCGAAACCACGCCACTTGGCCATCGACATCACGAAGTCGAGACCGATGTTCTCCGCGTGCAGGGCGGCACGCCTGTTGTACGCGTAGGTCGCCTCGGGATGCGGCGCGGTGGTGGACAGCATCCAGCCGCCGTTCCCGATGGGAAGGAAGATTCCGTACTCTTTCGCGGGCACGTCACGGGCCTTTCTACGGCTCTGCGGGTTTCTTGCGTTCCTACGGCGCGGGCCAGACGAGCTTGTCGCCGCTGTAGATGTCCTTCACGAACGAGGTGTCGAACCACGCCTCGGCCTTGGCCGCGGTCACACTGCTCGGCACGATCTTGAACTGGTGCAGCATGGCGACCAGTTGGGTGACGTTGTCGGTGTCGATGCCGCCGAGCGGCTGTCCGGGCGTCGGGTTCTCCTTGACGACCTGTGTCTCGGTCTTCCAGATCGTCGCGTTGAGCTTCTTGTCGTAGGTCGGCCCGGACAACTTGGCCGCGTAGCCCACGCATTCGGTGATGTGCGCCTCGCTGGCGGAGCAGTACGCGTACGCGTGCAGCGCGGCCCGCAGGATGTCCTCGACGGCGTGCGGATGCGCCTTGGCGAACGCCGGGTTGACCGCCATCGCGCCGATGGAGCTGGGGATCTTGTAGTCGACCGGCTTCCACACCGTGACGTCCTTGCCGGCCGCCTTGAGCTGGTTGGGCTCGTTCGAGATGAACCCGGTGAGCGCTTCGAGGCCACCCTGCTTGCGGGGCAGTACGGAGGGGTCGTAGCCCTCCTTGACCAGCTTGAGCGAGTCCCACTTGACGCCGGCCTTGACCAGCATCGCCTCGACGGCGGCGGGCACATAACCCTTGTGTCCGACGACCTTGCCGTCGAGCTGGGTCAGATCGGTGATGTCCTTGTTGGTCATCAGGATGTCGAGCCCGGCGTTCGAGTACGAGGAAATCCCCTTGATGTCGATGCCGTTGGCCTGCGCCTGGATCAGGTCCTGCTCGGAGATCGCGGACACGGTGGCCTGTCCGCCCGCGAGCAGCTTGGTGTTCTGCGCGGTGTCACCGCTGCCGGGCTTGAGGTCGACGGTGAGGCAAAGGTCCTTGAAATAGCCCAACTTGGCGGCGGCGATGTATTCGAGGATCGAGACGGATGACTGGAACTGGTATCCGGAGAGATATGTGATCTTCCCGGCGGCCTTGTTCTCGGCACACCGCTTCGCGGATATCGCGGAACCGGCAGCACCGGCGGAGGTGCTGTCGTCCGAGCCGGAACCACATCCGGCGACGCCGAGCGTCAGCACGGTGGCGACGACGGCGGATCTGGTGAGGCGAGAATGGCGCATGGGAGGACTCCAAACTGGCTGCAATGCCGGTGAGTTGATGACGAGGGGTTGGGCAGGCGCCCCTTCAGGGGCGCGGGGAACTGCGCGACCAGCCCCCACCGGCCCGCAGATTGAAAAACGCGCCTCAGTTCACGCTGTCATGCCAATGCAGCACGCGCCGCTCGACAACAGTCACGGCAAGCAGCAACAACACACCCATCACCGCAAGCACGAGAATCGAGGCGTAGACAACAGGGAGTTGATTCATCGAGGAGGCCACACTGATCGCGGTACCCAGTCCCCCCGTGGATCCGGACGCCGACATCTCGGCGACAACCGCCCCGATGATCGACAGCGGAAAGACGATCCGCAGCGCGGCAAAGAGATACGGCAGCGCATTGGGCACCCGCACATGCCACAACAGCTCGACCCGGCTCGCATCCATCGTCCGATAGACCTGCAACACCTGCTGCGGCACGGACCGCAACCCCGTAGCCGTGTTGATGAGAATCGGAAAGAAGCAGATCAGCCCGGTGATGATGAGCTTGGGCATCGGCCCGAACCCGAAGGCGACGACCAGAGCCGGAGCGACCGCCACCAGCGGCGTGACGTTGAGGACGACCGCGACCGGCATCACCGCCCGCCGCACCAAAGGAAGTTCACTGGTCAGCACGGCGAGAACGAACGCCCCGACGAACCCCATCCCCAGCCCGGCCGTCGCCTCCCCCAGCGTGACAAGGGCGTTGTGGACGTAGTAGCCGAAATTGCCGGAGAGCGAACTGCCTACGCCGGACAACGGCGGGAGCAGATAGGGCAGTTGCCGCGCACCCCACTGCCACAACCCACCGAGGATCGCCAGCATCACGACAAGGGGCAGCCAGACGGATGGACGGATCCAGCCGATCCGGGACTTCGGGGCTTGAGACTGAAGCGAGAGGGTTCGGTGGGCGGTTGGGCCCCGGCCGGTGCCGGTGCGGTGGTGCGTTCGTCGGCTACGGTCATGTCGTTCACGCCCCCACTCACGCGGCTTCGCTGTGCCAGGCACGCCGCAGCCGCTCGCGCACCAGGTCCTCGTACTCGTGGAACCGCCGTTCCCCGAAGAGCCGTTCACCGCGCGGCCGGGGCAGGTCGACGTCGATGCTCTCGACGATGCGGCCGGGGTTCGGAGCCATGACGACGACGGTGTCGGAGAGCCGTACGGCCTCGGACACGGAGTGGGTGACGAAGAGGACGGTTGTCCTCAACTCCTCCCACAGGTCGAGGAGTTGGTCCTGAAGGCTTTCGCGGGTGAACTCGTCGAGCGCCGAGAAGGGTTCGTCCATCACGAGCACGTCGGGTTGCAGGCCGAACGCCCGAACGATCGCGGCGCGTTGGCGCATCCCGCCGGAGAGCTGGGCCGGGAGCTTGTCCAGGGCGTCGCCGAGGCCGGCCTTGACGAGAAGTTCCTTCATGTCGGGGGCCGTTCGGCGTTCGGCGAAGTCGGCGATGCGTTCCCGGCGCCCGGCCGCACCCCGGTTGATCTTCTGGGGCAGCGTGACGTTCCGCAGGACGGACAGCCAGGGCAGCAGCGCGGGGCTCTGCGGCACGAGTCCGATCAGCTTGGCCGCGCAGGCCTGTGCCGGTGTCACACCGTGGACCGACACCTCGCCGCCGTCGGGCTGTTCGAGCCCCGCGACGAGCCGCAGCAACGTCGACTTTCCGCAGCCGCTGGGGCCGATGAGACTGACGAAGCGGCCCGACGGCACCGTCAGGTGGACGTCGTCGAGGGCCGTGGTCGCGGCCGACCCGAACCCGTAGACCCTTCGCACCGACCGCAGTTCGAGTGCTGGCGTACCAGTCACCTTCACGCTCCCATCCATGTCGCGGGCACAAGTGCCCGATCCTGGAAGTCGGAGAGCGTGCGTAGCGAGTGCGACTGACTGCCACGCGGAAATCCGCTTAGGTGCCCCCGACCGTAGGAAGATTGTGTTTCGGTACGGCGCAGTTGACTGTTACGGGCGTTTTACGTCTGGCCGCGGCAAAGGCCGCAGCGGGGCGACCACGCTGCCGTCGTACACGTGGATCTCGATCCCGAGGTCTCCCGCCGCGCGCGCCACCCAGCCGCCGAGGGCCTGCACGATCAGCTCGCTGACCAGCAGAATCGCGTGTTCGGCGGTCGGTACGGACTCCCGCAGCCAGAGCAGTTTGAACATGTCCGCCATGACCTTGTTGCGGTAGGCGGGCTTGTAGGCGCCCTGGTTGCCGACGAGTTGGACGAGGACGCGGCAGGCGGGGTCGATCCCCTCGACCTCGACGCGGCTGCCGTCGGGCAGCATCAGCGGCTTGGGGCGCAGCGGGGTGCCGAGCAGGTCGCCGAGCGCGAGCAACATGCGGCGTTCGACGGAACCCTCGGCGAAGCGGCTCCACTCGGTGGGGGCGTCAAGGACGGTCAGGTGCACCCGCCGCATCTTAGGAAGTGTCCGTTTCCCTCGTGTTGCTTAGGGTGGACCACCATGAGAGCCGGCGCAGCGACCAGGACGCCCGACGAGGGTGCGGGCACGACACGTCTCGACGGCCGGGTCGAGCGGGGCAACCGCACCCGGCGGCTGGTCCTGCGCCGTACCGTCGACATCGCCTCCGTCGAGGGCCTGGAGGCGCTGTCCGTGGGCCGGTTGGCGACCGAGTTGCGGCTCAGCAAGAGCGGGGTGTTCGCGCTCTTCGGCTCCAAGGAGGAACTGCAGTTGGCCACCGTCCGTGAGGCCGCCCGCATCTACACCGAGAAGGTCATCGGACCCGCCGTCGAACTCCCCGCCGGGGTCGGCCGGTTGTGGCGGCTGTGCGAGCTGTGGCTGGAGTACTCGCGGGGGCGGGTCTTCCCGGGCGGCTGCTTCTTCTACGAGGTCGTCGCCGAGTTCGACGCCCGCTCCGGGGCAGTGCACGACGCGGTGGTCGGGGCGCAGCGGGACTGGACGGCCTTCGTGGAGGGGACGATCGCCGAAGCGCGGGACGCGGGCGAGCTGCGGACCGACACCGACATACCCCAACTCGCCTTCGAACTGGTCGCGTTGATGGAGACGGCCAATGTGGTCTCCGTACTGCACGACGAGGAGACCGCGTACCGTCGCGCCCGCGTCGGCATAGCGGCGCGGCTGCGGGGAGCGGCCACGGATCCTTCGACGGTCCCGCAAGTCCCGTAATCCTCAAGGCACTTCACTCCCTGCTCCACTTCGACCGAAAACAAGTAGCACGATCGTTCGCACAGTTTTAGGGTCAAGTCCCATGACTGCCACCGGAACGGACATCGTCGAGCTCGACCGGATCGCCGTGTACGAGGCCCTGCGCGTAGTGGAGTTGGCGCAGGAGGAGGACTGGGAGCGGGACACCCCCTGTGCGGGGTGGAATCTGCGGCGGCTCGTGGCGCACATGGCCGCGCAGCACTACGGGTTCGCGGCCGCCGCGCGCGGCGCGGGCGAGGACAGGGTGTACTGGCGGGAGCCGGAGGACATGGTCGAGCCGGCCAAGACCCACCGCGCGGCGGCCACGGCCGTCCTCGCCGCGTTCGCCGAACCCGGCGCCACGGAGCGGGAGTTCGCCCTGCCGGAGCTGGGCATGAGCTTCCCCGGCCGGACCGCGATCGGCTTCCACTTCATCGACTACGTCGTCCACGCCTGGGACGTCGCCGCCACGCTCGGCACAGCACTGGACCTGTCGGACGACGTCCTGGACATCGCGCTGGTGGTGGCCCGGCTGGTCCCCACGGACCCGGCCGGACGCGGCCCCGGGTTCGCCTTCGCCCCGGCGCTCGACGTACCGCCGGACGCCGGTCCGCTCGACGAGGCGCTACGGCTGCTGGGCCGGGCGCCGGAGCAGTGGCCCGTCAAGAGCCGCTGAACCCGCTTCCTTTGCCTGCCCTTTGAGAAAAGCTGCCCTCCCTTTGAACAAGGCGCCCTGCCCACGCGTACCTCCAGGCACTGGCCACGCGTCAACTTCTCCAACGACCAGTTGGTTTCCCCGGGAGGCTCCCTTGCGTCGTATCAACGGCACTACCGTGCTCATCGCGGCTATCTTCGCCACCACCGGCGCACTCGTCTTTCCCGTGTGGTCGTACGCCGACCGCGCGGGCACCGGTCAGGCGAACGTGGCCGCGGGCACGGTCAACACGCAGTGGGGGCCGCTGACGGCCGCCGACCGGGATCTCATCGTGCGGGTGCGGCTGGCCGGGCTGTGGGAGCTGCCGGCCGGGCAGCAGGCGGTCGAGCGGGCGCCCAGCCAGGCGATCAAGGAGGCCGGTGACCATCTCATCGTCGGCCACACCGACCTCGACAAGCGGGTGCGGATCATCGCGGCCCAGCTCAATGTCGCGCTGCCGAACGTGCCGAACGAGCAACAGCAGGGCTGGCTGCGGGAGATGAGCGCGGCGACCGGCGCGGAGTACGAGTACAAGTTCGCCAACCTGCTGCGGGCCGCGCACGGCAAGATCTTCCCGGCCATCGGCGCCGTACGGAACACCACCCGCAACACGCTGGTGAGACAGCTGGCCTCGGACGCCAACCAGACCGTGCTCGACCACATCACGGTGCTGGAGAAGACCGGGCGCGTCGACTTCGACGCCATCGCCAACGGGATCGCGAACGCCTCCACCGCCAGCCCGACCGGTCCCGCCGCGCCCGTACCCGGCCAGGTGGTGCCCTCGGCACCGGCCGCCGTGGCCAGCCCGAACATCGGGACCACCTCACGGCCGTCCCCGGGCGCGCCCGGCACGGTCAACACCGGGCGACCGGATCCGGTCGACTCGAATGGGGTGCTGGGCTAGCCGGCCAGGGCCCGCCCCGAACCTCAAATGTTGCTCTGAAGGTGACAGGGCCGGGGTTCGGGGGCCGGCCCGGGGGCGATACCTCCGTCACACCGAACAGCGGTCTTGTGGAGTGGATGCGTTTCAGCGAGGACATCGAGAACGGGGACGGGCCATGGAACGACTGGGGACGGGCATCGGATGGCGGCCGGAGATCGCGGACGCCGTGGAACACCTGCCGGGCATCGACTGGGTCGAGGCCGTGGCCGAGAACCTCTGCCCCGGCCACCTCCCCGACTCGCTGCTACGGCTGCGCGAGCGCGGCGTGACCGTGATCCCGCACGGCGTCTCCCTGGGCCTCGGCGGCGCCGACCGGCCCGACGCGGACAGGCTGACGGCGCTCGCCGAACGGGCCGAGGCCCTCGGCGCACCGCTGGTCACCGAGCACATCGCGTTCGTCCGCGCGGGCGGCCCGCTGACCGCCTCCCCGCTCCTCGAAGCCGGCCATCTGCTGCCCGTGCCGCGCACCCGCGACGCCCTCGACGTGCTCTGCGAGAACATCCGCATCGCCCAGGACGCGCTGCCCGTACCGCTCGCGGTGGAGAACATCGCCGCGCTGCTCGCCTGGCCGGGCGAGGAGATGACCGAGGGCCAGTTCCTGTACGAACTGGCCGACCGCACCGGCGTACGCCTCCTCATCGACGTCGCCAACCTGCACACCAACCACGTCAACCGCGGCGAGGACCCGGCCAAGGCCCTCGCCGAACTCCCCGTCGAGGCCATCGCCTACGTCCATGTCGCGGGCGGCGTCGAACGCGACGGCGTCTGGCACGACAGCCACGCCCACCCCGTCCCCGCCCCGGTCCTCGACATCCTCACCGACCTGGCGTCCCGCGTCTCCCCTCCGGGGGTGCTGCTGGAGCGCGACGACAACTTCCCCGAAGCGGCCGAACTGGAGCGGGAGTTGACGTCGATTCGCGGGGCGCTGGAAAAGGGTCGGGGGCGGGGGCGGGCGCATGTCGTGCCTCCGACAACCGCACCGCAAGCCCAGGCACCGCAAGCCTCGGCACCCCAGGCCCCGGCACCTCAAGCCCCCGCACCGACGGCCCCCGCCCCCGCCCGCCAGCGTCTCGCCCTCGCCCAGGCCGCCCTGCTCTCCGCGCTGGTCGCCGGGACTCCGGTGCCCGAAGGGTTCGACCGGGTGCGGCTCGGGGTGCAGGCGCGGGCGCTCGGGGCGAAGCGGGCCGACGTCGTGGCGAAGGTGGCTCCCGAACTGCCGGAGATCCTCGGGGTCGCCTACCGGCCGGCCTTCCTCGCGTACGCGCACATGCACCCGATGACCGGCGGCTACCGGCGCGACGCGCTGGACTTCGCCGGGCAGCTGCTGCTCTCGGGCGGGCCCGAGAACGCCGAGGTCAGGCGGGAATTGCGGGCCTGGTGGCTGGAGCGCTCCGGACCGGCCCCGCGTTCGGCGCGGCCCGCGGTCCGGCTCGCCCGCGCCACCCGGCGAGTGCTGCTGCGCCGCTGACGGGTCGCGGAAGGGCCGGGAGGGGCCTTGGAACGTGAGAGTGACTCCACAGTAATATTGCGGTTCCGCACGAGAAGCGCACTCACGTGCGGTGCCGTCACAGGAGGCACCCCATGCGACCGCGACCCCCCGTCAAGGGCCGAGGCATATTCAGTGGTACCGGCGTCATCGTCGTGGGCCTGACCGCGACCCTGGCGGCGCTGGTCTTCCCGGTCTGGTCCTACGCCGACCGGTCCGGGACGACCGCTGCCAACGTGCTCAGCGACCAGACCGTGGCGACGCAGTACGGGCCGCTGTCCGCGCTGGACAAGGACTTCGTGACGCGGGTGCGGCTGGCCGGGCTGTGGGAGCTGCCGGCCGGGCAGCAGGCCGAGGAGAAGGGCACCACCGCGGCCGTGCGGACGGCGGGGCAGCATCTGATCGACGGCCACACGTTCCTGGACGAGCGGGTGCGCGATGTCGCCGCGCGGCTCGGGCTGCCGCTGCCGAACCAGCCCAACGCGCAGCAACAGCAGTGGCTCGCCACCCTCAACGCGGCGACGGGCGTGGACTTCGACCGCAAGTTCGCCAACATCCTGCGCCTCGCGCACGGCAAGGTGTTCACGGTGGTCGCCCAGGTCCGGGCCACCACCCAGAACTCCCTGGTCCGCGCCCTCGCCGACGACGCCAACACGACCGTCCTGGACCACATCAAGGTCCTGGAGGCCACCGGATACGTCGACTTCGCCGCGCTGGCCCGGGACATGGCCGCGAGCAGCACGCCCGCGCCCACCAGCTCCCCGGCCGCGTCCGCGCCCTTCGCCGACCCCGGTCAGGTCGTCCCGCTGACCCCGTCGGTCTCGCCGACGTACTCGCTGCCGCCACCCGCCTCCAGCCCGCCGCCGTCGACGCAGCCGCAGCCGTAGCCGTAGCCGTAGAACTGTTTCGGCCGTGGGCTGTTTTCGGACAAACGGAACGTCACATGCAGACAACGCTCCGTCCGGATTGTGAACAAGGCATGGCGTCCTGCTGGGCCTTTGGCATAGAAACTTGGCATGTTCTGGGTCCTTCTCCTACTCATGGCCTGGGCCGTCGCCGGCACGGCGTGCACCCGGCTGTGCCTGGCCGCCGTCAGAGCGGCGGCCGTCGACGGGGACAACACGGGCAAGGGACACGATCTGACGCTCTACGAGGCGGCGTTCCTGTCCGGCGGTCCCGCGCGGGTCGCCGATCTGACGCTGGTCTCCATGGCGCGCCAGCACCGGCTGCTGCTCGCCCACACCGGCTGGGCGACCGTCGTGGACCCGCGCGGCCGGGACCCGATCGAGCGGTCGGTGATAGGCGCCATCGGGCCCGAGGGGCAGTCCCGGATCGCCCCGGTACGGGCCACCGCGGCGGCCACTGACGCGGTGCGCGACGTCGCGGACCGGCTCGTCGACGCGGGTCTCGCCGTACCGGACGGCACCCGTACGACGGTCGCCTCCGGGGTACGGCAGGTGCGGGCCGCCGCACTCGTCGTGCTGGTGCTGGGCGCGACCGCGCTGCTGACGCCGGGGGCCGAGATGCCGCGCGGGCTGGTCGCGCTCTGGTTCGCGCTGCCGCTCGCCCTGACGCTGAGCTGCCTGGCCATCGCCCGGGTCGAGGTGCACCCGTACTCCCACTGGGCCTCCCCGGCCGGTCAGCAGCTGCTCGGCACGCTGGCCCGGCACGCGGGCGGCGGCGCCGACGACCGTACGTATCTCACCTCCGTCGCCGTACGCGGCATCCGCGCGGTCGGCGAACCGGATCTGCGGGCGGCCTTCGCGCACCGCGAGCAGTACCGCGAGCACTTCGACGAGTGGCGCCGCTGACCTCGGCGTGAGAGCGCGCCCAGGGGGCGCACAGGGGTCATTGGGGCCGACACCGCCCGACGGTGCTTGCCTTCGCCAACAAGCGAACGAAACATCCCTTTTGTTGCAGCCGTGCTCCGAAGGGATACGCCACCATGCGAGCCGCCGCCCTCTACTCGGCCGCCGGGTCCTTGCTCCTGACCGGCCTCACCGCCGCCCCGGCCACCGGCGCCCCGGGCGCCGTCGAGTCGGCCGGCACCGCGCTCGCCGCAGCGCACGCCCGCGCGCGGGGCATCGACTTCGGGAAGTGCCCGGACGCGCAGGACATGCCCGGCACCATGGAGTGCGGCACGGTCTCCGTCCCGCTCGACTACGCGCACCCCGACGGCAAGCAGATCAGACTGACCGTCAGCCGGGCCGTCGCCACCCACAAGGACCCGCACAACAGCAAGCGCAGAGTCCCCCGCCAGGGCTCCCTGGTCTACAACCCGGGCGGCCCCGGCGCCTCCGGCCTCTACTTCCCGCTGATCGGCATGCTCCCCGAGTGGAAGCGCATCGCCTCGGCCTACGACCTCGTCGGCTACGCCCCGCGCGGGGTCGACAAGTCGGCACCGCTGTCCTGCGAGGACCCCAAGCACTTCTTCAAGGCGCCCTCGCAGTCGCCGACGTACCCCTCCGAGTCGTACAAGAAGGAGCGCATCGCCGAGGCCAAGGCCTACGCGCGCGGCTGCGCGAAGCGCTCCGGCAGCAAGCTGCGGTTCTACAACTCCCTCAACAACGCCCGCGACCTGGACGTCCTGCGCGCCGCCCTCGGCGAGGACAAGTTGACGTTCATGGGCGCGTCCTACGGGACCTACTTCGGGGCGCTGTACGCGACGCTGTTCCCCTCGCACGTACGGCGGATGGTGTTCGACTCGGCGGTGAACCCGGACCCCGAGCAGGTCTGGTACCGCAACAACCTCGACCAGTCGGCCGCGTTCGAGGGCCGCTGGGCGGACTTCCGGGAGTGGATCGCCAAGCACGACGACGTGTACGGGCTCGGCGACACGGCCGCGAAGGTGCTGCGCAGCTACGAGAAGGCCTCCGCGCGGCTCGCCGAGAAGCCGGCGGGCGGCAAGGTGGGGCCCGCGCAGTTGCAGGGCGCGATCCTGTCGGCCGGGTACTACGACGACTACTGGCCGCACACCGCGGCGGCGCTGTCGGCCTACCTGAAGGGCAGCCCCAAGCTGCTGGTGCAGCAGGCCGGGCCGACGCCGGGGGCGGCCGTCGAGGCGGAGAACGGCAACGCGGTGTACACGGCCGTCGAGTGCAACGACGCGGCCTGGCCCACCGAGTGGAGCGTCTGGGACCGGGACAACACGCGGCTCGCGCGCGTGGCACCGTTCGAGACGTGGGACAACGTGTGGATGAATCTGCCGTGCGCGTATTGGCCCGCGCCGCGTCAGCGGCCGCTTGACGTGCGCACGGGCCCGGGTGAACTCCCGCCAGTGCTGATCATGGCCGCCGAGCGGGATGCGGCTACGCCGTACGACGGGGCGCTTGAGTTGCAACGGCGGTTGTCCGACTCGGTGTTGGTGACCGAGCGGGATGCGGGGACGCATGGGGTCGCGGGCGGGGCCAACAAGTGCGTCAACGGGTACTTGGACGCGTACCTGTTGGAGGGGCGGCTGCCCGAGCGGCATGCTGCGTGTGCGCCGCATGCCGAGCCGAAGGCTGCGCGACCGGGTAGTCAGTAGACCGCGGCCCGGTGGGGGCTGGT
>NZ_BARG01000086.1 GCF_000376565.1 Streptomyces hokutonensis | reverse complement strand
CGTGGCCGCCGCGTACGCCAAGACCCTGACGTACTACGGCGCCAAGTCCGGTGACGCGAAGGCGAAGTCGACAGCGAAGGCGCTGCTGGACGGGATGTGGGGCAACTACCAGGACAGCCTCGGTATCGCCGTTCCGGAGACCCGCACCGACTACAGCCGGTTCAACGACCCGGTCTACGTGCCCAGCGGCTGGACCGGCAAGATGCCGAACGGCGAAGCGATCAACTCGTCCTCGACGTTCGCCTCCATCCGGGCCTTCTACAAGAACGACCCGGCCTGGTCGAAGGTCGAGGCCTATCTCAAGGGCGGCGCCGCGCCCGTCTTCACCTACCACCGATTCTGGGCCCAGGCGGACATCGCCCTGGCCATGGGCTCGTACGCGGAGCTGCTTGAGTAGCCCCCCGCCGGCGCTCCGCGTACGGACCCCGTCACCTGACGACGGGGTCACCGGCCGGGCGGTCCCCTCCCGCGCAGGGGACTGCCCGGCCATCCCAGGACAAGCTCGGGCCACCCACAAATCGGGAGCGCTCCCAATCCATGAAGGCAGGCCAACCCCGCGCGCAACTATGCCAGCGGTGAATTCGTGTGCTCGTCCCCCTCCGGCCGGTAAGATCGGTGATCTCTTGGGGGAGGTGGTCATGGGCAGGCGACGCCCGGGGGCACCGACGCTGGAAGAGGTGGCCGCCCACGCGCGGGTGGGGCGGGGCACGGTCTCCCGCGTCATCAACAACGCGGCGGGCGTGAAGGATTCGACGCGCCGGGCGGTTCAGCAGGCCATCGAGGAACTGGGTTACGTGCCCAATCTCGCGGCCCGTTCCCTGGCGGGCCGGCGGGCCGACGCCGTCGCCCTGGTCATGACGGAGCCGGACTGGCGGCAGTTCGCCGAACCCTTCTTCTCCGAGATCGTCAACTCGCTCGGGAACGCGCTGACAGACACCGGAATGCAACTGCTGCTGACCCTGGTCCGCTCGGACACCGAGCGGCAGCGCTTCCTCGAGTACGCGCGCGGCGGCCGGGTGGACGGTGTCCTGCTGATGTCCGTGCACGCCGACGACCCCCTGCCGGACATGCTCGCCGAGGCCCGGCTGCCGACCGTGCTGCTGGGGCGCCGTTCCGGAGAGGAGTACGTCAGCTACGTCGACGCGGACAACATCGGCGGCGCACGCAGCGCCGTCTCCCATCTCGTCCAACGAGGCCGCAGAGTCATCGCCACCATCACGGGGCCGCTCGACCTGTACGCCGCCCAGTGCCGGCTGCGCGGCTACGAGGAAGCACTCAAGCTCGCGGGGCTGAAGGGCGAGCCGACCCTTGCCGCCGAAAGCGACTTCACGGCGGACAGCGGGCGCCGCGCCATGGCCGAGCTCCTCGATCGGCATCCGGACATCGACGGCGTCCTCGCCGCGTCGGACACCACGGCAGCGGGCGCTCTGGAGGCCCTGCGCGCGGCCGGACGCCGGGTACCCGAGGACGTCGCCGTCATCGGCTTCGACGACTTTCCGCTGGCCCAGCAGACCGAACCACGACTGACGACGGTGCGTCAGCCGATCGAGGAGATCGGGCGGGCCATGATCCGGCTGCTCCTGGAGGAGATGGAAGAGGGCGCCGTGGCCTGGCGTCACGTCATCCTCCGTACCGAGCTCGTGGTTCGCGACTCCACCTGACGTCCGTCGCCACATCCGCGGGGAAAGCACCTCAGGCCGGCGCGCCGTGTCTTGTCCCCGCGTCCGACCTGCACCTCCGAAATCGGTTCAACGGGTTCATGCCCACAGTCTTGTCATGGACCTGGACCATCCCTACAGTCCTGCCGAGCCAAGGTTTGGGAGCGCTCCCATTCAGATAGTCGCGGGAGCACCACCCCACTACCCCCCATCCCTCTGAAGAGGATCCGCATGCGTCCTTCACCGCACCATGCCCGCAGCGCGCGTGGCCTGCTCGGCGCGCTGCTCACCTCGCTCGTCTCACTGGCCGCACTTCTGACCACGGCGTCGGCGGCACAGGCCGACACCACGATCTGCCAGCCCTTCGGTACTACGACCATCCAGGGCCGGTACGTGGTCCAGAACAACCGCTGGGGCACCAGTGCCGCCCAGTGCATCACCGCGACGGACTCGGGGTTCAGGATCACCCAGGCCGACGGATCCGTCCCCACGAACGGCGCTCCGAAGTCGTATCCGTCCGTCTACAACGGCTGCCACTACACCAACTGCTCGCCGGGTACCAACCTTCCCGCCCAGCTCAGCGCTGTCTCCACCGCACCTTCGAGCATCTCCTACAGCTATGTGAACGACGCGGTGTACGACGCCGCGTACGACATCTGGCTCGACCCCACGCCACGCACCGACGGCGTCAACAGGACCGAGATCATGATCTGGTTCAACAAGGTCGGATCCATCCAGCCGATCGGCTCCCCTGTCAGCAACGCCAGCGTGGGCGGGCGTGACTGGCAGGTGTGGTCCGGGAACAACGGCTCGAACGACGTGCTGTCGTTCGTCGCACCGTCGGCGGTCACCAGCTGGTCCTTCGACGTCATGGACTTCGCCCGGCAGGCCGTGTCGCGCGGACTGGCCCAGAACAACTGGTACCTGACGAGTGTTCAGGCCGGGTTCGAGCCCTGGCAGAACGGCGCCGGTCTCGCCGTGAACTCGTTCTCCTCCGCCGTGAACACCGGTTCCTCCGGTGGTGGCAACCCCGGCAACCCCGGCGGCTCCACGGCCTGCAAGGTGGCGTACGCGACGAACGTCTGGCAGGGCGGCTTCACCGCCGACGTCACCATCACCAACACCGGCTCCTCCCCCGTCAGCGGCTGGCAGCTCGCGTTCACCCTCCCCTCCGGGCAGCGGATCACCAACGCCTGGAACGCGAACCTGTCCTCGTTCTCGGGAGCCGTCACAGCGAGCAACATGAGCCACAACGCCCAGATCGCGGCCGGCGGCCAGGTGTCGTTCGGGTTCCAGGGCACAACCGACGGAGCCTTCGCCAAGCCCTCCGGCTACAACCTGAACGGGACGGCCTGCACCGCCGTCTGACACACGTTCACTCTCCGGGGCTCGTCTGTCCGCCGCACGGACCGGCGGGCCCTGGAAGCCTGATGGGAACCGCACGCTGACTCAGATCGGACACCCCATGGGAGAGGGCTGGTTGTGCGCGCCACTCGGAGGTTAGGGTCTCGGTAAGCGACCGCTTAGCCCTTCGGGAGCAGCGCGGTCGGCGGCGCCGGGAGAGACAGGGAGTCTGATGGCGGTCATCGACGCATGGATGCAGCACCCCACCCTCCGTCACTCCAACCACGAGATGTTCGAGTCGTTGCGCCGGTGGACGGGAGGAGGTCTGCTGGACGAGCCGTTGCCGGTGAAGGCCACGGTGGCCGCGATGGCCGCGGCGGATGTCGAGATCGGCCTGTCGGCGGCCTGGTACGGACCCCAGGGGCCATTGATCAGCAACGATGAGGTGGCCGAGTTCGTCGTCCAGTCCCAAGGGCGGCTGCGTGGGGTGGCCGGCGCGGACCTCACCCGCCCGGTCCGGGCGGTACGGGAACTCCGCCGTGCCGTGGAGGAACTCGGCTTCGTGGCCCTGCGCATCGTGCCCTGGCTGTGGCAACTCCCGCCCACCGACCGGCTGTACTACCCGCTGTACGCCGCCTGCGTCGACCTCGGCATCCCCTTCTGCACCCAGGTCGGGCACACCGGCCCGCTGCGGCCGTCCGAAACGGGCCGCCCCATCCCCTACGTCGACCAGGTCGCCCTCGACTTCCCCGAACTGACCATCGTGTGCGGGCACATCGGGTATCCGTGGACCACGGAAATGATCGCGGTGGCCGACAAGCACGCCAACGTGTACATCGACACCAGCGCCTACACCGCCCGCCGTTACCCCCGCGAGCTGGTCGACTATTTGCGCGGCCGGGGACGCGGGAAGGTGCTGTTCGGCACCAACTACCCCATGATCACTCCGGTAAAGGCCCTGGAGCACTTTGGTGAACTGGGCCTGGACGACGAGGCGACCGAACTGTTCCTGTCCGGCAACGCTCGACGGATCTTCAGCCTCTGAGCCCACCGGGTGAGCTCTGAACGACGGCGTCTGCCTCCTTGACGGCGGCCACCGGGTTCATCACGACGGTCCGTTCGTCCGTTCCGGCGCGACACCCGGGCGGTCGGTCTCCGATGTTCCCTTCACGCCCGCCCTGCCCCGGACACGAAGGCGTCGACGAGTGCCGTGGCCTCGGGCCGGCCCATCGCCTCGGCGATCACACGGGATTCCTCGCGGCCTGTCCGTTCTCGGGTCGTCTGCCACGAGCGCAGAAGGCGTCTGGTCTCCCCGAAGGCGTGGGTCGGTCCCGCCGCGAATGGCCAGCGTGATCGGCACGTTGAACGGAGCGATGACGCCGACCACCCCGACGGGCCTGCGGCGGGCGAACGACAGCCGCTCCTGCCCGGAGCGCAGCAGCTCACCGTAGGCCCCGGCGAGGGCGGCGGCCTCGTGGCACTCCTCCGCACCACCGCCGGCGACCTGTAGGGCGGCGAACGGCCGCATCGCACCGGACTCCCGGACCACCCAGGTCTCGATCTCCTGCTGATGTTCCTCGAACAGGCGCGCGGCGCGGCGCAGCACGGCGGCCCGGTCGGAGTACGGCCGAGCTGCCCACTCCCGCTGGGCCGGCACGGTCCGCTCCACCGTGATGGTGCGAACGTTATGCGTTGTGTCGCGAAGGTAGCGAGATGTTCTGATCATTCCCATTTATCCAGGTTTCGTACTGTGGACGGTCCGGCCGTGAAGGGTTCGGCAGGAGCTCTGGTCCCCGCCCTTCCGAGCAGGGAGTCGGCCGCCGAAGGGCTTGCGCACCGCGGGTCAGTTACTGGGCAGCGCCTGGGCCCTCGGGGCTGCGGCGTCCGCGGCTTCGGGTGTCACGGAGGTGTCGCCCGTTTGCTCATGGTCCAGGCCGACCGGCGCGCCTGCGGTGGCACTGCCCCGCAGAGCGAGCACGGCGATGAGTCCGGCCACCAGACTGGCACCGGCGCAGACATACAGGCCGAGATCAAGGCCCTCTTCGACGGCCTGACGTGCCAGCGGGACCAGTGTGCGCGACAGTTCGCCCAGGTCGGCGTTGGCGACCGCGATCGCGCCCCCGTCCGCGTTGACGGCACTGGCGACGCCCTTGGCCTGGGCGGGCAGCTGGGCGGTGCCGAGCTTCGTGGCGAGGGCGCCGGTCGCCGTACCGAGGGCGACGGCGCTGACGATCGCGGGGCCCAGCGCCTGCCCGGTCTCGCGAACCAGGCTGGTGACCGCGCTGGCCATACCGGCGTGCCGGATGTCGACGGTGCCGACCGCGACGGCCGTCAGCGCGGAGAACATCGTGATGAAGCCGACCCCCAGCAGCAGGATCGGTCCGGCCATCGACGCCAGATCGGTGGTGTCGCCCGCCAGCTGGGCCATCCAGATCTCACCCGCGGCGAGTGCGAGCAGACCGCCGACGAGCAGTACCCGGGGGTGCACACGTTGCAGCAGTTTCGGCAGGACGGGGGTGAGCAGCAGGGGGACCGCCTGGATGAGCGCGAAGGGCAGGGCGGCCTGGAGCGGGGAGAGGTGGTAGACGGTCTCCAGCTTGATGCTCAGCGCGTAGGCGGTGCCGATGAAGCCGAACATGGCGAGCAGTCCGATGGCGGCGGCCGCGGCGAAGGAAGGGATACGGAAGAGCTCAAGCCGCAGCATCGGCGTCCGCGACTTCCGCTCCGCGACGAGGAATCCCACGAAGGCGGCGAGGGCGATGGCAAAGGCGAGCACGATGTGCGCCGAGGTGTAGCCGTCGTTGGCGCCCTCGATGACGGCGTAGAGCAGTGCCAGCAGAGACACGGCGACCGTGAGCTGGCCCGGCCGGTCGAGTCCGCGCCCGGCCGGCTCGCGGGAGTCGACGATCCAGCGGGCGCTGACGGCCGCGGTGACCAGGCCGAGTACTGCGAGCGGTACGTAGGCCCAGTGCCAGTCGGCGTGCTCAGCGGTGAACCCGCTGATCAGCGGCCCGATCATGGCGCCGAACGCCAGACTGAGAGCCCAGTACGACAGGGCCCGGGCGCGGGCGGCGGGCTCCGGGGTTCCCGCGACGACCACCGCCAGCGACGAGGGGAAGACCGCGGCGGCTCCGAGTCCGGCGATCGCCTGGCCGGCGATGAGCTGGGTCAGCGAGCCCGAGGTGGCGACGATCAGACAGCCGACCGTGATCAGCAGTCCGCCCAGAACAAGGAGGCGCTTGCGTCCGAAGAGGTCGCCGAGGACGCCGAAGTTCAGCTCCAGGATGGCCGTCGGCAGGATGAACGCCGCGGGGATCCAGGCGAGCGCGGCGGCCGACGCCCCGAAGTCCCGCTGGATCACTCCGATGATCGGGGACGCGAGCGGGATGCCGATCTGGGCCGCACAGATGGCCAGGCAGGCGGCGATCAGGGTGGCACGGCCCAGCGGCGACGGGCCTTCGGCGGCGGCCGGGGCAGCGGTTCTCCCGGCATCGGAACGAGTCATGGGGTTGCCTCCAGTGGCGGCGCGGGCGGTCCCCGGTGGCTCAGCAAAGCCAGGACAGCTGTCCCGCATATTCGGACCTTTGTTGCGTACGACAGGACGCTGCACCTGCACTGCTTGAATCGTCAAGGGGCGGGAGTCGAGCAATTTCCTGTTGACGTCGAGATACCCAGCGCCCTAGTGTCCTGTTAAACGAAACTGGAATCCTGATTAAGGAGACACGAGCATGGCCATTACGGGACTTGGTCACACCGGCTTCTGGGTCGACGACCTGGAGACGATGCGCGACTTCTACTCCCGCGTCCTGGGACTGACCGTCACCGACGAGGACGAGGAGCGGGGCATCGTGTTCTTCTCCTCGCGCCCCGAGCTGGAGCATCACGAGTTCGTCCTCCAGCGGGGCCGCACCGCCCCTCCCGGCGCCAAGCTCACCCACCAGGTGTCGTGGCGCGTCGACTCCCTCGAGACGATCATCGACTTCCACCACCGGTTCCGCGCCGAAGGGATCGAGGTCCAGCAGGAAGTGACCCACGGCAACGCGATCGGGATCTACTTCTTCGACCCCGAGGGCAACCGCAACGAGGTCTACCTGCGCATCGAACGCGATGTGCGCCAGCCGTTCCGCAAGACCATCGACCTCGACCAGGACCCGGCGGACGTGCTCGCCGAGGCCCAACGGCTGCTGACCGAGGGCGGCCCCGCCTACCAGCCGGTCCAGTAACCAGCGATCCGACGACGGAAGGCCCTTCATGACGCACCCACCACCGGCGACGTGGCCCGATGTACTCATCGTCGGCGCCGGCCCGACCGGGCTGACGGCCGCCCATCTCCTGGGCTCGCGGGGCGTACGGGTGCTGCTGGTGGAACGCAACGCCACCACCAGCGACGACGCCAAGGCGATCAGCCTCGACGACGAGTCGCTGCGCACGCTCCAGTCGGCCGACGGCCTCGACGAAGCGGTCTACCCGATCCTCGTGCCGGGCACCGGGACGAGGTACTTCGGCATCGGCGGTCGGACTCTCCTGCACGCCCGGGGCACCGGCGACCAGCGTTTCGGCCATCCGTTCAAGAACCCGTTCGCCCAGCCCGACCTGGAGCGCGTGCTGCGTGAGCAACTGCGACGCCACCCCAGCGTCGACGTCCGCTTCGACACCCGGCTGACGGCCCTCCTCACCCAGCACCCCGACCGGGTGCGCGCGTCGTTGCGAACAGGCGGCCAGGACGGGCCGGTCGAGGAACTGGACGTCCGGTACGTCCTCGGCTGCGACGGCGGCCGCAGCACCGTACGCGACCTGCTGTCCATCCCCATGCAAGGGCGAAGCTTCCCGGACGTGTGGCTGGTGGTCGACACCCTCCAGGACACACACGACCAGCGCTACGGCATGCACCACGGCGACCCGGAGCGACCCGTCGTCATCGTTGCCGGGCGGGAGGGCCGTTGCCGCTACGAGTTCCGCCTGAAGCCGGGTGAGTGCGAAGCGGGCGCCCCTCCCCCGTTCACACTGGTGCGCCAACTCCTGCGGCCGTACCGGGAGATCACGGCAGCGCAGGTCGAACGCGCGGTCGCCTACAGCTTCCACGCACTGCTGGCCGACCGCCTGCGCGACGGCCGCTGCTTCCTGCTCGGCGACGCCGCGCACATGATGCCGCCGTTCGCCGGCCAGGGCCTCAACTCCGGTGTCCGGGACGCGGCCAACCTGTGCTGGAAGGTCGCCGAGGTCATGGCGGGACGGGCCGGCGACGCGCTGCTCGACACCTACGACACCGAACGGCGCCCCCACGCCCGGGCCGTGATCGACCTCTCCGTACGGCTCGGCCGGATCGTCATGACCACCAGCCGCCCCCGCGCCCTGCTCCGCGATGTGCTGGTGCGCACGGCCATGCGCATCCCGCCGGGACGCCGCTATCTCACCGAGATGCGCTACCGCCCCGACGCCCGGGTACGGGCGGGCGCCGTCGTCCCTTCCGACTGCCGGGGACGTGAGCTCGTCGGCGCGATGCTGCCACAGCCCCGGGTGCTGCACGGACCGCACCACCGTCCCACCCGGCTCGACTCCGTCCTCGGACAGGGCTGGAGCCTCCTCGGGATCGATGTGACCGACGCCGACTGGGCCGCCGCCGCACGGGGCGGCCTCCCGGAGTCCGCCGCGGTGGACGTCTTCCTGGACGACCACGCACCGCGTGACCGTGCCGGCCGGACGGGGATCGCCGACGCCGACGGCCGGCTGGACGCCCTCTTCACCCGACTGACCGGATGCTTCGTGCTCGTGCGTCCCGACCGTCTGGTGGCCGCCGTGTTCACCCCCGACCAGGCCGCATACGTCGGCGGCAAGCTCGGGCACTTCAGCGCCGACAGCCCGACCGTGCCCGGCATGCCGTCCACCCCCGCCCCCGAGCCGGTCCCCGAGATCCAGCACGAATCCCCAGGAGTACCCCGATGAGACTCAGCACCGTCCGTGTCGCCGACCACCGGACCGCCGCCGCCCGGCAGGAAGGCGACGAACTGGTACTGCTGCCCTACTCCGACATCCGCGCCCTGCTCGCCTCCGGCGACGACTGGCAGGAACGGGCCGGCTCAGCGGACGGCGAACGACTGCCCCTGGCCGAGGCGTCCCTCGCCCCGCTCGTCCCCCACCCCAACAAGATCATCTGCCTGGGCCTCAACTACGCCACCCACATCAAGGAGATGGGCCGCCCGACCCCCGCGCATCCGACCCTGTTCGCCAAGTTCGACGGTTCCCTGATCGGCGCACACGACGACATCCACATGCCGCCGATCAGCGACGACCTCGACTGGGAGGCCGAATTGGGGGTCGTCGTCGGACGCCCCGGCCGCAATGTGCCGCGTGAGCGGGCCCTGGATCACGTCGCCGGCTACACCGTCGCCAACGACGTCACCGTACGAGACTGGCAGCACCGCACCCGCGAGTTCCTCTCCGGCAAGACCTTCGAGGCCACCACTCCGGTCGGGCCCGCTCTCGTCACCCCCGACGAACTCCCGCCCGGCGCCTCGGAACTGACCATCTCCTGCAGCGTCGACGGCCACACCATGCAGAAATCCAACACCGCCGACCTGCTCTTCGACGTGGCCCACACCATCGCCTACATCAGCACCATCATCACGCTGCTGCCCGGCGACCTGATCCTCACCGGGACCCCGGGAGGAGTGGGCGCCGGCCGCGACCCGAAGGTGTTCCTGCGGCCGGGGCAGGAACTCGTCACCACGGTCGAGGGCATCGGAGAACTGCGCAACACCGTCGTCAAGGACCGGCTGTAGACAGGCCAAGCGGGCAGCCGGGCGCGGCCTCCCCCGGCCCTGGCCCGCCCGCTGCAGCGTCTCGCATGTCAGGAGATACGTCCTCCAATTACCGGGACCGCAACTCCACGGCCGACCGCGCGCTCGACATCCTGACCATGTTCGACGACATCCAGCTCGTCGTCTCCGGATCCGCTGTCGCCGAGCGCCTCGGCGTGGCACGCTCCACCGCCTACCGTTACCTGCAGAGCCTCGTCGCCGGGCGCTTCCTCGAAGAAGCTCCCGGCGGCGGCTTCCGGCTCGGCCTGCGCGTACTGGAGATCGCCCGGCTGGCCCGCCGCAGCTACGGCCTGTCCGAGGTCGCGCTGCCGTCGATGCAGGCGCTCGCCGAGGACGTGCACGAGACCGTGCTGCTGACCCGGCGCACCGGGAACCTCGTGGTCTGCGTGGACCGCGCGGAGAGCACCCGCGCCGTACGGATCTCCTACGAGCGCGGCAGCGCCCTGCCGATCAACGCCGGCGCCTCCGCCCTCGTTCTGCTCGCCTGGAGCCCGGACGACGAGGCCCGCCGGCTGTTGGAGTCCGCCGAACTGCGCCGCTTCACCCCGGCCACCCTCACCGACGTCGACGCCCTGTTGGAACGCCTGGCCCGGATCCGCCGCCTCGGTTACTCAGTGACCCGCAGCGAACTCGACTCCGACGTGGTGGGCATCTCCGCACCGATCCGGGACGCCGACCAGCAGGTGGTCGCGGCGGTCGGCATCGCCGCCCTCGCCTCCCGGATCCGCCCGGAGGCCGAAACGGAGATCGCCCAGAAGGTACTCGCCACAGCAGGCGAGATCAGCCACCGGATGGCGGTCGTGGCGGGATGACCTCACCGGCGGACAACCTGACCGCGTCGGAGGAATCCCCGCCACGACGTCTCCTGCCCGCGCCAGAGCAGCGCGCGGGACGGCCTCGACGGCGTTCATGGGGAAGGCTCCCACGCCGTTGCGGCAGACAATGAGGGAGCGTGCCTGACGTCGTAGAGCAGACGGGGTGTGCCGCCAGGCCCTGGGAACACGCCCATCAGACGCGGTCCTCAAGCTCGGCGAACCTCGCTTCCAGGTCGGACAGGAAGGTCTCGCCGTCAGGGATCATCCCCGCGATCGCCCGCACAGTCGTGCCGGCCGGAGCACCTGACCCGCTGTCGATGAAGGCGGTGGCCTCCGGGATGTACGCGATCAACAGGTCCTTGAAGACGCGGGCGGCCTCTTCGCGGTCCAGCAGGGCGTCGATGCTCATGTCGACGGACAGCGGGGCCAGTTCGGCATCCGCCGACGCGTACGGAACCGTCCATCTGTACCGGCCCGATCCGACCTCGACGGCGTCGCCGCCGCTGTCCGGCAGGACGACCTCGGCGGTCGTGTTCGGCGGCACGAGCGCGTCGACCGTCAGCTCCGTACCGTCCAAGGTCCAGGACACCTCCGCAAGACCGTACGGCGTGTGCAGTCTCGCCCTCGCGTGGGTGAGGCCGCCGCCCGGTCGCGGCTCCACCCTCAGGCGGCGGTAGCCGGGCTCCGTGGGGGCGAGTCCGGCGACCGTGCCGTGCAGCCAGTAGGCGACGGCGCCGAGGGCGTAGTGGTTGAAGGAGGTCATCCCGCTCGGGTTGACCGTCCCGTCGGGCAGCAGGCTGTCCCAGCGCTCCCAGATGGTGGTCGGGCGGCGTTTTCGGAGGGTCCCAGCAACCCCCGACCGACAGGCCAGGCATCACGACAGGACGTCCACCAAGACCTTGCCGACTGCGCCGTTCTCCACCGCCCGGTGCGCGTCGGCGGTGCGGTCGAGTGGGAAGCGGACCAGCGGCAGGCCGTGCTCCTCGCCGACCGGCAGGGCGCCGTCTTGGACCGCCGCAGCGACGTCCTCGGCGGCTGCGGCGCGCGCCTGCGGTCCGGCCGTGTAGAGCACCAGGAATTGGAAGCGCGTGTTGAGCACCATGTTCTGCAGCACGTTCAACTCGACGGGCTTGCCACCGTCGTTGGCGTAGGTGGCGATCGTGCCGCAGGTCCGCAGCACGGCCAGGTCCAGTGCGAGGTTCGCGCCCAGCGCCACTTCGGCAACGATGTCGACACCGTCCGGGGCGGCCTTGCGGATCTCGGCGGCCGGGTCGCCCTCGCGATAGTTGATCACGTGATGGGCCCCTGCCGCGGTGGCCAGCCGGGCCTTCTCCGGGCCGCTGACCGTGGTGATCACGGTGGCTCCGGCCCATCGGGCGAGCTGGATCACCGCGTGCCCTACCGCCCCGGCTCCACCTGCGGCGAGCACCACCTGGCCGTCGAGAGCCCCGGGCCGCAGACGGCGTGGCCCGTCCTCGGCGACGGTGAGCGCGCGGTGCGCGGTGAGCGCGGGGACGCCGAGTGAGGCACCGATATCGAACCCGATGTCGTCAGGCAGCGGCACGGCCAGGTCGGCGGGCACGACGGTGAACTCGGCGGCGGTACCGGTGGATCGACCCGCGGCGGCCATGAACAGCCAGACCCGCCGGCCGACCCGGCTCTGATCGACCCCTTCTCCGACGGCGTCGATCGTGCCTGCGCCGTCGAGGTGAGGGGTGACCTCGGAGAAGTGCTTGGGGTGGGCGGGGCCTGAACGGGCCTGCCAGTCGGTCGGGTTGACTCCCGACACGGCGACACGCACACGCACCTCGCCGGGGCCGGGCGTGGGGAGGTCACGGTCGACGAGCCGAAGAACGTCGGGGCCGCCGTTGTCGCTGTAGATGATGGCTTTCATGATCCGTCCTTGGAGCCGGTGAGGAAGGGTGTTCCGGCAGGGCCGGGCGTCCGGACAAGGTGTCCGGCATGTGGCCGCGGCCCGGGTCGTGTTGGGTCCTGTTCAGCCGATGGGGACGTCGTTGGAGCGGGACTCGACGGCATCGAGGGTGGCCAGCGACGCGGTGTCCAGGGTGATCTCGCCGACCGCCATGTTGGCCTGGAGGTGGGCGGCGTCGGCGGTGCCGGGGATGAGCAGCACGTTCGGGGCGTGGTGCAGCAGCCAGGCGAGGCCGACCTGGGAGGCCGTGGCCCCCAGGGACTCGGCCACGGCCTGCACCGCCGGCTCGTCGGTCACTTTGGGCAAGCCCGGAAAGGCCCCGCCGAGCGGGAAGAACGGCACCCAGGCGATGCCCTGGGCCGCGCACAGTTCGAGGATGTCCTCGTCGTCGCGCGAGACGAGACTGTAGGCGTTCTGTACGCAGGCGATACCGGCCGGCAGGGCGCGGCGAAGCCCGTCGAGGGTGACGCTGCTCAGGCCGATCGCGCCGATCTTGCCTTCGTCGCGCAGGGCGGTCATCACCGCGAGCTGGTCGTCGAGGCCGACCACTTGGTCGCCTTCCGGACGCAGTCCGGGGCCGGAGTCCAGGCGGCGGAGGTTGACCACCGGCAGCCGGTCGACGCCGAGGCCGCGCAGGTTGTCCTCGACACTCGCGCGCAACTGCTCGGGCCGCTGCGCCAGACGCAACGGCGGATTCCCGCCGGGGTTGGGGTCGGCGCCGACCTTCGTGACCACCAGGACGCCGTCCTCGGGGCGCAGGGCTTCGCGGATCACGTCGTTGGCGAACCCGAAGCCGTAGAACTCGGCGGTGTCGACATGGCCGACGCCCAACTCGACCGCGCGGCGCAGCAGCGCGACGGCCTCGCCGCGGCGGTCGTGAAGGCGCTCGAGCTGCAACGCGCCATAGCCGATCCGGAACACGGTCCGGCCGGCGAACGAAGCGGTCGGAGTGGTCATGACGCTGTCTCCTCGGGCGGTGACTGCAAGGCGGTGTACAGCAGTTGGGCCTGATAGAGCGCCATCACCCGGTGAGCGATCGGGGCGGCGCTCTCCCGGGCCCGGTCCGGTTCGTGGTGTTCGACCTTGACCAGCCATGCCGTGACGCAGTCGTGCAGCATCGCGCGCATCCGGTCGGTCATGTCGACGACGATGCCGCGGATGGCCGGGTTGGTGGTCGCCTCGCCCCAGGTCTGCACGCCGACCCTGGCGGCCACGGGATCGATCGCGGCAGTCAGCCGGCCGAGCAGGTCGTCGGGGTCGGGCGGGGTATCGCTCGCGGCGTACTCGCTGAGGACCTTGGCGCGCTCGGCGAGCACCTCGCGGGCGGAGGACTGCACCAGGTCGGCCTTGTCGCGGTAGTGGGCGTAGATGGAGCCGGCCGAGAGACCGGACTCGGCGGTGATGTCGGCGATCGAGGTCCGCTCCAGACCGTTGCGGCCGAAGCAGCGCAAGGCGGCCTCCGTGATCTGAGCGCGCCTCAGTTCCTTGCGCGCGTCGGTGAGCCGGGGCATGACGAACCTCCCTCAAAAAGAACGGCCATACTGCTTGTCGAACTCTACAAGCAGTATGGCCGTTCTTTTTACGTTGGCGGCCCGTCACGCCGTACGGCGTCCGACCGCGGAGAGAGCCCGTTGTCGTGTCGTCCGCGCGTTCAACTCGCCTTTGCCTGGGGCCCGTTGGGCGCACTCCCCGGTGTCTCCGTGCCCGGCCCGTCGGCGTCGTCCCCTGCGAGTCTCTTCTCGGGAAGTACGACGGCCAGCACGACACCGGCGAGGAACAGCGGGACCAGGTAGGCGAAGACCGGCGTCAGGGCATGCTGGTAGGCCGCAACCACGTCGTCCTGGAGCCGAGTCGGCAGGGCATGGACGAGTGCGGGAGTCAGGGAGTCCGTGTCGCCGACCGTCTTGAGGCCGGCCGTGGACAGCCGGCTGTCGAGCTGGTCGGCCAGCCGGCTGGTGAAGATCGCGCCGACCGCGGCGGTCCCGACCGTCGCGCCGATCTCCCGGAAGAAGTTGTTGGCGGAGGTCGCGGTGCCCACGTCGTCGGCGGGGAACGCGTTCTGGACGGCCAGGACGAGGGTCTGCGACATGAGCCCGATACCCACGCCCATCAGGAAGAGGTATCCGCAGAGCAGGACGAGAGGGGTGTCCACCTCGATGGTGGAGAGCATCAGGGCTGTTACGGCGATGACGATCGAACCGGCGATCGGATAGATCCGGTAGCGGCCGGTCCGGCTCATCCGCAGGCCGACGGGCAGGCTCGCGCCCATCAGGCCGACCACCATCGGCAGCAGCAACCAGCCGGACTGCGCGGCGGTGACGCCGTAGACCATCTGCAAGTAGGTGGGCATGTAGCTGACGACCGCGAACATGCCGACACCGGTCACGATCATGCCGATCAGGGTGGCGATGTCGAAGATGGAGCTGCGGAACAGGCGCAGCGGGATGATCGGTTCGGCCACTCGGCTCTGCGAGTAGAAGAACAGGACCCAGGTTCCCGCGCCCGCCCCGATCAGGCCGAGGACGAGCGGGTCGCTCCAGGCGTAGTCGGTGCCGCCCCAGTCCGCGACCAGCACGGTGCAGGTGACGGCCGCCGTCATGAGGGTGATGCCGATGTAGTCGATCGTGGCCTTGAGCGCCTTGCGCGGCAGGTGGAGCGCGACGGCACACACGGCGAGTGCGAGCAGGCCGACCGGCAGGTTGATCCAGAAGCACCAGCGCCAGCCGATGCTGTCGGTGAACCAACCGCCCAGCAGCGGGCCGACGACCGATGACAGCCCGAAGATGACGCCGATCGGAGCCATGTACTTCGCGCGCTGGCGTGGCGGTACCAGGTCGGCGACGATCGCCTGCGAGGTGATCATCAGTCCGCCGCCGCCCAGGCCCTGGACGGCCCGGCCGATGATCAGCATCGCCATGTCCTGAGCGGACCCGGCGATCGCGGAGCCCGCCAGGAAGAGGATGATTCCGCCGAGGTAGAGCCTCCTGCGGCCGAGCAGATCACCGAGGCGTCCGTACACGGGCATCACCACGGTGGCGGCGAGGATGTAGGCCGTGGTCACCCACGCCATGTGGGTCACACCGTGCAGTTCGCCCACGACGGTGGGCAGTGCGGTGCTGACGATCGTCTGGTCGAGCGAGGCGAGCAGCATCACGGCCATCAGGCCGGCGTATATGAGTCCGAACCGGCTCCGACCGTCGGAGGAGTGCCGCTTTTCCTCCGGCGAGCGCGCCATGGAGAGGAAGTCACTCATCGGTTCTCCGGGGTGAGGGGGAGGCGAACAGGGGCCGGGGGCCTGATGGCTGACAGGGCATCAGGCCGCCAGAGGAGTCCTCACGCCGTCATGCCGGCTCGGCGGTGTTGTCGGGGAACTTCTCGATCGTCCACGGCGCCGGGAACTTGGGCAGTGCCGCCGCCAGGGCGACGGCGACCATCGTCAGGGCGGTGAGCGTGAGGACCGGCACGGTGTAGCTTCCGGTCGCGGTCTGCACCGCGCTGACCAGGAACGGCGAGATGCCGAGTGACAGGGTGGAGATGGCCAGCGTCAGTCCCTGCAGTTGCGCGAACGAGGCGAGGCCGAAGTACCGCGCGATGAGGTAGGGACCGAGCGACGACTCGGCTCCGGTGGCGAAGCCGAGGAGGATCATCGCGATGAACAGCAGGGGCGCCGAACCGTGGTTCACGAGTGCGATCAGAAGGCCGACCGGCACCGCCGCGAGCATCGGGACGACCACTCGGGGCCGGTCGGTCCGGTCCAGGATCATCCCACCGGCGAGAAGGCCGACGACCGACGCGGCGAACAGCGCGGACAGGGACAGCGAGACCGTCGCCTCGCCGAAGCCGCGCTCGCCGAAGAAGTCGACCGCGTTCTGCCGCACGGTCATCGGGCCGGCCGCCGCGAAGGCGAGTGAGACGGTGATGGATATCCAGATCCGTGTCCGGACCGCCTTGCGCAGCGGGATGCCCGGCAGGCGGGGCAGCTCGACTCCAGGTCCCTTCACAGGAGGTCCCACCGGCTCCCGCAGCTCCGTCGGCTCCGTCGGCTCCGAGATGAGGAGGACGGCCGTCGGGATCGCCACGAGGGTGATCACCGCACCCACGATGAGGTAAGTGCCCTTCCACCCGAGACCCGCGCTGCCGCTGATCAGCCACTGGAACACCGGCGAGAGCACGGCGGCGGCCACGCTGGAGGCGATCCCGATGAGAGCGAATCCGACGCCCCTGTGCTGCGGCAGCCAGGTCGAGACGACTTTGAAGACGACGGCCAGGCTCGACATGAAGCCGAACACGGCCGCCAGGATCAGCACGATCGCCAACAGGGGGACGCTGGACCCGCACAGCGGTATGAGAGCGGTCATCGCGGCATAGAGGACGGCGGAGGGAATCGCGACCCTGCGTGCGCCCAGTCGATCCACCCAACGGCCCGCGAACGGCAGGACGATCGGGCCGATGAACAGTGGGAGCGAGACGAACAGAAGAATGCCGGCGGCCTTGGCGGTGCCCGTGTCGTGGGAGAACGACGGCACGATGAACGTGGTCATCGCGGAGAGTCCGGAGGGACTCACCAGAATGAGGAGCAGACAGCCGGCCAGCGCGGCCTTGGCGCCCGGTGGTGCCTTCCAGAGGTCGGCGAGGTAGGACTTCCAGCCTTCGTCGGACGAGGACGGGACGGTGTCGCCCGTCGGCACGGAAGTGGTCATGGGAAAGCCTCCGTTACGGATGCGCCGCGGCCTCATTGGCGCGGCGAGCTATTCAGAGGGCGGCTCAATCGGTCATGGGCTGGTGTGACGCTGTGGAACGCTTCGTTTCCGGCCTGCTGCGGAGCTGTTCCGGTGATGGGTGCCTGCGGCGGTCGGGTTGTTCACCCGCGTGCGGCCGACGTCAACTGCGGCCCCGCGCCGTTGCGTTGGGCCAAGCCGCGCACCGGCACCGGGCCGGCTGGAGCGGTGCCCGGGTCCGCGCCGGTGCACGGCCTCGTCCTGGATCGGGCCGCAGACGGGGAGCCGGGTCGAGGGCTCCCCGAGGCGGTCGGTTCACGCCGGGTGCGGCACCGGGCCCGGGGCGTTGCCGTTGGCCGCGTGCGGGGGCATCTTCCCGGGAGGGGGCGAGCTGAGGGCGGCCATCATCGGGAACGGCTCCATTCCGAAGATGTCCCGCCCGTTGATCTCCGCCATCGGGTCGATCCGGAACGCGCCGTGGGTCGCCAGCACGTGCACGTCCCGCACGAAACGCTGGATCGGGTTGGCCAGGCCGACGGTCGAGGAACCGAGTGCCAGCTGCAGCCCGTCGATCACCTGGAGACACGCGTGGATCTGATGGACGAGGTCCATCGTGATCTCCGGCTCGTCCCACGGGTGGAAGTCCTCGCCCGCCAGCGCACGCCGGTCGACCTCGTCCGCCTGCCGCTCGATCACCGCCGCGGCCGTGTTGATGACGGCCCGCGCCTTACCCGCCACGACCTGCGTCGAGGCCATGTCGGCCATGTTCGGATACGGCAGGTTGAACGGCGGCCGCTTTTTGGCCTGCTCGACGAAGGCGGCGAGCGCGCCCTCGGCCATGCCCAGGGCGAGTGCCGCGAAGGCCGTCGTCGTGGCGACCATGGTTCCGGTCGCGGAGTGCATGAATCCGAGTCCCTGGTACTTGCCGCGCAGGGCGTCCATGCGAGCGGGCATGTCCATGGTGTGGATGACCCGGTACTCGGGGACGAACACCTCCTCGTCGGCCCGCACGCTGTTGCTCGACGTGGCGCTCAGGCCCATGACCTGCCAGTCGTCGACGATCGTGTACTGGTCCTGGGTGAGGAGTCCCATCGCGCGACGCCGTTCTCCGGTGTCGGGGTCGTCGTACTCGAATCCGACCGATCCCCACTTCGCGATCTTGCAGCTGCTGCCGAACGCCCAGCGGCCCTTCACCATCCAGCCGCCCTCGACCTTGCGTCCGTCACCGACCTTCGGTGCGAAGACGGTGGCGCCGAAGATGAGCGGTCCCTGCCAGGTGTCGATGTCGGCGAAGACCTCGTTCTTCACCTGGTCACCGAGGGCGAGCGCGCCTCGGGCGGCGCTGGAGACGATCACCGTCCAGCCGGCCGACGCGTCGACTCGTCCGAGTTCACGCACGACCTCCGCAGTGTCGCGTGCGCCGAGTGCGAACCCGCCGAGTTCTACCGGGACGGTGATACGGAACACCCCTATCTCATGCAGCACCGAGACCGTCTCAGGGGTGAGAGCGCCCAGCAACTCCCCCTCCCGGGCGCGTTCGGCGAGGCCGGGCGCCGCAGCACGCACCGCGTCCCGCATGCGCCGACCCTCCTCACTCAGATAGGACGACTCGGGAAACCTGCTCACTTTGGGCAACGTCATGGTCATCTCGTGCTCTTTCTTCATCCTTGGGGCATCGCGGAGGCGTTCATCACCGCGCACGGGCGGCGGATGGCGATGCGGGGTCGGGAGCGCCTCGGTTCGGCGGAGTCGATCGCCGGTCGGGGGCGGGTCCGAGATCGGCCAGGTCGATCTCGGACCCGCCATGCGTCACCGCGCGGTTGCACCTCCGCCGCGCGGACGGGGCGTGGGCGGCGCGGCGGGAGCGGGTGCCACGGCGACGATCTGTGACGGTGCCGGATTCGCCTCTCAGGTCCCCGGCAGCGGCGCGGCCATCTTGCGGAAGGCGCTCCAGTGCTCGGCGAGCTTGCCGTCACGCACGCGGAACACCGTGACGATGTACCAGTCGTAGGTCTTGCCGGGGCTTTCCGGGTCCGGCGTCGGCTGCTTCATCATCACGCAGGCCAGTTCGCCGTCCAGGACCACGCTCACCACCGGCGGCGGAGTGCCGGCGCCGGTCGGGACGTGGCGGAAGTGCTCGATGATGTTGTCCCGGCCGTTGCCCGGGGCGTTCGGGTCGTGCTGGACGTAGTCCTCGACGATGTACCGCTTCATCACGTCGACGACGTTCTCCTGCACGGTGCCGTCGCGCACCATGCGTCCGAGGTCCGCCTCGAAGTCGACCAGCAGACGCTTGACGGCGGTCCGCTCGGGGGTGTCCGCCTGGGCGACGGCCGCCTTGTAGTCCTCGCGGTCGATCCAGGTCTCGTACAACGCGGGGTCGTTGATGTGCGCGACGCCGTCGATGATGCTGAAGTCGTTCATGCGCGGATGGGCTCCTTGTCTCGGGACGGGTCTGTCGAGGCGCGGCGCTCGGGGACGGCGCCGCCGATCATGGCGAAGGGGGCCAGGCCGAGGAGCCGGCGTCCGTTCTGCTCCGCCAGCGGGTCGATGCGGATCGCGCCGTGCGAGGTGAGCACGCGGGCATCGCGGACGAACCGCTGGATCGGGTTGGACAGGCTCACCGTGGACGAACCGATCGTCTTCTGCAGGAGGTTGATCGCGTCCTCGCACAGGTTCGCCGCGTAGGCGATGGAGAGGCTGATCTCGGACTCCTCCGGCGGGGTGAAGTCGAGTCCTTCGGCGGTCCGCGCGTCGATCTGGTCGGCCGCGCCCTCGATCGTCGCGGCGGCCACGTTGATCATCGCGAGGGCCTTGCCCGCCGCGACCTGGGCGGACGCCATGTCGCCGATCGTGGGGTAGGGCAGGGTGAAGGGCTTGCGCTTGTTCGCCTGCTCGGTGAAGCAGTCGAGCGCGCCCCGGGCCATGCCCAGGGTGATCGCGAGGTTCGCGAGCGTCGCGCAGAGCAGCAGTGCCAGGCCGCGCTGCCCGTAGCCGAAGCCCGTGTAGCGGTCGTGCAACTGCTGCAGCCGTAGCGGGAACTCACCGAGGTCGATGAAGCGGTGCGCCGGGACGAACACCTCGTCCTGCACGCGCAGGCTGTTGCTGGACGATCCCGACAGGCCCATGACGTCCCAGTCGTCGAGGATCTCGTACTGCTCACGGCGGAGCGCGACCATGCCGCGTCCGCTCCCTCCGGCTTCGGCGGGGTCGTACTCGATGCCGACCAGGGCCCAGCTCGCGTGCTTGCAGCAGCTGCCGAACGCCCACTTGCCCTGCACCATCCAGCCGCCGTCGACGGCCCGGGCAGAGCCGACCTTGGTCGCGAAGACGGACGCGCCCACGACGGCCGGCCCGACCCAGTCCGCCGTCTCGGCGCGCACCTCGTCGACCACCTGCGCATCCATCGCAAGCACGTTCTTCACGCCCACGCCGACGAACCCGGCCCACCCGGCGGAGCCGTCGCCCTCGCTCAGCGCGGCGATCACCTCGACCAGGTCCCGTGCGCCGAGCCCGTACCCGCCCCACTCGACGGGCATGGACATCCGAAAGACACCGGCGTCGTTGAGCGCTTCGAGCACCTCGGGGGTGAGTGCCCCGATCTTCTCTCCCTCGCGGGCCTGGGAGCGGATCAGCGGGATGAGCCCGCGCACGCGGTCACGGATCCGGCGGCCCTCATCGGTGATCCACGGGGAGACCACGGGTGAGGCGGGCGGCGGGGGCGGCATCGGCGGCAGTTGGCCGTCAAAGGCGGGCGGTGGGGGGGTTGCAGTCATCGAAACACCATGATTTCTCTTACATGTACTGAACAGTTCAGTGCATTCTGTAGATGTGAACGTGGACAGGACGGGAAGATGGAGCACGAGATCGCCAGGAGGCGTCGGCTCAACCCAGTGGGGAGGGCGGGGTGTCGGCGCCGCGCTGCGGCACCGCGGCGCCGACCATCGGGAACGGCTTGAGTCCGAGGATGCGTCGGCCGTTCTGCTCGGCGAGCGGGTCGACGCGGATCGCTCCGTGCGAGGTGACCACGCGCGCGTCGCGGACGAAGCGCTGGATCGGATTCGACAGCGAGACGGTCGAGGAACCGAGCGTCTTCTGCAGCAGATTGATGGCGTCCTCGCACAGGTTCGCCGCGTACGCGAGCGCGAGGCTGATCTCCGACTCCTCGTCGTCGCCGAATTCGAGGCCCGCGTCGGTACGTGCGTCGACCTGGTCCGCATAACGTTCGATCGTCGAGCCGGCCAGGACGATCATCGCCTGCGCGCGCCCGGCGGCCACCTGCGCGGAAGCCATCTCGGCGACGCTCGGGTAGGGCAGGGTGAACGGCTTGCGCCTGATCGCCTGTTCGGCGAAGCACGACAGCGCGCCACGTGCCATGCCCAGCGTGATCGCGGTACTGCTGAGCGCCACCGTCATCAGGAGCGCCCGGCCGCTCTGCCGGAAGGCGGCGCCGCTGTAATGGTGTCGGATCTGGTCGAGCCTCGGCGGGAACTCGGCGAGGTCGATGAAGCGGTGGTCCGGGACGAAGATGTCCTCGACAACTCGCAGGCTGTTGCTGGACGTTCCGGAGAGCCCCATGACATGCCAGTCGTCGAGGATCTCGAACTGCTCCCGCTCCAGCACCACGACACCGCGACCGGTGCCGCCGGCTTCCGCGGGGTCGAAGGCGACTCCCACCAGCGCCCAGCGGGCGTGCTTGCAACCGCTGCCGAACGCCCAGCGACCGTTGACCATCCAACCGTCGTCGACCTTGCGGGCGTTCCCGACGGTGGTCGCGAACACGGAGGCGCCGACGAGCGCCGGACCCACCCAGCCCTCGACATCCTTGCGGATCTCCTCGACCACCTGCGGTTGCAGGGCGAGGAAGTTGCGCAGCCCGACACCGACGAAGGCACTCCAGGCGGCCGAGCCGTCCGCCTCGCCCAGGGCCGCGACGACCTCGACGAGGTCACGGGCGCCCAACGCGCTGCCGCCCCATTCGACGGGCATCGTCACGCGGTAGACGCCCACCTCGTCCAGCGCCTGGAGCACGTCGGGGGTCAACGCCCCGATCCGTTCCCCTTCACGCGCCTGCGAACGGATGAGAGGGGCAAGGTCCCGGACCCAGTCACGAAGCTCACGTCCGGCGTCGGTCAACCACGGCGACTCGACGGCCCTGACCTCCGGGGCGATGTGCTTGGGCATCGGATCTCCTCATTGAGATTCAGCGACAACGACGAACTCATCAGCAGGGGTGGGTGAGTTGACAGCGGTCTTGCTCCAGCGGGGGCAGCCAGTCGGCTCCGGCGGGGGACAGCCGGCCGGCTCAGGCGGGAACAGCCGACCTGTCGCTGTCCTGGAGCCGCCGGAAGCGGCTTCCGTGGAACACCAGGGGCTCGGCCGACGGCAGCGTCCAGAGTCGATCTATCTCCAGCAGGGCGATGATGTGATCGCCCGCCGGGAGTTCGGCCCGAAGCGTGCAGGTGTACCAGGTGACCGCCCCGGGAAGGACGACCGCTCCTTCTCCGGTCGACTCCCAGTGCACGTCGGCGAACCGGGTCTCCTCCGCACCTGCCAGCGCGCGGCACACCTCACCCTGCTGCTCGCCCAGCACGCTCAGGCCCAGCCACGGCAGCTGCTTGAGTTTGGGCCAGGTGCGCGACGAGGTCTGAAGGCACACCGAGACGAGCGGCGGGGCCAGCGATACGGACGTGAAGGAGCTGACCGCCATTCCGACAGGGCGGTCGTCCACCATTCCGCACACCGCGATCACCCCGCTCGGGAAATGGCCGAACGCTTCCCGCAGGGCCCGCGCGTCCGTGGGTGCCACGGGGGTGGGCCGCGGCTCGAGACCGAAGCCCACCCCCGTGGGCTCATGGGACCGGGGCTCATTGATCGACATGGTCATCAGTTCTTTCTTCCTGTGCGGCGGTCGGCTCAGCCCACTTGGGGCACGCCGCCTGCGAACATGGGAAACGGTTCGAGTCCAAGGAGTTGGCGGCCACTGAGTTCGGCCAACGGGTCGAAGCGGATGGCGCCGTGAGTGGCCAGCACGCGCACGTCACGCGCGAAGCGCTGGATCGGGTTCTTGAGGCTCACCGTGGAGGAACCGATGGCCAGTTGGAGCTTGTCGATGGCGTCCGCGCACAGCCGCACCGCGTAGACCAGGTCCATCGTGATCTCGGACTCCTCGGCGCCCGTGAACTCGATCCCGGCCAGGGCGCGGCGGTCCACCTCGTCGGCGTGGCCGAAGATCGTCGCCTGCGCGGCGTTGACTATCGCTCGGGCCGTGCCGGCTGCCACCTGGGTCGACGGCATGTCCGCCACCGTGGGGTAGGGCAGGTTGAACGGCTTGCGGACCTTCGCCTGCTCGACGAAGCAGTCCAGGGTGCCGCGGGCCATGCCGAGCGCGACGGCCACGTTGCTGAGGCAGGTGGTCAGCATGAGCGCGCGCGTGTCGTTGCGGAACCCGAGGCCGGCGTAGCGCTCCCGCACGCTGTCCATGACCGCGGGGAAGTCGGCCAGGTCGACGAAGCGGTGGTCGGGGACGAACGCCTCCTCCTGGGCGGTGATGCTGTTGCTGGAGGTGGCCTTCAGGCCCATGACCTTCCAGTCGTCCAGGATCGTGTACTGCTCGCGGCTCAGCAGGGCCATCCCCCGGTGCGGGCGGCCTTCCGCGTCCTCGTAGGTGACGCCCACTGCCGCCCATGCCGCGTGCTTGCACCCGCTGCCGAACGCCCACTTGCCGGAGACCAGCCACCCGCCGTCCGTACGCCGTGCCGATCCCACGCTCGTGGAGAACACGGAGGCGCCGACGACCAGGGGGCCTATCCAGGTGTCGATCTCCTTGAAGACCTCGTCGACGGTCTGCTGCGGGAAGCCGAGGACGTTGCGGATGCCGCCGGCCACGAAGACCGTCCACGCGGCGGACCCGTCCCCTTCGCCGAGTGCCGTGATGATCTCCACGGTGTCTCGCGCGCCGAGGGCATAACCACCCAGTTCGCCGGGGAGGGCGATCTTGAAGACACCCGCTTCGTGTATCGCTCTGAGCGTCTCGGGAGGCAGGGCGCCGAGTTGCTCTCCTTCCTGCGCTTCCTCCCGCAGCAGAGCGGTGAGGGCACGCGTCCGGTCCCGGATCTGCCGACCACGGTCACTGAGGCGGGGAGACTGCTCCGCCGACGCGGTGACGTCGGCTCCGGAAACGGCTGGAGAGGGTGGCTTGCTCATGGAGCGCCTTCCTTTCTTACTGAACTGCACCGTTCAGTTCAGTTGGACTGTACGGTAGAGTTCAGCGAAAGGTCAAGCGATGAGACGCGTATCGGCTCCCACAGGGCCGGATTCGGCAAGGAGTGAGATGGCTGAGCGGGACCACCCCCAGCGCGCAGGCTCGAACGGGCGAAGCAAGCGGGCACCCATTCTCGACGCGGCCGTCGGGCTGTTCCTCGAACTCGGTTTCGATCAAACCTCGATGGACGCCGTGGCAGCGAAGGCCGGCGTCTCGAAAACCACCGTCTACGCCCACTTCGGCGACAAACTGGAGCTGTTCCGCGCGGTGATCGCCCGCGGCGGAGCCTCCCTCGACTTCGACCTGAACCAGACGATGCTCGCCTCCGTCGACGATCCGCAGGAGAGGCTGGCACGGATCGTCCTGAAGCTCCTCCAGGCCACGACGACCACCACCTACCTGGCCTTCATCCGCGTCCTGACCGTCGAAGCGGGCCGGCGCACCGAGCTGACCGAGGCGATTCGGTCCCTCGGAGTGCCTCATGTCATCGATCTGGTGGCCGTGGCGCTCCGCGACGACGCACGACAGCGCGGCTACGTCCTTCCCGACCCGGAGGCATACGCGGGACTGTTCGTGCGCATGACCGCGGCCGGACCGCAGATGGACGCGCTGCAGGATCCGGAGGCCGACCGCGACCCGGTCCACTTCGACGCGTACGCCCGATGGGCAACAGCGATCTTCTTGCAGGGCCTGCGTGCCGGCGGCCTTCCGAACGCCCCGGATTCCGCGAAGGGTCAGGTCTTCCCCCGCCTGTCCCGGGCAACCGCCTGACCTATCGCCGTGGCGCGGCGGGCATGACCTTCTGCGCCACGGCGTCCTTGAGCACGCCTGTCGATGACCGCACGGCGGGCCTGTGACGGTCACCGCCCAAGCGATGCCCTACGCGGGTGCCGTGTTGGCCCCTGAGACGACGACGGTGGCCCCGTCCGGGAAGTGTTCGGGGTGAGTGAGCAGCGCCGCGAGGGCGGTGGCTCCGCCGGGTTCGGCGACGATGCGTAGCCGCTGCCAGAGGAGTGTGCGGGCGTCGGCGATGTCATCGTCCTCGACGGTGAGGGTCTTCATGCCGAGCGAGAGGCCGACAGCGGTGGCGATGCGGCCCGCCCGACGAGCACCCAAGCTGTCCACCGCGATACCGCCGACCTCCACGTCCACAGGTCTTCCTGCCTCCAGCGCCGCGGTGAGCGAGGGCGCCGAGGACGGTTCGGCTGCGGTCACGCGGTTGCGTCCGTCCAGCGCCAGGGCGACCCCTGCGTACAGGCCTCCTCCACCGCACCCGACCAGCACGGGCTGTCCCTCCGGTATCTGCTCGGCGAGCTCCAGGCCGAGCGTGCCCTGCCCCGCCACCGTCTGCGGGTCGTCGTAGGCGTCGACGTGGAAGGCGCCCTCGTGCCGGGCATGGTCCTGGCTGGCCGCCAGCGCGTCGGCGTAGAAGCCTTCGACCCGGCGCAGGCGTGCGCCGAAGGACTCGATGACGTCGGTCTTGGCCTTGGGTGAGAAGTCGGGCACGAACACGGTGGCGGGCACGCCCACTGCGCGCGCCGCCCAGGCCACGGCCGCCCCGTGGTTGCCTCCCGACGCGCAGCACACGCCGGCGGTCGGGACGCCGCCTTCCGCGGCGCGCAGGAAAGCGAGGGCGTTGGATGCGCCGCGGACTTTGAAGGAGCCGGTGTGCTGGAGGAACTCCAGCTTCAGAATGACGGGGACGGGTACGCCCAGTTCCCCGGCCGCCACCCGTATCACCGGTGTACGGCGCACCACGTCGCGGATCCGTCCGGCCGCAGACGCGATGTCGTCCAGGGAGGGCATGCCGACGGGCTGTGCGTTCATGGGCGTTGTCCAAGGGAGTCGGGATACCTCTGAGCGAGGAGGGACCTGTCGGGCGCGTCGTCAGGCGTGGCGCGCGGCGAGGTGAAGGGGGCGGGCAGGCCGACCCGGGGGGATTCGCTCGGACTGTCGTCGGTCTGTACGGCGCGGCGGACGGTGGTGTCCACGTGGAGGCGGAAGATGTCGGGCCGCGCGTAGTGGCCGACGGGGTCGAAGTCGTAGCGAGCGCGTGGGATCTGGGCCATGTCGAGGTCCGCGGTCAGCAAGGCCTCTTGATCCAGGACGGGGCCGGCCAGCACCTCGCCCAGCGGGCCGATGATGCTGCTGCCACCCCGGGAGATGAGGTGCTCCGGGTCGTCGCCGTACGGCGTGGGGTGATCGGCCGGGAAGTCCCTCGTGCGCAGGCACTGGTTCGCCGCCAGTACGAAGCATCGGCCTTCCATGGCGATGTGGCGCATGGTCGCGTGGTGGCTTTCCCTGCTGTCCGCCGTCGGCGCACAGTACAGCTCGATGCCTTGCGCGTACATGGCCATCCGCGTCGCGGGCATGAGGTTCTCCCAGCAGATCACGGCTCCGAGCCGGCCGAGCTTCGTGGGGTGCACCTCAAGGGTCGAGCCGTCGCCGAATCCCCAGATCATCCGCTCGGCGCCGGTGGGCATGAGCTTGCGCCGCTTCCCGAGGAAGGCTCCGGTGTCGGAGAAGAACAGGACCGTGCAGTAGAGCGTGCCGTGTTCCCGTTCGACGACGCCGATGACCAGGTGCGCGCGTGCGTCGGCCGCCAGTTCGCCCAGGCGGTCCGTGACGGGTCCCGGCACCTCCACGGCGCCGTTCCAGTACCGGGCGAACTCCTCTCGTCCGGCAGGGGTCCGGTCGCCCACCACTCCCCCGAACGCCGATCCCTTGGGGTACCCGCCGACGAACGCCTCGGGGAACACCACGAGATCCAGGTTCCGCTCGGCCGCCTCAAGCAGCCACCGTTCCACCACACGCAGGGTGGCCACCGGATCGAACGGAACCGGGGCGGCCTGCACTACGCCGGCCCGAACGACTCCCGCCCGGCCGGGACCTGTGTCCGGGCCGCCGCACGTGCTGTTGTCACTGGTCATGCCTCCACGCTGCGCCGCTTTCACCCTGAAGCCAAGGACGAGGTTCTTCAACAATCCTGAAGCATCACTACATTGAGACGATGAACGAACGGCAGTTGCAGATCTTGCGGGAACTCGGCGAACTGGGCAGCGTCACCGCGACCGCCGAGGCGCTGCTGATGACTCCCTCGGCGATCTCCCAACAGCTACGGCTGCTGCAACGCTCGATCCCGGTCCCACTCACCGAGCGTGACGGACGGCGGTTGGTGCTCACCGATGCCGGGCAAGCCCTGGCCAGGGCGGCGATCGAGGTGGAGACGGCACTGGCCAGGGCGCGGCACACCATTGAGGAGTTCGTCGACCGGCCGGACGCGGATGTGTCGGTAGCGGCTTTCCACAGCGCCGCCGCCGCATTCTTCCCACTGCTGCTCGCCCAGGCCGGCCCTGGACGCCCACAGATCTCGCTCGCCGACGAGGACGTCGCGCAAGACCAATTCCCGCGACTGACCCGGGACTACGACCTCGTACTCGCCCACCGTCTCGGCCAAGCGCCGCCGTGGCCGACCACGGTCACCGCCAGCACCCTGCTGCGTGAACCGCTCGACATCGCGCTGCCGGCCGACCACCCCTTGGCCGCCGAGCGACGCCTCACCCCGCAAGACGTCGCGGATCAACCCTGGATCACCGTCGACGACGGCTTCCCGCTGATGGCCACCGTCGACGCCATCGCGACCGCCGCGAACCGGCGGCTCGACATCGTCCATCGCATCAACGACTTCGCGGTGGCCGCCGAGGTCGTGGCCGCCGGAGGCGGCCTCGCCCTGATGCCCCGCTGGACCGCACGCCCGCACCCCGCGGTGATCCTCAGACCGCTCAGTGGCGTGTCCACCCGACGCCATATCGATGTGCTCCACCGCCCCGAACGTGCCGCACGGCGAGCCGTACGGATGGTGCTCACAGAACTGCACCGTGCGGCCGCGACGATCCGGAGCCGAGACGTCGGCGGCCGGACGACTGCACCTGATCACTGACATCGAAGCTGTGGAAGTCGCCGACGCGAGTGAGGTGTCGGCGAGGCGCATCAGGCTTTCTTGGAGGGTTCGTCCTGGGTGCGGCCAGTCAGTACGGCCGCGGTCTGGGTGAGGTGCCGGGTCAGTACCTCGGCCGCCGTGTCGGCGTCGCGCGCGAGCACCGCCTCCTCCAGACGGCGGTGCTCACCGATGGCGTCCCGGTCGGGGTTGTGGTGCGCCGACCAGCGACGAGCCAGCTCGCTCGCGGTCCACATCCGGTCGAAGGTCTCCAGCAGAACAGGGTTGCCGCACCCGTCCAGCAGAGTGCGGTGGAAGACCCGGTGGGCTTCGGACCAAGTGCTGCTGTAGTACTCGCCCTCTCCAGGTTCGTACGCCGGGGTGCGGGCCAGACGGTGGTGGGCGGCTCGTACGCGTGCTTCCCAGTCGACGTCGCCGCGCTCGACGGACATGCGCAGCAGGACGGGTTCGATGGTCCGGCGGGCCTCCGTGATCTCCTGCCAGCGGCGGTCGGAGACGGTGGGAACGGCGAAGCCGCGGTTGGGCAGCCGGTCGGCGAGGCCTTCGCCGACCACCCGTACGAGCGCCTCGCGCACGACGGCCAGGCTCACGCCCTGTTCCTTGGCGAGGTCCTGCGGCTTGAGGGCGTCACCGGGGGCGTGGTCTCCGCGCAGGATCGCGTCCCGCAGGTGCGCGTAGACCTGCTCGGAGAGCATCTGCTTCCCCGGCTGCGAGGTCGAGGTCTGGGCCGTCTCGGTCATGCCTGTCAGCATAGACGATCCAAAAGATAATCGATTATCTGTGTTATCGTCGATTCAGTGCTGGCGCAACCCCAGCCGTGCCCCCGAAAGGAACGACACGATGAGTGCCAACGACCCCTTTGCCCGCCTCCCCGAGGTGCCCTCCTTCACCGTCACCAGCACCACCGTCACGGACGGTTCCGCCTGGTCGCCCGAACAGTTCTCCGGCATCTTCGGCGTGCCCGGCGGGAAGGACGTCTCGCCCCAGCTGTCCTGGAGCGGCGCCCCGGAAGGCACCAAGAGCTACGCCGTCACCGTCTATGACCCCGACGCCCCCACCGGGTCCGGGTTCTGGCACTGGGCGGTCGCCGACATCCCCGCCACCGTCACCGATCTGCCCGAGGGCGCCGGCGACGACACCGGCTCGGGCCTGCCCCAGGGCGCCTTTCAGCTGCGGGGGGACGCCGGCGCCGCCCGCTTCATAGGCGCCGCCCCGCCGGCCGGGCACGGCCCGCACCGCTACTTCGTCGTGGTGCACGCCCTCGGCGTCGAGTCCATCGGCGTCACGGCCGACGCCACACCGGCCGTCCTCGGCTTCACCATGGCCGGACACATACTCGGCCGCGCGGTCCTGACCGCCACCGCCGAGACCTCCGCCTGAGGATCGACATGGGTCGGCTCATTTACACCACGGTGGTGGTCGGCAACGGCGGGGAGACCGCCGAACTCTCCCCGGCCTGACGGGACCTCGTCGAGGGTGAGTGCGTTCCGAGCACCGAATGCACTCACCAGCCGGTCCCAGGACCACTCGACGAGCCGGGTTGAAAATCGTCTACGAGCCGTGCGGCGGGTTCAACGCCCGACAGCCGACTCGCTGCAAACCGGGCCAGGTGGCCTTCAAGAGCTTCGAGTTGCCCAGGGCCCATCTGAGCCGCCCAGCGCTCGCGCACGTCGTCGAAGAGCGAGGCGCCCAGCGTCATCATGTCGTGACCGCGGTCGGTGACCCGCAGCCGCTTGAGGCGACCATCGACCGGGTCGGGCTCCCGCTCGACGTATCCGAGCTTCTCCAGTGACGTGATCGTCTTGGCGGCACCCTGCTTGGAGACCGAGAGCCGGCGGCCAAGTTCCGAGGCTGTGTCCGCTCCCCCGTCGATGGCGCGCAGGGCGAACTCATGCCCTGCGCGCACGCCGGGGTGCCCGCGGTGCGCCAACTCGCCGTGCACGTCGTCCACCATCGCCTGGAAGCCGCCGAGAAGAAGCAGCGCTAGTTCAGCGCCCGGTGAACGTGCCATGCGACGAAGCATACGAGAAGCGAAGGTCGACAACATGGTTGTCGACCTGTAGGTTGACAACCATGTTGTCGATCGAGTCCAGGAGAACGATGAACCCCGTTACCGGCGGCGCCACCATCCCTGGCGTCGAACACCACCAGGTCAGCCTGAACGGGACCGAACTGCACTACATATCGGCCGGGACCGCCGGCTCTCCCGTCATGCTGGTCCACGGCTTCCCCGAGACCTGGTGGGTCTTCCGCAAACTGATCCCCCTGCTCAGCGAGCACCACCGCGTATTCGCCCCCGACCTTCGCGGCTTCGGCGACTCCGCCCCCGCGACCGCGGCCCACGACAGTACGACCGCGGCCCGGGACCTGAGTGAGCTGATCGCGCGGCTCGACGCGGGCCCTGTCCACCTCACGGGCCAGGACATCAGCGGCCCCACCACGTTCCGCGTCGCCGCCACGCGCCCCGACCTGGTGCGAAGCCATACGGCGATCGAGACCGGGCTGCCCGGGTTCGGTGTCGAAAAGCTCGCGGACGTCACCTCCGGCGGCGCCTGGCACATCGGCGTGCTCGCAGCTCCGGGCATCCCCGAGTTGCTGCTCGCCGGACGGGAACGGGCATTCCTCGCGCAATACGCGATCCCCTCGCTCTGCGCGACCCCCGACGCGTTCACCGACGACGACATCGACGAACTCGCCCGCTCGTACGCGCGGCCCGAGGGATTCAACGGCGCGGCCGGGCTGTATCGATCGATGCTCCGTGAGGGCGCCGAAATCCGCCGACTGTCATCCCGGAAACTCACCACACCCGTGCTCGCCGTCGGCGGCAGATCGGGCGAGTTCACCCCGACGACAATGCGCCAGGTCGCCGAGGACGTCAGCGTCCTCTCCCTCGAGAGGATCGGCCACTATGCGGCGATGGAAGCCCCCGACAGGCTCGCCGACGGCCTCCTGTCCTTTTACGAGAAGCTCGACAACGCAGGGTGACGCGGGCAGCGCACATGGATGGGCTCGGCCACAGCGCCTCCAGCGGCCGGGTCGGATGTCACAGCACATTCACCTGCCGCGACCCCGCCCCGGCGAACCTGAGCGGTCACACCACTAGACACGCGCCACAGGAGGTCCCGGCACCGGCGGCCCGGCAGGGGCCGGCGGCGGATTCAGGCGCAGGGGACGCAGCGCCTCGCTCCAGCGCAGCAGTTCGTCGAGCATCATCGTGGCCGCGGCGTCCATCGGCGCCTCGGACCGGAAGCCGCCCTCGCCCATGTGCTTGAAGACGAACGGTATGGCCACGGACTCGGGAACCGGCATCATCTTGAGCGCCGTCGCGACCTGCTTGAGCACCTGCACGGAACGCAGGCCGCCCGCGACACCCCCGTAACTGACAAAGCCCACGGGCTTGTAGAGCCACTCCCCGTACAGGAAGGAAAGGGCGTTCAGCAGCGCGGCGGGAGGGCCGGAGTTGTATTCGGGCGTGACGAACACGAAAGCGTCGGCCTCGTCCACCGTCGCGCTCCACCTGCGCGTGTGCTCGTGGGCGTACAGACCCGCACGCGGATGACCGGGCTCGTCCAGGAGCGGCAGGCCGATCTCGGCGAGATCGACGAGTTCGACGTCGAAGCCCCCGTGCTCCTTCGCCGCCTGGGCCGCCCACTGGCCGATGGGTAGTCCCAGCCGGCCGGGACGGGTGCTTCCGACGACAACATGCAACTTCGGCATGGTTGAGCCTTTCTGAGTATGTCCGTGTTCGAGGGGGAACAGGCCGAGGGGCCGACGACCGGTCAGGGCCGGCCGGTCGGCGGAGGGCCGGGAGGCTTGGGCGGGGCGGACTTGTTGATGCCGCTCCAGTGCTCGACGAGCTGTTGCCCGCGCACGCGGTAGGCGTCGTACACGTAGTACGGGTAGAGCGCGCCGCTTCCGTCGGGTTCGGCCTGGGGAAGCAGTGCGGCGATGACGACGATGTCGCCCTCGGCGACGATCAGCGCCGGCGGGATGAGGGGCTCGTCGGGCGGCGGGAGGGGGCCGTTCGGGAATCGGCTGCGGACGAACTCCTCCAGTCCCGCCCGGCCGGGCGGGTAGTGGGACACGTGCTGGACGTAGTCGTCGGCGACGAACTCCTTGACCGCATCGGGGTTCTGGGCGTCGAAGACGCAGCGGTAGAAGTCCACGACCAGGCGCTTGTTGGCCTCGATGTCCGTCGACGGGGACGACGACACGGTGGTCGTCCGCGTCGGCGTACCCGGTGCGGGGGGCCGCGGTGGGGCGATCTTGTTGAGGGACGGCCACCGCTCGGTGATCCGGCCGTCGCGGATCCGGTAGGTGGTGAACGCGTAGTGGTCGAAGGTGGTGCCGGGGGCGTCCGGGTCCGGTTGCGGCAGGTAGTCGCAGACGCAGACCAGGTCGTTCTCCCCGATGACGAACACCGGGTCCCGCGGCTCGGAGACATCGGCCACACCCTGGTCCGCCGTCGGTCCACCGTCGAACTCGCGGCGCAGGAGCTCGGCGAACGCCCGCGCTCCGTCAGGGGCGTCGGCACCGTGCTGAACCAGGTCCGGGGCGACGTAGTCGGTGACCGCGTCGGCGTTCCTCGCGCCGAGGACGTCGGCGAGGAACCGGCCGACCAGAAGCTTGTTGATGCGTGGCTGTTGCTCGAGTGATGTAGCCATACGAGCCACTAAACTGTACCGTACAGTTCACGTCAACCTGAGCCCCGACACTTTCCCCGCGAGCGAGAGTGTCCTATAAGTTGACTCATCTGTTCGGAAATACAGGACACCGGTAGGTGTCCTGCGGAGAAGGAGACCCCATGACTTTTCTGGATGCCGACGTCTGGCAGGAGCGGATCTTCTCGGGAGAATGGACCAAGGCGACCGGGGAGTCGTACGACTCCACCGAGCCGGCGACCGGCAAGACCCTGGGCCGAGTCGCCTCCGCCACGCCCTACGACCTGGAGCGCGCGGTGGAACGCGCCGTACAGGCCCAGCGCGACTGGGCGGCGCGGCCCTACATCGAGCGCGCCCAGGTGCTGCGGCGGGCGGCGCGCCTGTTCGAGGAGCACCACGCCGAGATCGCGGAATGGATCGTGCGGGAGTCCGGTGCGCTGAGGCCGTTCGCCGACTTCCAGACCTCCAACGGCGCGGCCGAGGAGTGCTACGAGTCCGCGGCCCTGGCGGCCGCCCCGTACGGAGAGGTGCTGCGGTCCATCGAGGACCGGCTGTCGTTGTCGCGGCGGCGCCCGGTGGGCGTGGTCGGAGTGATCTCCCCGTTCAACGCGCCGATGGTGCTGGCCATGCGCGCCGTCGCTCCCGCCCTGGCGCTGGGCAACGCCGTCATACTCAAGCCCGACCCGCGCACCGCCATCTGCGGCGGCGTCACCATCGCCCGCGTCTTCGAGGAAGCGGGCCTGCCCGCCGGCGTGCTGCACATGCTGCCCGGCGGCGCCGACGTCGGCGCCGCGCTGGTGGACAACCCGCGCGTGCCCGTCATCGCGTTCACCGGCTCCACGCGGGCCGGAAAGGCGATCGCCACCGCGGCGGCACAGCGGCTGAAGCGGGTCCACCTGGAGCTCGGCGGCAACTCGGCGCTGATCGTCCTCGACGACGCGGACCTGGAAAAGGCCGTCTCGGCCGGTGCGTTCGGCTCGTTCCACCACGCCGGACAGGTGTGCATGGCCTCCAGCCGCCACCTGGTGCACGCCTCGATCGCCGGGGAGTACGCCGAGCTGCTGGCCCAGCACGCGAACGCCGCCCCGGTCGGGGACCCGGCCACCGGGCAGGTCGCGTTGGGCCCGATGATCGACGACCGGCAGCTGCAGGCGGCCCACGCCATCGTCACCGACAGCGTGGCGACCGGTGCCCGGCTGGCGGCCGGCGGCACCTACGAGGGCCTGTTCTACCGGCCGACGGTGCTGGCCGACGTACCGCTGGAAGCCCGTGCCTTCACGGAGGAGATCTTCGGTCCGGTCGCCCCGGTCGTGCCCTTCCAGGATCTCGACGAAGCCGTCCGGCTTGCCACCGACACCGAGTACGGACTGTCGCTGGGCATCCTGACCCGGGACGTGGCCAAGGGCCTCGCGCTCGCCGACCGGATCCCCACCGGTCTTGTCCACATCAACGACCAGACCGTGAACGACGAGGCGACCGTCCCGTTCGGCGGTGTCGGCGAGTCCGGCAACGGCTCCCGTCACGGAGGCAGCGTCGCCAACCTCGAAGCCTTCACCGAACAGCAGTGGGTCACCGTCCGCGGCGAGATCCCCGACTACCCCTTCTGACCCCGCGCCGATCCTCCGTCCCGGCACCCCACCCCCGCTTCACCCGCACTTGGAGCATCCCGATGACCCCTCCTCCACGACCAGGCCCGTCCCTGCCCGATCCCATGACGATCGCGCCACGCGTCACCGCACAACCCCCGACCCCGCGGCTCGCCCAGGACGCAGCCGACTGGGCGCCCGGCAACAAGTTCCTGGAAGGCCCGTTCACTCCCTGGACGGAGGAGGACGCGGCCTTCGACCTGGAGGTGGACGGCCGGATCCCCGAGGACCTCGCCGGGGCGCTGTTCCGTATCTCCTCCAACCCCCGCTTCACACCGCGCGATCCCGACCGCTACCACTGGTGGGAGGGCGACGGCATGGTCTGCGGGATCTACCTGCGCGACGGGCGCGCCGCCTACCGCACCCGCTGGGTGATGACCGACTCCATGAAGTTCGAGGTCGAACAGGGCGAGGCGGTCTACAGCGGCTTCGCCAACGGCGGGAGTACGGCGCCGCTCCCCCAGGGCGCCCCGCCCGCGAAGAACGTCGCCAACACCAACGTCGGCATCTTCGACGACCACCTGCTGGTCTACTTCGAGGGCGGCCTGCCGTACTCGATGCACCCCGAAACCCTGGAGACGTACGGCACGCACGACTTCCACGGCGGCATCGACGTCCTGTGCACCGCCCACTACAAGATGGACCCCGACAGCGGCGACATGCTCTTCTTCGCCGCCACCGGGCCGACCATCACCTGGTACCGGGCGGACGTGAAGACCGGGCACGTCGTCGACAGCCACAGCTTCGACATCAAGGTGCCGGTGCTGATGCACGACTTCGCCGTCAGCGACAACTACGCGATCTTCTTCGTCACACCGGCCCAGTTCCGCCTCGACCACATCATGCGGGGCGAGCCGGGCGTGGTCTGGGACGAGGCGTCACTGCCGCACGGCGTGCAGATCGTGCTCATGAACCGGCGGACACACGCCGTCAGTTGGCACGAGGTGGGCGGCCAGTGGGCCAACTCCCACTTCTACAACGCCTACGAGGAGAACGGCCAGGTCGTCATCGACGGGCACCGCATCACCCGCCTGGGCACGCCGGCCGACCGGCTGGAGACTCCGGTGACGTCCCACTCCTGGTTCCCTCCCTCGATCCCCCACCGCTGGCGCGTGGACCTGACGACCGGGCGGGCGACGGAGGAGATGGTCGGCGGCGTCGCCGGGGAGTTCCCGAGGATCAACGACGCCTACACCGGCCGCCCCCACCGCTACGGATACTTCGTCACCACCCGCTACCTGGTCGACGACATCATGAGCGACGGTCTCGCCAAACACGACCACCTGCGCGACTCCACCACGATCGTCGAGGGACCGGACCACCTCACCAGCCCGGGCGAGCCGGTCTTCGTCGCCCGCGAGAACGCCACCGCCGAGGACGACGGCTACCTGCTCACCCTGTGGTGGAACCGCGAGACAGGCCTGAGCGAACTCCTCGTCCACGATGCCGCCGACCTGCGACGCACCCCGCTGGCCCGGGTGAAGCTGCCCAGCCGGGTGCCCTTCGGCTTCCACGGCAACTGGGCCGACCAGTCCACGCTCGACCAGGCCGTGGCCGCCCGCGGCGACGCGAACTGACCCGCCCACCGCACTGCGCGTTCGACGTTTTGAAAGGAGACGTCCATGGCTATCACCGGCCTGGGACACACCGGTTTCTGGGTGGACGACCTGGAGACGATGCGTGACTTCTACACCCGTGTCATGGGGTTGACCGTGACCGACGAGGACACGGAGCTCGGCATCGTGTTCTTCTCCTCGCGGCCCGACGAGGAGCACCACGAGTTCGTGCTCCAGCGGGGCCGGACCGCACCGCCGGGGTCCAGGCTGACCCACCAGGTGTCGTGGCGGGTCGACTCGCTGGAGACGATCATCGACTTCCACCATCGGTTCCGTGCCGAAGGCATCGAGGTGCAGCAGGAGGTCACGCACGGAAACGCCATCGGCATCTACTTCTTCGATCCCGAGGGCAACCGCAACGAGGTCTACCTGCGGATCGACCGCGACGTACGTCAGCCGTTCCGCAAGACCATCGACCTCGACCAGGATCCCGCCGCCGTGCTCGCCGAGGCCGAACGCCTCCTCTCCGACGGTGGCGCCGCCTACCAGCCGGTTCAATGACGGTGGCGTCCTCGGGACGCCGCGGGCGCCGGGATCCCGGTGCTCGGCCGCAGGTCCTCGTCGTCGGGGCCGGTCCCGTCGGACTCACCACGGCGCACCTTCTCGGCTCTGCCGGTGTCCGCGTTCTGCTCGTCGAGCGGAACGCGGACGTCGGCGAGCACGCCGGGGCGGCCGGCCTGGGCGCCGAGTGCCTGCGCATGTTGCGGCGCGCAGGCGTGGACGAGGCGATCCACCTGGAACACGTCCTGCTCGCCGAACTGGTGCGGTCTCCCACCGTCGAGACCCGTTTCGGCACCCGTCTGTTCTCCCTGCAGCAGTACACCGACCATGTACGCGCCTGGCTCGGACCGACCCTCGGCGGGGAGGCTGCGACAGACCTCGACGTGCCGTACGTCCTGGGCTGCGACGGTGACCGGAGCACCGTGCGTGAGCTTCTGGGCATCCCCATGCAGGGCCACAGTTTTCCCGATGTCTGGCTGGTGGTCGACACGCTCGACGACTCCGGCGACCAGCTCTACGCCATGCATCACGAGGGCCCGCGCCACCCCGCCGTCGTGGTACCGGGCAGTGACGGCCGTTGCCGGTACGCGTTCAGGCTTCCGCGCGCAGAATGCGCCCCCGGGTCGTCTCCGCCCTTCGCTCTGGTGCGTGAACTGCTGCGCCCGTACCGCGAGATCACGCCCGCCCAAGTGGAGCACGTCGTGGCGTCCACTTCGCACGCACTGCTCGCGGACCGGTTGCGCGAGGGACGCTGCTTCCTGCTCGGCGATGCCGCACACCTGATGCCGCCCTTCGCCGGCCAGGGACTCGGCTCCGGCCTCCTGGACGCCGCCAACCTGTACTGGAAGCTGGCCGAGGTGCTGACAGGGCGTGGCGGAGACCCGCTGCTGGACACCTACGACACGGAACGCAGGCCGCGCCTTCAGGCCGTGGTGGATCGGTCCGTCCGACTCGGCGGCACCGCGATGACCACCGGCACGGCACGCGCCCGCCTGCGCGACCTCTGCGTGCGTACGGCCCTGCGAACCTCTTGGGGGCGTCACTGCTTCGGGAGTGCGCGTTACCGTCCGGAGGCACCGGTCCGCACCGGCGCTTTCGTCCCCTCGCTGGGCGATCGCACCGATCCACTGGTGGGTACGGAGCTACCCCGAGCTCAGGTTCTGCACGGCACCGCACGCCCGATCGCTCGGCTCGACGACGTCCTCGGTCCCGGCTGGAGCCTGCTCGGAGTAGGTGTCTCGCAGGACGACTGGGCAACCGTCGAGGAAGCACGGCTGCCGGCGGATCGCCTCGCGGACGTGGCCGTCGGCGACCGTGCGCCGAGGGACCACCCCGGGTGTATCGGAATCGCAGCCGCGGACGGCCGCGCCGATGCCCTGTTCGCCCGGCTCTCCGGACACTTCGTCCTGGTCCGGCCGGACCGGCTGGTGGCCGCGGTCTTCGACGCCGCCGACGCCGAAGGCGTTGCGCGCCACCTGGAGCGCTTCGTTCTTCAAGCCCTCCCCAACAGCGTTGAAACGCCCGCGAGTTCAACGGCGGCACCGACCCTTGCCGTCATTTCACCCCCTCCCCCAGGAGAACTGTCATGCGACTGAGCACCGTCCGTCTGCCCTCCCCCGACTCCGACGCGCCGTCCACCGCCGCCGCCCGTCATGACGGCGACGAACTGGTCGTGCTGCCGTACGAGGACATCGGCGCCCTGCTGGCGAGCGGAGAGGACTGGCACCATCGCGCCGCAGTGGCCGACGGCAAGCGGATGGCACTGGACGGGGCGTCCTTCGCTCCCGTCGTCCCGCATCCCAACAAGATCGTGTGCCTCGGCCTGAACTACGCCACGCACATCAAGGAGATGGGCCGCCCCACACCCACTCACCCCACCCTCTTCGCCAAGTACGACGGCTCCCTGGTCGGTGCCCACGACGACGTGCACATGCCGTCCGTCAGCGACGACCTCGACTGGGAGGCGGAGCTCGGTGTCGTGATCGGACGCCGGGCCAGGCGCGTCACCCGGGACGACGCGCTCGCCTACGTGGGCGGCTACACCGTCGTCAACGACGTGACCGTACGGGACTGGCAGCACCGCACCCGGGAGTTCCTCTCCGGGAAGACGTTCGAGGCGACGACCCCGGTCGGTCCCGCGCTCGTGACTCCGGACGAACTCCCCCCGGGCGCTTCGGGGTTGACTGTCGGCTGCAGCGTGGACGGCCACACCATGCAGAAGTCCAACACGTCCGACCTGCTCTTCGACGTCGCCGCGATCATCGCCTACGTCAGCACCATCATCACGCTCGTGCCCGGTGATCTGATCGCCACCGGCACACCGGGCGGAGTGGGGGCGGGACGCGACCCCAAGGTCTTCCTGCGCCCCGGGCAGGAGCTGGTCACATTCGTCGAGGGCGTGGGCGAGCTGCGCAACACCGTCGTCAAGGACCGGTTGTGACCCGAGGCGGGCGGGAGACACCCGCACGGTAGGGTGTCCCCTATGTCAGGATCAGCGTCCCCCAGCTATCGCGAACGCAACTCCACGGCCGACCGGGCCCTGGACATCCTGATGATGTTCGACGACACCCATCTCGTCATCTCCGGCAGCGCCGTCGCCGAGCGCCTGGGGGTCGCCCGTTCGACCGCCTACCGATACCTGCAGTCCCTGGTGAGCAGCAGGTTCCTGGAGGAGGCGCCAGGCGGCGGCTTCCGGCTCGGGCTGCGCGTTCTGGAAATCGGCCGGCTGGCCCGGCGCAGCTACGGACTCTCCGACATCGCCCTTCCGGCAATGACCGAACTGTCCGAGGACGTGCGCGAGACGGTGCTGTTGACCCGTCGTTCCGGGGAACTGGTCGTCTGCGTCGACCGCGCCGAGGCCGCCGCACGGGCCGTACGCATCTCCTACGAGCGTGGCAGCACGCTCCCCCTCAACGCCGGCGCCTCCGCGCTCGTCCTGCTGGCCTGGATCCCGCAGGACGAGGCGCGCCGACTGCTGGAGACAGCCGAGTTGAGGCGATTCACACCGGCCACGCTCACCGACGTGGACACGCTCATGGACCGGCTCGCGAACATCCGTCGCGCCGGGTACTCCGTCACCCGCGGCGAGTTGGACCCCGATGTGACGGGCGTGGCCGCGCCGATCCGGGACGCCGAGGAGCGGGTGGTCGCCGCCGTGAGCGTCGCCGCGCTCGCCTCCAGGGTGTTTCCCGAGGCGGAGGCGGAGCTGGCGCAGAAGGTGCTGGCCACGGCCCGGAAGATCACTGACCGTCTGACCGTCGTCGGTGGGTGAGAGCGGCACTCCGACGCTCTGAGCCTCCGCTCGGGCGAGGTGATGGACGTGCCCTTCAGGAAACTGGCTGCATGGGCGCTGTCTCCGAGTGACCGGCACTGCGACGGCGTCCCGCCACGCTGGACGCCCATCCCAGGAAGAAGGTGCCGGGAACGGCGATGAGGGCCGGGCCGATCTGGTCGAGACGCGTGAAATCGACACCGGGGAAGAGCGCTGCGGGGATTCCGGAGAACGAAGGCGACATCATGTAGAGGAACACCGTGAGACCCGTCCCTCCGTACAGTGTCCACAGCAGCCCCGTGCGGTTGTAACCCTTCCAGAAGAAGCTGTACAGAAGAGCCGGAGCCACGGCGGATGCGGCTGTCGCGGCACTGACGGCGCCCAGAAACACCGCAGAGTGGCCCTGCCACATCACTGCCGTCGCAATTCCAGCAGTACCGAAGACGAAGACGCTGGCGCGAGCCGCCAACATCTCCTTCCCGGAATGCCCTTCGTCGTCTTTTCCGAAATTGCTGTAGATGTCCTTGGCTATCGCACCGGCCGCAGCGACCGTACTCCCACCGACGACGGCGAGCACGCTGAGGAAAACCGCGCAGGCGACCGCGGTGAACAGCGTGCGCCCACCGTCCAGGCTGTGCGCCAGGAGCATCAGGGCGCCGTCTCCCTCTCCGTTCCCGGACGCGATCCTTCCTGTACCCACCAGGGCGGAAGCCCCCATGCCGACAATGGCGATGGCCAAGGACAGCAGGGCGATGAGAAACGTCGCGTACTTGACTGATCGACGCGCGGTGGCGGGGTCTTTTGCACCGTGAATTCTGACCAGGACGTGCGGCATGCATGCGCTGCCGAGGATGAGGATGAATCGCTCCCCGAGCCAATTGAGATGCGCCGCTGTTCCCGTCCCGTTCATCGTGCCCGAGTTGAAATAGCTACCGGGCCTGGCACTGCCGGAGTCAGCCTGCGAAAGCAGAGACCCGAGGTTCCCGTGGACCTTGGCGACCACCGCCAGAGCGGTCACCGCCATGGCCAGGAGAACCACGACTGCGGCGAGGACCTGTACGGCCGTGAGTCCCTTGATTCCGCTGAGCATCACACAGGTCACCATCAAACCACCGATGATCACCGTGCAGACCTGCTGCGCTCCCGTTCCTTCGAGCCCGAGCAGGTCAGCGGTCACGCTGCCCGCCGCGATGAGCTGCACGACCAGAAACGGGCCGGCGATGGCCAAGGTGGTCACGGCCGCGGCAATGCGCGGTGCGGCGCCCGGGGCCCGAACCGAGAAGATGTCTCCGAGAGTCTGAGCGTTGCGCAGTCGTATGGGCCCGGCCAGCACGATGAGCAGCCCGAAGGACAGCAGGACGTTCGTCGCGTCCATCATTCCGTCGAAACCGAACGTCGCCACCGTCGCGGTGCTGTTCAGCAGCAGCGGCGCCGACACGAAGCTGCCCGCTATCGCCAGGCCGCCCACCAGCGGCGAGCGTTTGCCGCCTCCGACGTAGAACTCCTTCGGAGTGTCCGATTCAAGGCCGGAAAAGACCGAGAGGAAAAGGACGACCGCGACGAACAACAGAAACACGAGCACGATGGGGGAATTTTCCCGAAGATCTGCCGCCAGAACGAGATCCGGACTGCTCACCATGTCGTTTCCTCGCGTCTGCTTCTTCTGTCCAGGCGATGCAGGGTGACCAGGAGAGTCGCCACCTGAGTCAGGCACAGGAGGATCCCCAGGGGAATGCCCGATGCGCCGAAGACGCGGTTGCCTGACAGACTCCTGGACGTACCGAAGATGATCTCGATCCCGAGGAGCGCGATGTTGGGAGCCAGGTATCTGGTCTCCAGGTGCCGCTTCCTGCGAGGAACTCCGTGGCCGCCGGATGAATGTTTCGGTCCTGAATTTTCCTGCGCCGGCTGCAGGTAAATGCCTTCGTGCATGGGATGTCTCCACGCGGGGATATGGCGAGCACAGCCGGCGGCAGACGCCCGGGGAGCGGCGTTGCGCCCACAGTGTCCGCTCAGTCTGCTGGTGCGAGCGATGACGATACCCCCAAAACCCGAACCTGTCCTCGTTGTCGGGACTACCGTTCTGCTTAACAAAACAGCGGGGAATCGTGGGGACGGAACCCGCATGCCCCTTGATGTGCGGCGGGGCACAGATGCGGTTCGCTGGCGGGCCTCGCGGCCACCGATACATACTTGGATGGATGCTGCGGCGCCTGCCGCAGGTGAGGTGGCCCATGGCGAACCTGAGTGAGCGGGGCACGGCCGGCGAGGTGGGCGTCATCCTGCTCGACCGCGCGGGAGTCGTGCGGCGGTGCTCGGGTACGGCCGCCGAGCTGCTGGGGTCCGCGGTCGCGGAGGTGTGCGGGCGGCCGATCGCCACGCTGCTCGAAGATCCCTCCCGACCGACCCGCGACGTGGCGGAGGGGAGCCTCCCCCTCACGAGCCGCGGCACGACCCTCTTCCGGCACGGCTCCGCAGAACCGGTCGAACTGACGGTCACCCAAGTCCCTCTGGGCGACTCCTCCGAGATCGCCCTGGTCATGACGCCCCCGGCGGAAGCAGAGGCGCGGGAACAGGGCTCGGCCTTCCTGCATGCCCTGCTCGCCCAGAAGCAGCTGGGGATCGCCCTCTTCGACACCGGGCTGAAGGTCGTCCGCACCAACGGCACCCCGGGGATGTTCGCGTGGCCTCCCCTGCACGCGGGCGAGCACCTGGCGGACGTGATCTGCGCGGACGACGCGCACGAGGTCGAGACGCGGCTGCGCCGGGTACTGGAGACCGGGGTGGCGCAGGTCGCGGGAGAGCAGCGCATGCGTGCGGGCGACACGTCCAAGGGGGAGCGATCCTTCTCCCTCTCCGCGTTCCGCCTGGAGGACGGGTACGCCCGGCCGACCGGAGTCGCCGCGCTCTTCATCGACAACACCGAACAGCAACGTGCCCGGCGCCGTACCGAGGTGAGTCATCAGGCGTCGAACAGCATCGGCGCTTCACTGGACGTGACGCGGACCGCCCAGGACATCGCGAGCGTGCTCGTACCGGCCCTCGGGGACCTGGCCGCGGTGGAGATAGTCGACTCGGTGCTCAACGGCGACGAGACCCCCAAGGGGCTTCTCCCCGGCGGCCCTTGGTCCCTGCGCCGGGTCGCCGTGGCCTCGTCCGACGGCTCCTGGCCCGACGAGCTCATCCCCGTGGGCGGCGTGATCCCGAACCTCCCGGACACGGCCCACGTCCGCCGAGCGGCCCTGCACGGCGACAAGGTCTTCAACGCCACGCGGCAGGAGATGGCGGACCTCCTCGAGGACCCGCAACTGATCCGGTCGATGCTGCCCGCGAAGGGACACTCGGCCGTCATCGCCCCGCTGTTCGCGCGGGGCCATTTTCTGGGCGTCGTCGCGGTCTGGCGGACCGTCCGGCCCGAGCCTTTTCAGCAGGAGGACGCGGACCTCCTGTTCGACATCGCCGCACGTGCCGCGCTGAGTCTGGACAACGCCCGCCGATACACCCGTGAGCATCGGGCCGCGGTCGCGTTGCAACAGCGGTTGCTGCCCAGGGCCGTCACGCGGACGACGACGGCGGAGTCGGCCGGCCGCTACGTACCCGCGGGCGGTGGGGCGGACATCAGCGGCGACTGGTTCGACGTCGTCCCGCTGCCGTCCCTGCGGGTGGCGTTCGTCGTCGGCGACGTCACGGGGCACGGACTGCACGCCGCTGCCACCATGGGCCGCTTGCGGACCGCGATCCACACTCTGGCCGACCTGGAGTTCCCACCCGGCGAGCTCCTCAGCCATCTCGACGATCTCGTCCAGCAACTCGCCGACGAAGTAGACCCTCAGCTCAAGGACTCCATCGGCGCCACCTGTCTGTACGCGCTGTACGACCCGGTCACCGGCGCCTGTTCCGTCGCCTCTGCGGGGCATCCGCCCCCTGCCGTGATCCGGCCCGACGGAACGGGCCGCCTGATCACAGTCTCCCCGGGGCCGCCGCTCGGAGTGGGCGGCATGCCTTTCGAGGAGACCGCGGTCGACCTGGAACCCGACAGCACGCTGGCGCTCTACACCGACGGCCTGGTCCGTGCCCGGTCCGACGACATCGACCGGGGCACCCAAGACCTTCTGGACCGGCTTTCGTCGCTGTGCCGCGAAGACGGGGCATTGAAGGACATCGGCCAGGCTGTGCTGGACGAGCTCACCGAGACGCCGTCCCGTGACGACATGGCGCTCCTCCTGGCCCGCACCCGGAGGATCCCCGCGTCCGCCATCGCCGACTGGACCTTTCCCGACGATCCCGCCGTGGTCACCGACGCGCGCAAGGCCGTCACCGGACAACTGGCCGCGTGGGAGCTCGACCACATGGCCTTCAGCACCGAACTGATCGTCAGTGAGCTGGTCACCAACGCGATTCGCTACGCGGGCGGCACCATCGGCCTGCGCCTGTTCCACGACGACGCGACGCTGGTGTGCGAGGTCACCGACAGCAGCAACACCCAGCCCCGGCTACGGCGGGCGCGCGCCGGCGACGAGGGTGGCCGCGGCCTGTTCCTGGTGGCCCAGCTCTCCAAACGGTGGGGAAGCCGCTACCACCAGACGGGCAAGACCATCTGGGCGGAAGAATCGATCACGGCCCTTCCGGCACCAGAAGCCGCCTTTGCCGCATTGTGGGACAACGCGACCCTGTAGGCCGCGTTCGCCGCATGCCGGCAGGAGAGACGCTCGCTCAGCAGCCGGTCCCTGCCGCGGGCTAGGTCGGTTCCAGCGATGACGAGGGCAGGTCTCCGGTCGCGTTCAAACGGTCGGACATCTCACGCGCCACCGACTGCAGTTGCTGCACCAACTCCGCGTCCTGAGCCGGATCCAGCTTGCCCAGACACATCATGGCCGCCAGCGGACGCCCACCCGAATCCACCACCGGAACAGCGATCCCCCGCCCGGTGTCGAACCTCTCGAAATTGTCGACCGCGTACCCCTGCGCCCGGATCTCCTCGAACTCACGCCGCATCCGGTCGAGATCGGTGATCGTGTTCCGGGTGAAACGCCGCCACTCCTCGGTCCCGACGGCATCACGGACCTCGTCCTCCGGCAGGTACGCCAGCAACAGCTTCCCGTCGGCCATCGCATGAGCAGGCTGCGGGTGCCCCGGCTCGAACTCGATGAGCTCCGTGTTCACACCGGCCGAACGCGCCAACTGCACCGTCTTGCCACCGACGAGCGTGCTCAGCACCGCGTCATGACCGGACCACTGAGCGACCCGCGCCAGATGCCCGCGGCTGTCCTGCACGACAGGGTTGCTGACCAGCGCAACACTGCCGATGCCCACAGCGCCCATCCCCAGCCGATACTTGCTGGTCCGCGAGTTCTGCTCCACCCACCCCACACTGACCAACGTCGCCAGCAACCGGTGAACGCTGCCCGGGGACAGCCCCACGAACTTCGCCAACTCCACTATGCCCAACGGGTACGGATGCTCAGTCAGCGCCGTCATGATCCGAGCCGCCCGCTGCACCGCCCGCACATGCCCGACATCCCGACCCTCGCCGGGCGAACCAGCCGAAGACGAGCCTTCTTCCTTCACATGACCTCCGATCCACCACAGGATACTGACCCGGCGCCGCCCTCGTAGCACCTGGTGCGGACCATCGTGTCCTGGATCGGTTCCTCGTCGAGGAGCCGCCTTGTCGCGCCCACCTCCACGCGGCGATCCCCCGCCACCCTTGACGGCCATGAAACACGTCACTAATCTTTTTGGAATCAGATTCCGGCAGATGGAATACAGACATGTCACCGCAAAGTGAACGAGTCGCCAACTTCTCAGCCTCCAGGACCATCGACCCGAGCGAGTTCCGCACCGTGCTCGGCCATCTCCCCACGGGGGTGGTGGTGCTCGCAGCCGACACCCCCGGTCAGCCCGTGGGGATGGCGGCCAACTCGATCACCTCCGTCTCGCTCGACCCGCCCTTGATCGCGGTGTGTGCCGCTCGCACATCGAGCACCTGGCCGCAGATCCGACGCGAGCAGCGCTTCTGCGTCAGCGTGCTGGCATCGCATCACGAACAGATCTCACGGCAGTTCTCGCGAGCCGGCACGGATCGATTCGCCGGAATCAGCTGGCACCACCGCGACGCCGGGCCGGCGCTCGACGACGCGATCGCCTGGCTCGACTGCGAGCTGGTCACCGAGCACGACGCCGGCGACCACACCATCGCGGTCGCACGGGTGCTGGATCTCGCCTCCGCACAGGACGGACGGGCTCTGGTCTTCTTCCGAGGCCAGTACGGCCGGTTCGTCCCCACCGACCTCGACCAACCCCGAAGGGACAACGCGTGAAGCTCCTGTTCTTCAACGACTTCCGGCTCGGCGTATTCGACGGCGACTCCGTCGTCGACGTAAGCGGCGCTGTCGCCGATCTGTCACCGGCTCACCCGCAGGAACTGCTGACGACCGTCATCACCCGGTGGTCGGAGTTCCAGGACAAGATCCGGGAGGCGGCCGAACAAGGTACTGGCGTCCCACTGGACTCCGTCCGCGTCCGCCCCCCGGTCCCGAGGCCGCTGAACATCGACTGCATGGCACGCAACTACATAGAAGGAGCCACCGAACGGCCCCCCATCAACGGTTTCGCCAAGACACCCCACTCGATCGTCGGGCACGGCGACCGGATGGTGCTTCCCGACATCCCCGCGACGGTATTCGAGGGCGAGGCCGAGCTCGCCGTCGTCATCGGGCGACGAGCCCACAATGTCTCCGTCGACGAAGCGATGACCTACGTCTTCGGGTACACCAACCTCATCGACGGTTCCGCCCGAGGCATCCCGCCCCGCCAGAACGCCTTCTACCAGATGAAGTCCCGGGAGACCTTCTGCCCGATCGGTCCCTTCTTGGTGACCGCCGACGAGGTGCCGGACCCGCAGAACCTGCCGGTGCGCCTGTGGACCAACGGCAGACTGATGCAGGACTTCAACACCGACGACATGGCCTACAGCATCGCCGAGTCGATCGCGTTCGTCTCCTCGCTGCACACCCTCGAACCCGGTGACCTGGTGGCCACCGGAACCACCCATGGCGGCCTGCACCCGCTCATGGACGGTGACCTCGTCGAACTGGAGGTCGGCAACCTTGGCCGGCTGCGCATCGACGTCCAGGACGACCTCAAGCGCACCTGGAAGCGCGAGACGCGTCACGACCGTGCCCTGGCCGGCCTCCAAGGCACTCCGCCACAGCTCAGCGGCAAGTACACGCCCGTAACGGTCCAGGCCTGAAGTGCGCGTACTGCACGTCACTGACGTCTCCGGAGCCGCGGATGTGCGTCAGGTGCTTCTCCCCTACCGCGATGCCAGGGACAAGGGTCCGTACGACGTCATCCCGGCATCGCGCTTCTGGCTCGCCCGGCTTCGGGCGGACGACATGCCCGCGCTGCCGGCACTCGGCTGCCACCTGGTCGTGGTGCTGTCCGGCCACATCGAGCTGTCCGTCGCCGGGCATCCTGTCACCGAACTCGGTGCCGGCGACGTCGTGTGCTTCGATGTCGACGCTGCCGACAGCGTCAGTCTCACGTGGCCGGACGACGCCTGGCTGTTCTTCGTCGCCACTCCGGGATGGGTGCCGGAACCAGGGCTCATCGAGGTCAGCTCCGACCAGGACCCTCGGCCCGGCCGCCCCCTTCTGACGTGGATATACGACGACGGCGGGCGCTCACGCTCCGAGCCCTTGCGGTGGCCGTGGTCCCTCGGTTCGGTACCGCCGGTCGACAAGTGGCCGACGTCGATCGGAGCCTTTGTCACCCGACGCGACTACGGACTGGACGGCCGCACTCCGGGCGTGTGGCACAACGGTCCGCGCCGGCAGTTCGGCATCACCCTGAACGGCAGCGGTGAGAACGAGACCGGCGACGGCACCCTCACCCACCCGGTGACCGGTGACGTCGCGCTCATCGACGACGTGACCGGAGCCGGCCATGTCACCCGGGGCCGCGGAGACAGATGGATGATGTTCGTGACAGTCGCTCCCGGCGACCTGATCGAACTCGCCCCGGAAGCCTGAACGCCCCGCACCATCGAGGCACCGGTCGGCCGTCTCACGCGCCACCGACCGCACAGTGCCGACGCGTCGGCCACCTCACCGCGAGCCGCCACAACGAGACACGTCACCACCTGAGACAGCCGGGCTGCCCAGGAAGACAGCGGAGCCGTGTCACACCCGACAGATGGTGTGACACGGCTCCGGTTCCGAGCTAGACCCCCTCACGGCTGTCGGCGAGCTGCGGGGCCACGATCACCGGAGCCGCGGTGACGCCGAGCACGTAGCCGAGGTCGACGCCCGGAGCCAGCTCGACCAACCGCAGCCCCTGCGCTGTCACGTCCAGCACACCGAGATCGGTGATGATCCGGTCGACCACTCCTCGCCCTGTGAGCGGGAGGGTGCACCGGGGCAGCAGCTTGGGCGAACCGTCCTTGGCCACGTGCTCCATGAGGACGATGACACGACCGGCGCCGTTCACCAGGTCCATCGCCCCGCCCATCCCCTTCACCATGAGGCCCGGGACCATCCAGTTGGCGAGATCGCCGGTGGCCGAGACCTGCATTCCGCCAAGGATCGTGGTGTTCACGTGGCCCCCGCGGATCATGGCGAACGACATCGAGGAGGAGAAGAACGCCGCGCCCGGCAACGTCGTCACCTGCTCGGTGCCGGCGTTGATCACTTCCGGGTCGCCCTGGCCGTGCTCGGGATACGGCCCGACGGCCAGGACGCCGTTCTCGCTGTGGACCACTACATGGACGCCCGGCTCCAGGAACTGGGGTACCTGGGTGGGCAGCCCGATACCGAGGTTGACGCATTCGCCGTCGCGCAGCTCCTGCGCGGCCCGCGCGGCCATCTCCTGGCGCGTCCAGCCGATCCTCACTCGGTCCTCCCGGCGTCCGCGGCAATCACGGTCTGGACGAAGACACCCGGAAGGTGCACAGCGTCGGGATCGATCTCGCCGGCTTCCACCACCCGTTCCGCCTCGACGACCGTGACGCGCCCTGCCATCGCCACGTCCGGATTGAAGTTCATCGCCGCGGCATGGAAGACGGCGTTGCCATGACGGTCCGCGACCGCCGCCCTGACGAAGGCGTAGTCGGTGACGATGCTCTCCTCCAGAACGCAGTCCCTGGCACGACCCCTCACCGTGAAAGTGCGGACCTCCTTCGGCGGCGACGCGACGGCGACCACGCCGTCCGCGCCGTAGCGCCGAGGGAGTCCTCCCTCGGCCACCACCGTGCCCACTCCGGTCGGAGTGAAGAAGGCCGCGATCCCCGCACCGCCGGCACGCAGGCGCTCGGCCAGCGTGCCCTGGGGCGTCAGTTCGACCTCGATCTCGCCGGTCAGGTACTGGCGGGCGAACTCCAGGTTCTGGCCGAAGTAGGACGCGATGACCTTGCTGATGCGGTGCTCCTGGAGCAGCCGCACCAGCCCGACGCCGTTGACGCCACAGTTGTTGGTCACGACGGTGAGGTCCTTCGCGCCCTGGTCGAGGAGCGCCGCCACCAGCTCCCAGGGAACCCCTGCCGTCCCGAACCCGCCCACCGCGATGCTGGCTCCGTCAGCGATGTCCCGGACGGCCGCGGCGGCGCTCTCGACTACTTTGTCCACGACGTGCTCTGTCTCCTCATGCGGTCCTTCACCGCAGTACCAGTCCCCCGTCCGGGCAGATGGTCTGCCCGGTGAGGGCCTCGGCCTCCCGCGAGGCGAGGAAGCCCACGACCTCGGCCACGTCCTCGGGGACGAGGGTCCGTGGGAGTGCCTGTCGCGACCGCACTCTCTCGGCCACCTCGGAGCCGAGTCCGGGTTCGGACGCCGGTGGGGGTGTCATGCCTGGTGCGACGCAGTTGACGGTGATGCCGTCCGCGCCCAGGGAACGGGCCAGAGCCCGCGCGGCACCGATCAGGGCGCCCTTGGTCATGATGTACGGGAGCATGTCCGGCACCGGCGGCGGATCGAAGAACGTGTCCGACACGACCATCACGACCCGGCCGAAGTGGTGCTCGGCCATGCTCGGCGTCAACTCCTGCAGGAGCCAGAGCGGGGCCTCGACGTTGACGGTCATCATCCGGCGCAGGAGTGCGGTGTCGAGGTCGAGGAGGCCTGCTCGCTCGAAGTTGACACCGGCGTGGACCAGCACGTCACAGCGGCCGTACCGCTCCAGCACCGTGCGGGCCGCCGCACGGACCTGCTGCTCGTCCGCGAGGTCGACGGCGTCGTGCCCGGCTCGATCCAGCACGACGACACGGTGGCCCCGTGCGATCAGCGCCTTGACGATCGCACTGCCGATGAAACCGGCGCCTCCGGTGACGAGGGCGACGGGCGCCCCGTCGTCGGCGTCACCCATTGAACTTGGCGTCGAGACCGGCCAGCGCTCCGTCGATGTCGGCCCCGATCCCGGCGCGTGCGGCGTCCTGCATCTGGTCGGGCACGTCGACCTCGATGGCGTACTCGACGTCGCTGCCGGCGCCGGACCCGGTGACCGTGAACGTCGCTTCGAGCTTCGTCATCGGCGTCTTCTGACCGGGGACGAGCCCGTAGGTGAGGGTGCGTGCCGCGTCGTCCTTGGCGGAGATCCGGTCGAACACCGAGTCTCCGCGAGTGAAGTTGACCAGGCGGTCGCCGTCGGGGCGCAGTTCGACCGAGGCGATGTGCGGCTGCCACGCGGCGTAGCCACCGAAGTCACTCACGAACGCCCACACCTGGTCGGCCGGGGCCTTGAGCGCTACGGACTTGCTGACGTTGACAATGGCCATGGTGTTCTCGCTTTCCTAGTGAAGGGGTGTGCTTGGTTGGTGGGGTGCTAGCGCACCAGTTCAAGGGCCTTTGCCAGCCGGTTGCGGGCATCCGTCGGGGTGAGCATTTCCAGGGTCCCGGCCAACGGGCCGGACATGCCCTGCAGCCAACCGCCGGTGTGCAGGTCGCCGGTGTCGACGGCCTCCCCGCCGACACTGGCGATGAGCGCCCCGACGAGCGCCTTGGCGTCGGAGTCGTCCCCGGCCATGTACACGGCGTTGTCCTCGCCAGCCGCCGCTCCCAGCCCCTTGACCAGGAACGGGATGGGCGTGGTGTTGAAGGCCTTGACCAGTCGGGCGCCGGGCATGAACTCGGCGACGACCTCGCTCGATATGCGGTCCCCGATGTCGATGAGGCCGTCAGGGCCGGGCTTGCTGCGGTTGTTGGTGGTGTCGACCACCACCACGCCGGACCAGTCCTCGACCGCCGACACCGCCTCCGCGGTCCTGCCCCAGGGCGTGGCCAGAATGACGAGGTCACTCCCCTTCACAGCACCCGGGACGTCGGCCGCGCTGGCGTGTTCACCGAACTGGGTGGTCAAGGCGGCCAGCGACTGCGGACCTCGCGAGTTCGCGAGCACGACGTCGTGGCCGGCCTCCACGAACAGACCCGTGAGTGCCTGGCCCATTCGGCCGGCCCCGATGATTCCGATCCTCATTGCGTGTCTCCGTCTCGTTCCTTTTCACGATCAGCAGTGGGTGTCCACTCCTGTCCCCCGAGGTAGCTGGCCTGGATCACGCTGCGGTCCCGCCGTAGCACCGCGGCGTCATGGCTGTCGCTGCCGACGCCGTGGGCCATCAGATAGGCCCGGTCGGAGATCTCCAGGGCGAGGTGCACGTGCTGCTCGACCAGCAGAACGGCGCAGCCGCTCTCGTCCGCGTAGGCCCGGATCACGGGCAGCAACTGCTCGACGATCACGGGGGCCAGTCCGAGACTGAGCTCGTCGAGCACCAGCAGCGAGGGTCTGCGGGCCAGCGCGCGTCCGACCGCGAGCATCTGCTGCTCGCCGCCGGACAGGACCCCCGCGCGCCGGTCGGCGATGGCCGGCAGTGCCGGGAAGTACCGGTAGGCCAGGTCCGCCTCCAGTCGTTCGCCGCGCGGCCCGAGCCTGAGGTGTTCGGCCACGGTCAGTCCCCTGAACAGGCCGCGGTCCTCCGGGACGTGGGCGATGGCGCACCGCGCTCGTGCGGCGGGGGTCAGTCCGGTCAGGTCCTGGCCGCGCATCGATATCGAACCCGCCGAGACCTTCACCAGGCCGGAGAGCGCGCGCAGCGTCGTGGTCTTGCCGGCCCCGTTGGGGCCCAGCAGGGCCACCACCTCGCCCTTGCCGACCTCCAGATGGACGTCGCGAACGACGTCGACGGTGCCGTAACCGGCCGTCAGGCCCTCGATGCGCAGTACTGGTTGGGTCATGATTCCTCCCCGACCTTGATGTCGTCAGAGGCCGCCGATCCCAGATAGGCGGAGATCACCCTGGGGTCACGGCGCACGTCCGCCGGGCGCCCGGTGGCGATGACCTGGCCGAACTCGAGGACGACCACGTGATCGCAGGTCGCGAACACGAGATTGATGTCGTGGTCGATGAGCAGCATCGGGGTGCCTTGGTCACCCAGCCGTCGCAGGTGTTTGCCGAGCTCCGCGCTCTCGTCGGTGTCCAGGCCGGCGGCCGGCTCGTCCAGGAGCACCACCTTCGGGTCACCTACGAAGGCCCGGGCCATGCCGACCAGCTTGCGCTGGCCCTCCGACAGCTCGCCGGGCATCGCCTCGGCGAGGCCCTCGATGCCGAGCGCCTCCAGGGCGTGGCCCACCGGGGGCCTGGTCGCCTCGGCGTTGGTCAGCAGCTCGCGGATCGTCGTCCACAACGCCGGCCGACGGGCGGCGACGGCCAGGTTCTCCGCCACCGTGAGGGCATCGAAGAGCTCCACGGCCTGCCACGTCCGGCCGAGGCCCGCCTGCACCCGGGCGTGCGGGCGCATCCGCCCGATGTCGCGGCCGGCCACCTCGACGCTGCCCGTGCACCGCGCGAAGCCGGTCACGGCGTCGATGAACGTGGTCTTCCCCGCCCCGTTGGGGCCGATCAGTCCCACGATCTGGCCGGGACGCACCTCGATGTCGACGCCGGAGAGCGCCTGCACCCCGCCGTACCGGACACTGATACCGCGTGCGGACAGCACAGGACTCGGCATCCTCACACACCTCCCTGCGGCTTGGCGCCCACCGCGGTCAACGCCTTGCCGGCGCGGGATGCACGCGCGCGTCGCTCCCGCTTCGTCGCCGAGGCCACCAGCAGCCCGTCGGGGCAGAACCGCAGCTGGATGAGCAGACCGGCTCCGATGATGAGCTGCATGTAGATGGAGACCCGGCTCTCCGGCAGGACCCAGGTCTGGAGGATGAGCGGGATCACCGCGCCGGCGGCGCCGAATCCCGCCAGCACCCCGCCCTGGACCAGCGTCACTCCCAGGACGTAGACACTCGCGACCAGGGAGAGGGCGCTCATGGTGCCGTAGCTGTTCGCCGACACCGTGCGGAAGTCGTAGGCGTACATCACGCCGGCGATGCTGGCCAGGAAGGACGCGATGGCGAAGCCCTGGATCTTGACGGCTCGTACGTTGACGCCCGCCGCCGCGGCAGCCCGTTCGTTCGAGCGCACGGCCAGCATGCGGCGGCCCAGGTCTCCCCTGCGCAGATTCGCCACGAACAGGTAGAGCACCACGGTCACCACCAGCGCCAGCAGGCCGAAGACCGGACTGGGCAGTGACCCGTCCAGGCCACGGAAGGACGCGTCGGCACCGAGGTTGAGACCGAACAGCTTCGGTGACTCGACAGGAGCCCCTGTCTGGCCACCACCCCAGTCCGGGTTGGCGAAGATGAACTGTTCGATCGCGATCGCGGCAGCCAGCGTCACCACGACCAGCGTGACTCCCCGCACCCTCAGCGCACTGGCGCCGATGAGCACCCCCAGCACGGTCGCCGCGGCGATCGCCAGGATCGGGGCCAGCGGAAAGCCGATACCGTACGCGGCCTCGAGGTGCGAGAGCACGAATCCGGCGACTCCGGCCAGCGCCAACTGGACCACCGACAGCTGACCGACGTACCCCATGATCACAACGAAGGAGAGGCACAGGACGGTGGCCACCAGGCCGGTCGCGACGGCCTGTCGGAAGTCGGAGGGGAGCACCACGAGTGCCACGGCGCACGCGATGGCCACCGGGGCGACCCGCGCGGCGAGCCGGTCCTGGTCGGGCACCATCGGCAGGGACCGTTCCACCAGGTCGCCACGGAGGGGAAGGCTGGAGCCCCGCCACCACAGGGCGATGACGATGAGGAGGAACTCGACCACCTGCTGCACACCCGGGATGGCGGAGCCGTTCTGGGTGGGGAACCACGACTCGTTGGATGCCTGGTAGAGCAGTGACTCGCTGATCCCGATGAGCAGGCTGACGGCACACGCGACACCGAACGAGGTGAAGCGCGCGAACAGTGCCGCGGCCAGCGCCGGGATGATCAGCAGAGGCAGTGTCGTGGCGCTCAGTCCGACGATCGACGCGGCCAGCACGCCCACGAACCCGGTGGCCACATGCCCGAGGACGGAGTTGCCCAGCGAGATGACGTTCGGCGACAGTCCGGCGAGAGCGGCGGACCGCTCGCTCTCCGAGGCGGCCCGTGTGGCGAGCCCGAACCGGGTGAAGCGGTAGAGAGCGGCGAGACCGCCCGCCAGCGCCACCACGATGCCGGCCAGGATGAACTGTGCTTCGGGCACCGCCACACCGAAGACGGACACCACGTCGCCGGTGAGCACCGACGGGCTGTTCCGGGGCGCGCTGCCGAAGATCAGCAGGACCAACGCCTGTGTCAGCAGCAGCACGCCCAACGACGCCACGAGCTTGGCGAGCGGGGAGGCGCTGCGCAGTGGTCTGACGGCGACCAACTCCACGACCACGGCGTAGAGGGCCATGAACAGCAGGGTCAGGACGATCGCCGGGACGGTCTGCAGCGCGAACCCGAAGAACCCGGTGCGCAGCGCCCAGAACACGTAGCCGGCGACCATGACCGTCGCGCCCGCGGCCAGGTTGATCGTGCCGCTGCCGCGCCAGCTGAGCACCACACCCAGCGCGATGCCGGCGATGACCGCGCCCGAACCGAGCCCCAGCAGCGCGAAAAGAACAAGTGTCTCCATGAGCTTTCTCCTTCGGCCGTGCCGCCGGCTCAGACGAGTCCGTCGGCCTTCAGACCGAAGTGCTCCTTGGCCAGCGCGGTGGCGAAGGTCTCCCACTGCAGCCCGACGTTGGTCCGTGCCGTGGAGATGTCCCGGTAGTACCGCTGCATGCGCGAGCCGTTGCTCCCGCCTTCGCTGGTTCCCGAGGTGCGGAACAACAACTCGACCGCTTCCCACGCGAGGTTGACGGCGTGGTGGGTGCTGGCGTGGATCCGCATCAACTGCTCCGGGGCGAACCCCTTGTCGTCGACAACGGCCTCCCGGCAGAGCTCCATGTAGAACTCGCTGCTGCGCAGAAGAACGTCCTCCGCCGCGCTGGCCTTGCCGCTGGCCACACCCCAGTGGCGCTGGTAGTCGGCCGTCTGGAACCGCGGGACGCCGTGGGGTCCGGGAGTCTTCTTGGCGCGGATGATCCGCTCGTACTCGTCCAGGGCCGCGTAGGCGCAGCCCACCAGCACCGACGTGATCTCCAGTTGCAGGTAGCCCATCGAGTGGCCGGCGTACATGGGATTGCCGTGCAGCCGGTAACCGGGTGTCGTCGGCTTCCCGCCGAACCCCAGCGGGTTGCCGCGGACGACGAACTCGTCGGGGACCACAGCTCCGTCGACCTGGATGCTGTTGGATCCGCTCCCCCGCATCCCGAAGGAGCGGTGCCGCCAGTCGTCCATCAGCGTCCAGTCCGAGCGCGGCACCAACGCCAGGCCCTGGCCGCCGGCCGGACCGTCGCCCTCGTCGAGGCGGACCGCGAGCATCGCGTGGGTGGAGTACGGCGATCCCGAGCAGTAGTCCCAGGTCCCCGCGATCCGCCACGCGCCCTGCTCGGTTCGGGTGGCCGTGCCCATCGGGATACCGCGCATGGGTGCGGCGAAGTCCCCGTCGGGTCCTATGGCACCGGCCTGGGCGGCCTCGCCGTAGAGCCCGCCGATCTGCAGGCCGTGCCCGGCCGCGAGGCACAGGCCCCAGCCGGTCCCGGGACATCCGCGGGCTATCTCGACGATCACCTGCAGGAAAGTGGGTACGTCGAATTCGTAGCCGCCGTAGCGTCGGGGCAGGAGGGTCCGGTAGAAGCCGGCCTGCCGGAAGAGCTCGTGGGTCTCGGGCGAGTAGGCGCCCCGCTCCTCCGTGGCTTCCTGCTCGTCCCGCAGTCGGTCTCGGAAGGCCGCCGCGTGCTGCACCAGGTCCTCGGGACGCGGGTTCGGCTCACGGGGCCGGATCGTGGCGCTCGCTGGGGCGCTCATGGTGTCTCCTCGTCTTCGTCCGCCGCGGTCGCGGGGACGGGTCGTTGCAAAGGGTTGATCGAGATCGCGGTGGGTGTACGACGTGTGGTCGCCGTCAGAGCCCGGACGGGGTGATCCAGTCGGTGGCCGCGGAGAAGGTGTTGCCGCCGGTGTGCTCGAAGACCCGGCTCTGGGCGCCGCAGAGTCCCGGCTGGTCGCTGTAGGCACCGCACTTGACCGTCTCGCTGCCCAGGAGCATCGGGCCGTGGAACGACTGGGCGGCCTTCGCCACGGTCTTCGTGGTCGCGTCCGCGCCACCGGCCGCGTTGAGGAACTTCGTCGCTGTCATGACCAGGCTCCAGGCGAGCGTCGCGTCGGAGTCGGTCTGGGCGCCGGCGCTCAGCGAGGCCGCTTGCGACTGCTTGAGGTAGGCCCGCACATCGGTGAGGGAGGTGTCGGCGACGTTGGTCTGCGTCGACAGTTGCAGCCACTTGGGCGCTTCGCCGCCCAACCCCTGGGCGACTGCCTTGGAGAAGCAGAAGGAACCGGTCGACACGATCGGCGCCTTGACCGCCAGGGAGTCCAGCGCCTTGGCCGCCGAGACGCAGTTCGGTGGCGACGACACCAGCGGTACGACGGCGTCGGCCGTCTGGACGCCGGCGGCGACCGCGGCCGCGGTGAGGTTGGTCGTCGACGGGTCGAACCCGACCGCCTTGAGCTTGATGCCGAGCTTCTTGAGGTCCTTGCGGATCACGTCCACGCCGCCGATGCTCTGGGCGTCCTGCGGGTAGATGACGGCCACGCTCTTGGCCTTGACCTTGTCGTCGAGGTAGGTCGCCAGCCCTCCGAAGATCGAGTCCGGGTTGCCGTTGAAGATGAAGACGTTCTTGCCGGTGGCGTCCGGCGCGCTGATCGAGTTCGACATCAGGATGGGCTTGCTTCCCTGGACGACCGCCCGCATGGACTGGCCGCCGTTGATCAGTGTGCCGACGAGGACGGTCTTGATGTCGTTGTCGTTGGCCATCTTCAGCCCGCAGGAGTTGCCCTCCTGCTCGCTGTCCACCACGTAACAGGTGCTCAGTTCGAGCGGATGACCGTCGATCCCGCCGAGTTTCTCGTTGACGTACTTCACCGCCGCCCGGGCCCCGAGCGTGGCGTTCGGGTATTCCAGCGAGCCGCCCTGCTGGTTGACCCACCCGATCTTCACCGGTGCGAGGCCGGTGTCGGCCGCCCCCGACTTGCCGCCGGTGTAGCCGGCCAGATCCGTCACCGCCCAGGGGTCGGCGGAGCTGGAACTACGGGGAGAGGTGGCCCCTTGGGTTGTGGCGGTGCTGTCCGAGGTGGCGCAGCCGGCGGCCGTCAGACCGAGCACCACGCTCAGTCCGACGACGGCGGTCCTCGTGCGTCGACCGACCGGAATGTCTGCAAACACGTCCTTGTGCATGTGCGACTCCTTGTTTCCCGCAGATCCATCCGGGGGCGGCCCTTGAGGCCTTCAAGGCGGAGATTGGATTCGGAATCACATTCCGCTAGATGGAATTCGGTGAACGTAGCAGTGTGCCCGAACCCACACAAGAGTTACGACACGGTTTCCTGCTCCGAACCCGGCAGGACACGCGACTGGGCCGCGAGGTCCGCCTGGGCTTCCGGGCTTTCGAGTGCTGCCGTGATGGCTCGCACCAGTTCCCGCGCCGAGGCGGCGCTGAGCTCGATCCCGACCCGAGCACCCACTCCGGCGTCAGGGTTGACGAAATCGATGATCAACGCGTGGTCGTACGGAGCGCTGACGGGGTGGTCGTAGAAGACGTTGGCCCGCGTCACCTTCAGCCAGTCCGGCACTCCCCGCGCGGCACCGGCGATACCGATCTGCTCGGTCATCCACGTGCACATAACATCCTCCTTCAGCGCAGGTGTTCGTCGTAGAACTCGAAGACCCGCTCCCACCCGTCCACGGCCTGCTCCTGCCGGTAGTTGGGCTTGTCCGAGGCGAAGAACGCGTGGCCGGCGCCGTCGTAGCGGAAGAACCTGAACGACTTCCCGTGCTTGGTCAGCACGCGTTCGATCTCGTCGACCTGGTCCGGGGTGGGGTTGAGATCGTCGTTGCCGAAGATCCCCAGGAGCGGCATCGACATGTCCGGCGCCCTGTGGATGACGCCCTTCGGCGCCGGACCCGGGCGACCGGGATCGGGGGGTTGCGGGAGGATGCTCCCGCCCCAGCAATCCACCGCCGCGTCGAGCGAGGGCACGTCGCAGGCCGCAAGGAACGCCTGCCGGCCGCCGGAGCAGAAGCCGATCACTCCGACCTTCCCGTTGGCGCCCGGTTGCGCCCGCAAGTACGCTGCGGCACCCGCGATGTCGCCCATCACCTGGTCGTTGGGCATCGCCTTGGCGAGCCCCTCCGCACGTGCGGCGGCGGCGACGTCCGCCCAGTGCCCGGGACCGCGCCGGTGATAGAGATGCGGAGAAACGGCCGTGTAGCCCCGGGCCGCGAAGTTCCGCACCACATCCTTGCACCACGGGTCGAGTCCGGGAGCGTGGTGGAGCACCACGACTCCGGGGGTCGGCTCGGTGGTCACGGGCCGGGCGAGGTAGCCCTCTATGGGAGTGCCCAGATGGCCGGCGAATCCGACGACCTCGGCAAACATGGCTTCCTTCAAGGACGTTCCCCCCTCAGGAGTACGGACGCGATCACGCGGACGCCCGCATCTCGTCCAGCAGGCCGAGCAGCTCCGCCTCGCTCAGGGACAGGTCGATCGCCTCACTGAACGGCTGCGGCCAGTCGATGCCCGTGTGCCAATAGACCTCGACGCGGTTGTCCTCCGGGTCGCGGAAGTAGCAGCCGATCGCGTTGCCGTGGTTGTTGATGTGGTCGATCGAGTACTTCCGCTCGACGATCTGCGCGTAGAACTCCCGCAGGTCCGACAACGACTCGACCACGAAGGACAGTTGCTGCGGGTCGGTGTGCCGGTCCGCGTTCTTTGCCAGGAGCAGTTCGTGGTGCTCCTCGCCGGGGCGCGAGCTGAGGAAGACGCGCCGCTCGTCGCGGTCGGTCACGGTCATACCGAGAAAGCCCGAGTAGAACTCGAGCATGACCTCCGGGTCGGTGACGAACAGGCCGACGTGGCCGAGACGGGTGACCTTGGGCATGGTGACAGTCCTTTGTGTGGTGGGGCGCCGAGGGGCGCGATTCAGGGGGTGACGGTCGTCGGCCAGGCCGACGAACCGGTGACGACGTCCAGCAGCCGGTCGACGTCGTCGAACGCGTGGCCTCGCCAGGCGACGTGGTGATCCGAGCGGAGCAGCGTCGCGGGTGCCAGGTACAGGTCGTGCAGGGCGGCCCGGTCGGGCTCGCCGGGGGTGACCACGTCGAGGGGGACGCCGCGTGCCGCGGCCGCTCGGCGCAGCGGTTCGGTGTCGATCTCGTCCAGTACCAGGAGGGTGAACCCCGGGCCGATGTGGTCGTAGAGGGAGGAGCCGTCCTTGAGCCAGTGGTGGGGAGCCCGGTTGCCCGGAGCCGCCGAGGGGACGTAGTCCTCGAAGTTGGCCGGCGGCTCGTCGACGCCGTCGCGCAGGACGATCGGCGAGCTGGAGTACCGGTAGCCCAACTGGCCGCCCATGCGCTTGAACTGTCGCGCCTTCTGCACCTGGATGTCTTCGGCGACCTGGGCACGCACCGCGTCGCCCTCAGGGCCGGGGTCCTCTATACCGTCGCGCACCAGCTGCGACGCGCCCACGGCCTGATTGCGCTCGCAGCCGTCGAGGATGAACCGGGCCGCTTCGCCCCGCTCGATGCTGTAGCTCGCCAGGAGCAGGGGGCCGCCCCATCCCTGGACGAGCGCTGCCAGCTTCCATCCGAGGTCGGCCGCGTCCCCGATGCCGATGTTCATACCGAACCCGCCCATCGGGGAGACCAGGTGGGCGGCGTCTCCCGCCAGCAGTACCCGGCCGAAGTCGTAGCGCGGCGCCTGCATCGAGTGGGTGATGAACGTTCCGCCCTCCATCGGCTCGACCTCGAACTCGGCGCCGACCGACCGGAAGAGCATGTCGCGGCACGCCTCCCAGTCGTCGCCGTCTATGTGACTGGGCACCGGAGAACAGAAGTACGCCCACTGGTCCTCGCCGGACTGCGGTACCAGGCTGTCGCAGTAGCGGTCCTCGTTGTAGAAGAGCGTCATCGACACCATGGGCGAGGCCTTCCAGTGCTCGGCGAGCCCGGGGGCACGCAGATGCCAGAGGAAGCTCCGCGCCAGGTTGGCCTTGCCCTCCAACCGCACATTGAGAATCCGGCTGCGCAGCCGCGACCGGCTGCCGTCCGCGGCCACGAGGTAGTCGCTGCGGAACACCTGCGGCCCGTCGGGTGCGGTCACGTGCACGGTGACGCCGTCGTCGTCCTGCTCGAACGACTCGACCGTGTGCCCGAAGCGCACGTCGATCAGCGGGAGTTCCGCGGCCCGGGCTCGAAGGGTCTTCTCGATGGCCTCGTTTGGCGCCCACTCGGCGACCTCCGAGGCGATCGGCAGCCGCTCGGACCACTCGTAGGCCCGGGGGAAGTGCTGGATCAGATGCCCGTTCAGCCGCGTCACGAAGGCCACGTCCCGCTGGATCCGCGGGCTCACGGGGTCGTTCTCCCGCAGCGCGTCGGCTATCCCCCAACGGCGGAAATGCTCCATCGAACGGACATTTGTCATGTTGGTGCGCGCCGAGAAGCGGTCTGCTTCCGCACGGCTTTCGAAGACCACGCTTGCCACGCCGCGCTGTGCAAGGTCGATGGCGAGCGCCATGCCAACGGGCCCACCGCCGGCGATCGCCACCGAGGCCGACCCCTCTATAGGTGCCCTGCTCACACTTGACCTCCATTCCGTCAGGTGAAATCTGATTCCAAAATAGACCTCAGCTCACGCCATGTCGAGCGTTCGGCGGGCAGTTCTTTCGTCCGTGTGTCGCGAGGGTTACTTCGCCGGGGAGGAGTGCACGGACCAGGAACCGACGGACCCGCCAAACCACGACGCGGCCGCCGGGCGAGTGCTCGGCGACCGCGTTCTCGTTGCTCGGTGGAGAGGTACGACAGGCAGCGCGCGCACGCACTTGCACACGGCGCGACGGGGCGCCTAGGAGCGTGGGTCAGTAACGGGCAACCGGTCGGCGGTTCACTGCGGTCGCCTGGTGAGTGGCTTCGGGACTGGTGAGTGGGGCGGCGGTCCTGGGATTTCGGTGCTTGGGGCCGGTCGGCCCGGCTGGTCAGGCAATCGCTGCGGTGATGCCGGCGCTTCCGACGTGCCGGAAGATCTTGCGGAGGTTGTGGCAGGCGGCCAGCAGGCGCCACTCGCCTCGGGCGCCGTCTTCACCGCGTAGGAGGAGCTGGCGTCCGTTCTGGCAGGTCATGATCTGGCCGAAGACGGGTTCGACGATGGCCTTGCGGCGGCTGTAGGCCATGCGGCCGGGCTTGGTCCGCAGTTTGCGTGCCATGCGCTCAGCGTGGCGTCCTTGGGGATGCGTCCGCGAGGTGCGGGCGGGACGTGCTCGTCGTGGGCGAGTCGGCCGGTGGCCATGAACGTGTCGGTGCCGCAGGCCAATTGCCGGTCCTTGGCGGCTTCCAGGTTGGCCTCGGAGCAGTATCCGGCGTCGACGAGGGCCTGCTCGGGGTGGGCGCCAGTGTTGGCCGCGGACTGGTCGAGCATCGCGGTGTAGTTCAGCGCGCCGGAGGGATTGCAGGTCACGTCGGCGGCGGTGATGACCTGGTGGGCCTCGTCGACGACGGCCTGGGCGTTGTAGGCCTGGATGTAGGCGCCGTCGCTGTTCTTCATGATCCGCGAGTCGGGGTCGGTGAAGTTGGCCTGGGCCTTCGGCTTGGGCCTGGCCTTGGCGGCGGCCTTCTCGCCGGCGTCGGTGACGGCCTGCTCGTCGCCGGTACCGGCTCGTTCTTGGCGGCGGCGTTCGGTGTCCTGCGCGTGGCGGCGGGTCTTGTCGGCGGCCTCGGCCTCGATCTGGGCGCGAGCGGCCTGCATCCTGGCCAGGCGCTTCTCGCGGCGGTCGAGTTCGGCGGGGAGGTCCACGTCTTTGCCGTCGGGGCCGAATGCCTGGTCCTCGGCCGCATCAGTGGCCTCGGCGTCGGCCAGCAGAGCCCGGGTCTTGGCCTCCAGGTCGGCGATCTCGGCTTCGACGCGCTCTTCTTTGGTGACCAGGCGGCCGTAGCTCATCGCCTTGTGCTTGGAGGCAGTGGCTTCGAGTTTGGTGCCGTCCAGGGCGACGCGGCCCATCTTGACCATGCCCAGCTTCTGCGCGAGGTGCAGGGACTGGGTGAACAGGTCGGCGAGAGCGTCCAAGTGGCGGCGGCGGAACCGGGCGATAGACCGGAAGTCCGGTGCCTGGTTGGCGGCCAGGAACCGGAATGCGACATCGTCCACGCACTTGCGCTCGATCGCCCGGGACGAGCGGACGCCGGTGGTGTAGCCGTAGATCAGCAGCCGCACCATCAGCCGCGGGTCGTAGGGCGGGTAGCCCCGCTTCTCGGTGTAGTCAGCCAGGACCGGTCCGAGGTCAAGAACGTCGTCGACCAGCTCGGCGACGAAGCGGGCCAGATGATCCCGGGGCAGCCAGTCGTCCAGCGACGGCGGCAGCAGCAGGACCTGGTGCGGGTCGAACGCCCTGAATCGCTTGTCCACCGCCGCCGCACGACGTGGCGGCCGTTTGCCCTCGGCTGGCTCGACCTCGAACAGCCCCTCCTGGTCACGCATACCGGGATCATCCCGCACAAGTGATCACCAGACGCGCGCGGGTTGCCGGTTACTGTGACTGAGCACGCTGGTTGGCCGCTCTGAGCATTGCAGCCGGCCGCCGGCGCGTGCGCCAGCCGTCAGGCGTCGAAGCGGCGGCGGGCGGCCTCGATGTGACCGAAGTACTGGTGGGTCCAGCCGCACATTCCGTCGACCGTTGCGCGCAGGGCTTGACCCGGCTCGGTGAGGGTGTATTCGACCCGCGGTGGGACGGTGGGGTGCACGGTGCGCTCGACCAGGCCGTTGCGCTCCAGCATGCGCAGGTTCTGGGTGAGCATCTTGTGGCTGATGCCCTCGATCTCGTTCCGCAGCTCGCTGAAGCGCAGGGTGCGATCACCGAGACCCTCGACGATGAGGAAGGCCCACTTGTTGGCGACGTCGGAGAAGATCTCCCGCGCCAAGGAGCCCGCACGCGCCAGGTCTGCATCCTCGGGCGAGCCTGTGAACTGCTTGGTCACCATAAGGTTCTCCAGTCACTGAAAAGTGCGTTCTTCCACGTCAGCTGCCACTCTCTTACAGTTCCTGAGTAACCACAAGAGAGTGAGCGTCTTGGTCGGCGCGGACGCGAGCCCACAGGCGCTCAGGACGAGGAGACAGGCAGCATGGCCATCACCTTTATGAACCCCAGCGGATTGCCCAAGATCGACGTCTACCGGCAGGTGTCGATCGCATCCGGGTCGAGGCTGGTCTTTGTCGCCGGGCAGGTCGCCTGGGACGCCGAGGGAGTCACGATCGGCGAAGGCGACCTCGCCGCCCAGGTCGAGCAGAGCTATCTCAACGTCGGCACCGCCCTGGCCGAGGTCGGTGGCTCCTTCGACGACGTGGCGAAGCTGACCTTCTACGTCGTCGACTGGACCCCCGCCAAGATGCCCCCGCTCCTGGAAGGGATCTCCCGGGCAGCCGCGCAGCTGGGGATCACCCCGGCCCCGCCGACCACGCTGATAGGCGTTGCGGCACTGGACGTTCCCGACCATCTGGTCGAGATCGAAGCCACCGCGGTCCTCGACTGAACAGGCGCTCTTTGCCACTGAGCCAACTACGGCGCTCAGCGGCCAACCAGCGTGCTCAGTCACAGTTACTGACCCACGCTCCTAGCGCACGGGGTGGGCGGAGCCGGACCCGCGCGGCGCGTGCGCCGCCCAGTCCACGTCGCCCTCGGCGTCCAGCATGTCGGGGTCGAACATGACGATGGTCGTGGCGACCAGGAGGACCAGGAGCGGGCCGGCGAGCATGACCATGAGGAACCCCAGATTGCTCGTCGACTCGTCGATCGTGGTGTGGCCGTTGAGCCGGATGGTGAGGGCGGTCATGCCGATGTAGTGCATGCCGGTCACCGCCACGCCCATGATCAGGCTCGCGCCCATGCTGGACCACAGGGCGTGGATGGAGACCGCTCCCCACAGCGCCACCGTGGTGATGACGAGGGTGAAGACGAAGGTGAGAATCACGATGGTGCCGTCGTAGTGGAGGCTGCCGTCGATCTTGATGGCACTCATACCGAGGCCCTGCATGGTCACCACCCCGTTGCCGGTGATGATGCCCGCCAGTGTCAGGATCACCGCGGACCGGCCCCGGTAGCCGGCGAGGAACATGCCGGCGGCGACGCAGACGATGACGACCGCGAGGCTGACGAACACCTGGTCGCGGTCGTAGCGAACCGCCACACCCTCGATGTCGAAGCCGATCATGGCGGTGAAGTGCATGGCCCAGATACCGCAGCCGAATGATATGGAGCCCAGAGCCAGCCATCTGCCTCTGTGATGTGGACGGCGCAGTGACCGTGTCGTACACCTCAGCCCGAGTGCCGACCCGACCGTGGCCATCAGGTAGGCGGCGATCGGCGTCACGGCGCCGTAACTGAAGTTGGTGACGGTGCCCGTCATACGGTTCTCCTCCGTGCGGGAAGGCGGGATTGCCACGGGCGCGGCGGCCGGACGCCGCCGGGCCCGGTCCCGGCCGCACGCGTTCGGGAGACCCGTACCGGCTGGGGTGGAGGGCACTGCTGCCCAGGGGGCCGGGCGCACGCGCTCACCGCGTCGAGCGGCCCGACCCCCTCGGCCCGTGCCGAACGATCACGTACCGGCCGGGGCCAGCACGATGTCGAAGGAGACTCGTGACCATGAGTCGTCCACCGCGCGGCCGTCCGGCGTCGGGGAGCCGGGAGCCTGGCGCTCGAACTTCTTCACCAGGGACTCCTTGACCCCGAACACCGTGTCCGCGTCGAGCAGTTCGTCGCCACTGACGAAGATGTGGGTGACCAGCGTGCGCTGCCCCGCGGCACTGACCATGAAGTGCAGATGCGAGGCCCGCATCGGGGATCGGCCGACGGCCGCGAGCATCTTCCCCACGGGGCCGTCGTGGGGAATGGGGTACGGCGTCGGTGTGACGCCCCAGAACGAATAGCGTCCCTCGGCGTCGGAGAAGAGATGGCCGCGGGCCGCGGTCCGGCCGTCGTCGTGCTGGACGTCGTAGAGGCCCTCGGCGTCGGCCTCCCAGACCTCGATGCGCGCACCGGCGACCGGCGCGCCGTCACTGTCGGAGACGGTGCCCTCCACCCAGCACGGTTCCCCGGACGCGACGCCGGAGATGGAGCCGCCTGGGGCGATCTCAGGGCTGTTCTCGACGAAGAACGGTCCGAAGACGGTCGCCTCGGTCGCGTCGCCGTACGCCTCGTTGTTGATGCCGATGGTCTGCATCGACAGTCCGAGTACGTCGGAGAGCAGGATGAATTCCTGGCGCTTGTCGTCCGTCATGTGGCCGGCGGCGGTCAGGAACTCGATGCCCTTGGTCCACTCCTCCTCGGTCAGACGGACCTCGCGGGCGAAGGCGTGCAGATGGTGCACGAGCGAGGTCATCAGCTGCTTGAGCCGCGGGTCGGAACAGCCGTCGAACGAACGGACGACACGCTCGACCAGGTCCGCCTCGCGACGCTCCTGTTCTGCGGAGACGGTGTCGGTCATCGGGGCTCTGCTCCTTCCCAGGCCGCGTGCAGCAGCCCGGTGATGTTGTCGACGGTCACGGGGGTCGGATTGCCCGGCGGCACAGCGGCGAGGATCGCCTCCGCGGCGGGGCCGATGCCGGATTCCGGCATGCCGTAGTCCCGAAGAGCCCGGGGCGCGTCGAGCCGGGTGCGCAGCCGGGCGAGCCCGTCGGTCGCCGACCCGACGTCGAAGGCGGCGGCGATACGTCGCTCGGCGTCCGGTGCCGACGGCACGTTGAAGGCGAGTACATGGGGCAGGACGACGGCATGGGTCTGGGCGTGCGGAAGGTCGAACATGCCGCCGAGCACGTGACAGATCTTGTGGTGCAGCCCCGAGCCCGCCGAGGCGAACGCCACCGCGGAGAGATAGGCGCCGTACAGGGCGTGTTCACGCCCGTCGAGGCCGCCCGGCTCGGAGACGACCAGCGGCAGTCCGACGTTCAGGGCCCGGATGCCCTCGCCGGCCAGTGCCCGGTCGATCGGGTCGGCCCGTGGCGCCCACATCGAATCGACGCAGTGGGCCAGGGCGTTGAGCCCGGACGCCACGCTCAGGTCGACCGGCAGGGTGAGCATGAGCGTCGCGTCGTAGACGATCGTTCGCGGAAGCACCCGGGGGTCGGTGCCGGTGGTCTTGCGGGCGTGCTCGGTGAGTCCCCAGACGTTGGTGGCCTCCGAGCCCGCGTAGGTGGTCGGCACCGCCACGATGGGCAGACCGGTGGTGAGCGCCACGGCCTTGGCCAGGCCGGTCGTCGAGCCGCCGCCGATACAGACGAGGGCGTCGACGCGATGGGCCTCGGCCTGTTCTCTGGCCCGTTCGGCGACCTCGACCGGCACGTGCATGGCCACCTCGTGGTGCCAGTGCGCCACGGGCAGGTCTGCGGCGACCTCTTGGGCGAGTTCGCGCTCGGCCTCCCCGGCGATCACCATGACCCGCGACGCACCGAGTTCCTTGATCTCGGCGACCAGATTCTCCGCTGCCGCAGCGGAGACGAACAGGACACGCTGCGCGAGTGTGTCGTGGGCGAACCGCATGCTGTTCACGCCCTCCCCAGAATCTGGAGCAGCGCCGTGCGCAGAGCACCCTCGGGATCATCGGGCATCGTCATCGAGCGCCAGGCGATGTGCTTGTCGGGTCGCACCAGTAGGGCGCCGCTCTCGGCGACCTCGCGCAGCTTCGCCCAGTCGTAGTAGAGGTCCGTGACCTCCTGACCTGGCCCGATGACGACGGTCTCCAGCGGAATCCGGAGTTCGTGCTGGACCTTTTCGGCCACCGAGGCCCAGGCTTCGCCGGCGATGCCGGTGACGAGGGTGAACCGGTCGTAGGGGGCGAGGTCCATCATCGCCTTCCGCTCCATGGTGTCGCCGACCCAGGCGTGCGGCAGGTGCGCGCCGGGCACGGTGGACATCTCGTAGTACAGGTCGGGATCGCGACTGGGCTCGGGCAGCGAGGATCCGTCGGAGACGACCGCGGCCGACTCGTAGTGCTGTCCGAGGTCCACTCCGTGGGCGTTGAACTCGTAGTTCTTCAGCTCCATCGCGTCGACCAGGGCGGCGCGCTTGGCCGCGCCCTCGGGCGTGTTGGCCTTCCGCTCCTCGATCGCCGCGACCATCTCGTCCTCGGTCGTGGCGTCGAGCAGTCCGAGCACCTCGAAGAACTGCACGAACTCACGGCTGGACCGGTTCGCCCGCCGGACGATGCGCTCGGCCACCGGCGCCCGCTCGGCCGAGTAGGTGTCGAGCAGGCTCGGGTCGGCCTGGCCGCGCAGCACGAGGGCGAGCTTCCAGGCCAGGTTGTAGGAGTCCTGGATCGAGGTGTTGGAGCCCAGACCGTTGCTCGGCGGGTGCCGGTGGATCGCGTCCCCGGCACAGAAGACGCGGCCCTTCTGGAGGTGCTCGGCGTACATCTCGTTGTTGCCCCACAGGCTGGTGCCGGTGATCTCGACGTCGATGTCGGGCATGCCGAGGAGGTCGCGCACGATCTGCGTCGCGGAGGCCTCGTCGACGACGGGGGGCTCGTCGTTGATGTCGTAGCCCCAGACGATCAGCCACTCGTTCCACGGCCGCACCATGCGCACCAGGCCGGCCCCGATGCCTCCGACGTTCGCCCCCGGCTGGATGACCCAGTAGAGGACCGACGGCCGGTGACCGACGTAGGCCTCGATGTCGGCCTTGAACGTGATGTTCATCGACCCGGCGATGTCCATCGCGCCCTCGTAGCGCAGGCCGATGTCCGCGGCGACCTTGGAGCGGGCACCGTCGGCGCCGATCAGGTACTTGGCCCGGATGGTGTACTCCGCCCCGGTCAGCCGGTCCCGGGCCAGGACGTCCACGCCGTCCGCGTCCTGCACGTGCGAGACGTACTCCGTGGAGAACCGCGTCTGGGTGCCACGTACGGTCGCGTTCTTGACCAGGATCGGTTCGAGATAGGTCTGCGGGATGTCCACCACGAGGCAGGGCGACGCCAACTGGTAGTCGGCTTCGCGGGCCGGGTGGGTCCCCCAGGTGTGGATGCGCCCGATCTCCTCGCCGGCGATCGACGTGCAGAACACCGTGTCGCCGACCAGGTGATGGGGTGTGGAATCGGCGAGGACCTGGTCCTCGATGCCCATGTCCCGGAAGATCTCCATCGCCCGTTGGTTGGTGATGTGGGCCCTCGGGGTGTTCGCCGTCCACCGGTACTTCGTGATCACCATGTTGTCGACGCCCAGGGTCGACAGGAACAACGCCGCCGACGCGCCGGCCGGTCCTGAGCCGACGATGAGGACGTCGGTCTCGACCACCGATGACGCGGGCGGACGGGTCTCGGGTTGGCCATCGTCGAACACGGGCATGTGACACACCTTTCTTCGTCCCGGTCAGGGGCACCGGGCTGGTGCGTCGAGTGTCGGCGGTCACACCCCGGCGGCTCCAACGATCCGGGCCGAGATGGCGGAAATGAGGATGGCGCGCCGCGGATCGATCAGACGGACCCGGCGCGAACCTCGCCCGCCGTGATGCCGAACCGCTCGTGGAAGGTGCGGGAGAAGTACGCGAGCGACGTGAAGCCGCACCGTGCCGCCACGTCCGACGTGCGCAGGCCGCTCGCGGAGCCGGAGGTCAGCATGCTGTACGCCGTGTCCAGCCGGCGCGAGAGGATGTGGGCGGGCACGCTGGTGCCGGCGGCCGCGAACAGACGCGACAGATGCCGCTCGCTGATCCCGGTGGCGGACGCGATGTCGGCCGCGCGGAGCGACGGGTCGGTGAAGTTCTCCTCGATGAACATCCGGGCCGCCGCCCTGTGGGCCACGGGCAGCCCGACATGGTCACAGGCGGCGAGCACCGACACGAGTTCGACGATCGCCTGCTCGTCGGCCGGCACCGGGCGGTCGCGGCGGACCGCCCGTCCCGCGAGCCGGGCCAGGGCCCGTCCGTGCGGGTTCTCGCCGACGCCCACGTCGACGACGACGGGGGTGGGCAGGCTCGGCAGGCCGGTGAGCGCGGAGAACTCCGCACGGGGAACCTTCACCGCCAGTTCCTCCAGCCCGTGGCCGAACCCACGGACAAAGGGGCGGTCGGCGTCGCAGACCAGGAGCTGCCCGGGCCGCAGCACGCGACGGTGTCCGTTCTGCTCGAAGACCGCCTCTCCCGTGATGGCCATGTAGACGACGATCGCCCCGGTCGGTTTGGCCTCGACCAGCTCGGACGAGCGCTCGACCACGTGTCGGGTGCCACGGACCCGGGCGAGATGGACCCGCTCGAGCTGGAGGTTCACCTCTGCGGCCGAGAACGACCCGGCGACCGGCGGTCGGCAGGCGAGGGCGATCAAGGACTCCGCGTTGTGCCGCTCCCAGAGCTCCACCTGACGGTCCGGCTCGATCTGCGCGGTGGCGAAGCGATGGGCTCGGGGAATCCTGACGGAGCCGATCAAGCTGCACCTGCCTGGCTCGATACCAACACCACCACAGTGTGCGTCCGGGGAACGTGTAGGCCAAGGGTCGAGACGGCACCACCGGCTCCGAGCGCGCCGGGGCGCGCACAGGGCGCCCAACGACTCCCCGTCACCGGTCCCCCGCCGTGTCGCCTACCGCTGTTCGGCACTGCTCGACATGTGCTGCTCGATCATCGCCGCAATCCGTTCGGTGGCCCGCGAGTTCCGCAGTTGTCGGCGTGCGAGCCCGAGGGTGACGGTCTCGGTCTCGGCGAGCGGGACGTAGACGACCCTGTCGAGGCGGAGGCTCTGTACCGATTCCGGGACCAGCGCGACGCCGTGGCCGGCCGCGACGAAGACGACCAGGGTGGAGGTCTCGCCCACCTCCGTCAGCGGTGAGGGTACGAAGCCGGCACGGGCGCAGGCCGCGAGGACCCGGCCGTGCATGGAGGACCGGCCCTGGGAAGGGTGGACGACGAAGGACTCGTCGGCGAGTTCCGCGAGGGAGACCCGGCTCCGGTCGGCGAGCCGGTGCCCGGCGGGCAGGGCGGCCACCAGCCGTTCGGACCGCAGGGCGGTGAAGCTCAGGCCGACGTCCGGCAGGGCGTCGGAGCGCAGCAGGGCGAGGTCGTAGACGCCCTCGCGGAGGCCTTCGACCAGCGTGGGGTTGAGCAGTTCGCCGTGCAGTTCGAGGGCCACGTTCGGGAGCTGCTCCCGTACCCGCCGGGCGATCTGCGGCAGGACGTCGTACGTGGCGGTGCCGACGAAGCCGATGGACACCCGCCCCGCCCGGCCGGTGGCGAGCAGCGCCATCTGCTCCTCGGCCCGTCCGACCTCGGCCACGATCGACCGTCCGTAGATGACCAGCTGACGGCCGGCCTCGGTGAGTTCGACCCGCCTGGTCGACCGGGTGAACAGCGTCGTGCCCAGTTCGCGCTCCAACTGCTTCAGCTGCTGGGAGAGGGCGGACTGGGCCACGTGGAGGCGCTCGGCGGCACGGCCGAAGTGGCACTCCTCGGCGAGTGCCAGGACGTAGCGGATCTGGCGGAGCTCCATGACCGCAGCTTATCTGTTTCGGTGATAAATCATGCGCCAATAGGTATTGGACGTGATTAATGGAAGGGACCTAGCGTCGCGTCCATGGTTGCCAGCTTCGTTTACAGCGCAGTGCGCACGCCCTTCGGCCGCTACGGCGGGGCGCTCGCCGAGATCAGGCCCGACGACCTCGCCGCAACGGCGGTCACGGCGGTGCTGGGCAAGGTGCCCACGCTCGATCCCGCCGCCCTCGATGACGTGGTCTGGGGCAACGTCAACGGTGCGGGCGAGGACAACCGCAACGTCGGCAGGATGGCGGTCCTCCTGGCGGGGCTGCCGACGACGGTGCCGGCGGAGACCGTGAACCGGCTCTGCGGCTCCTCCCTCGACGCGGCGATCATCGGCTCGCGCGCCGTGGAGAGCGGCGACGCCGACATCGTCCTGACCGGCGGCGTGGAGTCGATGACCCGGGCTCCGTGGGCGCTGCCCAAGCCGTCCCGGGCCTTCCCCGCGGGCCATGTGACCGCCCTGTCGACCACCCTGGGCTGGCGACAGGTCAACGAACGCATGCCGAAGGAGTGGACCGTCTCCCTCGGCGAGGCCAACGAGCAGCTCAACGACCGGTTCGAGATCTCCAGGGAGCGCCAGGACGAGTTCGCCGCCCGCTCCCACACCCTCGCGCACGCCGCCTGGGAGGAGGGCTTCTACGACGACCTGGTGGTACCGGTCGTGGTGGACGGCGAGGCCGTCCTCTCCCGTGACGAGGGGATCAGGCCCGGATCCACGCCGCAGAAGCTGGCCGGCCTCAAGCCGTCCTTCCGGCCCGACGGCCGCATCACGGCGGGCAACGCCTCGCCGCTCAGCGACGGCGCGTCCGCCGTGCTGATCGGCTCGGAAGCGGCGGCCTCCCGGATCGGCAGCGCGCCGCTGGCCCGCATCGCCGGGCGCGGGGTGTCGGCGCTCGACCCGCAGATGTTCGGGTTCGCGCCGGTCGAGGCGGCCGAGCGGGCGCTGAAGCGGGCCGGGATCTCCTGGGCCGACGTGTCGGCGGTCGAGCTGAACGAGGCCTTCGCCGTGCAGTCGCTGGCCTGCGTGGACGCCTGGAAGATCGACCCGGCGATCGTCAACACCAAGGGGGGCGCCATCGCCGTCGGCCATCCGCTCGGGGCCTCGGGCGGCCGGATCCTCGGCACGCTGGCCGCGCGTCTGCGCGCGTCGGGACAGCGGTGGGGCGTCGCCGCGATCTGCATCGGCGTCGGACAGGCGTTGGCCGTGGTCCTGGAGAGTGCGGTGTGAACGTCATGACGTGCGGGGATCCCGACGAGGCCGTCGCCGGCATCGAGGACGGCTCGACCGTGCTGGTGGGCGGGTTCGGCACGGCCGGCATGCCGGCCGACCTGATCGAGGCGCTCGTCCGGCAGGGCGCGACCGGGCTGACGGTGGTGTCGAACAACGCCGGAAACGGCGACACCGGACTCGCGGCCCTGCTGGACAAGGGGCGGGTGCGGCGGATGGTGTGCTCCTTCCCCCGGCAGTCCGACTCGTGGGTCTTCGACCGGCTGTACCGCGAGGGACGCGTCGAACTGGAGCTGGTCCCGCAGGGCACGCTCGCCGAGCGGCTGCGCGCGGCCGGTGCCGGGATCGGCGCGTTCTACTCCCCCACCGGAGCCGGCACCCTGCTCGCCGAGGGCAAGGAGACCCGGGAGATAGCGGGCCGGACGCATGTGCTGGAGTACCCGATCAAGGGGGACGTCGCCCTGATCAGCGCCCACCGGGCCGACCGGATGGGCAACCTCGTCTACCGCAGGACCGCCCGCAACTTCGGGCCGGTCATGGCCACGGCGGCGACCACGGTGGTGGCCCAGGTGCGCGAGATCGTCGATATCGGCGCACTCGACCCCGAGGCCGTGGTGACCCCCGGCATCTACATCGACCGAGTCGTACAGGTGGTGCCCGCAGCATGACGAATCCGACGAGCTCACCCCCGCCCCTCGTGGAGCACCTCGACCGGGGGCCGCTGACCGAGCACGAGATGGCCGCGCGGGTGGCGCGTGACATCCCGCACGGCTCCTACGTCAACCTGGGCATCGGCCGGCCGACCCTGGTGGCCGACCACCTTCCGGACGGGGCGGGGGTGGTACTGCACACCGAGAACGGCATGCTCAACATGGGACCGGCGGCCCAGGACGGGCAGATCGATCCCGACCTCATCAACGCGGGCAAGATCCCGGTCACCGAACTGCCCGGAGCCGCCTACTTCCACCACGCCGACTCCTTCGCCATGATGCGCGGCGGTCACCTCGACATCTGCGTACTGGGCGCCTTCCAGGTGTCCGCGGCCGGCGACCTCGCCAACTGGCACACCGGCGCCCCCGACGCCGTCCCGGCCGTCGGCGGAGCGATGGACCTGGCGATCGGCGCCAAGCGGGTGTTCGTGATGATGACGCTGTTCACCAAGCAGGGCGCGCCCAAACTGGTCCCGGAGTGCACCTACCCGCTCACCGGCGTCGGCTGCGTCGACCGCGTCTACACCGACGTCGCGACGTTCCAGATCGGTCCCGGAGGCGCCACCGTCCTGGAGACCTTCGGCATTCCGTACGACGACCTCGCACACCGCCTCGGCGTCGCCCTGTCTCGCCAGGACTGGACCTGAGCGCTCCCGAATCCGGGGCCGGCGGTCTTTCGTCGCCACTCACACCTGTACTGCACCGTTCAGTAACTTTGTACCGTACGGTAGGGTTCACTGAAGGTCAAGTGATGAGACGTGTACCGGCTCCCACCAGGGCCGGGATTCGGCGAGGAGTGAGATGGCTGAGCAGGAGCGCCCCCAGCGCGCGGGCACGAGTCGGCGGCAGAGCAAGCGGGAATCCATTCTCGACGCGGCCGTCGAGCTGTTCCTGGAACTCGGTTTCGATCAAACCTCGATGGATGCCGTGGCGGCGGAGGCCGGCGTCTCGAAGACCACCGTCTACGCGCACTTCGGCGACAAGCTGGAGCTGTTCCGGGCGGTGATCGCCCGCGGCGGAGCCTCCCTCGACTTCGATCTGGACCAGACGATGCTCGACTCCGTCGACGACCCCCAGGAGAGACTGGCACGCATCGCCCTGAAGCTCCTCCAGGCCACGACCGCCCCGAACTACCTGGCCTTCATCCGCGTTCTGACCGTCGAGGCGGCCCGCCGCCCCGAGCTGACCGACACACTTCGGTCTCTCGGTGTGCCCCATGTCGTCGATCTGGTGGCCGTGGCGCTCCGCGAGGACGCACGGCAGCACGGCTACACCCTCTCCGACGCGGAGTCCTACGCCGGACTCTTCGTACGCATGACGGCGGCCGGACCGCAGATGGACGCGCTGCTGGATCTGGACGCCGACCGCGACCCGGCCCGCCTCGAGGCGTACGCCCGATGGACGACGGCCATCTTCCTGCGGGGCCTGAGCGCCGCCGACCGGCCGGATGTACCCGATTCCGCGATGAGCCAGGTCTTCCCCTGGATGTCGCGCGCGAACTCCTGACGCAGCCGCGGCGCGGGAGACGGGACCTCCCGCGCCGCGGCCTTCCCGAGCGCCCCTGAGGGACGCCGGACACCGCACCCTCCGACCTCCTTGCGGCCTCCCTTCGGGCGGCGAAGACGACTCGATTTCGTGCAGCCCTCTTGACCGATCGAATGCACTGAACCGTACAGTGCACTAATCGGAGTGCCGCTCGGCGCTCGACGCCTCAGCGAGCCATTGGCCGCACGAGACCGCCCCGCCCGCTCAGCCGGCGGTCGCCATCTCCTTGCGCGAGGAAGGACGACGATGTCCGCGCCCCAGTCCCCACCGGAATTCGCTCCACCCGGCCAGCCGGATGCCCCTGCCACCGTCTCCCTGCGGGAGTCCTTGTCCGCGCTGCGCGCCTATCCCACACCGGCCTGGAAAGCGGCGATCGCCTGCGTGCTCGCCATGGCTTTCAGTCCCCCCGCTCTCGTCACCGCCGTCACCTTCCTCATCGACCCGGTCGCGAAGGACTTCGGCTGGTCCCACTCGGAAACGCTGACCGTCTTCAACATCCCCACCGTGGCCGCCCCCTTCGTGCTGCCCCTGGCCGGCCGTCTGGTCGACCGCTGGGGCGCCCGGGCGGTCGCCGTTCCGGGCACCGCCCTCTACGCGCTCTCGACGGCCGCGGTGGCGCTCGTGGGCGCGAACGGTGTCGAACTGACGGCGATCCTGCTGGTGAGCACGGCCCTGGGCTACACCTCCATCCTCGGCGTGGTGTACAAGGTCGTCTCCGAGTGGTTCCCCCACCACCGCGGGCTGGGCTACTCCCTGCTCATCGGCGCGACCTCCAGCCTCGCCGGTGCCGCACTCTCGCCCCTGAGCCAGCTGTCCATCGACCACTTCGGCTGGCGGACGACCTACCTGCTGATCGGCGGATGCGTCCTGCTGATCGTCTTCCCTGCCCAGTACTTCCTGATGTACGAACCCGCATCGGCACCGCTCACCGGCGGGGACGCCCTTCCGCAGACAGGAAAGAGCCGCCTGGCGCACAAGGAGTTGCCCGGCCTGCCCCTGGGCCGGGCCCTCAGGACCCGGGCCTGGTGGTACATGGTGCTGGTACTGACCGTGGCGGCCGGCGTGGCGATGAGCGTGCGCCTCAACGCGGTGTCCCTCTTCGGCGACCGGGGCTATTCCGCCACCGAGGTGTCGCTGTCGGTGTCGGTCATGCTGGTGGCCTCCGTCGCCGGACAGATCTTCGCGGGCATCGCCCTCGACCGGTGGCGCACCCCGCGCGCCTTCGTACCCTTCATGGTGTGCCTGGTGCTCGGCATGCTCATGGTCTTCGCGGCCACGGGAGGCATGTGGGCCCTGATCCTCACCATGGCCCTGCTCGGCGTCGTGACCGGCGCGGAATCCACCACCGGGCCCTACTTCGTCGGCTGTTACTTCGGCATGCGGGCCTTCGCCCAGATCCAGGGCATCACCCTCGGCATCGTCAGCCTCGTCGGCATCGGACTCTTCCCCGTCGTGGCGGAAGGAGTCGCGGAGAGCACCGGCGGATACACCGCGACCCTCATCGCCCTCACCGCCGGAAGCCTCATCGTCCTCGCCCTGGCGATCTTCCTCCCCCGCTATCCGAAACCCGCCGAGAGCCCGGCCGTCGACGAGCCGGAACCCAGCAACGCCGGTGAGCGCATAGGCAACTAGGGCGCCCTGCATACAAGTGCTGGTCACGACGGTCGACGAACGGTCGTGACCAGACTTGTGCTCTGCGGCGGATCGCCGGCCGCATCCGGACCCGCCCGCGCGGCACCCGTCGGCTCTGCCATTGAGACCTGTGCAACATGAAGTACGCAGGTCAGGGTCGCTCGCGTCCGTTCTCGATCGGTCGGCGCGCGGCTGAGTATGCCGGCACACATGGCAGGGGCCGATGTGGCGAAGTGATGTCGGGCAGTGTCGAAATCGACTGGCCGCGCACCCAAGGACGGAGGGCTTTTCGTCGGCCTGTGGCGGCGGACCGTACGATCGCGTCAAGGAGTCGGTGGCGCCTGACGGCGTGGGTGAAGTCCGGGGCGACAGCCGTTCCGTGGATGAGGTCGTCCCGAATCGCGGCGTAGGCGCGCGCCAGGCTGTGGATCACTGTTCCGGCCAGGCCGGGACAGTCGTCGTAGCCGCTGGGCAGCGTGACCTTCGTAGGCCGACCGCCGCCGCGTGTGCCACGCACCGTGACCGGACCGATGTGCGGGAACTCGGCGGCGGTGATCTCGAGTCTCCCCTCCGTGCCGTCGATGACCAGAGAGAACCCTGCACTCGATGCCGCGCCTCCACGGTGGTGGACGGACAGGATCGCCCCGCCCGCCACGGTGCCCGAGATCGCGATCTGGTCCTCGGCGGTCATCGGAACGACCTGCCCGGTGCGTCCGAGGGGAACCTGGCGGCGCCGGGTCGCGGTCGTGGTGACCACTTCCTGAAGCTCGCCGACGACCATCGACACCAGGTCGATCGCGCGTCCGAACGCGATGGTCAGCATCGTGGCCCCGAGCTTGCGGTCGAGCGTATAGACCATGTTCGGAGACACCGGAGTGCCCCATTCGGTCGAAGACTCCACGACGGTGGCGGAGAGCACTTCCCCTACCTCCGGACACGAGGTCGGCCAGCCGGCGGAAGGTAGGCGAGGAGCGTCCCTGAAGACCGACGAAGGTGCGCGTCGCCCCGGCGGCACGCTCCATCTCCTCGGCCTCGCGCAGGTCGACGGCGAGCGGCCACTCGGAGAGCACCGGCACTCCCGCCTTCAGCACGGGCAACACGAGTTCGCGATGCTGGGGCACTTTGACGGCGACAACGACGAGGTCGACGTTCTCGTCGCCGGCGAGCTGCTCGACCGACGTGTACGCGGGTACGCCATACGCCGCTCCCGCGGCCCGGGCCGAGGCTTCGGAGCTCGCCGCCGGCGCGCGAAGCTCGATCCCGTCGACGGCTCTCAGCGCGGGCAGGTGGGCCCCGGCCGCCCAGCCTCCCGTGGCGCTCAGGCCGACGACACCGACGCCGACGCCGATCGGCTTACGGGGGTCAGGCACCGAGCTGCCGCCTCAGGGTCTCGGCGTCGTGCAGGGCCGTCATGTGCACGAACCGCCCGTCACGAATCTGATAGATGGCGTACTCGACGATCTCGAACGAGGCGCCGGTGGGAGCCACGCCGAGCCACTCCTTGGCGGGCGTGCCCGTGTTGGTCAGACGGGCGGCCAGGCGATCACCATCGACCGCGATCTCCTGAGGCTTCCAGTGGAAATCCGGGACCGCGTCGATGTCGCCGTTCAGCACAGCGATGACCTGGTCCCGAGTGCCCGGCTCGCCGTTCAGGGTGGTCTCGTCGTTGATGAACTCGTCCATGCGGCAGATCTCGTGGGCGTTGAGCGCCTCGATGTAGCGAAGGTAGAACTCGCGCAGGTCGGTGTCGGACATGATCCCCTTCTTCGGCTCCCGCAGCGGAGGTCATGCTCGGTGTTTCCCGACGGCCCCTGACGGGCTTCGTCCCGGTGATCGCCGGCAGGGAGGAACCACTGCTCTAACTTCCGTCCCGGACGGTACCGAAGTTTTGCCGCACCGTCACGGCCGTCATGCGCGGAGCATGTCTCACCGGGGCGAGCGAAGGAGTGCAGCCGCTACGCGGGCCAGCCGAGCAACGCCGTGTCGACGATCTCATCGAGCTCAGCAGGACCGAGGCCGTTGGCGGCCTGCACTGCGATGCCGAACCCCATCGTCATGACGAACCGGGCAAGACGCCGAGGATCGGCACTGCGCGGCAGATCACCCTCGTCGACGGCGCGCCGGAAGCGCTCCTCGAGGCGGACCCCCGCGTCGTTGCGCCAGTCGACGAGCAGGTCGTGGACGGCCCGGCTCTCGTCGCTCGCCGCCAGCGCACCCTGCACGGTCAGGCACCCGGAGGGGCCGTCGGGAGGGGTCGTGGTGCAGACCGCTCCACGGAGGAACGCCAAGGCGACAGCCCGCGCGGTGGGCTCCTCCAAGGCGCGCGTGGCGTAGGCGGCCGGCCCCGCGCCGTAGCGCTGGAGGGCCTTGCAGAACAACTGCTCCTTGTTGCCGAAGGCCGCATACATGCTCGTCTTGGTGATCCCCATGGCGCCGGTCAGCTCAGCGAGGCTTGCACCTTCGTAACCTCGCGCCCAGAACACCCGCATCGCCCGTTCCAGCGCCTGGTCGATGTCGAATCCTCGGGGCCGACCCATGACGGCCTTGCGCGAGTCACCCATGCCACAAGCGTACCACTCGGTACAGATCCCAGTTGACCAGCAGCTTCGTCCCCGCAAGGCGGCAAACATAGTTCAGTACCGTTCGGTCTTGATGTGCTACCGTTCTGCACCGATCGGTACTGAACCAATGGGAAGGGAAGTCCGCGCCATGAAAACCATTTCGCTCGGCAGCCTCAAGGTCTCGCGCATCGGTCTCGGAGCCATGGGAATGTCGGCGTTCTACACCGGCGCCGGCCAGTTCGACGACGAGTCGATCCGCACGATCCATCGCGCTCTGGACCTCGGGGTCACCCATATCGACACCGCTGAGGGGTACGGCCCCTTCATCAACGAGGAGCTGGTCGGCCGCGCCGTGCGGGGGCACCGGGACGAGGTCGTGCTGGCCACCAAGTTCGGACTGCTCTCCCACACCGGTGGCTCGGCTCCCGACAGCACCCCGGCCAACATCCGCCTGGCCGTGGAGGGATCACTGGAGCGCCTGGGCACCGACTACATCGATCTCTACTACCAGCACCGGGTGGACCCCGGCACGCCCATCGAAGAGACCATTGGCGCGCTGGCCGAACTGGTGACCGAAGGCAAGATCCGCCACATCGGCCTGTCCGAGGCCGGCCCCGCCACGATCCGCCGCGCTCACGCCGTGCATCCGATCACCGCGGTCCAGTCCGAATACTCCCTGTGGACCCGCGACCCGGAGGCCGAGATCCTCCCCGTCCTGCGCGAACTGGGTATCGGCTTCGTGCCGTACTCCCCGCTCGGCCGTGGCTTCCTGACCGGCAACATCCGCTCCCTGAACGATCTTGACTCCGACGACTGGCGCCGCACCAACCACCGCTTCGCCGACGGCAACCTGGAACGCAACCTGCGAATCGTCGACGAGGTCCGGGCCGTAGCCGCCGAGATCGACAGCACGCCCGCACAGGTCGCCCTGGCCTGGCTGCTCGCCCAGGGTGACGACATCGCGCCCATCCCCGGCACCAAGCGAGTCGCCCGGCTGGAGGAGAACGCCGCCGCCGACCACATCGAGCTCACAGCCGGCCACGCCGCCCGCCTGAACGACCTGCCCCGGGCCTCCGGCGAGCGCTACGACGCGGACAACATGGCCGCCATCGACCGCTGATCGAAGACGCACCACCACACACGCCGCGCACCGGCATCCGGGCGATGAGTGCCGCCTTCCCGATGAGACTGTGCAACATGAAGTACACAGGTCACGGGTCTGGTGTGCGGGGTACTCGCGCTGGTCGTCGGCGGGTGTCCATGGTGAAGTTCATCCGACCTGTCACCAAGGCCGTTGCCGGCCGACCGCCGTGCCCCTCCTGCGGTCCCTGACCGGGCCGGTGCAGGGAGGGCGCGGGGAGGGCATGGCGATGCTGGAGCTGGAGCGGATCACGGCTCGCCGGAATGAACTGGACACGCTCGCCGAGGAGTTGGCCAAGCAACTGACGGAAGTCCAGGCCGAGCGGGAGGAGTTGGTGATCGCCGAGCGGGTCCTGCACCGGCCGGCCGAACAGCACCGGGCTGTGGCGGCCGCGCCGCCCGCCGACTACCGCAAGATCCTGGCGATCGTGCGGGCTGCCGACGGCCCGGTGCAGGTCAGGGCCGTCGGCGAGGAGCTGGGCCTTGAGGTGACGGCGCGCGGAAAGCTGCAACCGTTGCGGGCGAAGATGACCAAGCTCGCCGACCGCGGCCGGCTGCACAAGCGTCCTGACGGCAGGTACGCCGCACGCTCCCGGGCGAAGAGAGGCGGGCGGCCGACGAGGCACAACTGGCGGTCCCCCGACGGCAGTTGAGTTTGGTGTGCAGAAAGACAACCATCCCGTCGAGGGCCCTGACGGCCTTGTCCGCACTGCCCGCCTGCCGCTGTCGAGTGCCACCCTGAACCGGCTCGCCGGCCTGATCCGCGGCCACCTGAAGAAGATCAGGTCACTGTGGCGGGCCCTGCCTCCGGGACGGATCGCCGCCCTCGTGCGGGCCGCCCGCGCCCCGCGCCTGGATCGCGCCCTCAAAAAGATCGCCCGCAAGGGTGGCGGGATGGTGCTGCTGGACGGCACGCCGATCCGCACCCGCCGGCGCTCCGGCAAAGAGAACCGGAAGAACCACTCCGGCAAGAGCAAATGCCATGGCCTGCTCGTGATCGCGCTCACCGACGATCGCGGCCGGCTGCTCCGGGTCTCGGCGGCCGGTCCCGGACGGATTTCGGAGATCACCGCCTGTCGACACGGCCAGCTCAGCGCCAAACTGCGGGCGGCCGGTCTCGGGGCGATCGCCGATTACAAGGCCGCCCGGAACCGGCCTCTGACGCGAGGACAGAAGCTGTCGAACACCGCACTGGCAGCGGTCCGGGCACCGGTGGAGCACGGCTTCGCCCACCTCGAAAACTGGCGCGTGCTCGTCACAGTCCGCACCGACCCGGCCTGGGCGACCACCCTGGTCAGGGCCCTGCTCGTCCTCACGAACCGCGAAGTGTCCCGGTGACCGACGACCTTCACCGAAGTCATCCACCCACGACCAGCACGAGCATCCGGAACCGCACGCACACCAGCCCCGTGACCAGCAAGTTCACGATGCACAGTGCTCATTGAATTGACGCTGAGACCGGACGGCCTTCTCTCCGCGACCGCGAGGGTCTCCGGTGACGAGCAGCCCTGGCGCCGGCCGGCGGGTACGCTCTTGAGTCGCGTGGCTCAGCCCAAGCGCCTGGAGTCAGCCATGAAGCCGAACCGCTCCATTCCGGCGTCGACGGTCATCCCCGTCCTGATCTATCCCGATGTGCGCGAGGCGGTCGCCTGGCTCGGCGCGGCCTTCGGGTTCGCCGAACGGGTGCGGATCGGCGAGAGCCACCGCGCACAGCTCGGTTTCGGCGACGGTGCCGTGATCGTCGGAGACGTACGGCATGATCGCCGCCCGCCACGCCCCGGCGAGGTCACGCACTCGGTGACGGTACGAGTGGAGAACGTCGACGCCCACTACGAGCGGTCCCTGGCGCACGGCGCACGCGTCGTCATGGAGCCGACCGATTTCGAGTACGGCGAACGGCAGTACAGCGTCGAGGACCTCGCGGGCCATCAATGGACGTTCTCGGAGACGCTCGCCGACGTCGCCCCGGAGGAGTGGGGCGGAATGTCCGTCGCGGCCGATTGACGCGTCATCAGCGTCGCGTGTGCGCGACAACGGCCGATCCCCCGGTGGCGGAAAACCACTCGGCGACGGCCTTGCGGATCCGGCCCCGCAATTCAGGACCATGATGCCGATGCAGCCGAAGAGGGCGGAAGCCGAGATCGGCCAGGCGCCTCGTCGGCTGCGACCATCGGCGCGCCGGCGGTGGGGCTACGAGGCGGGCGTCGGCCGACTGGGCACGTCGTCCCCGGCCGGCGCCGGCATCACCCACGGCCGCGGGTATTTCGGAAGCAGAGCGGCCAGAACGACCGCGATGCCAGTGAGCCCGACGAGCATCAGAAGGGCCGGGGTGTAACTACCGGAACTTGCCTGGATCGCACTCACCGCATACGGGGCGAGCGCCAGCGCCGAACCCGTGATCGCGAGGGTCAGCCCCTGCATCGATCCGAAGGACTTCAGCCCGAGGTACTTGGCGATCAGCGCCGGGCCGAGGGCCGATTCCGCGCCGGTCGCGAAGCCGAGAAGTGCCATGGCGACGTAGAAGAGCGCGAGGGAGCCGCCGTTGATGAGCGCGAGCGCCAGCCCGACCGGGACCGTCGCGATCAGCACCGCCACGATCCACGGACGGCGCGCTCGGTCGAGGACGGTTCCGGCGACGAGGAGCCCCACGACCGACGCGCTGAAGAGCACGGAGAGTCCGAGCGACACGGTTGCGGAGTCGATGCCGTTCTGGCCGAAGAAATCCACGGCGTTCTGGCGTATCGACACCGGGCCGGTGGAGACGAACGTGAGGAGCAGGACGATGAAGATCCAGGCACGGGTTCGAATCGCCTGCCGGAACGGCACACCTGGCAGATTGGCCTCAAGGAGCTTCGGTCCGGTCGTCGGAGTGACCTTCGGTTCGGAGACGAGCCAGAGGACGGCCGGGATGCCGACGACGGCGATCGCGAGCGCGGCCACGTAGTACACGCCGTCCCAGCCGAGTCCCGTGAACACCCCGGGGTCGGCGGCGGAGACCGGCGGCGGCCCGCTCGGCTTTCCCGCGGGGTGGGCGGACACCGCCGAGGAAACCGCAGGAGTGTCACCGTTCACGAGCCACTGGAACACCGGTGAGAGGACAGCGCCGGCCACACTCGACGTCACTCCGACGAGTCCGAACCCGATTCCGCGGTGCCCGGGAAACCACGTCGAGATGATCTTGAAGACGACCCCGAGGCTCGCGGCGAATCCAAAGACCGACGCGACGATGAGGAGTGTCTCCAGCAGCCAGACCCTCCCCGCGCCGAGCGGGATGGCCGCCGTGGTGATCGCGTAAAGGACCACCGCCGGAATCGCGACGCGCCGAGCACCCCGTCGGTCCACCCAGCGTCCGACGACCGGCAGGAGGAGCGGGCCGATGACGAGCGGCACGGTGACGAAGAGAAGAATCGCGTCCGACGGTGTCGTGCCGGTTTTCATGGCGTACGCCGGTGCGACGTACGGGGTGAGCGCCGAGAAGGCGGACGGGCTGACCGCCACGAGCAGCAGACTGCCTATGAGCGCCGCCTTGGCCTGACGGGGTGCCTTGATGAAGTCCGCGGCATAGCGTTTCCAGCTTGTCTTCGGCGGAGCACTTTCACGCGTCGACATCGGTACGGGCGGGACGAGCGTGGGGGGAGACCCCGGTGTTTCCGATGGATTCGTCGTTGGAGACATCGGAACTCCTTGAACTCGGTAGAAGCGGGCGTCGGCTTTGACGACCGCGTTATTCAGTTGTGTGTGCTGCTGATGGGGAGGGCTGTCGCGGCGGCTCCAGGCGCGCTGTTCCCGTCTCGGACGGGTTCGCGATCAACTGAACTGTACCGTCCAGTGTGATCTGGACGGTACGGTAGGGTTCAGGTCGCGTCAAGAGGGTGGAGGAGTGGGCTGTGACGACGAGCGAGACGACCAGGGAGGCCCCTCGCGGGGCGGCATCCCAGGCCAAACGCGAGGCCGTGCTCGACGCGGCGGTAGAGCTGTTCCTGGCCGGCGGCTTCGACGGAACCTCCATGGATGCGGTCGCCGCCCACGCAGGCGTCGCCAAGACGACCGTATACGCACATTTCGGTGACAAGGTCGAGCTCTTCTGCGCCGCGACCGAACGTGGTGGCGCCGCGGTGGACCTGGACCTCGACAAGGCCATGCTCGCCGCCACCCATGACCCTGAGCAGCGCCTCACCCAGATCGTGTTCAAGGTTCTCGAGGCCACCACAACCCAGCAGTTCCTCGCCTTCTCGCGGGTCATGGTCACCGAAGCGGTCCGCCGCCCGGAGCTGACCAAGGTCGTCCGGTCCCTCGGCGTTCCCCACATCGTCGAACTGGCCGCCAGGACACTCCGCGAAGACGCGGACCTGCACGGATACGTCCTGCCCGATCCGGAGGCCTACGCCGGGCTGTTCATCCGGATGGCCTCGTCGGCCGTTCACATCGACGCGCTCGTGGACGTGGGCCGCGACCGTGACACGGCCTTCCTCCAGGCCCAGGCCGAGCTGACGACGAACATCTTCCTGCGGGCCCTGCGCAACCGGGACGCCGGAAAGCTGCCAGACGTCCACGTCGCGCACACGAGGCCGTCGCCGCACCCTGAACCCGCTTCGGGCGCCGCGCCTGAAATTGACTCAATAAATTCCGACGAGGTCGGCGCGTCGGGTCCGGGACCCCGCGCCGTGGAGATCGTGCTGTCCGATGAGGAGCGTGCCGAGCTGCGCAGGTGGGCGCGTGGCGAGGTCGCGCCCCGGCTGGCCAACCGGGCGAAGGTCGTGTTGGCGTGCGGGGAGGGCCTGTCCGATGCCGCGGTCGCGTCCCGGTGCGGAACGGGCGGGATGACGGTCGCCAAGTGGCGGGCTCGGTTCGCCGAGCATCGGCTGGCAGGTCTGCTCGACATGCCCCGGCCAGGACGGCCCACGACGGACCTGGTGCTCAGTCCGGGCGAACGCGCCGAACTGACCCGCCGGGCAAGGGACGCGGCCTCGCACACGTCGGCGCTGCGCTCGAAGATCGTCCTGGCGTGCGCGGACGGCGCGGACAACAAAACGGCCGCTGCCGAATTGCGTTGTTCCGCAGCGACGGTGAGCAAGTGGCGCGCTCGGTTCCTAGCGGACCGCCTGGATGGACTGGCCGATCAGGACCGCCCGGGCAGGCCCGCCTCGATCACGTGGGATCAGGTGGAGGACGTACTGGTGTCCACGTCGAAATCCGCCCCGGAAGACGCCGCCCGCTGGTCCCGCGCCTCGATGGCGAAGAAGTCCGGGGTGTCACCGTCGAGCGTCGGGCGGATCTGGAAGGAATTCGGCCTCGAACCCCACCGGACCAACGGGGCCGAACCATCCGGCGACCCGCTTGTCGCGGACACGTAGTGCGCGGCGTTCGGCACCGCCGAGAGCAGGGCGCGGCCGGGCGGACGTGCCCGCGTCCACGTCCGCTTCGCCCCGACCGGCCGCTCCTGGACGAGCCAGGTCGAGAGGTGGTACGGCGATCTCCACGTCCCACTCGTCAGCGTCGGGCCCGGGTCCGATACCGCCCGACACACGCGGAGGACCGAGGTCGCCGCGATCGACTCCGCGCAAGTCGTCGACGGCGCCGCTGACGGCCTCGGACTGCCCGCGGGCGAAACCGTCAGCTGCTGGGCGCACCGTGGCGAGGGACTTCCCGAGCCCGGAGCGCGGCGGTGCCTACTCCGGTGCCGGCCCGGGCCCGGCGTCGTGACCACCCTTCTTGTACGAGCCCCAGTGCTCGGCCAGCTTCCCGTCCTTGATCCGGAAGACGGTGGGGATGAACCAGTCGTAGGTCGATCCGGGGGCCGTCGGGTCGGGCCAGGGCTTCTGCATCAGCAGACAGACGAGGTCATCCTCGACGATCAACGCGACGGGAGGGGGCGGTGCGTCCCCGGTCAAAGGGATTTTCCGGAATCCGTCCGCCAGGAACGCACGCCCGTTGCCGGGCACGTTCGGATCGTTCTGGATGTAGTCGTCGACGATGAACTTCTCGAGGATGCCGTCGACCTGCTCATCGACACGCCCGCTCAGCATCATCCGGGCCAGAGCCGCCTCGAACTCGATGACCAGGCGCTTCATCGTGGTCACCTCGACTGTCGGCGACTTCGACAGCGCCTCGGCGAAGTCATCCCGGTACATCCATACGTCGAAAAAAGCGGGGTCATGGATCTGCGCGACCCCGCCGACGATCGTGTACTCCTGCAACGTTGCCTCCGGGGGATTTCAACACTGTTTCCGTACTGTACGGTCCAGTGCAGTCAATACGCACGGTTGAGCGTTGTCAACGAGCTGGAGCGATCCGGCACCGCGCGAGCGGAACACCGCCTACGACTCCACCGCCGACCACCACCCTCAGCCGCGCACACCTCCCCCACCTGCGGACTTCGCGCCGACCTTTGACAGGACTGTACCGTCCAGTATGATTTGGTGCTCAGCAGGTCCCGCCGCTGCCGACCGGCTCACCGGTCGAAATCGACGGCGAATTCTCGGCTGCACCGACATCCGCCCGGTCCGCCTGTCGACGGTCCGGATACCGCCTCAAGGCCGGCCGATCGCTGCCTGGACGACAACCCGACGTGATGGGGCGCTCGACGCGCGCCGATCCGCATCGTGGCCTAGTGATTCGAGGAAAAGATGAGCCAATCGAGCGTTACCGCCTTCCCGGGCTCCGCGCCGCCGCCTCCGCCGCGGCGAGAGTCGGAGTTCCTGAGTGAAACCGGCCGACGAATCCGCGACGAGGTCAGGGAGCTCATTCCGACCCTGCGGGCGAACGCGGGAGACGGTGAGAAAATCGGGGCGCTCACCCCGTCGACGCTCAAGGCCCTCAGCGACGTCGGCATCTTCAAACTCACCCTGCCCGCCGAATACGACGGCACGGCACTCGGCGCCCGGGACATCACCGAGATCATCACGGCTCTGGGCGCCGGGGATGCCGCGGCCGGCTGGCTGGCGGTCGTCTCCACCGCGACGCGCAACAGCCTCGCCTACCCGCAGCGGCTCGTCGACGAGGTCTTCCGGGACATCGCCACCTGGGAGGGGCCGATCATCATCGGTGCCTCGCTGCTCTCACCCGTGGTCGGCAAGGCGCGGAAGGTCGACGGCGGCTGGATGATCAGCGGCAAGTGGACCTACGGCAGCGGGGCGAGGCACACGGCCTGGGCCACGGTGGGCCTCGACTACACCGGCGAGGACGGAAAGCCGCGCCGGGCGATGGCGCTGCTCCCGCGCGAGGAGTTCCGGGTACTCGACGACTGGCATGTGATGGGTCTGATGGGGACCTCCAGCAACAGCATCACGACGCTCGGGGAGGAAGGCTTCGTTCCCGACTACCGGGTCTTCGACCTGGCCGACATGCCGCCGAGGCTGGATGCCCTGCGCGGCCGGTACGAAGGACTCGCCTTCAAATTCGGGATGGTGGCGCAGATGCTGCTCGTCCCGGTCCACTTCGCCGCGTTGGCCCTCGGGATGGCGGAGGGTTGTCTGGAGTCCTTCACGGAGCAGGCCAAGCGCCGCAGGCCCTTCAACCTGCCTTACCCGACCGTGGCCGACATGCCGTCGGTCCAGGTGGCGGCAGGCAAGGCGCGCGCGGCCATCAACGTCGCCCGGGCCACGATTCACGGATACGCCGACGAACTGGACCGCCGCACACTGCGCGGCGAGGACTTCGTACCGCCGGACGAGCCCGTGATCACGATGGACCTGATCTGGGCGATCAACATGCTGGCGCAGGCGATCGACGCGCTGCAGATGACGCTCGGCTCGTCCACCGTCGCCCTGTCCAACCCGATCCAGCGGTACGTCCGCGACATCCGCGTGCTGGCGACGCACGGCGCGCTGCGGCTGGAGCCGATGGCGGAGATCAACGGACGAGACATTCTGGGGCTTGAGCCGTTCATGAACATGCCGATCTAGACAAGCCCCGGTTTCGATCAGCCGCACCACCGACGCCGGCGCGTGCGAAGGCTTCCCCATGCCCGACGCCCGGCGACCGAGGCCGCCCGCTGTATCCACGCGCCGCACAGCAGTGCGCTGAGCACCTACGTCACCGCACTCCCCCGCGCGTCCGTCCTGGCCACCGTATCGCCCTGACCGTGGCGGTTACCTTGACAGACATATTGAACTGCACGGTACAGTTCAATTAATTCACCGCCTTGCCCATCAAGGAGAATCCATGTCTCAGCCCACTGCCCGCCGGGTGCCACCGATGCCTCCGCCGGGCCCGCTCCCGGAGTTCGGGGCCGTCGAGTCGCCCTATCTGACCGATGCCGGACGTGAGCTGCGTGACCGGATCCGCGACCTCAAGCCGCTGATCCGGGAGCAGGCCCGCGAGGGAGAGCGGATCGGGGCGCTGACTCCCGACGTACTGAAAGCGCTCGACGAGGCCGGCATCTACCGCATGACGATGCCGGTCGAGTGGGGCGGCACCGCTCTGGGCGCACGGGACCTGGTCGAGGTCGTCGCGGCGCTCGGTGAGGGGGACGGCTCGGCGGCTTGGAGCGCCTTCGTCGGTGTCGGGCTGCGCAACTTCCTCGGGCTCCAGCCCGAGCTGATCGAGGAGATCCGCAAGGACGTCGAGGGCTGGGTGGGCCCCGCGCTCGTCGGCGCCTCCGTGTTCGCGACCACCGTCGGCGACGCCCGCAAGGTCGACGACGGCTGGATGGTCAGCGGACGCTGGGCGTTCGGCAGCGGCTGCAAGCACGCCCGCTGGGCGATGGTCGGGGTCGCCTTCGACCCCGCGGAAGCCGGCGGCACCGGCCGAGGCGTGGTGGTGCTGGAACGGGAGCAGTTCGAGATCCTCGACGACTGGCACGTCATGGGGCTCTCCGGAACGTCCAGCAACAGCCTCCGGGTCACCGACGAGATCTTCGTCCCGGACTACCGCTTCCTCGACCTCGGCGACTTCCCGCCGAGGCTCGACCAGATCCGACACCACTACACCGGCGCCGCCTTCCAGCAGAGCGGCCGCGCACTGCTGATGACCGTGGCGCTCAGCAACACCTCGATCGCCCTGGGCATGGCGCGCGGCACGCTGTCGTGCTTCGCCGAACAGGCGGGCAGGCGCAAGCCGTTCACCCTGCCCTACCCGAGCGTCGCCGAGATGGCCTCGGCCCAGGTGGCCGCCGGGCGCGCGCAGGCGATGATCGTCCTGGCCGGCTCGACGATCGAACGCTACGCGGACCAGGTCGACGCACGCACCCAGGCCGGTCTGGAGTTCACCGACGAGGAGGAATCCGAGATCAGCCTCGCGCTCGCCTACGCGGCGAACCTGTGCGAGGACGCCATCAACCTCCTCCAGAAGACGCTCGGTTCCTCGACCATCGCGCTGTCCAACCCGATCCAGCGCTTCGTCCGCGACGTCCGTGTGGTCACCTCGCACGGGGCGATCCGCGTCGACCCGCTCGCCGAGCAGAACGGCCGACGCATCCTCGGGATCGAGCCCTTCCCCATGATCGGCGCCGCCGTACCGCAACGCGGCAACCCCGTACCGGGAAAGGAGCCCGTGCGATGAGCGGTTTCAGCATCGTGGACGGCATCGCCGAGATCGACGACCCCGAGCTCCACCAGACGTGGATGGACCGCCCCGACTACATCGACGCGGTCGCGGCGTCTTCCGACCCGGACGTTGCCGCGACCAAGCGGATCGTGATCGATTTCGTGGCCGAGCTGGCCCGGATGATCCGCGACGACGCCGCCGAGGACCGCATCCACGACATCGTGAAGCGCTTCGTCGCCGAGGACTACGTCCAGCACGACCCCAACGCCCCCGGAAACGGCCGCGAAAAGCTGATCGAGTACCTCCGCCGTGCGCCGCTCGACGCCGGGCCGCCACCCGCCGTGGTCAACATCATCGCCGAGGGCGAACTCGCGAGCGTGATGACGCAGCAGCCCACCCCGGACCCGCTGATCCCCGGCAGCACCTACGACTGGTACAGCCTCGCCGTCTTCCGCATCGGCGACGGCCGGTTGACCGAGCACTGGGGCCCCCTCAAGAAGTCCGCACCAGGGAAGGAGTCGGTGTGAGCAGCACGGACAGCACCGTGAAACTCCAGGTCATCGTGGGCAGCACCAGGCCGGGCCGGCTGGCGCGGCCGGTCGCCGACTGGTCGGTGGAAGCGGCCGAGAAGCACGGCGGCTTCGAGGTCGAGCTGGTCGATCTCGCCGACTACGCCCTCCCGCTCCTCGATGAACCCGGTCCCCCTCGGATGGGCCGCTACGAGCACGAGCACACGCGGCGCTGGAGCGCGAAGATCAAGGAGGCGGACGCCTTCGTCTTCGTGACTCCCGAGTACAACTACGGTCCCTCGCCCAGCCTGCTGAACGCCGTGGACTACCTCCACAACGAGTGGCTGTACGCCCCGGTCGGCTTCGTCAGCTACGGCGGCATCGCCGGCGGCCTGCGCTCCGTACAGGTGATGAAGCAGATCGTCACGACCCTGCGCATGATGCCCATCCCCGATGGGGTCGCGGTCCCCTTCGTCATGCAGCACGTCCGGGACGGGGTCTTCACCCCGCCTCCGCCGGTCGCCGATTCCGTCGCGCCCATGCTCTCGGAACTGGCTCGCTGGGCGGAGGTGCTCCGCCCCCTCCGTCAGGGTCCGCCCCCGCCCCCGCCGCGACTGCCCGGTCCCGCGGCACCGATGTCCGGCCCGGGCCCGACCCCTGGCCCTGGCCCCGGTCCCGGTCCCGGTCCCCGGAGATGAAGCCTGCGCCCGCCAAGACGTGAAGTAGTTCGAACACGCCTTCCGGGCAGGCCATTGCCAAGGAGCGCGGGTCCACCGCTCGGACCCGCGCCACTTCCTGATCCGAAGTACAGATCCTCTGCGACGAGGCCCGCACTGGCGCGCGCGATGACAACTGCGGAACCCGACTCCGCCGCCCGCTGCGAACCCCACGACCCGCCGTAGCCAGGCAGTTGGACTGCTTTGTGGTCGTGTGACCCTCGACGACGAGGACGCGTACACAGAGCGCGCGGTCGTTCTGCCTGGGCAACGGCGATGCGATTCAGTCACCCACCAGGAGAAGACCCCATGCGTCACAGACCCCACCCGTCCGTACCCCCGGATCATCGCGACCCGCTGAGCGATGCGTCGGCTCCGCAACACGTGCGGCAACAGGCCTTGCGGCTGGACCGGTCCTTTGTGACGTCCAACGCGATCGCTCTCGCCGCCACCCTGGTTCTCGGCGCGACGGCCGGCGATCTGCTGGCCCACAAGCTGCCCGGCACGCAGGTGACGGTCGGGCTGGCGCTGTACCTGGCCCAAGTGGCCCTGCTGCTGGTGACAGCCCGGCGCTTCGACCGTCGCTGCACCCACCTGCTGGACCCCTGGCAGCAGACGTACGCGGGATCCGGCGCGGGAGCGGCCGACGGCCGGCCGGAGGACGCGAGATGACCGGTGGGACCTTGCAGGCGGCCGCTTCCGGCAGCCCGAATCATGTCTTGATCGGCTTCATGCTGTTCATGATGCTGACGCTCTTCCTGACGGTCTTCTCCAGCCTGGACGAGCACTCCGCGCGAGAGTTCTACATCGGCGACCGAACGTTGCCGGCGTGGAGGAGCGGACTCGCGCTGGCCGGGAGCTTCGCGTCGACCTCCCTGCTGCTCACCGTCACCGGCGTGGTGGCGACCGCGGGCTTCGACGGCGTCACCACGGCCGGCAGCATCTTCCTGGCTCTCGGCGTGCTTCTGCTGCTCGCCCGGCCGATCCAGCTGAGCGGCGCCTGCACTCTCGGCGAACTCCTGTCGCTACGGGCGTCCGGAACGGCCCCCCGGATCGCCGCCGCGGTGGCCACGCTCGCCGTGGCCGGACCGTTCCTGATCGTGCAGTTGATGGCCGCCGGGAGCATCACCGCCTCCCTGCTCGGCTTCACCGGGATCGGCGTCCAGAAGCTGTGCACCGTACTGATCGGCTGTCTGGTCGTCACCTGCGGAGTGCTCAGCGGCGCCAAGGGGCTCACCTCCGTGCAGGTACTGGCCGTCACGGTGATCGGCACAGCGATGTTCGTGCTCTGCGCCTACGCCGTCCGCGCGTTCCACGGCGACGTCGACGCCCTGATCAGCGCCGCCTCGGAGGGCAGCACCCAGCAGGGCCGGTACCTGTCCCCCGGCGGCACGATCGGCGTCGGGAGCACCACACGCCTCGACTTCGCCGGAGGGCAGTTGGCGCTCGTCCTGGGCAGCGCCTGCATGCCGCACGTCCTCAGCCGGGTCTACGCGATGAAGGACCCCGCCACGGCACGACGTTCCATCCGATACGCGGCCGGTGTCGTCGCTTTCCTGTGCGTCGCGCTGATACTGCTGGGATTCACGGCCTCGGCACGGATCGGCACTCGTGAGATCTTCAGCGGGCAGGCGCATGCCGACGGCGCGCTGATGCTCCTGGCACGGAACCTGACAGGCGGTACGGCGAACGGACTCGGCAACCTGATGTTCGCCACCGTGGCCTGCGCCCTGTTCCTGTGCGTTCTGTCGGTCGTCGGCGGCACCACACTGGCGGCTGCCAGTGCCCTCGCCCGCGACTCCTACCACTACGTCGCGCGGCACAGGCAGCCGGACCCGTCGGACGAACTCAAGACCGCCCGCCTCGCCGTGGCGCTCTTCGGCGCCGCCGGCATCGCACTCGCGGTGATCGCCCAGGGTCACTCCGTCGGCTTCCTGGCCCAACTCGCCACGACCACGGCCGCGTCGACCGCGGCACCGGCCCTGGTGTACACCTTCTACTGGAACCGGTTCAACCGCACGGGTGTGCTGTGGACGATCTACGGCGGAACAGCGCTGACGATCGGCCTGTACCTGTTCTCCTCGGCGGTGTCGGGCAGTCCTACGGCACTTTTCCCGTCGGCCGACTTCGCCTGGTTCGGTCCGAGCAACCCCGCCACGATCTCCGTACCCGCGGCCTTCCTGCTGGGGTGGGCGGGCAGTCTGGTGGGACGGCGCCGCGATGGGCCGGCATCCCCAAGTGTCCTTCCGCGCATACCCGTTGAGTTCCGCTGACCGCAGCGGTCTCTGTCGCCCCCTGTCGTTAGTCGACCGCGGGCAGGACCAGGCGGAAGACGCAGCCCCGCCCGGGGGCCGTGTCGAGTTCGAGACGGCCGCCGTGTCCTTCGGCGATGGTCGCGGCGATGGCCAGGCCGAGGCCGCTGCCGCCGTGGATGCGGGAGCGGGCGGGGTCGGCGCGGTAGAAGCGCTCGAAAACGAGCTTGGCTTCGACGGGTTCGAGGCCGGGTCCGTCGTCCGCCACCTCGATCACGCTGACCGGCAGCCCCTCCGGCAGGGGACGCGAGGCGGTGGTGCGTCCGGGCCGGTCCGTACCGCCGGTTCCGGGACCCGCCTCGGTCGTGCCGACGCGCACCTGGACGCGGGTGCCCGGCGGGGTGTGGATACGGGCGTTGGAGAGCAGGTTCTCCACGATCTGACCCAGTCGGTGCGGGTCGCCGACAGTCTCCGCGACGTCGAGTTCCTCCGCCCCGGTGGGGTCCGCCGGGGTGTGCAGCGGGCCGAGGCCGACGGGATGGGACTCGCTGTGGACGGCGGCGGCGCTGACGGCGTCCGCCGCGAGGGACAGCAGGTCGACCCGCTCCCTGCGGTAGGAGGGTTCTTTGTCCAGGGTCGCGAGCAACTGGAGGTCGTCGACGAGCAGGCTCATGCGTTCCGCGTTCTGGGCGATGAACCGGTTGGCCTCGTTCTGTTCGCGGGCCGAACGCGGTTCCGGTCGGAGGCCGAGTTGGGCGTAGCCCTGGATGGCGGTGAGCGGAGTGCGCAGCTCGTGTCCGGCATCGGCGACGAACCGGCGCAGGCGGGCCTCCGAGGTCTCCCGCGCCAACAGCGCCTTCTGCAGGCGGTCGAGCATGGAGTTCAGGACCCGTCCGAGCCGTCCGATCTCGGTACGCGCGTCGGTGTCGGCCAACCGAAGATCGAGCCGGCCCGCGGTGATGTCCTGAGCCGTCCGTTCCATCCTGGTCAGGGGCAGGAGTCCCAGCCGAACCACCCATCGGCCCAGGGCGATCAGGGCGACGACCGTGACGGCCAGTAACACGGCGTTCAGCCACAGGAGTTTCGAGGTGGCGCCGTCGACGGTGTCGAGCGGAAGGGCGACCACCGCGCTCATGCCGTCCGGACCAGGGTTCAGCAGCACCCGCCAGCGGCCGTCACCGCTGACGGCGGACACGGTCTCGGGGTGCCCGTCCCGCAGCCCGAGGTCCTTCGCGTGATCGGCCAGCCGAGGTCCTGGCCTGGTCGCGGAGCCCAGGGAGTTGTGCAGGTGGGCCCCGGAGGAGTCGTAGAAGTAGATGTGGAAGTCCGAGGGGAGCACGTCCTGCCGTGCTCCCGGGGCCGGGAGCGTGTCCCGGAGCGCGTCGTAGTAGGCGGGATCCGGTGGATGGAACTCGACGAGCTGCGCGTCGACGCGGTCCAGCAGCCAGGAGCGAAGGACCACGTAGCCGATCGCCTGGGAGGTCAGGACCGCCACGGTGGCGAGCAGGGTGGCGCCGAGGATCAGGCGCCGCCGCACCGACTTGGGCGGCCGGGGCAGGAAGCGGGTCACTGGTCCGGCGCCCCTGCGTGGTCGCGGGGACGCCGGAGACAGTAGCCGACACCGCGCACGGTGTGGATCAGCGGCGGCTCGAAGCAGTCGATCTTCCTGCGCAGGTACCTGACGTACGTCTCGATGATCCGGGAGTCGCCCGCGAAGTCGTAGCTCCAGACGTGGTCGAGGATCTGGACCTTGCTCACCACCTGGCCCGCGTTCGACAGGAGGTAGGCCAGGAGTTTGAACTCGGTGGGCGACAGGGCGATGTACTGCCCCGCGCGGTGCACCTCGTGCGCGCCCTCGTCGAGTTCGAGGTCGGCGTAGCGCAGAACGCTCTCCACCGCCTGCCATTCGGTGGCCGGCGCGGTGCGGCGCAGGATGGCCTCGATGCGCAGCAGCACCTCCTCGATGCTGAAGGGTTTGGCGACGTAGTCGTCCCCGCCGGCACTGAGTCCGGTGATGCGGTCGTCGGTGCCGGTGCGGGCGGTCAGGAACAGGATCGGACAGTCGTTGCCCGCCGCCCGCAGTCTGCGGGTCACCTCGAAGCCGTCCAGGTCGGGCAGCATCACGTCCAGCAGCACCAGATGCGGTTCCAGGCGTTCGATCTCCAGGAGGGCCGCCTGTCCGGTGTCGGTGCTGCGCACCTCGTATCCGGTCAGGCGGAGCGTTGCCTCCAACAGGGTGCGGATGCTGGGCTCGTCCTCGACCACGAGGAGTCGACGTCGCGGCCGCGCTGCTGTGAGCTGCTCGGTCATGCGTCTGCTGGTCCGTTCTGCCGTGCGGCGGCCGTCGCTCGGGCGACGGCTACTTGGCGGCGCAGTCGTAGAGCACGTTGCTTCCTCCGAACCCCATCACACCACCGCCGCTGTTCTGCGCCGACGTGTCGGAGGTGCCGCCGTATGCCGACGCCGGAACCTTGGTGCAGTTCTCGGCGATCCAGTCGGAGCGCTGCTTCGTGTATCCGCCGGACAGGCCCGGCGCGCTGCCGCCGTTCGTGTTGGAACCCAGGATGTAGCGTAGTTCGCCGTCCTTGGTCCATTTCTCCAACTCGGCCACCGACGGCGAGTTGTCGCTGTTGGTGAAGCCACCCATGGCGATGACGGTCTCGTCGGTGCCGAGGATGAAGGCGCTGGCGCTGAGGGCACCGCCCTCGACGGCGAGCTTGATGCGTGCGTCAGGTGCCTGCTCGACGGCGTAGCGGATGATCTTGCGCTGGTCGGCGGTGAGGTCTCCATCGCCGAAGCCGCGGCCCCCACCAGGGGCCGTTCCCGAACCGGCACCCGGGAACGAGGGTGTGCCGCGATCGTTCGAGCCCGCTTCCCCGGGTGCACCGGGTATGCCGTTCCCTCCCCCGGTGGGCATGCCGGAGGGCATTCCGCCGGACGGGGGTTCAGCGGTCTGTCCCGAAGAGGCACCACCGCCGGGGAGGCCCGGCACGTTCGACGGCATCCCGGACGGCATGCCCGAGGGAAGGTCGCCGCTGTTCCCGCTCTGCCGGGGCATGGCGCCGCCACCGCCGAATCCGAGCGTCGTCGGACCGGCCGTCGGGTTGGAACCCCCCATGCCGGTCGAGGCGGGTACGGTCACCGCCCACGCTCCCGGCGCCAGCAGCACCGAGGCGACGGCGGCACAGCCGGCGACCGTCAGCAGCCGGCCACGGCGTCGTGAGAGCACCAGCAGAACGACCGCGGCGCAGGCGATCAACAGCACGGGCCACACCAGCCAGCCGTTCCAGTCGGGCTCCCGGCGGATCAGCACCACGGCCCAGGCCACGCTCACCACGACCGCGGCCACACCGACCGGAGGCGCCCAGCGCAGGCCGGCGCGGTGGACACGGACCAGGGCGGCCGTCAGTCCGCCGCACAACGCGGCGATCGCCGGGGCGAGTTGAGTGGTGTAGTAGGGGTGGAAGATGCCCTTCTGGGTCGAGAACACGGCCGCGCAGACCACCAGCCAGGTCCCCCACAGCAGCCAGCCGGAGGCCGGCAGTACAGCCGTGTCCGACAGCCTGCCGCGTCGGTGCAGTACCGCGCCGACGACGGCGACGACCAGAGCCAGCCCGCAGACCGGCAGCAACCAACTGATCTGACCGCCCACTTGCGCCTCGAACAGACGGCTGAGGCCGGGTTGGCCGCCGAATCCGCCGGCGAATCCGCCGCCTGATCCGCCCATCCCCTGGGGCGTTCCGTCGCTGGAACCGAAGACCCTCCCCAGCCCGTTGTAGCCGATCACGAGGTCCCAGGCCGAGCCGTCCTTGCTGCCACCGATGTAGGGACGGTCGCCCGGCCACCAGTCGACCATGGCGACCCACCACAGGGAGGACGCCGCCAGGATGGCCGCCGCGCCCAGCAGACGCCGCACTCGCGGTATCCAGGCGCCGCTTCCTCCCACGAGCCAGGCGACGGCGAACGCGGGAACGACCATCCAGGCGGCGAGCATTTTGGTGAGGAATCCGCACCCGATCAGAAACCCGCTCGCGCACAGCCACCAGGTCGCGGCCCTGCCCTCGGCCTGCAGCGCGCGGGTGAGCGCGTACGCCGCCGACACCAGAAGGAGTATCAACAGTGTGTCGGGGTTGTTGTCCCGGTTGATGGCCACGGTGATGGGCGTCAGCGTGAGCACCAGGGCCGCGACGAGTGCCGCCGCCTCCCCCGCCCAGCGGCGCACCGTGCGGTGCAGCACCAGCACCCCGGCCACTCCTTCGAGGAGTTGCGGGAGGATCAGCGCCCAGCCGTGCATCCCGAAGATCTTGCTGCTGATCACCTGCGGCCACAGCGCGGCGGGCGGTTTGTCGACCGTGATCACGCCCGCGGGATCGAAGGAGCCGAAGAGGAAGTTGGTCCAGTTCTTACCCATCGACTTCACGGCGGCCGAGTAGTAACTGTTCCCCCAGCCGAGGGAGTTCAGCGCCCAGCCGTACAGAACGGCCGCGAGGACGAGGACGGCTCCGAGCGCGGCGGGTGCTGCCCAGCCGGGGAGCCGGCGGACGGCCGTAGTCGTATGCGCGCGCTTCTCGTCGGGTGCCGACGCCGCCGGTGCGGGCCTGATGTGCGCGTGGTTGCTCATGTGGGGATTCGCTCTCGTCAACGGTTACGGCTACGGGGGGCGGCGAAGACCGCCAGTCGCAGAACGGCGAAGCGGACGCAGGTGACCGCTACGGAGGCGGTGGTGAGGACCGCGGTCTCCGTGGCCGGTGAGGCGCCGGGATCGAGCCACTTGAACCACAGCACCGCCGCGGACGTGACCACGTAGCCGAGCACGAACAGGCCCCCTGCGCCGAGGTGCACACGGGCGGGCGGGGAGGTGGAGTGCCGGAAGGTGAGGCGCCGGTTCGCCTCGGTGTTCAGGACGGTGAGGACGAACAGTGAGATCAGGTTGGCGACGGCCGGAGACCACCAGCCGCGCAGCAGCCAGTACAGCAAGGCCTGTCCGGCCGTGGAGACGACACCGATCGCGACGAAACAGCCGACCTCCCACGACAGCGCACCGCGTCCCGTGGAGGGTGCGAGGACGGCGTCGGGGTGCTCCGCGGCCGGCTCGGGACGCGGCACCACCTCGACCCGGGCGTCGCCGGACGCCTTGAGCCGCGCCATGCGCCACAGGCCCTGCAGGTCCTGCCTGGCGGTGCTCACCACGTCCACCCGGGTGTCGATGTCCTCGACCCAGTCGACCGGGACCTCGTGGATCCGCAGTCCGTTGTGCTCGGCGAGCAGCAGCAGTTCGGTGTCGAAGAACCACGCGTCGTCGCGGGTCACTTCCAGCAGCGGCCGGAGCACCTCCGTGCGGGCCGCCTTGAATCCGCACTGGGCGTCGGTGAAGCGGACACCGTGGGTGAGCCGGATGATGCCGTTGTAGCAGCGGGAGACGAACTCGCGGCGCGGCCCGCGCACCGTACGTGCGCCGGGAGCCAGCCGGGAGCCGATCGCGAGGTCCGAGTGGCCGCTGGCCAGGGGCGCGACCAGCGGGAGCAGCCCGTCGAGGCCGGTGGAGAGGTCCACGTCCATGTACGCCACGATGTCCGCGTCGCTGGCCCCCCAGACCGTGCGCAGCGCGAGTCCCCGGCCCTTGCGGTCCAGGTGGACGACGCAGACACCGGGCAGTTCGTCCGCGAGACGATGGGCGGTGGCCAGGGTTTCGTCGGTGCTCGCGTTGTCGGCGACGGTGATCCGCCAGGGAAACGGGAAGCCCTGGGACAGGCGGGCGTGGAGGGTACGCAGGCACCCGGGCAGGGCGCGTTCCTCGTTGTAGACCGGGACCACGATGTCCACCGTCGTGGTCCCGGCGTGCGCGAGAAGCGAGTGTTCGACGGGCTGAAAGGGGGCGGGACGCTCCACACGAGCGGCGTGTTCGGCGAGGTGGGGGGTGGGAGTCATGGCTTCCTCAGGCATGAGGGGACGGCAGACTGCGGCTCACGGGCCCTTGTCCTGGGCCGGAGCCTCACTGTTGCCGCCTCGCCTGTGGGGGCCGGGGGAGAATACCGAGAACTGACGGGGAGTCAGATCAATGACCGAAAGTGCTCCCACGATTCGCTGGGGGCACAGCTGCACCACGGCGCACCGGTACGGCCTCTCGCGGCTCTCAACTCGGGCCGTGCCCGCGGACCGTGTCACGGAACGCGATCGGGATCTGGCCCTTGTGATCTTTGTGGGCCAGGAGACGCTTGGCTTGAGGACGACGCGACGGTCGATGAACTCCTTGGCGCCCCGGCCGGCCGCGGCGAGGGTGCGGGCCGAGTAGCCGAGCGCTTCGGCGCAGTCCTCGACCCGGCGGGTGCGGGCGAAGTCCCTCTCCGCCGCGTCACGGAAGCGCAGGTAGGTGGCGTCGGGTTCGGGGGCGGGGCCGCCGGCGGGCGTGGTCGCCTCGTCGCACACCTACTTGCCTCGTACGACCCGACCACCGGCGCCGCGACCGGCCCCTTGCCCACCCGCCCGAACTGCGGCGGCCGGGTCGAGATCAACGTCCGTATCGGCCCCGAGTGCGTCGACGACCCCTGTCTCCCCGCGGGCCGCCGCCTCCAGGACTGGCCGGATTCCCCCGCCGGCGCCCGCCTGCTCATCCTCGAACTCGGCGCCGGAAACCCCCGCCGATCCCGTCGGAACACCGAAGGCCGACGGAATCGGCGGGCGAGTCAGTGTCGGGCGAACTGGACCCGCGTGGGCTGCACGACTTCAGGCCGCAGCGCGATCCCGTTGACGGTCAGTTGTTCCCCGTAGATGTCGGTGAGCCTGATCGCGCCGCCGCATCCGCTTCCGTCGGGGGAAAGGAAGTAGTTGTAGTCGGTGCGGACGAGTTGGCGCCAGCCACCGCCTGCGCGGACCTCCAGCCGAGCCAGCGGGTTGCGGTGGCCCATTGCCTGGATGCCGCACCAGTAGGGGCTGGATCCGGTCTTGTAGCGGATCGACAGCGTGCCCGCCGTGGCGGGGCTCAACAGGCTCCAGGTGATCGCGATCCGGCCCGTCGAGACAGGGACCAGTTTGGCGAAGGCCTGTTCGCTGAGGTCGAGTTGACCGGGCGCACAAGGCAGCGGACATTCGTTGGTGATCCGGACCGTGACGGAGGCACCGCTCGCCGTCCGAACGAGCACGTATGCCCCGCAGGCTCTGGACGTCTCGTAGTCGGTGGTGTTCATCGCCGCGATCATCATGTCGGCGCTCGGCCCGTACGAGCAGGCGCCGTCCCCCACCCCGGCCTGGTAGACGGTCGCGACTCCCTGGTACGTGGTCCTGGGCCGGATTCGCCCGGCCAAGGACGGTGTGGCGGGAGCCGTCCGCGGCCGAGCCGACGACCGCGCCGTCGGTGCGGTGGCGGAGGTCGTCGGCGTGGCCGAAGAGCTCTTTGAGGCGCTCGGGGAGGCGGCGGACGGGGACGGTGTGGACGGCTTCCGCCCTGGCGACGTAGGCGGCACGGTCCCCTTGTACTCGGCGACGGACGTGGCGCGGGCCTGCCCCTCGTCCGCCTTGTGGTCGGGTTTCATTGCCACGACCAGGCAGACCAGAAAGCCTGCGGTGATCAGCACCGCGGTAGTGGCCATCATCAGTCCGCGTCGACGTCTGCGCTGTCGCGCGGCCTGTCTTGTTCCCTGCATGTGCGTCCGTTCGGAAGAGCGATCCGGTGTTCCGCTCCTCAGTGGCCGCGCGAGGCGAAAAGGTTGCCGTCGATTTCCATCGAGTTCGATCTCCAGTGGTCGACAGCCGGCGCACGAGCCTCACGCCGCGGCAAAGGACCGCCCCGCGCGGCGACACCAGACACTCCAACGGGCCTTGTTCCGGGACGCGTTCACCTCGCCGAGCAGCCTCCGTCCGCCGCACGACAGAAAGCGACCAAGGCGGCGCTCCCCGCCAGAGCCAATAGCACCGGTCACGGCCCGCAAATGGGCTCCAGACGTCCTCGCACACTCTCCAACCGTGCGTGAGCGGGCGCCAGGACGTTCAACCACTGCGGCCATTGACGACTGGCCGGTGCCGATGAACAGGACGGGACACCTGCTGCTACGAGGCGGCCAACCGTCGACTTCAGCGGCCACCGCCGCCGGCCGACGCGACAGAGCGACGGTCGGCGGCGACGCACCTGGGTCCCCTCTCTCCCCCCAGAGAAGCGGGGAGCAGCCCGGTGAACCTCCGCAGCCGCGGTACTAGACGGCGGTACGTCCGCCGTCGGCCGCGAGGGTGGCACCGGTGAGGTAGCTCGCGCGGTCCGAGGCAA
>NZ_BARG01000087.1 GCF_000376565.1 Streptomyces hokutonensis | reverse complement strand
GCACCTGGAGCAGTCGGCTCGGTCTCCGGCGGCGTATTCGGAGCTGGCGGGAGAAGCATCCCGTCGCCTCTCGCGCCATCTCCTGGACCGTCACCGTGCTCGCCGCCGTCATCGTCTATGTCTGCCTGCAGATGCCGACGACCCTGAACAGCCTCAAGCCCGCCGAGTTCATGCGGTTGCCGGCGGAGGCGATCATGGGGGCCGTCGTCCTGATGAGCCTGCCGCGGCGGCCGCGGATCGTGCTGGCGGCGTTCTGCGGTGCGCTGACCGCGGTCGTGGCGATCCTGAACATGCTGGACATGGGCTTCAACGAATACCTGGGCCGGGGCTTCAACGTCGTTCTGGACTGGAGCCTGTTCGGCGACGCCCGCGGCTATCTCTCGGACACGCTCGGCGGGACGGTCACGTCCCTCCTCACGGTCGGTGTCGTCCTCTTCGTGCTGCTGCTGATCGTCCTGGTCGCGCTGGCCACGGTCCGGCTGAGCAACCTGCTGGCCGGCCACAAGGCGGAGGCGTCCCGGGGCGCGCTGATCGCAGGCACGGTCTGGATCACCTGCACGGCCTTCGGCCTCCAGTTCGCCGGTGTGCCGCTCGCCGCGGACCACACCGCCGCGATCGTCAAGCTCCGCGCGCAGGCGATCCGCAACACCCTGCGCGACGAGGCGGAGTTCGAGAAGGTCGCCAAGGTCGACGCCTTCGGCAACACCCCGGGCAGCCAGCTCGTCCCGGACCTGCGCGGCAAGGACATGATCTTCACCTTCATCGAGAGCTACGGCCGCAGCGCGATCGAGGACCCGATCATGGCGCCCGGTGTCGACGAGACCCTGGCCGCCGACACCAAGGCCCTGTCGAAGGCGGGCTTCGCGGCGAAGAGCGGCTGGCTGACGTCTGCGACCTACGGCGGCAGCAGCTGGCTCGGCCACTCGACGACCATGTCGGGGCTGTGGGTCAACAACCAGCAGCGCTACCGCACGGTGATGGCGAGCGATCACCTGAGCCTGACCGACGCCTTCAAGAAGACCGGCGACTTCGACACCATCGGCGTGATGCCGGGCGTGCAGAAGGGCTGGCCGGAGCAGAGCTTCTACGGCCTCGACAAGGTCTACAACGCCTTCCAACTGGGCTACAAGGGACCGAAGTTCAGCTGGTCGACGATGCCCGACCAGTACACCCTGGAGCAGTTCCAGAAGCGGGTGCACAGCAAGCCGCGTGCCGACGGCAAGTCGCTGATGTCGATGATCATCCTGACCTCGAGCCACCAGCCGTGGGCGCCGATCCCGAAGCTCGTCCCGTGGGACCAGCTGGGCAACGGTTCGATCTTCGACGCGATCGAGAAGGCCGGCAACAAGGCCTCCGACGTCATCGCCGACACCACCAAGTCTCGCCAGGAGTACGGCAAGTCGATCCAGTACTCGGTGAACTCCCTCACCCAGTGGCTGGAGCGCTACGGCAACGACAACACCGTGCTGGTCTTCCTCGGCGACCACCAGCCGATCGCCCGGGTCAGCGGCAACCACGCCAGCCGTGACGTCCCGATCTCGATCGTCGCCAAGGACGCCAAGGTCCTCGCGAAGATAGACAGTTGGAACTGGACGGACGGCCTGCGCCCCGCGCACGACGCCCCGGTCTGGAAGATGAGCGCCTTCCGCGACAAGTTCCTCACGGCGTACGGCTCTACGCCGCACCCGAAGACGAACTGAGCCGCAGCGGCCTCAGGACTCCCCCATCGCGACCCGCGCCGCTTCGACGAACCGCCCCAGGCAGGGAAGATAGGCCTCCTGCGCCTCGTCGAAGCGGGCGCGGGCATCGGCCTCTCCCAGCGAGAGCCGCCACAGCGCCCGGTTCACACGCTTCGCCGCCTCCAGGACGGCCTGCGCCGCGTCGGCGGTGTCGGGCGGCCCTTCGAGGACGACGACCCGGACGCTGTGCATGAACGGGTCGTAGGCCTCGCGCAGTTCTGTGCGCAGTTCGTCGATCCGGTTCAACAGCCGCTCCGGGTCGGCGAGTTGGACGAACGCGTCGATGACCCGCCGGTACAACTCGCCGGTGACATGCGCGTGCGCCATGAGATCCAGATAGGCGGCGCGCCGCAACTCCCGTACCCGGCCGCGCCATTGAGCCTCCGCGGACGCCTCCGCCTGTACCCTCGCCGCGCGCACGTTGCCCAGATTGGTCACCCAGCCGGCCAGCACCGCCGTACCGCCGGTGAAGGCCGCGACCCACACCGCGCTGTCCTCCATGGCGGCAAGTGTCGAGGAGCCCTCCGCCCCTGTCGAGATCGCCTCAGCCGCCTGACGTGTCCAGCTCCGCGTCCTCGCCGATCCCCGCGCAGTCGTACGGGTCCTTCAGCCAACCGTCGGGCAGCACCACCCTGTTGTTGCCCGACGTACGGCCGCGGGGCCCGTCGGCGCCGGCCGGCCAGGGCTGGTCTAGGTCCAACTCGTCGAGCCCGGACCGGAGCTCCTCCAGCGACGACGTGATCGCGAGGCGCTTGCGCATCTCGCTGCCGACCGCGAAGCCCTTGAGGTACCAGGCGACGTGCTTGCGGAAGTCGATGACTCCGCGGGCCTCGTCGCCGATCCACTCGCCGAGCAGCGTCGCGTGCCGCACCATGATGTCGGCGACCTCGCGCAACGAGGGCTTCAAGACGTCCTGTTCACGTCCTTCGAAGGCGGCCACGAGGTCGGCGAACAGCCACGGCCGCCCCAGGCAGCCGCGCCCGACCACGACCCCGTCGCACCCGGTCTCGCGCACCATCCGCACCGCGTCCTGCGCCGACCAGATGTCGCCGTTGCCGAGCACGGGGATCTCCGGCACATGCTCCTTCAGGCGCGCGATCGCATCCCAGTCCGCCGTACCGCCGTAGTGTTGCGCGGCCGTGCGGCCGTGGAGCGCGATGGACGTGACGCCCTCCTCGACGGCGATACGGCCGGCGTCGAGGAACGTGATGTGGTCGTCGTCGATGCCCTTGCGCATCTTCATGGTGACGGGCAGGTCGCCGGCCCCGCTGACGGCCTCGCGCAGGATCGCCCGCAGCAGGTTCCGCTTGTACGGCAGCGCGGAGCCGCCGCCCTTGCGGGTGACCTTCGGGACCGGGCAGCCGAAGTTGAGGTCGATGTGGTCGGCGAGGTCCTCCTCCGCGATCATGCGGACGGCCTTGCCGACGGTCGCCGGGTCCACGCCGTACAGCTGGATCGAGCGCGGCTTCTCGGTCGCGTCGAAGTGGACCAGCTGCATGGTCTTCTCGTTGCGCTCGACCAGGGCCCGCGTCGTGATCATCTCGCTGACGAACAGGCCCTTGCCCCCGCTGAACTCCCTGCACAGGGTGCGGAAGGGCGCGTTGGTGATCCCGGCCATGGGGGCCAGGACGACGGGCGGCGAGACGGTGTGCGGGCCGATCTGCAAGGGCGACACGGACAGGGGCGCGGGCGTGGACATTGCTCCATTGTGGCGTACGGCTGCCGGTGCCCGTATCCGGAGATCATGTAGCGGTCATTAGTTAGACGCACTATCGAGTTTGGCGTACGATGGTTCGCATGCCCGAGCTCAGCCACCGTCGCCGCATGCTGGTGCTCGCGATCTGCTGCATGAGTCTGCTGATCGTGAGCCTGGACGTCACCATCCTGAACGTCGCGCTGCCCGCGATGCAGACGGACCTGCACGCGTCGACCTCCGGCCTCCAGTGGACGATCGACGCCTACACCCTGGTCCTCGCCTCCCTGCTGATGCTGGCGGGCTCCACGGCCGACCGGATCGGCCGCAAACGGGTCTTCGTCGTCGGCCTGGTGGTCTTCAGCCTGGGCTCGCTGCTCTGCTCGCTCGCGCCCGACCTGAACGCGCTGATCTGGTTCCGCATGATCCAGGCGGTCGGCGGCTCGATGCTCAACCCGGTCGCCATGTCGATCATCACCAACACCTTCACCGAGCCCCGCGAGCGTGCCCGCGCGATCGGGGTGTGGGGTGCGGTCGTCGGCATATCGATGGCCGCCGGACCGCTGATCGGCGGGCTGCTCGTGGACTCGGTCGGCTGGCGCTCGATCTTCTGGATCAACCTGCCGGTGGGCGTGGCCGCGCTGCTGCTCACGCTGAGGTTCATCCCCGAGTCACGCGCACCGAAGGCCCGCCGTGCCGACCCGGTCGGCCAGCTCCTGGTGATCGCGCTGTTCGGCTCGCTGACGTACGCGATCATCGAGGCGCCGGACTCCGGGTTCACCGCGATCCTGCCGTTCGCGGCGCTCGCGCTGGTCGCCCTCGTCGCCCTCGTCTGGTACGAGCCGCGGCGCGACGAACCCCTCATCGACCTGCGCTTCTTCCGCTCCGCGCCGTTCAGCGGGGCCACGGTGATCGCGATCAGCGCGTTCTCGGCGCTGGGCGGCTTCCTGTTCCTGTCCACGCTGTATCTGCAGAACGTGGTCGGTCTGGACGCGCTGCACGCCGGCCTGTGGATGCTGCCGATGGCGGTGCCGACGTTCCTGTGCGCGCCGATCTCCGGGCGGCTGGTCGGCAGTCGCGGACCCCGAATACCCCTCCTGATCGCGGGCTCCGCGATGACCGTGAGCGCGCTGCTGTTCGCCGGGTTCGAGGCGGAGACGTCCAACGTGTCGCGCTTCATCGGCTACTTGCTCTTCGGCATCGGCTTCGGCTTCGTGAACGCGCCGATCACCAACACGGCGGTCTCCGGAATGCCGCGCGCCCAGGCGGGAGTCGCGGCGGCCGTCGCCTCCACGAGCCGCCAGCTGGGCCAGACCCTCGGCGTCGCGGTGGTCGGCGCGGTACTGGCCTCCGGGGTCGGATCGTCGTCGTACAAGGACACGTTCGTCTCGGCGGCGCGCCCCGGCTGGTGGATTCTTGTGGCCTGCGGCCTGGCCGTCCTGATACTGGGCGCGCTGACCAGCGGCGCCTGGGCCCGCCGAACCGCCGAACGCACGGCCGAGAAGCTGTCGTCCGTCGAGGTGCGCGAGGCGGCCGGAATCACCGCGTAGCCCTCGGGGACGGCCGAACACCCCTCAGGCATCGCCTAGTTGATCCGCCAGATCCGTCAAGTCCTCGGCGTAGAGGTCAAAGGCGTCAGTGGCGGTCGGCGGGTCACCGACAGGGCGGGCGACGTACGCGGTGCGTAGGCCGAGGCGTTGCGCTCCTCGTAGGTCCCAGGCGTGGGCCGCGACCATCAGGAGTCGCTCCGGGGGGTGTCCGGAGACAGTGACGGCCAGTTGGTAGACCGCGGGGTGCGGCTTGTAGGTGCGGGCGTCCTCGGCGGACAGTGCCTGGTGCCAGCGCAGTCCGGCGTGGGCGTTGAGTCCCAGCAGCACTGTCCGGCTCGCGTTGGAGAGCCCGATCAGGGGGAACCGCTCGGCGATGCGGGCGAGCCCGGCGACGGTGTCGGGCCACGGCGGGAGTTTGCGCGCCGACAGCGCCAGTGCCGTCACGGCTGCCGGGTCGACGACTCCGGTGTCGGCGGCGACGAGTCGGGCGGCCTCCAGATCGAGGACGTCGCTGGTGACGTAGGGCCGGGTGCCGTCGAGCACGCGCCGTTGCTCACGCTCGATGTGCCGCTGCCACAGCGACAGGAGCCGCTCGGCCTCGGGAGGGTCGAGTGGCGGGGCCAGTGCGCGGAGGCCGGCGCGGAGGCCGGCGGGTTCGTCGACGAGCGTGCCGAGCACGTCGAACACGACGGCGTCGATCTCGGCCCCCTTCGTCACGTCGCCCTCACTTCTCCAGCGCGATCGCGTGCAGCCGCTCCAGCCGGTGCCGCGACTCCTCGTCCGCCGGGGCGTACGTCACCATGCGCGGGCCTCTCGAAGGACCCAGCCACAGGTCGGTGTGGTCGACGGTGAGGCGGCCGACGCGGGCGTTGCGGAACTCCTTGCGGCGGGGGCTGGCGCCCATCACCTCGTGGCGGTCCCAGACCTCGCGGAACTCGGGGGACGTGTGCAGCCGCTTGAGCAGGGTCTTCCAGGTGGGGTCGGCGAGATGGTCGGCCATCGAGCCCCGGAAGCGGGCGGCCATGAGCCGCTGGGTCTTCTCCAGGTGCACGATCGAGGACCGCCACTCCTGGTGCGTGTAGGAGAGGATCATGCAGTTGCGGTCCTCGGGCGGCACCGCGTCCATGTCGCAGAGCAGCATCCCGTAGGTGCGGTTGTAGGCGAGGATGTCGTAGCGGGCGTTCTGGAGGCAGGCCGGGATGGGGTCGAGCTGGTCCAGCATCGCCTGGAGGGCGGGCGTGACGACCGGGCAGACCGTGGCCGGCTGCGGATCGGTCGCGTCGGCCAGCTGGAAGAGGTGGCTGCGCTCGCTGCGGTCGAGCAGCAGGGTGCGGGCGAGTGCGTCGAGGACCTGTACGGAGACCTGGATGTCCCGGGCCTGTTCGAGCCACGTGTACCAGGTGACCCCGACCGCGGCGAGCTGCGCGACCTCCTCGCGGCGCAGCCCGGGCGTACGGCGCCGGGTGCCGCGCGGCAGGCCGACCTGCTCGGGGGCGATGTGCTCGCGGCGGTGGCGCAGGAACGCGGCGAGTTCATGGCGCCGGACCGTCGAAGCGGTCTGTTGTGCCGCCGGTCGCGCCGCCCCTGTCGCTGTCGCCGTTTCCTGTGCCATGGTCGTCATCACCCCAGTCTGCCGCCGCGCGGACCCTGTTTCCAGGTAGTCCTGCTACCAGGATAAGGACACTCTGGTACCAGTCTGGCGGGAGGCGCAGGCTCGTCGGCGTGACCGAAACCATCACTTCCCGCACCGTCCGATCTCCGGCGGCGCCACCCGTGCTCGGCAGCCTCGGACTGTTCACGGTGCTGCTGGCCGCGGCGCTGCCCCTCATCGACTTCTTCATCGTCAACGTGGCCCTGCCGACCATCGGCAAGGACCTCTCGGCGAGCGAGGCCGTCCTCGAACTCGTCGTCGCCGGCTACGGAGTCTCGTACGCCGTGCTGCTCGTCCTCGGCGGCCGGCTCGGCGACCTGTTCGGGCGCCGCCGGCTCTTCCTGGGCGGGATGGCCGCCTTCGGCGTGACCTCGCTGGCCTGCGGCCTCGCGCCCACCGCCTGGACGCTGGTCGCCGCGCGGATCGCGCAGGGCGCGGCCTCCGCGGCGATGCTCCCGCAGGTCCTCGCCACCATCCAGTCCGCGACCCAGGGCGCGCGCCGCGCCAAGGCGATGGGCCTGTACGGCGCGACGGCCGGCCTCGCCATGGTGGCCGGGCAGATCCTCGGCGGGGTCCTGGTCGCCGCCGACATCTGGGGCACCGGCTGGCGCGCGGTGTTCCTGGTGAACGTGCCGGTGGTCGTCGTCGGCCTGGTCCTGGCCGCCAGGGTCGTACCGGAGACGCACTCGCCGCACCCCGAGCCGGTGGACGTGCCCGGCACCTTCCTGCTGGCCGCGTCGCTGCTGGCGCTGCTGGTGCCGCTGACGGAGGGCCGGGCGGCGGGCTGGCCGCTGTGGACGTGGCTGTCGCTGGCCGCGTTCCCGGGGATCGTGTCGGCGTTCTACGCGGTGGAGCGCCGGGCGGACCGGCAGGGCCGTACGCCGCTGGTGCCGCCGAGTCTGCTGGCGCTGACCTCGCTGCGGCGCGGGCTGATGATCGTCCTGCCGCTGTCGATCGGCTTCAGCGGTTTCATGTTCGTGATCGCGGTGGCGCTGCAGCGCGGCGCGGACCTGGGCCCGGTCGCGGCGGGTCTGGCGCTCGCCCCGATGGCGGTGGCGTTCTTCCTGGTCTCGCTCGCCGGGCCGCGCCTGGTGACCCGGTACGGCACGCGGGTGGTGGCGGCGGGTTCGGTCGTGCAGGGGCTGGGCGTCGCGCTGATCGTGCTGGCCGCGTGGCGCTCCTGGCCGGACCTCGGCTTCGTCGAACTGCTGCCGGGGATGGCGGTCGCGGGCGTCGGTCAGGCGCTCCAACTGCCCATCATCTTCCGGATCATCCTGTCGGAGGTGCCGCCGGCCCGGGCCGGTGTGGGCGCGGGCGTGATGGTGACCACCCAGCAGTCGGCGCTGGCGCTGGGCGTGGCCACGCTCGGCACGCTGTTCCTGTCGCTGATCCCGGGCATGGGCATGCGGGACGCGCTGGTGACCACGCTGCTGGTGCAGCTGGCGGGTGTGGTGCTGACCGGGCTGCTCAGCCTGCGGCTGCCGCGCGCGATCGGCTGAAAGCCGGACGAACCGCCGGATGACATGTTCACAGCTTGGACAACTCGCCGTGAATTGCGCCCCGTTGATGTTGGTCTTGCTGCACACTCCTTGCCGGAGACTCCTGAGCGGAGGCGAGGCGCATGTTGCAGATCAACACGAGCAAGGTGAGCCGCTGGGACCAGCACGGGCGCGAACATGTCGTCCGCGTGCAGCGCAAGGGCGCGCAGCGCACGATCGTGTGCGACACCTGCGGCTGGAAGAAGAGCGCGCAGTTCCTGCCCTGGCTGAAGGCGGAGGAACATCTGGCCGAGGAGCACCAGGCGACGGTGGACCCGTCCGACGGCTGACCGGGGAGCGATGAGTTCGTGAGGCGGGGAGAGTCGTATCCGGCGAATCCGATACGACTCTCCGAACCGGAAGGCCGACCGATGAGCTCTCTCCACGACCTCCTGCGGCAACGCGTCGACGACGGCACCGTGCCGGGGGCGGTGGGCCTGGTGGCCCGCGGCGACGACGTCGAGGTGGTGGCCGCGGGCTCCGCCGACGTCGAGGGCACCGCGCCGATGGCCCGCGACTCGATCTTCCGGATCGCGTCGATCACCAAGCCGATCACGGCGGCGGCGCTGCTGACGCTGGTGGACGAGGGCCGGATCGGGCTCGACGACCCGGTGGCCGAGTGGCTCCCGGAGCTGGCGAAGCCGATGGTGGTCCGCACGCCCACGAGTCCCGTGGACGACGTCGTACCGGCCGAACGCCCCATCACCGTCGAGGACCTGCTCAGCTTCCGCACCGGCTGGGGCCTCCCCTCCGACTTCGAACTGCCCGCCGCGCAGGCCTTGTTCGCGATCCAGGACCACAGCCGCCCCTTCGGCGACTGGCCGGACCCCGACACCTGGCTGGGCCAGCTCGCCCAGGTGCCGATGCTCCATCAGCCGGGCGAGGCCTGGCTCTACGGCACCTCGTCCGCCCTCCAGGGCATCCTGGCCGCCCGGGTGTCGGGCCGCGCCTTTCCCGACCTCCTGGCGGAGCGGATCTTCGAACCGCTGGGCATGCGGGACACCGGCTTCGAGGTACCGGAGTCGAAGCGGCACCGCTTCACCTCGTCCTACGCCCCGGCCGGGGACGGCACCCTGCGCCTGACGGACACCCCGGACGGCGACTACAGCCGCCTGCCGCGCTTCCCCTCGGGCGGCGGGGCCCTGGTCTCCACGGCCGACGACTGGCTGGCGTTCGCCCGCATGCTGCTGGCCGGCGGCCAGGGAGTCCTCACCCCCACCTCGGTGAGCCGCATGACGACGAACCACCTCACCGCCGCCCAGCGCGAGGCCGCGACCCTGTTCCTGGAGGGCCAGGGCTGGGGCTACGGCGGTCAGGTCGACGTGGACCCGATCGACCCGTGGAACGTCCCCGGCCGCTACGGCTGGATCGGCGGCACCGGCACCACGGCCCACATCGTCCCGCCGACGGACACGGTCACGATCCTGCTGACCCAGGTGGCGATGACGGGCCCGACACCGATGCGGCTGATGCGGGAGTTCTGGGAGTCCACGGCCTGAAGGCCGTCAGCCGCGCAGCCCGCGCAGCAGCAGGTCCACCATCGCCTCGAACTCCGCTTCCACGCCCGGTTTCTGCCACTCCCGCGCGTAGGACGGGTCGTGGAAGCGGCCGGTGGCCTGGAAGAGGGCGCGGGCGGCGACGGCCGGGTCGGAGACCGTGAAGACACCGGCGTCGACGCCCGCCCGGACGATCTCGGTGAGCTGGCCGGTCAGTTCGTCGATGTGCGCGCCGACGACGTCGCCCGCGTCCTCCGCGAGCACCGAGTACGTGGCGAACAGCTCGGGATCGCCGCCCGCCTTCTTCCGCTTGGCCTCGAACAGGCCCGCCAGCCAGTCCCGCACCCGGTCCTCCGGGCCGCGGTCCTCCGTCACGAAACGCGCCAGCGTCGACGCCGTACGGTCCAGCCAGCGCTTGGTGACCGCCTCGCGCAGCACCGCCTTCGTCCCGAAGTGCCGGTAGACGGTGCCATGGCTGACGCCGAGCGCGCGGGCCACGTCGACCACGGTCGCCTTCGCGGGGCCGTGGCGGCGCAGCACCTCCTCGGTCGCTTCGAGGATGCGCTCGGCGGTCAGGGCTTCGCTGGTCGGAGGCATGCCTAGACGGTACCCGGCACCGCGATCAGCGCTCGCTGTCGAGCATGGTCATCTGGGCGGGGGCGTACCGCTCGCCGGCCGCCGCGTCCGCCGGTACGGCCGCCTCGACGGCGGCGAGGTCGGCCGCGTCCAGGGTCACGTCCAGCGCGCCCAGCGCCTCGCCGAGCCGCTCACGGGTGCGGGCGCCGACCAGCGGCACGATGTCCGTGTTGTGCCGCGGGCCCTGGGCGAGCACCCAGGCGATGACGATCTGTGCGACGGAGACGCCCTTCTGCTCGGCGACCTTGCGCAGGGACTCGACCAGGGTGAGGTTGTGCTGGAGGTTGTCGCCCTGGAAGCGGGGCGTGTGGGCGCGGAAGTCGTTCGCGGCGAAGCCCTGGCCGGGCGTGACATGGCCGGAGATCAGCCCGCGGGAGAGCACGCCGTACGCGGTGACGGCGATGCCCAACTCGCTCAGGGTGGGCAGGATTTCCCGCTCGGGGCCGCGTGAGATGAGCGAGTACTCGATCTGGAGGTCGGCGATGGGTGCGGTGGCGGCGGCCCGGCGGATGGTCTCCGCGCCGACCTCGCTCAGGCCGATGTGGCGGACGTACCCCTTCTCGACGAGTTCCGCGATCGCGCCGACGGTCTCCTCGATCGGCACGTCCGGGTCGAGCCGGGCGGGGCGGTAGACGTCGATGTGGTCGACGCCGAGGCGCTGGAGGGAGTACGCGGCCCAGGTCTTCACGGCGTTCGGGCGCGCGTCGTAGCCGAGCCAGGCGCCGTCCGGGCCGCGGTGGGCGCCGAACTTCACGCTGGTCAGCGCGTTCTCACGCAGGGCGGCCGGGGCGGTGCGCAGGGCCTCGCTGATCAGCAGCTCGTTGTGACCCATGCCGTAGAAGTCGCCGGTGTCGAGCAGGGTCACGCCGGCTTCAAGGGCGGCGTGGATGGTGGCGATGGACTCGGCGCGGTCCGCGTCGCCGTACATGCCGGACATGCCCATGCAGCCGAGGCCGAGGGCGGAGACCTGGGGGCCGGTGGTTCCGAGGGAGCGTGTGGAGATCTCGGGAAGTGTCATGCGAACCACCTTGGCATGACAGCTGACAGATTTCAATATCTGTCATTCCAACTCCCATCGGAGTGGTCCATACCTCTTGACGAAAGGTCTGGACCACGCGCACTCTCATGCCAGCACTGTCATGCCTACGACACCTCACCGCACCCCCACCGGGAGGCCCCGTATGCTCCGCCGCCTGCTCGCCGCCGCCCTCACCGCGGCCGCCCTCGTCGTCCCCCTCGGGATCGCCACCGCCCCCACCGCCTCGGCGGCCGACACCTGCGCGGTCAAGTCCCGCCCGGCCGGCAAGGTCCTCCAGGGCTACTGGGAGAACTGGGACGGCTCCGCCAACGGCGTCCACCCGCCCTTCGGCTGGACCCCGATCACCAACTCCGCGATCGCCACGCACGGTTACAACGTGATCAACGCGGCCTTCCCGGTCATCCGCTCCGACGGAACGGCCCTCTGGGAGGACGGCATGGACGCGGGCGTGAAGGTGGCCACGCCCGCCGAGATGTGCGCGGCGAAGGCGTCGGGCCAGACGATCCTGATGTCGATCGGCGGCGCGGCCGCGGGCATCGACCTCAGCTCGTCCACCGTGGCCGACAAGTTCGTCTCGACGATCGTCCCGATCCTGAAGAAGTACAACTTCGACGGCATCGACATAGACATCGAGACGGGCCTGGTCGGCAGCGGAAACATCGCCCAACTCTCCACGTCCCAGGCCAACTTGATCCGCATCATCGACGGCATCCTCGCCCAGATGCCGTCCAACTTCGGCCTGACGATGGCCCCGGAGACCGCCTACGTCACCGGCGGCAGCATCACGTACGGCTCGATCTGGGGCGCGTACCTCCCGATCGTCAAGAAGTACGCGGACAACGGCCGCCTGTGGTGGCTCAACATGCAGTACTACAACGGCAGCATGTACGGCTGCTCCGGCGACTCCTACTCGGCCGGCACGGTCGCGGGCTTCACCGCCCAGACCGACTGCCTCAACAAGGGCCTGGTCGTCCAGGGCACGACGATCAAGGTCCCCTACGACAAGCAGGTCCCGGGCCTGCCCGCCCAATCGGGCGCGGGCGGCGGTTACATGACCCCGTCCCTGGTCTCCCAGGCCTGGCGGCACTACGGCACGTCCCTCAAGGGCCTGATGACCTGGTCGATCAACTGGGACGGCTCGAAGAACTGGACGTTCGGCGACAACGTGAAGGCCCTGCAAGGGCGTTGAGACCCCATGCGAAAGGCCGGACGAGCCACTGGGCCCGTCCGGCCTTTCGTTTGTGCGGAGTTGAGGCTAGGCGCCGACGAGACGCCCGGCGAGGTAGCTCTCGATCTGGTCGAGCGACACCCGCTCCTGCTTCATGGAGTCGCGCTCGCGGACCGTCACCGCGTTGTCCTCGAGGGTGTCGAAGTCGACCGTCACGCAGTACGGCGTGCCGATCTCGTCCTGGCGGCGGTAGCGGCGGCCGATGGCGCCGGCGTCGTCGAACTCGATGTTCCAGTTCTGCCGGAGGGCGGCCGCGAGGCCCTTGGCCTTCGGGGACAGCTCGGGGTTGCGGGACAGCGGGAGCACCGCGACCTTCACCGGGGCCAGGCGGTGGTCGAGGCGCAGTACCGTGCGCTTCTCCAACTTGCCCTTGGCGTTGGGCGCTTCGTCCTCGACGTACGCGTCGAGCAGGAACGCCAGCATCGCGCGGCCGACACCGGCGGCCGGCTCGATGACGTACGGCGTCCAGCGCTCCTGGGCCTCCTGGTCGAAGAAGTGGAGGTCCTGGCCGGAGGCCTTGGAGTGCGCGGTGAGGTCGTAGTCGGTGCGGTTGGCGACGCCCTCCAGCTCACCCCACTCGTTGCCGCCGAACTGGAAGCGGTACTCGATGTCTGCGGTGCGCTTGGAGTAGTGGGAGAGCTTCTCCTTGGGGTGGTCGTACCACCGCATGTTCTCCTCGCGCAGGCCCAGGCCGGTGTACCAGTTCCAGCGCTCCTGCATCCAGTACTCCTGCCACTTCTCGTCCTCGCCCGGCTTGACGAAGAACTCCATCTCCATCTGCTCGAACTCGCGGGTGCGGAAGATGAAGTTGCCGGGCGTGATCTCGTTGCGGAAGGACTTGCCCATCTGCGCGATGCCGAACGGCGGCTTCTTGCGCGAAGTGGTCTGCACCTGGCCGAAGTTGGTGAAGATGCCCTGGGCGGTCTCGGGGCGCAGATAGGCGACGGAGCCGGTGTCCTGCGTCGGGCCCAGGTGGGTGGAGAGCAGACCCGAGAACTCCTTGGGCTCCGTGAACTGGCCCTTGTTGCCGCAGTTGGGGCAGTTGATGTCGGCCAGGCCGTTCTGGGGGGCGCGGCCGTGCTTGGCCTCGTACGCCTCCTCCAGGTGGTCCGCGCGGAACCGCTTGTGGCAGGAGGTGCACTCGGTCAGCGGGTCCGAGAAGGTGGCGACATGGCCGGAGGCGACCCACACCTCGGGGGCCAGGATCACGGACGAGTCGATACCGACCACGTCCTCGCGCGACGTCACCATGTAGCGCCACCACTGGCGCTTCAGGTTCTCCTTGAGCTCGACACCCAGCGGCCCGTAGTCCCAAGCGGCGCGCTGGCCGCCGTAGATCTCACTGCTGGGGAATACGAAGCCACGGCGCTTGCTCAGGCTGACGATGGTGTCGATCTTGTCGGCGGCCACGATGCTCTCTTCATGACGAATGGACGGCGGCGAATGACTTAGGTTACCGGCGTCTCCTGCCCTCGTATCAAATCGGTTCCCTGACCACGGCTTGTTGACAACGGTTTCCATCTCAGTTGAAAATGACTGTCATGAACGTACGACGACGCCACATATCCGGGATCGCCATAGCCGCGGCCACCGCCCTCGGGCTCGGGACCCTCTCCGCGTGCTCCGACAGCGCGGCGGCAGCCCAGACCGACAAGTTCGACGTCGTCGCGTCGTTCTATCCGCTCCAGTACCTCGCCGAGCAGATCGGCGGGAGTCACGTCCACGTCACCAGCCTCACCAAGCCCGGCCAGGAGCCGCACGACCTGGAGATCAGCGCGCAGCAGATCGTCGCGCTCCAGGAGTCCGACGCGGTGCTCTACCTCAAGAACCTCCAGCCCGCCGTCGACAAGGCGGTCGACCAGTCCGAGATCAAGACGAAGATCGACGCCGCGGACCTGACCACGCTGGAGAAGCACGGCAACGAGGTCGGCGGCCACGCGGCCTCCCACGACAGCTCCGAGAACGAGGAACTGGCCGGCCTCGACCCGCACATCTGGCTCGACCCGGTGCGCTACGCCCAGGTCGCCCAGGGTGTCGGCAAGACCTTCGAGAAGGCCGACCCGAAGAACGCGGCCGACTACCGGACGCGCACCGCGGCCCTGGTCAAGAAGCTCGACGCGCTCAACACGGAGTTCAAGACCGGGCTGGCGAACACGAAGACCAAGGTGTTCATCACCACCCACGCCGCCTTCGGCTACCTCGCCGAGCGCTACGGCCTCACCGAGGAGGCCATCAACGGCCTCGACCCCGAGTCGGAGCCCAGTGCCGAGCGCGTGAAGGACCTTGAGAAGATGGCCGAGGCCGACGGCGTCACCACCGTGTTCTACGAGACGCTCGTCAGCGACAAGACCGCGAAGACCATCGCCGCCGACGCGAGCCTCAGGACCGACGTCCTCGACCCCATCGAGGGCATCACGAAGAAGTCCCGCGGCACGGACTACTTCTCGGTCCAGCGGGCCAACCTCAAGGCGCTGCAGACCGCGCTGGGAACCAAGTGACCGTTACGGAGGACGTCATGGGCGAGCCCGTCATATCGCTGCGCGGAGTCCGCGCCGAGCTGGGCTCGCGCCCCGTCCTGCGCGGCATCGACCTCACCGTGCACCGCGGTGAGGTCGTCGCGCTGCTCGGCGCCAACGGCTCCGGCAAGTCGACCGCGATCCGCACGATCATCGGCCAAGTCCCGGTCAGCGAGGGCGAGATCGAGCTCTTCGGCACCGACCGGGCCCGCTTCCGGGACTGGCGGCGCGTGGGATACGTACCGCAGCGCACCACGGCCGCCGGCGGAGTGCCCGCCACGGTGACCGAGATCGTCACCTCCGGCCGCCTCTCCCGCACCCGCTTCGGCCTGCTGCGCAAGGCGGACCACGCGGCCGTACGGCACGCCCTGGAGCTGGTCGGCATGGCGGACCGCGCCAAGGACTCGGTCAACGCGCTGTCCGGCGGCCAGCACCAGCGGGTGCTGATCGCCCGCGCGCTCGCCGCCGAACCCGAACTGCTGATCATGGACGAGCCGATGGCCGGCGTCGACCTGGCCAGCCAGCAGGTCCTCGCGGACACCCTGTCCCGCCAAGTCGCCGAGGGCACAACGGTGTTGCTCGTCCTGCACGAACTCGGCCCGCTGGAGCCCCTGATCGACCGCGCGGTCGTCCTGCGCGACGGCTGCGTCCAGCACGACGGCCCGCCGCCGCGCGCCCTGGGCCAGCACGCGCTGCCCGGCCACGACCACGTACACCCGCACGAGCCGCTTCACACAGGACTGCTGAGCTGATGGACTTCCTGAACTACGCCTTCATGCAGCGGGCCCTGCTCGCCGCCGTCCTGGTCGGCATCACCGCCCCCGCCGTCGGCATCTACCTCGTCATGCGCCGCCAGGCCCTCATGGGCGACGGCATCGGCCACGTCGCCATGACGGGCGTGGGCCTCGGCTTCCTCCTGAACACCTCCCCCGTCTGGATGGCCACCGGAGTCTCCGTCCTCGGCGCGATCCTCATGGAACTGATCCGCTGGTACGGCAAGACCCGCGGCGACATCGCCCTCGCGATGCTCTTCTACGGCGGTATGGCCGGCGGCGTGATGTTCATCAACCTCGCGCCCACGGGCTCCAACGCGAACCTCACGTCGTACCTCTTCGGATCCCTGTCGACGGTCTCGCAGTCCGACGTGACGGCGATCTGTCTGCTCGCGGCCTTCGTGGTGGTGGTCACGCTGGGGCTGCGCAGGCAGTTGTTCGCGGTCAGCCAGGACGAGGAGTTCGCGCGGGTCACCGGGCTGCCGGTGCGCGCGCTGAACCTGCTGACGGCGGTCACGGCGGCCGTCACGGTGACCGTCGCGATGCGGGTCGTCGGGCTGCTGCTGGTGTCGGCGCTGATGGTGGTCCCGGTGGCCGCCGCCCAGCAGCTGAGCCGGAGCTTCACCGCGACCTTCGTGATCGCGGTGGCGATCGGTGTGAGCGTGACCATCGGCGGCACGGTCACCTCGTACTACCAGAACGTCCCGCCCGGCGCGACGATCGTGCTCCTGACCATCGGCGCGTTCATCGCGCTCACCGCCCTCGCGACTCCGCTCGCCCGTCGCCGGGCCCGGGCGGCGGCCGCCGCGCGGCCCGCCGGGGACCCGGTGGAATGCGTGATTCCAGCCACCCGGGGGGCCGCCGACGAGGTCGGCGTCTGACCAAGCACAGCCTGGGCTGGCACAATGGCCCGGCAAAGTGCAGATGTGAGGAGGCAACGGTGACGACGGCCGGCCCGCCCGTAAAGGGACGATCCACCCGCCAGCGTGCCGCCGTGTCGGCGGCGCTCAACGAGGTCGACGAGTTCCGCAGCGCCCAGGAACTGCACGACATGCTCAAGCACAAAGGCGACTCGGTCGGCCTGACCACGGTCTACCGCACCCTCCAGTCCCTCGCCGACGCCGGCGAGGTGGACGTCCTGCGCACCGACGACGGCGAGTCCGTCTACCGCCGCTGCTCCAGCGGCGACCACCACCACCACCTCGTCTGCCGCGTCTGCGGCAAGGCGGTCGAGGTCGAGGGCCCGGCCGTCGAGAAGTGGGCGGAGGCGATCGCTGCGGAACACGGCTATGTGAACGTGGCACACACGGTGGAGATCTTCGGGACCTGCGCGGAGTGCGCGGCGGCCGGTTAGGTTCTAGACCCGGCTGAGGTGGGCGTCGAGGATCGCCCGCAGCCGGTCGGCGTCGGCGGGGTCCCGCAGGCCGCGCTTGGGCAGCACCGTGAAGTTGGCGGCGTTCTTCTCGGGGCTGAACATGTAGAAGCCTTCCGCCGTTTCCCGGTAGCGGGGCTGCACGGACCACTGGAGCGAGGTGGACGAGTCGTCGGTGGCCACCGTCACCCCGGCGTCCGTCACGGTCACCCGGATCACGCCCCGCCGCTCCGCGAGGCGCTGGAACTGGTGGCCCACGAGCCAGGGCTGGAGCACCAGCAGAAACGCGAAGACGCACATACCGATGAGCATGGGAAACGGCGGCATCTCACCGTCTGCCAGATCGCTCGCGACCACGAAGACGCAGCAACAGGCCGCGAGGCCGAGCAGCCACACCTGTCTTCGCATCGCCCGGCTGACCCGTCTGCGCGCTCTCAGCGCCGACACGAAGTCCTTGGCGACCGGCCGGTACTCCAGCTCGACCACTCGCCCCGTCACGTCATCCCGCCCCATGTCCATGAGGCGGGATGTTAGCCGCCGGGGTCAGCCCTCCTCGGGCCGCCCCCGCATGTCCGCCTCCATCGCGAGGAGCTTCTCGTTCGGTACCGCGCCGCCGAACCGCCGGTCCCGCTGGGCGAATTCGACGCAGGCGCGCCACAGGTCGCGGCGGTCGAAGTCCGGCCAGAGCACGTCCTGGAAGACCAGCTCGGCGTAAGCGCTCTGCCAGAGAAGGAAGTTGGAGGTGCGCTGCTCACCGCTGGGGCGCAGGAACAGGTCCACGTCCGGCATGTCCGGGTAGTACAGGTACTTCGCGAGGGTCTTCTCGTTGACCTTCGACGGGTCGAGCCTGCCGGCCTTCACGTCCTCCGCCAACGCCCGTGCCGCGTCGCCGATTTCGGCCTGGCCGCCGTAGTTCATGCAGAAGTACAGCGTGAGCGCGTCGTTGTTCTTGGTCTGCTCCTGGGCGATCTGGAGCTCCTTGGCGACCGACCGCCACAGCTTGGGCATCCGGCCCACCCACCGCACCCGGATGCCGAGTTCGTCGAGGGTGTCGCGGGTCTTGCGGATGAAGTCGCGGTTGAAGTTCATCAGGAAGCGCACCTCGTCGGGCGAGCGCTTCCAGTTCTCGGTGGAGAAGGCGTACAGCGAGATCGCGCCGACGCCCATCTCGACGCCGCCCTGCAGCACGTCCAACACCCGCTCGGCGCCGACCTTGTGGCCCTCCGTGCGCGGCAGCCCGCGCTGCTTCGCCCACCGCCCGTTCCCGTCCATGACGATCGCCACGTGCTTCGGGATCAGCTCGCCGGGCAGCTTCGGCGCACGGGCCCCGGACGGGTGCGGCTCCGGCGCCTTGTACTCGCGCCGCTGGCGCCCCAGGATCCCGCGTACGGCCATGTGCTTCTCGTCTCCTCTTTCTGTGACCTGCTACGACTTTTCCACGTACCGCAGTGAGCGCAGCCCGCGTTCCAGATGCCAGTGCAGATAGGCGGACACCAGCCCGCTCCCCTCCCGCACATGGCGCGCCTCGCACGCGTCCGCAGTCTCCCAGTCTCCCGTGAGCAGCGCACCGAGCAGTTCGAGGGCCTGCGGTGAGGGTACGACGCTCCCGGCCACCCGGCAGTCCGCGCAGACGACTCCGCCGGACGCCACGGAGAAGAACCGGTTGGGTCCGGCCATCCCGCACTTGGCACAGTCCCCGAAGCTCGGGGCGTACCCGTTGACGGCGAGCGACCGCAGCAGGAACGCGTCGAGAATCAGATGCGGCGCGTGCTCCCCGCCGGCCAGCGTCCGCAACCCGCCCACCAGCAGCAGATACTGCTGTACGGCGGGCTCGCCCTCGTGGTCGGTGAACCGCTCGGCGGTCTCCAGCATGGCCGTACCGGCAGTGTACCGGGCGTAGTCGCTCACGATCCCGCCACCGTACGGAGCGATGGTCTCACTCTGGGTGCACAACGGCAGTCCGCGGCCGACGAGTTCGCTCCCCCGCGCGAAGAACTGCACGTCCACATGCGAGAAGGGCTCCAGCCTGGCCCCGAACTTCGACTTGGTCCGCCGCACCCCGCGCGCCACCGCACGCACCCGCCCGTGCCCCCGCGTGAGCAGCGTGATGATCCGGTCCGCCTCACCGAGTTTCTGGGTGCGCAGGACAACGCCGTCGTCCCGGAAGAGACTCATCGGGCACCCTCGCGGGTTTTCTGCTGGGGGTACGGGGGTCGTCCCCCGGGAGACCGCGGCATGATCCGGTCCGCCTCACCCAGCTTCTGGGTGCGCAGCACGATGCCGTCGTCGCGGAACAGACTCATGGGGCCCATTGTCCCCTACGGCCCGGTGGCCCTACGACGTTCCCGGGCACCGGCGCCTCAAGGCACCTCGCCCCGGCTGCGGGCGTTCGCGTAGGCGGTCGCCGCGCTCAGCCGCTCGGCCGGGGTCGCGTCGCGCACGGCGGCCGGTTCGGCGTCCCACTCCCGTCCGCCGCCGTACGGCCGCAGCTGGACGTAGGGTCCCTCGTGCCCCATGACGATGCCCACTCTCCCGGTCCGGGTGTCCACGGCGACCGATCCGACAGTCGGCTTCATCGCACTCCTCGCACCCGAACAACTCCGGCGACCAACGGCACCGACCACGATTCCCTCAAGGTGTCCTCCGCCTCCGAGCAGTGTGCCCACACCTGGCTCCCCTCCCCTTCCGGGTTTCACGCTTCTCCTCTCCGGGGCACCCCGCTCCGCCTACACTCAGCAGGAGTCTGTCGACCGCACGACGGCCACAAGTCCGGTGCGCACAAAGGGCGTTGGCCAAGGCCAACTGTTCGAGCGGAAGGGCGCCGGCTAACCGACGGACACAAGTCCCGCCTCATGGGCGAGGATCACCACCTGGACCCGGTCATGGGTGTTCCCGGTCCGCGATGCCCTCAACTCGCGGCGGGCGCGGGCCCGTTCGGGGCGGGACGCGGCGAAGTGCCCGAGGCGGCGCCGGGCCACGCCCGGGGCGATCAGGGCGTCCCCGGCGGCCACCACCCGTACCGCGCCGATGATGTCGTCCAGGGCCATGCCCTTGACCAGGAACCCGGACGCGCCGGCGCGCAGCGCGCCGTAGACGTGATCGTCGTCGTCGAAGGTGGTGATGACGAGGACCCGGGCCGACGCCGAACTCCCCGACGGATCCGTGGTGATGCCGCGCGTGGCCTCGATGCCGTCCACCCCGGGTATGCAGATGTCCATCACCACGACGTCCGGGGCGAGTTCCGCCGTCAGCCGCACCGCCGTACGGATGAGCTGCCGGTCGTCGGCGAGGAGCACGCGGACGGGGCCGCTCACCGGGCCACCGTCGCCGGTGCCGGAAGGCGGCACCGCGACCCGGAAGCCGCCCGGGACGCGGTGCCGCCGTGGAACAGGCCCAGGGTCAGCCCGTTCAGCCCCGGCGTCACGGCGTACGTGCCCGCTAGGAGCAGACCGAACCCGGACAGCGGGCGCGGGCGCAGCAGCAGGCAGCCGGACAGCGCGAGGACGCTGCCCGACACGATGAGCGCCCAGCCGTAGGGCGTGGGCGGGCGTGGTCATGCGCCCGGAGGCGTACGACCACGGTCGACTGCGCCCGTCGGGCCCGAGGCCGACGGGCTCATCACGTCACGGTTGTTGTTGTCGTTGGCCGGCGGGATGGGTGACCGCTCTCGCCTCGTCCGGCTCCGGGTTTCGTTGTGGTTCCGTCGCCTCCCACAGGACGTTGAAGCGGTTGACGCGTTCCGCCACGTGTTCGTGGGTCAGCTTCAGGGTCGTCTTGGCCGGCATGACGCGGATGTCGGGCTCGGTCTCGTAGCAGAGTTCGCCGTCGAAGACGATGAAGTCGTTCAGCGAGTTCATCTGGGCGGTCGGCTCCAGCTGGGACCGGACCGCGATACGCGCGTCGATCCCGAACTTGCGGTGCCTCTCGCAGAGTTGGCTGAGGCTGCCGGTGACCTCCGCCTCGTCGTCGACGAGGAACACCCGCCGGATCTCCACCCGCCGTGTCTTGATCGCCGTCTCCTGGGCGACGAGATAGCGCCGCGCGGGCTCGCTCGACCAGAAGTCGCGGTCCACGGACGTACTGGTGGCGTAGAGCGTCCGCTTGACGCACTTGGTGAGGTCGATCAGCCACTCGTGGTTCTCGCCGGGGCAGTCCGCCGTGCCGTTGCCGAGGTTCTCCATGAGGAGGGCGAGCCGGCCCAACTCCTCCTCGGCGAAGGCCTTCACGATGTCCGCCCCCTGCTCGCCCACTTTTGTGTAGCCCAGCACCAGCCGGGTCACCTCGTCGGAGCGCAGCACCGAGCCGTCGACCTTGCTGTACAGCTCCGTCGCGGCGTTGATCTTGGCGAAGCTCTCGTCGACCGCCGCCCGCATCTCCGCGTGATGGCTGGTCAGGCTGTCCTTCATGTCCCGGATGCGCCGCTTCTGGCTCTCCTGGACGGCCTCCAGCCGTTCACCGAAGTCCACCAGCAGTTGCACGATCAGCGTCGCGCAGCCGAGGACGATGGACATCGTCCACTGCCACAGGGCGCCGTTGTCCTCGTTCAGGACGTTGGTCACGAAGAAGGCGACGCCTCCCGCTAAGATCGCGAACAGCGTCTTGAGGAACAGCTTTGATCTGGGCTGGGCCTGGTCCTGTCGCGGTGCGGACCGCAGACCGTCTGCCCCTGTTGTCGTCGCTCCGTTCATGTCGAGCCTCCCCCGTCGGGTGATGCGGTTCGTGCCGCCCCGTCAGCGCGTGCTCAGTGCCTGGTGCAGCAACGGAATGGCCTGTATGGCCAGTTGGTCGCGAATACGCTGGCGGAGGTTCTCCCATTGACGGCTGAAGCCCGGATCCCGCTCCAGTACGTCCCACAGGTGCCCCAGCGTGCGGTCCACGTGTGCGCGCGGCATCCACAGATGCAGCAGGTGGTCCACGGCCGGGCGCAGTGCCAGGACCGCCGTGGGCCCGTCCGCCGCGCCGAGCCGGCTGTTCTCCAGCATGTGCACCACCGTCGTCAAAAGCCAGTCGTGCAGCGCCAGGTCCTCGCAGAGCCCCGCGACCGCCGTGGCCGGGACGCTCTCCGGCACGCTCAACTCGACGGTCCGCAGCCCGTCCGGTGCCAGCGTGAAGCGGTCGAGCGTCGGCTCCTCTCCCCCGGGTGTCCGCCGCGCGGCCCAACGCAGGTGTGTACGGCGGGACTTGAACGGCGCCTTGTGATCGAGGAGCGGATGGCGCACCAGCTGCGCCAGCAGCCCCTCGGCGATCATCCCCAGGTCCAGCTCGCCGCGTCCGCCGCCGCGCAACACCCCTTCGGCGGTGGCCCGTTGGGGCAGTTTCCCGAACGGCTCGACCACCCCGGGCCGGACGAGGTAGTGCCCCCAGGGACGGCGCGTGTCCGGGCCGTCGGCCGGGGCGCTGAAGTAGGCGGTGGACTGGAGGACCCGGCCCTCGGTGAGCGCCGCGCGGGTGGCGACCGTACCCACGGCCCGGACCTTGGCACCGTTCGACGTGGGCAGCCGGCAGTCCACGCCGGTGAGGACCTCGGGCGAGAGGGCGTACAGGTTGGGCCGCTCGGAGACCTTGACGTGTTCGTCGGCGCGCAGCCTGAGCAGTTGGGCGGCGGCCCGGCCGTCCAGTGCCTGGAAGGACGGCAGCAGACAGGTGCGCACCTCGCCGCAGGCGAGGACCGAACGCGCGGACCGTCCGGGGGTCGCCATCTCACGTCCCGCCCTGCGCGACGGAGTTGGGCGGCTCCTCGTAGAAGACGTAGGTGGCGCGCTGCGCCACCGCCTCCGGCACCGCGACGCCTTCGCCCGCGGACCGCTTGGCGACCTGTTCGAGCGCGTCGGAGTCGACGTCCACCTGGTCGAGGATGAGCCGTACGGCGTCCTCGACGGCCAGGAAGCGGTTCGCCATCAGCGTGCAGGTGCGGTACGCGCTGAAGGCGACCCGGGACTCGTTGAGTTTGAGCAGCGGCGGCAGCCGGTCCCAGTCGCGCGGGAACTCCCCGCCGGTCCAGGGCTTCGGGACCAGCACGGGCTCGCCCAGGTGCCGCAGCAGACCGAGGCGGGCCAACTGCCATACGGCGGCCAGGAACGGGCAGGACCACAGGCGGCCCTTGTCCGTCTCGGACCACAGCTCGACGTCCATGAAGACCGAGTGGTTGCGGGCCGCGGTCTCCTGGGGCGGCTGCCAGGCGATGATCTCGGCGAGGGCGCTGCGGGTGGGGGCGGTGCGCTGCCCGTTGGCGAGCCAGCCGGTCTGGCTGACCGGCGGCCGGGAGCCGTGGCTGCCCGGCGGCGGCGACTCCACCAGGCGGTGCATGACGGACTCGGCCAGCTCGATCCGGTCGGCGACTGCACAACCCGACTCGCGGGCGAGGTAGTCGATGACGACACCGGCCTTCTCGGCCTCTTCGAGGACCAGCGGGACGAGTTCGGCGGGGGTGGAGAAGCGGGTGAAGTAGTCGTCGATCAGGAAACAGGTGCTGATCCGGGGGCGTTTGCCGCCGATCCGGCGGGCGGCGGAGGCGCGTACCGCGTCCACCCAGATCCGCACCTCCTCGAAGTGCGCGCGCAGCCGCTCGGGACCCGCCTCGAAGTCCTCCATGTACAAGTGGCCCAGCTCCAGCGAGAGATGGGCCAGCGGAACGGACTGGGTGCCCGGGTCGGCGGTGGTCTCCCGGAAGACGGCCTCCGTCATGCCTCCTCCCAGTACTTGTCGTCGGTGACCCGCGCGGCCAGGTCGTTCAGCGCCTGCCAGGTCTCCATGGTGGCGATCTGGCTGTCCAACACGTCCTCGTCGGTGATGAGTTGCTCACGCCACTGGAGGACCGGCTCGAGGGGCACCTGGCCGAGCACCTGGCTGTACCCGATGCCGTGGTGCGAGGCGAGCTGCTTCAACTCGCTGTCGCAGCGCTCCATCCACGCCGACTGGGTGGGCGTGGCCTGCGACCACAGCGCCGAGTCCGGATCGGGTACGGCGGCCCGTACGAAGCGGATGGCGCGGCGCAGCGCGTCCTCGTCGTGCCCGCGGGCGACGCCGTGCGCGAGGATGCCGCGCTTGCCGTGGACGAGGCTCGCGGCGGCCTCCACGTGCTGGCGGGTCCAGCGGTGGAAGACCAGCCAGCGGGCCTGGACGCCGCTCATCGACGGCTCCGCGGTGGCGGCCAGTGCCATGTCGACGGCGTAGCTGCGGCCGGCGCTGAGGTCGACGACGATCAGGTCGAACTCGCTGTTGAGGCGCAGCAGCAGGTCCACGCAGCGGCGCAGATTGTCGCCGGTGGTGGCGAACTCGCCGCCGCTGAGGTCACCGGGCATCAGGATCAGCCGGCCGGCGCCGGGCGGCTGGTTGCGCAGGACCCGGTGTTCGGTGTCGGCCCAGACGTCGATCCTGACCGGTTCGCCGACCTCGCCTATCAGGTAGGAGTGCAGTCCCCGGTCCTCGGCGGCCTGGCGGGCGTCGGGCACGTCGAAGACGGCCGAGGCGGTGGGCGAGCCGAAGTCGAAGTCCAGGTAGCAGACGTCGTCCCCGGTCAGCGCCCGCTGGTAGGCGAGGTTGGCGCTGGTCACGGAGCGGCCCGTGCCTCCCTTGTCGGAGGCGGCGAAGATCAGCACGGCTCACACTCCCTGGACCGCGGCGGCTTCGCGGGCCCGGGCGAGTGCGTCCAGCTGGCCTAACACGTCGAGTGTCAACGAGTAGGCGGTGCCCGGCTGTTCGTCCACCAGGGCGCGGGCGCGGCGCAACTTGACCTCGATTCCCCTCAGTTGCATGCCGCGTTGTCCGTCGGAGTTCGGCGCGGGCGCCATCTGCTCGTTGCCCAGGAGGTGGGTGGACTCGCTGAGCAACGCCCTTGCCAGTTCGGTGAGTTCGAGGCTGCGGATCGGTGGCTGCGCGTACATGTTGTGGACCTGGACCATCACCTCGGTGACGCGCTCGGTGATGCTCCAGGACACCGGTCCCTCGGTGAGGGCGGTCTCCGGGTAGATGGCGTGCACGTTGTCCCACAGGCCGACGCCCTCGCCCTCGCCCATGCGGCGCCGCCACACATGCCCGAAGATGTCCTCGGCCAGCCTGAGCAGCCGGTCGTGCGCGTTGAGGTTGCGGGAGAGCGTGCACAACTGCACGGTCCGCTTGAGGAGTTGGGCCGAGAAGTCGCTCATCGTCCAGTCCATCGGCGGCCCGATGGTGCCGCCGCCCTGGAGCGGCAGGGTGACGCCCGGGTTGTGCAGCTGGATCATGGGGTCGTCGCGGGTCATCCGGCTGGTGATACGGCCGCGTTCGGCGAGGCGCTCCATGACGCGCACGGTGCGGGTCAGGTCGTCGTCGGTGGCCCGGCGGCGCATCAGGTCGTGCACGAGGATGGCGGCCACGGAGAGGGAGAAGTACTCGGACTCCAGCCGCTGTCCCGTCGTACGCCAGGGGATGTCCTCCAGCGGCCAGCGGTCGCGGTCGAAGCGGGCGATGCGCGACCAGTACTGCTGGGTGATCTCCCACCGCAGCCGCAGTGCCTCGGCGAGCTTCTGCTGCTCGGTGTTGAGCAGGCCGAGGGTCAGGGTGCGGTCCGAGAACAGGTCCTGGATACCGTCGAGCGCGACCACGGTGAAATAGAGATACGGCACCGGGTTGGCGACGCCGGAGGGCTGCGGCCCGATGGGGTCCTCGGTCTGCACCTCGGGCGCGTCCCGCACCAGGCTCCAGGCCCAGCCGCACTCGAAGAGCTGGCTCTCGTCCTTGAGCGCCTCCTGGACGTCGAGGCCGAGGATGAAGCTCTCGATGATCGCGGCGCGCAGCGGCCGGAACCGGCGCTGGAACTTCTCAAGGACCTGACGGGTCGACAACTGCCCCTGGCCGAGCAGCTCGCAGAGCGCCTGGCCCTGGGAGGAGTCGGTGTCGTAGACGCTGACCGTGAACGAGCGCAGCAGGCTCACCATGGCGGCGGTGAGACGGTTGCTGGTCGCGGTCCTCAGTTCCCTGATCGTCTCCTGCATGTCGCCGCGGCGGGTCTTCGACTCGTAGACCTTGAGGAAGCCGAGCAGGGCCAGGCAGAGGGTGATGGACATGGAGAACGAGTCCGTGACGCCGAGTTGACGCTGCTCCTCGGTGAGGTCCTGCTCCTTGTCCCGGGACTGGAAGTAGTAACCGCCCGCGAACGTGGGCCTCTTGTCGTCGGTGTGGGTGCGCATGAACTCGACGGCGGCCGTGACGAGGTTGGCCGGAATCTCCAGCCGTCCGCCCGCCCGCTTCAGCGTCTGCTGGACATCGGTGAGGGTGGTGTCGGGGTCGTCCAGCCGGAACGCGGGCAGCTCGGTCGCCGGGTACAGCAGGCAGAGGAGGCGCTCGGCGTCGGCGACACTGCTCTGCCCGCCCCATTTGCCCCAGGCCCACTCACCGCCTTCGAACGAGTGACGGGCGACCGCCTGCCAGATGTCCAGCAGATGCTGCCGCGGCTTGATCTCCATTCCATGCCCCTCACACAGACCGCACTGCCCTCAGCCGAGGAATATCCCTCTTCTGTTGTGAAGACTCACCGATCGACCCCGATCAGCGGATCGGAACGGGTGCGTCCGAATTACCGCGCCAGCCATAGGAGAGGATGATTCCGGAATAACCTTCCCGCAGCCCGGCCTCGCTTTTGAGCCGGTGGACCTTGAACTCGTCGGCGAATGGCTCAAGACTCTCCCGCACCTCGTTCTCCCCCACGTCGCAGGCGGGGAAGAACTGCTCACCCGTGTGATAACCCTGAGAGTGTTCCATGAAAGCGGCGGCAAAGGGAGCACCTGGGGCCAGGGTACGCATGAAGCGCTCCACACCGAGGGTGAACTCCTGGTGGGAGGAGGTCATCGACTCGGCGACGAAGAACATCGTCCCCACGGACCACCGGCCGCCGAGCCGTTCGAGATCGAAAATGTCGCCCTGCCTGACCTTGACGACCTTGCCGAATCTCTCGCGGGGGTCGGCACAGGAGATCGCGTAGTCCTCGTTCCCGCACAGGGCGGCCCAGAACTGGTCCCAGTTCTCCGCGTACGAGTCGACCTGGCTCTCCAGGTACGCGACATTCGCGGGCGAGCGCTCGAAGAGAGTGATCTCGTCGCACCACGGCAGCATGGACAGCGCGGGATACAGATTGGCACCGGCGCCCACGTCAATGCCGTAAACCGGGCCGACGCCCCGCTTCCGGAAATGATCGGCGAAATGATCCCGGACAATGTGCAGGATCTCCGCGTCCTCCGCCTGCAGATCACGGTAGTTATGATCTACATAAGCGATCGAATCGAACGCGCTCCAGGCGGCTTCCGCATTTTTCACCCGCCCAACGCTACCGCAACACCAGGGCGCGACCTATACCTACCGTCAATTCGTAGGGCAATCTACGCCATGTCACAGCCGCCGGCGGGGCGCACAGGGGGCGCATCGCGGCGAAAGCATTCATGCGACCTAATTCGGCCTTGAACTGCCGGATTGCCCCACTCAAGATGGGTGGAACCCTGCCGAACACACCAGAAAGGCAGGACACTCGCGTCTCGCCCGTACCACCCGTACGAGTGGCATCGCGCCATTGACTTCCTCTCCTCAGGGGGCAGCATGACAGCTTTTCCGGAGGAACGTTTCCCTTATCTGGGGCGCCGCGCTGACCAGGCGTTCTTCGCCGACCGCAACGAACGGCCATTGACCTTGAGGGGCGTCACCGTGGCCGATCTGCCGGAGCTGCTCCGGGTGGACAGGGAGGCTTTCCCCGAAGAGCCGTACACACAGGTCGTTCTCAGACAACTGGTCGATATTCATGGCGATCGCATACTCGTCCTGGACGACGGCGAGGGACTGCTCGGTTACGTACTGTTCGTCAACACCTCGGACGGCTATGTAAGTTGGATCATGAGCCTCGCCGTCATCCCGCACCAGCAGGGCCGCGGTCTGGGCCGGCGTCTGATGGTCGAGGCGCTGCGCCGGCTGCGCACGGAGCATGTCCACCAGGTCCGGCTGACGGTGGAACCGACGAACGCCGCCGCGATCATGCTCTACCGCTCGCTGGGCTTCTCCTCGGAAGAAGGGGTGGAGAAGGACTACTTCGGCCCCGGGGAGGACCGGCTGATCATGACGCTGGCGATGTGAGACGGCTGACCAGCCGCTACGGACGGCCGGTTCGGGCGTACCGTCGCGCCACCGCGCGAAACGCCTCCTTCGGTTCCCAGTGCCACGGTGAAGTCGGGTCGAACGGGCGGTCCTCGACCGTTTTGGTGAGGGCGTAGCTCGCCATGTCGAGGTCGTGGCGCGGGTCGTGGGCGCGGTGCGGGGCGTCCGGGGTGACGAACTCGAAGGCCATCGCGCCGTACAGGCCCATCGACTCGAAGACCTCCAACAGGTCGGCCACATAGGCGGCTTGGGTGTGTTCGCTGCGGACCAGGTGGCCCTTGATCTCCTCCGGGTTCTTGCTGCGGTCCACGACGTTCCAGCCCATGCCGGCCGTCTTCTCGGCGCCCTTGTACGCGCAGGTGCCGAACTCGGTGATGGCGACGGGTTTGCCCCAGCGCTGGTAGCGGCGCAACTCCCGTATGTAGGAGGCCGGTTGGGGGAAGTACGAGTAGTAGTCGATGCCCACTATGTCGAAGAGGTTCCAGTCGACCACGTCGTCCTGCGCGGCGGCGTAGCCGAGCCTGCCGTGGAAGACCGAACGGCCCAGCGCCGCCGCCTTCTTGGTGAAGGCGTCCAGCCTGCGCTGCATCCTGACCGGGTCGAAGGTGCCGTTCAGCAGGTTCTGTACACGGTCCAGGACGGTCGCGCCCGGCACCATCCCGGGGACGAACAGCCAGAACTCGCAGCCGACGCTGAAGTCGACGCTCGCGCCCTGCCGGCGCAGACGTTCCGCGAAGCGGCCGGTCTCCGCGAGGTGTTCGAGGATGTCCCGCTCGGGGACGTCGGCGAGAGTGGGCTGGAGCCAGATGTGCAGGCCGAGTTCGGCGGCCCGGGCGGCGGTTGCGGTGAGGCGGTCGACGCCGTCGCCGGTGACCTCGACCGTGTCGGCGTGCAACTCGTCGCGGATGGCGCGGAGGTCGGCACGCATCCGGCGCGGGCTCCAGGCGGTGGCGGGGGTGCCGCCCTCGCCGACGGTGTAGACGACGCCGTGGCGGCGCATGCCGTGGCGGCCGCTCGCCCTTGTCCGCTCCTTCGCCGCCGTCTGCTCCTTCGCCGTTGTCCGCGTCTTGGCTGTCGCCTGTCCCGACGGCAGTAGCGCGCCCGCTGTGCCCAGTGCCAGCGCCCCTGTCAGGAACTGCTTCCTGTCGATCCCCGTGGTGTTCGCCATGCATCCACTGTGCCGAGCCCGGCCCCGGCCCGGCATCGACCGATGGTCTACGGCGAGGCAACCAAGGTATGAGCTCTCGCGTCGGTCACTGGAGAGATCGTCGACGGAAACCGACCGATCGTCGACGCCGACCGAACAAAGGAGAGCGTGATCCCAGGCTCCGAACAGTCCTCCAGGCCCGCTACGACCAGCCGCCGTACGCTCCTCGTCGCCGGTGCCGTCACCACCGCGGCCCTCCTCACCGGCGCCACCCCCGCGCAGGCGGCCACCGACACCGGCGTATCCGCGCGTCTGGCCGCCCTCGAAGAGCAGCACACCGCCCGCGTGGGTGTGTTCGCGCACCATCTCGGCACGCGGAAGACCGTCGTGCACCGGGCCGACGAGCTCTTCCCGATGTGCTCGGTGTTCAAGACCCTCGCCGCCGCGGCCGTCCTGCGCGACCTGGACCGGCACGGCGAGGTCCTCTACCGGGTCGTGCACTACACGGAGGCCGATCTCGTCGACGGTTCGGACCGGACGCGGGCGCACCTCGCCGACGGTATGACGGTCGAGCAGCTCGCCGACGTGGCGATCCGCTACAGCGACAACACCGCGGGCAATCTGCTCCTGCGCGCACTCGGCGGCCCCACCGCGATCACCCGCTTCGCCCGCTCCCTCGGCGACCCGGTCACCCGCCTCGACCGCTGGGAGACCGAACTCAACTCGGCCGAGCCGGACCGGATCACCGACACCACCAGCCCGCGCGCGATCGCCGGACTGTACGGCAGGCTGGTCCTCGGCGACGCCCTGCGCCGCCCCGACCGCGACCGGCTCACCGCCTGGCTGCTCAACAACACGACGAGCACAGCCCGTTTCCGCGCCGGACTCCCCGCGACCTGGACGATCGCCGACAAGACGGGCAGCGGCGACTACGGCACCGCCAACGACGTCGGCATCGCCTGGACGGAGGCCGGTGACCCGGTCGTCCTCGCGGTCCTGACCACGAAGCCGACGCAGCCCGACGCGCCGTACGACAACCAACTGGTGGCCGAAACAGCCGAGTTGGTGGCCGGGGCGCTCGGCTAGCGCGGGAAGTACTGCCTCGGCGTCACCCCCACCACCCGGTGGAACGCCGCCGTGAAGGAGCTCGCCGACGCGTACCCCACCCGCCGTGCCACGGCCTCCACCGGCAGCCCCTCGACCAGGTACGGCAACGCGGCCTGCATCCGCAGCCGTTCGCGCCACTGGCCGAAGGCGAGGCCCGTCTCCGCGACGAAGAGCCGCGCCAACGTCCGTGCGCTGGCGCCGACTTGACCGCCGTACGCGGCGAGGGCCCGTCCGTCCGCCGGGCGGGCCCGCAGCGCCTCGGCCACCGCGCGCGCCCGGGGATCGCGCGGTTCGGGCACGGCCACGCTGGTCACCGGCACCGGACGCAGTTCGTCCAGCAGCACCGGTTCGGCACGTGAACGGGCCTGCGGTGTCAGGTCGGTTCGGTCCAGGTGCACGACGAGCGCGTGGAGAAGAGGGGTGACCGCGACGACCGTGGGGTCCCGCCAGCCGATGTGCGGGCAGCTCCCCGGGTCGACGAACACGCCGCGCATGACGGCGTCCCCCTCGGACTCCGTGGCGTGCGGAACGTGCGCGGGGATCCACAGGGCCAGCGACGGCGGCAGCAGCCACGTCCCGTGCTCGCTGCGGATGCGCAGCAACCCCCGTTCGGAAAGGAGGAGTTGGTGGTCGGGATGCCAGTGCTCGGCGAAGGCGGTACCGCGCGGCATGACGAACTGGCCGACAAGGATGGCCGTACCGAACCGAAGACCCCGCTCCTGTCCGTTCCGCGACATGACACGGCAGCCTAGCCCGTGGCGGACAACCACCGGCCGCGCCTAGCGTCGACGTATGCCGATGAACCGAGCCCATCGCAAAATATGCAGCTCAGAGGAGTGGGCGCAGACCACGAAGGACCGCATCCTGCCCTGGGCCCTCGAACACGTCGAACTCGGCGCGGACGTACTGGAGATCGGGCCCGGCTACGGCGCGAACCTCCGCGTTCTCGTCGAGCGGGTCGACCACCTCACCGCCGCCGAGATCGACGCCGACAGCGCCCGGATGCTCCAGTCCAAGTGGGGTGACCGGGCAGATGTGCTGCACGCCGACGGCGCCGAACTTCCCCTGCCCGACGGGTCGTTCGACTCCGTCGTCTGCTTCACGATGCTGCACCACGTGCCCACGGCCGCACACCAGGACCGTATCTTCGCCGAGGCGTTCCGCGTGCTGCGACCCGGCGGCACCTTCGCGGGCAGCGACAGTCAACCGAGCTTCCGATTCCGGCTGTTGCACTTCCGGGACACCATGAACACCCTCGATCCGGCGACGCTCCCGGCCCGGCTGGAGCGGACCGGCTTCACGGACGTGGCGGTGGACCTGGAACCGGAGAGCCGCCGCCTACGCTTCCGGGCGCGACGGGCCTGACGAGGCCCCGAACCGCAGCACGTACCGCCGCTGCCACGGCGTCTCCACCGCGTGCCGGTCGTAGTGGGCGCGGACGTAGGAGACCGCCTCCCCGGGCGGTACCCCGTCGAGGACCGCGAGGCAGGCGAGGGCCGTTCCGGTGCGGCCCCGGCCGCCGCCGCAGGCGAGTTCGACGCGCTCGGTGAGCGACCGGTGCCAGGCCTCGGTGAGGACCGTGTGCGCCTCGGCGCGATCGGCGGGCAGCCGGAAGTCCGGCCAGCGCAACCACCGCGTCTGCCAAGGGACTTGGGGCGGTGGCTTGCCGAGCAGATAGACGCCGTACGTCGGGACCGGGTCGTCGGCCGGGAGGGGTCGGCGCAGGCCGCGGCCCCGGACCAGACGGCCGGAGGGCAGCCGTAGGACACCCGTGTCCCGCTCGTCCCACGCCACTGTCATCTCACTCGCCTCTCACGCGTCCGGCGCCTCGCGCACCGCCTTCTCCAGGAGTGCGCTCGCCGCCCATCGCATCACGTCCCGCGCCTCCTCGGGGTCGAGTCCGCAGGCGTCACGGGCCGCGATCAGGGCCTCGACGCCGTAGACGAGGGTGACGGCCATGGTCAGGCGGCGGTGGAGTTCGGGCGGGAGGGTGTCGGCGAGGGGTTCGAGGGCGGTGCGGGTGTAGCCGAGGCGGGTCTGGTTGCGGGTGGGAATCTCCGGCTCGCCGCCCTCGTGCCCGTGCTCGTGCTGGGCGAACCAGCGTTCGAGGCTGGCCCGCACCAGCGTCCGCCACATGGCCTCGTCGCCGAGCTGGAACTCGGCGACGCGGGAGATCAGCGTGTCGAGGCGCTCGGCCGGGTCGGCGGGGAGATCGGCGGTGAAGTCGGGGGTGCGGACCAGGAGTCGGGTCTCCTGGAGCAGCTCCTGCGGGCTGGAGAAGTATCGATACGCCGTGGCCAGGGACACGTCGGCCGCCTCCGCCGCCTCCGCGATCGTGACCGTCCGGCCCTCGCGGATCAGGGCGACCGCGGCCTCGGTCAGGGCGCGGCGGGTGCGCAACTTCTGTCTGCTGCGGCCTTCCGACATGCGAATACCTTCTTGTCGTGAGAAAATTTTCTTATTACAGTATATCCGTCTCACCAAACGGGGGTCGCGGCCCGACCGGCACGCGGCACGACGAGAGGAGGAGCCCATGGGCTCCATCACACCGGCGGAAATGGAAGTACTGATCGGCACGCACATGCTCGCCGAGGAGCACGGCGACCCGGCGGCGGCGGTGTCCGTCTACACCGAGGACATCGAGCACGACGCCGTCGGCTGGCCGGGCGGCCCCGCGGTCGGCATCGCCGCCGCGCAGGAGCGCTACGAGCAGTTGGTGCAGGACCTGCGCACCGAGAAGTCCGAGCGCACCCACACCTACTACTCGGAGAACGCGGCGACCGTCGAGGACCTGATCACCTGCACGGTCCCCGGCTCACTGCTGGGCGTCCCGGGCAACAACCGCCGGATCACCTTCCGGATGCTGCACGTCTTCGAGTTCACGGACGGCAAGATCTCCCGTGAGAACGTGTGGCTGGACGGCGCGTCGATCGTGGCCCAACTCACCGCTCCCTGACCGCAGTTCACCCCACTCCGCGGGACTCCTGCGCCGCGCGCGCCTCGATACCGCGGAAGTGGTCCGCCATCGCGCGCTGCGCGCCCTCGACATCGCGGGCGCGCAGCGCTGTGACGATGTCGCGGTGGCGTCGGACCGTGACGCCGGGGGTCGGGTCGGCGGTCCAGCCGCGGGCTCCGGCGACCCGGTGGAACACCGTCCAGAAGGCGCCGAGGAGTTGCGGGACGAGTTCGTTGCCGAGCGAGGCGTAGAGCAACTCGTGGAATTCGCGGTCGAGTTCGGGGAAGGGCCGGCCGGCCCGGCCCGCCTCCTCCATCCGGTTCACCACCGCCTCCAGGCGGTCCAGCTCCGGTTCGGTGAGGATGGCGGAGACCCGATGAATCAGGCCTTCCTCCAGTACCTCGCGCACCTGGAGGATCTCGGCCAGGGCATCCGCGTCGTCCTCGTGCCGGGTGAGGGTGCGGAAGGTCAGGCCGTCGGCGAGGGGGGTCAGCGAGGCCCGGCCGACGTAGGTGCCGTAGCCGTGCCGGATCTCCACGATGTCGAGGGCCTGGAGCGCCTTGAGGGCCTCGCGGACGGAGTTTCTGCTGATCCCGAGGTCTTCCATCAGCTCGGCCTCGGTGGGCAGGGGCGCACCGGGCTGGAGCTTGCGGTCGAGGATCAGCTGGACGACCTCGCGCTGTATCCGACTGTTCCTTGGCTCCCCGGACATGCGCCGCATCGTACGCGCACCGGAGGTCCCACGTCCCATGTCCCGGCTCGGGCGCTCCTGAAAAGGCATCAACTTCCGCCATTTCAAACCGCCATTGGTCCGACCTCTGACGGCTACGCCATTCGTGTGTGATGCCTTGACCGCCCCCACGGGCGCTCTTATGGTCGCGCTGACCGCAGGACGTAGGACGTCGTACCTCCTGGAGGAACCGTGCGCGAAGACGTGACCTGGAACGTGCCCGCGCTGCACCGCCGGGCGTTCCTGAAGTACTCCGGCGCGCTGGGCGCGGCGGCGGCGATCTCCTCGTCCCTGACGGCCTGTTCGTCGGGGCCGCAGTCGACGAACGACACCGGCGGCGGGGGCACCGGCAAGAACCGCACCCTGACCGCGGTGATCGGCTACGGCAACGACGGCAGCTGGGACCCGACGCAGACCGCGTCGGCGTTCTGCATGGCCGGCAACAACCACATCTACGAGGGTCTGATCGACACCGACCCGATCACCCGCGCGCCCTACCCGGCGCTGGCGACCGCGGTGCCGAAGGACACGAGCGGCACCTCGTGGAAGTTCACGCTGCGGGCGGGCGCGAAGTTCCACGACGGGCAGCCGGTCACCGCCGACGACGTCGTGTTCGTCTTCGACCGCATCCTCGACCCGAAGACGACGACTCTCGCGCAGGGCTTCTTCGTGAGCTGGCTGAAGGAGGCCCGGAAGATCGACGCGCAGAACGTCGAACTGGTCCTCAAGTTCCCCTTCCCCGAAGGGATTTCACGCCTCACCCTCGCGAAGATCATGCCGAAGCACATCTTCTCGCAGCCGGGTGCCTGGGACGACGCGATCAAGGGCAAGGCGATCGGCTCGGGTCCGTACCGGCAGACCGCGCACCACCCGAAGTCCAACACCACCTTCGCCGCGTTCACCGGCTACAACGGCCCGCGCCCGCCCGCCTTCAAGACGATGAACTGGCTGACGATCGTGGACGCGGCACCCCGCGTCGCCAAGATCTCCGGCTCCAGCGCGGGCGCGCAGATCGCCGACAACATCCCCTACGCCAACATCCAGCAGCTGCGCGGCGGCGGGCTGACGGTCGCGGGCGGGGCCGGGATGAACAACCTGTTCCTGATGTTCAACACCCAGCACAAACCCTTCGACGACGTACGGGTCCGCCAGGCGCTGCACTACGCCATCGACACCGGCAAGATGGTCCAACTCGCCCTGCGCGGCCACGGAAAGCCGTCCTCGTCCTTCCTCAACGAGGGCAACCCGGCCTACCGGCGCGCGAAGACGGTCTACGACTACGACCCCGACAAGGCGAAGGCGCTGCTGAAGGCGGCCGGGGTCAGCGGACTGAGCGTCAACCTCATGTCGGTGAACGTGAGTTGGATCGTCGACTGCCTGCCCACCATCAAGGCGTCCTGGGACGCGATCGGCGTGAAGACCACCCTCTCCCCGCAGGAGACCACGGCCGTCTTCACCAAGATGGACCAGAAGCAGGACTACCAGATCGTCGCCGCCGCCTTGAACCCCAACCAGTTCGGCCTCGACGCCGACCTGATCATGCACTACAACTACGGCCCCCAGAACCTCTGGATGGGCTACGCCCGTTGGGCCGGAAACTCCGTCGCCAAGCAGCTCTTCAAGGACATGGACCGGGCGACGCGGGAGCCGGACGCGGCGAAGAAGAAGACGATGATCCAGGACTACATCGACATCGTCGCCGAACAGGCCGTGCTCTACCCGGTCGTCCACAACGAGCTGATGACCGCCTGGGACCCGAGGAAGCTGACGGGGATAAGGGCACAGCCCTACCCCGGCATAAACGTCCTCCAGGCCAAGTGGGTCTAGCCGCACAGGAGTTGGCCCATGGTCACCGTCATCAGGATTCTGGCCCGTCGTATCGTCCTGCTCGTGCCGCTGATGCTCGGCATCGTGCTGTTCGTGTTCGTGGTGATGCGCTTCTCGGACGTCGACCCGGCGTCCGCGTTCTTCCAGGGCGCCAACCCGACCCCGCAGCAACTGCACGACTTCCGCGAGCGGAACGGGCTGCTGGATCCGCTCCCCCTCCGCTACGTCCATTTCGTGGGCGCGCTCCTCCACGGCGACCTGGGCACCAGCGCGCTGACCCGGGCACCGGTCGTCCAGCAGGTCACCACCGCGCTGCCGCTCACCCTCCAACTCACCTTCCTGGGACTGGCGATCGCGGTCGTGCTGTCTCTGCTCGGCGGGGTGACGGCGGCCATCTACCGGGACCGGCTGCCCGACCAGATCATCCGGGTCGTGTCGCTCACCGGAGTCGCGGCACCCGGCTTCTGGCTGGCGCTGCTGATGATCCAGTACCTGGCGGTGGACCGGGGCTGGTTCCCGACCGGCGGCTACATCAACCCGGCGGACTCCCTCACCGGCTGGCTCAGGACGATGGCCCTGCCGGCACTCGCGCTGTCGCTGCCGGTGGCGGCCCAACTCACGCGCATCGTACGGACGTCGGTGGTCGAGGAACTGGACAAGGACTACGTCCGGACGGCGATCGGCAGCGGACTGCCGCCGCGGGTCGTGGTCGGCCGCAACGTGCTCCGCAACGCCCTCATGAACCCACTGACCGTGCTGGGCCTGCGCGTTGGATACCTGCTCGGCGGTGCGGTCGTCATCGAGACCATCTTCTCCCTGCCCGGGATGGGCAAGTTGATGATCGACGCCGTGCAGAACGGCGACCCGGCCGTCGTCCAGGGCGTGGTGCTCACGACGGCGACCGGGTTCGTCGTGGTGAACCTGGTCATCGACATCCTCTATCTGCTGGTCAACCCGCGCCTGAGGGATGCCTCCTGATGTTCACTCAGTTCCCCCGGTTCTCCCGCAAGGGCCTCGCCGGGACCCTGTCCCGGCCCGGTATCCGGCTGCGCGGCTGGCGCCGGCTGCCGCTCGCGTCGAAGGTCGCGGTGTGCTTCCTGGCGGTCGTGGTGCTGGTGGCGCTGTTCGCGCCGCTCCTCGCCCCGCACGATCCGCTCGACCAGCAACTCCCCGTCGACGGCACCGGGCACCCCTCCGCGGACCACTGGATGGGCCAGGACAGCCTGGGCCGGGACATCCTCAGCCGCCTTATGTACGGCGCCCGTTGGTCCCTCGCGATCGGGCTCGGGGCGACCGCGCTGGCCCTCGTCGTCGGCGCGCTGATCGGCGCGATCGCCGCGACGGCCCGCAAGGGTGTCGACGAGACGCTGATGCGCTGCCTGGACGTGGTGATGGCGTTCCCCGGCATCGCGCTCGCGGCCGTCCTGGTCGCCGTGTTCGGCGGCGGGATCACCGTGCTGATCTGCGCGATCGCGTTCCTGTTCACCCCGCCGGTGGCAAGGGTCGTACGGGCCAACGTACTTGACCAGTACGGCGAGGACTACGTCACCGCCGAGCGGGTGATCGGCGCCCGCACCCCGCACATCGTGACCAAGCACGTGGCCGTCAACTGTGCCGCCCCGATCCTGGTGTTCTGCACCGTGCAGGTCGCCGAGGCGATCGTCTTCGAGGCGTCGCTGTCGTTCATCGGCGCGGGCGTACGGCCCCCGGACCCGTCGTGGGGCAGTGTCATCGCGGACGGCAAGAACATGGTGCTGACCGGGGGTTGGTGGGCGACGGTCTTCCCCGGCCTGCTGATGCTGATCACCGTACTGTCCCTGAACATACTGTCCGAGGGAGTCTCGGACGCGTGGGCGGCACCGGCCCCGCGCGAGGTGGACGTACGCCCCGACGAGGACCCGCTCGACGCGCCGGAGCCAGGCACCGGCGAGGTCCTCCCGCTCCCCGGCCTCACGGAGGCTGCGCTGCGACTCCGGTCCCGCGCGCGGCCGTTGCCCGACCCCGACGGTCAACCGGTCCTGGCGGTCGAGAACTTGGCCATCGGCTTCGAGGGCCGCCACCACGGCGTGGACATCGTCGACGGCATCAGCTTCGAGGTGCGGGCGGGTGAAGTCCTGGGCCTGGTGGGCGAGTCGGGCTGCGGGAAGTCGCTGACGGCGCTCGCGGTGATGGGCCTGGAACCGAAGGGCGCGCGGGTGCGCGGCCATGTCCGTTTCAACCAGCGCCAGTTGGTGGGCGAACCGATGCGGGTCCGCCGCAAGCTGCTGGGCCACGAGATGGCGATGGTGTACCAGGACGCCCTGTCGTCGTTGAATCCCGCGATGACGATCCGCGCCCAGCTCAAGCAGGTGATACGGCGCGGAGGCCGCCGGGGGGCGGGCGAGTTGCTGACGATGGTCGGCCTCGACCCGGAGCGCACCCTGCGCAGCTATCCGCACGAACTCTCCGGCGGCCAGCGCCAACGCGTCCTGATCGCCATGGCGTTGTCCCGCGACCCCCGACTGATCGTCGCCGACGAACCCACGACCGCCCTCGACGTCACCGTGCAGGCGCAGGTCATAGAGCTACTGCTGCGCCTGCGCGAGGAGTTGGGCTTCGCGCTCGTCCTCGTCTCGCACGACCTCGCGCTGATCGCCGACGTCACCGACCGGGTGGTGGTGATGTACGGCGGGCAGATCGTGGAGACGGGCGTGACCGCCGACCTGGTGGAGTCACCGGCCCACCACTACACGCGCGGCCTGCTCGGCAGCGTGCTGTCACTGGAGTCGGCGGCCGAACGCATGACCCAGATCAAGGGGGTCGTCCCCTCCCCCGCCGACTTCCCGGCCGGCTGCCGCTTCGCCGACCGCTGCCCGATGGCCAGCGACATCTGCCGTACGACCGCACCGGACCTGGTCGGACCGCGCACGCACACGGCGGCCTGCCACCACCCGGCGATCGACCTGGTGACGACGGAGAGCGAGACGGTGTCATGAGTGGCGCGGAGGTCGAACCGGAGACGGCCCGCGGTCAACTGGGCGGCCCTCTGGTCGAGTTGACCGGCGCCCATGTCGTGCACAAGGCGCGCAGCGGCGGTCTGTTCAGCCGCGACCGGGTCTACGCCCTGACCGGCGCCGATCTCACCATCGCGCCCGGCGAGACGGTCGGCGTGGTCGGCGAGTCCGGCTGCGGCAAGTCCACGCTGGCGAAGGTGTTGGTGGGCGTACAGCGGCCGACGTCCGGCACGGTGTCCTTCCGGGACCGGGACCTGTGGTCGATGCCGGACGGCGAACGCCGGGCCGCCGTGGGCACGGGCATCGGCATGATCTTCCAGGACCCGTCGACCGCGCTGAACCGCCGGCTGACGATCCGCCAGATACTGCGGGACCCGCTGGATGTGCACGGCCGGGGCGACCGGAGCCAACGGGACGAACGGGTACGGGAGTTGATGTCGCTGGTGGGCCTTCCGCGCGCGCTCGCGGACGGCCTCCCGGGCCAGCTCTCCGGCGGCCAGCGCCAACGCGTCGCGATCGCGCGGGCGTTGGCGCTGGACCCCGACCTGGTGGTGGCCGACGAACCGACCAGCGCCCTGGACGTCTCGGTCCGCGCCCAGATCCTGAATCTCCTGCTGGACCTGAAGGAACGGCTGGGCCTGGCCCTGGTGTTCGTGTCCCACGACATCCAGACGGTGCGGCGGATGAGCGACCGCGTGATCACCATGTACCTGGGCCGGATCGTCGAGGAGACCCCGGCCGACCAGGTCACCGACCGGGCGAGGCACCCGTACACCCGGGCCCTGTTCTCGGCGACGCCGGGCCTGCTCCACCCCATCGACCCGATTCCGCTGATCGGGCCGGTGCCGTCGGCGACGCGTCCGCCGAGCGGGTGCCCGTTCCGTACCCGCTGCTGGAAGGCGGACGAGGTGTGCGCGTCCGTCATGCCGGACTTTTCACCCGCGTCGACACCGGGACATCGCTACCGCTGCCACCATCCTGTGGAGGAGGACCTTTCCACCCGCGACCTGGTTCGCCAGAGCCTCCCAAGGGAGCCTTCATGACCTTCCCCGCCCCGCTGACCGGTGTCGTACCGCCCGTCTGCACGCCCCTGACACCGGACAGCGAGGTGGACATCCGTTCACTGCTCAGGCTCGTCGATCATCTGGTCGGGGCCGGGGTGCACGGGCTGTTCCTGCTCGGCTCGACCTCGGAGGCGGCGTATCTGACGGACCGGCAGCGCAGGTATGTCGTCGAGTCGGTCGTGGCTCATGTGGGGAGCCAACTCCCCGTACTGGCAGGGGCGATCGACATGACGACGCCCCGGGTTCTGGACCATGTGGCGGCGGTGGCGGACGCCGGTGCGGAGGCGGTCGTGGTGACCGCGCCCTTCTACACGCGCACCCACCCGGCGGAGATCGCCCGCCACTACCGTCTGATCGCCGCCGCGTCGCCGGTCCCGGTGGTGGCCTACGACCTTCCCGCCTCCGTCCACACCAAGCTGCCCGCCGACCTCGTCCTCGAACTCGCCGCCGAGGGTGTTCTGGCCGGCCTCAAGGACTCCAGCGGTGACCTCGGCGGCTTCCGTACGGTCGTCACCGGCGCGCGGGTCCATCCCGACATCGTGGGGTTCAGCGTGCTGACCGGTTCCGAGCTGTTCGTCGACTCGGCGCTGGCGCTGGGCGCGGACGGGGCGGTGCCTGGCCTCGCCAACGTCGACCCGCACGGGTATGTCCGGCTCGACGCGCTGTGCCGGGCCGGGGACTGGTCGCGGGCGCGGGCCGAACAGGAGCGGTTGTGCTCGTTGTTCGGGTTGGTGGGGGTCGGTGACCCGGCGCGGATGGGGGGCAGTTCGTCGGCCCTCGGGGCGTTCAAGGCGGCACTGCAGCTGCGGGGCGTGATCGAGTGCGCGGCGACTGCGGAGCCGCAGGTCGCATTGTCGGCGGATGAGGTGGGGCAGGTCGGGAAGTTCCTGGCGGCGGCGGGGCTGCTGTGACCGCCTGGGGGCTCCGCCCCCAGGGACGGTCACCCACCACTCAGCTCAGCCACGCCCACTCGCCGGAACTCGATCGTGTCGTACGTCCCCGTCACCCCCGTCTCGTACAACACCCCCACCGTGTCCGCCCCCACCCGCACCAGATCCGAGTACCCCGCCCGCTGTCCCGACAGCACGACCGCCTTCACGAAGGTCCCCCCACCGTCCCCGCTCCGCCAAATCGCCATCCCCTGGCGGACGTTGGGCACGGAAGGCGCCGAGAACAGCAACGCCCCGCCGGCTCCGGGGAGTTGGAGCACGCTGCCCTCCACCACCGGGACGTCGTCCAGCGTGTGCTGCACGGCGTAGGGCCGGTCAAGCGTCTCGCCCCCGTCGCTGGAGTACGTGTCGAGCCGGTTGCCCGGGCTCGTGCCCAGCTGGTCGCGGGAGCTGAAGTACAGCCGCCCGTCGGGGAGTTCGGCCGCCGAGGACTCGTTCGCGTTGTCGACGCCGTTGTACGTGGAGTCCACGAAGCCCAGCCGCCATGTCTCGCCCCCGTCGTCGCTGTACAGGTCGTGGCCGCCGTAGTACCTGGCCTCCTGCCCGGTGTCGGCCGAGCCGGCGGGCGGCGCGGCCGAGTGGTTCGCAGGGATCACCAACCGCCCCGCATGCGCACCCCGCGTCAGCGCGACCGCGTGCCCGGGACCTGTCGCGTACCAGCGCCAGGTCGGGAGTTTCACCTCCCCCGTGATGTCCCGCGGAGGCGTAAAAGTGCGCCCGTCGTCCCAGCTGCGCTGCACGAACACCCGGCGGCTCTGCTCGGCCGTGACCTCGCCGCGCATGATCTGGCCCTCGGTCACGGCACCGCTGTTGTAGGAGGTGACCAGCACGATCGCGCCGGTACGGGGGTCGACCACGGGGGCCGGGTTGCCCCGGGTGTCGCCGTCGCCGGCGGCCACGACGGACAGGGGGCCCCAGGTGCAGCCGCCGTCGCTGGAGCGCCGTAGGACGACGTCGATGTTGCCGGTGTCGCCCGCGTCGTTGTGGCGCCCTTCGGCGAAGGCGAGGACCGTGCCCTGGTCGGTGGTGACGGTCGCGGGGATGCGGTAGGTGTCGTAGCCGCCGTCTCCGGAGACGTAGGGGACGGAGGACGTGCAGCCGGAGCGCGCGGACGCGTGGGCGGCGAAGGTGATGGGGGCGGCCAGTACTGCGGCTACGAGAAGCGTGCGGCTCAGGATGGTCATCGCGCTCCCTTGCGGAGGTCGCCCCGCGCGGGGCGACGCCGACCTGTCCGTCACAGCCTCCCCGGTGTCACCATCCCGGACTCGTACGCCACGATCACCAGCTGGGCCCGGTCCCGCGCCCCGAGTTTGCCCATGATGCGGCTGACGTGCGTCTTCGCGGTGAGCGGACTCAGGCCCAACGCTTCGGCCACCTCGGTGTTGTTGAGGCCGCGCGCGACCAGGGCGAGCACTCCGCGTTCCCGCGCGGAGAGGCATTCGGGGCCGCCGGTGGCGGGCGCGACGGGGCTGCGCAGGAAACGGGCGATGAGCCGGGCCGTCGGACCGGGCGACAGAAGCGCCTCTCCGGCGGCCACCGTGCGGATCGCGTCGAGGAGTTCGGCCGGACGGGTGTCCTTGACCAGGAATCCGGAGGCGCCGGCGCGCAGCGCGTCGACCACGTTCTCGTCGGTGTCGTAGGTGGTCAGGACGAGGACCTTGACCCCGGCGAGGTCCTCGTCGGCGGCGATGAGGCGGGTGGCCTCGATGCCGTCGAGGTCGGGCATGCGGATGTCCATGAGGACGAGGTCGGCGCGTGACGTGCGGGCAAGCGCTACGGCCTCGCGACCGGTGGCGGCCTGTCCGACGACCTCCATGTCCTTGGCCGATTCGACGAGCATGGCGAACGCGGCCCGTACGAGGGTCTGGTCGTCGGCGAGGAGAACGCGGATGGCGGTCACCGTGCTCCCTCGCTGTGTGCCCGCAGGGGCAGTACGGCGTTCACGGCGAAGCCCGCCGCGTCCAGCGGCCCGGCGCTCAGCGTGCCGCCGACGCTGCGGACCCGTTCGCGCATGCCGACAAGACCGAAGCCGGGCGGAGCGGAGCCGCTGCCGAGTCCGTCGTCGGTGACGTCCACGTGCAGGGCGCCGTCCCAGTCGTGCGTGACGTCGCCAGCTCCGACGCGAACGGCGCGGCCAGCGCGAGCACCCCGATCCAGAACGCGAGCACCCCCCAGGGGATGGCTCGTCGCCGTGTGCTGCTCTTCTCTCTTCCTCTGTTCGGCCCCCGTGACTCCTCCCCGGCGTAAAAGCCGGGGCTTCTCGCTATGCCGGTTGGGCGTCGCGACGGACCAGCCCGGCCCGTAGAACGTTCAGGGCGCCCACCGCGTCAGCGTGCGCGCTGTGGCCGCACGAGACGCAGTGGAACTTCTCCTGGGTGGGCCGGTTCTCCGCTGAGACGTGCCCGCAGGTGGGGCAGGTCCGGGAGGTGTTGCGGGGGTCCACGGCGATCACTTCTCGTCCGGCGCTTTCAGCCTTGGCGTGCAGGATCGTCAGGAACACCCCCCATCCGGCATCCGAGATCGAGTGGTTCAACCCGGCTTTGGCGGCAGCCCCGTTGGACAGGAAGCCGCCTGGCTGGTCAGGGTCCGACTTCGGGGTGGGGGCCTTGACCATATTGCGGATCTTGAGGTCTTCGTGCGCGATGAAGTCGTGTTTGCGGACCAGATCGAGGGCTGTCTTGTGCGCGTGGTCGAGCCGCTGGAGACGTACCTTGCGGTGGAGTTGGACGACCTGGTCCGCGGCACGCTGGTGGTTGGCTGTGCGCTTGTCCCGCCGAACCCGGGGAAAGCGGGACAGCGCCTGCTGTGCGGCTTCGAGCTTCGCGGCGGCGCGCCGTCCGTGGCGGGGATTCGGCACGAACTCACCGCCCGAGTCAGCGAGGAAGTTGGCTATGCCCATGTCGATACCGACCGCGCTGCCGGTCTGCGGCAGCGGCTTGGGCTGTTCCTGTTCGGCGGTCAGCACGACGTACCAGCGCCCGCCCTCGCGCTTGACGCTGACGGTCTTGACCGTGCCGGCCACCGGACGGTGCTGGTTGACCTTGACGTGCCCGACACCCTGGAAACGGACGCGGGTCACGGGGTCGTGTGGCGTGGAGTCCCAACGGCAGCCGTCGCCGTCCCTGGGGAAGTCCACCGTGTCGAACCAGTTCACCCCACGAAAACGCGGATACCCGGGCATCACCGGACTTGACCCGGCGGAAGAACGCCGCGAACCCTTTGTCCAGACGGCGCAAGGTGGCCTGCTGCGAAGAGAACGACCACCGACCCTGACGCTCCGGGTCAAACGCCCGGATCTCCTTGAGCTGCGCGGACTGCGTCCTGTACTTGATGCTCGTCTTCGAGCCGTGGCCGTAGGCGTCGCGCCGTTCCTGCAAGGCTCCGTTGTAGAGGGAGCAGTGATCCCGCAGCATCTCGACGAGCGCGGCCTGCTGGCCCACTTGGTGTTCATCACCAAGTATCGGCGTGAGGTCTTCAACGACGAGATGCTGACGCGCTGCGAGGCGATCATGCGGGACGTGTGCGAGAGCTTCGGCGCGGAGTTGGCCGAGTTCAACGGCGAAGGCGATCACACTCACCTGCTGGTGCACTACCCACCGAAGATCGCCCTGTCGAAGCTGGTCAACAGCCTCAAAGGAGTCAGCTCCCGCTACCTGCGCGCCGAGTACACCGGGCGGATCAACCGCGTCGGCACGGGGTCGGTGTTCTGGGCACACTCGCCCTTCGTGGGGTCGTGCGGCGGCGCACCACTGAGCATCGTCAAGGACTACATCGAGAATCAGAAGCGCCCCGCCTGATCACCACCGCCGAAACACAGAGAACTCCGGCGCTGCGCACCTCCGGGCCGAGGATCGCATTCCCGCCCTGCCTGAAGATCGGGATTCCCTGCGAAGACCAAGGGGTGGAACGGCCCCATCCGACGCGGATGTCTGGCTGCGATCTCCAGACTTCCGGAGCGGGAGGGCCGCGTCGTCGCACGGGAGGGCGACTTCCGGCGTACTGCCGGGGGTGGCCGGGGCAGCCGTATTACTCCCCCGGGAGTAGCGGGCGGATCGGGGTTACGAGGGTGTCCGCGCCGCCGCCAGCAGCCGTGTCACGTCGTCCGAGCAGATGGTGAGGGCCGCGCCCACGGTGGCGAGGGCGTCGCGTTCGGCGGGGGTGTAGGGGCCGTCGGCCAGGGCGATGCGGGCGCCCTGGAGCAGGATCGATTCGCGGCCTGCGGGGGCGAGGTGCGGGGCGAGCGGGTCGAGGGCCTCGTGGAGCTCTATGGCGAGGCCGGCGCCGCTGGGTTCGCCGAAGACGCGGCCGGTGTCGGCGGCCAGGGCCTCGACGAGGGCGCCGAGCTGGTCCTCGGTGCAGTCCTGGAAGCCGGCGGCGCGTACGGTGCCCGCGGCGGCCTCCAGGGACGTACGGGCGCAGGTGCCGCCGGCCGCGAGGACCGCGAGGGCGACCGTGTGGACGGCGTCGCGGAGCATCGCGGAGAAGCGGCTCGTGGTGGGGTGGTCGAGGACGTCGGTGCCGTAGTGGCCCTGGCAGGCGGCGCACTCGACGACCGGTCCGGTGTCGCCGCGCGGCAGCACCGGCAGGCCGAGCAGGGTGAAGCGGCGGCGTCCGGTGAGCCGCTGGTAGTTGCGGTCGCCCCCGCAGCCCGGGCAGAAGAACTCGCCGTCTCCGACGCTGGTCCACGCGGTACGGATGCCCAGCACGCGCGCTGCACGGCCCTCATGGACAACTCGGCCGTTTCGTCCCCGTTCTGGCAGCACGTCGCACCTCCGTAACGCCGCGGCAACATCGCCGCGCTGGCGTGATGTTAGCCACATTGTTGAGCTGGAGTCAGTACCCAGGACGAGACCTGCTCGTGACCTGCACATCGAATGGCCGGGAAACGACGGGGCCCCGCCCGCCGGAGAGCGGCGTGCGGGGCCCTTGAGCGACGGGTAAACCGCCGGTCAGGATGGTTCAGCGGGTAGCGCGGTTGACGGCCGAGACGACCGCCTTCAGTGAGGCACGTGTCGTATTCGCGTCGATCCCGATTCCCCACAGAACCTTGTCGTCGATCGCGCATTCGATGTACGAGGCGGCCTGCGCGGAGGCGCCCTCGCTCATCGTGTGCTCCTGGTAGTCCAGCAGGCGTACGTCGATGCCGACGGACTGCAGGGCGTCGAAGAAGGCGGAGATCGGGCCGTTGCCGGAGCCGGTCAGGACGGTGTCGACGCCGTCGACGCTCGCCTCCACCTTGAGCGTGTCCACGCCGTCGGTGTCGGTGGTCGACTGGCCGGTCTTGACCTGGATACGGCCCCAGGCGTTGTCCGGGTTCGGCAGGTACTCGTCCTCGAAGGTCGCCCAGATCTCCTTCGGGGTGACCTCGCCGCCCTCGGCGTCCGTCTTGGCCTGGATCAGCTTGGAGAACTCGATCTGCATCCGGCGCGGCAGGTCCAGCTTGTGGTCGTTCTTCAGGACGTACGCGATTCCGCCCTTGCCGGACTGCGAGTTGACCCGGATGACGGCCTCGTAGGAGCGGCCGACGTCCTTCGGGTCGATCGGCAGGTACGGGACCGCCCACTCGATGTCGTCGACCGTGACGCCCTTGGCCTTGGCGTCGGCCTCCATGGCGTCGAAGCCCTTCTTGATGGCGTCCTGGTGGGAGCCGGAGAAGGACGTGTAGACCAGGTCGCCCACGTACGGGTGGCGCGGGTGGACCTCCATCTGGTTGCAGTACTCCCACGTACGACGGATCTCGTCGATGTCGGAGAAGTCGATCTGCGGGTCGACGCCCTGGGAGAACAGGTTCATGCCCAGGGTGACCAGGTCGACGTTGCCGGTGCGCTCGCCCTGCCCGAACAGGCAGCCCTCGACGCGGTCGGCGCCGGCCATCAGCGCCAGCTCGGCGGCGGCGACGGCCGTACCGCGGTCGTTGTGCGGGTGGATCGACAGCACCACGTGCTCGCGGCGGGACAGGTTGCGGTGCATCCACTCGAAGCGGTCCGCGTGCGTGGACGGGGTCGAACGCTCAACGGTGGCGGGCAGGTTGAGGATGATCTCGCGGCCCGGGCCGGGCTGCCAGACGTCCATGACCGCCTCGCAGACCTCCAGCGCGAAGTCCAGCTCGGTGTCCGTGAAGATCTCGGGGCTGTACTGGTAGCCGAACTCGGTCTCGGGGCCCAGCAGTACGTCGGCGTACTTCATCACCAGGCGGGTGCCGTCGACGGCGATCTGCTTGATGTCGTCCTTGGAGCCGCGGAAGACCACGCGGCGGAAGACGGGCGCGGTCGCGTTGTACAGGTGCAGGGTGGCGCGCTTGGCGCCCTGCAGGGACTCCACGGTCCGCTCGATCAGGTCCTCGCGGGCCTGGGTCAGTACGGAGATCGTGACGTCGTCCGGGATCGCGCCCTCTTCCTCGATGATGGAGCGCACGAAGTCGAAGTCGGTCTGGCCGGAGGCCGGGAAGCCGACCTCGATCTCCTTGTAGCCCATCTTGACCAGCAGGTCGAACATCGCGCGCTTGCGCACGGGCGACATGGGGTCGATCAGGGCCTGGTTGCCGTCACGCAGGTCGGTGGAGAGCCAGCGGGGGGCGACGGTGATCCGCCGGTCGGGCCAGGTGCGGTCGGGGATGTCGACCTGCTCGTACTGGCCGTACTTGTGGATCGGCATGGAACTGGGCTGCTGGCGATTGGCGCTCTGGGCCATGATGCGTGGGCTCCTCGTGGTGTCCTGAAGGACGGCCGACGCGCAACGCGAAGCTCCGCGGGGAGGGAGTCGACCTGGACTACAGGCCCTCGCCGCGGCAGCTAAGGAGAAGCAGCCCGTAACGCATGATGTCCAGCAGACTAGCCGAGACGTGCGCCGTGCGGGGGGCCGTATCACTATGCGGGACATCCCCGGCCGTATACCACTCTCTGCTACGAGACTGTGATGATTGTCCCCGTATTTCACCAATCATGGTTGCCGGTAGTGACAGGCGCATGACTCAGTGCCAAGGTGCCGGGCATGACGACTCACGGGGGCTTCGAGCCCGTCTTCTGCACGATCGTCCCACCGCATGTCCTCGACAAGCTCGCCCAGCACGAGGACCCCGCGCTCGCCGGTCCCGCCCGCGAGACCCTGCAGCGCGACGCCTACGAGCGCACCCACCGTCGGCTGACCACCGTGCTCGGCGCACCGACGCTCGCCGCGCCCACCGAGACGGACAAGCCGCGGCGCACGATCTACGACGCCAAGCACAAGCAGGACCTGCCCGGAAAGAAGGTCCGCGCCGAGGGCTCCGACCCCGGCAAGGACGCGACCGTCAACCGCGCCTACGCGGGCCTCGGCGCCACCTTCGAGCTCTACCTCAACGCCTTCAACCGGCACTCCATCGACGGTGAGGGCCTGCCGCTCAACGCCTCCGTCCACTACGACGTGAACTACGACAACGCGTTCTGGAACGGCGAACAGATGGTGTTCGGCGACGGCGACGGCGAGCTGTTCCTCGACTTCACCATCCCGGTCGACGTCATCGGTCACGAACTCACCCACGGCGTCACGCAGTACACCGCGAACCTGACCTACTTCGGCCAGTCCGGCGCCCTGAACGAGTCGATCTCCGACGTCTTCGGCTCGCTCATCAAGCAGTACTCGCTCGGCCAGACCGCCGCCGAGGCCGACTGGCTGATCGGCGCCGGCCTGCTCGCCCCGCGCGTCACCGGCGTCGCCCTGCGCTCCATGAAGGCCCCGGGCACGGCCTACGACGACGACGCCCTCGGCAAGGACCCGCAGCCCGCGACGATGGACGGCTTCATCAAGACCGGGCGCGACAACGGCGGTGTGCACCTCAACTCCGGCATCCCCAACCACGCCTTCTACCTGGTCGCCGACGCGCTCGGCGGCCACGCCTGGGAGAAGGCGGGACAGATCTGGTACGACGTGCTGACCGGCGGCGAACTCAAGAAGGACGCCCTGTTCACCGACTTCGCCACGCTCACCGTGGCCGCCGCGAAGACCCGGTTCGGGGACGGCGGCGAGGAACTGCAGGCCGTGCAGAAGGCGTGGGAACAGGTCGGCGTGCCGACCTCGTAGTCGCGCGGCACCCGTATCCGTACTAGACAGGACCCATGCGTATTCAGGTACGGCGCACGGGTGGGTTCGGTGGCATCGAGCGCCGCGGCGAGGTCGACACCTCGGCGCGGCCCGACGCCCATGAGTGGCACGCGCTGGCCGAGCGGGTGGTCGCCGACGGCCGGCGCACGCCGAAGTCCGGTGTCCCGGACGGCTTCCACTACGAGATCACGGTGGACGGGAAGACCGTGTACACGGCCGACCCCAGTCTTACGGAGGAGCAACGGACGCTGATCCAGAGGGTGTTGAAGGAAGGTGCGTAACTGCTTGTTCACGCCCGCCCGTTGACACCCGTTACCACCGGTACGGATGATCCGGCGCATGGCGACTGATGCAGGCAACCCGATACCTCGGTTCCCGGCCGATTTCCTCTGGGGCGTCTCGACCTCGGCCCACCAGATCGAGGGCGCGGCCGACGAGCGCGAGCCCTCCGTCTGGGACGTGTTCGAGGCCGAGCCGGGCCGGATCAAGGACGGTTCGACGGCGGCGGTGGCCTGCGACCACTTCCACCGCCACCGCGAGGACGTGGCCCTCCTGGCCGGCCTCGGCGTGGACGCGTACCGCTTCTCGATCTCCTGGCCGCGGGTGAACTCCCCCGGCGGCCTCGACTTCTACGACCGTCTCGTCGACGACCTGATCGCGGCGGGCGTCCGACCCGTCCCGACCCTGTTCCACTGGGACCTCCCGGCCGGGCTTGACTGGCTGGAGCGGGACACGGCCTCGCGGTTCGCGGAGTACGTGTCGGTGGTCGCCGACCGCCTGGGCGACCGGGTGAAGAAGTGGATCACCCTCAACGAGCCCGCGGAACACACCCTGTTGGGGCACGCGCTGGGCGCCCACGCCCCGGGGAAGACCCTGCTCTTCGACGCGCTCCCGGTCGCCCACCACCAGCTCCTCGCCCACGGCCTGGCGGTAAGGGCCCTGCGCGCGGCCGGTGCCGGCGACATCGGGATCGCCAACTCCCACGGCCCGACCTGGCCGGCCTCGCAGGAGCCGGAGGACATCGAGGCGGCGAACTTCTACGACCTGCTCCTGAACCGCCTGTTCGCCGACCCCCTGATCCTCGGCGAATACCCCTCCGGTCTGGGCGAGTTGATGCCGGGCGACGTGGAGTCCGACCTGAAGGTGATCGCCGAGCCGATCGACTGGTACGGCGTCAACTACTACGCACCGAGCCGGGTCGGCGCACCCCAGGGCGCGGAGATCGAGTTCGGCGGACTCACCCTCCCCGCCGAACTCCCCTTCTCCGTAAGGGACATCGAGGGGGTCCCGGTCACCGACTTCGGCTGGCCGGTGGTCCCCGAGGGCCTCACCGAACTCCTCACCACCTTCCGCGACCGCTACGGCGACCGCCTCCCGCCCGTCGTCATCACCGAGAACGGCTGCTCCTACGACGGCCTCGACGACCAGGACCGGATCGCCTACCTCGACGGCCATGTCCGGGCGCTGCACGGGGCGTTGGAGGCGGGCGTGGACGTCCGCGGCTACTTCGTGTGGTCGCTCCTCGACAACTTCGAGTGGGCGGAGGGCTACGAGCGCCGCTTCGGCCTCGTCCACGTCGACTACGAGACGCTGGCGCGCACCCCGAAGACGTCGTACGGCTGGTTCCAGGGCCTGCTGCGGGCCCAGAGAGAACGGGTACAGGGATGACCACGGCCGACGCGGCGGACGCGCTCTCCGCGCCCAGCGCCCTCGCCGAGCCCGTCGAACGCGTCGGCCGGGGCTGGACGTCCGCGCTCTCGCTCGCCAACGGCGCGATCTGGGTGGGCTGGTACGGCCCGCTGCAGATCCTGCTGGCCTCCCAGGCGAAGGACTTCGCGCCGGGCACCGGCATGTCTAAGGAGACGATGCTGGCGTGGGTGACCGGCGCGGGCGCGCTGGTGTCCCTGGTCGCCAATCCGCTCTTCGGCGCGCTGTCCGACCGTACGACGTCCAGGTGGGGCCGCCGTACGCCGTGGATAGTGGCCGGGGCGGCGGGCGGGGCGCTGTCGTTGCTGCTGCTCGCGGGCGCGGGCGGGGTGTGGACGATGGCGGCCGGCTGGTGCCTGGTCCAACTCACCCTGAACGCGGCCTTCGCGGCGGTCACGGCGGCCGTCCCCGACCGCGTGCCGCGCCTCCAACGGGGCTCTGTGGGCGGCTGGTTGGGCGCCGCGCAGATCCTGGGCGTGGTCGGCGGAACGGGGCTTGCGACGGCGGCCGGGGGCATCGGGGCGGGCTATGTGGCGTGCGCGGTGTTCACGGCGGTGGGCGTACTGCCGTACGTGCTGCGCTACAAGGACCTGCAACTCCGCCCGGCGGACCGGCCGTTGTGGTCCTGGCGGGGTTTTGTGAAGGGCTTCTGGCTGAGCCCGCGCCGCTATCCCGACCTCGGCTGGGCATGGCTGACCCGCTTCCTGATCAACCTGAGCAACGCGCTGGTGCTGCTGTATCTGCTGTATTACCTGCGCGACCGCCTGCACTACCACGACCCCGACCAGGGCGTCCTGATCCTGACGGCGGTGAACGGCCTGACACTCCTGGCCACGGTCGTGGTCGGTGGGGTCTGGTCCGACCGGGTCGGCCGCCGCAAGCCGTTCGTGATCTGGTCGGGTGTGCTCATGGCGGTGGCGACGGCGGTTCTCGCGGGCTGGCAGACCTGGCCCGGCGCGGTGGCCTCGGCGGCCCTCCTGGGCATCGGCTTCGGCGTCTTCACGTCGGTGGACTTCGCCCTGATGACGGACGTTCTCCCGAAGGCCCTGGACCGCGGCAAGGACCTCGGCGTCATCAACGTCGCCAACGCCCTTCCCCAGGTCGCGGCCCCCGCCCTCGCCGCACCGATCGTCACCTATCTGGGCGGGTACCGGGTGCTGTATCTGGTGTCGGCGGTGATCGGGATGGCGGGGGCGTTGCTGGTGCGGCGGATTCGGGGGGTGGACTGAGGCGGGTCAGAGGGCGCCGGCGTCCCGGGCCGCCCAGACGGACGGGTACAGCGGGCGGTAGCCCAGCTCTCGTTTGATCCGCTCGGTGGACATGATCCCGAACCACGGGTCGGGATCCGTGTGCTCGTGGAGTGCGGCGGGCACCTCGACGCCGTTGAGGTGGTGCAGCTCGACCGCCGTCACCGGGGCGTCGTCGGCGATGTTGTAGATCCGGCCGGCGACTCCCGGCGCGTACAGCAGCCGCAGCAGGCCCTGGGCGACGTCCGCGTGGTGGCCCATGTGGAGGCGCTGGGCCGCTGCCCAATTGCTCGCCCACATGAGGGAGTTGGCGAGGTGGGGGTCGCCCTCGCCGTAGACGAAGGGGAGGCGGGCGACGCGGACGTCCATGGTGTCGAGAGCGAGGAGCTCGCGTTCGGCGGCCACCTTCGACTCGTTGTAGGCGCCCCATATCTTGCCGCCGGGCCGGCTCTCGTCCTCCTCGGTCAGCGGGCGCCCGCGTCCCACGCCGTACACCATTCCGGTGCTCACCTGCACGAAGCGCCGTACGCCCGAGGCCAGCGCGGCCTTCCCCAGGGCGACCGCCGCCTCGTGGTTGACGGCCCAGGCCTCCTCGTCCGGTACGCCGCGGAAGGACGCGGCGACGTTCACGACCGCGTCGACGCCGGAGACCGCCTTGCCGAGGGCGTCGGTGTCGCGCAGATCACCTACGACGACCTCGGCGCCCAGTTCCGCAAAGCGCTCGGCGCGGGCCGCGTCCCGCACGGTCACCCGCACCTGCTCCCCTGCCCTCGCCTGCGCCAGCAGCCTCGGTACGAAGCGGCGGCCGACCTGTCCCGTCGCGCCTGTCACCAGTGTCAGCATCATGTGCTCCTCTCGTCCCGACCAGCCTTGGGCAGCCGGGCCGCGGCCGGGAGAGACCTTCCGATCAGGGGATCGGCAGTCCCTGGATAAGCCGGGCGGGCTGCCGCACGCTGGAAGCGTGAACCGAGCCGAACTCGCCGACTTCCTGCGCCGGGGCCGGGCCCGCCTCGACCCCTCCGACGTGGGCCTCACGGCAGGCGCCCGCCGCCGTACGCCCGGTCTGCGCCGCGAGGAGGTGGCGCAGCTCGCCGGGATGTCCGTGGACTACTACACGCGCCTCGAACAGTCCCGTGGCCCGCGCCCGTCCCGCCAGATGCTCACGGCACTGGCCCGCGCGCTGCGGCTCACGGACGACGAACGCGACCACCTCTTCCACCTCACGGGCGAGGAACCGCCGCGCCGGGGCGGCGGGACCGCGCACCTGCGGCCGGCCCTCCTGCTGGTCCTGGACCGGCTGCACGACACCCCGGCGCACGTGTCCAGCGACTGCGGCGAGGTGATCGCGCAGAACGCGATGGCACGGGCCCTGTCGGGCGATGCGTTCGCCCGCCCGCCCCGGGAGCGCAACATGCTCCGCCGCTTCTTCCTGGACCCCGCCTCACGGGAACTGTTCCCACCGGAGGACATCCCGGAGCACGCCCGCGCCCACGTGGCGAACCTCCGGGCCGTGGCCGCGGCCCGCCCCGACGACCCGGAACCGGCCGCGCTCGTCGCCGAACTACGGGCGGGCAGCGAGGAGTTCGCCCACCTGTGGGACCAGCACGAGGTGGCCGTACGACGACAGTCCACGAAGCGCTTCCGCCACCCCCTGGTCGGCCTCCTGGAACTGGACTGCGAGGTCCTCCTCAACCAGGACGCCCACCACCTCCTGATCATCCACACGGCCCGCCCGGGAACGGAGTCCTACGAACGGCTCCAACTGCTGCGGGTGATAGGCGTGCAGGACATGTCGGAAATCAGCCCCTCCGGCGTCTGAGGAGCGGGGGCTGGGGCGGAGCCCCAGAGGGACGGGCCGGGTAGGGGCGGCGGGGGCGAGAGACTCTCAGAACCCCAGCTTCCGCAGCTGCCGAGGATCCCGCTGCCAGTCCTTCGCCACCTTCACGTGCAGGTCCAGGAACACCGGCGTCCCCAGCAACGCCTCGATCTGCTTGCGCGACTTGATCCCGACCTGCTTCAGCCGCGCCCCCTTCGGCCCGATGATGATGCCCTTCTGGCTGGGCCGCTCGATGTAGACGAAGGCGTGGATGTCGAGGAGGGGCTTGTCGGCGGGCCGGTCCTCGCGGGGCAGCATCTCCTCGACGACGACGGCGATGGAGTGCGGGAGTTCGTCCCGCACACCCTCCAGTGCCGCCTCCCGGATCAGTTCCGCGATCATGACCTGCTCGGGCTCGTCGGTGAGGTCACCCTCGGGGTAGAGCGCCGGCCCCTCCGGCAGCAGCGGGACAAGCAGGTCCGCCAGCAGATCCACCTGCTGGTCCGCGACCGCCGACACCGGCACGATCTCCGCCCACTCGAACCCCAGCTCCTTGCCGAGCTGGTCGATGGCGATGAGCTGCTCGGCGAGGGTCTTGGAGTCGACGAGGTCGGTCTTCGTGACGATCGCGATCTTCGGCGTCTTCTTGATGGACGCCAGTTCCTTCGCGATGAAACGGTCGCCCGGGCCGAGCTTCTCGTTCGCCGGCAGGCAGAAGCCGATGACGTCGACCTCGGCCCACGTCGTGCGGACGATGTCGTTGAGCCGCTGCCCGAGCAGTGTGCGCGGCTTGTGCAGGCCAGGGGTGTCGACCAGGATCAGCTGCGCGTCCGGCCGGTGGACGATGCCGCGGACCGTGTGCCGCGTGGTCTGCGGCTGGTTGGCGGTGATCGCCACCTTCTGGCCGACCAGAGCATTCGTAAGGGTGGACTTGCCCGCGTTGGGGCGGCCCACGAAGCAGGCGAAGCCGGCGCGGTGAGGAGCCTCGGACGGCTTGGATGACGGGGTACGAACGCTCATGGCGCCCATTGTCCCTGATCCACAGGCCCGCGCCGCACAACAGTCCACCGGAGCCTCACACGGTGAGCTTTCGGTAACCCCGACGCAATGAAACGTCACGGAAACACGGACGTGCACAACCGGAAACCCGGGCCGGTGACCCTCTGACGAGCCCCCACACCGTTGGAGACGACCGTGACGACCGTGACCCCCGCCGCCGCACTCGCCGCCGGGCGCATCGACACCGGCGACACCGCCTGGCTGCTCGCCGCCACCGCCCTGGTCCTGCTGATGACCCCGGGCCTGGCCCTCTTCTACGGCGGCATGGTCCGCACGAAGAGCGTCCTCAACATGCTGATGATGAGTTTCGTGTCGATCGCCCTGGTCACGGTGGTGTGGCTGGCGGCCGGTTACTCGCTCGCCTTCGGCGACGACCTCGGCGGCGGGCTCATCGGCGGCCTCAAGCACGCCGGCATGGCGGGCCTCGGCCCGGACTCCGTCCACGGCACCGTCCCCACCCTCCTCTTCGCCACCTTCCAGCTCACCTTCGCGATCATCACGGCCGCGCTGATCAGCGGCGCGGTCGCGGACCGCGTGCGGTTCGGGGCGTGGCTGGTGTTCGTGCCCGTGTGGGCGCTGCTCGTATACGTTCCCGTCGCGCACTGGGTGTGGGGCCCGGGCGGCTGGATCGCGGCGCACCTCGGCGCCCTGGACTTCGCGGGCGGCCTCCCGGTCGAGATCACCTCGGGCGCCTCGGGCCTGGCCCTGTGCCTGGTGGTCGGCCCCCGCCTCGGCTTCAAGAAAGATGCCATGCGGCCGCACAACCTCCCCATGGTCATGCTGGGCGCGGGCCTGCTCTGGTTCGGCTGGTTCGGCTTCAACGCGGGCTCCGCGCTCGGCGCCAACGGCCTCGCCGCCGCGGCCTTCCTCAACACCCTCGCCGCCGGCTGCACCGGCCTGCTCGGCTGGCTCTTCGTCGAGCAGAAGCGCGACGGCCACCCCACCACCCTGGGCGCGGCCTCCGGCGCGGTCGCGGGCCTGGTCGCGATCACCCCGTCCTGCGGCTCGGTCTCACTGCTGGGCGCGCTGGTCGTCGGCCTCGCCGCCGGTGCCGTCTGCTCGTACGCGGTCGGCTGGAAGTTCAGGCTCAACTACGACGACTCGCTCGACGTCGTCGGCGTCCACCTGGTCGGCGGCGTCATCGGCACCCTCCTGATCGGCGTCTTCGCGGTCACCTCGATGACCGGCGGCCCGGAAGGTCTTCTCTACGGCGGCGGGCTCGCCCAGCTCGGCAAGCAGCTGGTGGCCGTGGTCGCCGTAGGGGCGTACGCGTTCCTCGTGACGTACGGGATCGGGAAGCTGCTCGACCGGGTGATGGGGCTGCGGGCGAGTGAAGAGGAGGAGCGGACGGGTCTGGACCTTACGGTGCACGCCGAGACCGCATACGATCACGGCGTCCTGGGGCACGGAGCCCCGGTCAGCCCGTCCGTCCCCTCCCTCCAGAAGGTCACGTCCCAGGCATGAAGCTCATCACCGCGATCGTCAAGCCGTACCGCCTCGACGAGGTCAAGACGGCGCTCCAGGAGCTCGGCGTGCACGGCCTGACCGTCACCGAGGCCAGCGGCTACGGCCGGCAGCGCGGCCACACCGAGGTGTACCGGGGCGCCGAGTACCGCGTCGACCTCGTGCCGAAGGTGCGGATCGAGGTCGTCGTCGACGACGCGGACTCGGAGGCCGTGATCGACGCGGTCGTCAAGGCCGCGCAGACGGGGAAGATCGGGGACGGGAAGGTGTGGTCGATTCCGGTGGAGACGGTCGTACGGGTACGGACGGGCGAGCGCGGCCCCGACGCGCTCTGACCGCCAGCACTCCCCCGACGAACCCGACCGCGAGCAGCAGCGCCGCCGCGAGCCAGGGAAGCGCGAAGAACGACGCGCTCGCCGACTGCTTCGTACCCGTCGCGCTCGCGGTCAACGTGATGTCGCCCCAGTCGAGTTGGGGCGCGCCCTTCCACGGCTCGGTCAGCTTCACGCTCTGCCCGGGCAGCAACTCGGCCGGGATACGGGTGAGTCCGCGCGAGAGCAGCGTCCGGCCGAACAGGCCCTGCGCCTTCAGCGTCACCTTCGGGTCGAGGGTGACGTTGCCGGTGTTGTGCAGCGTGTAGGAGATCGTCGCGTCGCTGCTCCCCAACCCCGGTACCAGCGGCTGGTGATGGGAGATGTGGACGTGCTCGACGGCGAGCGCGGGGAGCGTCGGACCGCTGACCCGGAGGTAGACACGGGCGCCGACGGCCCGCTGCACGCCGAGCGCGAGTGATCCGTCGCCCTTGTCGACGCGTTCGTCAAGAGCCACCAATGCGCCCGGGTGGTCGCCGGGTTCGGCCCCTTCGGGCACGTGCAGGGTGAACGGCACGGTAACTGTCTTGTGGGCGGGCACAGTTACCCGGGACTTCGCGGGCTTCGCCCATGCGCCGACGCCCCGCATCCTCTCCTTCACCGTCCGCACGGCGAACCCGCCGTCGCGCGCGGTGTTGTAGGCGTCGGCCGCGTACAGCCGGAAGGTGAGGGGCTGCGCGGTCTTGTTGGCGACGACCACCTTGTCCTGGATGGTCTGGCCGGGATCGGCGGAGAGATAGAAGTACGGCCGCGCGGCGATCTGCGAGGCGGCCGGGTACACGGACCAACTGCCGTTGTCCGCCGCGTAGGTGGAGGGCGCGGCGAGCATACCGAGGCAGAGGCTCAGGAGGAGGACGTACAGCTTGCGCATGGGTGCGGACCCCCACGGACGTGGTGTGTGGCGGTCGGGCGGGTGCGGGCGCCCGGCCACCGGAGGTGAGTTCGGACGGTCAGGTGAGCGTGAGCGTCAGAACGCCGGAGTACGAGCCCGGAGGCGTGAACGCCGGTACGTTCAGGGAGAGTCCGGCGTCGACGGTGAACTGGCCGCCGGTGACCGTACCGTCGGGCGTGGACGCGAGCGTCGCTCCCGAACCGCCCACCGTGCCCGCCGAACCGGCGACGCAGGTGCTCGGGCTGCCCGCCTTGGTGGCGCAGGCGGGTGTCCAACTCAGCGCCCCGGCATCGATCTTGGCGCCGGGACCGGTGAAGTCGGTGACCTTGCCGGTCAGGGACCAGCCCGCGGGTCCGCCGCGGAAGTCCTGGACCGTCACCGTGTTCAGGGCGCCCGTGGAGGCACCGCCCTTGCCGAAGTCGACGGCGGAGAGGCCCACGGCGTCCCCGGCCTGCGACATCGACAGAGTGCCCGCCTTGACGGTGGTCGTCAGCTTCTGACTCCCCGGCGGCACGGGCGTGGTGTCGTTGACGACATAGGCGGCCGGACCGGCACCCAGATCGGCACTCCACGCACTGCCCTCGTACGCCACGATCCCGGTCGTCGTCTTGTCGTTGACGGTGAGCGAACCGCTGATGGTGCCGGCGCTGGTGGCCGTGACGGTCGCCGTGTCCGCGGTCTGCGCGCTGCCGGAGCGCCCGGCCAGGGTCACGGTGGCACCCGGGGTGAAGTTGCTGCCGGTGACGGTGACGCTGTCACCGGCGTTGCCGGAGGCCGAACTCAGGCTGATCGCACGGGTGTTGACCGGGACGGTGGCGGTCGCGGTGACCGTCTCCGAGACCGGCGCCGGCGGGTTCGTCACCGTGCAGGGGGTGTCCAGCTCCAGGATGTAGCTGGTGTGGATGTTGTAGTCGCCGGGCGAGAGGGTGATCGCGCCCGGAGTGGTGACCGTGAAGGTGCCGGTCATGGAGAACGACGGGAAGGCGCCGTTGCCCGGCACCGGGTCGTTCTTCTTGGGCCCGGCGACCGTGACACTGCCGGTCTGGGCACCGCCGAGGGTGACCTTCCCGGTCGGCGTCATGATGTCGGCCGGCAGGGCGATCGCGGTCGGGTTGCTGGCGGCCGGCTTGACCACCGTGTACGTCACGGTGACCGTGTCGCCGACCTTGGGCGCGGCGTTGTCCACCGTGATCGCGGCGGTCGTGGTGCCGTCGATCGGCGGGATGCCCGCGACCGCCGGCGGGATGCAGTGCGTGGCGAAGTCCACGTTCGTCGACGCGCCGGCCGGACAGGCCAGCGCGCCGCCCGTGGCGACCGCGAGCGCGGTCACCCCGAGCAACGACGCCCAACGGCGTCTTCGGGATGTCGTAGCCATGGCTGTGCCCCCTCCTGAGGACGGTGGGCACAGCGGCTCGTCCGCGCCCACAGGGGGCATTGATGTGGGGATCGCGTGAGAAGTCAATGGAGACGGACAAATAAACTGATGGGCCGTCAGCTCCCGCCCCAACGGCAGGAGTTGACGGCCCAGTTGAGCCCGTGGGGGGAATTGTCGGGCGACTTCTCAGTCGAACACGAACGGACCCGGCGACTGCGCCGCGGTGGCCGTACAGGTCACCGCGATACCGAAGATGGTCATCTTCAGCGAGCCGCCGTACGCCTCCAGGCTGTCACCGGAGGCGACGGTGCCACTGAGCGGACCGACGGTGACGGCGTCGCCGGTCGCCATGGCCGGGTTCACCGTCCCGCTGAAGACGGTCGTGCCGCCGCTCGCGTTCACGAAGGTGAAGGTGGAGGCGATCGAGTCCTGCGCCAGGGCCAGCGGGGCGGTGATGGACGAGTTGACGGTGATGGTGGCCGCCGTCCCGTCCTGCGTGGCCGTGAGCGTGGCCGCGCCGCCGCCGAAGATGCCGCAGTCCGCGGTGATCGTCGCCGTCTGGGGAGTGACGGCGAGCGCGCTGGGCGCGAACGCCAGCGAGGTGGCCGCGAGGACCCCCGTCACCAGTGCCGCACCCGTTCCGATTCGCTTGCTTCTCAGCTTGCCTTTCATGGATCCGGTTCCCTTCCCGAGTCTGGGAATGCCATGTGGGGATGGACGGGAGAAACACCTCAGCTCCCCTCACGGACGCGGTGCGGTGCGCCACGCGAGCAGAATCTGACGGTCCGTCGGAACTTACGGTTCCATTGATGCGCGGGAGACGGGGGGAGAGCAAGGGCGAAATCTGGACGGCAACTTTTTGGACATGGGTGTGGATCAGCCCGTTGGGGGTGCCCCCTCTGGGGGAGTTTGAGGACGAGGCCCCTTCAGGGCCGATCGGGGGTCCGGGGGCGGAGCCCCCGGCACCACCTCAGCCCGCGGCGACCGTCAGCCGAACATTCCCGTCCGGCGAAGCCACGTGCACGGGCGTCTCCGGCCCGCCCAGATCCCGTACCGCCGCCCGGTCCTCCGCCGAAACGCCGTCGGCACCCGTCACGACCGCCGCCGCCTCCAGCGACTTCGCCCCGGACGCCACCGCCATCGCCACCGCCGTCTGCAGCGCGCTCAGCTTCAGCGACTCGAGAGCGACCGTCCCGGCGACATACGTACGCCCGGTCTCGTCCCGTACGGCCGCCCCCTCGGGCACACCATTGCGGGCCCGGGCCGAACGGGCCAGGGTGACGATCTTGCGGTCCTCGGGGTCAAGCGCGCTGCTGTCGGTCATGAACAGAGCATACGAAGGACCGGTCCCGCGCGTCCCTCAGGGCCGGTCGAGGCGGAGCCGTTCCGCACGCGGCAGCCCGGCCACGACCAGGTCGTACGAGTCCTCGATCAGCTCCTTGAGGACCCGGTCCGGAAGGTCCCCGTCCACCGTCACCGTGTTCCAGTGCCGCTTGTTCATGTGGTACCCGGGGACGATCAGCCCCTCGTACTCCTCCCGGAGCCGGATCGCGTCCTCCGGGTCGCACTTGAGGTTGACCGTGAGGGGCCGCCCGTCCAGCCGGGTCAGGGCGAAGAGCTTGCCCAGGACCTTGAAGACGGACATCTCGGGAGAGAAGGGGAAGTCCTCCACCGCCGCGTTGAAGGAGAGGCAGAAGTCGCGCAGTTCGCCGGGGGTCATACGGTCGTCTCCTCACCGGTCGCCGGGCGGCCGTGGGCGCAGTCGATCTCGCCGCCGTGGAGCTCGGTCACATGTCCGTGGTCGCTGCCGTACGGCTCCACGATCAACTCCAGCATGGCCGTACCGCTGTTGACCACCCGCATCCGGGCCACCGGTCCCCCGTCGGCTTCCTTCACCCGCGTCACTCCTCCGCTTTCTCCTCGGTGTCGCCCGATCCCACCGGCTCCACCAGCACCGTCACGATCTTGTTCCGACGGCCGGCCGAGGCCTCCGCCGTGAGGCGTAGTCCGCGGCCGTCGGGCAGCTCCACGACGGAGGAGGCACCGGCGATCGGGACGCGGCCCAGGGCCTTGGCGAGCAGTCCGCCGACCGTCTCCACGTCCTCGTCGTCGTAGGCCTCGAAGCCGTACAGCTCGCCCAGGTCGCCGATGTCGAGGCGGGCGGTGACCCGGTAGCGGTCGTCGCCCAGCTTCTCCACCGGAGGGAGCTCGCGGTCGTACTCGTCGGTGATCTCGCCGACGATCTCCTCGAGGATGTCCTCGATGGTGACGATGCCGGCCGTACCGCCGTACTCGTCGATGACGACCGCGACGTGATTGCGCTCCTGCTGCATCTCGCGCAGCAGATCACCGGCGTTCTTCGTGTCCGGCACGAAACTCGCGGGCCGCATGGCCGTCGAGACCAGCTCGGACTCGGCGTCCCGGCTGATGTGCGTCTTGCGGACCAGGTCCTTCAGATACACGATCCCGACGATGTCGTCCTCGCTCTCCCCGGTCACCGGGATCCGCGAGAAGCCGGAGCGGAGCGCGAGGGTCAGGGCCTGACGGATCGTCTTGTAGCGCTCGATGACCACCAAGTCCGTGCGGGGGACCATGACTTCACGCACGAGGGTGTCGCCGAGCTCGAAGACCGAGTGCACCATCCGGCGCTCCTCGTCCTCGATCAGCGACTCCTTCTCGGCGAGATCCACCAGCGCGCGCAGTTCCGCCTCGGACGCGAACGGACCGCGCCGGAAACCCTTGCCGGGCGTGAGCGCGTTGCCGATGAGGATCAGGAGATACGGGATCGGGCCCATGATCCGCGCGAGCGGCAGCAGCACGTACGCCGCCGCCGTGGCCGTGTTCAGCGGATGCTGCCGCCCGATCGTGCGCGGGGACACCCCCACCGCGACGTACGACACGAGGACCATGACGCCGATCGCGGCGAGCAGCGCGGGCGCGGTGCCGTGGATCACCTGGAGACACTCGTAGGTGACCAGCGCGGCGGCGGCCATCTCGCAGGCCACCCTGACCAGCAGGGCGACATTGAGATAGCGGGTCGGGTCGGCGGCGACCTGCGCGAGCTTCGCGCTGCCGCGCCGGCCGGACCGTACGGCCTCCTCGGCGCGGAAGCTGGAGACGCGCGCGAGGCCCGCCTCCGCGCAGGCGGCGAGCCAGGCGACCACGACCAGGGCGATGGCGCCGACGACGATCTGAGGACTCATGAGAGACGGTGCCCCGGTGCCCTAGGAGACCGTCGGCGCCGGGGAGGGGCCGTCGTGGCCCCTCTCCGCGCGCCAGCCGTCCACGATGGCGGCCTGCAGACCGAACATCTCGGCCTTCTCGTCGGGCTCCTCGTGGTCGTACCCGAGGAGGTGCAACACACCGTGGACGGTGAGGAGTTGGAGCTCCTCGTCCATGGTGTGCTGCGTCTCCGCCTCGGCCCCCTGCTTCGCGGCGACCTCCGGGCACAGCACGATGTCACCGAGGAGCCCCTGCGGAGGCTCCTCGTCGTCCTTGCTCGGCGGACGCAGCTCGTCCATCGGGAAGGACATGACATCGGTCGGCCCGGGCAGGTCCATCCACTGGATGTGGAGCTGCTCCATGGCGTTCTCGTCCACGACGATCACCGACAGTTCGGAGAGCGGGTGGATGCGCATCCGCGCGAGCGCGTAGCGGGCGATGTCGAGGATCGCCTGCTCGTCGACCTCGGTTCCGGACTCGTTGTTGACGTCGATCGACATGGTCGTGCTGGTCTACTTCCGCTTGTCACGGGCACCCTTGTGGGTGCCGTTCTCCGTACCGTTCTCGCTGTCGTACTTCTCGTACGCGTCGACGATACGGCCGACCAGCTTGTGCCGTACGACGTCCGCCGACGACAGGCGGGAGAAGTGCACGTCGTCGACCCCCTCCAGGATGTCCTGCACCTGCCGCAGCCCCGACTTCGTCCCGCTCGGCAGGTCCACCTGCGTCACGTCACCGGTGATCACGATCTTCGACTCGAAGCCGAGCCGGGTGAGGAACATCTTCATCTGCTCGGGGCTCGTGTTCTGGGCCTCGTCCAGGATGATGAAGGCGTCATTCAAAGTGCGACCACGCATGTATGCCAGCGGCGCCACCTCGATCGTCCCCGCCGCCATCAGCTTCGGGATCGAGTCCGGGTCCAGCATGTCGTGCAGCGCGTCGTAGAGGGGGCGCAGGTACGGGTCGATCTTCTCGTAGAGCGTGCCCGGGAGGAATCCCAGCCGCTCGCCCGCCTCGACCGCCGGGCGGGTCAGGATGATGCGGTCGACCTGCTTCGCCTGGAGGGCCTGGACGGCCTTGGCCATGGCGAGGTAGGTCTTGCCGGTGCCGGCGGGGCCGATGCCGAAGACGATCGTGTTCTTGTCGATCGCGTCGACGTAGCGCTTCTGGTTGAGGGTCTTGGGGCGGATCGTGCGGCCTCGCGAGGACAGGATGTTCTGGGTGAGCACCTCGGCCGGTGTCTCCTCAGGGCCATCCCCGTTCTCGCTCGCCCTGAGCATGGCGATCGAGCGTTCCACTGCGTCCTCCGTCATCGGCTGCCCGGTGCGGAGCACCAGCATCATCTCGTCGAACAGGCGCTGGATGAGGGCGACTTCACGGGCATCGCCGACCGCGCTGATCTCATTGCCCCGGACGTGGATGTCGGCCGCCGGGAAGGCCTTCTCGATCACCCGCAGGAGAGCGTCGCCGGATCCCAGGAGGGTCACCATGGCGTGCTGGGCGGGGACGGTGAACTCTGCTCTCGCCTGTCCCTGCGCGGGGGTGTGAGCTGTGGGTGTCTGAGTCATGGGCCGGCTCTGTAGGCCTTGCTCGTCCTCCTCGAAACGACTCGCCCGCCACAAGGGCGGCCTGGTGATTTCCAGGGTACGCCGGGCCACTGACAACGCCGTAGGGCTTTTCGGTGACCGTCGGGCCACGAAATACGGGGGCGCCGCGCGTGTTCCGGCTGGCGTGCCCGGCGCAGGGAGCGTGCAGAGGGTGACGCCGTGAGCCCTGTTCGCGCCCCCTCGTATGTACGGACAATGCGCTATGTCCGTCAGGTGAGCCATGCAGGGAAAGCAGGTCGGCCGCTGTGTTCGTGCGTCTGCCCACGTCCGTGTCCGAAGCGCAGGAGTGTCTGGCCGAGGGGGCGGTGCCCGTCGGTGGGGCGACCCTTGTGTGGGCGTCCTGGCAACGGGACGGGTTCCCGGAGCAGGCGGTGTCGCTGCGGGAGGTGCCGGAGGCGAGGGTTGTCGGCGACGGGGCGCTGGGCGCGGCCGTACTGCTGCACGAGATCGACGCGCGCGTGCCGGAGGTGCTGCGGCGGGCGGCGGCCGGGGTGGGGACCGGTGCGGTGCGCCGGACCGCGACGGTCGGCGGGAACATAGTGGGCAGCACGCTGCGCTGTCTGCTGCCGCCCGCGCTGGTGCTGGACGCCTGCGCGGTCGTCCTGGAACCGGACGGTCCCGTCGAGACCGACCTCGCCGAGCTGCTGGCCAAGCGCCCGCTGCTGCTGAGTCTGCGCTGGCGGGAGCCGGTGGCCACCGGTTATCGCAAGCTGACCGGTGTGCTGCGGGGTGAGGTTCCGTTCGTGGTCGCGGTCGCCGTGACGGGGGCGGAGCGGCCCGTTCTGCGGGTCGCCGTGCGTGACGGCTACGACGTGCTGAGCGAGGCCGTCCCCTACGACACCGATGTCCGCCGGATTCTCGGCGCCCTGGCCCTCACACCGCTCGGCACGCTGCCGGAGGCGGTCTTCGAGGCCGTACGGGAAGAGGTCGTCGGGGTGGTGGAGCGGGCGGGGGCCTGCTGATCCGAACAGCGCAGGAACGTTACCCTCCCGACGCGGTCGACGGGTCGGGAGTGTGGCTGTGTACGTCCGCCTACGACCCGGGCTCGTGCAGTTTCCCGGCCACCTGGAGCAGTGCCGTCGCCGGTGCGCTCAGCGGGTGTCCCTCGGGCACGGCCGGCGCGAAGGCCGCGTCGGTAGCGAGGCGGTTGCCCCGGCTCACCGGTGTCTCGACGAACGGCTCGGCCACGAGTTCGGCCGGCTCGACGCGAGCGCGCCGCGGACCTGGCCGCCGAGTACGCCAGCACGACGCGCTCACCGCGATCCACGAGACGGTGACCGAGCTGGGCCGACGGGTGCTCTGAACTCCCTCGGTCCGCCCTAGGCCGACCGCCCGAACCCGATCGTCGGCACCGCCCGCCGCAGCGGCCAGGGACTGGCCCCGCCCTGTTCCTCCGGGACGAGTCCGGCCAGGAACGCGTACCGGTTCAGGGCCGTCGGGTCCTGGCCCTCGACCGACTGGACCTTGCGCCACCAGGCGCCGATCTCGGACCAGCCGGGGGCGGAGAGGGAGCCGCCGAACTCCTGGACGGAGAGGGCGGCGGTGAGGCCGGCGAAGGCGAGGCGGTCGGCGAGGGGCCAGCCGGCCAGGGTGCCGGTGACGAAGCCGGCCACGAAGACGTCGCCCGCGCCGGTGGGGTCGAGGGCCTCGACGGCGATGGCCGGGACCGAGGCGGATTCTCCGGTGCGGCGGTCCACGGCGTAGGCGCCGTCCGCGCCGAGGGTGACGACGGCGAGGGGTACGTGTTCGGTGAGGGCGTGGGCGGCGGCGCGGGGGCAGTCGGCGCCGGTGTAGCGCATGGCTTCCTCGGCGTTCGGCAGGAAGGCCTCGCAGTGCGCGAGGTCGGCGAGTCCGGCGAGGTCCCAGGCTCCGGTCTCGTCCCAGCCGACGTCGGCGAAGATCCGGGTGCCCTCGCTCGCGGCCTGGGCGACCCAGGGGGCCTGCTTGCCGGGGGTGAGGGAGGCGATCGCGGCACGCGCGCGGGGCGGGCAGTCGGGGGCGCCGCCCTCGCTGAACTCGGTCTCCGGGGGCGGCTCGTGGCCGTGGGAGACCATCGTGCGTTCGCCCTCGTAGGCCATCGACACGGTGACCGGGGAGTGCCAGCCGCGTACCGAGCGGGAGGCGGAGAGGTCGATGCCCTCGCCCTGTTCCAGCGCGTCCCAGCAGTACTCGCCGTAGTGGTCGTCGCCGAAGGCCGCGGCGAGGGAGGTGCGCAGGCCGAGGCGGGCCAGGGCCGTGGCCATGTTCGCCACGCCACCCGGGCTCGACCCCATCCCGCGGGCCCAGGACTCGGTGCCGCGCACGGGGGCGGATTCGAGGCCGGTGAAGATGATGTCGAGGAAGACGGTGCCGGTGAGGTACACGTCCCAGGGCGGGTCGTCCGGCGCGCGCAGTGCGGACAGGGGGTCGACCTGGGCCGGACAGGATCTCCTCTCCCGGTCGGCCGACGATCCCTTTCCGTTGGACGCGGTGGACGCGGTCACGGTGCGCTCCCTGACGTGATGCGGATCAGGCCAGTGTGCACCACCACGCACGTGTGGGCGCGACTCCCGCTCCGGACCCGCCCGTCGCGCCGGTGTCGGGCAACCGCAGGTCCGGGCCGTACGGTGCGGACCGGGTGCCCCCCTCGGCTGCGCATGACGGGGGCGTCCGGATCCGGTCACCCGGTTCCTACCAGCGTGGCATCGCGGGGGTGACCCACTCCGGGTCGGTGATCCGCATCGCCGCCGCGTCGTCGCGCTCGCGCAGCGCGCCGTCGTCGTCGAGCCACCGCCGGTGCAGCAACTCCAGCTTGGCGCGGTCGAGTTCGACGCCGAGACCGGGCGCGTCGGAGACGGCGACCTTGGCGTCGGTGAAGGTGAGGCGTTCGGTGAGGACGTCCTCGGACTGCCAGGGGTAGTGGGAGTCGCAGGCGTGGTGGAGGTTGGGCACGGTCGAGGCGACGTGGGTCATCGCGGCGAGGCTGATGCCGAGGTGGGTGTTGGAGTGCATGGAGATGCCGACGCCGAACGTGCGGCAGATGGCGGCGAGTTGCTGGGTGTTGCGCAGTCCGCCCCAGTAGTGGTGGTCGGAGAGCACGACCTGTACGGCATCGCGCGTGAACGCCTCCTTGATCTCGGCGAAGGTCGTCACGCACATGTTGGTGGCGAGCGGCACGTCGGTCCCGGCGGACACCTCGGCCATGGCAGGGGTGCCGAGCGCGGGGTCCTCGAGGTATTCGAGGACGTCCCCGAGTTCCTTCGCGACCTTCAGCGAAGTCTCCACGGACCAGGCGCCGTTGGGGTCGAGGCGCAGGGGGTGGTCGGGGAAGGCCGCGGCCAACGCCCTTACGGCGGCGATCTCTTCGTCGGGCGGGAAGACTCCGCCCTTGAGCTTGAAGGAGGTGAAGCCGTAGCGCTCCTTGAACTTCCGTGCCTGCTCGACGACTCCGGCCGGGTCGATCGCCGCACCCCAGTCGTCCTTCTCGCTCGCCACGCCCTCGGGGTGGTCGGCCCACTTGTAGAACAGGTAGGCGCTGTACTCCACCGCGTCCCGTACCTTGCCGCCGAGCAGCGCGTGCACGGGAAGGCCAAGTGCCTTGCCCAGGGCGTCGAGACAGGCGACCTCGAAGGCGGAGACGACGGACAGCCGCAGCTTGTCGGCCGTCTGGACGCCGCGCAGTCCGCCGACGTCGACCTGCGCGGAGGTCCGGGAACTGTCGACCGCGACCTCGTCGGCGACGGTGAACAGGCCGTTCAGGTCGGAGACTTGACGACCGATCAGCTTCTCGGCGTACGGCCGGGCCAGTTCCAGGTACTTGGTGTCGCCGTAGGTCTCGCCGAGGCCGGTGATCCCGTCGGCGGTCTCGATCTCGACGATCAGGCGCGGGGTGTACGGCTGGTGGACGCCCTGGGTGTTGAGCAGCGGCGGGTCGGCGACCAGGATCGGGGTGAGCCGGACGTCGGCGATGGTGAGGTTCACAGCGCGGCTCCTACGAGGTCGAGTCCGGTGGTGAGCAGGGCGGTGAGGTCGGCCAGGTCGGCGGCCGTGGGGTCGGTGAGCGGGGCGCGCACGGGGCCCACCGGACGGCCGCGCAGCCGGGCCGCCGCCTTGACGAGGGAGACCGCGTATCCCGGGACCCGGTCGCGGAGTTCGACGAACGGGACGTAGAACTCGCGCAGCAGTTTCTCGACCGTCTTGTCGTCGCCGTCCCGCAGCGCGGCGAAGAACGCGTTGGCGATCTCGGGGGCGAAGGCGTGGACGGCGGAGGAGTAGGCGGGGACGCCGACGGTGGCGTAGGCGCGGGCCTGGATCTCGGCGGTGGAGGCGCCGTTGAAGAAGAGGAAGCCCTCGGGGGCGGCGAGCGTGAGGCGTTGCAGCCGGTCGAGGTCGCTGTGGCCGTCCTTGAGGCCGATGACGCCGGGGATGCGTGCGATGCGCTTCAACGAGCTTGCGGTGAAGGCGACTTGGCCGCGCTGGTAGGCGATGAGCGGGAGCCGGGTGCGGGCGGCGAGTTGCTCGAGCTGGGCCACCAGGCCGTCCTGCGGGGCGGCGACGAGGTAGTGCGGGAGGACCAGGAGCGCGTCGGCGCCGGCCTCCTCGGCGATGCGGGCGAAGCGTGCGGCCTGCGCCCAGCCGTAGCCGACACCGGCGACGACGGGGACGCGGCCGGCCGCCTCCTCCACCGCGATGGTGACGACCGTGCGGTACTCGTCCTCGTCCAGCGAGAAGAACTCGCCGGTGCCGCAGGCCGGGAAGATCGCGCCGGGGCCGGTGGCGGTCTGGGCGGCGACATGCGCGCGGAAGCCGTCGGGGTCGAGGGAGCCGTCGTCGTGGAAGGAGGTGAGCGGGAAGGAGAGCACTCCGCCCGCCATCCCGTCCCGCAGCCTGCGCACCACGGTCGCCGTTTCGCCGTTCACCTGGGCCATCTCCGGGCCATCTCCCTATGTAGACGCTATCTACGTATGAAGACAGAGGTTAGATACACGAACAGCAGCCGTCAATGGGGCGCACCCGCTCGCTACCATCACCCCATGTCAGAGCCCGGTGGCGTCCGCGAGGTGAAGTCCGCCGCCCGCACGGTCGAGCTGCTCGAACTGCTCGCCGCGCGCGGCGACCGTCCCGCGCGCCTCCAGGAACTCGCCGACGAGCTGGGCGTACCGCGCAGCTCGATGTACGCCCTCCTCCAGACCCTGATCGCGCACGGCTGGGTCCGCACCGACAGCACCGGCTCGCTCTACGGCATCGGCATCCACGCCCTGCTCACCGGCACCAGCTATCTGGACTCCGACCCGCGGGTGCGGACCGTGCGGCCGTATCTCGACGAGGCGTCCCAGGCGCTCGGCGAGACGATCCACCTGGGCCGGCTGGACGGGCGGGACGTCGCCTATCTCGCGACGCGGGAGTCCCACGAGTACCTGCGCACCATCAGCCGGGTGGGGCGGCGGCTGCCCGCGCATGTCGGCGCCCTCGGCAAGGCACTGCTCGCGGAACGGGCCGACGCGGAGCTGCCCGACGGGCCGTATGAAGCGGCTACGCCCAACACCCACACCACGCGTGAGGCGTTGGCCGCCGACCTCGCGGCGATCCGCGCGCGCGGCTACTCGGTCGACCGCGAGGAGGGCGTCCTCGGGATCGTCGGCTTCGGCTTCGCGCTGCGCTACGACAACCCGCCGCTGGACGCGATCAGTTGCTCGGTCCCGGTGGTCCGGCTGACGCCGGAGCACGAGGGGGAGATCGTCTCCGTGATGCGCGAGGTCAGGGCCAAGATCGAGACGGCGGCGCGGGCGGCCGGCGGGGCGGTCCACTGGCGCTAGCGCCGGAAATTCGCCGGGCAACCCCGCGATGCGGGCGCTCGTCTACCCGGCACTCCCCACCCCAAACGAAACGTGCCCCACATCACACCCCCCGCCCTTCTTTCCCGAACCGCGTGCTTGATACAAATTGCCCGCGCGTTCCTGTCCGTCGACGGTCGTCGCCCAATCCCCTTTTTGAGCCGCTTCTTTCGCATGCCCTGGGAACGCCCGTGTCCGCCCGCAGCACCACCACGCCCTGGCCCCTCGTCGCCCTTTTCACGGCCGGGTATCTCGCCCCCTACCTCCTGCCCACCACCGTCGGCCGCCTCGACGCCGGGCTCCCGCTGTCCGCCACGCAGGCCGGTGCCGTAGGCAGTACGCTGCTGCTGAGTTCGGCGGCGGCGGGCTTCATGCTCGCCTCACGCGTCGACCGGGTCGGCCCGCGCACCCTCGCCCGGATCGGCCTCGCGCTGGCCGTCCTCGGCTACGGCTCGGCCGCCCTCACGCACGCCGTACCGGCGGTCGTCGCGGGCGCGATCGTCGGGGGCTTCGGATCGGGTACGGCCACCACGGTCGCCGCGTCCGGAATCGCCGCCGAGCGGGACCCCCACCGCGCCTCCACGCTCGGCCTGCTGTGCGTGTCCGCGCTCGCTGGCGCCGTCTACCTCACGGTCCCGCACCTCGGCGCGGGCCACGGCCAGCCGCTCGCCGCGATCGCGCTGACCGCACTGGCCGTATGGCCGCTGACCGCACGCCTCCCGGTCCGTACGGCGACGGGGCACGCGCGCGTGGAGACCGCGGGCCTCCCCCACCGCCGCGCCGGACTCGTCCTCGCCGGCACCCTGCTGTGCTGGTCCCTCGCGCAGAACTCCCTCTGGGGCGTCAGCGGACGCATCGGCCTCACCCAGGCCCACCTGTCCGAGGTCACCGTCGGCGCGGTCTTCGCGATCGCGCTCGGCACCGGCCTCGTCGGGGTGATCGGCGCGGGCGCGCTCGGCTCCCGGCTGGGCCGCGCGGTGCCGATCGGCGCGGGCACGGCGCTCATCGCGGGCTGCATCGTGCTCAGCGCGTCCGCGCACGACCTGAGGACGTTCGCGACCGGCGAGATCGCCTGGAACACCGTCTACCCGATCGTCCTGTCGTACATCCTCGGCCTCGCCGCCTCCCTCGACCCGCGCGGCCGTTGGGCGGTCCTGGTCGGCTCGGCCTCGTCACTGGGGACGGCTGCGGGGCCGCTGGCGGGGAGTGTGCTGTCGGCGGGGGCGGGGTTCCCGGCGATGGGGGCGATTCTGGCGGCGGGGCTGATCGTGGTGGCGGTACCGATGACGGCGGTAGCGGTGCACTCCGGCCGGCAACGCGTGCTGCCATCGATCGTCGAGATCTCTGTCGAGGCCCGACCCCTTAGGGGCGCGGGGAACTGCGCGACCAGCCCCCACCGGCCCGCAGTGTCAACACCCACCTATGAGAACTCGTACGCCTCCACCTCGGCCAAATAACGAGCCCGCAGCTCCTCGTCGTCCTCCAGGAACGACGCGACGAAGGAGTTCCGCGCCAACTCCCGCAACCGGTCCTCGCTCAGGCCCAGCGCCGAGCGCACCGCGTCGAAGTTGTCGCCCACGTACCCGCCGAAGTAGGCCGGGTCGTCGGAGTTGACCGTGCACAGCAGACCCGCGTCCAGCATGGCGGGCAGCGGGTGCTCGGCGAGAACGTCCACCGCGCGCAGCCGGACGTTGGAGAGCGGGCAGAGGGTGAGCGGGATGCGGTCGCGGACCAGGCGGGCGACCAGCTCCGCGTCCTCCACGCAGCGCAGCCCGTGGTCGACGCGCTCGACGCCGAGGACGTCCAGCGCCTCGGTGATGTAGGCGGGCGGGCCCTCCTCACCGGCGTGCGCGACCCGTCGCAGCCCCAGCGCGGCGGCGGCCTCGTAGACCTCGCGGAACTTCACCGGCGGGTGGCCGACCTCGGCCGAGTCGAGGCCGATGCCGGTGATCCGGTGGAGGTACGGCTTGGCCGCCTCCAGGGTCTCCATGGCCGAGTCGGCGGACTCGTCGCGCAGGAAGCACATGATGAGCCGGGTCGAGATGCCGTGGTTGGTCCCGCTGTCGCCGAGCGCCCGCCACAGGCCCTCCACCACCGTGCCCATGTCCACGCCCCGCGCGATGTGGGCCTGCGGGTCGAAGAAGATCTCCGCGTGCCGTACGCCCTGCGCGGCGGCGCGGGCGAGATAGGCGTTGGCGAGGTCCTCGAAGTCACGCTCGGTGCGCAGGACGGCCATCAGCTCGTAGTAGAGGTTCAGGAAGGACTGCAGGTCCTCGAAGAGGTACGCCTTGCGGAGCGCCTCGGTGTCCGCGTACGGCAGCGTCACGCCGTTGCGGGCGGCGAGGGCGAACGCCAGCTCGGGTTCGAGGGTGCCTTCGATGTGGAGGTGCAGTTCGGCTTTGGGAATGGGCATCGAAGTATCGTACGGGTGTTTTACAACCGTTTCGGAACCGGCACCCTGAGTAGATCGTGCGCCACGGTCAGCTCCCCCTCGAACCCGGCCGCCCGCGCCTGCCGCTCGAACTCCTCCGGCTCGGAGTAGCGCTGGCTGAAGTGGGTGAGGACGAGGTGGCGGACGCCGGCGTCCCGGGCCACGCGGGCCGCCTGTCCGGCGGTCAAGTGGCCGTGGTCCACGGCCAGTTGCTCGTCCTCGTCCAGGAACGTCGACTCGATCGCCAGCAGGTCGCAGCCCTCCGCGAGGGCGTGCACTCCGTCGCAGAGGCGGGTGTCCATGACGAACGCGAACCGCTGCCCGCGCCGCACCTCGCTGACGTCGTCCAGCAAGACGCCGTCCACGACTCCCTCGCGCTGGATGCGGCCCACGTCCGGGCCCTTGATGCCGTGCGCGGCGAGGCGGTCGGGGAGCATGCGGCGGCCGTCGGGTTCGGTGAGGCGGTAGCCGTAGGACTCGACGGGGTGGGAGAGCTTGCGGGTCTCCAGGGTGTAGTTCCCCGTGGTGGCGATCACTCCGTCCGCCGACACCGGGGACTCGGTGATGCCGACCGTCTCGCGGTACGCCGTGGCGTAGCGCAGGCGGTCGAAGAAGTGCTGACCCGAGCGCGGGTAGTGCGCGGTGATCTCGTGCGGGACGCGGTCCAGGTTGATGCGCTGGATGACGCCCGCGAGGCCGAGGGAGTGGTCGCCGTGGAAGTGGGTGACGCAGATCCGGTTGAGGTCGTGCGCGGCGACCCCGGCGCGCAGCATCTGGCGCTGGGTGCCCTCGCCCGGGTCGAAGAGGATGCCCTCGCCGTCCCAGCGCAGGAGGTAGCCGTTGTGGTTGCGGTGGCGGGTGGGGACCTGGCTGGCGGTGCCGAGGATCACCAATTCACGTACGGACACGGTGAGTTATCCGGGCGGCCACTGCATGCCGCGGCCGCCCATCACGTGGGCGTGGGCGTGGAAGACGGTCTGGCCCACGCCGGTACCCGTGTTGAACACCACGCGGTAGCTTTCGAGCTTCTCGTCCGCCGCGACCTCGCCCGCCTCGCGCAGGACGTCGGCGGCGATCGTCGGTTCGGCGGCGGCGAGGGAGGCGGCGTCGGGGTAGTGGACGCGGGGGATCACCAGGACGTGGGTCGGGGCCTGGGGGTTGATGTCACGGAACGCGACGGTGGTGTCTGTTTCGCGGACGATCGTCGCCGGGATGTGGCCCTCGACGATCTTGCAGAACAGGCAGTCGTTCTGCGGTTCCCCTGACATTTGGGATCCCTCCGAGGCGTGGGCTGTGCTTTACGCGGGGCATCGTATCGTCGTTGAGTGCGGGTGCGTGGGGGCTGGTCGCGCCCACGCGGCGGAGCCGCAAATCGATACAGCCCCGCGCCCCTTTAGGTGGGCAGAGTGGGCGGAGTTTTGGCCGGACTGGTCTCCAGTGCTTCCAACGCCAGGCGGATTGCTTCGTCCAGCTGGGTGTCCCTGCCCGCCGCGTAGTCCTGTGGCCGCTGCACCACCTCCACGTCGGGATCCACCCCGTGGTTCTCCACCCCCCAGCCGTAACCCTCAAGCCAGAACGCGTACTTGGGCTGAGTGACCAGCGTGCCGTCGACCAGGCGGTAGCGGCTGTCGATGCCGATCACCCCGCCCCACGTGCGCGTGCCGACCACCGGGCCGATGCCCAGTGCCTTGATCGCCGCGTTGACGATGTCGCCGTCGGAGCCGGAGAACTCGTTGGCCACGGCTACGACCGGGCCGCGAGGGGCGTCCTCGGGGTAGCTGTACGGGCGCATGCCTCGGGGGAGGTCCCAGCCGACGATGCGGCGGGCCAGCTTCTCCACGACCAACTGCGAGGTGTGGCCGCCCCGGTTGTAGCGGACGTCCACGACCAGGCCCTCGCGGGCCACCTCCACGCGGAGGTCGCGGTGGATCTGGGCCCAGCCGGGGGCCTGCATGTCGGGGACGTGGAGGTAGCCGAGGCGGCCGCCGGACTTCTCGTGGACGTAGGCGCGGCGGTCGGCGACCCAGGCGTGGTAGTAGAGGGGTTCCTCGTCGGCGAGGGGGACGACGACCGCGTGGCGGGGGTCTCCGCCGCCTGCCGGGGAGATGGTCAGCTCGATGGGTTTGCCGGCCGTGCCGACGAGGAGGGGGGCGGGTCCGGTGATCGGGTCGACCGGCTGGCCGGCTACGGCGAGGATCGCGTCGCCCGGGCGGACGGCGACACCGGGTGCGGCGAGAGGGGCGCGGGCTGCCGGGTCGGAGGTCTCGGAGGGCAGGATGCGGTCGATGCGCCAACTGCCGTCCTCGTGACGGGAGATGTCGGCGCCGAGCAGGCCCTGTCGTTCGCCGGTGCCGTAGCCGCCGCGCGGGGTGACGTAGGCGTGCGAGGTGCCGAGTTCGCCGTGCACCTCCCAGAGGAGGTCGACGAGGTCGTCGTGGGTGGCTACGCGGTCGAGGATCGGGCGGTAGCGGTCGAGGACGCCGCTCCAGTCGACGCCGCTCATGTCGGGGCGCCAGAAGTTGTCGCGCATGATGCGGCCGGTCTCGTCGAACATCTGGCGCCATTCGGCGGCCGGGTCGACGGTCTGGCGGATGCGGGAGAGGTCGACGTTGATGTTCGAGTCGCTGTCGTCGTCCTCTGAGGCGGCGCGGCGGTCGCTCGGGACGACCCGCAGTTTGTGGTCGGTGCGCAGCAGGACGCGTTTGCCGTCGCCGCTGACCTCGAAGTGCTCGGCGTCCCCGGCGAGGTGCTCGATGCGCTGCTGGGCGAGGTCGTAGCGCTCCAACTCGGTTTTGGGGTCCGGGTCTTCGGGGGTCGCGCGGGTGGCGCCGAGGACGCCCTGCACGGGGTGGCGCAGCCACAGGACGCCGTCCTTGGCGGCGCGCAGGTTGGAGTAGCGGCCGGCCTCGACGGGGAACGGGACGATGCGGTCGGCGAGGCCCTCGAGGTCGATACGGGTGGTGGGGCGGCCCTCGCTGTCGGGGGTCTCGTCCTTGTCGGGGGCCTCGAAGGGGCGGCCGTGGCGCTGCGGTCCGAAGGGGGACGGGGTGGTCGCGGCGAGGGTGATCAGGTGCGGGCGGTCGCCGACCACGAAGGCGAGGTCGAAGACGTGTTCGTCGTAGACCGGGTCGAAGGAGCGGGTCGAGAGGAAGACCAGGTGCTTGCCGTCGAGGGTGAAGGCGGGGGCGTAGTCCTGGAAGCGGAGCGGGGTCGCCTCGGTGACCGACAGGTCGGTGGTGTTGGCGAGCTTGAGCTGGCGCAGCGGGCGCGGGCCGGGGTGCGACCAGGCGAGCCAGGCGGAGTCGGGCGAGAAGGAGAGGCCGGAGGCGTCGCCGTCCTCGCTGCGGTCGACCTCGCGGACCTCGCCGGTCTCGCGCTCGATGAGGAGGACGCGGCCGTCGTGCGAGGCGACGGCGACGCGGCCGCCGTCGGGGGCGACGGTGAGCGCGAGGACGCGGCCGAGCTGTCCGGCGGCGATGCGGCGCGGGGTGGCGCCGGGGGCGAGGCCGGTGGCGGGGGCGAACTCCAGGGCGTCGTCGCCCTCGGCGTCCGTCACCCACACCACCCATTCCTCGCCGTCGACACGGAAGGTGTGGGGCAGCCGGGCCCGTACGCCGGGGGTGGCCGCGAGGGCGCGGGCGGGGCCGGCGCGGTGGGTGATCCAGTGGACGGTGCCGCGGACGGCGACGGCGCTGCCGCGCGCGGTGTGGTCGGGCGACGCGGAGGCGAACCAGCGGGCCGCGGACACCGGGAAGGGCTGCTGGTCGGTGCGCTGTCCGCCGAGCCGGATGTCGAGGCGGCGCGGTTCGGCGCCGTCCAGGTCGTCGAGGAGCCAGAGTTCACCGGCGGAGGAGTAGATGATCCGGGTGCCGTCGCCGGCCGCGTGCCGGGCGTAGAAACCGTCGAGCGGGGTGTGGCGGCGCAGGTCGGTGCCGTCGGCGAGGGAGGAGTAGACGGCGCCGGTGCCCTCGTGGTCGGAGAGGAACGCGATCCTCTCCCCCGCCCACACCGGGTACTCGAGGTTGCCGTCCAACTCCTCGTGCAGGCGCGTGAATTCGCCGACACCCTCCCCGTCGCGGACGTCCCGGTCGATCCACAACTTGCCCGCCGTGCCGCCCCGGTAGCGCTTCCACCAGGCGGCCTCGCGGCCCATGGGCGCGGAGAGCAGGACGGTGGCGGCGGGGCCGATGGCGACATCGCCGACGGGCCCGTACGGCAGGGTGGTTGCGGGTCCGCCGTCCAGCGGGATGGTGCGGGCCCAGCTGCGGCGGAGGTTCGCCTGGCCGTGGGTGCTGATGGCGAGGACCTGGCCGTCCGCCGTCCAGCCGCGCACCTGGGTGCGTGAACTCCCCCAGTGGGTGAGGCGTTTGGCGGGTCCGCCGTCGACGGGGGCGATGTGCACCTCGGGGGCGCCGTCCCGGGTGGAGGTCCAGGCGACGGTGGTGCCGTCGGGCGAGATGCGCGGGTGGGTCACCGGCACGTTCTCGGCGCTGACCCGCCAGGCCCGGCCGCCGTCGAGGGGGGCCAGCCACACGTCGTCCTCGGCGGTGAAGGCGATCAACTCGCCGTGCAGGTGCGGGAAGCGGAGATAGGCCTGGAGACCGGCCTGGGCTGCGGACGCTGAGGGCTGAGTCACCTGATCAGCGTATGCAGCGGCGGCCTGTGAAGACAGCGGTTTGGATCACTTGCCCGCTATGGACGGGTGATCACTTGCCCTCCACGGGCCAGCAGGTCGGGTCGCCCTTGCACCAGATGGTCTTGGTGACCGTGACGGTGACGGTCGGTCCGGGGCCGTAGGTGAGGCTCGGGTTCGGGTTGCCCACGGACGAGGGTGTCGCCGCGTTGCAGTCGCCGAGCCCGGTCACGTGGAACACCTGCTTGCCGCCCACCTTGCCGACCAGGTCGCCGCGCACACAGGCGCCGTCGACGGCCCGGGTGACCTTGCCGGTGACGGTGATGTCCCGGTTGTCGTTCGTCTGCCCCTGGCAGTCCACGGAGACGACCGTGGACTCGGTCGGCGAGGGCGTCTTCCCTGGCGTGTAGGCCTTGTTGCCGCTGCCGTAGTTGCCCGTGCAGGTCAGATAGCGGACGCTCACATGGTCCCGCTTGAGCTCGGCGGTCGCCGTCTTGTCGGTGGTGTACGCGACGGTCGCCGCGCTGAGATCACCGGGCTGGCACGCGACGACCCCGCCCACGGACACCATCGCGAGCCCCGCCACAGCGGCCACCCGCCGTCCGCGGGGCCGACGCCAGTTCTGCCTCAACGCCCCCATGGACGGCAGCCTGCCACCGTCGGGGCGCACACGGAAGAGCGCATACGGCCACCCGTGCGCCGGGGGCGCGGTCACCGGCGCACGATCGTCAGCCCCGGAGCAGCAGCCACTCCTGAAGCTCCACCACATTGCCCTCGGGGTCCTTGAGATGCGCGACCCTCATCCGGTCCGTCATCGGCGCGGGGCCGTGCAGCAACACGGCCCCCCGGTCGGTGATCTGCTCGCAGTAGGCGTCCAGGTCATCGACCCGCAGCACCACCAGCGAGCGGTGCCCGGTCACCAACTCCCCCAGTTCACCGAGGACTTGGGCCATCATCGCCCGGTCCTGCAGCGCGATCCCGGCCGACCCGACGGCCGGGCTGAACTTCTCGTACGGCCCGTCGGTCGCCCCCGACTGCGGCTTCAGACCGAGGACTTCGGCGTAGAAGCGGTAGCAGGCGGCGAAGTCGGTGACGAGCAGCCTCACTTGGGCCAGTTCCACGACGGTCTCCCCTGTGGTTCCTGTGGTTCAGGACCAGCGTCCGGTACGGCCCAGGAGCAGGGCGGTGGCCGCTGTCCCGGCGGTCGATGTGCGCAGCACGCTACGCCCGAGCCGGTAGGCCTTCGCCCCGGCCTCCTCGAAGAGCGCCAACTCCTCGGGGGAGACGCCGCCTTCGGGGCCCACGACCAGCACGATCTCGCCCTCGGTGGGGAGTTCGGCGGTGGCGAGGGGCTCGCTGGCGTAGTCGCGGTCCTCGTGGAGCACGGCGGCGAAGTCGGCTTTGGCGAGAAGTGCGGCAACCTGTTTGCTCGTTGCGGCGTCCGCGACCTCCGGGAAGCGCAGCCGGCGGGACTGCTTGCCGGCCTCCCGGGCGGTGGCCCGCCACTTCGCGAGGGCCTTCAGACCGCGCTCGCCCTTCCACTGCGTGATGCAACGGGCGGCCGCCCAGGGGACGACGGCGTCGACGCCGGTCTCGGTCATCGTCTCCACGGCGAGTTCGCCGCGGTCGCCCTTGGGAAGGGCCTGGACGACGGTGATACGGGGCTGCGGCTCGGGCTCTTGGCTGACGGACTCCAGGTCCATGACGACGAGCCGGTCCTTGCCCTCGGCCGCCTTGACGACACCCGCCACCCACCGGCCGCGTCCGTCGGTGAGGACGACGTCCTCACCGGCCCGCATGCGCCGTACGGAGACCGCGTGCCGCCCCTCAGGACCGTCGAGGACTACCTCACCGCCACTGAAGTCCGGGATCACCAGGGGGTCGAGGATGAACACCGGCGCCGTCATCGGAGCTCACCCCCGGCCGACAACGCTGTCCGGGCGGCGGTCAGTTCGGCGACCAGTACCTCGACCAGTTGCCCGGCCGGCAGCTCGCGGGCCATGCGGTGGCCCTGTCCGGCCCACAGCGCCATGCCCTGCGCGTCGCCGGCCGCGGCGGCCTGCTTGCGGAGCGGTGAGGTGAGGTGGTGGACCTCGGGGTACGCGGCGGGGGCGTACGGGCCGTGCTCGCGCATGAAGCGGTTGACGAGGCCGCGGGCCGGGCGGCCGGAGAACGCGCGGGTCAACTCGGTACGCGTGAAAAGGGGGTTGGTGAGTGCCTGCTTGTGCAGGACGTTCGCCGCGGACTCGGGGGTCGCGAGGAACGCCGTGCCGAGCTGGGCCGCGCTCGCGCCCGCCGCGAGGGCGGCGGCGATCTGGCTGCCACGCATCAGACCGCCGGCGGCGACGATCGGGAGGGACACGGTCTCGCGGATCTGGGCGACCAGGGAGAGCAGTCCTATGCCGGAGCCGTCGTTCTCCGGGAGGTCGCGGTGGGTGCCCTGGTGGCCGCCGGCCTCGACGCCCTGCGCGATCACCGCGTCTGCACCGGCCCGCTCCACGGCGAGGGCCTCCTCGGCGGTGGTGGCGGTGACGAGGGTGAAGGTGCCGGCCCTGCGCAGCGAGTCCAGCACCTCACGGGTGGGGACGCCGAAGTGGAAGGAGGCGAAGGACACCGGGTTGTCGAGCAGCACGGACAGCTTCGCGTCGTAGCCGTCCTCGCGGCCGCTGTCCGGGTCGCCGAGTTCCGTGTCGTACCAGGCGGCCTCGCCGGCCAGCTGGTGGGCGTAGACGTCGACCGCCGCCTTGTCCGCGTACTCGGGCTGCGGCATGAAGAGGTTCACGCCGAAGGGGCGGGCCGTCAGGCTCCGCAGCTGCTTGATCTCCTGGTACATGCCGTCGGCTGTTTTGTACCCGGCGGCGAGGAATCCCAGCCCGCCGGCCTCGGACACGGCGGCCGCGAGCTGCGGGACGGAGACACCGCCCGCCATCGGGGCCTGCACGATCGGATGAGGGAAGAGATCGGTCAGTGCGGAGGACATGACGGCATGTTGTCACGTCCTCCGAACAAGTCCGAATCCGGCCTTCCGCCGGGCATAGGACAGATGCATGCCCGCGCGGAGACCGGTTCGACGGCCGATTCGACGACCGTTCGACAAGCGGTTCGGCTGCCGATTCGGCGACCGGTCAGCGGCCGTTGAACGCGTCCTTCAACCGCGAGAACAACCCTTGCTGCCCGGGCTGACTGTGTCTGCCCGGGGGGCAACCCCCGGACCCCCGGCAGCCTTCACAGCTCCCTGTCAGCGGCCGTTGAAGGCGTCCTTCAACCGGGAGAACAATCCCTGCTGCCCGGGCTGGAACTGCCCGAGAGGCCGTTCCTCGCCGCGTAGTTTCGCCAGTTCCCTGAGGAGGCGTTCCTGCTCGACGTCGAGCTTGGTCGGGGTGGTGACCTCGACGTGCACGATGAGGTCGCCCCGGCCGCCGCCGCGCAGATGCGTGATGCCCCTGCTGTGCAGCGGGATCGACTGGCCGGACTGGGTGCCCGGGCGGATGTCGACCTCCTCCATGCCGTCCAGCGTCTCCAACGGCACCTTCGTGCCGAGGGACGCCGCCGTCATCGGGATCGTCACCGTGCAGTGCAGATCGTCGCCGCGCCGCTGGAACGTGGAGTGCGGCAGCTCGTGGATCTCGACGTACAGGTCACCGGCGGGGCCACCGCCGGGGCCGACCTCGCCCTCGCCCGCGAGCTGGATCCGCGTGCCGTTGTCCACACCGGCCGGGATCTTCACCGTGAGCGTGCGCCGCGAGCGGACGCGGCCGTCACCGGCGCACTCCGGGCACGGCGTCGGCACGACGGTGCCGAAGCCCTGGCACTGCGGGCACGGACGGGACGTCATGACCTGGCCCAGGAAGGACCGGGTCACCTGCGACACCTCACCGCGACCGCGGCACATGTCGCAGGTCTGCGCGGAGGTGCCGGGGGCGGCGCCCTCGCCGTTGCAGGTGCCGCAGACGACGGCCGTGTCGACCTGGATGTCCTTCGTGGTGCCGAAGGCCGCCTCGTCCAGCTCGATCTCGAGGCGGATCATGGCGTCCTGGCCGCGGCGGGTGCGCGAGCGCGGTCCGCGCTGCGACGCCGTGCCGAAGAACGCGTCCATGATGTCCGAGAAGTTCCCGAAGCCGCCCGCGCCGAAGCCGCCGGCTCCGCCGCCGCCCGCCTGCGAGAGGGGGTCGCCGCCGAGGTCGTAGACCTGCTTCTTCTGCGGGTCCGAGAGCACCTCGTAGGCGGCGTTGATCTCCTTGAACCGCTCCTGGGTCTTCGGATCCGGATTCACGTCCGGGTGCAGCTCGCGCGCGAGCCGGCGGAAGGCCTTCTTGATCTCATCCTGCGACGCGTCGCGACGCACGCCGAGAACGGCGTAGTAGTCCGTGGCCACTTAGGACTCCGCCAGGATCTGTCCGACGTACCGTGCCACTGCGCGTACCGCTCCCATCGTTCCCGGGTAATCCATGCGGGTCGGTCCGACCACGCCGAGCTTGGCGACTGCCTCGCCGCCCGAACCGTAGCCGACCGACACCACCGACGTGGAGTTGAGTCCCTCGTAGGCGTTCTCGTGACCGATCCGTACGGTCATGCCCGAATCCCCCGCCTCACCAAGCAACTTGAGGAGGACGACCTGCTCCTCCAGGGCTTCCAGGATGGGGCGGATGGTGAGGGGAAAGTCATGTCCGAAGCGGGTGAGATTGGCGGTGCCGCCGATCATCAGCCGCTCCTCGGTCTCCTCGACGAGGGTCTCCAGGAGGGTGGAGAGCACCGTCGCGACCGTGCCGCGGTCCTCGTTCTCGAAGGCCTCCGGCAGGTCCTGCACGAGCTGCGGCACGTCCGCGAAGCGGCGGCCGGCGATCCTGCTGTTGAGCCGCGCGCGTAGATCCGCGAGCGAGGACTCCCCGAAGGGGGCCGGGCAGTCCACCATGCGCTGCTCGACCCGCCCGGTGTCGGTGATCAGCACGAGCATCACGCGCGCGGGGGCCAGCGACAGCAGCTCCACGTGGCGGACGGTCGAGCGGGTCAGCGAGGGGTACTGCACGACGGCGACCTGCCGGGTGAGCTGCGCGAGCAGCCGGACCGTACGGCCCACCACGTCGTCGAGGTCGACCGCGCCGTCGAGGAAGTTCTGGATGGCCTTGCGCTCGGGGCCGGTCATCGGCTTGACGCCGGCGAGCTTGTCGACGAACAGGCGGTAGCCCTTGTCCGTCGGGATGCGGCCGGCGCTGGTGTGCGGCTGGGCGATGTACCCCTCGTCCTCCAGGGCCGCCATGTCGTTGCGCACGGTCGCCGGGGAGACGCCGAGGCTGTGCCGCTCGGTGAGCGCCTTGGACCCGACCGGCTCCTCGGTGCCGACATAGTCCTGGACGATGGCGCGCAGTACCTGAAGCCTGCGTTCGCTGAGCATCGCGCACACCTCCAGTTCTGGTCGCCGTTTTGTTACCGGGCTGCCCTTTCCTGGCACTCTGTGCGCGCGAGTGCCAGCGTTCCCCGGCCCAGTGTACGGCCGTGGGGTACACCCCGGGCAAGGCCGGTCCTGCGATGTCACGCCGTGGGGTGCCCTCACCGTTAGCGTCGCCGTATGACGGTGACTTGGGAAGAGGCGGGGTGGGAGCGGCTGGCCGCCGGGGTGGGCCGGTGCCGGCTGCCTGGCTGGGACTGCACGGTCGGTCTGGTCGTCGGGGAGGGTTCGGCGCTGATGATCGACGCCGGGTCGAGTCTCGCGGAGGGCGCGAGGTTGCGTACGGAGGCGCGGGCGCTCGCCGGGCGCCCTGTGACTCGTCTCGCGCTCACCCACCCCCACTTCGACCATGTCTTCGGGGCGGCGGAGTTCGCGGACGCGGAGGTGTTCGGGGCGGCGGGCATGGAGCGGGTATTGGCGGACGAGCGGGACGCACTCCGTGGGGACGCGGTCGAAAACGGCCTCCACGCGCGCGTGGCCGACGAGGCGGTGGCCACCCTGGTGCATCCCCGTCACCTGGTGTCGGACGAGCGGACCCTGCTCCTGGGCGGCGACCGGCAGGCCCTGCTGGTGAACGTGGGCCCGGGCCACACGTCCCACGATCTCGCGGTCGTCGTCCAAGGCGTGCCGGGCTCCCCGCCTGTCGTCTTCTGCGGCGACCTGGTCGAGGAGTCCGGCGAACCCCAGGCGGGCCCCGACGCCGTACCGTCGCACTGGCCGGCCGCCCTGGACCGCCTCCTCGACCTGGGTGGCGAGGACGCGGTGTACGTGCCCGGTCACGGAGCGGTGGTGGACGCGGGGTTCGTGCGGGCCCAACGGGACGCGTTGGCAACGCGTTTCGGCGTGTCGTGAGGAGGGTCGGCCCGGTTCTCCTATCGTCATCCGAATGCGCCAGTACTCCGCCGACCTGACCCCGCCGTGGAAGAAGCCCAAGCCGGTACCCGAGGTCCCGGCGGATCCCGGCCTGGTGGTCGAGGAGCCGGGCACCGGTTTCTGCGGCGCGGTGGTCCGCTGCGAGGCCGGCACGGTCACCCTGGAGGACCGCTTCGGCAAGCACCGGGTGTTCCCCCTGGAGCCGCGCGGTTTCCTTCTGGAGGGCCGCGTGGTCACCCTGGTCAGGCCTGTGTCGAGTCCGCTACGGCCCACCCGTACGGCATCCGGTTCGGTCGCCGTCCCCGGTGCACGCGCGCGCGTGGCCCGCGCCGGGCGGATCTACGTCGAGGGCCGGCACGACGCCGAGCTCGTCGAGCGGGTGTGGGGCGACGACCTGCGCATCGAGGGTGTGGTGGTCGAGTACCTGGAGGGCGTCGACGACCTGCCGGCCATCGTGGACGAGTTCGCCCCCGGCCCGGACGCGCGGCTGGGCATCCTGGTGGACCACTTGGTGCCGGGCACCAAGGAGTGGCGCATCGCCCAGTCGGTCACCAGCGAGCACGCCCTCGTCGTCGGCCACCCCTACATCGACATCTGGGAGGCCGTGAAACCGTCCTCCGTGGGCATCACCGCCTGGCCCCGGGTCCCGCACGGGCAGGACTGGAAGACGGGGGTGTGCCGGGCCCTGGGTTGGCCGGAAAACACCGGTGCGGTGTGGCAGGCGATTCTGGCCAAGGTCCAGTCCTACAAGGATCTTGAGCCGGAACTGCTGGGGCGGGTGGAGGAGTTGATCGACTTCGTCACGGCGCCCGGCGAGGCCTGACGGGTCCGGTCAGTCCACCAGGTCCCGCACCACGGCGTCGGCCAGCAGCCGGCCGCGCAGGGTGAGCACGGCGCGTCCCTCGTCGTAGGGCCGCTGCTGCAGCAGTCCGTCGGTGAGGGCCCGGCGGGAGGCTTTGAGGCCGTCCTCGTGGAGCAGGTCCAGTGGGGCGCCCTCGCGGAGCCGTAGCTCCAGGAGGATGCGTTCCACGCGGCGGTCCTCCTCGGAAAGGATCTCGCGCCCCGCGCCGGGCGACCGTCCGGCCGCCAGGGCGCCCGCGTACGCGCCCGGGTGCTTCACGTTCCACCACCGCACTCCGCCGACGTGCGAGTGCGCTCCGGGCCCCGCGCCCCACCAGTCGGCGCCGCGCCAGTAGAGCTCGTTGTGGAGACAACGGCCGGATTTCGATGTCGCCCAGTTGGAGACCTCGTACCAGTCGAAGCCCGCGGCGGACATCACTTCGTCCGCGATCAGATAGCGGTCCGCGTGGACGTCGTCGTCCGTCATCGGGACCTCGCCGCGGCGGATCCGGCGGGCGAGCTGGGTGCCCTCCTCGACGATCAGGGCGTAGGCGCTGATGTGGTCGGGGCCCGCGCCGAGGGCGGCGTCGAGGGAGGCCCGCCAGTCGTCGTCGGTCTCGCCGGGGGTGCCGTAGATGAGGTCGAGGTTGACGTGTTCGAAGCCGGCCGCGCGGGCTTCGGCGACGCAGGCCTCGGGCCGGCCCGGGGTGTGGGTGCGGTCGAGGACCTTCAGTACGTGCTGTTTCGCGCTCTGCATGCCGAAGGAGACGCGGTTGAAGCCGCCGTCGCGGAGGGCCGCGAGGTAGGCGGGGTCGACCGACTCCGGGTTGGCCTCGGTGGTGATCTCCGCGTCGTCGGCCAGGCCGAACTCGTCCCGGATCGCGCCCAGCATCCGGACGAGGTCGCCCGCCGCGAGCAGCGTGGGTGTGCCGCCGCCGACGAAGACCGTGCGCACCGGGCGCGGGTCGTCGCCGAGGACCTTGCGGGCCAGGCGGACCTCGTCGATCAGGGTGTCCGCGTAGTTGTCGCGGGAGGCCAGCACTCCGCCCGTGCCGCGCAGCTCGGTCGCCGTGTAGGTGTTGAAGTCGCAGTAGCCGCAGCGGGTCGCGCAGTACGGGACGTGCAGATAGAACCCGAGGGGGCGGCCGGCGGCCCCGGCGAGCGCCTGCGCGGGCAGGGCGCCGTCGTCGGGGACGGGATCACCGTCGGGGAGTGCGGAAGGCATGTCCTCCATTGTCCAGCACCGGTACGACTGTCCGCTCCGCCCGGAGCACCGGCAGCGCCGGGTCGTCCTCCGGCGGCCGGCCGCCGGACTCGTGCACCAGGCGTTCGATGCGCTCGTCGCTCACCCCCGCGCACCCCACGAGCGCCGTCGCCGCCGTCGATCCGAACCAGCGCCCGGCCACCCGTCCACCACCCGCACAACCGGCTACGGCTACCCCACCTGCCCCGCCTGAAGCACCAGCAACGCCAGATCATCCTCCGGCGGACGCCCCCCCGAACTCGTGCACCAACCACTTGATCAGCCCGGCGCGCAGCCCCGCGCACCCGGCAAGCGCGATCGCGAGGCCATCGCCGTCGTCGAACCGGCACCCGGCACCCATCCACCACCCGCACAACCGGCTACCCCACCCCGCCCACCGACTCCGCCTGAAGCACCAGCAACGCCAAGTCGTCCTCCGGCGGACGCCCCCGAACTCATGCACCAACCACTTGATCAGCCCGGCGCGCAGCCCCGCTGACCAGGCAAGCGCGATCGCGAGGCCATCGCCGTCGTCGAACCGGCACCCGGCACCCATCCACCACCCGCACAACCGGCTACTCCACCCGCCCCGCCGACTCCGCCTGAAGCACCAGCAACGCCAGGTCGTCCTCCGGCGGACGCCCCCCGAACTCGTGCACCAGCCGTTTGATCCGCTCCGCGATCAGCTCGGCGCTCAGGCCCGCGCAGCCGGTGAGTGCGGTCGCGAGGCCGTCGCCGTCGTCGAACTGGATGGAGCCGGAGCGGCGCTCGGTCACGCCGTCGGTGACGCACAACAGGCTGTCGCCGGGGCGTAGTTCGAAGGTCTCGCTGGTGTAGGTGACGTCTTCGATGACGCCGAGGAGGGTCTGGGGGCGGGCGGCCGTGGCGACGGTGCCGTCCGGGCCGAGGAGCAGGGGCAGCGGGTGGCCGGCGGAGGCGAGGGTGCAGCGGACGCCGCCGTCGAAGGGGACCAGTTCGCCGTAGAGGAGGGAGAGGAAGCGGGGGCCGTCGCCGACCGGGCCGGGCATGCCGCCCGCGGCGACCAGGGCGTGGGCCGCCGCGTCGGCCGCTTCCGTGGCGTCGTCGAGGAGGAGCTGGTTGAGGCGGTCGAGGACGTCGGCGACGCCGTAGCCCTCGCGGGCGAGCAGGCGCAGCCAGGGGCGGGCGAGGCCGATCACCACGGCGGCCTCGGGGCCCTTGCCCTGGACGTCGCCGAGGGCGAAGCACCAGCGGCCGTCGCCGGCCGGGAAGAGGTCGTAGAAGTCGCCGCTGGGGCCGCCCTTGTCGCACGGCTCGTAGACGAGGGCGCTGTGGACGCCGGGGATCTCGGCGACGGCGCCGGGCAGCAGGCCGCGCTGGAGGACGCGGCTGATGGTGGCCTGGCGGGCGTACTGGCGGGCCGCGCCGATCGCCAGCGCTACCCGGCGGCTGAGGTCCTCGACCAGGCCGGTGACCTCGTCGGGGAAGCACGGCAGCCCGGACCGTCCGATGACGAGCGTGCCGAGCGGACGGCCGCCCGCGATCAGCCGGTACGCGAGCGCCGCGCCGTGGGTGCCGTGCGGGCCGAGGGAGTCGCCGGGCCAGGGGTAGGGCGCGGGCCGCAGTGAGTCCTGCGGGCGGGGCGGGTGCTTCTCCAGGGCGCCGCGCAGTTCCTCGATGCGGTTCTCGCTGCCGTGCCAGACCCGGGCGAGACGCGGTCCGGCGCCGGCCCCGGCATCCTCGCCCCAGCCGCCGCGGCCCATCGACTCGTCCTCCAGCCATACGGCGCACCAGTCGGCCAGTCTCGGCACGATCAGCTGTCCGGCGAGCGCGGCGACCAGGTCCTCGTCGAGCTGTCCGGCGAGGAGGTCGGAGGCCTCGGCGAGGAAGGAGAGGGCGCCGCGGCCGAGCCAGTCGCGGTCGCGTTCGGCGCGCCGGGGTTCGGGGGCGAGGATCTCGGCGACGCGCAGGCCTCGTTCACCGCCGTACGCCTCCAACTCCTCGTCGGCCGGGCTGCCTTCGGCGGGCAGCCGGGCCCACACGGTCTTGGTTCCGGTGCGGTAGGTGACGCCCCAGGCCTCGGCGAGCGTGGAGACAAGCCGCAGTCCGCGCCCGAACTCCGGTGTCTCGTAAGCGGGTTCACCACTGTTGTCGCGCGGGGCGCGGGAGGGGTGGTGGTCGGCGACCTCCACGACGACGGACCGGGTGTCCTCAAGACGGCAGACCAACTCGACGTCCGTGCCCGCGTGCACGACGGCGTTGGTGACGAGTTCGCTGACGACGACCATCGCGTCGTCGGCGAGCCGGTCGGTGAGGTGTTCGGTGCCGGGCAGGGCGAGTTCGGTCCATTCGCGGAGCGCGGCGCGGACCAGGCCGCGGGCGGAGCCGGGCGCGAGGGGGCTTCCGGAGAGCGTGGCGCGCATGGTCGTGCGCGGGTCCGCGCCGTGGTGCGCGGGCGCGTCGGGAGCACGCGAAGTGGTCTCCCGTTGCGTCGGAATTGCCCCCATGCACAGCTCCCCGAGCAGATCGGACGAATTCGCCTCGGTCGATGCGGACAGAGTGACAGACTGACCGCGGCCATAAGCGCCGAGTTACCGAAGTGGGCCGCCATGAGTGAGAACAGTGCTACGCGTGTGCTCGAAGACGGACACAAAGAGGACTGGATCCGAGCATCGGACCTCCGCCCTCTGCTCGCCGTGATGACGGCGGCCCGGGACGGCGACTTCACGAAGGCGCCGGAGACGGGTCACGGCCTGGTGGCCGAACTGACCGCCGCCTTCAACCAGATCATGGACCGCAGCACCCATTTCAACTCCGAGACGCAGCGCGTCAAACGGGAGCTGATCCGCCACGGCCGCCTCGACGAGCGCCTCTCGGCCAGCCCCGGCCAGGGCGGCTGGACCTCCCGCGTCAACGACGTCAACCAGCTCCTCGACGCCCTGGTCGCCCCGGCCGCCAACGCGACCCGGGTCCTGGACGCGGTGGCGGGCGGCGATCTGACCCAGCGGGTCGATCTGCACGACGGCAGCAGGCAGTTGCGCGGTGATCTACGGCGGCTGGGCCGCACGGTGAACAAGATGGTGGACCAACTCTCCCTGTTCACCGGCGAGGTGACCCGGGTCGCCCGCGAGGTGGGCACCGAGGGCAGGCTCGGCGGACGCGCCAAGGTGCAGGGCCTGTCGGGCAGTTGGCGGGACGTGACCGAGGCGGTCAACACGATGGCGTCCCGGCTGACCGCGCAGGTGCGGGACATCGCCCTCGTCACCACGGCGGTGGCGCGCGGCGACCTGACCCGTACCGTCACCGTCGAGGCGACCGGCGAACTGCTCGAACTGAAGCTCACCGTGAACACGATGGTCGACCAGCTCTCCGCGTTCGCCGACGAGGTGACACGCGTGGCCCGCGAGGTCGGCACCGAGGGCCAGTTGGGCGGCCGGGCACAGGTGCGGGGCGTGTCCGGGGTGTGGAAGGACCTCACCGACAACGTCAACTTCATGGCGTCGAACCTGACTTCGCAGGTCCGCAACATCGCCCAGGTGACGACCGCTGTGGCGAACGGCGACCTTTCGCAGAAGATCACGGTCGACGCCCAGGGCGAGATCCTCGAACTGAAGTCGACCATCAACACGATGGTCGACCAGCTCTCCGCCTTCGCGGACGAGGTCACACGCGTGGCGCGCGAGGTCGGCACGGAGGGCAACCTCGGCGGACGCGCGCAGGTGCGAGGGGTCTCCGGGGTCTGGAAGGACCTCACGGACAACGTCAACTTCATGGCGGACAACCTGACTTCGCAGGTCCGCAACATCGCGCTGGTGTCGACGGCTGTGGCGCAGGGCGACCTCGGCAAGAAGATCACGGTGGAGGCGAAGGGCGAGATCCTGGAGCTGAAGTCGACCATCAACACGATGGTGGACCAGCTCTCCGCCTTCGCGGACGAAGTGACGCGCGTGGCGCGCGAGGTCGGTACGGAGGGCAACCTCGGCGGGCAGGCGCAGGTGCGGGGCGTCAGCGGGGTCTGGAAGGACCTGACGGACAACGTCAACTTCATGGCCCTGAACCTGACTTCGCAGGTGCGGAACATCGCCCAAGTGACGACCGCCGTGGCCAACGGCGACCTGTCGAAGAAGATCACCGTCGACGCGCGCGGCGAGATCCTCGAACTGAAGGACACCGTCAACACGATGGTGGAGCAGCTGCGCGCCTTCGCCGACGAGGTCACGCGTGTCGCCCGCGAGGTCGGCACCGACGGCCGACTCGGCGGCCGGGCCCAGGTGTTGGGCGTCTCCGGCGTCTGGCGCGACCTGACCGACAACGTCAACTACATGGCCGACAACCTGACTTCACAGGTCCGGAACATCGCGCAGGTCGCGACGGCGGTGGCGCAGGGCGACCTGTCGAAGAAGATCGACGTGGACGCGCGCGGCGAGATCCTTGAGCTGAAGACCACCATCAACACGATGGTCGACACCCTCTCCTCCTTCTCCTCCGAGGTCACCCGGGTCGCCCGCGAGGTCGGCTCCGAGGGCCAACTCGGCGGCCAGGCACGGGTGGAGGGCGTCTACGGCACCTGGAAGCGCCTGACGACCAATGTGAACGAACTCGCGCTCAACCTGACCACGCAGGTCCGCGCGATCGCCGAGGTGGCCTCCGCGGTGGCGCAGGGCGACATGTCCCGCTCGATCACGGTGGAGACCCAGGGCGAGGTCACCGAGCTCAAGGACAACATCAACCTGATGGTGGCCAACCTCCGCGAGACGACCCGCGCGAAGGACTGGCTGGAGTCCAACCTGGCCCGGCTCGCCGCGCTGATGCAGGGGCACCGGGACCTGATGGAGGTCGCCGACCTGATCCTGCGCGAGCTGACACCGCTGGTGAACGCGCAGTACGGGGCGTTCTTCCTGGCCGATCCCGACGAGGACAGTCTGCGAACGGCCATCCCCGCCAAGGGACTTGCCTTTATCGCCGGGTACGGATCGGCGCAGGGCGCGACCGTGGACACGGGCGGGATGCCGGTGCACGGTCTGGTGCGGCAGGCGGCGCGGGAGAAGAAGCGGATCCTGGTCGAGGAGGCCCCGCCGGACTACATCAAGATCAACAGCGGGCTCGGGGAAGCCGCCCCGGCGAGCGTGGTGATCATCCCGATCATCTTCGAGGACAAGCTCCTCGGCGTGATCGAACTGGCCTCGTTCTCCCGCTTCTCCGACGTCCACCTCGCGTTCTTCGACCAGTTCGTGAACACCATCGGCGTGGCGATCAACACCATCATCGCGAACTCCCGCACGGAGTCCCTGCTCGGCGAGTCCCAGCGGCTCGCGATGCAGTTGCAGGAACGTTCGGACGAACTCCAGAAGCAGCAGGCCGAGTTGCAGCGCTCCAACGCCGAACTGGAGGAGAAGGCGGCCCTGTTGGCCACCAGCTCCCAGTACAAGTCGGAGTTCCTGGCCAACATGAGCCACGAGCTGCGCACCCCGCTCAACTCGCTGCTGATCCTGGCCCGGCTGCTCTCCGACAACCCGGACGGCCATCTCTCCGACCAGGAAGTGCAGTTCGCGACCACGATCCACCGCTCCGGCTCGGACCTCCTCCAGCTCATCAACGACATCCTCGACCTCTCGAAGATCGAGGCCGGCCGGATGGACGTACGCCCCAAGCGCCTCCCCCTCATCAAGCTCCTCGACTACGTCCACGCCACGTTCCGCCCGCTCACCCTGGACCGGGGGCTCGCCTTCGAGGTCTCGGTCGGCGAGGACGTACCGCGCGAGATGTGGTCGGACGAGCAGCGGCTCCAGCAGATCCTGCGCAACCTGCTGTCCAACGCCATCAAGTTCACCGCCACCGGCCGGGTCGAACTCCGCGTCAACCGGGTCAAGGACCCCGACCACCGCTACTCCCACGACAGCGACGAGGTCATCGCGTTCGCCGTCTCCGACACCGGCATCGGGATCGCCGCCGAGAAACTCCCGGTGATCTTCGAGGCGTTCCAGCAGGCCGACGGCACCACCAACCGCAAGTACGGCGGTACGGGCCTCGGCCTGTCGATCAGCCGGGAGATCGCCGGGCTGCTCGGCGGCCGTATCGTCGCGGAGAGCGAGCCGGGCAGCGGCTCGACCTTCACGCTGTACGTCCCCGTCGTCAGCCCCGGCCACGCGGCGACCGGGCGAACCACCGAGGACCAGGAACTGCCCACGGCGGCCGAGCAGTTGTCGTCCGAGGCGTTCACCGGGCACGAGGTGGACGACTCCTGGCCGACGCCCACCAAACTGGAGGCGTGGAAGGCCGGCCGGGCCGGTCAAGTGCTGCCGGGGCGGCGGGTGTTGATCGTCGACGACGACATCCGCAACGTCTTCGCCCTCACCCATGTCCTGGGCCGTGTCGGCATGCCGGTGCTCTACGCGGAGAACGGCCGCGAGGGCATCGAGACCCTGGAGCGCAATCCCGACGTCGAACTCGTGCTGATGGACATCATGATGCCGGAGATGGACGGCTACGAGACCATAGCCGCCATCCGCCGCGCCCCGCGCTGGACCGGCCTGCCCATCGTCGCGCTCACCGCCAAGGCGATGCCCGGCGACCGGGAGAAGTCCATCGCGCGGGGCGCCAACGACTACGTACCCAAGCCGGTGGACGTGGACCAGCTGCTGACCGTCGTCTGCGCCCTCCTGGACCCCGAGGCCGAGACGGACATCGCGGGGACGGACGCGGGTACAGGGGAGACGGCGATACCGCCGACGACTGAGTGAGGGCAGTCATCATGAGCGCTGAGGCAACGACCGACGAGCGCGCGAGCATCCTCCTGGTCGACGACATGGAGGACAACCTGCTCGCGCTGGAGGCCGTCCTGGGGTCCCTCAACGAGCCACTGGTACGCGCTCGTTCGGGCGAGGAGGCGATGAAGGCGCTGCTGCGGCAGCGCTTCGCCGTCGTCCTGCTGGACATCCGCATGCCGGGCATGGACGGGTTCGAGACCGCGGCCAACATCAAACGGCTCGACCAGACCAAGGACGTACCGATCATCTTCCTGACCGGCAGCGACTCGGACGCGGGGTACGCGTTCCGCGGCTACGCCACGGGGGCCGCCGACTACCTGACCAAGCCGTTCGATCCGTGGGTGCTGCGGGCGAAGGTGACCGTCTTCCTCGAACTGCACCGCAAGAACCAGCTGTTGGAGCGGATGCTGGCCCGGGAGCAGGGGCAGTTCGAGGAACTGGCCTCGCGGCTCAAGGAGATCGAGACGCAGATGGCCGCCAGCACGGTGGACGAAGTGCGCGAACTGGGCAACCAGGTAAGACAGATGGAGCAGCTGGTACAGAACATGCGCCGGGGGCACAGCCGTTAGGACCGTGCCCCCGGGTGACAACAACCGCTACGCCTCGCGTGACCCCGCGTACATCTCGTCGATCAGGTGCTTGTACTCGCGTTCCACCACCGGGCGCTTGAGCTTGAGGCTCGGGGTGATCTCGCCGTGTTCCACGTCGAGGTCGCGCGGGAGGAGGCGGAACTTCTTGATGGTCTGCCAGCGCTGGAGGCCCTCGTTGAGCTCCTTGACGTAGGCCTCGACCATGGCGACCGTCGCGGGGGCGGCGACGACCTCGGCGTAGGACCTGCCTTCGAGGCCGTTCTCCTTCGCCCAGTCCAGGATGGACGGTTCGTCGAGGGCGATGAGCGCGGTGCAGAAGTTCCGGTCGGCGCCGTGCACCAGGATGTTGGAGACGTACGGGCAGACGGCCTTGAACTGGCCCTCGACCTCGCTGGGCGCGATGTACTTGCCGCCGGACGTCTTGATGAGGTCCTTCTTGCGGTCGGTGATGCGCAGATAGCCGTCCGGGGACAGCTCGCCGATGTCGCCGGTGTGGAACCAGCCGTCCGCCTCCAGGACCTCGGCGGTCTTCTCGGGCAGCCCGTGGTAGCCCTCCATGATGCCGGGGCCGCGCAGCAGGATCTCGCCGTCGTCCGCGATGCGCACCTCCGTGCCGGGCAGCGGCTTGCCGACCGTGCCGGTGCGGTAGGCCTCGCCCGGATTCACGAAGGAGGCCGCGGAGGACTCGGTCAGGCCGTAGCCCTCGAGGATGTGGATGCCGGCGCCGGCGAAGAAGTAGCCGATGTCGGGCGAGAGCGCGGCGCTTCCCGACACACAGGCGCGCAGCTTGCCGCCGAAGGCCTCGCGGATCTTCGCGTAGACCAGCGCGTCGGCCACCTTGTGCTTCGCGGCGAGACCGAAGGGCGCGGTGGCCGTACCGGTGCGGCGGAAGTTGTCCTGGGTGACCTTGGCGTACTCGCGGGCGACCTCCGCCGCCCACTGGAAGATCTTGTACTTGGCCGCGCCACCGGCCCGCGCCTTGGCCGCGACCCCGTTGTAGACCTTCTCGAAGATGCGCGGAACGGCCGCCATGTACGTCGGCTGCACGATCGGCAGCTGCTCGATGATCTTCTCGGGCCTGCCGTCCACGGCGGTGACATGCCCGATCTCGATGTGGCCGGACGTGAGCACCTTGCCGAAGACGTGCGCCAGCGGCAGCCACAGGTACTGGACGTCCTCGGGGCCGAGCAGCCCGGTCGCGGCGATGGCCTTCGCGAGGTAGGACCAGTTGTCGTGCGGGAGCCGGACGCCCTTGGGGCGGCCGGTGGTGCCGGAGGTGTAGATGATCGTCGCGAGCTGGTCCTTGGTGATGCCCGCGATCCGCTCCTTGATCAGATCCGGGTTCTTCTCCAGGTACGCGGCACCGCGCTGCTCCAGCTCGGCCAGGCTCAGCACCCAGTCGCCGGTCTCCGCGGTGTCGACGCCGGCCGGGTCGATGACCACGACATGCGTCAGCTCGGGCAGCTCGGCGCGCTTCTCCACGGCCTTGGCGAGCTGCGTCGCGTCCTCCGCGATCAGGACCTTGCTCCCGGAGTCGGCGAGGATGAACGTCGACTCGTCCGCGTTGGTCTGCGGATAGACCGTGGTCGTGGCGGCGCCGGCGCACATGATGCCCAGGTCGGCGAGGATCCACTCGATCCGGGTGGCGGACGCGAGCGCGACGCGCTGCTCGGGCTGTACGCCCAGTTCGATCAGACCGGCCGCGATCGCGAAGACCCGCTCGGCGGCCTGCGCCCAGCTCAGCGACTTCCAGTCGTCGGGGCCCTCGCCGGAGGCCGCGGGCACCGGGTGACGGTAGGCCTCGGTATCCGGCGTGGCCGCCACTCGCTCCAGGAAGAGGCCCGCGACGGACGGCGGACGGTTCTCGATCAGGGTCTGTGTGTCGCTCACGACATCCTCCGGGGGCCCGCGACGGTGCGGCTGGCTCAGTGCTACGGCTGTTGTTTAACTCGCGAGTAACCATCGAGCAGTGATCAGAGTAAGGCGCGACCGGCCGGTGCGTAAGGGGCGGCGGACTGTCGCTTCCTACAGAGCCAGGACGCGGGGCCCGCCGCGCCACAGCACGACGGGCCCCGGGGTCGCCTCGGTTTGCTCCGGAATTCCGATGTATGGGACCGCTACTTCTTGCCCTTGGCGCCGCCACCGCTGTCGTCACTGGACAGCACCGCGATGAACGCCTCCTGCGGAACCTCCACGGAACCCACCATCTTCATCCGCTTCTTGCCCTCCTTCTGCTTCTCCAGCAGCTTCCGCTTCCGCGAGATGTCACCGCCGTAGCACTTGGCGAGGACGTCCTTGCGGATGGCGCGGATCGTCTCGCGGGCGATGACCCGGGAGCCGACGGCCGCCTGGATGGGCACCTCGAAGGCCTGCCGCGGGATCAGCTCCCGCAGCTTGGCGACCAGCCGCACGCCGTACGAGTACGCCGCGTCCTTGTGCGTGATCGCCGAGAAGGCGTCCACCTTGTCGCCGTGCAGCAGGATGTCGACCTTGACCAGACTGGAGGCCACCTCACCGGTGGGCTCGTAGTCCAGCGAGGCATAACCGCGGGTCTTCGACTTCAGCTGGTCGAAGAAGTCGAAGACGATCTCCGCGAGGGGCAGGGTGTAGCGGATCTCCACCCGGTCCTCGGAGAGGTAGTCCATGCCGAGCAGGGTGCCGCGCCGGGTCTGGCACAGCTCCATGATCGAACCGATGAACTCCGACGGCGCCAGGATCGTCGCGCGCACGACGGGCTCGTAGACCTTGTCGATCTTCCCCTCGGGGAACTCGCTCGGGTTGGTGACGACATGCTCGCTGCCGTCCTCCATCTCGACGCGGTACACCACGTTCGGCGCGGTCGCGATGAGGTCGAGGCCGAACTCGCGCTCCAGCCGCTCCCGGATCACGTCCAGGTGCAGCAGCCCGAGGAAGCCGACGCGGAAACCGAAGCCCAGCGCCGCCGAGGTCTCCGGCTCGTACACCAAAGCGGCGTCGTTGAGCTGGAGCTTGTCGAGCGCGTCGCGCAGCTCCGGGTAGTCGGACCCGTCCAGCGGATACAGCCCCGAGAAGACCATCGGCTTGGGGTCCTTGTAACCACCGAGCGCCTCGGTCGCCCCCTTGTTCAGGGTGGTGATGGTGTCACCGACCTTGGACTGCCGGACGTCCTTCACACCCGTGATCAGATAGCCGACCTCGCCGACCCCGAGCCCGTCGGCCCCGAGCATCTCCGGCGAGTTCGTACCGATCTCCAGCAGCTCGTGCGTGGCGTTCGTCGACATCATCCGGATCCGCTCACGCTTGTTGAGCTGTCCGTCGATGACCCGGATGTACGTCACGACACCGCGGTAGGAGTCGTAGACCGAGTCGAAGATCATGGCGCGGGCGGGCGCGTCCGCGTTGCCGACCGGCGCCGGGACCTCCTTGACGACCTTGTTCAGCAGCGCGTCGACACCGAGCCCGGTCTTGGCGGAGACCCTGAGAACGTCCTCGGGGTCGCAGCCGACCAGGTTCGCCAGCTCCTCCGCGAACTTCTCGGGCTGCGCGGCCGGCAGGTCGATCTTGTTCAGTACGGGGATGATCGTGAGGTCGTTCTCCATCGCCAGGTAGAGGTTGGCGAGGGTCTGGGCCTCGATGCCCTGGGCGGCGTCCACCAGCAGCACGGTGCCCTCGCAGGCGGCGAGCGACCGCGAGACCTCGTACGTGAAGTCGACGTGCCCCGGGGTGTCGATCATGTTGAGGATGTGGGTGGTGCCCTCGTCGCCCCCGTCGGTGGGGGCCCACGGCAGACGCACCGCCTGGGACTTGATCGTGATGCCGCGCTCGCGCTCGATGTCCATGCGGTCGAGGTACTGAGCACGCATCTGCCGCTGGTCGACCACTCCGGTCAGCTGGAGCATCCGGTCGGCTAGCGTGGACTTGCCGTGGTCGATGTGCGCGATGATGCAGAAATTGCGGATCAGCGCCGGGTCGGTACGGCTCGGCTCGGGCACATGGCTGGGGATCGCGGGCACGCAGGGTCCTGATTCTTGAGGCGTCCGCAGTGTCTGCGGTCTCGGGTCGGATCGATACGTAGGCTCCATGGTCCCACGCGTGGGAGGTGCGGTCCGGTTTGGGCCGGTGCGAGACGGTAACCGGTGGCGCCGCGGGAGCCCGTTTGGGTGGGTCGGCTGGCTGCTGGTAGCCTGGGTGGCTGTGTCTCCTGCCCTCTCAGCACGAGACACACCCCAAGAAAAATCATCGGCCCGGGACCCGTGCGGCCCCGTGCCAGAACCTGCAAAGGCTCATTCGTGGCGAACATCAAGTCCCAGATCAAGCGGATCAAGACCAACGAGAAGGCTCGGCTGCGCAACAAGGCCGTCAAGTCCTCCCTGAAGACCGCGATCCGCAAGGCCCGCGAGGCCGCTGCCGCGGGTGACGTCGAGAAGGCCACCGAGTACCAGCGCGCTGCCGCGCGTCAGCTCGACAAGGCCGTCTCGAAGGGCGTCATCCACAAGAACCAGGCCGCCAACAAGAAGTCGGCGCTTGCTTCCAAGGTCACCGCGCTCAAGGGCTGATCCTTCCGCACTTGCCTCGGCCCGCGCTCGCGCGGACCGGACCAGTAGCAATCCGCCGTGAGGACAACGTCGAGCCCTCTACCTCGATTCACGGACAGACATCGTGGTCGCCACGCCACGTACAGTGCCCCCGGACCCACTTCGGGGGCATTGCTGTATCCGCCCACAAGTGCCGGCCTGCGGGTGCCGGCCGGGGGTCCGCCGTCCGCCAATTCCTGCCGCTCTCCGAAGGGCAGGGGGTCAGGACTGTCCCCGGGACCGAGCGGCCCGGGCGATCGTGACGACCGCCTTCTCCAACGCGTACTCCGGATCGTCCCCACCACCCTTCACTCCCGCGTCCGCCTCGGCCACCGCCCGCAGCGCGACGGAGACCGCGTCCGGTGTCCAGCCCCGCATCTGCTGCCGCACCCGGTCGATCTTCCAGGGCGGCATCCCCAGCTCACGCGCCAGATCCGCCGGCCGCCCGCCACGCGCCGACGACAGCTTCCCGATCGCCCGCACGCCCTGCGCCAGCGCACTGGTGATCAGCACCGGCGCCACCCCGGTGGACAGCGACCACCGCAGCGCCTCCAGCGCCTCCGCCGCCCGGCCCTCCACGGCCCGGTCCGCGACCGTGAAGCTCGACGCCTCGGCCCGCCCCGTGTAGTACCGCCCGACGACCGCCTCGTCGATGGTCCCCTCGACATCGGCGACCAACTGGGAGACGGCGGACGCCAGCTCCCGCAGATCGCTGCCGATGGAGTCGACGAGCGCCTGGCAGGCCTCCGGCGTGGCCGATCTCCCGGTCGCCCGGAACTCGCTCCGCACGAAGGCCAGCCGGTCCGCCGGCTTCGTCATCTTGGGACAGGCCACCTCCCGCGCACCCGCCTTGCGCGCGGCATCGAGCAGCCCTTTGCCCTTGACCCCGCCCGCGTGCAGCAGCACCAGGGTGATCTCCTCGGCGGGCGCCCCGAGATACCCCTTCACGTCCTTGATCGTGTCGGCCGACAGATCCTGCGCGTTGCGTACGACCACGACCTTGCGCTCCGCGAAGAGCGACGGGCTGGTCAACTCGGCGAGGGTGCCGGGCTGCAGCTGGTCCGAGGTCAGGTCACGTACGTCCGTGTCGGCGTCGGCGGCCCTGGCGGCGGCCACCACCTCCTGCACGGCACGGTCGAGCAGGAGGTCCTCCTGGCCCACGGCAAGCGTCACAGGGGCGAGAGGGTCGTCATTCGCAGTCTTCTTGGCCATCTCGTAAAGCATCGCACGCGGCACTGACAACGGGGGGTGGGTGCGGGTGAGGGCGGTGGGGGCGGGTGCTGTCGGCCGCGCGTGGGTTCGTGACCGTTACGGCTCCTCTACGGCTCCTCGCGCCAGCCGTCCCACTCCCCCGCGAACGCGTCCAGCTCACCGGGGTCGAGCCGTCCGCGCTCGTCCCGCAGCACCAGCAGCCACTGCGCGTCCTCGGCATCGTCCTCGCCGGCCAGCGCGTCCCGCACCAACTGCGGTTCCTCGTCGAGGGCGAACCGCTCCCCCAGCACCTCCGCCGCCTCCTCGGCCGCGTCACGGTCGGGCAGCACCAGCACATGTCTCACATCGCTCACGAGGACATGTTCCGGTACGACAACCCCCTCACGCGAACTCACGCACCGCCGGCACCGACCCCAGCTCGATCCCGAACCGCTCCCGGTACACCGCCAACACCTCCTCGTCCGTTGCCAGTTCACGCACGTCCCGGGTCCCGTCCGGCGCCGTCACCGTCAGGCCGCGACCGCTGAGCGTGATCCTCCCTCCGTCCTCCGTGATCCGCGAGCAGACCAGTGACCGGGTGAAGTGCGACCCGGGCGAAGTGCTGTGCCACCACGCCCCGGCCACGAAGTCACCGAGCACCCGGGGCCGCACCTCCAGCCGGTACTCGGGCTTTCCGTTCCGGACCACGTCCAGATCCGTCTCCGCCACGTCCCCGTCACCGGCTGACACGGCGACCCTGAACGTGCCGCCGGGATCCTCCTGTTCACCCCGTTCCTCATAGGCCAGCGGATAGTGGCTGTGCGTCCCGAACCCCACGTCGGCCAGCCACACGCTCCCCTCCACCGTCCGCACCCGCAGCGCGAGGTGGTCGTACGGGATTCCCAGGCGCCCGCCGTCCCCGTACACCCGCGCCGACAGCAGCGCGACCTCGAACCCCAGCGCGGCGAGCAACGCGCCGAACAGTCCGTTCAGTTCGTAGCAGAACCCGCCCCTGCCCCCGCCCACGACCTTGTCCAGCAGCCGCTTCTCCTCCAGCACGATCTCCTCTCCCAGATGAATCGACAGATTCTCGAACGGCACGGTCTGCAGATGGCGCAGATGCAACTCGCGAAGAACGTCGGCGGTGGGCAGCGCGGGGCGCGGGACTCCCAGCCGGCGGAGGTAGGCATCGACCTGTGCGGGATTCATTTCTCCAGTCTCACGCGGACTGCGGCTCGGCGCCTGTGCCGCTGGGCTCGAC
>NZ_BARG01000088.1 GCF_000376565.1 Streptomyces hokutonensis | reverse complement strand
CATCACCCTGGAAGAACTCACCAACCACATGGCCGGCGGCACCGAACTCGCCGCACTCAAACACGAGTTGTCCCAGGTCCGTGGTGTCGACGTCGAAAAACTCCCCGACACGACGGACCTCAAAGCCACGGTCGAAAGCGTCGGCTGACGACGACATCAGGACGCCCGCCGTACGCCCACGCGAGCGGATGGCTCCGCCCGACGCACCCTCGCTCCCCTACACCCGAAGGCATTCCCTCATGAAGATCGCCCTCGACCCGTACATGATCCGTCATGTCCCGCTGCTCGAACTGCCCGGTGTGGTGGCCGAGTTGGGCTATGAGTGGATCGAGCTCTCCCCCCGCGAGGACTTCATCCCGTTCTTCCGGCACCCTCGGGTGGACGACGCCACCGTGCGCAAGTTCCGCAAGGCGCTCGACGCGGCCGGTGTCGGAATCTCCTCCCTGCTGCCGCTGTTCCGCTGGTCCGGTCCCGACGAGGACGCCCGGCAAGCCGCCGTACGGTACTGGAAGCGGTCGATCCAGATCGCCTCCGAGCTGGGCGTGGACAGCATGATCTCGGAGTTCAACGGCCGGCCCGAGGAAGCGGACCGCAGCGAGGCCCAGTTCTGGAAGTCGATGGACGAACTCCTCCCGCTCTTCGAACAGGAGGGCATCCGGCTGACCCTGGAACCGCACCCGGACGACTTCATCGAGGACGGCCACCAGGCGGTCGACTTCATCCGGGGCATCAACCACCCCAGCGTCAGCTTCCTCTACTGCGCCCCGCACACCTTCCACATCGGTGACGACGCCCCCGGCATCGTCCGGCACGCGGGCGATCTGCTCACCCATGTCCATCTGGCCGATGCGTTCGACCACAACGCGTCCTCCGGCAACCGCTACATCCTCAACCCGCCCGGCACCACCGCCCGGATCCACCAGCATCTCGACATGGGCCAGGGCGAGGTCGACTTCGGCGAGCTGTTCCGGGCCCTCCGGGACAACGACTTCGACGGCACCCTCACGGCGTGCGTCTTCGCCTGGGAGGAACGGGCCAAGGAGTCCTCGCTGTTCATGCGCGCGAAGATCGACGAGTACCTCGCCGCATCGTCGTAGCAAACCGCTGGCATGGCCGTTCAGCTCGGAAACAACGCTCCGCCACATGCGCTCTTAAAGCGCTCCAAGTCACCCGTGCCGAGCGGAGCTCACTCTCCGCTCGGCACGGGCCCATGCACACCGGGCCCAAGGTTCGTCGCGCACTGCCGCACGCCCGGCCATCCCGGCCTCCCCCACCCCCAGCTGACCTCTCTTCTCAAGGGACACCTCATGACCTCCTCCGCCAAGCCCCTGTCCGTCGCGGTGATCGGAGCCGGTATGGCCGGCCGTAGTCACGCCGCCGGGTATCGCAACGCCAACACCGTGTTCGGGCCGGGACTGCCGCCGGTCCGGCTGGCCGCGATAGCCGATGCCAACACCGCGCTCGCCGAGGACGCCGCCCGCCGCTACAGGTTCGAGAAGGCGTTGCCGAGTTGGGAGGCCGTCGCCGAGGACCCGACGATCGACGCGGTCAGCATCGTCGTAGGAAACGCGCTGCACCGGCCGATCGCCGAGGCGTTGGTCGCCGCCGGGAAGCATGTGCTGTGCGAGAAGCCGCTGGCCGGTTCGCTCGAAGACGCGCGTGCGATGGCCGAGTTGGAGCGGACCGCCGACGTCGTGACCGCCGTCGGATACACCTTCCGCCGCTCCCCCGGTATCGCCGCGATCCGCGAGCATGTGCGGCGCGGCGAGCTGGGTGACCTCACCCTGTTCAGCGGACGTTACTGGTGCGACTACGCCACCGACCCCAAGGGGCCGCTGAGTTGGCGGTTCAAGGGGGGTGCAGGTTCCGGCGCGCTCGGTGATGTCGGCTCGCATGTCATCGATGCCGCCGAGTACGTCGCGGGCCCCATCATCTCGGTTTCCGGCGCCACGCTCTCCACGCAGATCCCCAAGCGTCCGCTGCCGCTGGGTGCGGTCGTCGGGCACAACGCGGCTCCCGTCTCGGACGAGTTCGGCGAGGTGGAGAACGAGGACACCGCGTCCTTCACCGCCCGCTTCGAGTCCGGGCTCGTCGGTACCTTCTCCGTCACCCGTACCGGCTTCGGGCTGCCCAACGGGCTCGCGTTCGACGTCCTCGGGGTCGGCGGGCGGGCCGCGTTCGACCAGCACCGGCCGGCCGAGTACCTCTTCGACGACGCCCAGCCCGACGCCCGTACCCGAGGCGCCCGGCAGATCATCGCCGGACCCCAACTGCCGTACTTCGCGGGCGGGGTGCCCATGGAGGCACCTGGTGTCGGGGCCAGCAACGCGGACAACTTCACCTACCAGGCCCGGGCGTTCCTCGACCAGGTCGCGGGCGTCGCCGAGCCGTTGCCCGCCTGCGCCACGTTCGCCGAGGGGCTGCGGACCATGGAGATCATCCGCGCGATCGTCGAGTCCTCGCAGGCCGGCGGTACTGCCGTCACCGTCCCGCCCGCCATCTGACCACCCGCACCCATACCAAGGAGCTTCCCAATGCTGATGTCAAGCCGCTGCCGTGGCAGGTGGTGTGGCTTGGTAGCACGCTCCGTCGCGGATCATGGCCCACAGGACGTTGAGGCGGCGGCGCGCGAGCGCCAGCAGCGCCTGCTTGTGTCCCTTCCCCTCGGCGCGCTTGCGCGCGTAGAACGCCTTGGAAGCCGGGCAGCTCTTCAGACTGGAGAGTGCGGAGAGATACATCGCGTTGAGCAGGCCGCGGTGGAAGCGGCGCGGCCTGCGGAGGTTGCCACTGACGCGGCCGGAGTCACGCGGGGCAGGCGCCAGGCCGGCGAAGCCGGCGAGCCGGTCGGCGCTGTCGAAGGCGTCCATGTCGCCTCCGGTGGCGGCGATGAACACGGCGCCCATCATCTTGCCCATGCCGGGCAGGCTGAGGATCACCTCGGCATGCGGATGCTCGCGAAACCGGGCCTCGACGAGTGCTTCGACTTCCGCGATCTCCTCATCGAGGGCCATCACCCCCTTTGCGAGGCGGACCACCATGGCGGCGGCCAGCTTCTCGCCGGGAAGGGCGGTGTGTTGGGCCTCGGCCGCCTCCACCGCCGTCCCGGCGAGCGTGGCGGCACCTCGGACCTTGCGGTTGCGCAACCACGTCTCAATCCGCTTGGCCCCGCTTCGGCGGATCGCAGCAGGTGTCTGGTATCCCGTGAGCAGGATGGCCGGCCCCTTGTTGGTCAGGTCCAGCGACCGCTCCAATGCCGGGAAGATCTCCAGCAGCTGAGCGCGGAGCCGGTTGATCTGGCGAGTGCGGTCGGCCACGAGGTCGGTGCGGCGGGTGGTCAGAGTGCGCAGGTCGACGGCGACTTCGTCGCCGGGCCGCAGCGGGCCGAGGTCGCGGCGCATACGGGCCTGATCGGCGATGATGAAGGCGTCCTTGGCGTCCGTCTTGCCCTCGCCCCGGTAGGAGGCCGAGGCCCGATGCACGGTCAGGCCGGTGATGTAGACCATCGGCTGGGCGTGGCTGAGCAGCAGACCGATCAGCAGGGCGGCACCACCGCCGTTGAGGTCGACAGCCCACAGCACGTCAGTGTCGAGGGCCAGGACGTCGCCGATCAGCTCCAGCAGTGCCGACTCGTCGTTCAGGACCCGGCGGGACAGAAGCCGTTCGCCGTCCTGGTTGATCACCACGCAGTGGTGATGTTCCTTGCCGATGTCCACTCCGGCCCATATCCGGGGCACGGTCACCTCCGCCAGCTCGTCGCACATGCACAGCCCAGCAGACGACCTCGCCGACGTTGCCCTACGCAGCGATCGAGTCGCATCTCCCAATTGGCGGTCGAGTCGTCGCGGGGCTCCGGGTGGCCAAGCTCCTTGAGCCATCAAGCGGTCTCACCCACATCAGCCATGCCCAGAACCCCTGGATCCCGCTGATCTTACGAATGATCATTTCGAACCCACCAGAAAGGTAGGGCACCCGCATGTCCCTCAAGCTCGGCGCCTACACCGCCTGTCTGCACGACCGCCCGCTGGCCGAGGCCCTCGACATCCTCAAGGAGAACGGCCTGACCTCCGTCGAGGTCAACACCGGCGGGTTCATCCCCTCCCCGCACTGCCCGGTCGATCTGCTGCTGTCCTCGGCGACCGCGCGCGAGGAGTACCTGGCGACCTTCGCCGAGCGCGGGATGGAGCTGACCGGCCTCAACTGCAACGGGAATCCGCTCAATCCGCTGCCCGGGGTCGGCCCGAAGCACGCCGACGACCTGCGTCGTACGATCCGCCTCGCGGGGCTGCTCGGAGTACGGCACGTGGTCACCATGTCCGGCACGCCGGGCTCCGACCCGGACGCCAAGTATCCGTCCTGGGTGGTGAATCCGTGGGACGGCGTCTACATGGACGTCCTGGACTACCAGTGGGGAGTGGCGGTCGAGTTCTGGAAGGAGATCGACGCGCTGGCCCGGGAGAACGACGTCCGGGTCGCCATCGAGATGCACCCCCACAACCTCGTCTTCTCCCCCGTCACCCTGAAGCGGCTCGTCGACGCGACCGGCGCGACCAACGTCGGTGCGGAGATGGACCCTTCGCACCTGATGTGGCAGGGCATGGACATCGTCGCGTCCATCAAGTGGCTGGGCCCGCTGGTGTTCCACGCCGCCGCGAAGGACGCAATGCTCTGCCCCGGCGCCGACATCCGAGGTGTCCTGGACACCTCCTTCACCCGCGTGCCCGCCGACGCACCCGACAAGGTGCCCACCGGCTACGGCTTCTGGTGCAACTCCTGGCCCGAGAACCCGGCGTGGAAGTTCGTCGCCGTCGGGATCGGCCACGACGTCGCGTACTGGACCGAGTTCCTGCGCGCCCTCGCCGAGGTCGACCCGGACATGGCCGTCAACATCGAGCACGAGGACGCCGCGTACTCGCAGACCGAGGGCCTCGCTCTGGCCGCGAAGAACCTGCACGCCGCCGCAGCCGCCGTCTGACGCGAACTCCCCACCGCCACCACGGTGGGGATCAGCTGTCGGTCCTGTGCAGCTTGAGGACGCGACCGGTGAGGGGATTCGAGATCGCGCGGAGATAGGCGAGGCCGACTTCGGCGGCCGGCACCGTGGGGAATCCGGGGAAGTACGGATGGTAGGCCACGGACTCCGTCAGCACCGTGGGGCTGACGCAGTTGATCCGCACACCGCGTGGCAGTTCCGTCGCGGACGCCTTCACGAAGCCCTCCACCATGTGGTTCACCGTCGCGCCGATCGTGGCGGCCTGCGTGAACTCGTCCGCCAGCACGCCGGAGACCAGCGTGAACGAGCCCCGGTCGGCGATGTGCGGCAGGGCGGCCCGTACGAGGTTGATCTGCCCCATTCCCTTTGCCGCGACGGAGTCGGCCCACTGCTGGTCAGTGGTCTGCTCCAGCGGCGCCGGGAACACGTCTCCGGCCGCGCTCGCCACGGCGTCGAAGCCGCCGGTCTCGGCGACCCCGGCGAAGAGAGTCCGCAGGCCGGCCATGTCCGTGATGTCCGCGCGGAGGTCGCCGGAGTGGCGGCCCACCGACAGAACCTCGTGTCCATGGGCGACAAGCGCGTCCCGCACGGCCGCCCCGATCGTCCCGGTTCCGACAACGATCACCTTCATGATGCGCTCACTCCTCAAGATCATCGATCGCTTCACACGTGGGTCCGGTCGACGCCCGGACCGGTGTCAACCATAGACGAGATTGTCAGTGACTGACAGGTAAGGCAGCGACCGCTATTCTGGACACATGGCCAACACAGCGAGGGCGAAGTCGGGGCTGCGGGAGATGACCCGGCGCGCCGTGCGCGCGCAGATCGCCGAGACCGCGATGACACTGTTCGCGGCGAACGGCTTCGAGCAGACGACCGTCGACCAGATCGCCGCCGAGGTCGGCATGTCGGGACGCAGCGTGTTCCGCTACTTCCCGACCAAGGAGGACATGGTCGTCGGCCACATGGACGAGATCGGCGAGGGACTCGCCGAAGCCCTGGCGGCACGCCCCCTCGACGAAGACCCCTGGACCGCGCTGCGCCACGCCATGCAACCCCACCTCGACGAGCTCACCGCCGACGCCGACACCAACATCGCGATGGCGAGGATGCTCGACGCGACGCCCGCGCTGCGGCCGTCGTTGCTGAACAAGCGGGCACGCTGGGCGGAGGCCCTGCTCCCCGACACCACCCGAAGGCTCCGGGGGCCGACCCGTACCCGGGAGCTGCGGGCCCGCGCGATCGTCTCCTCCGCCCTCGCCTGCCTGAACGTCGCCGTCGACGAGTGGGCGCGAACCGGCGGCACCAAGCCGCTCGATGGACTCCTCGACACCGCGCTGACCGCCGTCCGGAGCTGACGACGGGCCGCGAACCGAGTCGAGGCCCGGGAGATCTTCTCCTTCGTCGGCAGGGAGCGCAGAGCCTTCACTCCGGCCGCGCCACCGAGGAGTCGAACCCGTCGTCGTCGACGCCGGAACCGGCCGCCGGCTCGATGACAGCAGCGCGTACGTCTTCACGGCGGGCCCCGCCGCGAGCGACGCGATGCGCGACCGCTACGCACCGACGACAGGGAAATGAAGGCGAGGGGCTGGTCTACGGTCCTTCGGTACGGAGGGCTCAGAGCGGCGGGAGTAGTCCTCACGCACTGCGGCGCCCAGAAGGGCGCCGAGTTCCCGGGGCACGGCCGTGGGGGCACGAACGTCCGGCTCGGCCCGGGCGAAGAGGATCTCTCCCTCCAAGGCGCTGATCATGAGCGTGACCATCGCTTCGACACGCCTGGGTCGACCTGATGGGCGAGCTGGGCCGGGAGCCGCTGCGCGACCACCATCCGCTGCCCGAACGCGACGGCGACACCCTCACACGTCTGCTCTGAGCGGTCCACGAGACGAGGGCGCGGCATCGGCAGAAGACCGGTCCCGTCTCGACCAACTCCGGCTTCATCCAGACCTGTTCGTCAGTCCGCCGGCCCGCGGACCGGGATGCCGAGTCGGTCGGCGACGGTCGTCAGGGCCGTCCCCAGCGGCAGCGCGATCCGGGTGCGGGCGTGCGGGTCGCCCCGGGTGGGGTCCCGGTTGACGATCAGCACCGGCTTGCCCTCCTGCGACGCCTGACGGACGAACCGCAACCCGGACATCACCGTCAGCGACGAGCCGAGTACCAGCAGCGCGGTCGACTCGCGGACCAGCCGCCGGCAGTGCTCGACGCGCTGCGGCGGAACCGACTCGCCGAAGAACACCACGTCCGGTTTGAGGACGCCCCCGCAGTCGGCGCACGGCATGACCCGGAAGTCCCCGACCTGCGCGTCGGTGAGGTCCGCGTCGCCGTCCGGGTTGATCCCGGCGGCGACCGGGTCGAAGCCCGGGTTCTCGGTCTCCAGGCGCCGGGCGAGTTCGCGGCGCGGGCTGGTGGCGCGGCAGGAGAGGCACACGACCCGGTCCAGGCTGCCGTGGAGCTCCACGACGTCCTCGCTGCCTGCGGCCTGGTGCAGGCCGTCGACGTTCTGGGTGATCACGCCCGAGACGCGGGCGTCCCGGGCGAAGGCGGCCACCGCCAGGTGTCCCGCGTTGGGGCGGGCCAGCCCGAAGGTGCGCCAGCCGAGGTGGCTGCGCGCCCAGTACCGGCGCCGCGCGTGCGCGCTCCCGGTGAAGTCCTGGTAGGTCATCGGGGTGTGCCGGCTCAGGCTCCCGCCCTCGCCCCGGTAGTCGGGGATGCCCGACTCCGTGGAGATGCCCGCCCCACTGAGCACCAGCACACCGCCGGTGCTCAGCGCGTCGACGACCGGCTCCAGGTCGGTGGTGCCCGGCAGCAGGTCCGCCGCCGCGGAGTTCCAGCTCAGGGTGGGGCGCATGCGCATGCCGCAAGGGTACGGAATCGGCGTTGGTCCTCGGCGGGCATGGGCGGTTGCCGGGGAACAGTCCGCCATCCGTCGCGGGCAAACCGGCGCCCGGCGCACCGGGCGGGCGCGTGGGCGCGCGGACACCCGCCGCGGTGAGCGCGAGCGCCGTTGCGAGCCGGCCGCCCGCGGAAAGCATGTCCTCAGTACTGCGCGTGAGGAGACATGTGATGTCCAGCGAGTTCCAGCGGGCCAAGCTCCAGGCCATGTTCGAGGCGTTCGACGCGGACGGCAACGGCTATCTGGAGGAGGCGGACTTCGTGGCCCTGGCGGACCGCTGGGGGCGACTGCCGCGCGTGAGAGAGGGATCGGAACTGGCCGCGCGCGTGGACGGCGTGCTGAAGGGCTGGTGGCAGCAGCTGGCGGAGACCGTGGACACGGACCGGGACGGCCGGATCGACATGGACGACCTCCTCGCCATGGTGGACCTGCTGCCCACCGTCCCCGAGGCCGTCACCGCCACCGCCGACACCATCTTCGACGCGGTCGACGAGAACGCCGACGGGCGTATCTCGCGCGGCGAGCACCAGCGTCTCGTCGACACCTGGCACGGGCGGCCGGTGGAGACCGGCGACGTCTTCGACCGGCTCGACCAGGACGCCGACGGCTACCTCGGCCGCCCTGAGTTCGCCGCGCTGTGGACCCAGTTCTGGACCAGCGACGACCCTGCCGAACCCGGCAACCTGATGTGCGGACCGATCGGCGCCGGGTGAGGCACCGGCGGCGACCGTTCAGAGCCGACCGTGGCGGGCCGCCTGCCCGGAGAGCCGCATACGGGCCGTGGGCCCGGCGAGGATCGTCATCCGCTGGATGTGACGCTATATCGTGCGCCGGCTGAGCCCCGTCCGGCTGGCGAAGGCCTTGTCCGCGATGCCCGCCACCGTGAAGAAGACCGTGGCCCGGGCACGCGCGCTCTGCCTCGCCGGCGGATGACGTGCTTGCGTCCGGTCCGAAGCGCTCTCCGTCCCCCGGGGAATCCGGTGATCAGATCGCACGCCCACGCCGCGGGGCCCTGAGGATCTCCTGTATGCCGTGGCACGCCCCACGGATAGGGTGGACGGTGATCGACAGTGACCGGCTGGGTGAGGGCGGCGGACGGCGTGGGCGGTGCCGGGGAGAGCGGGAACACGGGCACCGGGCGCCCGACGTCACGGGACGTCGCCCGGCTCGCCGGTGTGTCGCACACCGCTGTGTCCTTCGTGTTCAACGGCAGGGCCGAGGGCAACCTCTCGGCCGCCACCCAGGAACGCATCCGGGAGGCCGCGGTCCAGCTGGGCTACCGCCCCGACCCGGTGGCCCGCGGTCTGCGCCGTCGCCGTACGGCCGTGATCGGGTTGGTCACCGATGAGATCGCGTCCTCGCCGTTCGCCGGCCGGCTGCTGCGCGGCGCCATGGAGACCGCGTGGGACAGCGACCATCTCGTCCTCACCGTCGACTCCGGCGGTGACCCGGCCAAGGAGGACGCGGCCGTCGCGGAACTGCTCGACCGGCGCGTGGACGGCATCATCTACGCGGCCATGTCACTGCGCCGGGTCCGCGTCCCCGAGGGCCTGCACCGCACCCACTCCGTGCTGGCCAACTGTCTGCCCGAGGACGACTCCCTGCCCGCCGTGGTCCCGGCCGAGCGCGCCGGTGGCCGTACCGCGGCCCGGCTGCTGCTCGGCGCGGGCCACCGTCGGCTCGCCGTGATCGGCGGCCTGGACGACATCGCCTCGGTGGAACGCACCCGCGGCTTCCGGGACGCGCTGCGCGCCGAGGGCGTCACCGTGCCCAAGGAGTGGATCGTGCGCGGCGGCGGGGAAATCTCCGCAGGGTACGCGGGAGCGCTGCGCCTGCTCGACGGGGTCGAGCCGGGCCGCCGCCCCACCGGCGTCCTCTGCTACAACGACCGGGTCGCGGCGGGCGTCCTGCACGCCGCGACCCGGCTCGGGATCGACGTACCCGCCGACCTGTCCGTGGTCGGCTACGACGACCAGGAGCACATGGCCGCGTTCCTCACCCCGCCGCTCACCTCGGTCGCACTGCCGCACCGGGCGATGGGCGAGGCGGCGACCCGACTGCTCCTGGACGCCATCGAAGCGGGCCAGGCACCGCCCACGACTGTCCGGCGCCTGACCTGCCCCGTTGTCAGCCGCGCTTCCGTGGGTCCGGCACCCAGCCAATGACCGGGGCGCCCTGCCGGTCATGGCGAGGCACCGGCCGGGTTGCTCCTGGACGCCATCAAAGCCGACCAGACCCGGCCCGTGACCGTCCGGACGCCTGGCCAGCCGGTCTCGTCAGCCGCGCCTCCCTCCGTCCAGCGCCCACCCCGTGACGCGCGCACCTGGCCCGTCGACGACCAGCTCGGCGATGTAGTCGGCACGTCGGTAGACGCGCTCGGTGACCATGGCCCGGTCCGCGACGAAGAGTTCGAGGAGTGAGCCGTCGACGAGCAGTCGGAGCGTGAGTTCCGGTGCCTTCGGCACGTGCACGGTTATTGGGGCGGAGCCTTCCCTGCCGGTCCGGGGCCAGGCGCTGCGGTCGAGGACGACGGTTCCGGAGGCGGGGTCCGCTCGGATGGTCAACTCCCGCCCCGCCGCGTCCCGGAGCAGGCTCACCGTGGTCGGTTCGCATGCGGTGACCATCAGGTCGTACGACTGTGGAAGCGGGACCCGGCCCGGCGCGGTGACGAACGGCTCAGCCGGGTGCAGCAGTTCGAGTTCCGGGGCCGGGGTCACGCGTAGCGAACCGTCGGGGTGGACGTCGACCACCCGGGGTGCCGTGAGTACGCCCGCCCATCCGGCCCGATCCGTCTCCTCCTGCTCGCGGGCCTCCCACGACCAGCCCCACAGCAGTGCGCGGTCCGGCTCCTGGAGCACGGCGGGGGCGTAGAAGTCCCGCCCCTGGTCGAGTCGGCCGCCGGTGCGCGGAACCAACCTCAACTCGCCCTGTCCGTCAGCCTCCAGATAGCCCGTCAGGTATCCCGTGGAGCAGGGATCTCCGTCCCACAGGGACAGCACGAGCACATGGTCGCCGCTTGCCGTCCGGTACAGGTGCGGGCACTCCCAGCCCACCGCCTTGTCGCCGAACACGCCCGCCGCCACAGGGTCGTTGCCGTCCAGCAACACGCCGGCGAACCGCCAGTCGGTCAGGTCGTCGCAGTCGTAGAGCAGGACCGAGGGCGTGCCGTCGGCGTGCCCGGCCCCGACGAGAGCCCAGCGCCGGTCCGCGAAATAGAAGACGAACGGATCGCGGAACATCACCACATCCAAGCCCGGCGGCGGACCCGCCACCACCGGCGTCGGCAGCGGCTTCCACTCGGTCAGTAGCTCGTCGTCCGGGTCCGCCGCCCGTGCCAGGCAGATGGTGCCGAGTCCGGTGTGGGCATGGTCAACTCCCGTGTATACGGCGGTCGGTATGCCCGCGTCGTCGGTCACGCACCCCGACCAGCAGCCGGCTTCGTCGGGGCCGCCGGGCGTCGGGGTGAGGGCGATCGAGTGGTGCTCCCAGTGGGCGAGGTCGGTGCTGGAGGCGTGACCCCAGTGGACGTTCGCGTGTACCGGCGCGTCGGGGTTGTGCTGGTAGAAGAGGTGGTAGCGGTCCCGCCAACGGAACGGCCCATTGGGGTCGTTGATCCAGCCGACGGGCGGACGGACCCTGAAACGCGGTGCGTTGGGGTCATGGCTCAACGGTTGACTCCTGCCGAGGTGATGCCCTCACGCAGAGGGCGTTGGCCGACGACGAACACGGCGAGGGCGGGGAGCATCGAGAGGACGACACCGGCGAGGACGACGGAGATCGAGCCGGTGCCGAGGTTGCCCTGCAGGGAGACCAGCCCCAGCGGAAGCGTGTAGTTCTGGCCGGAGGTCTCCAGGATCAGCGGGCGGAAGAACTCGTTCCAGTGGTAGTTGAAGGCCAGTACGCCGACGATCGCCAGGCCGGGCGCGGCCAGCGGCGCGTACACCGAGCGGAAGATCCGCCAGGGCCCCGCGCCGTCCAGCATGGCCGCCTCGCCCAGGTCCTTGGGCATACCGAGGAAGTACTGGCGCATGAGGAAGGTACCGAAGGCCGTCGGGAAGGCGGGAATGATCAGGCCCAGGAGTGTGTCGGTGAGGCCCATCGATTTCAGCACCAGGAACACCGGCACGATGGTGACCTGCAGCGGCACCATCATGGTCGCCAGGACCAGGCCGAAGAGCGGCTTCTTGAAGCGGAACTCCAGGCGCGCGAAGGCGTATCCGGCCAGGCCCGCCGTGATCATCTGGCCTACGGCGACCAGTGCCGTCACCAAAGTGGAGTTCAGGGCGAGCAGCCAGACGTCGATCTGATCGAAGACCCCGCGGTAGGCGGCGGTCGTCGGGTGGGTCGGGATGATCTGCGGGGGCAGGTCGAAGGACTGGGCCGGCGTGCGCAGCGAGGTGGCGACGGTCCAGATGACCGGGCCCAGCGTCAGCAGCGCGCACACGGTCAGTGCGGCGATCCGGGCCCAGGGGGTGAGTGAATAACGTACGCGGCTCAGGGTCGGGGTTGCTTGGCTCATGGCACTCATGCGGCTCACCGGCTCACTGGTAGTGGACGAAACGCCGGCTGAGCCGGAACTGGACGGCGGTGACCGCCATGATCAGCGCGAAGAGCAGCACGCCCACCGCGGACGCCTCGCCAAAGTCGAGCTGCTCGAAGGCCCTCTCGTAGATCACCATCACCACGGTGCGGGTGGCGTCGCCGGGGCCGCCGTCGGTGAGGACGTAGGGCTGTTCGAAGACCTGGAGGGCGTTGATGATGCCGACCACCGACGCGACGAGCAGCGTCGGCGACAGCAGCGGCAGCGTGATGCCCAGGTGCTTGCGCAGGCCGGTCGCGCCGTCGAGGGCGGCGGCCTCGTGGATCTCCTTGGGGATGTTGTTCAGACCGCCGACGAACAGCAGGAACGAGAAGCCGAACTGCTGCCAGACGTAGACCAGGATCACCGTGGCCATCGCCGCGTGCTCCGAGGTCAGCCAGGGCACGGGCGCGATGCCGACCAGGCCGATCAGCCAGTTCACCACCCCGAAGTCCTGGTTGAACAGGTACTTCATCACCACCGAGATGGACGCGGCGGACAGTACGAGGGGGAAGAAGAAGGCCGAGCGGAACAGCGACCGCAGCCACCCCGGCATCCGCGCGTTCAGCGCGAGTGCCAGCGACAGCGCGATCAGCAGTTGCAGCGCGACCGCGAGGACCATGAAGACGAGCGTGTTGCGGAAGGAGACCAGGACGGTCGAATCCGTGAAGGTGGTGCGGTAGTTGGCGCCGCCGGCGAAACGGGGCGGGTCGATCACGTTCCAGTGGAACAGACTCAGCACGAGGGACCCGACGATCGGCACGACCGTGAAGACGACGATGCCGACGACCGTGGGCGCCAGGAACAGCGCGGCCAGCAGCCGGGAGCCGCGGTCACGGACGGACGGCCGTACGGCGACGGCGGGGGGTGATGGTGTGGCGGGTCGCGAACGCACCGAGGGGACCTGGGTGTTCGTCATATCTCACGCTCCATGGCCTGCTCCAGGTCGCCCTGCATCCGGCGCAGCGCGGGACCCACCGCGCGCGGCGAGGCGAGCGCGGTGCCGGTGTACTTGAGCAGGACGTCGGTCACCTCGGCGACCTGCGGCGGCGCGGGGATCGGGCCGGTGTCGGGGAACCGGTCGAGGGTGTCGTAGAAGACCTGCCAGTGCGCGGGGCCGCTCTCGGCGTAGCGTGCGGCGTTGAGCATCGAACGGCGGGCCGGGGTGGTCTGGTTGCCCTGGAACAGCCGGGTCATGGTGTCCTTGCGGGCCGCGTACTTGATGAACTCCCAGGCGGCATCCTGCTTCTTCGAGGTGCGCAGCAGCGCGTAGCCCGCCGCGCCGAACTGGTGGCGCTGGGTGCGCCAGCGGGGGAAGTACTGCACGTCGTAGTCGGCGGCCGGCATGCCGGCCAGGTGCAGGCCGCCCGCCCAGAATCCGCCCGCCGGGGTGACGCCGACGCGGCCGGTGGAGAACACGCCGACCAGATTGCTGCCGTTGCCGCCCTCGGGCCGGGTGCACAGGTCCTCCTGGACGAGCGAGGCGAGATAGTCGTACGCCTCCTCGACCCGGTCGGCGTCGGCCTGCGGGGTGCTCCAGCGGAAGCCCCCGCCGCGCCCCTGCCGGTCGGCGGCCGGGTAGAAGGTGTCCCACAGCCAGGAGCCGCCGGGCGCCTTCGACTCCTTCAGCAGGTTCGTGCCGTTCGCGAAGAGCCAGGGCACCACGCCGCCCCACAGCCGGTTGGTCCAGAAGTACGGCGTGAAGTGCGCGTCGCTGGAACGCTTCAACTCCCGTAGCAGCGCGGTGAATTCGTCGCGGCTCCAGTCGGCCGCCGGGAAACCCGCGCCCGCCCGTTTCAGTACCTGCTTGTTCAGGTACATGTCGGCGGCGTTGAACTCCATGGGGAGTTGGTAGAGGTGTCCCTCGTACATCATCGACTCGACCAGGGAGGGGTGGACGTCGGCGAAGTACTCGCGCAGCTCCACCGCGTCCCGCCGCACCCAGCGGTCCAGGGGAACGCCGAGCTTCTGGGCGAACAACTGCACGCCCTCGGTGGCCACATACACGAGGTCGGGTGCGGTGCCCGCGGCGATCTGGGTGAGGATCTTCGCGAAGAAGTCCGACCAGTCGACGGCCTGCACCGCGTTCACCCGCAGCGGGATGTCGGGGTGGAGGCGGTGGAAGCCCTTGGTGAGGGCGTCGATGGTGGCCGGGTCGAAGGCGGCGCCGAGGGTGGCGACGACGAGGGAGCCGTCGTCACGGCCGGGGATGTCGGCTCCCGTGAGCCGGTCCCAGCTCGCGGCGGTCCCGGCCAGGGCGGCTGCTCCGGCCCCGTACGCGCCGTACCGCAGCAGCGTGCGACGGGGGATGTGCGAGTCAGTCATCAACGGGCCTAACTCGTGTTAGTTCAGGGGTGATGCCCAGATGATGGGAACCGGGCGGCGGACCTGTCAAGGGTCGGGAAGGCTTGACCTTTAACGGGTTAGGCCTCTTGACCTTTATCGAGTTAGGTCTACAGTCCTCGTTCGCAGGAGCCGCCATGAGAGGAACGATGCGTCATGCCCGGAACCCAGGGGATTTCCAGGAGATCACTGTTCGCGGGATCGGCGGCGGGTACCGCCGCCGCGCTGCTGTCCAGCGGAACGGCCACGGCCGAGGGAAGTACCAACTCCGCTGCATGCGGAGCGAGTTACCGTGCCGCGTACCACTTCACGGTCCCCGACCAGTGGAAGAACGACCCGCAGCGGCCCGTCTGGATCGACGGCGAGTACCGCTACTACTACCTCTACAACGCCGACTACTTCACGGGTGTCACCGGCACCGCGTGGCGCCTGGCCACCACCAAGGACCTGGTCTCCTTCACCGACCGCGGGGTCGCCGTGCCCAAGGACACCACGTCCAACGGCGATCTCTGGTCGGGTTCGGCAGTGGTCGACACCGGCAACACGGCCGGATTCGGCGCGGGGGCGGTCGTCGTCATCGTCACCATGTCACCTGGCGGCGGCACCGACCACCAGGAGCAGTTCCTGTACTACTCGACCGACGGCGGTCTCACCTTCACCAACTACGGGACCGACCCCGTTCTGCCCAACCCCGGCGTCGCCGACTTCCGCGACCCCAAGGTGATCCGCGACGAGGACCGGGGCCGCTGGGTGATGGCCCTCGCCGAGAACGACAAGGTCGGTCTCTACCACTCCAGCAACCTCAAGTCCTGGACGTACGTGGGCGGTTTCATCCACGACGGCATCGGCGTCCTGGAGTGCCCCGACCTGTTCCGCATCACCGCGGGCGACGGCACCGTGAAGTGGGTGCTCGGCGTGAGCGCCAACGGGAAGGGCTCGGGGCTGCCCAACACGTATGCCTACTGGACGGGTTCCTTCGACGGGAGCGCGTTCACCGCCGACGCGAGTGAACCGCAGTGGCTCGACCACGGCTGGGACTGGTACGGCGCCGTCACCTTCGAGAAGCGGGGCGCGGGCGGCGCGGTGGACGCGACCGCCCGCTACGCGATCGGGTGGGTGAACAACTGGGACTACGCGAACACCACCCCCACCATCGACTGCGACGGCTTCAACGGCACCGACTCCGTCGTCCGCGAGATCGCCCTGAAGAAGGCGTCCGACAACACCTACTACCTCGCCTCCCGGCCCGTCGCCGGCCTCGACTCGTACGTCTCCCGCACCGTGAACCTGGGCGACGTGACCGTGGACGGCACGAAGGTGCTCGACTACACCGGTATCTCCTACGAGGTGACGACCGAGATCACCTGGTCCCAACTCACCGGCGCCGGACTCCAGTTGAGGCGCTCGCCCGACGGCGGCCGGCACATCGACGCCGGGATCTACGCCGACTACGCCTTCCTCAACCGGCGCAACACCGTGAACGCCGACACGTCCGGCAAGTGGCAGGAGAGCCACACCCCGTTCGACCCGTCCGCCGGCACGGTGAAGTTGCGCATCCTGGTGGACCGCACGTCGGTGGAGATGTTCGTCGACGACGGCCGCTATGTGCACACCAGCCAGGTGTTCCCGTACCTGCTGGACACCCGGCTCGCGCTGTTCACGATCGGTGGCAGCGCGGTGTTCCGGAACACGGTGATACGCGAGTTCGCGGTGTGAGCGCCGTCAGGCGGGGATCTCGGCGGTGACGGTCAGGACCGCGCGGGCGAGGATGTGGCTGGTCATGGTGAAGCCGAGGTAGGCCGGGGTGGCCTCGGCCGGTACGCCGATCCGCTCGGTGTCGAGGGCGTGCACGACGACGACGTAGCGGTGTGGGCCGTGCCCGGCCGGCGGGGCGGCGCCGATGTAGCGTGCCACGCGGGCGTCGTTGGGCAGTTGCCGGGCCCCCTCGGGGAGACCCGAGCCGGTCAACTCGCCGACGCCCTCGGTGAGTCGGCACCCGCATTCTGATCCTCACGATGCAGGAGGATCCCGCGTTCGCCCGCGCGGCCCTGCGGATCGGAGCGGCAGGGTATTTGCTCAAGGAGGCGGCGGCCGAGGAACTGCTCAGCGCGGCCCGACAGGTCGCGCAGGGAGGCATCTATCTGCAACCCGCCATGGGCGCCCGCCTCGCCGTCGCGGGCGCCGGGGCTCCTGGTACCGATGGGGACCCCTCTCTGACGGCGCGTGAGCTTCAAGTCCTGTCCCTGCTCGCCCTGGGTCACACCAACCAGGAAGTCGCCCGACGTCTCTTCGTCTCCGTCCGGACGGTGGAGACCCATCGCGCCAGGGTTCGGGACAAGCTCGGGACCGAGACACGGGCGGAACTCATCGCCGCCGCTCGCGAGCGCGGGCTGCTGGGATGACCGGCACGCTGCGCGCCAAGGCCGGCCCGGTCATGGAGGCCACCGGTGCCACGCTGCTCGTCGTCGCCTTCGCGGTCGAGGTCCTCCAGCAGCAGCCCCGCTGGGTGATGCGCTTCTCGCTCGGCGCCGCCGCCGTCCTCATCGTCGCGGCGGCGCTGAGCAACGCCGTCCGGAGGGCCTGGCTGGCGGCGCTGTGCGGACTCGCGCTCATCCTCTCCGTGTCACAGCTGGTCCGCATGACCGACGAGCCGCTCTTCAACGGCTTGAACATCGTGCCCCTGCTGCTGATCGGCTGCGCCTTCATGCTGGGCCGCAGTGCGGTGGCACGCCGGCAGAGTCTCGCCCGGGAGCGGGCCCAGGCACGCAGCGACGGCGAGGAACGTGAACGTCGGCGCTGGGCACGTGAGTTGCACGACGAGACCCTTCAGGAACTGGTCGCCGTTCAGCTCGTCCTGTCCAGCGCCGCCGGCACGGGCCGGCTCGACGCCATGGACGAGGCCATCGGCCAGGCACGGAGCCTGATCGCGAACCAGATCACGTCCTTGCGGCACCTGATCGTTGAGATGCGGCCTTTCGCCCTCGATCAGCTCGGACTCGCGCCCGCTCTCGAGACGCTCTGCCGGCGCACCGAGGACACCTTCGGGCTGAAAGTCGAGCTGCGCGTCGCAGCCGAGTGGCACGGGTTGGAGGCCGAACTGTCGCCGGAGGCCCAGGTCCACGTCTATCGCATCGTGCAGGAAGCGGTGAACAACGCGGTCAAGCACGCCCACGCAGACCGGCTTCTCGTCGAACTCGACAGCGACGAGCGGGCGTTCGGCGTGACGGTCAGGGACAACGGCCGCGGGATGGACCAGCAGTCTTCTGCCTCGGTCGGCCGATCCGCGCTCCCCACGGTGGTCTCGACAGGCACCGGGCTGTCGGCCATGCGGGAACGCGGCCATCTGTTGAACGGACACCTCGATGTCGGCTCCGCCCCGGGTGGGGGAACCTGCGTCACGCTCCTGATGCCTCGCCACGCCAAACGACGTTCCAGCCGGTAGTCCCCGCCCCGTGAGCCGGGGCGGCGAGGCCGGCACCCTATTTCGCTACAAGTTCCGAAATTATTCGTGACGGCTCCGCCACGCCGTCGAAATAGGTACTTCTTAGCGTTACTGCCAGTCGCATAGGCGTCATCGCACCCATTGGGTCCCTCAAGCCGCAAGAGGTGCTTTCTCACGAAAAAACATCGCTGTCCTCAGCGATGTCATGAGACAGGAGCCACCGAGTGTCCAACCCCTCCCGTCGCGGCGTCCTCAGACTGACCGCCGGCACAGCTCTCCTCGGCACCCTCGCCCTGACCGGCTGCGGGCGCGGTGACGAGACCACCGCCGCGAAGACCTCCGCCAAGCCGGTCGGCACCACCCCGGCGACCGGCACCGTCAATGTCTGGGCGACCCAGGACGACGCCAGCGTGCTCGACAAGGTGATCAAGCCGTTCAAGGCCGCGAACCCGGACGTCACCCTGAAGTTCACGCTGATACCGAACTCCGACTACTACACGAAGCTCCAGGCGGCGATCGCGGCGGGCAAGGGCCCGGACGTGGCCCAGTTCTTCCCCGAGTCGCAGGCGCAGTTCCTCGACCCGGCGATCCTGCGGCCCGTGCCGGACGGGCTCGTCGACTCCGGCAGCTTCTTCAAGAGCCTGTGGGACGCCGGTGTGGCCAAGGACGTCGCCTACACGGTGCCCTGGTACGCGTACACGTACGCCCTCGTCTACCGCGCCGACCTCGCCAAGAAGGCGGGCGTCAAGGCGCCGACCACCTGGGCCGAGATGGTGCCTTTCTTCAAGGCACTGCAAGGTGCCGGAGCCGTGCACGGGCTCGGGGCCGACAACGGCTGGGACATCTTCAACGGCCAGGACGCCGCGATGTACGCCTGGCAGGCCGGCGGCTCCCTGCTCTCCGCCGACGGCAAGTGGACGCTCGACACACCGGCGATGGTCGACGCGATCAAGTACAACGCGTCGTTCTTCACCTCGGGCGTCGCCGACACCGCGACCCCCACCTTCCTCGACTCCCAGCCGTACTTCGTCTCCGGCAAGACCGCCTGCATGATCACCGGCCCCTGGGTCGTCGGCCAGCTCGACACCGCCGCGAAGAAGACCGGCTGGACGGCGTCCCACGTCGCCACCGCGCCGCTGCCCGCCGGCACCTCGAGCAGCGCCTCCTTCTCCGGCGGCGGCAGCTGGGGTGTGCTCACGACCGGCGGCAACACGGACGCGTCGTGGAAGTTCATCCGCCACGTCTCGCAGCCGAGCACCCAGGTCGCGCAGTTCAAGGCGTACAGCTCGTTGCCGGCGGTCGTGTCGGCCTGGGACGACCCGGCCATCAAGGGGCAGCCGCTCCTCGACGCGTTCTTCACGCAGCTGAAGAAGGCGCGGGCGTTCCCGCAGGTGAGCACCTGGCAGCAGGTCGCGACCCGGCTGGGCAAGGAGATGGAGGCCGTGGCCAAGGGCAAGGAGACCGCGGCGAAGGCCGCCGCGAACATCCAGGCGTACGCCGAGAGCGTCGGCACGAGCACGAAGTGAGCCGCCGATGACCACCACTCTCACCCCACGGGCGCCGCGCACGGAACCGCGCGGGCGGCCGGTCAAGGCACCCGCGCGCGCTCGCAGCCAGGGTCTGCGGCGCACGGCCGTCGCCTGGTTGTTCCTGACCCCGTTCATCGTCGTGTTCCTGCTCTACACGGCGATCCCGACCGTGGCCGCGCTCGGCTTCAGCCTCACCGACCTGCACGGCGCGGATCTGCGGCATCCCTTCGCGGTCAACTTCACCGGCCTTGAGAACTACCTCCGGCTGTTCCAGGACCAGACCTTCCTGCGCGACATCCTGAACACCGCCGTCTTCGTGGCCGTCGGCGTGCCGCTCACCATGGGCGTCGGCTTCGCGCTGGCCCTGGCGCTGAACTCCGGGATCCGGCGGCTGCGCGGCCTCTTCCGTACGGTGTTCTTCGCACCGGTCGTCACCAACGTCGTGGCCGCCGCCCTGATCTGGCAGTACGCCTTCAACCCGAGCGGCACCGTCAACAAGGTCCTCGGCACGTTCGGTTTCGCCGGACCGAACTGGCTGGACGACCAGCGCCTGGCCATGCCCGTGGTCATCCTGCTCGGCGTCTGGCGCAACTTCGGCACCGCGATGGTCCTCTTCCTCGCCGGACTCCAGTCCATCCCGCAGGACGTCTACGAGGCCGCCGCCCTCGACGGGGCGGGAAAATGGCGGCAGTTGAGGCACATCACCGTCCCCCTGCTGCTGCCCACCACCCTCATGGTGTCGGTGCTGCTGACCGTCTTCTACCTCCAGGTCTTCGACGAGCCCTACCTGCTCACCAACGGCGGCCCGCTCGGCTCCACCGAGTCCGTGGCGCTGTACACCTACCACCAGTTCGGGGTCGGCGAGTTCGGGGTGTCCTCGGCCGCCTCCTTCGTGACCCTCCTGCTCGTGGCCCTGGTGAGCGTCGTCCAGTTCCGATTGCTGAGGCCCCGCGCATGACCGCCGTCACCGCGTCGGAGAACACCGACATGACCGCACGCACCGCCACGGCCCGAAGTGCCGTACGGACGCGACCAGTCGCACAGCCCCTGCTCTACGCCGCGCTTGTACTGTGCGCGCTGCTCACCCTCCTCCCGTTCGTCTGGGGGATCAGCGGCTCGCTGCGCAGCCTCGACGAGATCCGCTCCGACCCCGGCTCCCTCCTTCCCCACCACTTCACGCTCGACAACTTCACCCGGCTGTTCAGGACCCAGGGCTTCGGCCGGTTCATGGTCAACAGCATCGTGGTCGCGGCGATGGTGGTGGTCGGCAACATCGTGGCGGCGTCGGCGGCCGGCTACGCGCTCGCGAAACTCGAATTCGCGGGCAGGCGGCTCGCGTTCGGCGCGGTCATGGCGGCGATGATGGTGCCGTTCACTGCGGTGTTCGTCCCGCAGTTCGTGCTCACCGTCGACATGGGTCTGGCGGACACCCTCGCCGGTATCGCGCTGCCCAGCCTGGCGATGCCGATGTCGGTGTTCATCATGCGGCAGTACGCGTCGTCGATCCCCGACGAGTTGCTGGAGGCGGCCCGCATCGACGGCGCCGGTGAGTTCCGTATCTTCTTCCGGATCTTCCTCCCGCTGGCCGGCCCGGCGGTCGCGACGATCACGATCATGTCGTTCCTCAACTCGTGGAACTACTTCATCTGGCCGCTCATCGTCGCCCAGAGCACGTCCAGTTACACGCTCCCAGTGGGCCTCGCGGCCACCAGCCAGGCGGCCGCGCACGTCACCGACTACGGCCTGATGCTCGCCGGTGCCGTCGTCGTCATGCTGCCGGTGCTCGTGCTCTTCCTGTTCCTGCAGCGGTACTTCGTGCAGGGCATCGCCGGAACGGGAATGAGGTGAGCCGGCTGAAGTCCGCGACCAACGGGATGAACCAGAGCGCCGTCCGCCGCGTCAACACGTCAGTCATTCTGCGCACGTTGGCGGTGTCGGCCGGTCCGATGACTCTGACCGAGCTCGCCGAGCAGGCCGGACTCTCCCGCCGTACCAACGAGTTGATCCTGGACTCGCTCATCGAGGCGGGCTGGGTCACCGAGCTCGACCGCGTGCCCACCAGCGGCTGCGCCGGCCGCCCCGCCCGCCGGTACCAACTGCGGGCCGAACACGCCCTGTTGGCAGCCGTCCGCATCAGCACCCTGGACGTGTCCGCGGTGGTGGCCGACGTCCGCGGCCGTATCCTCGGCCGCGCGCACCGACCGCTGCGCGCCTACCAGGACCCGCAGTCCACGCTCGACGACGCGGCGGCCCTCGTACGGGAGGCGCTCCACGACGCGGGCGGCTCGCCGGACCGGCTGCGCGCCGGTGCGGTCGCGGCCGGTGGCGCCATCGACGACGAAGGTGTCGTACGACGCCTGGTGCACACCACGCGCTGGGAAGGCGTGTGTCTGCCCGACGAACTCGGGCGCCGCGTCCGGATGCCCTGGTTCGCCGACAACGACACCAACCTCGGTGCGCTGGCCGAGCGTTGGCGGGGTGTCGCCGGCGACCACGACAACGTCGTCTGGGCGGTCCTCGGCAACCGGACCGGCCTCGGCATCCTCATCCGGGGCGCCGTGCACCGGGGCCTTGACGGGGCCGCCGGCGAGATCATCGAGGCGCACTCGATACCCGTCGGCTCGGTCGAGAACCGCCCGGTCGCCTGGCTCACCTCGCCCGAAGCGGATCGACGCCGTATCGCGCTGGACCGCTTCGACGCGGCCCGCGCGGGGGACACGGAAGCACTCGCCGAGGTGGACGAGTTCGTCGAGAACATCACCTCGATCCTCACCACCCTGTCCTGGACGGTCGCGCCCTCGCTCATCGTGCTCGGCGGCGGCCTGGAGGACGCGGCCGACGTGCTGCTGCCCCGCGTCCGTGAGGCGATGCGCCTCGCCCGCACCCCCGCGATCGAACTGCGCGCCACCAGCCTGGGCCGCGACGCCGCGCTGATCGGCGCCGTGAAGATGGCATTGGACCGCATGGACACGGAGCTGTTCGGCCCGCTCGTCCCGGGCGCGTAACTCCCCCCACACCAGACGACTTTGGAGCTCCCCTGTGACCGACACCCCGCACACCGACGTCCTCATCGTGGGCAGCGGCATCATGGGATCCGCCGTGGCCCGGCTGCTGCGGGACAGCGATCCGGGGCTGGGCATCACGATGGTCGACGGCGGCAGCGCGATCGGCAGGACACCCGGGCTGCACTTGCACGACGTCGACGACCCGGTCCTCTGGGCGCGCTACAACGAACAGGTCGTCAGCGGCATCCAGGGCATGTACACCGGCGCCGAGGTGGTGCGCGAGGCCGCCGACAGCCTCACCGGCCTGACGCCCGGCATGTTCCACGCACTGGCCTTCGGCGAGGACGCCGAGGCGATGCCCGCGACGGCACTGGCCTGGAACGCGGGCGGCATGGGCGTGCACTGGACCGCCGCGACCCCGTGGCCCGCCGGAGACGAGGTGTTCGACTTCGGCGACCCGGCCGGCTGGGCGGCGGACCTGGACACCGCGCGCCGACTGCTCGCTGTCACGCCCTCCCCCATCGGCCCGACCGAGGTCGGCCGCCTGGTCCTCGACGTACTGCGAAGGCGCTACGACGCCACCGCGCCGGCCGACCGGCGCCCGCAGCCGATGCCCATGGCCGTCGCGACGGCGCCGTCCGGACCCCTGCCGCGCACCGCGCCCGGGACGATCTTCCCGCCCATCGCGTCGGGCGACGACCCGGCATTCGCTCTGCTGACCGGCACACTCGCCACCCGGTTGCTCGTCTCGGACGGCCGGGTCGCGGGCGCCCGGCTGCGCCGTGTCGCCGACGGCACGGAGACCGAACTCCACGCGGACACCGTCGTCGTGTGTGCCGACGCGCTGCGCACGCCGCAGCTGCTGTTCGCCTCGGGCATCCGCCCCGCGGCCCTGGGCCGCCGGCTCAACGAGCACGCGTTCATCACGGCCCGGGTGCTGCTCGACCTGGACCGGTTCGGCATCGCCCTCGACGAGCTGCCCCTGCCGCGCACCGGCGAGTTCAGCACGGACTCGCTCTGGCTGCCGCAGAACGGGACGGCACAGCCCTTCCACGGGCAGATCATGAACCGGACGTACGTCGACGACGACGGCCGCCCTCTCGCGCACTCCGTGGGCCTCACCTTGTACGCCCCGGTCGAGTCGCGCCCCGAGAACCGCCTCGTCTTCTCGGAGTCGGAGACCGATCTCGCCGGACTGCCGCGCATCCGCGTCGAGTTCGACTACTCCGACACCGACCGCGCGCTCATCGACCGGGCGTTCGCCGAAGTCCGGTCGCTGGCCGAGGAGTTCGGCCCGTTCGACCCCGACACCGAACTCGCGCTGCTGCCGCCCGGATCCTCCCTGCACCTGACCGGCACCGTCCGCTCGGGCACCGCCGACGACGGCACCACCGTCTGCGACCCGGACGGCCGGGTGTGGGGCTACGACAACCTGTACCTCGCCGGCAACGGCGTGATCCCCACCCCGATGGCCGCCAACGTCACCCTGACCGGCGCGGTGACCGCCGTACGGGCCGCCCGAGCCGTCGCCACCCGTACCGCGCCGCTCGCCGCGCGCTGAAAGGAAGTTCGACCGTGATCAGCACAGTCAAGGAATACCGCGTGGCGCTACCGGCCTGGATCGACGACGAGTTGGCCGACGTGCCCGCCGTGGTCCCCGGCCGCGAGGACCGGATGCGGCTCGTGCACCGCCTCGCCGACCGCAACTGGCGGGAGGGCAACGGCGGTCCGTTCGCGGCCCTCGTCGCGGAGCGCGACACCGGCCGGATCGTCTCCGTCGGCGTGAACGTCGTGCTCGCCTCCGGTGTCTCCAGCGCCCACGCGGAGGTGGTGGCGCTGGGGCTCGCCCAAAAGACCGTCGGCGGCTGGGACTTGGGCGCCGAGGGGTTGCCCGTCCACGAACTCGTCGTCAACTGGCGCCCCTGCGTGCAGTGTTACGGCGCCACGATGTGGTCCGGGGTGCGCGCGCTGGTGGTCGCGGGGGAAGGACCCGAGCTGGAGGAGATCACCACGTTCGACGAGGGCCCCCTCGGCGCGGACTGGGCCGAGCAGTTCGAGGCGCGCGGGATCGCGGTCGTAGGAGATGTGCTCCGGGACGAGGCGCTGGCCGTGTTCCGGAACTACCGCGAGGCGGTCGACGCGGCCGACGGGATCGTCGTCTACAACGCCCGCGGAGGTGCCGAATGACCGCCACGGCACCACGTTTCGCCACCGACGTGATCACCTTCTACCACCCGGACTTCTGGAACCTCCCCTCCACCGACGCCGTACGCGACTGGGCCCTGACCCACCCCGAGCGCTTCTGGGCACGGGTGATGGACGGGCTGGTCGAGGCCGGTGTCACGGGCATCGAGCTGACCTTCGCGCCGGGCGACATCGACTCGGCCCTGCGGGCCTTCGGCAGCGCACCCGCCTTCCGCCGCGAACTCGCGGCCCGGGGCCTGTCCGTCGTCAGCGCGTTCATCGCCGACAGCGACGCCCCCGACTGGCGGCACGGCGACGACCTCCCCGCGATCGTCGCCGACGCCGAACGCCGCGCGGCCTTCCTCGCCGAGGTGGGCGCGGAACTCCTCGTCGCCGGCCTGCCCATGCGGACGACATTCGGCACGCGACCGCCCTTCTTCGTCGACGCCGCGTACATGACCCGCATGGCCGACATCGCGCACGCGGTAGGAGAGGCCGTGTCCCATCTCGGCGTGAAGCTCGCCTTCCACACCGAGTCCAACAGCACCCTCTGGTACGAGCGGGACATCGACCTGTTCATGGCCCTGACCGACCCGCGCTACGTCTGGCTGTGCCCCGACTCCTGCCACATCGCCCTCGGCGGCGGCGACCCGGTGGCGGTGGCCCGCCGCCACGCCCCGCGCATCGCCCTCGCCCACTGGAAGGACGCGGTCAGGCCCATCGACGTCGAACTCACCGTCGACGAAACGGTCTTCGCCCAACAACAGCCTTACATGGCCGAGTTGGGTACGGGCATCGTCGACTGGCAGGGCTGGGCCGACGCCATGTCCCGCACCCCCGGCGCCGACACCGTACTCATCGAACTGGACGAGGCACCCGACCCGGTCGCCGCCCTCAGAGCCGGAACAGCCGTGGCGCGCACGGCAGTTCGCCCGTGATCGACTTCTCCGCCTGCATCGAGACGATGTTCCTGGAGAACGAACGCCCCCTCGACGACCGCGTACGCGCAGCGGCCGACTCCGGGTTCCGCGCGGTGGAAATCTGGGAGTGGTGGAACAAGGACCTGCCCCGCCTCGCCCGCGCACTGGATTCGACCGGCACACGCCTGATCACCCTGTGCGTCGAGTCCTGGCGGGACAAGTGCGACCTGGGCGACCCGTCGTCGCACGACGAATTCCTCACCCGCGTACGGGCAGCCGCCGACGCGGCCCGACTCCTGAACACACCGGGGCTCGTGGTCCTCGCCGGGGACGCCGTCCCAGGAATCGAGCCGGCCACCCAGCTCCGCAACGCGGCCGATGTGCTCGCGCGGGCGGGAGAGGAAACCAGCGGGCACGGCCTCGAACTGCTCGTTGAGGTCGTCAATCGCGCCCACGAGGGCCCCAACGCCCTGATCTCCGACTCACGCTCGGCGCTCTCCCTCCTGCGCGCGATCGATCTCCCGAACGTCCGCTTCCTCTACGACCGTTACCACGCGATCCTCAACGGCGAGCCCCTCGGAGCCGAGATCCAGGAGGCCGTGCCGTTGATCGGTCACGTCCAGGCGGCCGACGTCCCGGGCCGCCACGAGTTCGGCACCGGGACCATCGACTGGGCCACGGAACTCGCCTGGCTCCACAAGGCCGGCTACGACGGCTACGTAGGCATCGAGGCGACCCCGCTCGGCGACAGCAGCCACGTCTACGCCGCCGCCCGCGCCCTCCTTTGACGGCGGCCGATGTCACAAAATCGGGGCGCCGGTTCGTCGTCCAGGAGATCGACATCCCGCGACGGGGTGTCCAGGACGCTGTCCCGACAGAACCGGAGAAGACGTGTTCGCCGCCTACATCACGGTCACCCTCCTCGGCGCGGTATTCAACGGCGCCGCCGCCGTCACCTACCTGATCGGCCATGAGTACCCCAAGACCCAGGCGGACATGAAGGGCATACCCCGGAAGTACGTACCGGTGCTGGGCATGCTGCTGGCAGCGGGCACCGCGGGACTGCTGGCCGGGCTCGCCGTACCGGTCCTGGGAACCCTCGCCGCTTCCGGTCTCGTGCTGTACTTCATCGGCGCGATCTTCGCCCACCTGCGGGTGGGCTCCCGCAACATCGTCGGCGGGATCGTGTTCCTCGCCACGGCGGCGGCTGCCCTGACTCTGGGTCTGCTGCACCACGGCGCCTGACGGCCGCCGGAGATCAGCGGCCACGTCGGGAACAGCGGGTCCGGTCTGCGCGGTTGCACCGGCCGAGGGACCGGCGCCGTTCGGGCGGGGAACACGGGGCGACCGCGAGGTCGTCCGCCCCACCCGGGCTCCGGGCCCCAGGATGGCGGTAGACCGGCCACGCCCCGTGGACCGCGACGTATTTCTGTTGGAGGACTTCTCATGACCGACCGGCCCTTGACGCTCATGGCGGTACACGCCCACCCCGACGACGAGGCCACCACGACCGGAGGAGTCCTCGCGCGGTACGCGGCGGAAGGCATCCGTACGGTGCTCGTGACCTGTACCGACGGCAGTTGCGGTGACGGACCGGGAGGCGTCAAGCCGGGCGATCCCGGCCACGATCCGGCGGCCGTCGCCCTCATGCGCCGCCAGGAACTCGAAGCGAGCTGCGAGGTCCTGAAGATCAGCGACCTGGAACTGCTCGACTACGCCGACTCCGGGATGATGGGCTGGCCCAGCAACGACGCCCCCGGAGCCTTCTGGCAGACCCCTGTACCGGAGGCCGCGGCCCGGCTCGCGGACCTCATGCGGCACTACCGGCCCGATGTGGTCGTCACCTACGACGAGAACGGCTTCTACGGCCACCCCGACCACATCCAGGCCCACCGCATCACGATGGCGGCCGTGGAGATGACCGACCTGACACCGAAGGTGTACTGGACCACGATGCCCCGCTCGATGATGAGGCGGTTCGGCGAGGTCATCCGCGAGTTGCACCCGGACATGCCGGAGCCGGATCCCACCGAGGCCGCCGAGATGGCCGAGATGGGGCTCCCCGACGACGAGATCAGCACCTGGGTGGACACCACCGCGTTCAGCGGTCAGAAGTTCGACTCGCTGGCCGCGCACGCCAGTCAGGGCGACAACATCTTCTTCCTCAAGATGGGCAAGGAGAGGTTCGGCGAGCTGATGGGCATCGAGACCTTCTCACGTGTGAAGGACGCGACCGGTGCGGCCGTACCCGAGAAGGACCTCTTCGCCGGACTGCGCTGACCTGTCCGTCCGCCCGGCCGGGAAGGCGCGGCGTTTCCGCGTGTCTCCTGGCCGGGCATGGGCATGCGCGAATCGAGTGCGCGCTTTGTCCGTCGACGGGTTCGCAGGTCACGGGTAGTGTCCCCCGGGCAGCTGCTGCGGGACTTCGAGAGCGCTGCCATCTTTCGGGATCGGCATCGGTACGGAGGGCACTTCATGACCAAACTTGTCCGGTACCTGACACTACTGGTGGTGGGCGTTTCCCTGCTGTTCCCGTCCACGGGGACAGCCTCTGCGACTCCGGCGGCCCCCGCCGCGCCCGCCGCTGCCGACAGCACCTGGCAGCCGCCCCTGTCCACACGCGGGCGCTACATCGTCGACGCGAACGGCAACCGCTTCCGGCTGAAGTCGGCCAACTGGGACGGCGCCCAGGGCTCCTGGACCGGCAGCGGCAGCACGGCCGACAGCGCCAATCACCACGCCGGGCAGAACTCCTACGGCATCCCCCTGGGCCTGGACCGCGTGCCCCTGGCCCAACTGATGGCCGACTTCCGCAAGTTGGGCATCAACAGCATCCGACTGCCGTTCTCCAACGCGATGATCCACGACACCACCCCTGTACCGGACGCCGCCGTGGCGGCCAACCCGCAGCTGCGCGGCCGGACGCCGCTCGGGGTGTTCGACGCCGTGGTCTCCGCACTGACGTCGGCCGACTTCGCCGTCATCCTCAACAACCACACCAACACCTCCCGTTGGTGCTGCGGCATCGACGGCAACGAGCGGTGGAACAGCAGCCAGTCGACCGGGCAGTGGGCGGACGACTGGGTGTTCATGGCCCGCCGCTACGCCGCCGACCCCCGCGTGGTGGGGGCCGACCTCTACAACGAGGTACGCCGCGACGTCTGGGACGACCCGAACTGGGGCGGCGGCGACGCACACGACTGGTACGCCGCCGCCCAACTCGCCGCCGACCGCATCCTCACCGAGGCCAACCCGAACCTGCTCATCGTCATCGAGGGCATCAACTGGACCGGCATACCCGTCGACGGATTCGCCCACGGCCGCCCCCTCCTCACCCCCGCCCGCACGCTGTCGCACACCTTGGTGGCCGCCCACAAACTCGTCTACTCGGCCCACTTCTACGGCTACACCGGCCCCCACCACAGCGGTGCCACCGGCATCGGCGAGACCAGCGACCCCCGCTACCAGGACCTCAGCCGCGACGACCTGTTCCAAGCCCTGTACGACGAGGCGTTCTTCATCTCCCAGGACAGCGGCAAGCACTACACCGCCCCTGTGTGGATCAGCGAGTTCGGCATCGGAGCGGGCGAGACGGGCACCGCGGCACGCACCTGGTTCGGCAACATCACCGACTACTTCGCCGACCACGACGCCGACTTCGCCTACTGGCCCCTGGTCGGCTGGCAGGGCCACGACGACTGGGCCCTGCTGCGCTACGACACGGACGGCAGCCGCCACGGCCTCCTGGACGACGCGGACTGGCGCGCCACCGGCTGGCAGCGGCTGATGTCCGCCGCCTCGCTCAGCGGTCCGGTCGCCCCGGTCCCCGCCTGGCAGATGCTCGCCACCGACCACGGCGACTACGTCCAGTCCGTACGGGTGCGCGCCACCGGCGACTGGGACCCGGGCGCCGCCAAGGCGGCCTGCCCGGACGGGCTGCGACTGATCGGCCTCGGGCACACCTCGGGCCGAGGACTGTGCACGGACATCACCGCGGGCGACCTGCGCGCCGCCGACACCGCCCAGACGGTCGTCACCGACGAACGCAACGTCCCCCAGGGCGGCGACTGGGCCACCGGATACACCAAACTCCAGTGCGCCCAGGGCCAGTTCCTCATCGGCTACAGCCACCGGGGTGTGCGGACGTCGGCGGCCCTGTGCGCTCCCTCCGGTACCGCCCTTGCGGGAGCGGGACGCACGGTGTGGTTCGACCGCTCCGACAACCGGCCCGGCGACGCCGGCGGTGACTTCGCCGTCGGCGACTACAAGGGCCAGTGCGCGGACGACGAGTACGCCGCGGGCATCGCGTACACCACCCGCACCGGCAGCTCACCGGGTCCCGCGGCCCTGCTGTGCCGCAAACTGGTCCACTGACCCGCACGGGGGAAGTTGGTGCCGGGCGGGCCGGCTGATCCGCTGCCGCCGCACAGCGCGCCGAGCAGTCCTGACACGGCCGACCCCCGCCTCGCGGGTACTGCCTAGCAGGTCCGGTAGTTGTATCCGGCGATGCGGTCGTCGACGTTGCCGTCGGGGAAGTGGTAGTAGCCGTTGCTGTCGCGGGTGAGGTAGAAGTCGTACAAGGAACCGTTGTAGAAGCTCACGGTGTTGCCGGTGGTCGTGTTGCTGGAGTTGCGCAGCAGCTTGCCTGCCGCGGTCCAGGTGATCTGCCCGGCCGAGCCGTCGGGTTCGGCGGTCGTGTGGACGCTCTGCCACAGCTCCGTCGCGGCCGCGGTCTGGGGCCCGAAGTCGCCGTCGATGTCGCCGGCCGCGAGGAAGCCGTCGGCGTAGAGGATCTTCTGCCACAGGCAAGTCGCGTTGGACACGGTGTTGTGGCTCTGGTCCACGATGCCTTCGTTGCCCCAGTCGTCGGCGAAGACCCCCGCGCCGTAGACGTAGGCCAGACCGCTGTAGGTGCCGCTCGCCGACGCGGGGCTGGCACTCAGGCCGAGGACTGCGGCGGTCAGGGCCGCGATGGTGCCGGCGGTCGCCTTGGCTCTCTTCGAAAACACGCGGGTTCCTCCTGGTTCGGGCGGTCGAACGTCGGATTCGGCCACGGCGCCTTCTTGGCCTGGCGGAACCTTGGCAGGGTCTCGTCAACGGCGAAACACTCTTGCGCCTGAGCGCAAATGTGGAGCTCTTCGGGGGGAATCGCGTGCTCCGTATCCACTTCACTGAGGTCGACCTCGCCCGTGTCCGCGTCGCCGCGGAGCCCGACCCGATGTGGGAAGTGCTCTCGACACTCCACCGGCTGCAGTCGCGGGGCGGCCGGTGGCAGTTCGCGGCCTGGCACCGGACGGTCCGGGCCGCCCTGGACGCGGCCGGGCTTGCCCGGCCGGTGCGCACGGTGCTCTTCCCGCAGTATGCCCTCGGGCCGTACCTGCCCGACCTCCTGACGCCGCCGGAGTCCGAGGACGGAATCGGCGCGGCCCTCGACGGCATCCTCCGTATGCCCGGACGGGACAGGCGCGCCGAGTTACGGCTCCTGGACCAGGTTTCTCCGGTGCCGTCCTGGGTGCTGCGGCTGGATCAGGGGGCCGAGCGCCGGGAGTTGACCGAGCTTATCCGCCGGTACCACGAGGTGGCCGTCGCACCGTTCACGGAATGCGTGGCCGGCGGGATCGTCGCGCACCGCGCCCTGCTTGCCCGCGCGCTGCTGGCCGGGGGCGTCGAGGGGCTTCTGTCGAGCCTGGGGCCCCGGTTCCGCTGGCGCCCGCCGGTCCTGGAGGTGGACTACCGAACGGACCGCGATCTCCATCTGCGCGGACGCGGGATGAGGATCGTACCGACGTACTTCTCGTGGGGAACGCCGGTCGCCCTGGCCGACGACGGCCTGCCGCCCGTGCTCTCGTACCCGCTCAACCACCCGGCGGTGCCCGAGGGAGCACTCCCCGCGGAACACGTGCCGCTGGGCGCACTGCTCGGGGGCACGCGGGCGCGGGTCCTGCGGTGCGTCGCGGACGGGCTGACCGCGGGAGAACTCGCCCAGGTCGTGGGCATCTCGCAGTCCGCCGCCGGCCGGCACGCCTCGGTGCTGCGCGACGCCGGGGTGACGACCAGCCGGCAGATCGGTCCGACCGTCCTGCACACGCTGCCCCCGCTCGGGGCCGCGCTGCTCGGGCAGACGCGCGGCGCGGGGCCCGAGAACCGTGATGCCTCTCGGGCCCTGCCCCGGCGTGAGAGGTATCGGGCCGTACGACCGTGACGGCCGCCGCGGGCCCACACCGGACCGCCGAAGAGTGTTTCCGCTTCGGGGCGAGTGCCTTCTCCGCCCGACTACGGGGAGACATAGGCAAGTTGACCGGATGTTCGGGCCCGCGCCTGCGAGAGTGCGCGAGTCGTGCCTTCCGCCTTCGGCTGCTCGACGATCCCGTCCTGTGTCACTCCAGCGAGATCGCGACCGCGATGACGCAGGCGCTGGCCGCGATCCTGGCGTCCGCCGGATTCGCTGCGAGGACGCGCACGACGAGTACCGCTCTCACCAGCTGCGGGTGACCGACGCGACCCCAGTTCCCCGTTCCCGGTGCCACACCGGTTTCACCACCTCCGGCACCCCTGAGAACGCCCTGAAACCGCGCTGAATGGCGAGGCGGTCACGCTGTGCGGCATGACGACGACGGCCCCGTCAGGGGCAGTGGCCAGGGAGGGGATCGCCATGAACAGCCTGCGACTGATCCGTAGGCACGCGGTGGCCTTCGGGCGCTTCGCCGGGCTGGGCAGTGTGCTCACCCTGGCGGCCTCTGCGGCTCTGGTCCTGCTCTCGCAGTGGATTCCGTGGACGGTGGCGAACGCGCTGACCACCGTCGTGTCCACCGTGGTCGCCACCGAGTTGCACGCCCGCGTCTCGTTCCGCCACGGACGGCCCGGTCTGGCCGGCCACTTGAAGAGCGCTGCCACCATGGCCCTCGGCTGGCTGGTCACGTCCGCCGCGGTCGGCGCGCTGGCCGCGCTCTGCCCCGACGCCGGACTTGTCCTGCAGCAGACGGTGTACCTGTCGGCCACCGCGCTCGTCGGGATCGGCCGCTATCTCGTGCTGCGGCTGGCTGTGTTCGCCCAGGGCACTCCACGTTCCGGGACCGGCAGCGACATCCGGTTGCGGGCCGCCTACGACGCGGTTGCGTAAGTGCTCGGCGCGCGTCACGGCAAGCGCGACCTGCCCGGTGGGTGGGCCCACCAGTTGGCCGTCACAGCCCGTCCCGGGTGACGGTGGGAGGCGCCGACCGGTGACTCGGTTCGGGTCCGGCGGCACCGGCCGTAGAGCCGTGCCAGGCCTGGAGCAGGCGGCCCAGGCGGCGAGCCGGTGTCTCGCTGGGGACGAAGAGCACTGCCGCCACCAGTAGGAGGCCGCCTGCGGCGAGAGCTCCGGCGACCCAGGCGGTCAGCCCTCCCCGCACCATGGCCATCGCGAATGCGGCCAGTGTCCCGAGGGCGGTCCCCAGTCGCGCCGCCCCGCTCGTCATCGTTGTTCCTGAGAGGCAGGACGGCGCAGTGTCATGGAGAGTCGGGGTGCGCCGAGCAGGACGTGGAGTGTGAAGCGGGTGCGGGCGCGGCGGGTGGTGAGGGTCGCCAGGTCGGCGCTCCATTCCTCTTGCCAGCGCACTCGTCGCTGTGACGGCAGCAGCAGAGTGAGGACGGCCAGGATTCGGGTCGTGACGGCGTAGGAAGACACCGCCGGTTGCAGGACTGCTGAGGCGAGGTCCTGCAGTTCACGGCCGACCGACTCCAGTCCCACTGCGCAAGCCGCGGGTGCAAAGACGTCAAGGGTTTCACGCGCCTTGAGGAGCCGCCTGGCTGGGTCCATGAACGCGATGGTGCGCATGTTGTGGAGCCGGTCCGCGAGCCGGATGGCCAGTACGGCCGTCTCCCATGACGGAGCGGCGGCGTCGGAGGCGAGCATGGCGCCTTCGCCGTTCTGCGGGTGCGCGGAGACCACGGCGGTGCGAACTGCCGCGGTCAAGTCGGCGACCTCCTGGCCGATTTGACCGGCGATTCGTTGCGGCGGGCAGGCGGTGTCCTCCACGTCGTGGAGCAGCGCCGCGCACACCACGGGCGGAGGCATGCGAAGCTCGGCGACGATGGCTGCGACGGCAAGGCAGTGGGTGATGTAGGGGTCACCGCTGCGGCGCCTCTGCCCCGCGTGCCAGATCGAAGCCTCGGCATAGGCGCGTTCCAGCAGACCGGCGTCGGAGTCCGGGTGATACGAGCGGACTGCGGCGATGACGCCCTCAAGGGTCGGCGCCAGGTCTGTCCGCGCGGTTGAGGACGGCGGAAACCGCCGCTGCCTCTTCATGACGCCCCTCCCCCAGTGGCCTGGTGAGCGCTGACCCACCCCGGCAAGGGCTGCTTCCGCGACCGATAGGTGCGCGCCAGGGCCTCGCGGGCTGCTTCGGCACCGTCCTGCGTGACCCCGTAGAAGCGGCGGCGCGGGCGCCCCTCCGCCTCGTGCACAGCCGAGTCCTCCCAACTGCTCTCCAACCAGCCGACCTGTTCCAGCCGGGCCAGGATCGGATAGATCGTGCCCGACGGCAGTCCCGCCAGTTCGCACAGCTCAAGGCCGTACCGCAGCCTGGCGGGGTCCTCCAGCAAAGCCCGCAGCACCAGTTGAGTCTGCAGGGTCATACGCGGCGCACCCATACTCGTACTCTACATAGCCCACATACAGGCTGTCGAGAGAAAGTGACGCTTTGTGATCGACTCCCGGGGTTTCGTCCTGGTCCGCACCAGAGACCGCTTCGAACGCGGCCGGCTCACCGGACGATCCAGCAACCAGTCTCCGTTCACGCCAGCATCACGGATCGTCACCGTGTGATCCGTCGTCACCGAGACTTTCTGATGCGGCTGTTGCCGAGTTCCTGGCTCCTGTCCGCGGATGCCTCAGTTCGCTTTCGACGCGGACCGCTTGGTGTTCTTGCTCCTGCTGGTGCGCGTGCCGCTTCGGCCGGGCTCGGCGGGCGCCCTCTTGGCCCGTCCGGCCTTCTTCGCGGCTGCAACCGTTCGCGACGGCGTCGTGCGGGGCGGCGCGGTCGGCCACTTGAACTCGATCTCCAGCTCGATCTCCCCATTACCGATCTCGACCTCTGTCTCGCTGCGCAGGTCGTCGGGGATCCGCAGGCTGAGCGTTCCGAGCCCGAGTTCCACTTCGACATCCCCGCCTTCCCGCAGTGCGGCTGCGAGTGCCGCGAGTTGATCAGCAGCCTCAAAGCGCGACAGAGAGCGCTTCTGCTCGAACTTCAGGTCCTTCATGGGTGTCTCCCCTTCGGAAGAGAAGAGTCGATTACGCCCATTCTGAGGCCAAGCACGAGATCGGACATCCGCACGGCCGGGCGCCCGGAGCTTCTCTCCGACACGACGGACCATGCGCCCCCGCGCGCGAGGCCCGGAAGCGTTCTACCGTGGAGAGGAATCCCTCGCTCGCGGAACTCGGTTCCTTCCGCCTGTTGTCTCTCGGGGTCGAATCTCACCAGGAGGACATACGGCATGTCCACTTCATCGGAAACACCCGTCCTTGACACCCTCGCCGCCATGACGATCGACTCGATCGAGCGATGCGGGATGACCCCGGACCTGCTCATCCTCACGCGTATCGCCGCGCTCGCCGCCTCGGACGCTCCGCCGATCTCGTACGTGGCCCATATCGACCCCGCCCTCAAGACCGGCCTGACCGCCGACCAGTTGCAGGACGTCCTTGTCGCCATCGCGCCCATCGTGGGCACCGCCCGCGTCATGACCGCAGCCGGCAACATCGCCACGGCTCTCGGCGTCGCCATCGCCGTCGCAGACACCGAGATCGAGTCCCAGGGCTGAGAACCGGCTCCGCCCGGCATCGGTGATCAACACCGTGGCTGGAACGGGCGAGCACCAAGTGGACAGCTATTCCATCTGCCACAGGCTCCACCAGGCACAGGCCGGACACGCCCACCACCGACGACCGCTCGCCGGCCGCCCGGTCACCTAGATCGCGAAGTCGCACAAGTACCAGCTCCACCTGTCTGCCGCGGTGTCGGTCACCTCGGTGGTCAGTTGCCGGGTGTCGCCCGTCGTGACGGTCTTGACCGTGGCGAAGTGGGCGGCACCCTTCTTCCTGAACTGGAGCTTGACCTGCCGCCCGGGGAACCCGTGGTACTTGCGGTCCTCCCGATCGGCCCGCGCCAGGTCGGAGATCCAGTAGCCGCCGTCGTTCGCCTTGACGGTGATTTCGACGGGGCAGCGGATCGTCTGCGCCGTGCCCACGGTGACGTTGCCACCACCGTTGACGACGATCCTCGTGTCGTGCGCACGCAAAGCGGAGATCAGCCCGGAAGTTCGCGTCCACCCTGACGGCCCGTCACGAAATAACCGTGTTAACTCGGCGCGCACCCCCTTGCCAAGCAGAGATAGTACGTGCTCGGATTATCTCTGTCGGGCGGCACCCCACCGCCCCGAATCCGCTGCTCAACCCATGCATCGCGGGGTCGATCCGCCCTGCCTCCGCTCCCCGTCTCCCTCCACTCTCCCCTGTTCGCTCTCCCTTCCGTCGCCGTGCCCGGAGCGTGCCTGCGCCATGTCCGCAGGCCGCCGAAGAGCACTGTCGGCACCTCTCGGCGAAACCTGGAGAAGCCCGTGTTCGATCTTTCGTCCGTCGACCTGCTCGATGCCTTCACCCGCGAGCTGCGGCTGTGCAAGCTGCGCAGCGACGAGCACGTCGTGGTGCTGTCCGAGCCCGGCAGCCGCGGCGACTACGTCGCGGCCGCGTTCGGCGCCGCCAAGGCGTGCGGGGCGCATGTCATCTCCGCGACCGTGCCGGGCGGCAGCCCCGCGCCGATGCCCAGCACCCACACCGGCGCGGGCCCGGGACTGGTCTCCGTCCTCAACGACAGCACCGCGCAGGACCTGCTCAAGTCGGCCGACCTGGTCGTCGACCTGACCCGCGAGGGGTTCATCCACGCGCCGGTCCAGCAGGAGATCCTGCGCGCCGGCACCCGCATCATCTTCGTCTGCGACGCCCCCGACGTGCTGATCCGCAACCTCCCCAAGGAGGGCGACAAGGCGGAGGTGCTGGAGGGCGTCGGCCTGCTGAAGCGGTCGTCCGTCATGCGGGTCACCTCGGACGCGGGAACCGATCTCACCGTCCAACTCGCCGGTTCCAAGCCGGAGTTCCAGTGTGGCTTCGCCGACGACCCGGGCCGCTGGGACCACTGGCCGAGCACGATGGTGCTGTGCTGGCCGGAGATCTCCGACGGGCAGATCGTGCTCGCCGAGGGCGACATCCTGCTGCCCTTCAAGGAGTACGTCCGCTCCCCGGTCACCCTGCAGATCGCCGGCGGACACATCGAGAAGGTGTCCGGCGGCGCCGAGGCCGAACTGCTGTCGACGTTCTTCGAGGACGCCCGGGACCAGTGGGCGCGCAGCCTCTCCCACATGGGGTGGGGCCTGATGCGTACCGCCGACTGGTTCGCCACAGCGATGTACGGCAAGGACGACCTGATGGGCATGGACGCCCGCGCCTTCGCCGGCAACTTCCTCTGGTCGACGGGCCCGCACCCGGTCCTCGGGCGTGAGTCCTACGCCCACCTCGACATCGCGATGCGCGGCTGCACCGTGACGGTCGACGAGGTCGAGGTCGTCACCGCCGGAAAGCTGCCCGGCGACTGACCGCGCCGGTCTGCTCCCCCCGAACCACCCGTACCCGCACGCGAGTTGGAGGAAGTGTGGCGCCCAGCCAGTCGTACGAAGTCACCGTCGTCGGAGGAGGTCTCGGCGGGCTCACCACCGCGTTGGCACTGCGGCAGCGCGGTCTGCGGGTCACCGTCCTGGAGCAGGCGTCCGAGCTCGGCGAGGCCGGCGCGGGCATCCAGACGGCGCCCAACGCGAGCCGGGTGCTGATGGGGCTCGGACTGCGGCGGCAGATGGAGGCCATCCACACCGAGCCGCTCGATCAAGTGCGACGGCGGTGGCAGGACGGCCGCATCGTCGGGCTGACCTCGCTGGGACAGCGCGTCAAGGACCGGTTCAACGCCCCCTACTGGCACTACCACCGGGCCGATCTCCACCGCATCCTGCTGGACGCCTGCGTCGACCCCGCCGGTCCCGGTCCCGTCGTCCAGGTGCACACCGGAAGCAAGGTCGTCGACCTGGACCGCACCGACCCCGAACGTCCCGTCGCGGTCACCGAGGACGGGCGTCGGCACGCCGGCGACGCGCTCGTCGGCGCCGACGGCATCCGCTCGCGGACACGTGACCTGATGGGCGCCCCCGACACCCTGCTGTTCTCCGGCGAGATGGCCTACCGGGCGCTGATCCCGGGCGAGTTGATCGCCGCCGACCCGGCGACGCGCTGGCTCGTGGACCGGTTCCAGAGCACCATCTGGTACGGGCCCGACCGGCACCTCGTGCACTACATGATCCGTGGCGGCGAGTACCTCAACGTCGTGGCGTGCGTGCCCTGCACGGACGAGGTCGCCGCGAAGTGGAGTGTGTCCGCGACCGCGCAGGACCTCGTGGACGCGTTCCCCGGCTGGGACGACCGCGTACCGGCCATGCTCTCCAAGGCGAAGGAGGACGTCTCCGCCTTCGCGCTCCACCACCGGCGCCGCGACCCGGTGTGGACGGACGGCCGGGTGGCCCTCCTCGGGGACGCCTGCCACGCGATGCTCCCCTACCAGGCGCAGGGCGCCTCGCAGGCCATGGAGGACGCCGCCGTACTGGCCGAGGAACTCGGCGCGGTCACAGCGGCCGGCGTCGAGGGAGCGCTGCGCCGCTATGTCGACCGGCGTGCCAAGCACGCCGGCATGGTGCAGGACGCCTCCCTGCGCAACAAGACCTTCTACCACCTGCCCGACGGCCCCGAACAGCGGGCCAGGGACGAGAAGTTGAGGAACTTCGACGGGGAGTCGGACCTGTCCTACGACTGGCTGTGGTCGGGCACCCCGCTCAACGACCCGGATCTCGGCGCGTTCTCGTACCAGTTCGCCCGTTGAGCCTCTCCACCTCTTGGCCTCTCCGCCCTTCCCCTCAAGAACGTCAACGCGACCTCGTGGAGCGAACGTGAAAACAGGCGATCAGATCGTTCAGGAACTGCCCTGGAGATGGTCCGTCCAGGGAAAGATCTTCATCATCGGTGGCCTCGGCTACCTCTTCGACGCGTACGACATCGCCCTCAACGGCTTCCTGATGCCACTCGTGGGTGAGCACTTCGGCCTCTCGCTGAGCGAGCGCGGATATGTCGCCACCGCCAACCTCGTCGGCATGGCCGTAGGCGCCATCGCCTGGGGCTCGGTCGCGGACCGGATCGGCCGGAAGAAGGCCTTCAGCGTCACGTTGCTGGTCTTCGCCCTGTTCTCCGTCCTCGGCGCGCTCTCGCCCACGTACCCGGTCTTCCTCGCGCTGCGCTTCCTCGCGGGCATCGGCCTCGGCGGCTGCATACCGGTGGACTACGCGCTGGTGAGCGAGTTCTCGCCGCGCAAGTACCGGGGCCGGGTGCTGACCGGGCTCGATGTGTGGTGGCCGGTGGGCGTCACGCTGTGCGGGTTCGTGTCGACGGCGCTGCTGTCGGTGCACGGGAACTGGCGGTGGATGCTGTCGACGATGGTGCTGCCCGCGCTGCTGCTGTTCTGGGCGCGCCGGGGTATCCCGGAGTCGCCCGTCTACCTGGCGAAGAAGGGCCGCGAGACGGAGGCCAGGCAGGTCATCGACGACCTGGTCGCCCGTACCGGCGCGCCGGCCGTGCCGTACACGATCCCGGAGCCCGTCGCCGAGACCGGCCCGCGCGGAGTGGCCGCCGCGGCCGAACAGCTGCGCCGCGTATGGAAGTTCAGCCCGCGCATCACCTCCGCGGCCTGGGCGTTGTTCGCCACCATCATGCTGGTCTACTACGCGGCCCTGAGCTGGATGCCGACGATCCTCAAGGACGAGGGTCTCGGTGACACGGCGGCTTTCATGAAGACCACCTTGATGAGCGGTGTCGGAATCGTCGGTGTGCTGGTGTCCACGGCGCTCGTCGACATCGTCGGCCGCAAGTGGCTGATCGGGGTCTCGGCTCCGGTCGCGTCCGCCGCGCTGGTCGTGTTCGCGCTGGTGATGAAGATGCCGACCGGGTCCGTCGTGGCGATCGCCGTCTTCGGCTTCCTGATCCAGCTCACGGTTCCCGTCCTGTACGCCTACGCCTCGGAGCTGTACCCCACCGAGCTCAGGGCCAGCGGCTTCGGCTGGGCCTCCTCGGTCAGCCGGGCGCTCACCGGGTTCGCCCCGCTGTTGTTCGGTTCGCTCATGTGGCCCGCGCTGGGGCTGGCGACGACCTTCGCGGTCCTGGGGGTCGCGGTGCTGCTGGCCGTCGTCTGGATGGCGTTCGCGGCGCCGGAGACGAAGGGCCGGGTCCTGGACGCCGACGAGGAGGAGACACCGACGGCCCGCGCACCTCTGGGCATCGCCGAGCAGGCGGCGCTCTGAGCCGACCCCGGCCCTCCCGGGCCGCCCAGCCACCATACGGAGGACCATGAAGCCCGCCCCCTTCCAGTACCACCGGGCCCGCGACGTCGACGGTGCCGCGGGGCTGCTGGCCGAGCTCGGCGAGGACGCCAAGGTCATCGCCGGCGGACAGAGTCTCGTCGCGATGATGAACTACCGGCTGGCCCGACCGGGGCACCTCGTCGACATAGCCGGCCTGCGGGAACTGGACCGGATGCACCGGGACGCCGACGGCGCGCTGCGCATCGGGGCGCTCACCACCCACCACACGGTGGAGAGCGACCCGGCCGGGGTGCTGGAGGCGGGCTTCGAGGTCCTGAACAGGGCCATGACGTGGATCGGGCACCTGCCGATCCGTACCCGTGGCACGGTCGGCGGCAGCATGGCGCACGGCGATGCCACCGCCGAGTGGTGCCTGCTCGCGGTGACACTGGGCGCGCAGTTCGTGGCACGCGGGCCGCGGGGAGAGCGCACGATCGCGGCCGGCGACTTCTTCCTCGGCTACTACACGACGGCCCTCGACCCGGACGAGATCCTCGTCGAGATCGTCTTCCCGCGTCCCGCCCCACACGCCGCGCTCACCGAATTCGCCGAGCGGCGCGGGGACTTCGCCCTGGTGGCCGCCGCCGTAGACCTCGATGTGGAGGACGGCGAGGTGCGCTCCGGGCGGGTCGCGCTGGGCGGGGTGGCATCCGCGGCCGTCCGGGTGCCGGAGGCCGAGGCCGTACTGGCGGACGGCGGTTCGTTCGAGGCCTGTGCGTCGGCCGCGGCGCAGGCCGTGGAGCCGCCCGCGGACGCGTCCGGCAGCACCCACTACCGCAGGGAACTCGTCCGGACCCTGGTCCGCCGCGCCTGCGAGGAGGCCGTGTCCTCATGAGCGATGTCTCCATGAACGACGGCCCCATGAGCGATGTCCCCATGAGCGAACGGAAGTTGGTCGGCAGGGCCGTTCGCCGCCGCGAGGATCCCCGGCTGCTCGCCGGGCGCGGCCGGTTCGTCGACGACATCGCGCTGCCCGGCATGCTGCACGCCCAGTTCGTGCGCAGCACCGTCGCCCACGCGGAGCTGGCCTCGGTGGACGTGTCGGCGGTCCTCGAAGTCCCGGGCGTCGTCGCCGCGTTCACGGCCGAGGACCTGGAGCTGGGCGACATCGTCGCTCAACTGGGTCGCCCGCTCTCGGAGTTCGTCCCGACCGCCATGCCGGTCCTGGCCCGCGACAAGGTCCGCTACGTCGGTGAGCCGATCGCGATCGTCGTGGCCCGCGACGCGTACGCGGCGGAGGACGGCCTGGAGGCGGCGAAGATCTCGTACGTCACGCTGCCCCCGGTCATGTCCGAGGAGGCGGCGTTCGCGGCCGACGCCCCCCTCGTCCACGCCGAGGCCGCGCACAACACCCTGGTGGACGTCTCACTGTTCGCGACGGACGGCATCGACGGGATCTTCACGTCCGCGCCCTGCGTCGTAGAGGTCGACACCAGGACCGGACGACAGAACGCCCTGCCGCTGGAGACGCGGGGTGCCGTGGCCCACTGGGACGACCGCGAGGAACAGCTAGTCCTGCACACCTGCACCCAGATCCCGCACCAGGTACGGACGGTGGCGTCCCGCTGCCTGCGCCTGGACGAGCGCGCCGTACGGGTCGTGGTGCCCGACATGGGCGGCGGGTTCGGCCAGAAGTGCGTCGTCGGCCGCGAGGAGATCGCCGCCGCGGCGGCAGCCCTACGACTGCGACGGCCGGTGAAGTGGATCGAGGACCGCAAGGACGCCCTGACCGCCTCCTTCCTCGCCCGCGAACAGCACTACCGGGCCCGCGCGGCCTTCGACGCCGACGGCAGGATCCTCGCGCTCGACACGGACGTGGTCTGCGACATGGGCGCCTACTCCTGCTACCCCTTCACGGCGGGCATCGAGCCGCTGATGGCGTCCGCCGAGATGCCCGGCGTCTACAAGGTGCCCGCCTACCGGGTGCGGGGCCGTGCGGTCACCACCAACAAAGCGCCCACCGGACCGTATCGCGGGGTGAGCCGGCCGCAGTACGTCATGGTCATGGAGCGGCTTCTCGAGCGGGCCGCCCGCGAACTGGCCCTGGATCCGGTGGAGATCCGCCGCCGCAATGTCATCACCGACTTCCCGTACACGGGCGTCAACAACATCACCTACGACCCGGGCTCCTACCTGGAATCGCTCAACCTGTGCGAGTTGCTCGTCCGCGAGGAGGGCTGGTACGAGAAGCAGACAGCGGCGGCGGCCGAGGGCCGGCACCTGGGCATCGGCTACGCGTGCTTCAGCGAGCGCACCGGCTACGGCTCGGCGGCCTTCGCGCAGCGCAAGATGAAGGTGGTGCCGGGCTTCGACATCTCCGAAGTACGGATGGACACCAGCGGCACGGTCTCCTTCACCACCGGCACCATGAACCACGGGCAGAGCCACGAGACGACGATGGCGCAGATCGTCGCCGACGAACTCGCCCTGGACATCGCCAAGGTGAGGCTCCATCAGGGCGACACCGACCGCATCACCTACGGCTTCGGCACCTTCGCCAGCCGTTCCATCACCATCGGCGGCAGCGCCGTACGCCTGGCCGCCGCGAAACTCGGCGACAAGCTGCGCGCGATCGCCGCCGCCCGCTGGGACATCACCCCTGACGACGTGGAGTTGACGTCCGGCGCGGCCCGTCGCCGTAACGCCTCCGACGTCCTCACCTACGAGCAGATCGCCGACATCGCCTATCTCCAGGCGCACTTGCTGCCCAAGGACATCGAGCCGGGCCTGTCGGTCACCGCCACCTTCGACGTCTTCAACGACGGCACCTTCTCCAACGCCACCCACGGCTGCGTCGTCGAACTCCACGCGGACACAGGGCAGGTGGAGATCCTACGGTACGTGTGCGTCGAGGACTGCGGGGTCGCCATCAACCCGCAGGTCGTGGAGGGGCAGTGCCGTGGCGGTATCGCGCAGGGCATCGCGGGCGCGCTGTTCGAGCAGGTGACGTACGACGCCCAGGGCGAACCGTCGGCGACCGGCTTCATGGACTACAAGGTGCCCACCGCGCACGAGATCCCCGACGTGCTGATCCACCATCTGGAGACGCCCTGCGCGTTCACCGAGACCGGTGCGAAGGGGGCAGGCGAGGGCGGCACGATCGGGGCGCCCGCCGCCGTCCTCAACGCCGTCAACGACGCGCTGCGCCCGACCGGCGTCGAACTCGACCACACACCGATCACCCCCGAGACCGTGCACCGCGCCCTGAACGGCGCTCCGAGCCTGGAGTTGTCCTCATGAACACCGACCCCGTGGTGACACATCCGCCGCTCCAGCTGATCGCCCTCGACGTCAACGGCGAACAGCACGAAGTGATCACCGAGCCCCGTCGCACCCTCGTCGACGTACTCCGGCACGACCTGCGGCTGACCGGTACGCACGTCGGCTGCGAGCACGGCATCTGCGGCGCCTGCACGGTCCTGGTCGACGAACGGCCCGTCCGCGCCTGCCTGATGTTCGCGGCCCAGGCCGAAGGAGCCCGGATTCGCACGGTCGAGTCGCTGTCGGACGGTGACGGCGGCCTGAACGATCTGCAACGGGCGTTCACCGAGCACCACGCGTTGCAGTGCGGGTTCTGTACGCCCGGGTTCCTGATACTCGCCGACGGGTTCCTCGCCGAGCGGCCCGACGCGAGCAAGGAGGAGATCCGCGAGGTGGTCGCCTCGAACCTGTGCCGGTGCACCGGCTACCAGACCATCGTCGAGGCGATCGACGCCTGCGCGACGGCCCGGCGCGGGGCCTGCGCCACCCCCTGTGACATGTCTGCCGGCAAGGAGCACTGACCCATGCAGCTCACCAACACCGTGCCGATCAACGCCTCCCCCGACGACGTCTTCGCCCTGATGAACGACGTCGAACGGGTCGCGTCCTGTATGCCGGGCGCGGCACTCGACGGACAGGACGGCGACACCTGGCGGGGCCGGGTGAAGATCCGGGTCGGTCCCATCAGCGCCTCCTACGCGGGTACCGTCCGCTTCCTGGAGACCGACGCCGAGAAGCGGCGGCTGCGGGTGCACGCGCGCGGTACGGACACCCACGGCAGCGGGGACGCGGAGGCGGAGGTCGCGCTCGAAGTCTTCGCGACACCCGAGGGAGCGCTGCTCCAGCTCTCCACGGACCTGGTGATCCGCGGCAAGATCGTCCAGTTCGGCAAGGGCGCGATCGTCACCGTGTCCGACCGGATCCTCCAGCAGTTCGCACGGAACCTGGGGAGCCTGCTCGACCAGGACCGGGCGATCGGGCCGTCTTCGCCCGCGGCCTCGACTCCGACGGCTCCCGCAGCGGCCCGGCCGGCCATCGCTCAGGACTCCGGCCTCGACGGCCTGGCGATGCTGCTCGGTCCGCGGGCCGCCAAGTACGGCCTGGTGGCAGGGGTGTTCGCCCTCGGTGTCCTGGAGGGCTGGCTGCTCGGCCGACTCGGCGCCCAGGCACGGGAGTTGCGAGCCCTGCGGAGGACGTCATGAGCGGGATCCGGTACGGGCAGGAGACGGAACGGACCTACGAGCGGGCCGGGTTCGGCGCACCCGTGCGCCGCGGCAGCCGCCCGGCGGTCATCGTCGTCGACCTCACCCGCGGCTTCACCGAACAGGCCTTCCCTTCGGGCGCCGACCTCACCGAAGTCGTCCGCGCCACAGGCAGGTTGATCGCGGCGGCGCGTCCGGCCGGCGTACCGGTGGTGTTCACCGCGATCGCCTACACACCGGCCGAGGCAGCGGGCGACGCCGTCACCTGGCTGCACAAGGCGCAGGGCATGCGGAGCCTGGTCGAAGGCGGCGACGAGGTCGCACTGGACCCACGGCTCCCCCTGGCGCCGCAGGACCACCTGATCGTGAAGAAGGGTGCGTCCGCGTTCTTCGGTACGTCCCTGGCCGCCCTGTTGACCGGACTCGGCCGCGACACAGTGCTGGTGTGCGGCGCGACGACCAGCGGTTGTGTACGGGCCACCGCGGTGGACGCCGTGCAGTCCGGGTTCTCGGTGCTGGTGCCGAGGGAGTGCGTCGGGGACCGCGCACAGGGTCCGCACGAGGCGAACCTCTTCGACATTCAGGCCAAGTACGGCGACGTGATCGACGTCAAGGACGCCGTCGGGTACCTCGACGGCCTGCCGAGGACGGCTCCGTAACCCCCTTGCTGCTCCGCCCACTTGGAGAACCTCATGCCCCCGCCCACCCGTCTGCTCTCGCAGCCCGCACTCGCCGATCTCGCCGACGTCCCCGCCACCAGCCGCTGGGTCCGCTCGGGCGGCACCCGCCTGCACGTCCTGGACTACGGGGGTGACGGCGTCCCGCTGGTCGTGCTGCCCGGCATCACCAGTCCGGCCGTCGCGATGGACTTCGTGGCCCGCGAACTGACGTCTCTCGTACGGCCGTTGGTCGTCGACGTCCGTGGGCGCGGGCTGTCCGACGGCGGTGGTTCGTACGGGCTGGAGGAGTACGCCGAGGACACCGAGGCCGTCGTCGCGGGCCTCGGTCTGCACCGGCCGGTCCTCTTCGGGCACTCCATGGGCGCGCGGATCGCGGCCGTGACCGCCGTCCGGGCCAAGGTGGCGCTGCGGGGCACCGTGCTGGGCGACCCGCCGATGAGCGGCCCCGGACGCGGGCCCTATCCCACTCCCCTGGACGTCTTCCTCGACCAGTTGGCGCAGGCGCGGCGCGGTACCGACGCGGACGAGGTGGCCCGGTCCTGGCCGCGCTGGCCGCGCCGGGAGCGGGAGCTGCGGGCGCGCTGGCTGGCGAGTTGCGACTCTGTGGCCGTCACGGCCACGCACCGCGGCTTCGAGAGCGAGGACTTCTTCGCGTGGTGGCCCTCCGTGCCCGGGCCCACGGCACTCCTGTACGGCGCGGACAGCCCGGTCGTCACCGCCCAGGGCGCGGCGGAGGCGGCCCGGCTGCTGCCGTCGGCGGTACTGGCCGAGATCCCGGACGCCGGCCACATGCTGTTCTGGGACAGCCCGCGCGCCGCACTCGCGGCCCTGCGCCAGGTGCTGCGCCCGATGCTGGTGTGACGTCGGCGCGCGGGTTCCCGGAGATCGCCCCTCCGGCCGACGACTCGATCAAGTGCCGTGCTTAAGTGGGCGTCATGGGTGACGAAACCACAGCCCCGACGTCCACGCCTCCCGGGCCTCCCCCGGAGCTCACCGCCGCGCCCGGCTACCAGGTCCGCCGCCTCTACCAGGCGTATCTGGCGGTCTGGATCCGTGCCGTCGACCCGACGCTCACGGGCCCGCAGTTCGCCGTGCTCCAGGCCGTGGACGCGGCGCCGGGGAGCGACCAGCGTTCCATGGCGTCGGCGGTCTCCCTGGACACGTCGACGATGGCGGACGTAGCTCGGCGCCTGGAGAACCGGGGCCTGATCGTCCGCAGGACGGCCGCGGAGGACGGCCGGCGCAAACTGCTCTATCTCACGGAGGAGGGCGAGGAGACCCTCCACGACGCGAACCTCCGCGCCCGGCAGCTCGACGAGCGGCTTCTCGAGCCGTTCGGGCCGGAGCAGCGCGAGCACATCATGCACCTGTTCACGTCCCTCGCCGACCACTGGGAGGGACTCACCGAGGGCCCCTGACTCCGCGGCCGCGGCTTCCGGTTCCCCGGTGGCCGACCACACCCGGAGGATCCCGTGTCCGATCACCACATCGGCATGATCGTGCCCAGCTCGAACCTGACCATGGAGACGGAACTGCCGCGCATGATGCGGCAGCGGGAGTCCCTGGTTCCGGAGGACCGGTTCGTCTTCCACAGCAGCCGTATGCGCATGCGGCACGTCACGCCCGAACAACTCCGTGCCATGAACGCCCAGACCGGGCGAGCGGCACTGGAACTGGCCGACGCCCGGCCGGACGTGGTCGTCACGGCCTGCCTCGTGGCGATCATGGCGCAGGGACCGGGGCACCACTGCACCGCCGAGGACGAGATCACCGCGGTGCTGCGCGCCGAGGGCTCCCGGGCTCCCGTGGTGTCGAGCGCGGGTGCTCTGCTCGACGGCATCAGGGCCCTGGGAGCAGGGCGGGTCGCGATCGTCACACCGTATCTGAAACCGCTCACGCAGCTCGTGGCCGACTACATCGAGGACGCGAGCATCGAGGTGGTGGACGCGCTGAGCCTGGAGGTGCCGGACAACCTGGCCGTCGCCCGCCTCGACCCCGCCGACCTGCGCGAGCACTGGAGGCGCCTGGACCTGTCACGCGCCGACGCACTCGTTCTGTCCGCCTGTGTCCAGATGCCTTCGCTGCCGTCGATCCAGCCGGTGGAGGAAGCGGCGGGACTCCCCGTGCTCTCGGCGGCCACCGCGACGGCGTACCGCGCCCTCGTCGAGCTGGGCCTGCCCGCGGTCGTTCCCGGCGCGGGCAGCCTGCTCAGTGGCCACGCCATGGCTGAAGGACGGAAAGCGGCAGGTCCTGCGCGGCCGTGACGGACGGCGGGCAATCGAGACGGGACGCCGAGCGGCGGTGGAGGGAGCCGGTGTCCTCGCGGGGACGAACGGCTGGAAGACTGAACGCCTGTGACCCGTTCTGATCTTGCTCGCCGCATCCATGCCGCTTCTCATCTGACGGGGCGTTTCACGCTTCGGTCCGGACGCGCCGCCACGGAGTACTTCGACAAGTACCGGTTCGAGGGCGACCCGGTCCTGCTGGACGAGATCGCCCGGCAGATGGTTCCGCTGGTGCCTTCCGGAACCGAGGTCCTGGCCGGCCTGGAGATGGGCGGCATCCCGGTGGTGACCGCGCTCGGCCGGCACACGGGCCTGCCCTGCGCGTTCGTGCGGAAGCAGACCAAGCCCTATGGCACCTGCCGTCTCGCCGAAGGAGCCGAGGTCGAGGGCCGTCGGGTGCTGGTCGTCGAGGACGTGGTCACCAGCGGCGGACAGATCGTGCTGTCGACCGCGGACCTGTGTGGTCTGGGGGCTCAGGTTTCTGCGGCTCTGTGCGTGATCGACCGTGAACAAGGCGGCGCCGACGCCCTCGCGGCCGAGGACATCGGGCTGTTGTCGCTGCTGACGGCCGGAGATCTGCGCGCTGCCGCCGCCTGATCGGCGGGCGGTCGGCCCGCGGCATTCGTTCGCCTCGCTCAGCGGTCCCGACTCCCGGGCCCACTACGCCACGAAGCGCGCAGATCTCCGGTCGTCAGCAGCGAACTGCACCAGTCGGGTCAGGCCATGTCGTCCAGTGGCCGCAGCTCGTCGGCGTAGGAGACCGCGGTGCGGCGGAGGATCCCGTTGCGTGCGACCGTGTACTGGCCCATCCGCCACAGCGGCGGCGAGTACGTGTGGATCGACACGCTGCCGACATCGCGTCCGGTGAGCCGGTGGATGTGGTCGGGGCCGAAGCAGAAGACCTGACCGGCCGACACCTCGGTCGCCAGGCTCGGCACGCCGACGGCCAGATTGTGTTCGACGAGTGCTCCCTCGGCCACCGCCACGGCACCGGACGAGACATCGTGATCGTGCCAGCCGGTGTCGTTCCGCGGTGTCCAGCACAGCACCCAGACATCGACATGGGCGTCCCGGTACAGGGAGACGTAGTGCCGGTTGTCGTCGTCGAAGGCCACGTGCTCACGCCAGATGCCGGGGTCCGCGACGATCGACGCGGCCAGCTCCAGCAGTTCCCGCTTGTCCAGGTCGCGGCCTGGGAGCGCGTCGAGAGTGACGGCCGCCCGCACCCGGTGCCACGGCTCGGCATCGCGGGCGGCTGCGGTGTCGAGGTCGTGGGACGGCAGCGGTGCGGTCATGGTCGTACTCCTTCGAGTAGGAGGTGGTGTGGATTGCCGACGCGTGCGGCACGTCCGGCGGTCGTACGACGAAGGATCGTTCACGGGGGCAGGCACAACTGGCCGACGAGGCCTTCCGGACACGGGTGTTGGTGAATGGCGGTCGCACTGTGCCCGCTCGTGCCGTCTCTTTGGTTAAGCGCTTCAGTGATGCGTTCCAGTGAAGCGCTTAAGCTGAGCCGGTGTCAATGTTCGCCGAAGGTCGCTCCGCTCCGGACGGCAGGAGCGGCTCGCCAGTTCATCGAGTCGTTACACTGACGAGGTGCCAAAACAGCCGCGGCGGATCACCCTGCGCGACATCGCGGAGGAGACCGGGCTCTCCGCCGCCGCGGTGTCGTACGCGCTCCGCGGTCTTCAAGTACCGCCCGAGACCCAGCGACGCGTCCGCGAGGTCGCAGATCGGCTCGGCTACCAGGCGGACCCGATCGCCCGCGCCCTGGCCTCCGGACGCACAGGGTACGTCGGGGTGCTGTGCGGGTCGCTCGCCGACGTCTGGCAGCAGGATCTCGCCGCCGCCCTGGGCCGCAGGTTCCTCGGCGTCGGCCGGCACGCTCTGATCGTCGACGCCTCGAACGACCCCGAACTCGAGGCCACGCTCGCCTCCCAGCTGGCCGACCAGCGGGTGGACGCGCTCATCGTCCTGCCGGTCGACCCGGCCGCCGCGCACTGGAAGGAGGTCGCCCGACGGACGGTGCTGACGTCCATCGGCGACGGACTGCCGGGTGCGGCCACCGCGGCGGAGGTCGTTTTCGACAACGAGGCCGGGGTCACCGACGCCTTCCACCGACTCGTCGACTGCGGTCACCGGAGGATCGCCGTCATGACCCCGAGCCGGCCCACCACCCCCGACCGCCCAGCCGAGGTGATCGCCCATCGGGTCGCGCGGAGTCTCGGACTGGACGTCACGCTCCACCCCTCACCGCACGACCTGGACGGCGCCACGGCCGTGGCGCGGACCGTACTGAGCTCGGCGAATCCGCCGACCGCGTTTCTCTGCCTGGCCGATTCGATGGCCTACGGCGTCTACGCCGGCGCCCGGGAGCTGGGACTCGAAGTACCCGACGACGTCTCGGTCATGGGCTTCGACGACCACCCGCTGTCGCGGCTGTTGACGCCCCCGCTGTCCAGCTACCGGTGGCCGGCGGACCTGCTGGTGGACCTGGTGGTCAAGCGCACGGTCAGAGCGATCGACGAGAACAAACTCAGCCGTCGCAAAGTCCTGCCCCCGGCGGCGAAGCCACGCGGTTCGGTGGCTCCGCCGAGAACCGCGCGTCCCTAGGGCCACAGAGCGGCACGGGGGCGGAGCGAACGAAGATGGACAGGTCACCTTTACCCGCCGCCGAAGAGGCCTCCGCACGCACATGCGGACTCCCGCCTACCAGGCGTGAGGAGTGAACCCCAGCCGCGCCGCGCCTCCGTACGCTCTTCGCCCCGTCCCTGTCGCGCAGGACGATGGCCGGGGCCACCGCCGGTGAACGAAGCACGCGGACGCCGGTAGCCGGTCGTACACGACACGAGCGAGGAGCGGACATTGGCTGTGGTGATGTTCATGCGCTGGACGGGTGTCACACCTGATCAGTACGACGCTGTTCGGGACACCGTGGGCTGGGAGGAGACGGCCCCTGCGGGCTCACAGGTGCACGTGGCCTGGTTCGACGACGAAGCGCTCAATGTGACCGACGTCTGGGACTCCGAGGAGGCCTTCGAGACCTTCTTCGCCGAACGGTTGGCTCCCGCTGTCGAGAAGGCCGGCATCAGCGGTCAGCCCGAAAGTGAGTTCCGGCCACTGCATCGCCGCTTCGTCCCACCCGGAGTCGTCGGCGGCGCTTGAGAAGCCAGTGCCGGGCCTCTCGGGCTCGGCACCGTCGTCCGTGGGGTCAGCGGCCCTTGCGTACCCGGGCCGCCGCGCGGGCTTCCGCGGTCTTGCGGGCCTCGGCGGCCTTGCGGGACTCCTTGGCCGGGCGGCCCGGACGGGTGCCCATGCCGCGGAAGGGGGCGTTACCTGCGGGCTTCGTCCCCGCCGGAGGGCGCTTGGCCCCGGTGATGGCCGTCAGTTTCTCCTCGCCGGAGCGCACCTGTGTGACGATCGGCCGGATGCCGGCCTCGGACATCATGCGGTTCACCTCGCGCCGCTGGCCGGGCGTGACCAGGGTGACCACCTTCCCGGACTCCCCCGCACGTGCCGTCCGACCGCCCCGGTGCAGGTAGTCCTTGGCGTCGGCCGGCGGGTCGACGTTGACGACGAGGTCGAGCTCGTCGATGTGGATGCCGCGGGCGGCGACGTTGGTGGCCACCAGCACGGTGACCTCGCCGTCCTTGAACTGGGCGAGTGTGTGCGTGCGTTGCGGCTGCGACTTCCCGCTGTGCAGGGCCGCCGCCCGTACCCCGCCGGCCCGCAGGTGACGGGTGAACTGGTCCACCCCGGCCTTGGTGTCCAGGAACATCAGCACACGGCCGTCCCGCGCGGCGATCTCGGTCGCCGTGGCGTACTTGTCGGCGCCGTGGATGTTCAGCACGTGGTGTTCCATCGTCGCGACCGAGCCCGCCACCTCGTCGACCGACGCGAGAACGGGGTCGTGGAGGTAGTCCTGGACCAGCCGGTCGACGTCGCCGTCGAGCGTGGCCGAGAACAGAAGCCGCTGCCCGTCGGAGGGGACCTGGTCCAGGAGGTCCGAGACCTGCGGCAGAAAGCCCAGGTCGCACATCTGGTCCGCCTCGTCCAGCACCGTGATCCGTACGTGGTTCAGGTGGCAGTCGCGACGCGACACCAGGTCGGTCAGCCGCCCCGGCGTCGCGATGAGCACCTCGACACCGGTGCGCAGCAGCGCCGTCTGCCGGTTGATCGACAGGCCGCCCACCACCGTCGCCAGCCGTACGCCGACTGTCCGGGCGTACGGGGTGAGCGCGTCGTCCACCTGCTGCGCGAGTTCCCGGGTCGGCACCAGGACCAGTGCGAGCGGCCGCTTCGGCTCCGCCCGCCGGCCCGCGGTCCGTACGAGCAGCGGGAGCCCGAAGGCGAGTGTCTTGCCGGACCCGGTCCGTGCCCGGCCCAGCACATCGTGGCCGGCCAGTGCGTCGGGGAGCGTCGCCGCCTGGATCGGGAAGGGTTCCGTCACCCCGAGGTCCGTCATCGTCCCGACCAGCTCGGGCGGCAGTCCGAGCGTGGCGAAGGAAGCGGTCGGCGGCTTCGCGTTCATGGGGAACCTTCCTCGGTCTGTTGCCCGCAACGCGCCGGGGCCCGCACCCCTTGGTACGGGCCCCGGCGATCTCGAAGCGTTCGTCCACTTTATCAGCGGCCACCCGGGGCACCCGCCGCTCCGCCGGCCCGGGCGGTACGCGCTATAGAGTTCTGCCATCAGGGCTATCTGAGGTAACGGTCCGGCGTTCGGCACACGGCTGCGCCGGGCAGTGTGCATCACACCGAAAGTGACAGAATTTATTATGAGCAACGTCTACTTCGACATCACCATCGACGGCGCCCCCGCAGGCCGCATCGTCTTCAACCTCTTCGACGATGTCGTCCCGAAGACCGCCCGCAACTTCCGCGAGCTGGCCACGGGGCAGAACGGCTTCGGCTACGCGGGCTCCGGCTTCCACCGCGTCATCCCGCAGTTCATGCTGCAGGGCGGTGACTTCACCAACCACAACGGCACCGGTGGCAAGAGCATCTACGGCGAGAAGTTCGCGGACGAGAACTTCGACCTGAAGCACGACCGCCCCTACCTGCTGTCGATGGCGAACGCCGGCCGCAACACCAACGGCTCGCAGTTCTTCATCACCACCGTCGTCACCTCGTGGCTCGACGGCAAGCACGTCGTCTTCGGCGAGGCCGTCGAGGGCCAGGAGATCATCGACAAGATCGAGTCCCTGGGCTCGCAGTCGGGCGCCACCAAGGCGAAGATCGAGATCGCCGCTTCCGGCGTCGTCGAGGGCTGATCCGCACTCGGTACCCGTACGCCCGGGCCCCGGGGACGATGTCTGTCCCCGGGGCCCGGGCTGTCTCCGCTCTTGGAGGGTGTCGTACGACATGCCCCCTCCGAACGCTCCTACTTCGCCTCCGGGCGCGGGCGCCAGGTGCCGTCGAGCGGGATGCCGGCGGCCTCTGCGATCCGGTTGCGGGAGGCCAGGAGGCGGGAACGCAGGGCGGGCAGGTCGACTCCCACGAGCACCCCGTCGCGCTTCACCACGCGGCCCGCGACGAGGACCGTGTCGACGAGGCCGGGGTGGCCGGCGCTGACGATCGTGGCGGCCGGGTCGGTGACCGGGAAGACGGTCAGGTCGTCGGTGCGGAGCAGGATGATGTCGGCGTCCTTGCCGGGCGTGATGCTGCCGACCTGGGCGTCGAGCCCGCAGGACCGGGCGGCGTCTACGGTGGTGAACTCCAGCAGGTCGCGCGAGCGCAGGCCGCCGTCCAGGCCGCGCTGTACGGCGAAGGCCGTACGCATCGTGGAGAACATGTCGCCGCCGACCGACGGGACGTCGTCGACGGACAGCGTCGGACGCAGGCCCGCCGCGAGCACCCGGCCGGTCATCGGCCAGCCGAAGCCCATCTTGAGTTCCACGTCCGGGCTGATCGACACCGAGCTGCCCGCGTCGGCGAGCATGCGCAGCTCTTCGTCGCCGAGCCCGTTGGCGTGCACGAACGTGGTGGTGTCCCGCAACAGGCCGTGCTCGTGCAGGTCGGCGACCGGACGGCGCGTACCGTCGCCGCCGCTCGCGCCATCGCCGTCGACGTGCAGGCTGGTGCGCAGGCCGAGTTCGGCCGCGAGCTTCAGTTCACGGGCGACGGTGTCCATGCCGGTGTCGTCGGCTCCGCGCAGCCCCAGCGCCATGGTGACCAGGCCGTCCCCGGCCAGGTCGGCGTGGACGCGGCGGATGTCGGCGTCGACGGAGTCGGCGGTGCCCCAGCCGGCGCCGAGGCAGAAGATCGACCGGCCCGGGGCGTCCCGCAGTGCGGCTACGGCGGCGTCCTCGTGCGCGTGGCTCTGGGCGACGTGGTACCAGTCCAGCATCGTGGTCACCCCGGAGTGCAGGGCCTCCAGGCGGCCGAGCAGGGTGCCGGCGTAGACGTCCTCGGGCCGGTAGTGGGGCTTGACCGTGCCGTGCATGGCCACCGCCCACTCGGGGAACGTCCAGTCCGCGCCGACGCCCCGGAACGCGGTCTGCCAGGAGTGGCGGTGGTTGTCGACGAAGCCGGGCATGACGATCCGGTCGGTCGCGTCGATCACCTCGGCGTCCGGCGCGTCGATGCGCTCGGCGACCTGGACGATCACGCCGTCCTCGATCAGTACGTCACCGTGTTCGAGGTCACCGACGGCCGGGTCCATGCTGACCACGGTGCCGCCGGTGAGCAGGTTCTTGGTCTTCATCGGGGGATCTCCTTCACGGACGCTTGCGGGTGGTTCAAGTGGGGGTTGTTCAAGGGCGGATGGTTCAAGCGGTGAGCACCGCGTCCGCCGCTTCGAGCGCGTCGGCGACCAGGTCGGCCGTGTCCTCCGTGCCTGCGGCGAGCCGGACCAGGCCCAACGGCACGGATTCCGCTATCTGTTCGTCGCTGAGCATTCCGCGCCACATGGACGCGGGATGGACGGCCAGGGACTCGACTCCGCCGAGACTGGCCGACCGGCGGGGGTAGCGCAGCCGCCCGAGGAAGGCGTCGGCCATCTCGAAACCGCCGGTGAACTCGATGCCGAGCACCCCGCCGAAACCGCTCATCTGGTCGACGGCCAGCTTGTGTTGGGGGTGGGTCGCCAGACCGGGGTAGTGCACCTTCGCCACCGCCGGATGCGCGCTCAGCGCCTCCGCGAGCGCAAGACCGTTGGCGTTGTGCCGGGGCACCCGCAGCGGCAGGGTGCGGATGCCGCGCAGCAGCAGCCACGCGTCGATCGGGCCGAGCGTGGCACCTGTGAGCAGGCCCACGTCCCAGACGCGGTCCAGGATGTCGGCCGAGCCGGCGAGCACTCCGGCGGAGACGTCCGAGTGGCCGTTGAGGTACTTGGTCGCGCTGTGCCAGACCAGTTCGATGCCGTAGTCCGTCGGGCGCTGGTTGAGCGGGGTGGCGAAGGTGTTGTCGGCGACGGTCAGCACGTCGTGCGCGCGGGCCAGGTCCGCCACGGCGCGCAGGTCGGTGATCTGCAACAGCGGGTTGCTCGGGGTCTCCACCAGGATCAGGCGGGTCTGCGGGGTCAGCGCCCGCGCGAACGCCTCCGGGTCGGTCTGGTCCACCAGGGTGGTCGACACCCCGAGGCGCGGCAGCAGGTTCAGCAGCACCGACGCCGTGCCACCGTAGGTGGACTTCTGCCCGATGACGTGGTCGCCGGCGGACACCAGGGCCAGGACGGCCGTGGTGAGCGCGGCCATCCCGGAGGCGGTGACCATGGCCGCCTCGGTGTGCTCCAGTTCGGCGACGACGGCCGCGACCTGGGCGTGGTTCGGGTTGCCGAAGCGGGTGTAGAAGTCCTTGCCCCGTGGGGCGACGGCGCCCTGTGCGAACGTCTCCGCGTCCTCGGCCGCGAATGCCGCCGTCTGGTAGATGGGCGGAGCCACGGCACGGCTGGGGTGGACCTCGCGATCGGCGTGAACGGTGATGGTGCTGCTGCCCGGCATGGTTGCCTCCGTGGACCGTCGGTGTGCCTCCAACTCCAAGAAGCGTGGCCGACCGCAGCTCCGATGTATCCGGATCCCGGCAACTTTGGCAGCAAATTGCGCCCAGCATAGGCGCAGGATTGTGCTAGGCAATCTGGTGGAGCAATAATCTGCCACCATGGATGAGGTGGACCGGTCGATCCTGGCCGTACTCGAACAGCACGGCCGGATCAGCAACAACGAGCTCGCGGCCCGGGTGGGGCTGTCGCCGTCACCGTGTCTGCGGCGGGTGCGTCAGCTGGAGGAGGCCGGGGTGATTCGCGGCTACCGGGCGCTGATCGATCCCGCGGCGGTCGGGCGTGGGCTGCGGGTGTTCGCGGGTGTACGGCTGGTGCGGCACACCCGTGCGGACGTGGTCGCGTTCGAGAGCGCGGTGACCCGGCTGCACGAGGTGGTCCACGCCCACCACATCACCGGCAACTTCGACTATCTGCTCCAGGTCGAGGTGGCCGACCTGCCGGCCTACGAGGACTTCCACGCCAACCAGCTGGCCGGCCTGCCCGGCGTGGCCACCGTGACCAGTTACGTCAGCATGAAGACCCTCTCGCCCGACAGGGCGTGAGGACTGCGGTCAGAGGGTGATGGTGCCTCGGATACGGATGGTGGCGGCGCCGCTGACCCAGACGGTGCCGTCCGGGTCTGCGGTGATCTCGATGCTCGCGGCCCGTCCCAGCCGGGCGCCCTGGGAGACGCGGTAGGAGGAGGGTGCGGCGCCGGTGGAGGTGAGCCACTGGCCGACGGCGGCGTTCATGCTGCCGCAGGCCGGGTCCTCGGGCACGTCGACGGCGGGGGCGAAGGTGCGCATCTCGAAGCGGTACGGATGTCCGTCGGGGTGGGCGCCGATCGCGCCGACCATCGCGTTCGGGATGAGGGAGAGGTCGGGTTCGAGGGCCAGGACCTCCTCGGCGGTGGGGAGTTGGAGTACAGCCCAGCCCGGACCGTTGTCGACCCACTGGTGGTCCACGACCCGGTCCCGCGTGATACCGAAGGCGGCTGTGATCCGGTCCAGGTACTCGTCGTCGAGCGCGCCCTCCCGCACCCGGGGCGGGGCGGCGAAGGACAGGGTGTCCTCGCCGCGGCGCACGGTGACCAGGCCCGCGCCGCACTCCTGCACGATGCGGTCGGCATCGCGTGGTGTCCCGCCGCCGTCCAGCCAGGCACGTGCGGAGCCGAGGGTGGGGTGCCCGGCGAACGGCAGTTCGCCCTTGGGCGTGAAGATCCGCAGCCGGTAGTCCGCCTCCGGGGCGGTGGGCGGCAGTACGAACGTGGTCTCGGACAGGTTCGTCCAGCGCGCCAGGCGCTGCATCTCCTCGTCGGTCAGGTCCGTCCCGTCCAGGACGACCGCGACCGGGTTGCCGGAATAGGGGCTCGTGCAGAACACGTCGACCTGCACGAACGAGCGGGTGCGCGGCATGGTCATCAAGGGCCTTTCGAGCGGCTGCGGCGGTTTCCGCGCCTCCCGCCCGTCGGCGTACGGCGGGAAGCGGGTCCATCCCAGCGGGCGGGCGCGCGGCGAGGACAGGGCCAGCCGCAACAAAGTGGATTGATTCGTACCCTGGGCCAGAAGGAAAGGTTGGAACGACGAGTGACAGACAGCAGATCCGGGAATCCGGCGAAAGCAGGCCAACCGCTGAATGAGACGGACAGCCGGATCGCCGCCGCGCTGCTCGCCTCCCCGCGGGCCTCCTGGCGCACGGTCGGGCGTGTCCTGGGTCTCTCGGAGCGCACGGTCGTGCGTCGCGCGGCACCGCTGTTCCACGACAGGACGCTGCGCGCCACCGCCGTACGCAATCCTCTGTGGTTCCCCGATCTGATCCCACTGGCTCTGCGCATCAAGTGCCGGCCCAACCAGATCAGCGCCATCGCCGCCACCCTGGCCCGTCGCGCCGACACCGTCTGGGTGGATGTCCTCGGCGGCGGCGACGAGATCTGCACGATCCTGTTCCTGGACGGGCCGGACGCGCGCAACTCGCTGCTGCTGCGCGATCTTCCGGCCACCCCGGCGGTCCAGTCGTGGACCTCGTACCTTCTGCTGCGGGTCTTCCCGGCGGCCTTCGACTGGAGCGGCGGCCTGCTGACGGAGGCCGAGTTGGCCGACCTGCGGACGGAGCACTCCACCCCGGCCGTCCGACCGGGTCTCCAGCCCGTCGACCACGCGCTGGTCGCGGCCCTGATCGAGGACGGGCGGTCCTCCTACGCCGATCTCGCCCGCCGCGCCGACACCACCCCGCTCACCGCCCGGCGCCGGCTGGAGTCGCTGGTCGACAACCAGGTGCTCAGGCTCGCGACCGAGGTCGACCTGGGCCGGCTGGGCATCCGTACCGAGGCACTGCTGTGGATCACCGTCGCACCCGGCGGTCTGGAGGAGACGGGCCGCCAACTGAGCCGCCACCCACAGGTCCGCTTCGCCTCCGCCACCACCGGCGCGGCCAACCTTCTCGTGGCGGTCGCCGCCACCGATCTCGACGCGCTCTACCGCTTCGTGAGCGAGACCATCGGCGACCTCCCCCACATCTCCACGCTGGAGGTCACCCCCATCCTGAGCGGAGTCAAGCGGACCGGTCTCGTCCGTCCCGGGAGCCTCTGAACCGACGCCTTCACGAGGGACCGGCCGCGACGAACGGGACGACCGAATAGTTGCCAAGCCCGATCACCTGTGACCGTTTCCCGCGAGAGGGTTTGGCGCCGTGCCCGGGCCGTGCAGGATGGGACCGTGGTAGGCAACCTCCCCGTCGTGACGACCAGCTTCGTCGGCCGCGCAAGCGAACTCGACGCAGTCGGAACGGCGTTGACGCAGCATCGGTCGGTCACTCTCACCGGTGGCGGAGGTGTGGGCAAGAGCCGCCTGGCACTGCGCGTCGCGGAGCAGGTCCGGGACCGGTACGCCGACGGGGTCTGGTGGGTCGACCTGTCGAACCTCTACGACGACCGGCTCTTCACCGCGACGGTCTGCGACGCCGTGGATCTCCTGGACCACAATCCGCGCGCTCCCGTCGAGGCGCTGTGCGAGTGGCTGGCCGGCCGGCACGTGCTGCTCGTCTTCGACTGCTGCGAGCGCGTGCTGCCCGCCTGCCTCCTCCTGGTGAGCGAACTCCTCGCCTCCGCACCGGGGTTGACGGTCCTGGCCACCAGCAGACAGCCCATCGGCGTCAGGGATGAGCAACTCGTCGAGGTGATGCCGCTGTCGATGGACGACGGAGGTGCCAGCGACGCCGTACGCCTCTTCCGCGACCGCTGTGCCACGGCCGCCCCGGACGTGTCCCTCGACTCGCCCGGCTCCGCCGAAACCGTCTCCGCCATCTGCCACCGCCTGGAGGGCATCCCGCTCGCCGTCGAACTGGCCTGCGCGCGGCTGCGGGAGAACAGCCTCGGCGAGATCGCCGAGCGCCTCGCCTCGCGCCTCGACACGCTCGTCGACGAGACCGCGTGGCCCCGGCGGCACCGGGCGCTGCGCACGGCGATCGGCTGGAGCCACGAACTGTGTTCCCCGCTGGAGCGCCTGCTGTGGGCCAGGCTCTCCGTCTTCCGCGGCCCCTTCGACGCGGCGGACGCGCAGTCCGTGTGCGCCGGCGGCCCGCTCGACGCCGACGCCGTCCCCCGGCTCCTCGACCGGCTGGCCGACCAGTCCGTGCTGCAACGGGTCGGCGTCCGCTACCGCATGCTCGACACACTGTGCGAGTACGGCGCCATGTGGCTCGCGGAACTCGGCGAGGAGCAGGCTCTCGTCGGCCTCCACGCCGCGCACTTCGCCACCATGCTGGCCGAGGCCGAGGCCGGCTGGCTCAGTGAACAGCAGGTCGCCTGGTACGCACGGATCTCGGCGAGCCACAGCGACGTACGCGCCGCACTCGACCACCTCATCGAGACGGACCCCGAGACCGCCGTCGAAATGGCGGGCCGCACCGGCCTGTTCTGGCCCTGCTGCGGGCACCTCCACGAATCCCGCGACTACCTCGAACGCGCCCTGGCCCTCGACACGCCCAAGGGCCCCTCCCGCACCCGCGCCCTGTGGGCCCTGGGCATCACCCTCACCCTCCAGGGCGACCACCGCAGGGCCCTGCTCGTCGGGGAGGAATGCACCGCCGCCGCGCACCAGGACGGCGACCCGCAGTCCGAACTCTTCGCCGCCCACACGGTCGGCCTCACCCACCTCATGGCCGGCCGCCCCCAGGACGCGTACGAGGTGTGCGACCACGCTCTGATCACCCACGGCCAGTCGCCGCCGTCGGGCGCGCCGCAGCTCTGCTGCATGGTGATCCGCACCTTCGCCCACTCCGCGCTGGGCCGACTCGCCGAGGCCTACGAGGCGGCCGTCGCCCTGCGCCGGCTCAGTGTGCGGTACGGCGAGCACTGGGCGCGGTCGTACGCGTTCCACCAACTCGCCTTCATAGACCTCCTCCAGGGGCGGGCGCACGACGCCGAGCTCCATGCCCGGGCCATGCTCACCAGCAAGCACAACCTCCACGACAATCTCGGCATCGCCCTCGCGCTCGACCTCCTCACCGGGGCGAACGCGGTACAGGGCAACGGCATCGCAGCCGCGCGGACGTCGGGTACCGGGAACACCTTCTGGCGCATGCTCGGCCACCCCAACCACGGCACCCCCGAACTCTCCGCCGTCCGCGAGGAGTGGGAGCTCCAGGCCCGCAAGGCGGTCGGCGACGACGCCTACGACAGCGCCTTCCACACCGCCCTCAACGACGACGCCGAACAGGGCCTCGCCCTGGTGATGCAGGGCCCGCTCGCGTCGTGACCGCCGCCCTCACTCAGGTGCGTCGACGCTGAACGTCAACTGGTCGACGGTCGAACCGTCGTCGAGCCGTTGGCGTTCGACGGCGGTGACGGTGCCGTTCAGCGTGCGGTGGGCTTCGTCGTCCTCGAAGAAGAAGATCGCGGGACCGGGCCCGATCGTTTCGTCGTGTCGGACGGTGGAGGTCTTCCGCGCGGTGGCGACGGCCTCGTAGTCGTGCCCGTCGAACCGGACGATGCGACGCGCGTCCGCGTCGGGGAAGAAGTAGGTGTCCGGCAGCAGCATGCGGATCGGGCGCAATACCGGCCCGTCGTCGGTCGGTACGGCGACGTGGACATCCGGATGCAGATCGAGCAGCGCTTGACGGCAGCGACCGCACGGCGGGATGAGGCCTCGCCCCCGATCTCCCGCGGCGGCGATGGTGACGAGCGGACCCGCTCCCGCAGTTGCGGCGACACCGAGTGCGACCAGCTCGGCACACGGTCCGCCGGTGAAGTGGTAGACGTTCACCGCCTCATGAATCCGCCCGGCCGTGTCCATCGCCACCGCGGCGACGGTGTGGTTCGAGTCGCTCCCGAGCGTGGCGGCGAGTCGTTCCGCCGCCTCGACGACACGACGGGCGGATGCGGAGAGCTTCATGGCGACCATGGCGCCGACCCTAGATCAGCGGCCTCAATCCTCGACGGCTCGGTGCGCTGATCGTGAACGGACCTGTCCATGGGACGATCTTCGCGCACACCAGCCGACAGGGGGCGCGGATGCTGTACGTCGTACACGAGGACCCGGTCGGCCGGGCCGAGAGCAACTACATCGCCCAGGCCGAGCTGGCCCCCTTCGGCCTCGAAGGACAGATCGAGCAGCTGTGGCTCCGGCCCGAGGCGGACGGTACACACGTGGTGGCCTGCATCCCCTTCATGACCTACGGCCTCGCTCTGGGAGACCGGGTGCGTCTGTCACCGGCATCCCGTGTGGTCGCGGTCGCGCGGAGGAGCGGACATCGCGTCCTGCGCACGCTGCTCTCACCGAGCACCGACGCCGACGCCGCACGGCTCGGCCGCAGCATCGACCTCATCAAGAACTCGATCAGGGAATCCGGCCTCCTCAGCGAATGGCACGGGGAGCGTTTCGTCGCCGTCGACGTCCCTCCCGGCACCGACATGAGCCCGTTGTTCGCCCTGCTGCAACGGGAAGTCGACGAGGCCGGTGCCTTCTGGGAATGGGCGGACGCCATGCCGTTCTCCACCACACGGGACTGACCGCGCCACGACGGGTCCCGGCGCGCTGTTCCGCGGCAGGAAACTGCGCTCTCTCGAATAACGTTATCGCACGCGATCCAGCCGCCGTTCCCCCACGCACCACACGACCTGAGCGTCAGACCGGCACCTCCCCCGACCCCCGGACCTTCAACGTGACCGGCACGACCACGGACTGCACGGGACGAGCCGGGTCGACGATGCGGGCGCGGAGCAGTTCGACGGCCGTTCGGCCGATCTCGGTGGTCTGTTGGGCGATGACGGTGAGGGCGGGTTGGAGGAGGTCGGCCAGGGGGACCTCGTCGAAGGCGACCAGGGCCAGGCGGGAGGCCGACTGCGGGCCGAGGTGTCGTAGGACCGCGAGGGTGGTGTCCATGTTGCCGGTGACCAGGGCGGTCGCCGGGTTCGGGCCGTGCAGTGCCGTGTCGAGGGCGGCTGCCACGCGTTCGGGAGTGATCTCGCCGGGGTGCACCAGGCCCTCGACCGGCTCGCCGTGGGCGCCCAGGGCCGCGCGGAAGGCGGCGGCGCGTTCGCGGCCGGAGTAGACGCGTTCGCTGTCGCCGATGTAGGCGATGCGGCGGTGGCCGTGCCGGTGGAGGTGGTGGAAGGCCATGCCGATGCCGGAGGCGTTGTCGGACATGACGCAGTCCACGGAGATGCCGCTCATGGGGCGGTCCATGGCCACGAGTGGGACCCCCGCATCCAACTCCGGTTGCAGGTAGGCGTGGTTCTCGCCGAACGGCTCGACGATGATGCCGTCGAGGCGCTGCCTGCACATGGAGATCAGGATGTCGTGCTCCCTCTTCTCGTCGAAGTCCGTGGAGGCGGCGAAGAGGGTCAGGCCGGCGTCCCTGGCGGTCCGTTCGATGGCGGCCAGTTCGGGGTTGACCTCGGCGATTCTGCGGACGGCGGCGCCGATCGTGCCGGTGACGCCGGTGCGGAGCTGGCGGGCGCGGTCGTCGGGGCGGTAGTTCAGCGCGGCGATCGCGGCCTCGACCTTGGTGACGTACTCCGGTCCCACCGTGGGGTCCTGGTTGACCACCCGGGAGACGGTGCGCAGGGCCACCCCGGCCTCACGTGCGACGTCGACCATCGTCGGGCGCCGGGGCCGTCCCCCGCTCTCGCGCCGTGCTTGCGTCATCCGGCAGCTCCTCCTCGGATCCCTGAGCGTGAATCCCTCGAAACATCGGACCGATATCAGACCGGCCCTTGACACATTCCCGCAACGCGCTTCTATCCTCGCGATAACGTTATCCCGAGGAGCCGCGAGGTGTCGATCCTGTTGGATCCACCCCCGCCCGTCGGGCCGCATCGTCCCTTCAGGAGACTTCCATGAGGCGCAAACGTCCGACCGTTGTCTGCCTCGCCGCAGCGCTCGCCCTGACCGGATGCTCTGCCGCGTCGACCGGGGGCGCGAAGGGCGGCAGCGCCCTGACCTACCTCACCTTCGAGACCCCGAGCCTGACCGCGTCGTTCTGGAACACCTCGATCGCGAGCGCCGAGAAGAAGGTCCCGGGCGTCACGGTGAAGAAGATCGTCGCGCCGAGCACCGACCGGGACGCCTACGCCAAGCAGTTGCAGGCCTCCGGGCAGTTCCCGGATCTGCTCCAGTCGATCACCCCGTCGACGTTCGCGACGGCCGGGCTGCTGAAGCCGTACGACCAGAAGTGGGTGGACGCCAACTTCCTGCTGCCGCTGGGCAACGCCTACAAGGGCAAGGTCTACATCCCGCCGACGAACTCGCAGATCATCCCCGAGGTCTTCTACAACAAGAAGCTGTTCGCGAAGGCCCACATAGCCCAACCGCCCAAGACCTGGGCGGAGTTCATGTCGGTGTGCGCCAAGCTCAAGGCGGCCGGGGTCACGCCGGTGGAGCTGGGCGGCGGCGATCCGTTCTCGGCGTCGATGCCGCTGACCGGCATCCTCTCGGCCGACGTGCTGGGCAAGAACCCGAACTGGCTGAAGGAACGCTACGCGGGCAAGGTCAAGTTCACCGATCCCGACGTCAAGGCGGCGGTGGGCAAGTACCGGACGATGGTGAAGAACGGCTACTTCGAGGACGGCGCCCTGGGCGTCAAGTACGCCGACTCCATCACGAACTTCACGTCCGGCAAGACCGCGATGTACATGATGGGCAGCTGGTTCCTCGGCGCTGTGCCCAAGGACCACGCCGACGACTTCGGCGCCTTCCTCACCCCCACCGAGGACGGGTCGCTCGTGGTGCCGTTCTCGGTGGGCGGCTCGATGGCGATCAGCGCGAAGACGAAGGACCCCGCGAAGGCGACCGCGTTCGCGCAGGCCTGGTCGCTCGACCCGGCCAACTACAAGGCCCTGATCGAGGGCGACGGCGCGTTCCCGATGCTCAAGGGCAAGACCCTGGACGACTACGGCGTGACCGTCACCAAGGTCTTCAAGGACTCGTACTCCTACGTCACCCAGCAGAACACGAAGGTCTCGTCGTTCGGCTGGGCCACCAACGACGACTCCATGCCCTCGGGGCTCAACAACGCCTTCTACGCGGCCAGTCAGGCGCTGTACTCCTCCGACGACGTCGACGGACAGCTGGCCAAGCTGGACGCCGCCTGGGACTCGGCGACGAAGTAAGGAAGCCGCCATGACCACCCGAGTCCGCGCCCGCCGCGGCGACCCCGCCCTGGGCGCGATCGCGCTCCTCGCCCTGGGCCTGTACGCCCTGTTCATCGTCGTGCCCGTGCTGATGAGCGCCTGGAAGAGCCTCACCAACGAGAACCCGCTGCTGGCGCGCTCCGACTTCGTCGGTCTCTCCAACTACCGGGAGATGGCGCACGACAGCGCCCTGGCCGACAGCCTCGGCTTCACACTTCTGTTGGCCGGCGCGGTGACGGTCGTCGCCAACGCCGCAGGCATCGGTTTCGCGATGCTGCTGAACCGGACCTCCCTGAGCTTCCGGATGATGCGCACCCTCGCGTTCCTGCCGCAGGTGCTGTCCGGGGTCATCGTCGGCTTCGTCTGGCGCTACATCCTGGCCAGGGACGGCATCCTCGACAACGTCCTCGTCTCACTGGGGATCATCGACAAGCCGATCACCTGGCTGGGCAGTCCGCACCTGGCGGCCCTGTCCGTGGGGATCGTCTCGGCCTGGGTGCTGACCGGGTTCACCACCGTCGTCCACCTCGCCGCCCTCCAGTCGATCCCGGTCGAGCTGTACCAGGCCGCGATGGTCGACGGGGCCGGCCGTTGGCAGCGGTTCCGCCGGATCACGTTCCCGATGCTGGCCCCGGGCACCACCATCAGCGTCACGATCTCGCTGATCACGATGCTGAAGCTCTACGACATCATCACCGTGCTCACCTCGGGCGGACCGGCCAACTCCACCCAGTCCACGGCCCTTTACATCATCCAGCTCGCCTTCACGGACGACCGCTACGGCTATGCCTCGGCCGTCGCGATGCTCCTGCTCGTCGTCTCGATCGTGATCGCGCTGTCCGTGACCGCCCTGCTGCGCCGCCGGGAGGTGGACCTGTGAGCACGTCGACCTCGCACCGGCCCATGACACACGGGCGGACTACGGCACCTCCGCCCGTACCGGCTCGGCGCGGGAGCCGCCGCCCCTGGGCCGGGCGCGGACACCTCGTGGCAGCCGCGCTGCTCACGCTGGCCTTCGTCAGCCCGGTCTATCTGACGATCGTCAACGCGTTCAAGACCCAGGACCAGATCGTCCGCGATCCGACGGCTCCCCCGGTCCCGCCGACCACCCACAACCTGTCGGACGCGCTCGCCCGCCCCGACCGGATCGTCCAGATCGGGCTGACCAACTCGGCGGTCACCGTGGCTGTTTCGGTGCTGCTGATCATCCCGCTGGGCGCGGCGCTCAGCTTCTGGCTGTCCCGCCGCTCGGCCCGGCTGCGCAGGATCGTGCTGGCGGCCTTCGCCGCCGGTCTGATGATCCCGCCCGCGGTGGTGCTGCTGCCCACGATCCGCGTCCTGACCTTTCTGCACCTGGACCACACCTATCCGGGGCTCGTCCTGGCCAACGTCGGCGGCGGTTATCTGTCGTTCGCGGTGTTCGTCTACTCCGGGTTCCTGCGGTCGATCCCCGGCGAGATCATCGAGGCCGCGACCGTGGACGGCGCCGGCAGCCTGCGGATCTGGCGGACGATCGTCATGCCGCTGCTGCGCCCGGCCACCGCGACCGTGACGATCTTCCTGTCGCTGTGGATCTGGAACGACTTCATGAATCCGCAGTTCATCCTCGGCCCGCTGCACGGCCAGACGATCACGACGGGGCTCTATCTGTCGGTCGGTCAGTACTCCACCAACTACGCCCAGTTGTTCGGCGTGATGTTCCTGGCGGCGGTCGTCCCCGTAGCCGGCTATCTCGCGCTGCAGAAGCAGTTCATCGCCGGACTGACCTCGGGAGCCACCAAGTGACCACGAAGACCGACGAGTTGAGCGTGGGCATCGGCGGGACGGGCGTACCGGACCTCGCCGACGTCGCCGGGCACTGGGTCGGCGCCGACGAGATCGCGCATCTCCCCTCCCTGCGCAACCAGCGGGGCCAGGCCCACGTCAACCACGACCTGACCTCCCTGTCCTGGCTGGCCGCCCCGCCGTTCACCTTCGGCTACCACACCGGCGAACTGCGCGTCGACGGCCAAGTCCCGGCGGCGCAAAGGTTCTTGTGGAAGCCGTGGGGCGTCCTGCGCGAACACCGCGGCGCGGACGGCCTGTTGGTGACCACCGACACCCGCATGGCCCTCAACCGGGATCTGCTCCTGTGGCGGATCGAGGTCACCAACGACAGCGCCGAGGCCCGGACCGTCGAGCTGACCCAGGACCTCTTCGCGATGGCCGCCCACTCCGACGTCGGCTACGGCTGGCTGTACGACGGCCCGTGGAACCACGGAACGCACCACGATTTCATGGCACTTGAGCGCATCCGGGCCACAACGGGAGGAGGCGAGCCGCACTACCTCCTCTCCCCCGCGTCCCGGCGCCTCCGCCTCGGCAAGCCCCGGATCCCCGGCATCCAGCGCGACGAGGACCACGGCCCGATGCTCCTGGACGACGCCCTCCCGGCACACGTCAGCCACGACAAGCCTCCGGAGCCGCGCGCCGGTGTCGCAGGAGCCGTACGCGGGCTGCGGGTGGCGGGCGCCGACGGCGAGGTGATCCTGCGGGCCGCCGACGAGCCGATCCCGCTGACGCCCGACGGCGAGACGACGCTCGCCCCCTTCGCCCTCTCCCCCGGCCTGACGATCGGCTTCGAGCTGCGGCTCGACGCGGCGGGCCAGTCCGGGACCGTGCTCACCCACGGCAACCACCCCGACTCGCTGCAGATCGGTGTCGAGGACGGCCGGTTGTGGCTCGGCATCACGGGCGAGCGGGAGTTCACCGACGCCGAACTCCCCGTCGGGGCCTGGCGCCGGATGCGTATACAGGTGGAGGCCGACCACGTCGTACTGCGGCTCGCGGGCGCCGAGATCGCCCGCACCCGGCACTGGACGGAGTCCCAGCGCTGGACGTCCCGTGTCGAGGACGGCACGGTCGCCTTCGCGGACTCGCGGTCACCGGCGCGCGCCGTCCACGCCTTTGCCGGACCACCCGCCGAACTCCGGGCCACGGGCGCCGGCGGCCGGGCCACCTGGACCCGACGGATCGAACCCGGCGGGCGCGTGACCCTCGGGATCGTCTGCGCGTACGGAGCCGACGCGGACGCCGTCTCCGCCCAAGCCCGTGCCGCCGCCGCGGACTTCGAGGTGACGGCGCGGGCCGGGGAGGACGGGTGGCGGCGGCTGTGGGCCAACATCTTCACCCCCGGCAACCCCGACTTCTCCGGGCACCTGCCGACCTTCACCACCGAGGACGCCGGACTCGCGCGCACCTACTACATGGGCGCGCTGCAGGCGCTGTACCTGCGCAACACCCGTATCCGTCCAGGCGAGCCGGTGTTCCTCACCGGCGGCCCCCGACTCGGCCCGACCACGACCTACTTCTGGGACCACTGCGAGTGGAGCCGCCTGTACGCCCTGCTGGAGCCGGCGGGCCTGCGTGCCTGGCTGTTGCGGGTCCTGGCCGGTCCCTACCGGGACTCCTTCGGTGTCGAGAACCTCAGCGGCGGGCCCCTGGGCAATGCCTACAGCTCCACCGACTACGCCCTGTTCCGGCTGATCGAGCACTACGTCTGTGTCACCGGCGACTTCGCCTTCCTCGACGAGACGACCGGCGGGAGCACGGTCCTCGCCCACTTGGAACGGCTCGGTCTTGGCTGGCGCGAGCGCCGCAACCCGGCCACCGGGGGCGTGCTCGCCGACTTCGGTGACGATCCATGGCAGTTGCTGGAGTGTGTGCCCACCTACACCGGTGTCGTCGCCTCCTTCAACGGTGCCTACGTCGCCTCGACGCGCTCGCTCGCCGGACTGTACCGACGGCTGGGCCGCACGGAGGAGGCCGAGCGGACCGAGGCCGAGGCCGGTCAACTGGCCGCCGCACTCGTGGACTTGTACGCCGGATCGGGCCGCTGGCGGATCCTCCGGCCGGACGGGACCGACACGATCGGGCACTGTCTGGACTTCGGTCTGGTCGCGGCGGCCCTGCACCGCGAACTCCCGGACGGGACACGGCGGGAGATGGCCGACTTCGTCAACGACCGTCTGCTGGTGGGCGGTTGGATGCGGGCGCTGAGTCCCGACGATCCGATCGCCGCCGCCTCCGACCGTCCCGACCACGGCGCGGCGGGCGCCTTCGCCGCCTGGCCCGGCGTCACCGCCCACGGCCTGGCCCGCCTCGGCTACCGCGACCGGGCGACCGCTCTCCTGCGCGACCTCTCCTCCGCCGCGTCGGGCGGGCTGTGGGGGCAGGCCATGGAGATCGTCACCGGTCCGGACGGGCGGCACCGTGCCCAGGTGGCCGAGCGGGGCACCGCCGTCCGCGACAACATCGCGGGCGCGGCCGGAGCCGAGGCGGTGCTGTCGGCCCTGTTCGACATCAACCCGACCTTCGCGACCGGCGACACCGCTCCGCTGCCGACCGCCCTGTCCGTCGAGGGCGTCGGCACGCTCACGCAGCTCGGACCGGTCTCTTGAGCGACCAGCGCCACACTCACAGAAAGGCCGAGACCGTCATGCCGACAGTTCGCGGCTACGAAGCCGAGCCGTGCCACAGCATCACAGGAGAGGTCGGCCTCGGATACCGGGCGGCGGTCGCCGCCCTCACGCCCGGGCTGGTCCTCGCCGTCGACGGCCCGGTGGCCGTCGACTGGGAGACGGTGGCCGCCGGTATCCGCGACGCGCTGGCCGCGCTCGACATCACGGCCAAGCAGATCGACATGCGCGAGCACTTCGCTCCCTGGCCGGACATCCTCGCCCTCACCGCGTCCGCGGTACTGGCGGACGACCCGGACTTCGCCCCCTTGTCCCAAGCGGGCCTCGCCGAATTCTTCGCCGAGTTGCCCGCGCCCGAGGCCCGCGCCGACTCCGTCACCGTCGTCTTCGGACCGGGCGCGGCCCTGGTGCCGTACGACCTGCTCTGGTACGCGGACCTGCCCAAACGCCATGCCGAGGCCGGGATCACCGGTGGGAGCGGCGGCAATCTGGGGCAGCCGGCCGGTACCGGAGCGGGTACGACCCGGCGGCTGTTCTACATCGACTGGCCCGTCCTGGACCGGCATCGCGACACGCTCGTCGGTGGTGTCGACCTGTGGCTGGACACCCAACAGCCGCAGGATCCGGCCTGGTTGGCGGGCCCCGTGCTGCGCGAGGCGCTCGCCGGTCTGGCCGGGCGGCCGTTCCGGACCCGGCCCACCTTCAACACCACGTCCTGGGGCGGGCATTGGGCCCAGGAACAGCTCGGCTTCAACCGCGAGGCGGCCAACACCGCGCTGGGCTACGAGCTCATCGCACCGGAGAGCGGCATCCTCGTCGGCACACCGGACGGCCCGCGCGTCGAAGTCCCGCTCCAGGCGCTGGTGGCGCTGCACCCCGAGGACATCCTCGGCGAGGACGTGCACGCGACGTTCGGCACCTCGTTCCCGATCCGCTTCGACTATCTCGACACCGTCGGCGGCGGCAACCTGTCCATCCACTGCCATCCCCGATCCGACTACATGCGGCGGGTGTTCGGATGGCCGTACACCCAGCACGAGACGTACTACATGATGCTCGGCGGACCAGGCCGCAAGGTCTTCCTCGGTCTGCGCGAGGGCGCCGACCTGGCGGCCTTCCGGAGCGAGGCGGACCGGGCGTTCCACGACGGCGTGCCGTTCGACATCGAGCGCCACGTCCAGACCTTCCCCGCCGACCCGCACCAGCTCTTCCTCATCCCGGGCGGCACCCCGCACGGCAGCGGCGAGGGCAATGTCGTACTCGAAATCAGCGCGACGCCCTACCTCTACAGCCTTCGCTTCTACGACTGGCTGCGCACCGACCGCGCGGGGAAGCGGCGGCCGGTGCACGTGGACCACGCCTTCGAGAACCTCGATGCCGACCGGTCGGGCGAAGCGGTGGCGAGGGACCTGGTCCAGCAGCCGCGCACCCTGCGCTCGGGCGAGGGCTGGCGGGAGGACGTCATCGGGCGGCTCCCGGAGATGTTCTTCGAGGTCCGGCGCCTCGAACTGGCACCGGACGCCGTCGTGGACGACGACACGGACGACCGCTTCCACGTCCTCAATGTCGTCGAGGGGGACGGCATCCTCCTGGAGACGAGCGGCGGGCACTCCTTCGAGCTGGCCTACGCCGAGACGCTGACCGTGCCCGCCTCGGTCGGTGCCTACCGGGTGCGGGCCCTCGGCGCGGGGCCGGTGCGCTGTGTGAAGGCGCTGGTGCGATGAGTCCCGGGGACGGGAGTGTCGTTCCGGTGCTGGAGGTCGGCGGTACGCATGTGACGTCGGCGTGTGTGGACATCGGGACGCGCGGTCTGCGGTCCGGACGGGCGTTCAGTGAGCCGATGGACGGCGACGGAAGTGTCGACGAGATACTGTCCGCCCTCGTCCGATGCGCGCGGCGCCTGGCCACCGACGGCTCGGGGCCGTGGGCCGTGGCGCTGCCCGGTCCCTTCGACTACGAGCGCGGGCTCGGGCGGTACGAAGGGGTGGGCAAGTTCGACGCCCTGCGGGACTTCGATCTCCGTACCGCCCTGACGGCCGCGCTGCCCGGCGCCACCGCGGTCAGTTTCTGGAACGACGCGGACGCGTTCGTGCTCGGTGAGTGGTGGGCCGGGGCGGCGCGCGGGCACCGGTCCGTCGTCGGGATCACTCTCGGCACCGGCGTGGGTTCCTGCTTCCTGCGGGACGGCCGCATCGTGCGGCAGGGGCCCGGGATCCCGCCCGAGGGCCGGGTCCACACCTTGCGGTACGCGGGCGGGCCGGTCGAGGAGACGGTGTCCAGGCGTGCCCTGCGGCGGGCATACGCGCGGGCCACCGGCGCCTCGCCGCCCGACGTTCGCGAGATCGCGCGGCGGGCACGGGAGGGCGACGAAGCGGCGGCCGATGTGTTCGCCGAGACGTTCAGCGCCCTGGGACGGGTGCTGGGCCCGTCGCTCGCGGCCTTCGAACCGACCGTTCTCGTGGTCGGGGGTGCCATCGCGGGCGCCTGGGATCTCGTGGCCGAACCGCTGCGGGCGGGGCTCGTCGAAGCCGACCCGGAACGCAACCGACGCATCCTCATCACCCCGGCGCAGCAACCGACTCAAGCCCCGCTGCTCGGCGCGGCCTACCTGGCCACGGCGTGCGGTGAGGGCCCCGGATGAAGGACGAACAGAAAGGTCACACCGTGGTGGCTTCCTCACTTCGCTACCGGAGACGCATCAGCACCCTGCTGGCCTCGGCCCTCGTGGCCATCGGCCTGACCACCCTTCAAAGCGGCCCGTCCGCGACGGCTGCCGTACAGACCGTCTCCGATCCCACGGCGGCCCAAGCCCTGCGTACCGTCGCGCAGTTCAAGGGCGAGTGGGACTCCCCGCCCACCGTCCTGTCGAACGGCGAGACGGTCGACGCGCCGCTCATGGGCAACGGTGACGTCGGTGTCGCGGTCGGCGGCTCCATCGACGACCAGACCTTCTATCTCGGCAAGAACGACTTCTTCTCCACCGCGACCAACGGCATCGAACCGCTGGGTCGGATCGTGCTCGCCGTCCCGGGGCTGGCCGGCGCCGGCCATCACGTCGTACAGAACATCGCCCGGGCACAGGTCGAGGGCACCTACACCCTCGGCAACCAGACGCTCTCGTCCAGGAGTTGGGTCTCCGCCACCGAGAACCTGTTCGTCACCACCCTGCGGCTGTCCGGCTCCCGCACCCAGGACGCGACCGTCACCGTGCAGGACGGCCTCGGGAAGACTCCGCCAACTTCCAGCAGCAAGGGGGTACTTGACGCCGACGTACAGGCAGGCACCACCGACGCGTCCGGCAACCCGCACGCCCGCATCGCGACCAGCGTGCGCGGCACGACCGCGAGACCGGCGGGCAACCGGATCAGCCTCACCCTCGAGCCCGGCGTGACCTACACCCTCGCCGCGGCGATCCAGAGCAGCCATGACACGCCTCGCTACGAGTCCGTCGCGCACGCGACGGCAGCCGCGCTCACCCGGACCGAGCTGGCCAAGCTGTACGCGGCCCACGAGTCCTGGTGGCGTGCCTACTGGTCCCGGTCGTTCGTGCAGATCCCGGATCAGGCGGTGGAGAAGAGCTGGTACGGCTCGCTCTATCTCCTCGGCTCGGTCTCGCGCGCCGGGAAGTACGCCCCGGGCCTGTGGGGCAACTGGACCACCGGGCCCATGAATTGGTACGGCGACTACCACGCCAACTACAACTACGAGGCGGCGTTCTACCCCTCGCTCTCCACCAACCACGTTGCCCAGATGGGCAGTTACGACGACCCGATCCTGGACTGGATACCGAGAGGCAAGGCGAAGGCCGCGGCAGCCGGATACAAGGGCCTGCTCTACCCCGTGGGCATCTCGCCCAACGGCACCAGCGCGGCGGACGACCTGTACAACCAGAAGTCCGACGCCGTGAACTTCGCCAGCGACATGGTCATGAAGTACGAGTACACGCGCAGCGCCTCCTACGCGCGCAAGGTCCTCCCCTACCTCCAGCAGGTCGGACTGTTCTGGCAGGACTACCTGACCTGGGACGCGACCACGGGCACCTACATCATCGAGAACGACGCCCCGCAGGAAGGCGGCGTCTACCCGCAGACCAACAGCATCCTGTCCCTCGGCCTGGTGCACCTGCTGTTCCAGGGCCTGATCGACATGAGCAAGGACCTGCACATCAACGGCTCGCAGATCCCCGCCTGGCAGCACATCGACAGCCACCTCGCGCCGCTGCCCACGATGACGCGGAACGGCCAGACGGTCTTCCGGCAGACCTCCGAGGGCTCCGGCTGGGTCACCGACGGCAACGATGTCGCCATTCAGGCCGTCTACCCGGGCCTGCAAGTGGGGTTGAACAGCTCCGCCGCCCTGCTCGCGACCGCGCGCAACACCGTCGAGCAGCTGAACAACTGGCACAGCGACAACTCCCCGGCCACCCTGTACGCGGCGGCGGCGATGGTCGGCTACAACCCCAGCACCCTGATGGACGAGTTGCACTCCGAGGCCACCGCCTACTCCTATCCGAACATGGCGGTGCACCACTACGGCGGCGGCATCGAGAACCTCAACGTCACCACCTCGGGACTCGACGAGATGCTCCTGCAGTCCGCCCAGCACGACATCAAGGTCTTCCCGAACTGGCCCACCGACTCCAACGCCAAGTTCGGCGGCCTGCTCGCCTACGGCGACTTCGAGGTGTCCAGCAGCATCCGGAGCAACGCCGTCGAGTACGCCCGCATCACCAGCAGGTCCGGCGGCGACCTCACCTTCACCAGCCCCTGGCCCGGCAAGTCCGTGGAGTACTACGCGAACGGCGTCCACAAGGGGACCCTCTCGGGCACAACCATCAAGTTGCGCACAGCCGTTGGCGAGACGATCGACTTCGCGCCGGCGGGTACCACCGAGGCCACCATCCAGCACGAGCTGTCCCAGCCGGCCGAGTCCGCGACGACCACCGCGCTCACCACGGGCTTCGAGACCGGGCAGCCCCAGCCGACCTGGACCGACACCGTCGACAACGTCGACACCCACGGAGACGGCAACTACGGCATCACCGGCCTGTGCTGCGGTCTCACCGGCCCCCAGGCAACCCTGCGCACCGGTGAACAGGCCCACACCGGCGACACGTCGCTGATGTACTCGGGCCGCGCCGACGGCGGTCCGTACGACCACGCCTACATGCAGGTCTACGGCTTCAACGGCGCGCCGCTCACCGTCCGCGGCGACACCGCGCTCAGCTACTGGATCTTCCCGCAGTCCAACGCCACCACCCCCTGGGTGGACGCCGGTTCGGACAACAGCACCTGCGTCGCCGTCGACCTGGTCTTCACCGACGGCAGCAACCTGAGGGACTCGGGCGCCACCGACCAGTCCGGCAACGGGGTCCATCCGGCCCGGCAGTGCGGGCACCTCACCCTGGACACCTGGAACCAGGTGACCGTGAACCTCGGTGCGGTCAGGGCCGGCCAGTCGATCAGCAAGGTCCTCCTGGGCTTCGACCGGTCGGGCGCCACGGGTGGCAACCGCGGCTATGTCGACGACCTGCGCATCGGCTGACGGAGACAGGCAACACATTCAGAGTTGAACGCGTTCAATTTCTCCTTCATGATGGTCCTCTCGTCGGACGTCCCTGCCCGTCGGGGCCGTCCGACGAGAGGACCACGATCATGACCAGTTCGCTGCTCACACCGCGAAGGCGTTCCCGCCTCGGTACGACCGGCGGTGTGACGGCGACGGGGAGCACGGCCCCGACTCGGATCCTCGACTGGCGGGATCCGCTCGTGGCCTCGCTGCTCGACGGGATCGAGGTGACGGCGGACTCGGAGACCGTCCGCCGGATCGAAACCCTGCGCCGGGCCCACCACCGGATCACCGAAGCGGTGCGGCCGGTGTACTCGGTGCAGGACGAGCGGCCGGTGTCCGAGGTGCTGCGCCGCGGCCGTGGCTCGTGCAGCCAGCGGCTCGCCGTACTCGAAGCTGTGGCGCGGGCCGCCGGGGTGGCGACACGGGTGCGCGGTCTGCTGGTGGACGGGACGTTCTGGTATCCGCGTTTTCCCCGGTTGCGCCGGATCGTCCCGGACCGGGTGCTGCTGGCCTGGCCGGAATTCCGTCTTGACGACACGCCGTCCGCCTCATGGCTGGCGGTGTCCGAACTCTTCGGCAGCCTGGGGGAGTTGAGCGACGGTGGCGAGGCCGGTTTCACCAACTCGGGTTCGGAGACGCTCTTCGAGGCTCTGTCCAGAACTGCGATCGACTGGGACGGGGCGACGCTCTGCCCGACAGCCGGGGGCGCCGGGTGCGACCTCTCGGCCTACGTCGTGGCGGATCTGGGCCGCTTCGACTCGCGCGACGAACTCTTCGCCCGGCACGGTCAGACTCTGTGTCCGGTGGCGAGAGTGCTGGCCGAGCCCGTCATGGGGCGGCACCGGGCGGCGTAGCGTCCGGCGCCCCGGTCAGCCGGACGGCTCCAAGTACTTCTGGACGCGCCCGAGCGGCCAGACCTCACCGATCTTGTGCGCGATGTCGAAGAGATTCGCCGCGTGGATGTCGGGATCCCGGTCGCCGACCGCCTCCTCGACCACGATCGGGACGAATCCGTGCTGCATGGCGTCGAGGGCGGTGGCGCGGACGCAGCCGCTCGTCGAGAGTCCGCCGATGAGGACCGTGTCGATGCGGGCGGCGGTGAGGTGCTCGGCCAGCCCGGTGCCGAAGAAGGCGCTGGGGCACTGCTTCGTAATGGTCAGTTCGCCCGCCGTCGGGGCCAGTCCGTCGATGAACTCGGCGAAGGTGCTGCCTTCGGCGAATACGCGCAGGCTCGGCACCTTGCGTAAGAAGACCCCGCCGTCACTGCCGTCCGCCTTCAGCAGCACCCGCGTGACAACGACCGGAATCCCGGCGCGGCGCGCGTCGGCCAGCAGGGTCCGCATCGCGTCGGCGGCCGGTTCGACGCCGGCGTAGAGCGGGCAGTCCGGGTCGACGTAGGCACGGGCGGGGTCCACCAGGAGCAGCGCCGGGGAGGTGCCGGGGCTGAGCCGCCCGTCGAGCCCGGCGCGCGCGTAGTCCTCCTGCTGGGAACGACGGGTCACGGCGCGTCCTTCCTGTCCTGACTGGTCCGGAGCGGTCGGACAGTGGGGTGTCCGACCCTCCGGGGCCGCCTTCGCGTGGAAAGGGGTCAGCGGGACTGTGCCCGGGACTTCATCAGCGGCTGGATGCGGGTGCCGAAGTTCTCCAGGCCTTCGAGGAAGTCGTCGAAGACGAGCATGATGCCCTTGGTTCCCTCGACCTCGGCGACCTCGTCGAGCAGCTTCGCGACGGTCTCGTACGACCCGACCAGTGTGCCCATGTTGAAGTTCACCGCGCCCTCGGGCAGCGCGATGGTCCGGGCGGTCGATGTGCCGTCGGAGGTCGTGTCGGTGGCCGTCTCCCCCGCCATGTACGCCAGCGCCGCGTGGTCGGCGTTGTCGTGGTAGTCCTGCCACTTGGCGTGGGCGGCCTCGTCGGTCTCGTCGGCGATGACCATGAAGAGGGAGAGGGCGCCGACGTCACGGCCGGTCTCCTCGGCCGCTTCCACCAGCGTGGCCGTGGTGCCCGACAGCGCGAGGGGGGTGTTGACGCCGCTGCCGAGGATGAAGTTGTACTCGGCGTGCTCGGCGGCGAACCGGATCCCGGTGGTGCTCTGTCCGGCGGCGACGATGTCGATGTGGCCGTCCGCCGGGCGCGGGGACAGCACGCAGTCGTCCATCTCGTAGAACTCGCCCTTGAAGTTGCTGACGCCCTCGCTCCACAGCTCCTTCATCACGGTGACGTACTCGGCGGCGCGCGCGTAGCGGTTGCCGAAGTGTTCGTCGCCGGGCCACAGGTCCATCTGGGAGTACTCGCCGGGGGCCCAGCCGGTGACGATGTTGATGCCGAAGCGGCCGGGGGCGATGGAGTCGATGGTCGTGGCCATGCGCGCGACGATCGCCGGGGGCAGCACCAGGATGGGGGTGGAGGCGTACAGCTTGATCCGCTCCGTGACGGCGGCCAGGCCCGCCATCAGGGTGAACGACTCCAGGTTGTGGTCCCAGAACTCCGTCTCGCCGCCGAACCCCTTGAGCTTGATCATCGACAGCGCGAAGTCGAGCCCGTGCTCCTCGGCCTTCTGCACGATGGCCTTGTTCAGCTCGAAGCTCGGGTGGTACTGGGGCGCGCTCTTCGATATGAGCCAGCCGTTGTTGCCGATGGGGATGAATACGCCGATGTCCATGCCGCTCCTCGTTGGCGGGTGGGCGGTGAGCCTGACGGGGTGACAACGCGCGGGCATGATCAAGGGTTTCCGGGACGACCACAAAGGTAGTCGTCGGCCGTTACCGCTCCCCACCCCTTCCGTGAACTGCGCGATGTCCGCGGTCCCTGCTGTCGCACAGGGCGCGGGTGCCCCGGATGCCGAGTATTGTCACCCGAGGGAACGTCGGCGGAACTCCGATGCAACTCAGCCTGGAATGCTGGCTGTTGGGAGCCTTGGGCGACAGCTTGAGTCAAGGGTGGGAGTCCTGCGGAGACAGTGTCATGTGAGGCGGGAACGGTAAAATTTACGGTATGAACGCACGTCTGGCTCTGCTCGGCACTGTGGACCCCGGCGTCACCGAGAGCGAAGTCTTCCGGCTGGCACTGCAGCATGCGGTGGGCGAGCTGGGAGCCCTTGGTGGAGCGATTCATCTGCGTGGCCCGATGTCCGCGCTGCGGCTGGTGTCGTCGACCGGTCTGCCTCCCGCCCTGACCCGCCCGTGGGAGATCATCGACCAGGAGGGCCCGACGGCCCCGGCCAGGGCGCTGCACCAGGGCAGTGGTGTGTGGGTTCCGTGGGTTCCGGTGGAGTCCACGCCCGTGAGCGGGTCCGCGGGCCAGAAGCTCCCGTGGCCCGGTACCGGTCTGGCCTCCGTGCCGGTGTCCGGCGGGGACCGCAGCATCGGCGCGCTCACGGTCCTGATGGGCGAGCAGGGTGAGCCCACACTGCGGCAGTGGGCCTTCCTGCGGGACCTGGTCGCCTGGACCGAGGAGCGCATGAGCCAGGCGCCGCCGCCCTCCGGCCCCTCCACGGCGGAGCCGGCCGGCCACCGTGACCGGCTGCGGCAGGCGCTGAAGGAGGTCAGCGTCGGTTCGTGGGACTGGGACATCCAGGGCGGCGAGCTGATCTGGGACGAGGCGGCCCTGGAGCTCTACGGCACAAGGCCCGAGGACTACACCGCGAGGGTCGAGAACTGGATGGTGTGCGTCCATCCGGACGACCTGCCGCCGACGCTGGACGCGGTGGACCGGGCGATCCGCGAGCACGACGTGTTCGAGGCCGAGTACCGGGTGCGCCGACTGGACGGCACGTACGGCTGGACGCGGGCCCGCGGCCGGGCGACCTACGACGAGCAGGGCGAGCCCCTGCGGATGATCGGTGTGGGCTGGGAGAGCAACGAGTCCCGGTCCGCCCGGGACTCCCTCAGCCGGGCCCTGCGCCACATGAGCGACGGCTTCCTCGCGGTGGACGACGACTGGCGGATCACCTTCGCCAACCTGGAGGCGGAGCGCACGCTGGGCCTGTCCGAGGAGGAGCTGTTCGGGCGCCTGCTGTGGGAGCTGCCCACGGTGCGGAACGTCCCCGGCCTGGAGGACCGCTGCCGCAAGGCCGCGGCCGAGGAGACGCCGGTCGGCTTCGACGCCCAGTTGGAGGGCACCGGCCGCCGTCACCACCTGCGGCTGGTCCCGGGGCCCGACGGAGTCACCCTCTATCTCACCGACGTCACCGAGAAGCGCCAGCACGAGGAGGAGCGCCGGGCGTCCGAGCTGGCGGTGGCCCGGCGCGCGGCCCGGATCGGGGAGCTGACGGCCGCTCTCGCCAAGGCGACGACCTCGCAGGACGTGGTGGCCGCGGTCGCCCGCCGGGTGCTGCCGCCGTTCGCGGCCACCGGGCTTCTGGTGCAGGCCATCGAGGGCGACCGGCTGCACACCGTGGGAGCGGACGGCTATCCGGAGGAATTCCTCTCCGTCGTCGACGGCCGCGCCCGGACCCCCGGCGAGCCGTCCTGGGACGTGATCGCGTCCGGCGTGCCCCTGTTCCTCTCGTCGGTCGGGGAGTACTCGGCCCGCTACCCCGAGCTGGCCGCCAGACCGGCCAGGGCCCAGAAGCAGGCGTGGGCGTTCCTGCCGCTGACGGCGTCCGGCCACACCTTCGGCGTCTGCGTCGTGGCCTTCGACCACCCCCGCCGGCTCACCGACGAGGAGCGCACCCTCCTCGCCACGATCTGCGCCCTCGTCGCCCAGGCCCTGGAACGGGCCCGGCTCTTCGACGCCGAGCACGACCGTTCCCGCGAGCTCCAGCGCAGCCTGCTCCCCCGGGCGCTGCCCGACCTGCCGGCGTGCACCGCCGCCGCCCGTTACCTCCCGGCGGGCCAGGGCATGGACGTGGGCGGCGACTGGTACGACATCATCCCGCTGTCCGGCGGCCAGGTGGCCCTGGTGGTGGGCGATGTGATGGGCCACGGTCTGCCGGAGGCGGCGACGATGGGCCGGCTGCGCACCGCGCTGCACACGCTCGCCGACCTGGAGCTGCCGCCCGACGAGATCATGAGTCACCTGAACGAACTCGTCGCCGGGATGGGCGAGGAGTCGTACGTGACCTGTCTGTACGCGCTCTACGACTCGACGACCCAGATCTGTTCCATCGCCGGGGCCGGTCATCCGCCACCGGCCGTGGTCCATCCGGACGGCACGGTGCACTTCCCCCAGCTGTCGGCCGACCCGCCGCTCGGCGCGGCTGAACCGCCGTTCGAGACGGTCGAGTTGAAGGTGCCGGAGGGCAGTCTGCTGGTCCTCTACACCGACGGTCTGGTGGAGTCGTCGAAGCGCGAGATGGACGAGGGCATGTCGGATCTGGCGCGGCTGCTGAGCGCGGCGCACCGGTCCGGGTCCGGCGTGGACGCGGGCTCGGAGCGGCTTGAGCTGGAGCGGCTGTGCGACACGCTCACGGCGGGTCTGCTGCCCGCCGAGCAGCCGACGGCCGACGACGCCGCCCTCCTCGTCGTCCGGCTGCACGCCCTGACCCCCGACAAGATCGCCTCCTGGTCGCTCCCCGACGACCCGCGAGCGGCCGGCCAGGCCCGCCGTCATGTCCGGGAGCAGCTGAGCACCTGGGGTCTTGAGGAGCTGACCCCGACCACGGAACTGCTGGCCAGCGAGCTGGTGGGCAATGTGGTGCGGCATGCCAAGGGCCCGGTCAGTCTGCGCCTCCTGCACGGCGCCGAGCTGATCTGCGAGGTCTTCGACGGCAGCCTGACGATGCCGCGCATCCGGCGCGCCACGGACACGGACGAGGGCGGGCGCGGCCTGCAGCTGATCACGGCCCTCACCCAGCGCTGGGGCACCCGGTACACGTCGACGGGCAAGTGCATCTGGACCGAGCAGGCGCTGACCGCCTCGGGCGCCCGGCAGGAACTCCCTGGCGACGCACTGGAGTTGATGTTCCCGAGCGTGGAGGACTTCACCGGGGACCTCGACTCGCTGCCCTTCGGGGACGACGAGGACTGACGGCACCGTCGCAAATCAGCCAGGCTCCCGCCCTTCACAACGTACCCACGGGTAACGTGAGTTGGAACTGTTACTTTCCCCTTTCAAGATCCCCGGATCTTTCGTACGTCCCCACTCACACTCCCCTGTACCGAGGCCGCCATGCCCAACTCCCCCACGACCGACCACGCCAGCGGACGCCACCGCAGGAGCAGAACGGTCGGTCCGATGTTCCGCCGGGTCGCCGTCGTCGCGGTGACCGCCCCCGTCGCCGGGACGATCCTGTTCGGCACGTCCGCGTTCGCCGCCGGGCAGACCGCCGCCACGCTGGACCCCGCCGAGCAGCAGATCGCGACCAACCTCGACACGCGCATCCAGGACACCCGCCTGGGCACCACGCTCAGCGGTGTGGTCATCGACGCGCAGTCCAACAACGTCGTGTGGGGCCATGACGCGACGACCGCGCTGATGCCGGCGTCCAACACCAAGCTCGGCACGTCGACGGCCGCGCTCACGGTCCTCGGCCCGGATCACCGCTTCACCACGAAGGTCGTCTACGACGCCGGCACGGTCACCCTGGTCGGCGGCGGGGACCGCACCCTGACCTCCGCCGACCTCAGCGCGATGGTCACGACCGTCGTCGCGGGCCTGAAGAGCGCGGGCCTGACCTCGGTGAAGGTCCAGGTCGACGACAGCCTCTTCCCCGAGCCCTCCCTGGCCGTCGGCTGGAACGACGGCTACTACCCCGACTCCATCGCTCCCGTAAGGGCGTTGGTCGTCGACGGCCACCACGTCACGGACACGTCCCTGGACGCCGGACAGACCTTCGCGAAGCTCCTCGCCGCGCAGGGTGTCACGGTCACCGGCAGTGTCACGCACGGCGTCGCCGGCACCGGAGCCGTCCCCGTGGCGGAGCACCAGTCCGCGGCGCTGTCCACCATCGTGGAGCACATGCTCAAGGTGAGTGACAACGATATCGCCGAGACCCTGCTCCGGATGACCGCGCTCGCCTCCGGCCGCCCGGCCACATTCGAGGACGGCACGGCGGTCGTCCGCCAGATCCTCACGCAGTACGGCATCTCGCTGACCAACTTCGAGATCCACGACGGCAGCGGGCTGTCCCGCTCCAACCGCATCCCGGCCCAGACCATCGCCGACATCCTCGACCTGGCCGACGACCCGGCCAACGCCCCGACGCTGAAGTACATCATCGACGGACTGCCCGTCGCGGGCGAGGCGGGTTCGACGCTGGGACCCGAGTGGGGCCGGTTCGACACCGCCGACTCGCAGTGCGCCGTCGGCAAGGTGCTGGCCAAGACGGGCACGCTCACCGGCGCGATCGCGCTGAGCGGACTGACCAAGGCGGCGGACGGGAACTGGAAGATCTTCTCCTTCGTCGAGAACAACTCCACCGCTGCCCCCGCCGACACCAAGGACGCCCTCGACGGCCTCGCCGCCACCGTCAACGGCTGCTGGACGTAAGGGCGTTCAGGCAGTCGGCTACGGCGCCGTGAAGAGCCCCGGGAAGCGCGGACCGAGCCACGGTCTGCGGCCCCAGACGATCACCTTGGCGCGGGCCATCGTGGCGGGGGCGCTCCAGCGGCCGAGGGCGAGGAGGAGGAAGGCGACGGGGTCGATGGCGATCGTGCAGTCGGGGCGCCGGGGCGGCTCGTCGCTGACCGTGGGGATGCCGTCGGCGAAGGTGACGGCGAAGCGGTCGCGGCCGGTCCGTACCACGTAACACGCGTGGTGACCGGCCGCGGCGGCACCCACCACGCGCGGCATGGCGAGCCGCATGAAGGGCAGCGTGAACGGGACGACGTCCCGGCTCACCATGTGCGGCCGACCCAGCGCGACCGCGATGTCGTAGCCGTGCCCCAGCAGATGCGTGAGCAGGTACGAGCCAAGGGTGTCCAGATCCATCGGTCCCATGGGTGTGAGCACCTGCTCCTGCGGAGAGCGGCCGGCGCTGTCCGTGACGAAGGCCCTGGCCTGGTCCGCGATCATCGTGCCGAGGACCGCCGGATCCCGCTCCGGAAAGGCGGCCAGGGACGCGCTGTTGGCCGCCGCGAGCCCACCGGGCGTCCCGTCGCCGTACGGCCGGATCTTGCCCGCCCCGATGTCCCGCATCAGCTTCCCCGCCAGCGCGAGGTGCGCCGCCGCCTCCCCCACCGTCCACTCGGCACCGGGCAGCGGTGTCCGCGGGTCGGTCTCCGCCGGGAGCAGCGCGGCGATCCGGTCGGCGGTGGCGGTGATGGCGTCCTCGACTGTCATGCACGGGATCGTGTACGGAGCGGGCCGATGTGTCCAGTGCCGGACCAGGATGGCCGACTCGCTGCCACCTGCGTCAGCGGCCAAGGGCCTTCAGCAGGTCCCCCAGTCGTTCCGCCGGCTCAGGGCCGATCATGCGCAGCACCACCGTGTCCGCGCCGGCCGCTTCCAGTTCGCGGACCCGTTCGGCGGCCTGTTCCGCCGTGCCGGAGACGGTGTACACCTGCTCCGCCGGGCGGCCGAGCCAGGCGCCGTGCCCGTCGACATGCGGCTGCAGCTCATGCCTCACCTGATCGGCGTTGTCGCCCACGCAACAGAAGGCGAACACCGTCATGGTGTGGTCCGCGGAGGCACCGCCCTTTTCGACAGACGCCCGAGCGCTCCTGACATCGGACGGCCCGTGCCCCTCGGCGATGACCGTCCCGTCCGCGACCCGCCCGGACAGCTCCAGCGAGCGGGGCCGCACCACACCCGCGACCACTGGCGGTGGCTCCGTCGGCGGATGGACCAACTGGACGCCGGTCAGCCGCACTTCCCGCCCTTCCATGACGACGCGCTCCCCGCGGAGCAGGGCGCGCACGGAGCGGATCGTCTCCTCCAGCAGAGCGAGCGGTGACCGCGCGACCGCGTCGACGTCGGCCATCCACTCGGTCACCCCGTGCCCTGTCCCGGCGACAAGCCGGCCGGGGAACACCCGCGCCACCGTGGCCACCTCCATCGCCAGCAGTGCCGGACTGCGCAACGGGGCCGGCATGATCCCGATGCCCACCCGCAGGCGTTGTGTCGCTCCCAGCGCGATGGAGGCGGCCGATATCCCTCCGTTCCATCCCAGATCCTCGACCACCCAGAGATCGTCCACGCCGAGGGCCTCGACCTGCCGGGCGAATCCGGGCAACTCCTCCGGGGCCCAGTCGCGGTTGTACATCACACCGATCCGAAGCTGTGTCATGAGGTGGGGCCTCTTCCCGTCGTGGCGCGCCGCCGATCTTGCATGCGACTCAACACTCTCCGCGATCATCGGCCCGGGTGTCTACGGCCGCGATGTCGCCAGCGCCGAGATGAGCCCCTCGGCCAGGCGCGTGGCCGGGGCCGGGTCCCCGTGTTCCGTCAAGGCCCTTACGACGGCCCGGAGTTGGGCGGCGGGAAATGTCCCGGCGTACGCCTCGCACTCATCGGTCGCGTACGCCCGTGCCAGTGCGGGACCGAGTGCCAGCGCGTGGGCCTCGGCACAGGCCCGCGCGTTCGCGTCGCTGCTCAACTGCGCGTACTCGTGGCCGTATCCGTCCGCCTCGGTCGCGGAGAAGCCGTTGGCCAGCGCGTAGTCGCGGGCGCCCGTGTGGGCCTCGGTGTACGCGCCGGCCCGGTCGTAGGCCGCATCGTAGAGATGCAGGAGCATCGGGGTGAGCGCCGTTCTCCAGGTGGCCTGGTCCGGCGTCCTGCCGCGCGCCGCCGCACGGTGCAGGTCTCCCGGAGCCGCGAACACGGCGGCCTGCCCCTCCTGCGCCGCCTCAGCGAGGAGCGGCAGGACCGTCTCGGCCTGCCAGACATGGACGGCGAACAGGCCTGCCGTGTACGGGACTTCGTCGAGAAGGTCGTGCAGACGGGCCGTCCAGTCGTCCCGGACGTCCGTCGGCAGCTGCAAGGGGAGTTCCGTGGCGACGTGCCGCAGCCAAGCCGGAGCGATGTCGGTCGTGGGCATCGTTCAGGCCTGCAGGGAACTGCCGTTGACTGCCACGCGGCGGCCCTCACGGGTGTGCGGGAAGTAGTCCCAGACGGCGTGGTGCTGGACGCTGCGGTTGTCCCAGAGGACGAGGGTGCGCTCCTGCCAGCGGACCCGGCAGTGCAGCAGCGGGGTGCGGGCTATGTGCGCGTACAGCAGGTCGAGCAGGGCGTCGCTCTCGGCGCGAGACAGCTGGGTGATGTGGGAGGTGTAGGGGGCGTTGACGAAGAGCAGCTTGCGGCCGGTCTCCGGATGGCGGACGACGACGGGCTGTTCGGTGCGCGGTACGTCGTACTCGGGCGGCGGGGTCTGTCCGGCGGCGGTCCAGGGGAGCGCTCCGTCGTGGAGGGCGGTGAGGCCCTCGAGGAAGCCGCGCATCGTGGGTGAGAGCAGGTCGTGGGCGAGGTGCATGTTGGCGAAGACGGTGTCGCCGCCGCTGCCGCCCTCGGGGATGGTGGTGATGTAGAGCAGTGAGCCGAGGGAGGGTTCGGGGTCGGCGGTGCCGTCGGCGTGCCAGCCGTTGCCGGCCACGGCCCGGGACTCCTTGTTCGCCTTGATGTCCAGGATGTACGGGTCGGATCCCTCGGGCGCGAGGGCGACGGGGTGCAGTTCGCCGAAGACGCCCGCGAACCGCTTGTGTTCCTCGGGGGTGATGTCCTGGTCGCGGAAGACCAGGACGTGGTGGGTCTGGAACGCGTGCTTGAGTTCCTTCTCCTGCTGGGGTGTCAGCTCCTGGGACAGGTCGAGGCCGGTGACCTCGGCGCCCAGCAGCGGGGTGATCGGCTCGACGGACAGGGTGTCGTAGGGCTCGGCGGGCCGGGTGGTGAGCCGTTCGACGGCCTTGAGCGCGTAGTCGTCCATGAGGGACCTCCTTGGTGTGGGTGGGCGAAGGGGGAGGCTCACAGGCCTCGGTCGAGGAGTTCGGACACGACGAGGCGGCCGAAGGCGAGATTGCCGTGGATGGTGTCGTCCGGCTGGCAGAACGCGGGGCGCTGCAGGCCGGTCCCGTCGGTGACGCGGGTCCGCAGATCCACCAACTCGGCGCCTCTCGCGATGAGTTCGCCTACGAGGATGTCCTGCGCGGCGAAGAAGACGTCCGGGTCGGACATGCCGGGGACTCGCTGCGGCGGCAGGGGCACCAGGACGCGCAGTCCCAGGGCGGCGGCGTGGTCGTAGAAGGCGAGCGCGCCCCGGGCGGTCGCGCGGATCAGGTCGGCGAAGAGACCGCTGCGCAGGAAGGTCGCCGGGACGGTGCCGTGCCGGTCGCGGTAGAGGTCCCAGTTCTGCCGGGTGGCGACGGTGTGGGCGCTCAGGCCGAAGGTGCACACCAGCGGGACCCGGAGTTCGGCGAGCGCGGGCACGTCGAGGGTGTCGAGGAACTCGCGGTACAGCCGCTGTGTCTCGGCCTGCCGGAAGGTGAGGTCGGTGGTGTCGGTGTCGAAGAAGGGGCCCAGGAAGTCCCGCCCGGAGCCGACCGGGCCGCCGGTGAAGGGCAGGTCGGCCGCCTGAGCGGCGCGGCCGATGCAACCGGCGTGGGAGTCACCGAGCAGCAGGAAGCGGGCGGGGGTTGTAGTAGTCGAGCACTGCGTCGTCACACCGGTTGTCCTCTCCGCCGTCGACGAGGGTGGGGGTGATGGGCGTGGTGGTGGTCCGGCCCTGGACGGCCTCGAAGAAGTGCCGCATCACGAAGGCCACCCCGTCGGGGCTGACCGTGCGGAGGTTGGGTTCGTAGAAGGCCGCCCGGTAGGGGTAGCCGGTGACGATCTCGTACGACGGGAAGTAGTCGACGTCGGCGTTCTCGTCGGCGAGTTGGCCGGCCGCCGCGCGCAGGACGGACTTGGAGTGGGTGGTGGCGACGAGGGCGTGACGGCCGGTGGCGGTGGCCGTCAGGGGGACCGGGGAGACGGTGAGGACCATGCGCAGCCGGGAGTTGACGGTGCGGGCCAGCGCGAGCAGGGCCGTCAGGTCGTCGTACACCTGGGCCACCGTGTGGTTGCGCAGCACGTGCCGGGCGGGATCGAAGGTGCCGCGTACGGTTCCGGGGCACATCGGCAGCACCGTGCCGGTGCGGATGTCGTGCCAGGCCTCGGTGAGGCCGAGGGTGAAGACGAGGACGTCGGCCTTGGTGAGGGCGGCACGGACGGCCGCGAGGGTGATGTCGCGGGAGCGCAACAGGTCGGCGGGCGAGGCGAAGCCGTCCGGTTCGACGCTCGGCCGGTACGGGTCGTGGAAGGCGCCGTCCTCCGCCCAGACCTCCTCGGGCGGCTTCTCCTCGTCGAGCGCCCAGGCGATCCACTGGCGCAGGGCGGCGGCGGTGTAGATGTTGCCGGTGCGGAAGGAGAAGCGCCGGTAGCCGCGCGCCGACCGCTCCGCGCGGGTGAGACCCGGCGGCGGCGGTTCGGCGTCGTACCAGTGCATGCCCTCCTCCAGGAGGGCCCGTCCGATGTGGGCGGCGAAGCAGGATCCGGCGGTGACGACGGGGTCGTCCTGGCCGATGGTGAACTTCGGCGTCCACAGGTCGGTGATGTCGAGCGGGTCGGGTTCGGTGACCGCGGTGCGCCAGAAGGACCGCTCGGGCAGGCGGGTGTAGGGGTGCCGCACGGTGGCCTCCTCAGGATCGTCCGGCGGGATGGGGCAGAGCGGCGGTTGTCGCGAGTGCGGCGGCGATCGCCTGTACGTGGGGTTCTGCCACGAGTTCGTAGTGGGTGGCGTCGAGGTGGTGCAGGCGATAGGTGGCGGGCAGATGGGCGTCCCACGCGCCGGGCGGGGTCGGGTCCGGGGTCAACAGCCCTTCCTCCACCGGGCGTTGCGCGATCCATACCTCGGTGGGTGTCATGTGCAGTCGTGGCAGCCGGTGTTCGGCCATGGCCGCGAGGTTGGTGCGGCAGCAGTGCCCGAGACGTTCGGCGTAGGTGCGGCCGGACTCCGACAGTGGTCCGCCGCCGTTGCCGCTCAACTCGCGGGCGAACACGGCGTCCACCTGCTGTTCGTCGTAGGCGGCGAGGCGTTGGCCGGCGCCGGGTGGCGGTGGGTCGAGGAGGTGGACGGCGTCGACGGGTCTGCCCTCCGCCTCGGCAAGTGCAGCCATGGAGAGGGCGGTCCAGGCTCCGAACGACCAACCGGCAAGGCTCAGGCGGTAGTTGGGTTCAGGGAAGGCGGCCCGTACGGCCTCCAGATAGTGCGCGGCCCGGTCGGCGATCGACCGGGCGGGCAGTCCCGGGTCGCGCAGTTTCGGGTCGGCGATCAGACAGACGGTCGACTCGGCGGGGAGGGCCGCCACCAGCGGTCGGTAGGCCTGGATGTCGCCGCCGACCGGATGGACCAGGCACAACACGTCCGGGCCTGGCCCCCGTTGCCACACTTCGACGGCCACCGCGGCGGACGCGTGGCGGGTGCCGGTGTCGAGGTGACCGAGGATCTCGGCGAGGCTCACCCGGTGGCTGAGCCGGGACAGGTCGATGTCGGTGCCGAAGCGGCGTTTCACCTCGTCGATGAGTTCCAGCAGGGTGAGCGAGTCGGCGCCCAGGTCGTACAGCGCCGCTTCGGGGTCGACGGCGTCCACACCGAGGAGGTCGCGGAGGATCTCGGTGAGGTCGGCGGCGGGGTCGGCGGGGGTGGGGTGCGTGGCGAGCGTCCGCCTGTCGACGACAGGCTCAGATTGATGCTCGTACTCGTAGAAGTGGTGAGCCTCCGTCAGGGGCGTGGTGTTGACCAGCAGATGCGGCAACTGCAAGTGCAGGGCCCGCTCGAAGACCGCCGCGCCGTCCTCGGGGGTGAGTGCCGCCTTCAGGTGTTCCTGGTGGCGGGCGTCGGCCGTCAGGGCGTGCTGTGCCATGCCTACCTCCCGCCAGGCGTCCCAGCCGATGCTCATACGGACGGTGGCGTCGTCGGCTCCGGAAGGCACGTGATGGGCATAGGCGTCCAGGCAGGCGTTGGCCGCCGCGTAGTCGAACTGCCCTACTCCCCCGAATCTGGCGGCCATTGACGAGCAGTAGGCCGCGTAGTCGGGGTCGTACTCGGCGATGATCCGCTCGACGAGCAGGGCGCCGCGCAGTTTCGCGGCCGTGGCACGGCGGCCGGTGTCGGGGTCGCGGCGGACGAGAAGCCCACCGGCGGCGGTGCCCGCTGCGTGGACGATCCCGGCAAGCCCGTCGAGGTGTGGGGCCAGCAGGTCGACGACCCTGTCCAGGTCGTCGGTGGCGAGGTCGGCCGGGACCAGCGTGACGCGGTCCCGGTGTGCGCGCAGCGCGGGCGGCGTCCCGGTCCCCCGGGCGACGAGGACCACACGGTTGCCGGGGTGTTCGAGGAGGCGGGCGGCCAAGGTGGTACCGATGCCGCCGGTGCCGCCGAGCACCAGGTGGGTTCCGGGAACGGCCGTACGGACGGCGGTAGTTGGGGACTCGGGGACATGGACCGGCTGGAGGGTGCGCTGCCACCAGAAGCCGTCGCGCAGGCCGGTCGACGGTTCGGTGATCGTGTCGTCCAGGAGCAGGTCCGGCAGCTGGGCCGCCCACTCGGCCGAGCGCGGTCCCGGCAGGTCAGTCCAGCGCAGGGTCACGCCCAGTTCCTGCCGGGGCACTTCGAGGGCGGCGGCGAGCAGGCCCGCCTCGGGGGTACGGACGGGGCCGGTGACCGGCTGCGCCCCGTGGGACAGCAGCCAGGCGCGGGGCCGTTGGGCGTCGGGGACCCGGGAGAGTGCGCGGGCGAGCGCCGCGACGGTGTCGAGGCAGGCCCACCGGGCCGCCTCCAGCGCGCGGTCGTCGAGGCCGCCGTCGAGGGTCAGAGGAAGGGTGTGCAGCCAGTCGACGCCGGGGCCGGCGCGCCGGGTGATCTCCGCCAGCACGAGGGCGAGTTGCTCAGTATCGGCGGGGTCGGCCTCGTAGCGGTCCTCGTCGAGCCGGGCGAATGCCTGCCCGGCGCGCACGGTCACCACTCGGGCGTAGTGCCGTTCCAGGAACCGCCACGCCGTGCCGTCCGCGTCCGGCGCGGTGACCACGACGGCGGTCCGCCGGGGCTGATGGGCGCCGGTGCGGGCGCGGCGCAGGCGGGTCCACAGCGGCTGGTGCAGCCACTGACCGGCGGGCAACCGTTGCGGCGCGCAGCCGGCCTCGGGCTCGTCGGTTCCAGGCGCGCGTTGGAAGTCGTACTCCGCCGTGTCGAAGGCGGGCGGTGGGAAGTCCCAGGGCGCGGGTGCGGGTCCCTCGGGCCATACGAGGGTGTGTCCGGCCGTCCAGGCCTCAGTGAGGGCTTGGGGGTCGCGGCCCGGTGCCTCGAGGTCGGTCTGCGCGAGCGGCTCGCCGACCTCACCGAGCGCATCGAGCCACGCAACAGCGGAGGCGACGTCCGGGCACACGGCCGCCGCCCGGTGGCCGAGCGCCGGGCGTCCGGCCTGGAGGTGGCGCAGCACCTGCGGGTACGTGTCGGGGTTCGCCCTCAGGTAGTCGGCGATACGGCGCCCGTCCGCGCGTACGGCGGACGCGGAGCCGCCGGAAAGCACCAGACACGGCACCGGCTCGGACGGAACGGGACCGGGATCCGACAACTCCCCCTGCTCCAGCAGCAGATGGGCGTTGGTCCCGCCGATGCCGAAGCTGCTGACGGCGGCGACTCTCGGGGTGTCGGACGGCCAGGGTTCGGCGGTGACCGGTACGCGGAACGGTCCGTCCTCGATCTCGGGGTTGAGCCGCTCGAAGTCCACCGTCGGCGGTATGACCCCGTGATGCACGGCAAGCACGGCCCGCACAAGGCCGACGACACCCGCGGCGGCGCCCAGGTGCCCGATCTGGCTCTTCACGGAGGACAGCGCCACGCGCGCGTCGCGCGCGAGCCCGTACGCCTGCCGCAGCGCGGCCGTCTCCACCGGGTCCCCGAGCCGGGTACCGGTCCCGTGCGCCTCGACGTAGCCGAGGTCGGTGCCTCTACGACCGCTGCGGTGCAGGGCGGTGCGGATCGCGGCGCGTTGTCCGGCCAGGGCGGGGGCGCTGTAACCGAGCTTGTCCGAACCGTCGTTGTTGATGCCGGAGCCGGTGACGACGGCGTACACGGTGTCGCCGTCGCGGCGTGCGGCGGCGAGCGGTTTGAGGACGACGACGGCGGTGCCGCTGCCCCCGACGGTGCCGGCGGCGTCCGCGCTGAAGGGCCGGCAGTGGCCGTCCGGCGAGAAGATGTGCTGCGGCCGGTAGGTGTAGCCGTCGGTCAGGTCGGGGTCGACGAGGACCCCGCCGACGAGCATCACGTCCGCGTCGCCCTGCCGGAGCATCCCGGCGGCCACGTGGACGCCGACGAGCGAGCTTGAGCACGCGGACTGCACGGTGAAGGCCGGCCCGGTCAGCCCGAGGTGGTAGGCCGCCTTGGTGGCCAGGAAGTCCTTCTCGTGGTGCAGCGCGAGCCGGAAGGAGTCGGGGAGTTGGGCCGGCTCGGTCTCGCGCAGCATGCGCTGGAAGTAGGTGTTCTCGCCGCAGGCAGCGAGGAGTCCCACCCGTTGGGCCGCCGGGTCCGCGATGCCCGCGTGGGCGAGTGCCTCGACGCAGTTCATCAGGAGCTGTCGTTGCTGGGGGTCCATCAGCCGGGCCTCGTGCGGGCTGATGGTGAAACGCCCCGGGTCGAAGGCGAGCGGCCCTGCCAGCTGGCTGCGGGCACCGACCCGACCGTCGGTCGTCGGGAAGTGCTCAATGCCCCGGCGGCCGGAGACGACGAGGTCCCAGAAGGCGGCCAGGTCGGGGGCGCCCGGCAGCCGCACGGCCATCCCGATCACGGCGATGGGTTCGCCCACGGGTCGTGGCGCGTCAACGGTCATCGAATCCGTACGCTCCGACGCGCGTCCCTCGATGAGGCGGGCCAGTGCGCGGAGGCTGACGTGCTCGAACAACTCCGGGACGCCGAAGGCAAGTTGATCCTCACCCGCGCAACGGAGCTGGAAGCGCATCAGGTCCAGGCTGGTGGCACCGGCGTCGAAGAACCGCTGCTCCACACCGATCGCCCTACCGGTCACCGTCTCGAACAGGGCGGCCAGCCGTGCTTCGAGCGGTGACAGGGCGGCCTGGGCCATCGCGCTCGCCGGGCGCAGTTCACGGCCCTGGACGGTGAGCGCTGCCCGGCGGTCCAGTTTGCCGCTAGGGGTGCGCGGCAGTTCCGTCAGGCGGCGGAACCGGCTGACGCGCACATAGGACGGCAGCAGCCCGGACAGATGGTCGGCGAGGTCCTTCGGGTCGGGGTCGCCGCCCCGGCACTGCAGGCAGGCCACCAACAGCCCGTCCGTCACCGCCGCGACAGCATTGGTAATGCCGGGATACTGCAGCAGCGCGGCTTCCACCTGGCCCAACTCCAGCCGGTGTCCGCCGAGTTTGACCTGACTGTCGTCGCGGCCCGCGTAGTGCAGCAGACCGTCCGCGTCGAAGCGCGCGAGGTCGCCGGTGCGGTAGAAGGTGCCGAGGTCGGGATCGTCGGTGAAGCGGTCGTGGTGTGCTGTGTCGTCGCCGAGGTAGCAGCGGTGGGCCATGGGGCCGCCGATCAGCAACTCACCGGTGACGCCCGGCGGGACGGGGTGGCCACCCTCGTCGACGACCCGCAGCACGGCATTGTCCACCGGCCGTCCGATCGCGGGCCGCAGCGGCCAGGCAGCCGGATCGCCGTCGAGACACAAGCCGCTGACGACATGGGTCTCGGTGGGGCCGTAGTGGTTGAACAGGCGGGCGTCCGGCAGTCCGGCGAACCAGCGGCGGATCGCGTCCGTGCACACCAACTGCTCCCCTGCGGTGACGACTTCACGCAGCCGGGACGGGAACTGCCCGGTGCGCACGCCGTGTTCGGCGAGCAGTTGCAGGGCGACGTACGGCAGGAAGATCCGCTCCGCTCCCCCGGTCTCCAACTCCCGCAGCAGGGACGGGACATCGTGCCGCCACGCGGGTTCGACCAGGCGGAGCAGGCCGCCGGAGCACAGGGTGGTGAAGATCTCCTGGAAGGAGACGTCGAAGGACAGCATGGAGAACTGCTGGGTGACCGCGGGTCCGTGCAGGCCGCCGTCGACGCGTTGCCAGGTCAGCAGGTTGCACAGGGTCCGGTCGAAGACCTGGACGCCTTTGGGCTCGCCGGTGGAGCCCGACGTGAAGAGGGTGTAGAGCGGACGCGCCCCTTGGTGCGCAGGAGTATCAGGCACAGACGTCGGGGCGTCCGCGAGGATCAGCACGTGCCGCGGGAGGGACGCCGGCGCGATCGCGGCGAGGGCGTCCTCGTCCTCTGGTGCCACCAGCACGCACAACGGGTCGGCCCGGTCGAGCACATGGCGCAGCAGGGGCGGCGGATAGGCGGGGTCGAGCGGTACGACGGTGAGGTTGAGCCGGGCCGCCGCCAGGAGGGCCACGATGTGTTCGGCGGAGGGCCGGAGATGGAGCGCCACGGCCGCCGGGGCGGCGGGATCGGCCGGGAGACGGGCGCCCAGCACGGTCGCCAACTTGGCAGCCTGCGCATCGAGTTCGGCGTAGGTGAGGGACACCTCGCCCGTGGCGACGGCCGATTCATGCGGAGTCCGCGCCACTTGCCGGGCGAAGCCCTCGGCGACCGTGGCGAAGTCCGCTGTCCGCGTGGGACCTTGGCCGTGGTCGGGCAGGGAGCGGCGGTAGTCGGCGACCAGCTGGCGCAAAGTGGTGTCGGTGTCGCCGGTCAGGTGGTCGAGGGCCTGGCGGAAGAGCTGGGCCGCACCTCGGGCCCGTTCGGCGCCGAGGTCGTCGCGGTACTCCCACAGACAGTCGAAGCCGCTCTCGTGCTCCACCACCGACAGCGTGAGGGCGCATTTCGCGCCGAGCGGCTCGGGCCACAGCGGCCGTACCTCGCAGCCGTCCAGCCGCAGCGCGGAGAAGTCGGTGTTCTCCAGCACGAACAGGTAGTCGAACAAGGGAGTTCGCTCGCCGAAGGCGCGGTCCGCGAGGACGTCGGCGAGGGCCACCTCCTGGTCGCGCAGCACGGCGTGCACGATGTCGGCGTGTTCCGACAGCTGGGCGTCCAATGAGCGGCGCGGCTCCATCGGCAGGTCGAGGAGCACGGTGTTGGCGAACATGCCGACCGTGTCGGCGAATTCGGGCCGGGGCCGGTTCACGACAGGCGTGGCGATCAGCGGACGCCCCTGCCCGGTGACGCCGTAGACGCTCGCGGCGAACGCGGACACCAGCAACTGGAAGCGGGTCAGGCCGAGTTGTGCCGCGCGTCGGTCCAACGCGCTGCGGCGGACGACGTCGAGCGTGGTGCGCAGCAGGCGGGCCCGTGGCGCGTCGGGAACCGGCAGTGCGGGTGACGGTTCACCGTCGCGGCCGTAGTGGGAGCGCAGCCGTGCGCGACGGTCCTCGTAGGCAGCGCTCGTGTGCCAGGCCCGCTGCCAGTGGGCGAGGTCCAGGGGCGTATGGGACGCGCCGTCGGCGATGCACGCGTCGGTGAGGTCACGGAAGAGCAGGTTGAGCGACCAGCCGTCCACGGCGACGTGGTGCAGATGCAGCAAGAGCAGTCCGCCGTCGGCCTCCGGCACCCAGGCCGCCCGCAGCATCCGGCCCTCGGTGAGGTCGAAGCGGTGCTCGAAGAACCGGTCTGCGGTGTCCTGCCACTCCTCTCCGGGGCGGGCTTCGAGGCGTTGCCACGGGTCGTAGGGATCACCGGTCTGCTGGAGCAGCCCGTCCGGGGTGGGGACCAGCCGGGTGCGCAGGGCGACATGCCGTTCCACCAGACCACGCACCGCGCGGTGCAGGGCCGCCGTGTCGACGCGACCCCGGACCCGGAAGGCCAACGGCACGTCGTAGGACCGGTCTTCGGGCGCTCGCTGGTGCAGAAGCCACAGCCGCTCCTGCTCACTGGTGGCGGGCGCCGTCGTTTCACCGGCGGGGCCGCGTACGGGTGGATGTTCTCCTACGGTCGTTTCGGCGGCGTCGACGGCAACCGCGAGAGCGGCGAAGTCGGCGCGCAGGACCAGGTCGTGCGGTAGGTCGACGGCGTAGCGCTCGAGGATCTCGAAGCGGAAGCGCAGCGCCTTCAGCGAGTCGCCGCCGCTGGCCGCCCAACGGTCCCCGGGGCGCAGCCCGTTGACGGCGAGGATGTCCTCCGCGACCTCCAACACTCGCCGCTGCCCGGCGCTGACGGGTGGTGCGTCACCTTCGGACGTGCCGCGCCACGGGGTGCGGGCATCGCGCAGCAGGGCCTCTCGGTCGACCTTCCCGTTGGCGTTGCGCGGCAGTTCGGCGACGAGGTAGGTGTGGTGCGGGCGCATGTACGAGGGCAGGGTCGCGGCGAGGTGGCGGTCGTAGGTGTCGTAGGAGAGTTCGTCGCCGAGCACGAGAAAGGCGAGCAGTTCGTTGCGGTCCTCGGTGTCGCGGCGGGTGCAGACGTAGGCCTGGCGGACGGTGGGCTGGGCCAGGATCTGCCGTTCCACCTCGCCTGGTTCGATGCGGAAGCCGCGCACCTTGACCTGGCGGTCGGAGCGGCCGACGTAGGTGATCCGGCCCTCGGTGTCCTGCCGTACGAGGTCGCCGGTGCGGTACCAACGCCCTTGCCCCGCCTGCTCGTTCGGCAGCCGTACGAAGCTGTGGGCGGTTCGATCCGGGAGGTTGCGGTAGCCGAGGGCCAACGCCGGTCCGGACAGCAGGAGTTCGGCCACCTCGCCCGGTTCGGCGGTGCGTCCGTCCTCGGTGCGCAGGAGTACGCCGGTGCCGGGGAGCGGGGTGCCGATGGGAATCGTGTCGCCGGCGAAGTCGCGTGGGACGGGGTGGCAGAGGGCGAAGGTCGTCGCCTCGGTCGGCCCGTACACGTTGTGCAGGACGGCGCCGGCCTCGGGGTTGGTCTCGTACCAGCGGCGGACGATACGGGTGTTGAGCTGTTCGCCGCCGACGAGGACCTGTCCGACCGTGGCGAAGCAGTCGGGGACCTGCTCGACGACCGCGTTGAAGAGTGCCGTCGTGATGAACAGCGTGTCGACGCGGCGCTCGACGAGGGCGCTCGCGAGTCCGGGCGCGCTGTGCACCTGGCTGTCGTCGAGTACGACGCACACGCCACCGGTCAGCAGCGGAACCCACACCTCGAAACTGAGCGCGTCGAAGGCGGGGTTGGCCAGACAGGCGAAGCGGGTGCCGGGCCGCAGGTCGAGGTAGCCGGGCCGGGCCAGTCGCAGCACTCCCCCGTCGGTGACCTCCACGCCCTTGGGGTGCCCTGTGCTGCCGGAGGTGTAGAAGACGAAGCCCGTGGCGGTGTCACCGGGGTATGCCGCGGACACGGCGGGCAGGCCGTTGCCGTCACCGCTCAGGAGCAGGTCGACGTTCAACACCGGGAGATGCGCGGGTGGTTGGGTCCCGTTCTCATGGATCACAGCGACGGCGCCCGAGTCGTCGAGGATGTGGCGCTGGCGGTCGGGCGGACTGAGGCGGTCGAGGGGGACGACGGTGGCTCCGGCGCGGCGGATGCCGAGCATGACGCAGACCAACTGCCAGGAGCGCGGCAGGTGTACGGCGACCGCGTGTCCGGGGCGTACTCCGGCCGCGCGCAGTCGCGCCGCCACCAGGCCGCCGGCTCGCACGAGTTCCGTGTAGTCGAGGACCTGTCCGTCGTCCTCTACGGCGGGGGCGGTGGGGGTGCGGCGGGCCTGGGCGAGGACGGTCTCGGCGAGGGAGGCGGTCCTCGCGGGGGCCGGCTCGAGCGGTTCCGGGAAGGCGCTGGGGGCAGGTCCGAGGTCCATCACGCCTCCCGTATCGGCAGGGCCAACTGGGCGGTGTGGTGGGCCAGTTCGGCGCCGAGCAGGCTGCCGACCCGCGTCGCTCCGGCGCCCTCCAGGATCTCCCAGTGGTCGCACTCCAGCGTCTCCACCCGGTACGCGCCCTCGGCGCGGCGCTCCCAGAAGGCACGGACCTCTGCGTGGAAAGGGGTGTCGGTGCCGCCCGGTACGGCCTGGGCGAGGACCAGGCGGGCCGGGGAGGCCGCCGGGAGGTGTTCGCGGGCGGTGAGCCGGTTGTGGTTGTAGAGGTGGAAGTAGCGGTCGACCTGGGCGTCGTCGATGCCGGGGTACATCCCGTTGAACCTCACGAGTTTGTCGCGGAACTCGGCCGCGTCGACGGCACCGATCCCCGCGCGGGCGGTCGCGTCGTCGGTGGCCTGGGTGTCGAGGAGGACGACAGTGACCGCGCGGTGTCCGGCGGCGGCCAGGAGGCGCCCCATCTCGTGGGCGACGAGGCCGCCGTAGGAAAGGCCGGTCAGGACGAGGGGGTGGTCGCCGAGCGGTTCCAGGAGCCGCAGGTATGCCTCGGCCATGGCCTCCACGGTCGGCAGGAGGTCCTCGCCGGGGTTCACTCCCGGGGACTGGATGCCGTAGAGCCCGACGCTTTCGGGCAGGAGGGTGGCCAGAGGCAGGTAGCAGAAGGCGGTGCCGCCGGCGGGGTGGACGCAGACCACGCGCGGGCCGGTGCCGGGGCGGAACTCGATGAGGCTGCCGGGGGCGCGGGCGGTGCCGTCCTCGCGGAGCAGCGCGGCCAGGGCCTCGATGGTGGGGCGCGTCATGACCTCACCGACAGGGAGTCGGCGGCCGAAGGTCTCGGTGACGGCGTGGGCCATCTTGATGGCCGACAGTGAAGTACCGCCGATCTCGAAGAAGTTGTCGCTGACGCCGATGTCGGGGTGGAGCAGGATGCGCTGCCAGATCCGGTACAGGCCGTGTTCTACGTGGTCGCGCGGGCTGGCCGTGTTGACCTGGTCGGAGGTCGACTCCTGGGCCAGGCGCAGGAGTTGGGGCCGGTCGAGTTTGCCGCTGTGGTTGAGCGGGAGGGCGTCGAGGTCGAGGAAGACGGCGGGGATCATGTAGTCCGGCAGCCGGCGGACGAGTTCGGTGCGCCAGTCGTGGGCGGTGCGGGCGGGTGCCGCGCCCCGGCCTATTCCGGCGATGAGGCGAGGTTGGCCCGTCGCGTCGTGGTCGACGAGAACGGCCGCCTCCCTTACGCCGGGCAGGGCCGTGAGCGCCGCCTCGACCTCGGCGGGCTCGATCCGGAAGCCGCGGAGTTTGATCTGGTCGTCTGCGCGTCCCATGAAGTGGGCCTGGCCGTCCGGCAGTCGGCGGGCGAGGTCGCCGGTGCGGTAGATCCGCTCGCCGGGCACGAACGGGTCGGGCAGGAAGCGTTCCTTGGTGAGGTCGGGGCGGCCGAGGTAGCCGCGGGCCAGCGACGCTCCGCCGAGGTAGACCTCGCCCACCACTCCGGGCGGGACGGGTTCCAGGCGGCCGTCGAGCACGTACATGCGGGTGTGCGGCAGCGGGCGGCCGATGGGGCAAGGCCGTTCCAGCGGGCGGGGGTTGTAGTAAGCGGTGCTGTAGAGGGTCGCCTCGGTGGGGCCGTAGCCGAAGCAGATCCGCAGGCCGGGGAGGTGCTGTGTCATGCGGTGCAGCGCGGCTTCGGTAAGCGACTCGACGCCGGTGAGCAGCTTGCGCAGGGGCAGGCCGTGCAGTCGTACGGCGGGGTCCTCGTCGATCCACTTGACGTAGGCGGGCGGCAGGAACGCCTGAGTGACCGCGTGTTCACGCATCCACGCCAACAGCGCCTCGGGGTCGCCGCGCAACTCCTCGGGGACGATGTGGAGTTCACCGCCGGTGGTCAGGGGCAGCAGCAGTTCGTGGATCGAGGCGTCGAAGCCGATGCCGGACCAGGCGGAGCCGACCTCACCGGGGGCGGTGCCCATGCGGGCGTGCCAGGTCGCGAACAGGTTGAGGACACTGCGGTGTTCGACCGCGACGCCCTTGGGCCGACCTGTGGACCCGGAGGTGAAAATCACGTAGGCAAGCTGGTCGGGCGCGTGGTCTATGTCCGCCGGCGGTCCCTGCCTGGTCACCCCTTCAGCCTCTACGGCGCCCAAGTCGAGCCATTCCGGGGCGCGTTCGGCACTGTCGTGGTCGCTCAGCACGAGGGGGCAGGCGGCGTCCTCGACCATACGGGCGAGGCGTTCGGCGGGCTGGCCTGGGTCGAGCGGGAGGTAGGCGGCGCCCGCCTTGAGGATGCCGAGGATGCCTACGGCCAGGTCGCGCGAGCGTTTCGCGTGCAGGCCCACCACGTCACCAGGACGGACGGACCGGGCGACGAGCGCGTGCGCGAGGTCGTCGGCGCGGCGGCCGAGCGCCGCGTAGTCCAGCGAGCCGTCCCGGTCGACGACGGCGGTCTGCGCGGGGCGTTCGCGGACCTGCGTCTCGAAGAGTTCGACGAGTCCGGACGCGGAACGCAGGGCGGTCTCGGACGGGTTGGGCGGGGCGGTGGTGCCGGGCGGGGCGCCGGATTCGAGCGAGGCGCCGGTCTCGAGCGGGGCGCCGGTCTCGAGCGGGGCGCCGGTCTCGGGCTGGGCGATGGTCTCGGATCGCCCGGCGGTGTCGGATCGGGCGGCCGTGTGGGGCGGGGCGCCGGTCCCGGGCTGGGCGACGGTCCCGGGTTGGGCGACGGTCTCGGATCGCCCGGCGGTGTCGGATC
>NZ_BARG01000089.1 GCF_000376565.1 Streptomyces hokutonensis | reverse complement strand
CGGTGACTTCTAGCAACAGGCGCCCACTGCACTCACCGCGATTCCGCCACCCTGAGCAGCAACTTCCCCGTGCTCGTCCGTGCCCCCATCAACCGGTGTGCCTCGGCCGCCTCCGCCAGGTCGAACTCCGCCGTGACCGGCAACGACACGGTCCCGTCCGCCGCCGTGGCGAATGCCTGTTCGGTCAGGGTTCGGAGTGCCGTCGGGTCCGTCCTCGCGAGGGTGAGGATCGAGAAGCCGGAGACGGAGAGGGCGCCGGGGTACAGGTCGGGCTGGCCCACCTGCCACGGTGGCGCCGAGCTCGCGTTGCCGAAGGAGACCAGGCGGCCGTAGGTAGCGAGGGAGGCCAGGGCGGCGCGGAGGGTGTCGCCGCCCACCGGGTCCAGGGCCAGATCGACTCCGCGGCCGGACGTCGCCGCCCGCACCGGTGCCTCGAACTCGCCCACGAATACGTCGTCGTAGCCGTATCCCCGCGCGAACTCCGCCTTCGCCGCGCTCGATACGACCCCGTACACCGCCCCGGCCCCCGCCGCCCGCGCCAACTGCCCCACCACCGTGCCGATTCCGCCCGCCGCGCCCTGCACGAGCACCGTCTCGCCGGGCTGGAGGCGGCCGACGGTGTGGACGAGGGCGTAGGCGGTCGGGAGGACGGTGGGGAGGGTTGCGGCCGTGCGGAGGTCCACGTTCTTGGGGAGAGGGAAGGTCGTCGTCGCCTCGGTTGCGACCACCTCCGCGTACGCGCCGCCCGCCGTCAGGGCCGCCACCTCCTGACCCTCGGTGAGGCCTTCGACGCCGGCACCGACCTCTCGGATGCGGCCCGAGACCTCAAGTCCCGGTACGAAAGGGAGACTTGGCACCCGGTACCCCTCGGCGCGCGCCTTGAGGTCGGCGAAGTTCACCCCGGTATAGGTCACGTCGATGCTGACCTGTCCTGGGCCGGGGCGCGGGATCTCCGTCTCCACGACCTTCAGGACCTCGGGGCCGCCGTACTCCTGGAACTCGACTGCGCGCATGCCGTACACACTCCCCGCTCGACTGTTCAATGAAAAGCGAACACTCGCGAGTGTATGGTTTTCATCGAACACTCGGCAAGCGGGAGGCGGACATGGCGGCACAGCGGACCGGCGTCGGCACCAGCCACCGCCCCGCCCCCGAACACACCCACCCCGACGGCGTCCCCGTACAGACGGCTCTCGCCGCCCTCGCCGATCCCGTACGCATCACCCTGGTGAGGGAGTTGGCCGGTTCGGCGGACTGGTCCCGGAGTTGCGGCAGCTTCGACGTGCCGGTGGGCAAGGCCGCCCTGAGCCACCACTTCGCCGTGCTGCGGGGCGCGGGGATCGTGGAACAGCGGGACGAGGGGCCCAAGCGGGTCAACCGGCTGCGGAGGGAAGAGTTCGGCGCCCGGTTCCCGGGGCTGCTGGAACTCGTACTGCGTGCAGAATGAATCGGGTCATGTGCTGAACAAGTGCCCGTCGCACCCTCCCAGGCAAGGAATCCCCTCATGACCTCCCCGAAGACGGTTCTGATCACCGGCACGTCCTCCGGCATCGGCCTGGCCACGGCCGTAGGCACCGCACGGGCGGGCTGGACGACCGTCGCCACCATGCGCGACACCGGCAAGGCGGACGCCCTGCTCAAGGCCGCCACCGAGGCGGGCGTCGCGAACCGCGTCCAGGTCAGGCGCCTGGACGTGACCGACACCGACGGCCTCACCGCCTGCCTGGACGAGGTCGTCGCCGAGCACGGCCGCCTGGACGCGCTGGTCAACAACGCCGGGGCAGCCCAGGTCGGGACCATCGAGCAGAGCAGCGTCGAGGACGTCCGCGCGGCGATGGAGGTCAACTTCTTCGGCGTGGTGGCGATGACCCGGGCCGCCCTGCCGCACCTCCGCGCGTCGAAGGGCCGGGTGATCACCGTCACCAGCGTCGGCGGCGTCGTCGGCCAGCCCTTCAACGAGGCGTACTGCGCGGCCAAGTTCGCCGTCGAGGGCTTCATGCAGTCGCTCGCGCCGGTCGCCGCGACCGTCGGCGTCGACGTCACCGTGGTCGAACCGGGCGCGGTGGCGAGCGAGTTCGTCGCCAACCTCGGCCTGGACGTCCCGGCCCTGCTCGCCGCCGCCGGTCCGTATGCCCCGGCGCTTCAGGCCTACATCGCCCGCACCCAGCAGTCGTTCGGCAACGCCCAGACCCCGGCCGAGGCGGCCGCCCCGATCGTCGAGGCCCTGACCGCCGCCCACCCGCCCTTCCGCGTCCAGACCTCGCAGTGGGCCCGCGACTTCGTCGCCACGACCCTCGCCGACCCCGACGGCTCCGCCGTCCAGACCCTCACCGGCAGCTGGGTGCGCTGACCGTTCCGCGTCCGTGATGCTTAGGGCAGCCGGTCCAGTAACGCCCCGATGACAGCGGCGGCCCTCTCGGTGGCCTCGCGGACGGCCGCGGCGTCCGAGCCCTTCAGGGCTTCCTTGAGCTCGCCGACCGTGGACTCGATCTCGGTCCTGATGTCGGTCGGCACCGTGTCCCCGTGGTCCCCGCGATCCTTGAGGGACTTCTCGGTGGAGTTGATGAGCCGCTCGCCCTGGTCACGCGCCTCGGCGACCTCGCGGCGCAGACGCTCCCGCTCCGCGTACCGCTCGGCCTCACGCGTCATGCGCGCCAGGTCGGCCCTGGGCAGTGCGGAGCGGCCGGTGACCACCACGCGCCGCTCCATGCCACTGCCGAGGTCCTTGGCGGAGACGCCCAGGATGCCGTTGGCGTCGATGTCGAAGGCGATCTCGATCTGCGGGTCGCCGCTCTTCGCCGGAGGCAGACCGGTCAACTCGACTGTGCCGAGCTTCTTGTTGTACGCGGTGATCGCGCGCTCGCCCTGGAAGACCTCGATACTTAACTCCGCCTGGCTGTCCCGTGCCGTCGTGAAGATCTCGGAGCGCTTGGTCGGGATCGTGGTGTTGCGCTCGATGAGCTTGCTCATGATGCCGCCCTTGGTCTCGATGCCTAAGGACATCGGGGTGACGTCGAGCAGCATGAGGTCCCGGGTCTCGTGCTTGAGGATGGCCGCCTGGAGTGCGGCACCGGCGGCGACCGGGTCGTCCGAACGGACGCGTCGGCGTTCCTTGCCCCCGGTCAGTTCGTCGATCAGCTCGATGACGGCGGGCATCCGGGTGGAGCCGCCGACGAGGACGACATGGTCGATGTCCTTGAGGGGGATGCCCGCGTCCTTGAGGACGTTGTGGAACGGCGCCTTGCAGCGTTCCAGGAGGTCGGCCGTCAGCTGCTGGAACATGTCTCGGGTGAGCCTCTCCTCCAGGTGCAGCGGTCCCTTGGCGTAGGAGGTCGTGAGGTAGGGCAGCACGATCGTGGTCTCGGTGGTCGAGGACAGCTCGGTCTTAGCCTTCTCCGCGGCCTCGCGCAGGCGCCGTAGCGCGGCCCCGTCGTCGGTGAGGCGGAAGCGGTGGCCGACTGTGAACTGCTCGACCAGGTGGTCGACGACGCGCTGGTCCCAGTCGTCACCGCCGAGCCGGTTGTCGCCGCTGGTGGCCTTCACCTCCACCACGCCGCCGTCGATCTCCAGCAGCGACACGTCGAAGGTGCCGCCCCCGAAGTGGATGACCACGACTGTCTCGTCGTCCTTGTCCACCCCGTAGGCGAGAGCGGCGGCGGTCGGCTCGCTGATGATGCGCAGGACGTTCAGCCCCGCGATCTCGCCGGCCTCCTTGGTGGCCTGCCGCTCGGAGTCGCCGAAGTACGCCGGGACGGTGATCACGGCGTCGGTGACCGTCTCGCGCAGGTAGGCCTCGGCGTCCCGTTTCAGCTTCTGCAGGACGAACGCGCTGATCTGCTGCGGGTTGAAGGTCTTCCCGTCGAGCTCGATCGTCCAATCGGTGCCCATGTGACGCTTGACCGAACTGATGGTGCGGTCCGCGTTGGTCACGGCCTGCCGCCTGGCCGACTCGCCGACCAGCACCTCGCCGTCCTTCGTGAAGGCGACGACGGACGGTGTGGTCCTGGCGCCCTCCGCGTTGCTGATGACGGTGGGCTCACCGCCCTCGACGACACTGACCGTGGAATGCGTCGTACCAAGGTCGATCCCCACTGCACGAGCCACTGTGCACCCCCCCGGGTTGCCTTTTCATCAGGCTGCCCCGACGGTGGGCTCCGAACGCCTCCGGCTCCCGCCGCGTCACAGTGTCGGGTCAGGCGTAGGAGGGGGATTCGGCGTGAAGAAGCATCTGAAGAAGTACCTGTGGACCTTCGTGGTCGTCGCGATCGTCGCTGTGGCGGTCCTGGCCGCTCTGGCCGTGCGCGGGCTCATGAATATGGGTGCCGACGACAGGACCGTGAGCGGCGCCCGGCCGAAGGCCGTCACCGGCGCCGGCGTCGATCGCGAGTGCGTCGGCACCCGCCCCGTCGACAGCCTCCCCCACGCCTACGACGACGACTCCCCCCTCGAACCCCTCGAACGCGTCGTCGCCCGCATCGACAAGCTCGCCCACGCCCACCGCTACGCCTCCGTGTACACCGGCCTCGCCCTCGACGAGGACAGCAGGAGCCTGGACGTGTGGCGCGTGCCCTCGGCCGCCTTCGACGACGAGGTCTGCGGGTCCGTCGTGAAGGGCGTGACCGTGCGGCTGCGCGACGCCGACGTCGACCGGAAGACGCTCGACGCGCTGGCCGAGCGCGTCGGCGACGACATGAGGCGCTGGGACGGCACCTTCCAGATGCGCGAAGTCGGCGTGGACGAGCGGGGGTTCGTGCGGGTCGGGGTCGACGACCCCGACACGGCACGACCGATCGTCGAGAAGGCCTACGGCGCGGAGAACGGCCGGTACATCAGGGTCGAGCACGTGGATCAGGCGTCGGCCCTGACCGGTTGAGCCTGAACCCGCCCCTTCGTTCCCAGTGCCGACCGCAGCACCGCATACAGCACCGCGCTCAGCACGAACCCCACGATCGGCGTACTGTCGCCGAACGACGGCCAGTGCTTCGGGACGTAGCCGACGTAGTCCTCCTGGTTGGAGAAGAGCGGGACCGAGACCGCGATGCCGATCAACAGGGCTGCCAGGCCGGGCCAGTTGGTGAAGGTGGGGTCGGTGAGGCGGGGAGCCAGTTCCTCGGTGGGCGTACGGGACTGGAACCAGCGCTCCACCAGGACCACGCCCAGCCAGGGTGCCACCCAGTACGCGATGACCAGCAGGAACGCCTCGTACGCCGAGCCCGCGTCGGACAGCGACGCCCACGCCGCCGCCGTACCGGCCACGCCCGAGACCACCACCAGGACACTGCGATTGAGCCACGCGGGGAGCTTCAGGCCCAGCGCGGTGAGGGAGATCGCGCCGGAGTAGACGTTCAGGGCGTTCGCCGAGACCGCGCCGAGGATGATCGCGATCAGCACCAAGTCGCCCAGCCAGCCGGGGAGATGGCCGGTGAAGGCGGCCGTCGGGGTGGCGTCCTTGGGGGCGACGAGCGTTGCCGAGGCCGCGCCCATGACGGCGACGATCGTGACCGACACGAACAGGCCGACCGCCGGGTAGAGGATGGTCTTGAACTTGTTCGCCGTACGGGGGAGATAGCGCGAGTAGTCCGTGGCGTACGGGTTCCAGCCCGCCGCGTAGCCCCAGGCCGCGCTGAACGCGAGCAGGAAGCCGCCCACGCCGCCGCCCGTGCCGCCCCCGCCGAGGTGCGCGTCCTTGAAGGTCCACACGCCGGCCAGCAGGAAGATCACCGCGAGTGCCGGGAACGCGTACTTCTCGAAGGTGTGCACGAAGTTGTGGCCGATGAAGCCGATCAGGATCTCGGCCACGACCACCAGCAACAGCGACGGCAGGGGACGTAGACCCGTCAGTGTGTTCAGTGCGAAGGCCGCGCTCACGCTGTTCACCGCGAACCAACCGACGCCCGCGACAAGGCCGTTGGCCGCCGACGGGAGGATGTTGCCGCGGAAGCCGAAGGAGAAGCGGCCGATCACCATCTGCGGGACGCCGAAGCGCGGGCCGTCCAGGGAGAGGAAGCCCTGGGTGATCGCGCCGAGGCCGGTGCCCAGGACGATCGCGGCGGTCGCCTGCCAGAAGCTCAGGCCGAAGAAGAGGACCGAGATCACACCGATGTAGACGGTCGCGAACTCGATGTTCGGGGAGGCCCAGGTCCAGAGCAGCTGGAGCGGGCTGCCGTGGCGTTCCGTGTCGGGGATGGGCTCGGCACCGGCCGTCTCGACGGCGATGACCTTGTCACCGTATTCGGGGGCGAGGGTGCCGGTTGAGTCGGCGGGAGCAGTCGTCATGCGAGGTAAGTGTCCGGTTCCTGCCGGTCCGGGCCCAGAGGCGCATTGTCCGTACCGGGCCGCTCACCGGCGTACAACCTGCACGTACTGCTCGGTCTACTCGGTCTTCGGGTCCGGCTTCGGGTCGTCCTTGTTCAGGGACTTCAGGAACTCGGGGTTGTCGTCCGGCGCGACCCACCGGCCCTCCGCGGCCGTCGCCCCGTCCGGGTTCCGCCGCGCCCGGCCCGCGATCAGCCACGCGACCGGACCGACCAGGACCTCGCCGAAGAGCAGGATCACGAACACCCACGCCAGCTTCGGCATGCCCCGCACATCCTCCTCGGGTGTGTTCAGGCAGTCCACGAAGGCGTAGATCCACAGGGCCAGGACCAGCAGGAAGGGCAGATACCTGAGCATGGCGGCGAGATTCTCCTGAGTGGTGGGACGGCCCCGGTGACGGGGTCAGGTTAGCGGGTGGCCGATACTTGGACACATGGCTTACGACGATCTTCGCTCCCTGCTCAGGGCACTGGAGCGCGAGGGAGACCTCAAGCGCATCAAGGCCGAGGTGGACCCGTATCTGGAGGTCGGGGAGATCGTCGACCGGGTCCAGAAGGCCGGTGGGCCCGCGCTTCTCTTCGAGAACGTCCGCGGATCGAGCATGCCCCTCGCCATGAACGTCTTCGGGACCGACCGGCGGCTGCTGAAGGCACTCGGGCTGAAGTCGTACGGCGACATCTCCGACAAGATCGGCGGGCTGCTGCGGCCCGAGCTGCCCCAGGGGTTCGTGGGGGTGCGGGACGCCTTCGGGAAGCTCGGTGCGATGACGCACGTACCGCCGAAGAAGGTCAAGGACGCGCCCGTGCAGGAGGTCGTCCTCCAAGGGGACGACGTCGATCTCGACGCGCTGCCCGCGCTGTTCACCTGGCCGCAGGACGGCGGGTCCTTCTTCAATCTGGGGCTCACGCACACCAAGGACCCGGAGAGCGGGATCCGCAATCTCGGGCTCTACCGGCTCCAGCGGCACGACAAGCGCACCATCGGCATGCACTGGCAGATCCACAAGGACAGCCGGAACCACTACCAGGTCGCCGCGCGGCGGGGCGAGCGGCTGCCGGTCGCGATCGCCTTCGGGTGTCCGCCGGCCGTGACCTACGCCTCCACCGCGCCGCTTCCCGGGGACATCGACGAGTACCTGTTCGCCGGGTTCATCGCGGGTAAGCGGATCGAGATGGTCGACTGCAAGACCGTGCCGTTGCAGGTGCCGGCGCAGGCCGAGGTCGTCATCGAAGGGTGGCTGGAGCCCGGCGAGATGCTGCCGGAGGGGCCGTTCGGGGACCACACCGGTTTCTACACGCCGCAGGAGCCCTTCCCGGCCCTCACCATCGACTGCGTCACGATGCGGAAGCGGCCGTTGCTTCAGTCGATCGTCGTAGGGCGGCCTCCGACGGAGGACGGACCGCTGGGACGGGCGACGGAGCGGTTCTTCCTGCCGCTGCTGAAGATCATCGTGCCGGACATCGTGGACTACCACCTGCCCGAAGCGGGCGGATTCCACAACTGCGCGATCGTCTCCATCGACAAGAAGTACCCGAAGCACGCCCAGAAGGTGATGCACGCGGTCTGGGGTGCGCACATGATGTCCCTGACCAAGCTGATCGTGGTCGTCGACGCCGACTGCGACGTCCACGATCTGCACGAGGTCGCGTGGCGGGCGCTGGGCAACACGGACTACGCCCGTGACCTCTCGGTCGTGGAAGGACCCGTCGATCATCTCGACCATGCCTCCTACCAGCAGTTCTGGGGCGGCAAGGCGGGGATCGACGCGACGAGGAAGTGGCCCGAGGAGGGCTACACGCGGGACGGCGGCTGGCCCGAGATGGTGCTGTCCGACCCGGAGACGGCGGCGAAGGTCGACCGCCGGTGGAAGGAGTACGGCCTGTGAGCAGCGCGTCAGCCGCGATCCCGCAGCCGGGGCGCACCAAGGCGTTCCTACGCCTCGTCATGATCGAGCACTCCGTCTTCGCCCTGCCCTTCGCCTACATCGCGGCGCTGACCGCGATGTTCCAGTGGGACAAGAACATCCACTGGGGGCGGTTGCTGCTGGTCACCATCTGCATGGTGGGCCTGCGGACGTTCGCGATGGCGGTGAACCGGATCATCGACCGGGAGATCGACGCCCGTAACCCGCGCACCGCGCACCGCGAGCTGGTGACCGGCGCGATGACGGTCAAGCACGCGTGGACGGGCGCGCTCGTCGCGCTGGTCGTGTTCCTGGGTTCGGCGGCCCTGCTGAATCCCCTCTGTCTGGCACTGGCTCCCATCGCGGTGATCCCGATGGTGATCTACCCGTACGGCAAGCGGTTCACGAACTTCCCGCAGGCCATCCTCGGTCTCGCCCAGGCGATGGGCCCGGTCGGCGGCTGGCTGGCGATCACCGGCGAGTGGTCCTGGGACGCGGTGATCCTCGGTCTCGCCGTCGGCATCTGGATCGGCGGCTTCGACCTGATCTACGCCTGCCAGGACATCGAGACCGACCGCGAGATCGGCGTCATGTCGGTCCCGGCCCGCTTCGGCATCCCGGCGTCCATCTGGGGCGCGCGCGTCTGCCACACCGTCACCACGGCCCTCCTCGCCTGGTACGGAGCGGCGACCGGCGCGGGCGCCTTCTTCTGGTTCGGCCTGCTGATCGTCGCGGGCGCGTTCGTCTACGAGCACTCGATTGTCCGGCCGCATGATCTTTCGCGGTTGAACAGGGCGTTCTTCAGCGTCAACGGGTTCATCGGGATTGCCCTGTTCGTGTGCGCGCTGCTGGATCTGCTGGTGCGCGGGCTGACTGTCTGAGCGCGGGCCCGGACGGGTCTGCGCGGTCAGCGTGCCGCGCCGCCGGTTGGTGCTGCGGCGCCGGAACGCGAAGTCCGGCCGGAGTGCGGCGGCGGCCCCGCACGGTCAGCGCGACGGCTGCCTCCGCGATCGGTTCAGCGGCGCCTCGCGTGGCCGGTGCGAGAGTTCTCCGCGCGGTCGGCGCGCGGTCCCCTACGCCGTCGGCACGCAGCTGCCTACACGCTCAGTGCGCCGCGCTCCCTGGCGATGGGCCGCCGCCGGAACGCGAACGCCGCCCCCACCCCCGCCGCCAGCCCGATCAGGTGCGCCTGCCAGCTGACGCCCGACTGTGTGGGCGCGAGCCCGAGCAGCATCGACGTGCCCCAGACCACGCCGATGAGCAGGCCGACGGCTATGCCCAGCGGGCGGCGCTCGACGAAGCCGGTGACCAGCAGGAAGCCGAAGAGGCCGAAGATCAGGCCGGAGGCGCCCGCCGTGTTGGTGTGCGCCGGGGATATGAGCCAGACGCCGAGACCGTCCGCCACGATGATCAGCGCGCAGACCATGGCGAAGCGACGGATGCCGCCCAGCGCCGCCAGGAAGCCGAACACCAGCAGCGGCACACTGTTCGCCGCCACATGGGCGAAGCCGAAGTGGATGAACGCGGCCGGCACGATGTCGATCAGCTGGGACGGCTCGCGCGGCACGATCCCGAGGCTGTCGAGCGCGTGGCCGGACACCACGTCCACCACTTCGAGCAGCCACAACAGCGCGACCCAGCCCACCATCAGCTTGGCCGCGGCCTTCGCGCGGTCGCCCCGCGACCACTGCAACTCCGTACCGGACATGGCACCCCCCACGGTCCACTCGTCCACACAGAAGAACGCCCCGGCACCCTTGACCGGTTCCCGTTCCGCGACGCCAGCTAGGCTCGGTCCCGTGAACCCAGTCAAGCCAGGAGAGACGCCGCGTACGCCTTGGATCGTAGGGGTGTCCGGCGCTTCCGGCACCCCATACGCGGCTGCGGTGCTGCGCGGGCTGCTCGACGCGGGCGAGAGTGTCGACCTCGTCGTGTCCCGGGCGTCCCGGCTCACCCTCCTCGACGAGACGGGGATCTCCTTCAGGGACGCGCACTGGCAGGACGACCTGCGCGAATGGCTGGCCCGCGGCGCCGACGGCAAGCCCGGCACCTTCCAGCACGCCATCGACACCGACGCCGTACGGCACTGGAGCGCGGGCGACCTCGCGGCGGGGCCGTCCTCGGGGTCGTACCCCGCGAAGGGGATGCTGATCGTGCCCGCGTCGACCGCCTGTGTCGCCGGGGTCGCCCTCGGGCTGAGCAAGGACCTGTTGCAGCGCGCGGCGAGCGTGACCCTCAAGGAGCGGCGCCGGCTGGTGGTCGCCGTACGCGAGACGCCGTTGAACGGGCAGACGCTGCGGCACCTGGTGACCCTGGACGACCTGGGCGCGGCCGTGGTGCCGGCCTCGCCCGGTTTCTACGCCGGCGCCACCCGCATCCAGGACCTGGTGGACTTCGTCGCCGGGCGGGTCCTGGACGCGGCGGGCGTCGAGCACGATCTGTACCGCCGGTGGAAGGGCGACCTCGGGGGTTCCCGCACCACCGACAACTGACGCACCACCGACAACTGACGTACGGCACCCACGTATTCATCCTCATCACCGGAAGGCAATCGATCGCATGGACGCGGTGGACAGGCAGCTCATCCAGGCCCTGAGAGAGAACGGCCGGGCCTCCTACGCGGAGCTGGGGCGCCTCGTCGGCCTGTCGGGACCCAGCGTCACCGACCGCATCAACCGGCTGGAGGCGGCCGGTGTCATCACCGGCTACCGCGCGACCGTCGACTCGGCCTCCCTCGGCCTCGGCGTGATCGCCCTGATCGGCATCTCCCTCTCGGACGCCGCCGACCACGAGGACGTGGCGGCCCGGCTGAAGGACCTCAGCGAGATCGAGGACTGCTGGTTCATCGCGGGCGAGGACTCGTTCATGCTCAAGGTGCGGGCACCGGACGTGGACGGCCTGGAGAAGACCATCCGGCGGCTGTCCGGGACCAAGGGCGTGTCCCGTACGCGTACGACCATCGTGCTCTCCACGAAGTGGGAGAACCGGGTCGGAGAGCTGCCCGAAGAGTCGTAGGCGTACGGTTTATCAAGGTTGTCTCAGGAAGAGGTAAGGGCATGGATGTCGGGCTCAAGCGCGAGCTGGAGCAGAAGGTCCGCTCCGGTGAGCGGCTGTCCCGCGAGGACGGCGTCGCGCTGTACGAGTCGGACGACCTGGCCTGGCTGGGCGGGCTGGCGCACGAGGTGCGGACGCGGAAGAACGGCGATGTCGTCCACTTCAACGTCAACCGCCACCTCAACATGACCAACGTGTGCACGGCGTCCTGCGCCTACTGCTCGTTCCAGCGCAAGCCGGGCGAGAAGGACGCGTACACGATGCGCATCGAGGAGGCCGTCCGCCTCGCCAAGGCGATGGAGGGCGAGAACCTCACCGAGCTGCACATCGTCAACGGCCTGCACCCGAACCTCCCCTGGCGCTACTACCCGCGCTCCCTGAGCGAGCTGAAGAAGGCCCTCCCGAACGTCTCGCTGAAGGCCTTCACGGCGACGGAGATCCATCACTTCGAGACGATCTCGGGGCTCTCCGCCTCCGAGATCCTCGACGAGCTGATCGACGCGGGTCTGGAGTCGTTGACCGGCGGTGGCGCCGAGATCTTCGACTGGGAGGTCCGTCAGCACATCGTGGACCACCGCACGCACTGGGAGGACTGGTCGCGCATCCACCGGCTGGCGCACGAGAAGGGGCTCAAGACCCCGTGCACCATGCTCTACGGCCACATCGAGGAGCCCCGCCACCGCGTGGACCACGTGCTGCGGCTGCGTGAACTCCAGGACGAGACCGGCGGTTTCCAGGTCTTCATCCCGCTGCGCTACCAGCACGACTTCGTGGACATGAAGGACGGCAAGGTCCGCAACCGGCTCCAGGCGCGCACGCAGATGGCGACCGGCGCCGAGGCCCTGAAGACCTTCGCGGTCTCGCGGCTGCTCTTCGACAACGTCCCGCACGTCAAGGTCTTCTGGGTCATGCACGGCGTCCAGACCGCGCAGCTCGCGCTCCAGCACGGCGCGGACGACATGGACGGCTCGGTCGTCGAGTACAAGATCACGCACGACGCCGACAACTACGGCACCCCGAACAAGCTCACCCGCGACGACCTCCTCGACCTGATCCGCGACGCCGGTTTCCAGCCGGTCGAGCGGAACACGCGCTACGAGATCATCCGCGAGTACGACGGCCCGGACCCGGCGCGGCGCGAGTCCCCGCAGCCGATGCGAGTGTGACCACCGAACGATGGCGCTCACTTTCGAACTGGACCCCGCGATAACCCCTGCCCTGCGCGAGGAGATCCTCACGCTGTGGGCGGACGTCTCCAACGCGGGCGGCTCGGTCGGTTTCGTCGCGCCGGTCACGGTGGACGAGATACGGCCCGAGCTGATCAAGCACTTCGTCTCCATGGCGGAGGGCCGCACCCGGCTGCTGGTCGGCCGCGACGAGAGGGGCACGGTCGCCGCGACCGTGTTCCTCGCGTTCAACACCCACCGGCTGATGCTGCACTGGCTGTGGCTCTACACGGTGATGGTCCACCCCCGCCACCAGGGCAAGGGTTACGGGCGGGATCTGCTGGCCGCCGCCGAGACGGCCGCGCGCGGTCTCGACGGCATCGAGGCGATCCGCCTCACCTGCCGGGGCGGGCACGGCCTGGAGCGGTTCTACGGCTCCTGCGGCTACAAGGAGGTCGGCCGGGTGCCCGGCGCGATCCGCGTCGCCCCGGGGGACGACCGGGACGACATCTTCATGCTGCTGCCGTTGATGTGAGCGGCGCGCACCCCGCCCGAAGATCGGTGGGGGCGCGTGCTTCACTGGTTGGGCCTGTTCGTCACGGTTACGGAAGAGTGGATTGAGATGTTCCGCTACACGCTGATGCGCCTCGGAGTCTTCGCGGGCTGCCTCGGAGTCGTCTGGGGCCTCGTCTACCTCGGCGTCTTCCCGCGCGGCTTCGGCGAGTCCAACGGCATGTGGATCGTGCTGCTGGCGCTGGTGATCTCGGCGCCGATCAGCTTCGTGGTGCTGCGCGGGGTGCGCGACCGGGCCTCGGTGCAGATCGTCGAGCGGGTCGACCGGATGAAGGCGAACCTGGACGCCAACCGCAACCAGGAGGACGAGGCGGTCGACGCCGCCGGACCGCAGGGCCAGACCTCCTGACACCTGGGGCCGAACTACCCTTGCCCCCATGGGTGCCGTGAAGACCAAGCGGATGCCGCGTGCGGTCCGTGAGCAGCAGATGCTCGACGCCGCCGTGCGGACCTTCGGACAGCGCGGCTACATGGCCGCGTCGATGGACGAGATAGCCGAACTCGCGGGCGTGTCAAAGCCGTTGGTGTATCTCTACCTGAACTCGAAGGAAGACTTGTTCACCGCGTGCATCCGGCGCGAGGGACAGGCGCTCACCGAGGCGGTGCGGGCCGGGGTCGACACCCGCTCGCCCGCCGACCGCCAACTCTGGGACGGGCTGCGTGCGTTCTTCACGCACACCGCCCAGCATCCGGACGGCTGGTCCGTCCTGCATCTCCAGGCCCGCACCCACGGCGAGCCCTTCGCGGCCGAGGTGGCCGCGCTGCGCGCCGAACTCGTCGCGTTCGTCACCGAGTTGATCGCGGTCACCGCCCGCGAGGCGCACCGTGACCGTGACCCCGACCTCGCCGAGCGCGAGGTGGCCGGCCTCGCGGAGGCGCTGGTCGGTGCCGCCGAGTCCCTCGCCGCCTGGTCCAACGCGACCCCGGGCGTCACCGCGAAGCAGACGGCGGCGACCCTGATGAACTTCGCCTGGGCCGGCCTCGGCAACCTGATGGAGGGGCGGCCCTGGTCACCGCCGGCCGGCACCGAGGACCGGTCCTGAGGTCTCAGACGGCCCCCCACTTGCGCAGCGTCGGCGCCACCCGCTGATATCCCACCCGGTACACGGCCTTGGCGCCGCGCCGGGCCACTCCTCGTACGGCCCTCTTCAGACCCGAACCGCCCGTGCCCAGCGGGGTGTTGAGGGGGCGGCCCTTCTCGTCGAAGCCGTTGCGGGCCAGCAGGCCGCCCAGGTAGATGCCGGCGCGCTCCGGTGTGTAGTAGGGGCGCAGCGTCGGCAGCGGTCCCGCGGCGCGCAGTGCGGCCACGCGGGTGCGGGCGGCGGCGTAGGGGTCGCTCTTGCCGATGCCCTGGGCGTCGGCCCAGGCGGGGTCGGGCAACGGGAGGGCGCCGGCGTCGAGTTCGTCCCAGGAGGCGAGGCAGCCGGAGTGGATGAAGTAGTGGTTGCCGTGTGCCTCGCGGACGCCGAAGTCGGTGAGGATGGCGGTGGGGATGCCCCGCTGCATCGACTCGAGGGCGGCGGTGGAGCTGACGGTGACCAGGAGGTCGGTGCGGTCGAGGACCTCGCCCATGTTGCCGTAGACCAACTGGAGGTTGGCGGGGGCGGGTTCGGCGAGGTTCTGGATGAGGAGCTGGTAGGGGTCGGCCTCGACGTGGGTGGTGTGCTCGCCGGGGAGGCTGCGCAGCTTCATCAGGACCTGGCGGTCGGGGTGGCGCCGGGCGTGGGCGGCGGCCCGCTCCAGGAGCCGCAGGCGGTCCTGCTTGCTCTTGGGGACGGAGGGCTGGACGGCGAAGGTGAGGGTGAACGGCCGTTCGGTGGACGGCCGGTAGGGCTCGCCGCCGAGGAAGGGCAGGGCGCACTCCACGACCGAGTCCGGGTCGATCTCGACGCTCGCGAACGCGGCGCCGAACCGGTCCGCGTCGTAGGTGGAGTTGGCGAGGACGATGTCGGTGCCGCCGCGGGTGAGCAGTCCGTCGATCATCTTCTCGTAGACGACGCCGACGTAGCCGGTGACGGTGATGGGCCGGTGTTCGCGGCCCGCCCAGGCGAGGCCGAGGCTGTGGGTGAGGGCGAGGACCGTGCCGCCGGAGACGGCCATGACGACGATGTCCGCGTCGGCCAGGTCCGCGTCGTCGACCAGGTCGGCGGTGGGGAGTTCGCGCGCGGTGTCGGGCTCGATGCCGATCTCGGCGAGCTGCCGCTCGGTCGGGGTCGACCGGCCGCGCAGGAAGTACGCGTCGAGGGCGTGCCCCGGGGCGATCTGCTGTGCCACGGACGCTCCCCACTTCCAGCGGGTGTCCGAGTCGGCGAGTACGGCGATGCGTCTGGGGGGCATGGCTCAGGGGCCCTTCCTGGCGGGTCCGGCGAAGTGAGGCGAGGGTAAGAAGGAACCCTGAGGAACGTATGAGCGATGTCTTGAAAGTGCCTTGGGCGGGCTGGGGTTTTCCTGTGCGGAATCCTCAAGGGCCCTTTGTTCGCCCGGGATTTCGAGATGCGCCTGAGGGAGCCGGACGTTTTTTGTTCGCCCAGTGTTCACCGGGGCTCAGGCAACGGCCGGGCGCACGAACCCCTCCACATGTGTCCGGCCGGTCACGTCCCGCAGCGCGAAGCGGTCGTCGAGCGCCGCGTACTCCACGGTTCCCGGCAGCAGCACCGGCGCCCTGAACTCGGCCCGCACCAGCGCGCGTTCGGGCGTCCCGTGGGCGGCGAGACAGCGGGCCGCCGTCCACATGCCGTGCGCGATGGCCCGTGGGAAGCCGAACAGGCGGGCGGTGAGCGGGTGGAGGTGGATGGGGTTGCGGTCGCCGGACGCGGCGCCGTAGCGCCGGCCCACGTCCTCGCCGAGCCGCCACTCGGCGACGGTGGGCAGGGGCTCGGACTGCTCGGCCACTACGGGCGGCTGCGCCTCGGTGCGGTGGCGGGCGAGGTAGGTGCTCCGTGACTCCCAGACGAGGGTGTCGTCGGCCCGCATCTCCGTCGTGACCGTCGCCTCGGTTCCGCGCCGGTGCGGGGCCAACTCGTCGACGTAGACCGTCAGTTCGTACTCACCGGTGGCCGGTACCGCCGTGTGCCGGGTGATCTCCACCGAGGTGTGGACCAGGCCGAGCAGCGGCAGTGGGAAGGCGCGGCAGCTCATCAGGCGCATGGCCAGCGGGAAGCCGAGGACGTGCGGATAGGTGATGGGCAGGGCGTCGTCACCGGTGGGGAAGCCGCACACCCGCTCGTAGGCGGCCAGCTTCGCCAGATCCACGCGGACGCCGGGCAGGACGAGCCGGGTGCGGGGGAACTCGGCGTCGGCGCGGGGCCGTTTGAAGGGGGAGAGGAGGGCGCCGCGGAGAAGGAGCGGGGTGAGCGCGGGGGTGTCGGTGAGGGGTGGATAGGGGTTGGCCATGTCCCACTCCCGGGTGGTGTCCTGGGCGGCTCTTTTCGGCTTACTTCGGAGTAAGGTTACCGTAGGTAAGGCCAAGTGGGGCGAGCCGGACGGTCCATGGCGGGTGCATGGGTGACGCACCGGCGGCGCACGGCCGGCCCATGGCCGACAAAACGCTGCGAACCCGCCGAGGTTGCACAGGCCCGGCCCGGTACCACCCCCGAACCCGCACAAAGTCCCCACGAGGGGCCCGTACGATCTTCGACCTGACCCGAGGTAACACCCGGCCGTCGGTCGTGGATGAACACCTCGGTACGCACCACGCGTACCTAATGCAGCAGAGCGGTACAAGCTGCACGCCTCAGGAGCTGCCATGTCCCTCGCCTACCCGTCCGGCTACGACTACGACGGCGCGCCCGTACTCGTGGAGCCCGAGATACGGCGGCTGGACGGCGTGGTCCGCGAGGTCTCCGTACCGCCGCTGGTGGCACCGGCCACGCACGGCTCGCTCGCCGACGTGCCGTTCGAGAACGCGGCGGCGGCCCCCGACCACCTGGTCCTCAGCAGGCAGACGGAGGACGGGAGTTGGACGGACGTCACGGCGGCCGAGTTCGCCGAGCAGGTGCAGGCCGTCGCCAAGGGGCTGATCGCGGAGGGCCTCCAGCCGGGCGACCGGATCGCCGTCATGGCGCGTACGTCGTACGAGTGGACGCTCCTCGACTTCGCCGCGTGGGCGGCCGGTCTGGTCACCGTCCCCATCTACCCGACCTCCTCCCTCTTCCAGATCCGCTGGATCCTCCAGGACACGGGCGCGGTGGCGATGGCCGCCGAGACGGTCGCGCAGGCCTCGTCGCTCGGCCCGGAGACGCCCCGGCTGCCCGACCTGCGCCACATGTGGGTCTTCGAGAAGGGCCACCTGGACCGGCTGGCCGAGCTGGGCCGGACCGTCCCGGACCAGGAAGTCGCCGTACGCCGTGGGGTGTTGCTGCCCGACACGCTCGCCACCGTCATCTACACCTCGGGCACCACCGGCCGCCCCAAGGGCTGCGCGATCACCCACGGCAACTTCCTCGCCGAGGTCGACAACGCGATCGAACTCCTCTACGGCGTCTTCAAGAACAAGCCCAACGAAGAACCCTCCACGCTCCTCTTCCTCCCCTACTCCCATGTCTTCGGCCGGATGGTCGCGGTCGCCTGCATCCGCGCCCGGGTCCGCCTCGGCCACGCCGCGAGCCTCAAGTCCGAGGACCTGCTGGCGGATCTGGCGAGCTTCCAGCCGACCTTCCTGCTGGCCATCCCGTACATGCTGGAGAAGGTCTTCAACAACGCCCGGGCGAAGGCGGAGAAGGGCGGCCGCGGCAAGATCTTCGACCGCGCGACCAATGCGGCCGTCCGCTACGGCGAGGCTCTGGAGACCCGCCAGTCCGGCAAGGGCTCCGGCCCGAGCGGCCCGCTGCGGACGGCCCGCGCCTTCTACGACCCGCTCGTCTACCGCAAGATCCGCAACGCCCTTGGCGGCAAGCTCCGTTACGTCATCTGCGGCGGCTCCCCGCTGGGCCGCCGGCTCGCCGCGTTCTACGCCGGCGCGGGCATCGAGATCTTCGAGGGCTACGGCCTCACCGAGACGACCGCGGCCGCGACCTGTACGCCGCCCCTCAAACCCCGGCTGGGGACGGTGGGTTGGCCGATGCCCGGCACCAAGGTCAGGATCGCCTCCGACGGCGAGATCCTGCTCGCCGGCGGCCAGGTCTTCCGCGGCTACTGGGACCCGCACGGCGACGGGGTCGCCCCCGCCTCCCAGGACGGCTGGCTCGCCACCGGCGACATCGGCCACCTCGACGACGAGGGCTATCTGACCATCACCGGCCGCAAGAAGGAGATCCTGATCACCGCGGGCGGCAAGAACGTGGCCCCGGCCCCGCTGGAGAACTGGCTGCGCGCCCACCCCCTGATCGCCCAGTGCATCGTCGTCGGCGACCGCCGCCCCTACGTCGCCGCCCTCATCACCCTCGACCTCGAAGGCATCACCCACTGGCGCCAGATGAACGGCAAGCACCCGGTCCCCGCCGAACTCCTCGTCGAAGACGACGAGTTGAGAGCGGTCCTGCAACGCGCCGTCGACGACGCCAACAAGCTCGTCTCCCGCCCCGAGTCCATCCGCCGCTTCAGCGTCCTCCCGGTGGACTTCACCGAGGCGGCCGGACATCTGACGCCGTCGATGAAGCTGCGGCGCGAGGTCGTGATGCGGGACTTCGAGCGGGACATCGAGGCGCTGTACGCGAACTAAGCGCCGTTCGGGGCGATTTGGCGTCTTGGTGTGGACCTGGTTATTGACTTCACAAGACCCCCGCGCGACATTCCCAGCCCATTTCCCCGTCGGGCTGGAGCGGCCATGACCCCGAGCACGGACGCACATGCGGAACTCCCGCGCAGAAGAAGCGTGTTGGCCGGTGGTGCGGTCGCCGCACTCGCCGCCGCCGGAGTCTCCACCTCGGCCCACGCGGCCGACCTCCCCCTCCTCGGTACCTACGACGTCGTGGTGATCGGGTCCGGAGCGGCCGGGATGACCGCCGCGCTGACCGCCGCCAAACAGGGTCTGAGCTGTGTCGTGGTGGAGAAGGCGCCGACCTTCGGGGGCTCGGCCGCCCGCTCGGGCGCCGGGATCTGGATCCCGAACAACCCGGTGATCCTGGCCGCCGGAGTCCCCGACACCCCCGCCAAGGCGGCCAGTTACCTCGCGGCCGTCGTCGGCGCCGACGTCCCGGCCGACCGCCAGCAGTCCTTCCTCGCCCACGGCCCCGCCATGATCTCCTTCGTCATGGCGAACAGCCCGCTGCGCTTCCGCTGGATGGAGGGATACAGCGACTACTACCCGGAGTTGCCGGGCGGCCTGCCCAACGGCCGTTCCATAGAACCGGATCAGCTCGACGGCAACATCCTCGGCGCCGAACTCGCCCACCTCAACCCGCCGTACCTCGCCGTTCCGGCCGGCATGGTCGTCTTCAGCGCCGACTACAAGTGGCTCGACCTGGCCGCAGTGAACGTCAAGGGTGCCGCCGTGGCGACCGCGTGCCTGGCCCGGGGGACGCAGGCGGCGCTGCTCGGGCAGAAGCCGCTCACCATGGGGCAGTCCCTCGCCGCCGGTCTGCGCGCCGGACTCCAGTCCGCGCAGGTGCCCGTGTGGCTCAACACCCCTTTGACCGACCTGTACTTGGAGGCCGGGACGGTCACCGGAGCCGTCGTCACCCGCAACGGAGCCGCCGGACTGGTCCGCGCCCGGCGCGGGGTCGTCGTCGGCTCCGGCGGCTTCGAGCACAACGCGGCCATGCGCGCCCAGTACCAGCGCCAGCCCATCGGCACGGACTGGACGGTCGGCGCGAAGGAGAACACCGGCGACGGCATCCAGGCGGGTCAGAGGGTGGGCGCTTCCCTCGCGCTGATGGACGACGCCTGGTGGGGGCCGGCCATCCCGCTCCCCGCCGACCCCTACTTCTGCCTCGCCGAACGCACCCTCCCCGGCGGCCTGTTGATCAACCAGGCCGGTTCCCGCTTCGTCAACGAGGCCGCCCCCTACAGCGACGTCGTCCACACGATGTACGACCGCAACGCCGCCGCCCCCGACATCCCGGCCTGGCTGATCGTCGACCAGAACTACCGCAACCGCTACCTCTTCAGGGACATCCTGCCGACGTTCGCCTTCCCCGACGACTGGTACAGCTCGGGCGCGGCCTACAAGGCGTGGACCTGGGACGCCCTGGCCACGTCGATCGGCGTCCCGGCGGCGGCCCTCCGCTCCACCGTCACCCGCTTCAACTCCCTTGCGGCGAGCGGCAAGGACACCGACTTCGGGCGCGGCGACAGCGCCTACGACCACTACTACACGGACCCCGCGATCCTCCCCAACTCCTGCCTCGCCCCGCTCTGGCTGCCCCCGTACTACGCCCTCCGCATCGTCCCCGGCGACCTCGGCACCAAGGGCGGCATGCGCACGGACGCACGGGCGCGGGTGCTGCGGGCGGACGGTTCGGTGATCCCCGGTCTGTACGCGGCGGGCAACGCGAGCGCGGCGGTGATGGGCCACAGCTACGCGGGCGCGGGCTCGACGATCGGTCCGGCGATGACGTTCGGGTATGTGGCGGCGCTGGATCTGGCGGGGGCGCTGTAGCGGCCGTAGGGCTGCCGGCGCGGCCTGGTCATCACGCGGTCAAGGGATGGCCAGGCCGTTGCCAAGCGGCCGTATGCATTGCGCATGCAACGGGCCGGTAGGGCGGACATAGCCGGATTTGGGCCCTCGGTCGGTGGCTACTGTGATGGCGCGAACACGTCCACAGCGACGATCACGACCTACGGGGAAGAGGAGACGGCGGTGGGGGAGCCGAACCGTTCACGCCTTCTTGAGTACGCGCAGGGGCCGGCGCCGGCGGAGGTGCCCGAGGTGCGCCGGTCGAGCCTGCTCGACTACGCGGAGGCGACACCGCCACCGGGGCCTTCGGCGGACGGGCAGCCGGGGCCACGGCCCGGGGTGCCGCCGTACGAGACGGCTGTGTTTGTGCCTGCTCATCCTCGGTATGTCGACGCGGTGGACGACGACGGGCGGCCGGTTCGTGTGCCGTTCGTCGCGTACGAGCTCTTCGCGCACCCCACCGACGCGACCGGGGCCGTGGCCTTCGCCTTCACGACCCTGGAGAAGCTGGTCACCGCGCTCGGTGAGGCCCAGCCGTGGGTCGCCACCTCCCTGGGGCCGCTGGCCGAAGGAGTGGGCGAGCGGGGCGTCACCGTGCTGCTCGACCCGCGGGTGGCTCCCGGACAACGCAACTGGCAGGTGGCCGATCTGGCGGCCTACGCGCGGGAGGTGCGCTGATGTCGGCCGACTTCAAAGCGGTCATGAGCGACCTGACCTCGATGGTCTCGACGTTCCACGACCAGGCCACGGACTACCGGAAGCTGCACGACCAGGTGGCCCCGCCCGTGGTGAGCGGCGGGGACGCCGGCCTCGACCACGCCATCAAGGAGGTCGCCGATCTCATCGTCGCCCTCCACATCGGCTTCGCCGACCGGCTGGACGACCGGGGCGACAAGGTCGCGTACGCGCGCGACTCCTTCCACCGGCACGACATCGACGTCCACGGCGTGTTCGAAGACCTGATGGCGGGATGAGGGGCCGATGACCGACAGCTGGGTCGGCGGCGACATCGGCGGACTCCGCACGATGGCCACGACATACAAGAACGCCAAGGACAAGCTCGACGACGTCATCACTCCGCTCACGCGCGCGGTGGACGCCCTGGTCGACGACGCGGGTTGGAAGGGAGAGTCGGCGGAGTCCTTCCGCGCCACGTACACCGAGGACGCGGTGACCGCCGGGGCCTTCGCCGGTCTGGTGCACTCCGCCGGCGAGATCCTCGACACCCTCGCCGACGCGCTGTCCGCGTGCGAGACGGCGCTGCAGAACGCCGAACACGTCGCCACGGGCAAGGGCGTTCCGATGGGGGACAAGGGTGTGCCGCTGGCCATGGTCACGGCTGATCCACCGAGCGCGGCGGACCAGAAGGCGATCTCCGCGATGACCGAGTACGACACGGTCCGCAAGGAGGTCCTGCACACCGCCCAGCAGGCCCGGCTGGTGGCCGCGGACCGGCTCGCGGGGCTGTACGAGCAGGTGACCGCGGCGGTGTCGACCGGCGACAAGGTCACCCTCGCGGACTACCTGCGGGGCCTGTACGCGTTCGACGCCGAGGACACCCGGGTCGACGGCGCCAAGGCACGCACCAAGATCGACGACGCCAAGTCCGAGGCACAGGCAGCCAAGAAGGAACTCCGCGCAGAACGCAAGGCGTTCCAGAAGGCGGGCCGCGCACTGCCCAAGGATCTCCCGGCCAAGGGGGCCTACGCGGACGCGGTCGCCAAGGTGCGGTCCCTGGAGGACGACATCGCCGCCGCGGACAACGGCAGCACGAAGCTGCCCTACGACCGCGCCCTCAACGTCAAACTGGGGGACGCCGCGGACGCGTTGCGCACGGGCGAGAGCCTGGACAAGCTGCCGGACTTCCTCAAGGAGATTCCGGTCCTGGATGTCGCCGCGGCCGGCGCCTGCGGGCTGCTGGAGGCATCCGACGATCACGACAAGGGCTGGTCCTGGCAGCACTCGGTCGCGGTGGACGGCGGTGCCAACGTGGCGGGGCTGGTCACCGGTGCGGCCATCACGGCCGGTCTGGTGGCTGCCGCACCGTTCGAAGCGCCCGCGATCGTCGTGGCCGGGGTGGGCGGCGCGATCGTCGTCGGGGCGACCGGCGTCATCGACCACGCCTTCCACGAGCACTGGAGCGAGGACATCCACGACCACGGGGTCGTCGGTGGGGTGCTGCACGGCACCGGCAATGTCATGACGGAGACCGGGCATGACTTCGTACGACTGAAGGATGACGTCTGGCATGGCATCAAAAGCATCTTCTGAGGGCGCGGCTCCCAGAACCCCGGCCAGGATTCCCGCCCTCCCCGGGCTCGGCACCACCTGGTACGAGCGTGGCACCCGATATTGGCTGCGCCGTGTTTCCGGCGCTCTCCTCTGGTTCGCCGTGCTGGCCTTCTTCTGCTACATCGCGCTCGTCCTCTACGGGAGTTTCCGCACCAGCCTGCCGCCCACCGTGCGCACCGTGTGGGACTGGGCGCAGGCCGCTCTGTCCGTCGTGGCCCTTGCCTGGGGGTGGCGGGTACAGCGGCGGGACCTCCGCAAGAAGCTGCTCGACCCGCCCACGCCCGGCGAAGCCCGTCGGGCCAAGCGGGACGAGACCCGGCGCTCCACCGGACTGGCCGTCGCGGGCCGCGCCCTGTGGCTGGTCGCGGCACCGGTCGCCCCGGCCCTCGTGGCGGGCTGCGTCGGCTGGGTGATCGCCGCGTTCGCGGTCCGCGAGTACCCCAGCGAGGTCGGCGCCCGCCGCTGGCTCCAGGAGCACCCGTCCGGAACATGATCCCCTCCGACATCCCGAAGATCCCCGGGCTCGGCAGGACCTGGTACGAGCGCGGCGTGGGCTACTGGCTGCGACGGGCTTCGGGCGCGCTCTCTGGGTCGTGCTGATGGGCCTGATGTGCGGTGTTGCCGTCGAGCTCTACCAGTCGTTCCGCGTCCATCTGCCCCCGCTCCCGCGCATGCTGTGGGACTGGACGCAGATCGCCGCGGCCTGCGTGGCCCTGGTGTGGGCGTGGGTGAAACAGCACCGGGCCATCCGCGAGAAGATGCTCGACCCGCCGACTCCCGAGCAGGCCTGGATCGAGAAGCGGTACGGGACGCAACGCGGCCAGAACCTGGGCCGTGCCCTGTTCCTCCCCGCGCTGCTCGTACTCCCGGTCGTGCCGCGCTCTTCGCCTGGTGCGTCGGCACGGTGATCGCCATCTTCACCGTCCGGGAATACCCCAGCGAGGTCGGCGCCCGCCGAGCCCTAGAGCACAGCCGCGGTCTTACGACCGGTCAGAAACGCCTGCGCTGACGACTCCCCGAGTTCCGGGTTCGCCTCCCGTACGGTCCGTGACCGCAGCGCGAATCCCGCCGCCTCCAGCAGTTCCGCCATCGCCTCCGGTCGCCGCCGTTCGAAGTCCAGGCGGACCGGGTGGCCGAAGGGACGGTCGAGGGTGAGGGGGTGGTCGCCCGCCTGGAAGGCGAGCAGGAGATGGCCGCCGGGGGCCAGGACGCGGTGGAACTCGGCGAAGAGGGACGGGAGTCGGTCCACAGGGGTGTGGATGGACGAGTACCAGGAGACGGCCCCCGCGAGCGTCCTGTCGGGGATGTCCAGCTCCAGCATCGAGCCCTGCCGGAAGGGCAGGTCCGGGTTCTCGCGTCGGGCGATCTCGAGCATCGAACCGGACAGGTCGAGGCCGAAGACGTCCAGGCCGAGGGAGGCGAGGTGGGCGGTCGTACGGCCCGGTCCGCAGCCGAGGTCGGCCACTTGTCCGCCTCCGCCACGGTTCACCAGCTCGGCGAAGTCGGCCAGCACCGCCCCGTCCCGTGGCCCGGCGAGCTCCTCGGCGAACATCTCCGCGTAGTCCTCGGCGACCGCGTCGTAGAAGATCCTGGTGGTGGTCACGAAGTCGGCTTCGGCGGATGGCGTCGATGGTGTCGATGTCATGGGCGGGGACCATACCGACGCCCACTGACAACCTGACAACGCCCGGTCCACGCACGCCGGTTCAGGCCACCCCGGCCAGTCGGAGCACCGCCGTCACCCCGGCCGCACCCAGCACCACCACCGCGAACGGCGCCCGCCGCCACGCCAGTACGCCCCCGACCAGCACCCCGGCCGGCCGGGCCCACCCCGCGAAGCCGCCGCCCTCCGTCAGTGCCCCGGTCGCCAGCAGCGCGACCAGCAGGACCACCGCGCCGGCGGACAGCAACTCCTGTACGCGGGCGGAGAGTTCGACCCGTCCGTGCAGCACCGGCCCGACCAGCCGGAAGGCGTACGTCCCGACCAGCCGGAAGGCGTACGTCCCGACCGTCAGCGCCAGGATCACGGCCACCGTCGGGCTCATGCCGTCGCCCCCCGCCGGTACAGCGCGAGCCCCGCCAGGGCCAGCAGCACCGGCACCCCGGCCGGGACGCCCGGCGTCATCGTCACCGCGACCGCCACGGTCGCGCCGAACAGTGCGGACCGCCGTACACCCGCTTCCTTCCGCACCGCGGGCAGCGTGAGCGCGACCAGTACGGCGGGGAAGGCCGCGTCCAGGCCGTACGCGTCGGTGTCGCCGAGCGCGCCGCCGGCGAGCGCGCCGATCAGCACCCCGGTGTTCCAGGCTGCGAACAGGCCGAGCCCGGAGACCCAGAACGCGGTCCGGCGTCGTAGCGGATCCTGCTGGGCGAGGGCGAAGGCCACCGTTTCGTCGGTCACGAGGTGCGCGCCGGCCAGCCGGGCGAGGCGGCCGCTGCCCAGGATGTCGGCCACGGCGAGGCTGTATGCGGCGGTGCGGGTGTTGAGGAGCAGACCGGTGGCCGTCGCGGCGAGCGGGCCGCCGCCGGCGAGGAGTACGCCTACCGCGCTGAACTGCGCCGAGCCCGCGTAGACGAGCAGGGACATGGCGATCGGGACCCAGACCGGCAGGCCGCCGGCCACCGCGATCGCGCCGAAGGAGACGCCCACGATGCCGCCGGCCAGCCAGACGAGGGAGGCGTCCCGGATTGTTTCCCGGAGCACCGCGAGAGAGGATGTTCGCTCTGCCGTACGCATGTTCTCTACAATGAACAGCAGAGGCTTCGTTCGTCAAGGCGAACAATCGTACCGATGGAGCGAACGCGAGTGACCATGGAGCGAACGTGACGTCCGACATCTCCGACGTGCCGGCCCGGCTTCCCCTCGACTGGATCGCCGCCGCGCTCCGGCGGGAACGCACCCGCGTCGGGCTCTCCCTCTCCGAGCTGGCCAAGCGGGCCGGCATCGCGAAGTCCACGCTGTCGCAGCTGGAGGCGGCCGGCGGGAATCCGAGCATGGAGACGATCTGGGCGCTGGCCGTCGCGCTCGGGGTGCCGTTCAGCGCGCTGGTGGAGCCGCCGGCGCCGTCCGTGCAGGTGATCCGCGCGGGGGACGGGCCGACCGTCCACTCCGAGCAGTCCAGCTATACGGCCACGCTGCTCTCGGCGAGCCCGCCGGGGGCGCGGCGGGACATCTACTACGTGTGGCTGGAGCCCGGGACCGTGCGGGACTCCGAACCGCACATCCCGGGGACGGTGGAGCACATCGTCGTCAGCGCGGGGCGGGTGAAGGCCGGACCGGGGGAGGGGGCGGTGGAGCTCGGGCCGGGGGACTACATGGCGTATCGCGGGGATGTGCCGCACACGTACGAGGCGCTGGCGGCCGGGACCATGTTCGTGCTCGTCATGCAGCACGTGTGAGGCCCGGACGGGGAAAGGCAGGAGCCCCGTCGCCTTGCGGCGCGGGGCTCCTTGGGTACTGCTATCTGTTCCGGATCAAAGCACCAGGCTCCGAGACCGAATAACTACGATCGTGTGACTCAGACGGGGGTGACGTTCTCCGCCTGCGGGCCCTTCGGGCCCTGGGTCACGTCGAAGGAGACCTGCTGGTTCTCCTCCAGCGAACGGAAACCGCTCGCGTTGATCGCGGAGTAGTGAACGAAGACGTCGGGGCCGCCGCCTTCTTGGGCGATGAAGCCAAAGCCCTTTTCGGCGTTGAACCACTTCACGGTTCCGGTAGCCATAAGCCCTCCTTGGGCCCAAAGGGTTGCCCTGCTCCAGAACCCTGCAAGTGTGAAAACAAGTCCCGCACTACTGCATACGTCTGAAAACGACTAGAGCCTGCGGTTACATGCTCCGCAGGCTCTGTACTGCAAGGGAAACCAAACTGCAACTTGCGGCGAGCCTAGCACGCGGGCAGCCGAAAGCAATAGAGGCCAAGATCACATCACCCGGACGTTTGAAGATCGCCAAAGGCTTGACTGTGGGGCCGAAGTATGGAGCGTACCTCATGAGGTCTAGCCTCGCGTTGTGGACAATTCTCGCACCCGGCCGCGCGTCGGCCACATCCAGTTCCTGAACTGCCTGCCCCTGTACTGGGGGCTCGCGAGGACAGGCACCCTTCTCGACATCGAGCTGACGAAGGACACCCCGGACAAGCTCAACGAGAAGCTGGTGCAGGGCGACCTCGACATCGGGCCCATCGCCACCGCGGAGTTCCTCAAGAACGCGGACGACCTGGTCGTCTTCCCGGACATCGCCGTCGGCTGCGACGGCCCGGTGATGTCCTGCGTGATCGTCTCGCAGGTCCCGCTGGACCAGCTGGACGGCCGCCGGGTCGCCCTGGGCTCGACCTCGCGGACCTCCGTCCGGCTCGCCCGGCTCCTCCTCGCCGACCGTTACGGCGTCCAGCCCGACTACTACACCTGCCCGCCGGACCTGAGCCTGATGATGCAGGAGGCCGACGCCGCCGTACTCATCGGCGACGCGGCCCTGCGCGCCTACATGGTCGACGGCCCCCGCTTCGGGCTGGAGGTGCACGACCTCGGCACGCTCTGGAAGGAGTGGACCGGGCTGCCGTTCGTCTTCGCCGTGTGGGCCGCCCGCCGCGACTATCTGGAGCGCGAGCCCGAGATCACCCACAAGGTCCACGAGGCCTTCCTCGCCTCCCGCAACCTCTCCCTCGAGGAGGTCGGCAAGGTCGCCGAACAGGCCGCCCGCTGGGAGGACTTCGACGAGGAGGTCCTGGAGCGGTACTTCACCACCCTCGACTTCAGCTTCGGCGCACCCCAACTGGCCGCGGTCACCGAGTTCTCCCGCCGGCTGGGAACGGCGAACGGTTTCCCCGCCGAACTGAAGGTGGATCTCCTCCAGCCGTAGCAACCGGAGGGGCGCGGCGCACTACCCTGCTGGAAGTCGTACGGGGGAGGGGTGGACGGCATGCAACCGCTCGGCGTTGACGAACCCACGGTCGTGGGGCCCTACCGGCTGCTCGGACGGCTCGGCTCCGGCGGGATGGGCCGGGTCTATCTCGGGCGCAGCGCGGGCGGCCGTACGGTCGCGGTCAAGATCGTGCATCCGCACTTCGCGCTCGACGAGGAGTTCCGCGCCCGCTTCCGCCGCGAGGTCGACGCCGCGCGCCGGGTGGGGGGTGCCTGGACGGCCCCTGTGCTGGATGCGGACCCCGAGGCCTCCGTGCCGTGGGTGGCTACGGCCTACGCTGCGGGGCCCTCCCTCTCCGCCGCCGTCACCGACGGCGGGCCACTGCCCACCGCTTCCGTACGGGCCCTGGGCGCGGGGCTCGCCGAGGCGCTGACGGCCGTCCACGAACTGGGGCTCGTGCACCGGGACGTGAAGCCGTCCAATGTGCTCCTCACTCTCGACGGGCCCCTGCTCATCGACTTCGGGATCGCCCGCGCCACGGACGGCACCGCCTCCCTCACCTCCACCGGTGTCTCCGTCGGCTCGCCCGGTTACATGGCCCCCGAGCAGATCCTCGGGAAGGGCGCGACGGGGGCGTCCGATGTCTTCTCTCTGGGTGCCGTGCTGGTCTACGCGGCCACCGGTGAGTCGCCCTTCCGCGGTGACTCCTCGGCGGCGCTGCTCTACAAGGTCGTCCACGAGGAACCCGAACTGGGGAAGCTGGGCGGCGAGTTGCGGGAGCTGGCCATGGCCTGTCTCGTCAAGGACCCCGCCTCGCGGCCGAGTCCGGGCGAGGTGTCCCGGCGGCTCGCTCCCGAAGGTGCCGCGCGGCTGGTCGCCGGCGGGTGGCTGCCGGGGGCGCTGGTCGAGCAGGTCAGCCGAAGTGCCGTACAGCTGCTGAATCTTGAGGCGGCGGGGGTGGCCGAGGGAGTGCCGTCGGGGCCGGTGGCGTTCAGCAGTCCTTCGGTGGGGGCGGGGGTCGGCACCGCCGAGGGCGGGGCGTTCGGGCCGGCGCCGGTGATGCCGAAGCAGCCGGTGGGGCCGCCTGTGGGGCCTTTTGTGCCCGAGCCTCGCGACACGCCTCCGCACGACGGTCCGCCCCTGAGCGACACCGTCCCGCCGGACTCCGGCAAGCGGCCGGGGAAGTTCTCCGTGTCCGTCGCCGCCACGTCGGCTCCGGGCGCGGACGGGCGGGGGCGCAGGGTCGGTTGCACCGTCGCCCTGGCCGTCGCCGGGGCGCTCGCGGTGGCGACCCTCGTGCCGACCTTCCTGTACTGGATCCAGCCGGGCGACAAGGGCTCGGACACGTCCGCGGGTTCGGCCCCCACGGCGACCTCGACCGGCGGGCCGGGCAACGAGTACAGCGGTGAGCCGAGCAGCGGGACGACCGGCGCGTCCAGCAAGGAGCCGAGCAGCGGCCCGAGTTCACCCGTCCCCACCTCGTTGCAGTCCGTCCCCGCCTCCTACCTCGGCACCTGGGAGGGCGAGGGCACCGCACTCGGCGGCACCCTCCCGGACGGGAGCTTCCGGCTCACGATCGCCAAGGCGGGCGTCGGCCAGCAGCTGGGCGTCCTCCGGCAGACCGACCAGCTCGGCGGGGTCTGCGACGACGTACTGACCCTGAAGCAGGTGACCAAGACCCGGCTCGTCGCGAGCGCCGCGGGCGCCAGGACCAACCGCGACGTGTGCAACCAGGCCGCCCACACGGTCACCCTCACCCCCACCGGCGACGATCTCACCTACGCCTCGGACAGCTCGGCCGAGGGCTCCCCGACCGCCCGGCTGTCCAAGGTCGGGTAGCGGTCCGATGGACTACGACCATCTCCTCATCGCCCTCGCGGGAGTGTGGGGCGCCGGTGCGGGCGCGGTGGTCGCGCGGGCCGGGCGGCGCGGTGCCGGGACCGCGCTCCTCGTGATCCTGGTGTGCGTCGCCCTCGCCGTCGCCACCGGGATCAGGCCCGAACTGGCGGTCTGGCTGCTGCTCGCACCGGTCGCGCTGCTGCCCGCCGTCACCGACCTGGCGCTCCCGGCCGCGGGTGCCGCCCTCGCCCTCCTCGGTGTCGTCGCCCTCCTGCCCGAACACGCCGGTGACTGGACGACCGCACTGCGCGGGGCACTCGCACTGGGCGCCGCGTACTACGCGCTGTCCCGCCTCGACCCCGGCGCCGGTGGCCTGGGCGCCGGGGAGGTGAAACTCGCGGTCGGGGCCGGGGCCGTACTCGGGTGGTACGGGTGGCCGACGCTGATGCTGGGGGCGTTCGCGGGGTTTGTGCTCAGGGGGCTTTACGGGGGTGTCCTCGGCCGGAGACGGCGGGTCGGTGTCCGTTTCGGCCCGTTTCTGCTCGCGGGCGCGTTCCTCGGGCTGCTGGTCGGGGCGTACACGGCCTGAGGTCGGGACGCGATATGTGCTGGCGTAGGCTGGCAAGGTCCGTCCACAACCCTTGACGAAAGGGACCTCCCGGTGACCGAGAAGGCCGAGCTTCAGTCCGTCCTCGACCGTGCCGCCGAGGGCGGGCGCATCACCCCCGAAGAGGCGCTCGACCTCTACCGCGACGCCCCGCTGCACGCGCTCGGCGCCGCCGCCGACGCCGTACGCAAGCGGCGGTACGCGGGTACGGAGCACATCGCGACGTACATCATCGAGCGGAACATCAACTACACGAACGTGTGCGTCACGGCGTGCAAGTTCTGCGCCTTCTACGCGGCCCCCAAGGACACCGCCAAGGGCTGGACGCGTGACCTCGACGACATCCTGCGCCGCTGCGCCGAGACCGTCGAACTCGGCGGCACGCAGATCATGTTCCAGGGCGGCCACCACCCGGACTTCGGCGTCGAGTACTACGAGAAGCACTTCGCCGCGATCAAGGCCGCGTACCCCCAGCTGGTCATCCACTCCCTCGGCGCGTCCGAGGTCGAGCACATGGCCCGCATCTCGAAGGTCTCCGTCGAGGAGGCCATCTCGCGGATCCACGCGGCCGGTCTGGACTCCTTCGCCGGCGCCGGAGCGGAACTCCTCCCCGCGCGCCCCCGCAAGGCCATCGCGCCCCTCAAGGAGTCCGGCGAGCGCTGGCTGGAGATCATGGAGACCGCGCACGGGCTGGGCGTCGAGTCCACGTCGACCATGCTCATGGGCACCGGCGAGACCAACGCCGAGCGCATCGAGCACCTGCGGATGATCCGTGACGTCCAGGACCGGACGGGCGGCTTCCGGGCCTTCATCCCGTACACCTACCAGCCCGAGAACAACCACCTCAAGGGCCGCACGCAGGCCACGCTCTTCGAGTACCTGCGCATGATCGCCATCGCCCGGCTCTTCATGGACAACGTGGCCCACATCCAGGGCAGTTGGCTCACCACCGGCAAGGAGGTCGGCCAACTCTCCCTGCACTACGGCGCGGACGACCTCGGCTCGATCATGCTGGAGGAGAACGTCGTCTCCTCGGCCGGCGCCAAGCACCGCTCCAACCGCCTGGAGATCATCGACCTGATCCGCAAGGCGGGCCGCGTCCCGGCCCAGCGCACCACCACCTACGAGCACATCGTCGTCCACGACGACCCGGCGAACGACCCCGTCGACGAGCGGGTCATGTCCCACATCTCGTCCACGGCGATCGAAGGCGGCACGGCCCACCCCGAGTTGAAGCTCCTGTCCGCCAACTAGGGCTGCCGTGCTGACGATTCACACGGCGGACGAGGGCGGGGCCGTGGCCGTCGAGGGGGCCCGGATCGCGGGCGTCGGGACCCTGGCGGACATCCGGGCCCGCTTTCCCGGCGCCCGGGTGCGGAGTTGGCCGGGCGTCCTGGGCCCGGCCCGCGTCCACGAGGGCCCACTCCCGGACGCCCCGAGCCCACGGGAGCGGATCCACGCCGTCCTCAAGTCGGGCGCGACGGCTGTCCTGGAGAAGCACGTCGACTCGGCCGAACTCCGCTCGGCGGCGAAACGGAACGACGTCCAGATCCTCCCGCACCCAACCGCCGCCGACCGTGGCCGAGCCGACCTCGCCGTATTCGACGAGGCCGGCGCTTGCGTTGCAACGGTGTGCGCAGGTCGGCTAGTTCACAGACTCCGCTGAGTTAAATAGGGGCGCGGGGCTGTGACATTGTGCGGCTCCGCCGCGTGGGCGCGCACAGCCACAACGCACCGTCACTCGGCAACGCACCCGTCACCCGGCAAACGCTTCCCCGAACGCCCCCGAACTCTGCGTCACCCCACTGCAGTCAGTCGCCGCATCATCATCGGACGACCCGCTCTCACACTGCTGATCCCGAAACGTCGACCACATCGACACCCACGCGATCTCCTTCTCCTCGGCAAACGTCCGCACCTGCGCCGCGTCCGAGAGCGAAAACGTCTCACCGGAAACATCGTTCACCCCGATCATCGAGGTGAGCGCCATCCCCTGCCACGCCCCGGCGTCCGAAAGCCCGAAGACCTTCTTCAACTGGGTGTGCGTGGCCGTGGCGGACGTGATCGCGTAGTCGCCCATGTCCTTGGTGTACGACTCGCCGTAATTCATCGTCATGATGTTGACCGTCGAGACCTGGACCGCGTTGTCGTTCGCGGACTCCAGCAGCGCCAGGCTGTCCGAGTCGAGCCCGGACGGCATCACGGGCAGCGTGAAGGACACCTTGAGGTCGGTGCGTTCCTTCTGGAGCGCGGCTATCGCCTTGGACCGCAGGGCGACCGACGCCGAGTCGGTGAGCGTGTCGCCCTCGATGTCGAAGTCGGCCTGGGTGGAACCCGCCGCGTCCAGCGCCTCGCCGTAGGCCTTCGCGAGCGCGGTGACACTCGTGCAGGTCTCGGCCAGCTCCTTGCCGGACGCCCCGCCGAAGGAGACGCGGACGGTCGCGCCGGACGTCTTGAGCGCCGCGATCCGGGACTTCACGGCCGCGTTGCCGATCGCGGTCGTACCGTTCCACTCCGGCGTACAGGTGCTGCCCTTGGCGATGGCGAAAGCGAGGTTGTACGTCGACGGCGACCCCGTGCTGTCCGTGTCGTCCGCGGTCGTGACGCTGACGTACGGCGCGTAGGACGTGCTCGACGACGAGTCCGACGGCGTCGGGGAGGCGCTTTCGGCGGGGCTCGTACTCGCCTCCCGGGTCGCCGACGGGGCCGCGTCGGACGAGTCGTCGGAGCTCGAGGAGCAGCCGGTGACCGTCAGGGCAAACAAGCAGGTGAGCCCGGCCGCCGGTTTCAGGAAACTCCTCATATGAGCATGCACCCTTTCCGTCTCGGGACGGTGATTTCTGTCTCAGGATGGAAACAGAGTCGGTTTCCGAAGCCTAAATGAAGCACATGGGGCTGTGTCTTACGAAGACAGAGGAAACATAGGAAACCCACGGGTATCGAAGCTCGAAACGGTCAAGTCGGGCGACGAAGCGGAAGATTGAGGACACTACTGACACCGGCCGTTCATAAGGCATTTCCTGGGTTCTCTAAGAAAAGACACAGGTTGCGGAGTTTTTCTTGGCGGGCTCACAAGAGAACCAGAGTTTTGGTCACATAAAGGCGGCCTAATGTCTGGGGAATGCAATCCGAGTCCGCCATCGATAACCACGCCTCTGCGCGCGGTCGCCGCCGCAAAGCCGGCAACGGGTCCGCAGAAGGCCCCGTGTTCGTTGACAACTCCGGCCGCCGGTCAAAGGTGCTGCGCCGGATCGGCCTCCTCATGGGCACCGTCTGCCTGGGGTACGCGTTCGTACTCGGCATGGCGTTCATGGGCTGGGGCATCTCCATGAACCCCTCCTCACTGCTGCCGTTCGGCGGCGGCCAGGCCGGTTCGGCCCCCGGGGGCGGCTACGGCCCCAACGGTGGCAGAGGCGGCGTAGCGCCCTCCGGTGTTCCGACCGGCGCTCCGACCGACATCCCTTCGGGCGCCTCCACGAGTGCGGCCCCGTCCTCCTCAGCCACCGCACACTGACCGGAGCGCCACCGCAGCCATGACTACGACGACTCCCTCGCGTGGGCGCCGACGCGCCCCCACTCGGATGGAGCGCGCGGCCGGCAAGGCCGCCGCGCTCCAACGGCCCCGAGTGATCCTCGCCCTGCTGCTTCTCCTCGGCCTCACCTGCGTGATGCTGCTCGACGGCTACCTGCGCGCGGAAGTCGGCGGCGACCAGCGCGTCCGGGACGGCGCGAGCGCCAGCAAGGTCCCCGACAAGGTGCTCAACGGCGGCCCGATCCTGACCTTCCGCAACGGCAAGCCGGTCACCCAGACGATCCCGAAGAAGACCATCGTCCTCACCTTCGACGACGGCCCGAACCCCACCTACACGCCCACGGTCCTGAAGATCCTCCAGAAGTACGACGTGCCGGGCACGTTCTTCCTGGTGGGCTCGATGGTCTCGCGCTACCCGAGCATCGTGAAGCAGATGGTCGCGCAGGGCAACGAGGTGGGCATCCACACCTTCACCCACGTCGACCTCTCCTACCAGAGCGACGCCCGCATCAAGCGGGAGATGGAACAGACGCAGCTGGCCCTCGCGGGCGCGGCCGGCATCACGACGACGCTGTTCCGCGCGCCGTACTCCTCGGAGACGGACGCCATCGACAACTACAGCTACCCCGTCTACAAGAAGCTCGGCGCCTCCGGCTACACCAGCGTCTTCGTCGACACCGACAGCGACGACTGGAAGCAGCCCGGTGTCGCGAAGATCATCAAGTGGGCGACGCCGTCCGGGACTTCGGGCTCCTCGGTGCTCTTCCACGACGCCGGCGGTGTGCGCTCGCAGACCATGAAGGCGCTGCCGCAGTACATCGAGAAGATGAAGGCGAAGGGCTACACGTTCACCACCGTGAGCGGCGCCATCGCCAAGAACACCTCCGCCGAGCGGGCGGCCAACGGCACGGGCGCCGGCGCGGGCGCGGGTGCGGCCGCCGGGACGAGCACCGGCACCGTCGAGGCCGGCGCGCAGCCCTCCGCGGCACCTTCCGGAGCGCCCGCCGGCACCACCCCCGGCGGCGGCCAGACGGTCGGTTCGGCCGCCGGCGGCACGGGCGGCACCCAGAACGGCACCCGCACGATCTCCATCCAGCAGGGCGCCCACCGCGAGGCGACCGGCATGACCCTCTACGAGGGCAAGGCGCTCATCTACGCCGTCATGGTCGCCGAGTGGGTGGTGCCGGGACTCGCGGCGGGCCTCACGGTCGTGGGCGTGGCCGTGATGAGCCGGTTCGGGATGATGCTGATCCTCGCCCGCCGCCACTACAGACAGCGCAACAAACGCCGGTTCAGCTGGGGTCCGACCGTCACCCGCCCGGTGACCGTCATCGTCCCGGCGTACAACGAGAAGGAGTGCATCGCCAACACCCTCGAGTCGCTGGCGAAGAGCACCCACCCGATCGAGATCATCGTCGTCGACGACGGCTCCTCGGACGGCACCTCGGAGATCGCCCGCGAGGCGGCCCGCTCGTTCGGCATGGACAACGTCCGCGTCATCCGCCAGGAGAACGCGGGCAAGCCCGCCGCCCTCAACAACGGTGTGCGCAGCGCGAGTTACGACATCGTCGTGATGATGGACGGCGACACCGTCTTCGAACCCGACACCGTACGACAGCTCGTGCAGCCCTTCGCCGACCCCGAGGTCGGCGCGGTCGCGGGCAACGCCAAGGTCGGCAACCGCAACACGGTCATCGGCGCCTGGCAGCACATCGAGTACGTGATGGGCTTCAACCTCGACCGCCGCATGTACGACCTGCTGCGCTGCATGCCCACCATCCCGGGCGCGATCGGCGCGTTCCGCCGCGAGGCGGTGCTCCAGGTCGGCGGCATGAGCGAGGACACCCTCGCCGAGGACACGGACATCACCATCGCCATGCACCGCGAGGGCTGGCGGGTCGTCTACCAGGAGCACGCCAGGGCCTGGACCGAGGCCCCGGCTTCGTTGAAGCAGCTCTGGTCGCAGCGCTACCGCTGGTCCTACGGCACCATGCAGGCCCTGTGGAAGCACCGCAAGTCCCTTACGGACAAGGGTCCTTCGGGCCGCTTCGGCCGGGTCGGCATGCCCCTGGTGGTGATCTTCCAGATCATCACGCCGGTCTTCGCCCCGCTGATCGACGTCTTCACCGTCTACTCGATGATCTTCGTCGACTTCTGGGCGTCCCTCGCGATGTGGTTCGCGGTCCTCGGCATCCAACTCCTGTGCGCGGCCTACGCGTTCAGGCTGGACCGGGAGAAGTACCGCTATCTGCTGATGATGCCGCTGCAGCAACTGGCCTACCGCCAGATGATGTACCTGGTCCTCATCCACTCCAGCATCACCGCCCTGACCGGCGGCCGGCTGCGCTGGCAGAAACTCAAGCGCACCGGCGAGGTCGGCACACCTGCGGGGGCGAGCTCATGACCTGGGAGCAGCAGCAGGGGTACGGGGGTGGCTACGGCCCGCCCCAACAGCCCCAGTACCCCCAACAGCCCTACGGCTACGACGGGTACGGCCAGCCGCAGCAGCCGTACCCGTATCAGCAACCGCAGCAACCCCAGCAGCCGTACCAGCAGCAACAGCCTCCGCAGTACGTCGACTACGGGCCGCCGGTGTACGCCACGGCGCCTCTTCCCGTCGTAGAACCGGAGGTGGAGCCGGAGGCCGAGACGGACTCCGAGCCGGAGCCGGTGGGCGAGAAGGTGGTTGAGGAGGCTGCCGAGTCGAAGGCCGCGCCCGAACCGGCGGGCCGGGACCGGTACTTCGACACCCTGCGGGCCGTCGCGCTGATCCGGGTGGTGACGTACCACACCTTCGGGTGGGCCTGGTGCGGGATGGTGTTCCCCTCGATGGGGATCATGTTCGGGCTGGCCGGGACGCTGATGGCGAAGTCGCTGGAGCGGCCCGCGTTCAAGGTGGTCAGGAGCCGGATGCGGAGGCTGCTGCCGCCGTTCTGGTTCTGGGGCTTCTTCGTGGTCGTGGCGATGATGATCCACGACTGGATGCCGGGCTGGCAGATCGTCTTCTGGGTGGTGCCGGTCGGGGATCCGCCGGGCAACGCCTGGGGTCTTCAGGCCTGGGAGATCCTCTGGTACCTGCGGACGTATCTGTGGTTCGTGCTGCTGTCTCCGGCGCTGCTGTGGATCTTCCGCAAGGCGCCGATCCCGGTGCTGCTGCTGACGCTGGTGCCGATCGTGGTCCTGAAGTTCGTGTGGTCGGGGCCGGACAACCGCTTCGGCAACGCCCTGTGGGACCTGTCGACGTACCTCTTCTGCTGGATCCTCGGCTTCGCCCACCGTGACGGTGTGCTCCAGAAGCTGAAGCCCTTCCTGGTGGTCACGCTGTCGGTCGCCGCGATCGTCTTCGGCGGCTGGTACGCGTTCACGCACCAGGCCGAGGCCGGCGGCACCTACGACCTGGACGAGAGCCCGCTCGCCCAGACCTACTGGTCCGCCGGTTACGTCATGCTGCTGATGTGGGCCAAGGCCTACTTCAACATCGACTTCGCCTGGCTGACCCGCTTCAAGCGGCTCGACCGGGTCGTCACGATCTTCAACTCCCGGGCCGTGACGATCTATCTCTGGCACGAGATCGCCCTCGTGCTGGCGGTGCCGCTGACCGACCAGTTCTGGAAGGTGCCCGCCTTCGAGAAGTGGCTGCCGCTGGGGAGCCAGTGGTTCATGTTCGGCATCGGCTGGATTCTCATCGCCGTCTTCATCGTGCTGTGCGGCTGGGTGGAGGACGTGGCGGCGAAGAAGAAACCGAGACTCCTGCCGTCGTGAAGTCTCGGGGCTTCCTTTTCATAAGGGGTTCTACGGGCCGGGCGCCTTCGGGGTGCCCGGCCCGTACTGCCACAATGGGCCCGTGACCCGCGCATCCCTGGACAAGCAGCCGCACGAAGTCGCCTCGATGTTCGACGACGTGGCGGAACGGTACGACCTCACCAACGACGTGCTGTCGCTCGGCCAGGACCGCCGATGGCGCAAGGAGGTCACCAAGGCGGTCGACGCCCGCCCCGCCCAGAAGATCCTGGACCTGGCCGCCGGTACGGCCACCTCCTCGCTGCCGTTCGCCCAGAGCGGCGCCTATGTCGTCCCCTGCGACTTCTCCCTCGGCATGCTCCAGGTCGGCAAGAAGCGCCACCCCTGGCTGCCGCTCACGGCCGGCGACGCCACGAAACTGCCGTTCAAGGACGACACGTTCGACGCCGTGACGATCTCCTTCGGGCTGCGCAATGTGCAGGACACGGACACCGCGCTGCGCGAGCTGTACCGGGTGACCAAGCCCGGTGGCCGGGTGGTGATCTGCGAGTTCTCGCATCCGACCTGGGCGCCGTTCCGCACGGTCTACACCGAGTACCTGATGCGCGCCCTGCCGCCGGTCGCCCGCGCGGTCTCCTCGAACCCGGACGCCTACGTCTACCTCGCCGAGTCCATCCGCGCCTGGCCCGACCAGCCCGCGCTGGCCGAGCGCCTGCGCAAGGCCGGCTGGTCGAAGGTCGCCCACCGCAACCTGAGCGGCGGGATCGTCGCCCTGCACCGCGGCTTCAAGGGCGCCACGGGCTGCTGACGGCGTGTGGGCTCCGCGGGCCGGTCGATCAGCTGATCACCGTCGCGAAGAACGCGTCGCCCGGCGGCTCGTCCAGCTCGCGCTGCATCCCGCCGCTCGGCGGCCGCGGGATCCGCGGCTCGCGCATACCGCCCCCGCCGTCCCCCTCACCGAAGTCGAACCACACGTAGACCATGGAGTCCCGCGGCACCTCGGCGTCGGGCTGCGGGTACTGCCGTACGACGTAGTCGACGACGGCGAGATGGAAGTCGGGCCGGTCCGGCGCGTTGATGAACAGGCCGCGGGCCTGGGCTGTCTCGCGCGCGTCCACGGCCATCAGGCCGACGAGCCGCGGTACGCGCACTTCAGGTGTTTTGGGCGTTAAGCGCACAGATGTCACCCCCAGCGGTACCGGAAGGGTAACCCCGGTCCGGTCCCGACCGGAAGCGTCAAGTGTCGTTCTGTAGCTGTTGGTTACTCCCAGTTACAGTACGAGCCGGTAGCAGTGTCCCTCCTCCGCGCGCGAGGGCGTGGTGAACACCTCGTCGAGCTTCATGCCGAGCCGCTTGGTCACCGCGATCGAACGGGTGTTGCGGGCCAGCACCATCGCCACCACGCTCGGCACCCCGGCCGCCCGCACCCGCTCCAGGGTCAGCTCGGCCGCCGCAGTGACGTACCCCTGGCCCCAGAACTCCCGCCCCAGCCGCCAGCCGATCTCGATCTCGCCCTTCGGCCCCCAGTCCTGCGGCCACGGCTGGGCGCCGGTGAAGCCGATGACGCGGTCCGAGTCGTCGAGCACGGTCCACAGGCAGAAACCGCGCTCGGCGTCGTGCCGGCGCTGGCGGGCGGTGAGCTCCTCGTAGACGGACAGTTCCGCCGGCCTGCCGCCGTGGAACTCCATGACGTCCGGGTGGTCGAAGACCCGGTGCCAGGCCACGGCGTCCTCGTCGGTGGGGACGCGCAGCCGTACTGCGGGGAGAGCTCGGTTCACGGGGCAGCCCTTCAGCCTGGTGATCAGTGGCGCTGAATAGACTGCCCATGTCCAGTGCCGGTCGGCACGCAGATTCCGAACTTGGGGAGATCCCGCCGTGACCGAGCCCCTCTCCGAAAACACCGCCGATGTGATCGTCGTCGGCGCGGGGCCAGCCGGCTCCGCCACCGCCTACCACCTCGCCAAGTCCGGACTCGACGTCCTCCTCCTGGAGAAGACCGAGTTCCCGCGCGAGAAGGTCTGCGGCGACGGCCTCACCCCGCGCGCCACCAAGCAGCTCGTGGCCATGGGCATCGACATCTCCGAGGAGGCCGGCTGGCTGCGCAACAAGGGCCTGCGCATCATCGGCGGTGGCGTCCGCCTTCAGCTGGACTGGCCGGAACTCGCCTCCTTCCCGGACTACGGCCTCGTCCGCAAGCGCGACGACTTCGACGAACAGCTCGCCCGCAACGCCCAGAAGGCGGGCGCCCGCCTCTACGAGCGCTGCAACGTCGGTGCCCCGATCATCGACGAGCGCACCGGCCACATCACCGGCGTCAACGCCAAGCTCGGCGAGGAGAAACGCGAAGTCACCTTCCACGCGCCCCTGGTGGTCGCCGCCGACGGCAACTCCACCCGCCTCTCCCTCGCGATGGGCCTGCACCGCCGCGAGGACCGCCCGATGGGTGTCGCGGTGCGGACCTACTTCGAGAGCCCCCGTCACAAGGACGACTACCTGGAGTCCTGGCTGGAACTGTGGGACCGCCGCGGCGCCGAGGACCGCCTCCTGCCCGGCTACGGCTGGATCTTCGGCATGGGCGACGGCACCTCGAACGTCGGCCTGGGTGTCCTCAACACCTCCGACTCCTTCAAGGAGTTGGACTGGCGCGAGGTCCTGAAGGCCTGGTGCGCGTCCATGCCCGAGGACTGGGGCTACACCCCCGAAAACATGACCGGCCCGATCCGCGGTGCCGCCCTCCCCATGGCCTTCAACCGCCAACCCCACTACACGAAGGGCCTGTTGCTGGTCGGCGACGCCGGCGGTCTGGTGAACCCCTTCAACGGCGAGGGCATCGCCTACGCCATGGAGTCCGGCCAGATCGCCGCCGACGTCATCGTCCAGGCCCACGCCCGCCCCACCCCCGCGAGCCGCGAACTGGCCCTGCGCCGCTACCCGCAGGTCCTCAAGGACACCTACGGCGGCTACTACACGCTGGGCCGCGCCTTCGTGAAGCTCATCGGCAACCCGAAGGTCATGAAGATCGCGGCCCAGCGCGGCCTGACGCACCCCCTGCTGATGAAGTTCACCCTGAAGATGCTGGCCAACCTCACCGACCCCACGGGCGGCGACGCGATGGACCGCATCATCAACGGGCTGAGCAAGGTGGCGCCGAAGGCGTGACTAGGGCGTCAGGGCTTTGATTTTGGCGGCCCGGCGGGCGAACACCTCGTCCCGCCGGTCCGCTACCTGCCGCAGCGCCTCCTTGCGGTCCCGCTTGGAGAGCCGGTCCAGATAGACCTGTCCGTCGACATGGTCGGTCTCATGGGCGAGGCAGCGCGCGAAGTAGCCTGTGCCCTCGATCACAAGCGCGTTGCCGTCCTTGTCGAGCCCGCGCACCACGGCCCGGTCCGGACGCGGTACGTCCATCACCGCGCCCGGCACCGACAGGCACCCCTCACCCTCGTCGAGCAGCCGGCGCCCGGCGGGGTCGAGCACGTCGAGCACCGGGTTGACGATGTGCCCGACATGTCGGACACCGTCGTCGTCGGGGCAGTCGTACACGAACAGGCGCAGATCCACGCCCACTTGATTGGCCGCGAGGCCGGCTCCGTCGGCGACGTACATGGTGAGGAACATGTCGTCGATGAGCGCGGCGAGGTCGGGCCCGAACTCGGTGACGTCCCGGCTCGGCCGGTGCAGGACCTCTTCGCCGACCTCGGTGACGCGGCGCACGTTGCCGCGCCCGGCCTCGGGTGCGGGGCGGGGGTAGGAGTCGACGGGACTTCCCTGGACGAAGACACGTGGCACGACTTGCTCTCCTCGGGTTTGGCGTCCGGCTGTCTGGTAAGCCGAACTTGAGAACCTTGGGAGAAGAGCCTTTCAGGAGGGCCGCGAACTCCGGTAGGGGGAGCGCCGGGTACGCCGAGGGGACCGCTGCCCCCGAGGCAACGGTCCCATGCTCACGGCGTCGTGCGCGGGCTCAGAGCACCCGCACCGCGCCGGTCGGCGGGTCGTAGGACAGCGGCCGCTCCACGATGCCGGTGGAGGGGTTCTGCGCACCGACGAACATGCCGTCGCCCACATACACCGCGACGTGGTACGCGCTGCCCGCGCTGCCCCAGTACAGGATGTCGCCGGCCTGAAGGTTGCTCAGGGACACCTGAGTACCGGCGGTCGACTGGTCCTGGGAGACGCGAGGCAGGCTGATGCCGACCTGCTTGAAGGCGGCACCGACGAGCCCGGAGCAGTCGTAGGCGCTGGGGCCGGTGGCACCCAGGACGTAGGACTTGCCGATCTGCGCCTTCACGAACGCCACGACAGCCGCGGCCGAACCCGTGGCCGTGGAAGAGCTCGTGGACGTGCTGCTGCCCGTGGAAGCGGCCAGGGTGGTCCGCTCGGTGCTGCGGGACGTGGCGCGCTCCGCAGCGGCCTTACGGGCGTCCTCCTGGGCCTTCTTCTTCGCCTCCGCCTTCTTCTTGGCGTCCGCCAGGTCCGCCTTCGCCTGCTTCGCGGCGTTTGCGGCAGCCGCGTCGCGCTCGGCGCGCAGCTGGTAGTTGGCCGCGGCCTGCTGGGTGGCTTCGGCGGACTGTGCGACCTGGGTGGACAGATCGGCCGTCAGGGTGGGCAGTTGCAGGGTCTGCGTCGTCTCGGCCGCGTTGGCCGAGGCCGCGCCCGCCGCCGCCATGCTGAGAACGCCACCGGCAACTCCGGCACGCACGGCGATGTTCGTCGTCGCGCTGCGGCGGGGTTTCCGGTGGCTGCGTATGTGAGCGGTGTGGGACATGAGACCAACCGGTATCAGGGGCTCCTCCATACCTTCAAGAAACGTGTGCTGCGCCACAATTGTTCAACGGGCACCACGAACTTCGGGTGCCTCGTTCCTTATTGACGCCGTAACGGACATTGCGGACCTGGGCGATCAGGCCGGTGATCACGGCCTTTCGTCGTTACGCCCGAATTGCCCGCCGCCTACCACCGGTTGGGACAGGTGGCCAAGCCCGGTTCTCATGCGCCTCTCATGAGTGTGGCGGAGGTCACGGAACGGTTACCGGAATGCTCGCGTCTCGCGTGGGTACCGCGAGCGGTCGACTTCGTGAATGTGTGCACGCGTCCACACCGTGCCGCGCGACTCCTTCCGACGTGTGAACGGGCTCCCACTATCAAGCCGTCGCGTCCAACTCCAATTTGCATGCAAGAGAAGTCTCTTGATATGGAGACGCCGCTCTCGGCCTGCGGTGACGAGCGCAAATGTCACGTCCGGTGATCGCGTGGGCGCTTCACGTGTGAAGATCGCCGCTCACTCGACGTGATGATCCTTCGCCGGGTGGTGGAGATCACAAAGCTTGTGTAATACCCCGTGTCGCAGATCACAGAGCGACGGGCATAAGATGCGGAGCGGTTGGGCTTGTGACCTGCTTCACATGTTCGCGATCTTCGCCGGGACGGGCGGGAGTTGCCGAGTGTGTGAGGTGGGTGTGAGTCCGACGCCATCGCCAGCAGTCAGTGCCGACTGAGAGGAGCGAGGAGCGGTGAACGCGTATGCGCCCATCCTCGTACTGGGAGCCCTCGGGGCAGGCTTTGCGATCTTCTCCGTGGTCATGGCCACGCTGATCGGTCCGAAGCGTTACAACCGGGCCAAGCTCGAAGCGTACGAGTGCGGCATCGAGCCGACCCCCACGCCGGCCGGCGGCGGGCGCTTCCCCATCAAGTACTACCTGACGGCGATGCTCTTCATCGTCTTCGACATCGAGATCGTCTTCCTCTACCCCTGGGCCGTCACCTTCGACGCCCTGGGTGTTTTCGGGCTCGTGGAGATGCTGCTCTTCGTGCTCACCGTCTTCGTCGCGTACGCGTACGTATGGCGGCGCGGCGGCCTGGAATGGGACTGAGGGGCCTTTAACTCATGGGACTCGAAGAAAAGCTGCCGAGCGGCTTCCTGCTCACCACCGTCGAGCAGGCCGCGGGCTGGGTGCGCAAGGCGTCCGTCTTCCCCGCCACGTTCGGACTCGCCTGCTGCGCCATCGAGATGATGACGACCGGCGCCGGACGGTACGACCTGGCGCGCTTCGGCATGGAGGTCTTCCGCGGCTCACCCCGCCAGGCGGACCTGATGATCGTCGCGGGCCGGGTCAGCCAGAAGATGGCGCCGGTGCTGCGGCAGGTCTACGACCAGATGCCGAACCCCAAGTGGGTGATCTCCATGGGGGTCTGCGCCTCGTCGGGCGGCATGTTCAACAACTACGCGATCGTGCAGGGCGTCGACCACATCGTCCCGGTCGACATCTATCTCCCGGGCTGCCCGCCACGGCCCGAGATGCTGATGGACGCGATCCTCAAGCTCCACCAGAAGATCCAGTCCTCCAAGCTCGGCGTGAACGCCGAGGAGGCGGCCCGCGAGGCGGAGGAGGCGGCGCTCAAGGCACTGCCCACCATCGAGATGAAGGGCCTGCTGCGGTGAGTGACGCGAACGGCACCAACGGAGCCAACCCGGAGAAGGATCTGAGTGGCTCCAACCTCCCCGGTCAGCGCGGCGACGGAGGTGAGGAGATCCGCGTCCAGCGCGGCATGTTCGGTGCCAACAACGGCGGCGACACCTCGGGTTACGGCGGCCTGGTCCGCTCGATCCGCCTCCCGGGAGCGTCCGGCCGGCCCTACGGCGGCTGGTTCGACGAGGTCGCCGACGAACTGGAGGGCGCCCTGGAGGAACAGGGCCTGCTGCCCGACAACGCGATCGACAGGACGATCGTCGACCGCGGCGAACTCACCTTCCACATCGAACGCGAGCACCTGGTCCGCGTCGCCCAGACCCTGCGCGACGACCCGGCCCTGCGCTTCGAACTCTGCACCGGCGTCAGCGCGGTCCACTACCCGCACGACAAGGGCCGCGAGCTGCACGCCGTCTACCACCTGCGCTCGATCACCCACAACCGGCTGATCCGCCTCGAAGTCAGCGCCCCGGACAGCGATCCGCACATCCCGTCGCTGGTCTCCGTCTATCCGACCAACGACTGGCATGAGCGCGAGACCTATGACTTCTTCGGCATCGTCTTCGACGGTCACCCGGCGCTGACGCGGATCATGATGCCGGACGACTGGCCGGGCCACCCGCAGCGCAAGGACTACCCCCTCGGCGGCATCGCCGTCGAGTACAAGGGCGCCCAGATCCCGGCTCCGGACCAGCGGAGGTCGTACTCGTGAGCACGCAGTCAGCATCCGCTTCGGCCGCTTCGGCGCGCGAGACCACCGAGGGCACCGTATATACGGTCACCGGTGGCGACTGGGACGAGGTCGTCCAGTCCGCGGCCCGGGCCGACGACGAGCGCATCGTCGTCAACATGGGGCCCCAGCACCCCTCCACGCACGGTGTGCTCCGCCTCATCCTGGAGATCGACGGCGAGACGGTCACCGAGGCCCGCTGCGGCATCGGCTACCTGCACACCGGTATCGAGAAGAACCTCGAGTACCGCACGTGGACGCAGGGCACCACGTTCGTGACGCGCATGGACTATCTGACGTCCTTCTTCAACGAGACCGCCTACTGTCTCGCCGTCGAGAAACTCCTCGGCGTCGAGGACCAGATCACCGAGCGGGCGAAGATCATCCGGGTGCTCCTGATGGAGCTGAACCGGTTGTCCTCCCACCTGGTGTGCATCGCCACCGGCGGTATGGAACTCGGCGCCACCACGATCATGATCTACGGATTCCGTGATCGTGAAATGATTCTCGACATCTACGAGCTCATCACGGGCCTGCGGATGAACCACGCGTACATCCGCCCCGGCGGACTCGCCCAGGACCTGCCGCCCGGCGCGGTGGACCAGGTCCGCGAGTTCGTGAAGAAGATGAAGAAGAACCTCCCCGAGTACGACAAGCTCGCCACCGGGAACCCCATCTTCAAGGCCCGTATGCAGGACGTCGGCTACCTCGACCTGGCCGGCTGCATGGCCCTCGGCGCCACAGGGCCGATCCTGCGCTCCACCGGTCTGCCGCACGACCTGCGCAAGGCGCAGCCGTACTGCGACTACGAGACCTACGACTTCGACATCCCGACCGCCGACACCTGCGACTCCTACGGCCGCTTCCTCATCCGCCTGGAGGAGATGCGCCAGTCGCTGCGGATCATCGAGCAGTGCCTGGACCGGCTGCAGCCCGGGCCGGTCATGGTCGCCGACAAGAAGATCGCCTGGCCCGCCCAACTCGCGCTGGGACCGGACGGGTTGGGCAACTCGCTCGACCACATCAAGAAGATCATGGGTACCTCCATGGAGGCCCTGATCCACCACTTCAAGCTGGTGACCGAGGGCTTCCGCGTCCCGCCGGGACAGGCGTACGCGGCGGTCGAGTCGCCCAAGGGCGAACTCGGGGTGCACGCCGTCTCCGACGGAGGCACCCGCCCCTACCGGGTCCACTTCAGGGACCCGTCCTTCACCAACCTTCAGGCCATGGCGGCGATGTGCGAGGGCGGCCAGGTCGCCGACGTCATCGTCGCCGTCGCGTCCATCGACCCCGTGATGGGAGGCGTCGACCGGTGACCACCAGTTCTTCGGAGCAGGGCGTCAGCCTGGGCATGCCCCAACTGCCCGCGCCCGCTTACCCGGACGACGTCCGGGCCCGGCTGGAGGCCGACGGGCGGGAGATCATCGCCCGCTACCCGGACTCCCGCTCGGCCCTCCTGCCGTTGCTGCATCTCGTGCAGGCGGAGGAAGGCCATGTCACGCGCACGGGGCAGCAGTTCTGCGCGGACCTGCTGGAGCTGACCACGGCCGAGGTCGCCGCCGTCGCGACCTTCTACACGATGTACCGGCGCCGGCCGAGCGGCGACTACCAGGTCGGGGTCTGCACCAACACGCTGTGTGCGGTGATGGGCGGCGACGCCATCTTCGAGTCCCTGCAGGAGCACCTGGGCGTCGGCAACGGTGAGACCACCGACGACGGCAAGGTCACCCTGGAGCACATCGAGTGCAACGCGGCCTGCGACTTCGCGCCGGTGGTGATGGTCAACTGGGAGTTCTTCGACAACCAGACCCCCGCCAGCGCCCGGCGTCTCGTCGACGACCTGCGCACGGGCGCACCCGTGGAGCCCACGCGCGGGGCGCCGATGTGCACCTTCAAGGAGACCGCGCGGATCCTCGCCGGCTTCCCCGACGAGCGGCCCGGGGCCGTCGGGGCGAGCGGCGGTGCGGGACCCGCGTCGTTGGTGGGCCTCCGCCTGGCCAGGGGAGAGACCGCACCCGCGCGCGTGGTCCATCCGCGCGGCTCCGGAGCGCCGCAGGACCAGTCGCCGGCCGAGCACCTCAGTTCGCACGATGCGCCGCAGGACACGTCGGCCTCCGACCCCGCCCACCCGGCGGGGCCTGTAGCCGAGGAGGGGGAGTGATGACCTTGGCACCCGAACTGAAAGACCACAGCCCCGAGAAGCTGCTCGCACCCGTGCTGTCGGCCTTCTGGGACGAGGACGAGTCCTGGACTCTGGACACGTACCGAAGGCACGAGGGATACGAGGGGCTCCGCAAGGCGCTCGCGATGTCGCCGGACGACCTCATCGCCTATGTGAAGGACTCCGGTCTGCGCGGTCGCGGTGGCGCCGGCTTCCCGACCGGAATGAAATGGCAATTCATTCCCCAAGGGGATGGAAAACCACACTATCTAGTTGTCAACGCCGACGAGTCGGAGCCCGGAACCTGTAAGGACATCCCGCTCCTCTTCGCGAACCCGCACAGCCTCATCGAGGGCATTGTCATCGCGTGTTACGCCATCAGGTCTTCGCATGCCTTCATCTATCTGCGTGGTGAAGTCGTCCCCGTATTGCGGCGGTTGCACGAGGCCGTGCGTGAGGCCTACGCGGCGGGTTACCTCGGCGAGAACATCCTGGGCAGTGGCCTGGACCTGCAGCTCACCGTGCACGCGGGCGCCGGCGCGTACATCTGCGGTGAGGAGACCGCACTGCTCGACTCGCTCGAAGGCCGCCGTGGTCAACCGCGGCTCCGTCCCCCTTTCCCCGCCGTCGCGGGCCTCTATGCGTGCCCGACTGTCGTGAATAACGTTGAGTCGATCGCGTCAGTTCCCGCGATTCTGCAAAAAGGCAAGGAATGGTTCAGGTCGATGGGCAGCGAGAAGTCTCCGGGCTTCACGCTCTACTCGCTCAGCGGCCATGTCACCAGCCCCGGTCAGTACGAGGCGCCGCTCGGCATCACACTCCGCCAACTGCTCGACATGAGCGGCGGGATGCGCGCCGGGCACCGCCTCAAGTTCTGGACGCCGGGCGGGTCCTCCACGCCGATGTTCACCGACGAGCACCTCGACGTCCCTCTTGATTACGAAGGAGTGGGTGCCGCGGGTTCCATGCTCGGCACAAAAGCTCTGCAGTGCTTCGACGAGACGACCTGCGTCGTGCGTGCCGTCACCCGCTGGACCGAGTTCTACGCCCACGAGTCCTGCGGCAAGTGCACACCGTGCCGCGAAGGGACGTACTGGCTCGTGCAGTTGCTGCGCGACATCGAGGCCGGCAAGGGCGCGATGTCCGACCTCGACAAGCTGAACGACATCGCCGACAACATCAACGGCAAGTCCTTCTGCGCCCTCGGCGACGGCGCCGCCTCGCCGATCTTCTCCTCGCTCAAGTACTTCCGCGAGGAGTACGAGCAGCACATCACGGGCCGGGGCTGCCCCTTCGACCCGGCCAAGTCCACGGCCTGGGCCGACCGCACGGAGGTGAACGCATGACGGTGACCACGAGCGCTCCCTCCGGTGGAGGGGAGGCGGCGGTCCCGCCGGAAGATCTCGTCTCGCTGACGATCGACGGCGCCGAGATCAGTGTGCCCAAGGGCACCCTGGTCATCCGCGCCGCCGAGCAACTCGGCATCGAGATCCCCCGGTTCTGCGACCACCCTCTCCTCGATCCGGCCGGCGCCTGCCGTCAGTGCATCGTCGAGGTCGAGGGCCAGCGCAAACCGATGGCGTCCTGCACGATCACGTGCACGGACGGCATGGTCGTCAAGACCCAGCTCAGCTCGCCCGTGGCCGAGAAGGCCCAGCACGGTGTGATGGAACTGCTCCTCATCAACCACCCGCTGGACTGCCCGGTCTGCGACAAGGGCGGCGAGTGCCCCCTGCAGAACCAGGCGATGTCGCACGGCCAGGCGGACTCCCGCTTCGAAGGCAGGAAGCGGACCTACGAGAAGCCCGTCCCGATCTCCACCCAGGTGCTGCTGGACCGCGAGCGGTGCGTGCTGTGCGCGCGCTGCACCCGGTTCTCCAACCAGATCGCGGGCGACCCGATGATCGAGCTGCTGGAGCGCGGCGCGCTGCAACAGGTCGGCACCGGTGAGGGCGACCCCTTCGAGTCGTACTTCTCCGGGAACACCATCCAGATCTGCCCGGTGGGCGCTCTGACCTCGGCGGCGTACCGATTCCGCTCCCGCCCCTTCGACCTGGTCTCCACACCCTCCGTGTGCGAGCACTGCTCCGGGGGCTGCGCGACCCGCACCGACCACCGTCGCGGCAAGGTCATGCGGCGCCTGGCGGCCGTGGACCCCGAGGTCAACGAGGAGTGGATCTGCGACAAGGGGCGCTTCGCCTTCCGGTACGCGCAGCAGCGCGACCGGCTGGAGACGCCGCTGATCCGCAACCCCGAGGGCGAACTCGTCCCCGCCTCCTGGCCGGAGGCGCTGCAGATCGCCGCCCAGGGACTGCTCGCCTCGCGGGGCCGCACCGGTGTCCTGACCGGCGGCCGGCTCACCATCGAGGACGCCTACGCGTACAGCAAGTTCGCGCGCGTGGCGCTCGACACGAACGACATCGACTTCCGCGCGCGCGTGCACAGCAGCGAGGAGGCCGACTTCCTGGCCGCCCGGGTCGCGGGCCGCGGCCGGGACCTCGACGGCAACGGCGTCACGTACACCTCCCTGGAGAAGGCGCCCGCCGTCCTGCTGGTCGGGTTCGAGTCCGAGGAGGAGGCGCCCGGCGTCTTCCTGCGGCTGCGCAAGGCCTCGCGCACACATGGGCAGCGGGTGTTCTCGCTGGCCACGTTCGCCACGCGCGGGCTGGAGAAGGCGGGCGGCACGCTGCTGCCGGCCGCTCCCGGCACCGAGACCGAGTGGCTGGACGCGCTCGCGAGCGGGGTCGGCCTGGAGGACGACGGAGCCCGCGCCTCCGAGGCGCTGCGCACCGAGGGCGCGGTCATCGTCGTAGGAGAGCGGCTGGCCGCCGTCGCCGGGGGCCTCACCGCCGCCGTACGGGCCGCGTCCGCGACCGGTGCCCGGCTGGTGTGGATTCCACGCCGGGCCGGGGAGCGCGGCGCGATCGAGGCGGGGGCGCTGCCGTCGCTGCTGCCGGGCGGACGCCCGGCGACCGATCCACGCGCGCGTGAGGAGGTCGCCGCCGCCTGGGGTGTCGCCGAACTCCCGCACCGCTACGGCCGCGACGCCGGCCAGATCGTCGAGGCCGCCGCCGGCGGTGAACTGCGGGCGCTGCTCGTCGCCGGTGTGGAGCCGGGCGACCTGCCCGATCCGGCACGCACGCGTGCGGCACTCGACGAGGTCGGCTTCGTGGTCTCGCTCGAACTGCGGCCCAGCGAGATCACCGAACACGCGGATGTCGTTCTCCCGGTCGCGGCGGTCGCCGAGAAGGCGGGCGCCTTCCTCAACTGGGAGGGCAGGGTGCGCTTCTTCGACGCCGCGCTCAAGCCCGACCAGATGACCCGCACCCTCGCCCCCACCGACGCGCGCGTCCTGCACATGCTGGCCGACGCCATGGACGTCCACCTGGGACTGCCCGATCTGCGCACCACGCGCGCGGAGTTGGACCGGCTCGGTGCCTGGGACGGACCGCGGGCCACCGAACCGCTGGAGACCGCGGGCGTACTGCCCCGGCCCGCCGCCGGGGAGGCCGTGCTCGCCGGGCACCGGCTGCTGCTCGACCAGGGTGCCCTCCAGGAGGGCGACGAAGCCCTCGCCGGCACCCGGCACGCCGCCCACGCGCGCGTGTCGGCCGCAACCGCCGCCGAGGCGGGCGTCAAGGACGGCGACACCCTCGCCGTGACCGGCGCCTCCGGAACCGTCGAACTCCCGCTGCTGATCACGGAGATGCCCGACCGCGTGGTCTGGCTCCCGCTGAACTCCACCGGCGGGGGCGTCGCCTCCGACACCGGGGCGCTGCCCGGCGCACTCGTCCGCATCGGCCCGGCCACGCTCGCGGGCGAGGCCCCCAAGGAGGTGGAGGCATGAGCAATCTGTACCTCGCCGCGGAAGACCTCTCGATGTTCGGCCGCGACCCCTGGTGGCTGGTCGTCGTCAAGGCGGTGTTCTGCTTCGCCTTCCTGATGATCACCGTGCTGTTCTCGATCGTCTGGGAACGCAAGGTCGTCGCCTGGATGCAGCTGCGCATCGGCCCCAACCGGCACGGCCCCTGGGGCATGCTCCAGTCGCTCGCCGACGGCGTGAAGCTGATGCTCAAGGAAGACCTCATCGTCAAGCGCGCCGACAAGGTGATCTACATCCTCGCGCCGGTCGTCGCGGCCATCCCGGCCTTCATGGCGATCGCGGTCATCCCCTTCGGGCCGGCCGACAACGAGGTGTCGATCTTCGGCCACCGCACCACGATGCAGCTCACCGACCTGCCGATCGCGATGCTCTACATCCTCGCGGTCGCCTCGGTCGGCATCTACGGCATCGTCCTGGCGGGCTGGAGCTCCGGCTCCACCTACCCGCTCCTGGGCGGCCTGCGCTCCTGCGCGCAGATGATCTCCTACGAGATCGCCATGGGCGCCGCGTTCGCCTCGGTGTTCCTCTACTCCGGGTCGATGTCCACGTCGACGATCGTTGAACAACAGCACGACCGCTGGTACATCATCCTGCTGCCGGTCTCCTTCATCATCTACGTCATCACGATGGTCGGCGAGACCAACCGCGCCCCCTTCGACATGCCGGAGTCCGAGGGCGACCTGGTCGGCGGCTTCAACACCGAGTACTCGTCCATCAAGTTCGCGCTCTTCATGCTCGCCGAGTACGTGAACATGGTGACGGTCTCCGCGGTGTCGACCACGCTCTTCCTGGGCGGCTGGCGGGCCCCGTGGCCGATCAGCTCCTTCTGGGAGGGCGCGAACCACGGCTGGTGGCCGATGCTCTGGTTCGTCGTCAAGGTCCAGCTGCTGCTGTTCTTCTTCATCTGGCTCCGCGGCACCCTCCCGCGCGTGCGGTACGACCAGTTGATGAAGCTCGGCTGGAAGGTCCTCATCCCGGTCTCCGTGGTCTGGCTGATGCTCGTCGCGACCGTACGGACCCTCAGGAACCAGAACTACGACTTCGCCGACATCACCCTCTACATCGTCGGCGGTGTGCTCGCTCTGCTCCTGCTGTCCTTCATCGCGGACATGTTCCGCCAGAAGGCCAAGGAGGACGCGCAACTGGCCGAGGAACCCGCCGGGTTCGACGCGATGGCGGGCGGATTCCCCGTACCGCCGCTGCCGGGACAGGAGTTGCCGCCGGTGCCTCGGCGCCCCTCGCGACGCGAGCGGGAGCTGATTGTCAGTGGTGGCTCGGATACTGGCAGTGACGGATCTCTGGATGGAAAGGAGGCGTCCGATGGCTGAGGAGCCCAAGGAGACCACACCCGGTTTCCAGAACCCCGTGGCCGGCTTCGGCGTGACCTTCAAGGCCATGTTCAAGAAGCGGCTGACCGAGCAGTACCCGGAGCAGCAGAAGACCACAGCCCCCCGGTTCCACGGACGGCACCAGCTCAACCGCCATCCGGACGGCCTGGAGAAGTGTGTCGGCTGCGAGCTGTGCGCCTGGGCCTGCCCCGCCGACGCCATCTACGTGGAGGGCGCCGACAACACCGACGAGGAGCGCTACTCGCCGGGCGAGCGGTACGGCCGCGTCTACCAGATCAACTACGCCCGCTGCATCCTGTGCGGCCTGTGCATCGAGGCGTGCCCCACGCGCGCGTTGACGATGACCAACGAGTTCGAACTGGCGGACAGCAGCCGCGCCAACCTCATCTACACCAAGGAACAGCTGCTGGCCGGCCTCGAGGACACCATGGTCGACAGCCCGCACGCCATCTACCCGGGGATGACCGAACAGGACTACTACCGGGGCCTGGTGACGGAGGCCGCACCCGGCACGGTGCCCCAAGTGGCCGTCTCCAAGGGCGAGAAGCCCGAGGAGGAGGGGGTGGAAGCATGAGCCCCCAGCTCGCCGCCGCCTACTCCACCTCCACCGGCGAGGCCTTCCAGTTCTGGGTCCTCGGCACGGTCGCGGTGATCGGCGCCCTGTCCACCATCCTCATGAAGAGGGCCGTGCACAGCGCCCTCTCCCTCGCCGGGACCATGATCATCCTGGCGGTGTTCTACCTCGCCAACGGCGCCTACTTCCTGGGCGTCGTCCAGATCGTCGTCTACACCGGCGCGATCATGATGCTGTTCCTCTTCGTGGTGATGCTGGTCGGCGTCACGGCCGCCGACTCCCTGACGGAGACCATCAAGGGCCAGCGCTGGCTGGCCCTTCTCTGCGGGCTCGGCTTCGGCATCCTGCTGGTCGCGGGCATCGGCAACGCATCCCTCAGCCAGTTCGACGGCCTGAGCACGGCCAACGCGAACGGCAATGTGCAGGGCCTGGCCGCCCTCATCTTCACCAAGTACGTGTTCGCCTTCGAAATCACCGGCGCCCTGCTGATCACGGCCGCCGTCGGCGCCATGGTGCTCACCCACCGCGAGCGCACCGAGCGGCCCAAGACCCAGCGCGAGCTGTCCGAGCAGCGCGTCCGCGAGGGCAAGCACGTCCCGCCGCTCCCGGCCCCCGGCGTCTACGCCCGGCACAACGCGGTGGACGTCCAGGGCCTGCTGCCCGACGGCACCCCGTCCGAGCTCACGGTCAGCAAGACGCTCCGCGACCGCGGTCAGATCCGTGACGTGTCCAGCGAGGCGCTCAACGATCTGCGGGCCCTGGAGCAGCGCGCCGAGGAGCGTCTGGAGCGGACCGCGATCGAACCGGCGAACCTCAAGCGGACCGAGGAGGCGTCGAAGTGAACCCCGTCAACTACCTCTATCTCTCCGCCCTGTTGTTCACGATCGGCGCCACCGGCGTACTGATCAGGCGCAACGCGATCGTCGTCTTCATGTGCGTCGAGCTGATGCTCAACGCCTGCAACCTCGCGTTCGTCACCTTCTCCCGGATGCACGGCAACCTCGACGGTCAGGTCATCGCCTTCTTCACGATGGTCGTCGCCGCCGCGGAGGTCGTGGTCGGGCTCGCGATCATCGTGTCGCTGTTCCGTTCCCGCCACTCGGCCTCGGTCGACGACGCCAGCCTGATGAAGCTCTGAGGGGTCGCTGAATCGTGGAGAACCTGATTGCGCTGCTGGTAGCGGCGCCTCTGCTCGGAGCGGTCGTACTGCTGTGCGGCGGCCGGCGGCTCGATGCCGTCGGCCACTGGATCGGCACGCTCCTGTCGTCCGCCTCCTTCGTGATCGGTGTCGTCCTCTTCACCGACCTGCTGGGGAAGAACGCCGAGCACCGGACGCTCATGCAGCACCTGTGGACCTGGGTCCCCGTCGAGGGCTTCCAGGCGGACGTCACCTTCCGCCTCGACCAGTTGTCGATGACCTTCGTCCTGCTGATCACCGGTGTCGGCTCGCTCATCCACCTGTACTCGGTCGGGTACATGGAGCACGACGAGCGCCGCCGCCGCTTCTTCGGCTATCTGAACCTGTTCCTCGCGGCGATGCTGATCCTCGTCCTCGCCGACAACTACCTGCTGCTGTACGTCGGTTGGGAAGGCGTCGGGCTCGCCTCCTACCTGCTGATCGGCTTCTGGCAGCACAAGCCCAGCGCGGCCACCGCCGCGAAGAAGGCCTTCCTGGTCAACCGGGTCGGCGACATGGGCCTGTCCATCGCCATCATGCTGATGTTCACGACGTTCGGGACCTTCGCCTTCGGGCCGGTCCTCAGCCACGTCGGCGACGCCTCCGAGGGCAAGCTCACCGGCATCGCCCTGATGCTGCTGCTCGCCGCCTGCGGCAAGTCCGCCCAGGTGCCGCTGCAGTCCTGGCTCGGCGACGCGATGGAGGGCCCGACCCCGGTCTCGGCCCTCATCCACGCGGCGACCATGGTGACCGCCGGCGTGTACCTGATCGTCCGCTCCGGAGCGATCTTCAACGCGGCACCGGACGCGCAGTTGGTGGTCACCGTCGTCGGTGCCGTCACGCTCCTCTTCGGTGCGATCGTCGGTTGCGCGAAGGACGACATCAAGAAGGCCCTCGCCGGCTCGACGATGTCGCAGATCGGCTACATGGTGCTCGCCGCCGGACTCGGCCCCATCGGCTACGTCTTCGCGATCATGCACCTGGTGACGCACGGCTTCTTCAAGGCCGGGCTCTTCCTCGGCGCCGGTTCGGTCATGCACGGCATGAACGACGAGGTCGACATGAGGAAGTACGGCGGCCTCAGGAAGTACATGCCGGTCACCTTCATCACCTTCGGCCTCGGCTACCTCGCCATCATCGGCTTCCCGGGCCTGTCCGGCTTCTTCTCCAAGGACAAGATCATCGAGGCGGCCTTCGCCAAGGGCGGCACCGAGGGCTGGATCCTCGGCGGCGCGGCCCTGCTGGGCGCGGCCATCACGGCGTTCTACATGACGCGCGTGATGCTGATGACCTTCTTCGGGGAGAAGCGCTGGCAGCCCGACGAGAACGGCCACGAGCCGCACCCGCACGAGTCCCCGAGGACGATGACGATCCCGATGATCGTGCTGGCCTTCGGATCGGTCTTCGCCGGCGGCATCTTCGGCATCGGCGACCGCTTCCTGCACTGGCTGGAGCCCGTCACCGGCCACGAGGAGGGCAACTCCCCGGTCAGCGCCCTCACGGTCACCCTGGCCACCATGGTGGTGCTCGTCATCGGCGTCGCGATCGCCTGGGCGCAGTACGGGCGCCGTCCGGTCCCGGCCGTCGCCCCGCGCGGTTCACTGCTCACCCGGGCCGCCCGCCGCGACCTCCTCCAGGACGACTTCAACCACGTCGTCCTGGTGCGCGGCGGCGAGCACCTCACCCGCTCCCTGGTCTACGTCGACCACACCCTGGTCGACGGTGTCGTCAACGGCACGGCGGCCTCCATGGGCGGCCTCTCCGGAAGGCTGCGCAAGCTGCAGAACGGCTACGCGCGGTCGTACGCGGTCTCGATGTTCGGCGGTGCGGCCATCCTCGTCGCCGCGACCCTGCTGATGAGGGCGGTCTGATACCGATGTCCTTTCCCCTCCTGACAGCGACGGCGGCGCTCCCGGCCCTCGGGGCGGTGGCCACGGCCGCCGTCCCGGCCGCCCGGCGCACCGCCGCGAAATGGCTGGCGCTGTTCGTCTCGCTGGCGACGCTCGCGCTGGGCATCGTCGTCCTGGTGCGCTTCGACCCGGGCGGCGACCGCTACCAACTCACCGAGTCCCACCCCTGGATCGCCGACTTCGGAGTCCGCTACGAGCTGGGCGTCGACGGCATCGCGGTCGCGCTCATCGCGCTCACCGCCCTGCTGATCCCGTTCGTGATCCTGGCCGGCTGGCACGACGCCGACCCCCTGGAGACCGGCAGCAAGCGCTGGCGGCCCACCCAGGGCTTCTTCGCCCTCATCCTTGCGGTGGAGGCGATGGTGATCATCTCCTTCGAGGCCACCGACGTCTTCCTCTTCTACATCTTCTTCGAAGCCATGCTGATCCCGATGTACTTCCTCATCGGCGGCTTCGGGGACCGGGCCCACGAGCACGGCGACGAGGCGGCGGCCACCCAACGGTCGTACGCGGCCGTCAAGTTCCTGCTCTACAACCTGGTCGGCGGACTCATCATGCTGGCGGCCGTGATCGGCCTCTACGTAGTGGCCGGGAACTTCTCGCTCGCGGAGATCGCGCAGGCGCGGGCCAACGGCACGCTGCACATGGCGACCAACACCGAACGCTGGCTGTTCCTGGGCTTCTTCTTCGCCTTCGCGGTGAAGGCGCCCCTGTGGCCGCTGCACACCTGGCTGCCCAACGCCATGCAGGAGTCCACCGCCCCGGTGGCCGTGCTCATCACGGCGGTCGTCGACAAGGTGGGCACCTTCGCGATGCTCCGCTTCTGCCTCCAGCTCTTCCCGGAGGCCAGCAAGTGGGCGACGCCCGTCATCCTCGTGCTCGCCCTGATCAGCATCATCTACGGGGCGCTGCTCGCGGTCGGCCAGCGGGACATCAAGCGGCTGGTGGCGTACGCGTCGATCTCGCACTTCGGGTTCATCATCCTGGGCATCTTCGCGATGACCAGTCAGGGCCAGTCCGGCGCGACGCTCTACATGGTCAACCACGGCATTTCCACGGCCGCGTTGATGCTGGTCGCCGGCTTCCTGATCTCGCGGCGCGGCTCGCGCCTGATCGCCGACTACGGAGGGGTGCAGAAGGTGGCCCCAGTGCTCGCCGGCACCTTCCTGATCGGCAGCCTCGCGACCCTGTCGCTGCCGGGACTCGCGCCCTTCGTGAGTGAGTTCCTGGTCCTGGTCGGCACGTTCACGCGCTACCCGGCCATCGGGATCATCGCCACCTTCGGCATCGTCCTCGCCGCGCTCTACACCCTCGTCCTCTACCAGCGGACGATGACCGGCCCGGTGAAGCCCGAGGTCGCCGCGATGCCGGACCTGCGACCGCGTGAACTCCTGGTCGTCGCCCCGCTGATCGTGCTGCTGATCTTCCTGGGCGTCTACCCGAAGCCGGTCACGGACATCGTGAACCCGTCGGTCAAGCAGACCCTGTCCGACGTACACAAGAAGGATCCCAAGCCCTCGGTGGAGGCGGCCAAGTGAGCGCAACAGCCGTCCACAGCCTGTGGACAACGGCGGCGGGCGCGGACCCGATCTCGAAGATCCCCACGCCGAAGATCGAGTACGGGCAGTTGTCGCCCACCTTGATCATCCTCGGCGCGGCGCTCATCGGGGTACTGGTCGAGGCGTTCGTCCCGCGCAAGTCCCGTTACTACGCCCAGGTGTTCGTGTCCGTCGTGGCGCTCTGCGCCGCCTTCGCGGCGGTCGTGGCGCTCGCGGCGGACGGATACGGCACCACCAAGGCGCACATCGCGGCGATGGGCGCGATCGCGGTCGACGGACCCTCCCTGTTCCTCCAGGGCGTGATCCTGCTCTCCGGCCTCGTCGGCCTGTTCACCTTCGCCGAGCGGCGCCTCGACCCCGAGGCACACGGCAACCGGGTCGACTCCTTCGCCGCGCAGGGCGCGTCCGTGCCCGGCAGCGACAGCGAGAAGGCCGCCGTCAAGGCCGGGTTCACCACCACGGAGGTGTTCCCGCTCCTGCTCTTCGCGGTCTCCGGAATGCTGGTCTTCCCGTCCGCCAACGACCTGTTGACCCTGTTCGTGGCCCTGGAAGTCTTCTCCCTCCCGCTCTACCTCCTGTGCGCCCTGGCCCGCCGCAAGCGGCTCCTGTCGCAGGAAGCGGCGGTCAAGTACTTCCTCCTCGGCGCCTTCGCCTCCGCGTTCACCCTCTTCGGCATCGCGCTGCTCTACGGCTACGCGGGCTCGATGTCGTACGCCACGATCGCGCAGGTCGTCGACGGCTCCATCACCAACATCAACCCCGCCCTCGCGGACACCATGGGCAACGACGCGCTGCTGCTCATCGGCGGCGCGATGATCGTCATGGGGCTGCTGTTCAAGGTGGGCGCGGTGCCGTTCCACATGTGGACGCCCGACGTCTACCAGGGCGCGCCGACCCCGGTCACCGGCTTCATGGCCGCCGCGACCAAGGTGGCCGCCTTCGGAGCGCTGCTCCGGCTCCTCTACGTCGTGCTGCCGGGCCTGCGCTGGGACTGGCGGCCCGTCATGTGGGGCGTCGCGATCATCACGATGCTGGGCGGCGCGATCGTCGCGATCACCCAGACCGACATCAAACGGCTCCTGGCGTACTCGTCGATCGCGCACGCGGGCTTCATCCTCGCCGGCGTCATCGCGACCACCCGGGACGGCGTCTCGTCCGTGCTCTTCTACCTGGGCGCGTACTCGTTCGTGACGATCGGTGCCTTCGCGGTCGTCACCCTCGTACGGGACGCGGGCGGCGAGGCGACCCACCTGTCGAAGTGGGCGGGGCTCGGGCGGAGGTCGCCGCTGGTCGCGGCGGTGTTCGCCGTATTCCTGCTGTCCTTCGCGGGCATTCCGCTGACGGCCGGCTTCGCCGGGAAGTTCGCCGTGTTCAAGGCGGCGGCGGCCGGCGGCGCGGCCCCGCTGGTCGTGGTCGGTGTGCTCTCCTCCGCCATCGCGGCGTTCTTCTACATCCGAGTGATCGTGCTCATGTTCTTCAGCGAGCCGAGGCCCGACGGCCCCACCGTCGCGGTCCCGTCCCCGCTCACCATGGCGACGATCGGGGTGGCCGTGGCGGCCACGCTCGTCCTCGGTGTGGCCCCGCAGTACTTCCTGGACCTGGCGAACCAGGCGGGGGTCTTCGTCCGCTGAGTCCGCTGATTGCGGGCAGAAGGCCCCGGTTCCCCTCGTGGGGGCCGGGGCCTTCGTGCATGTGCGGTCGGTCAGGCCTTCGGGCAGACGACCTCGGGGTTCCAGGGGGCGAACAGGCCCTTGGAGTTGGGTTCGTAGATCCAGGCGTGGAGCGTGAAGTAGCCCGGGAGCTGGTCCTTCTGGAAGGTCTGCCCGAACAGCGTCGGCGCCGCCTGCCCCGAGTCCTTCACCACCCACTCGACCGCGACCAGCCGGCGCCCCTCGACGAAGTCGGACCCGTCCGCGTACAGCAGAGCCGCCGGTTTCGCCGGATCGAGTGAACCGATGTTCGCCGGGTTGACGTAGTGGTAGCCCATGCCGCCCTCGGCCGGGTCGGAGACACAGGTGTCGGTGCGTGCGTAGCCGCCGCCCGCGGCGAACGCCTCGTACCCGTACTTCGAGGTGGCCTGGTACGTCTTGCTCAGCGTGGTCCACACGGACGGGTCGGGGTCGGACGCGGCATGGGCCGGGGCGGCCGTCAGCGCGAAGGCCGCGGCCGTCGCCACCGCTACGGCGGTCTTGACGGCGCCACGCAGGGGCCGGGAGGACGGGGGCCGAGGGGACAGCGGCCGAGGGAACATGGTGGGGCTCCTTGGACTTCGGGAGGCGTCCGCGCACGGCGCGCCGTCCGTTCGGTGGCGTGGCGGACCTCCCCCGGCCCGCCCGAGCAGCATGTTCCGGCCCCACCGGTCGCGCCATGTGACGGGAGCCATTCGACTGACCACACCCGGTCACCGCCGCCGGCCTGTGGATAACTCCGACGCTGTCAGCGCGGAGCCCTATCGTGGACGCAGTGGTCGAGGGACGACGTACGGGGGACGAGCGATGCACGGGATGGGCGGGACGGTTGTGACGACCGAAGTACGGACGCCGACGGCACACGGCGAGAGCGAGGCACTGGCCACGCTCCACCGCGTCTTCGGCTACGACAGCTTCCGCGGCGCGCAGGAAGAGGTCATCGAGCATGTGGTGGCCGGCGGCGACGCCGTGGTGCTCATGCCGACCGGCGGCGGCAAGTCGCTGTGCTACCAGATTCCGTCCCTGGTCAGACCCGGTACGGGCGTTGTCGTCTCCCCACTCATCGCGCTGATGCAGGACCAGGTGGACGCGCTGCGGGCGCTGGGTGTGCGCGCAGGGTTCATGAACTCGACGCAGGACTTCGACGAGCGGCGTGTGGTCGAGGCCGAGTTCCTCGCCGGCGAGCTGGACCTCATCTATCTCGCGCCGGAGCGGCTGCGGCTCGACTCCACCCTGGACCTGCTCTCGCGCGGCAAGATCTCGGTGTTTGCGATCGACGAGGCGCACTGTGTGTCCTCGTGGGGCCACGACTTCCGACCGGACTATCTCTCCCTCTCGCTCCTGGGCGAGCGCTGGCCGGACGTCCCGAGGATCGCCCTCACGGCGACGGCCACGGACGCCACGCACAAGGAGATCACCCAGCGGCTGAAGATGCCGGACGCCCGGCACTTCGTGGCCAGCTTCGACCGGCCCAACATCCAGTACCGGATCGTCCCGAAGGCCGACCCCAAGAAGCAGTTGCTGAGCTTCCTGCGCGAGGAGCACGCGGGCGACGCGGGCATCGTGTACTGCCTCTCGCGCAAGTCCGTCGAGGCGACCGCCGAGTTCCTGTCCCGCAACGGCATCGAGGCGGTGCCGTACCACGCGGGCCTCGACTCGGGCACCCGCGCGGCACACCAGTCCCGGTTCCTGCGCGAGGACGGGCTGATCGTCGTCGCGACCATCGCCTTCGGCATGGGCATCGACAAGCCGGACGTACGGTTCGTCGCCCACCTCGACCTGCCCAAGTCCGTCGAGGGCTACTACCAGGAGACGGGCCGCGCCGGGCGCGACGGAATGCCCTCCACGGCCTGGATGGCGTACGGCCTGAACGACGTCATACAGCAACGGAAGATGATCCAGTCCAGCGAGGGCGACGAGGCGTTCCGCCGCCGCGCCGCCGCCCACCTGGAGGCCATGCTCGCGCTCTGCGAGACCGCACAGTGCCGGCGCGGCCAACTGCTCGCCTACTTCGGGCAGGACCCGGACACGGCGGCCTGCGGCAACTGCGACACCTGCCTCACCCCGCCGGAGACCTGGGACGGCACGGTCGCCGCGCAGAAGGTGCTGTCGACGGTGGTGCGGCTGCAGCGGGAGCGGGGCCAGAAGTTCGGCGCGGTGCAGATCGTCGACATCCTCATGGGGCGCCGCACGGCCAAGGTGATCCAGTTCGACCACGACCAGCTCTCCGTGTTCGGCATCGGCGAGGACCTGGCCGAGGGCGAATGGCGGGGCGTCGTACGGCAGTTGCTGGCACAGGGGCTGCTCGCGGTCGAGGGGGAGTACGGCACGCTGGTGCTCACCGAGGCGAGCGGCACCGTGCTGCGGCGCGAGCGGGAGGTGCCGCTGCGCAAGGAGCCGAAGAAGCCGGCGGCCTCGCGGTCGTCGTCCTCCGGTCGGGGTGAGCGCAAGGCGAAGGCCGCGGCGGTGGAGTTGCCCGAGTCGTTGCAGCCCGCCTTCGAGGCACTGCGCGCCTGGCGTGCGGAGCAGGCCCGGGAGCAGGGGGTTCCGGCGTACGTCATCTTCCATGACGCCACGCTTCGGGAGATCGCGACGGTGTGGCCCACCTCGGTGGGGCAGTTGGGGGAGATCAGCGGGGTCGGCGAGAAGAAGCTGGCGACGTACGGGGAGGGTGTGATCGGGGTGCTGGCGGAGTTGGGCGGGGCGCCGGCTGTGACTCCGGCCGCGGCGCAGGTGCCGGTGCAGGCGGCACCCGCGACGGGTCGGGCGGCGAAGGATGTGGACCCCGGCGCGGACTACTGGCCCGAGATGGACGCGGAGCCGGAGCCCGAGGACTGGATATAAGGGGCTGGCCTGTAGGGGAGGCCCCTACAGCGCGCGGGTCGCGTACGCCCTGACGTCCGCGTCCGAGTCGGTGGTCGCCGTGGCGAGGGCCGCGCGGGCGTCGGTGGTGCGGTGCCGGGTCAGGGCGAGGACGGCCGCCTTGCGTACGTCGGCGTTCGGGTCGGCCAGGGTCTTGGCCAGGGCCGGGACCGAGGTGTCGGGGGCGGCGGCGGACAGCGCGGTCGCGGCACCGGCCCGGACCTGCCAGGCGGGGTCGGCCAGGGCGGCGACGGCACGGGTCGCGAGGGGGGCCGGGCAACCGGTGGTGCCCAGGGCGCCGTAGGCGGCGGCGCGGACCAGGGGGTCGGGGTCGTCGGTGAGGGTGGCGAGGGCGCCGAGGGCCGCGTTGTCCTGGCCGTGCGGTGCGGCGGGGTTCGCGGGTGCGGTCCCGGGGGCGCGGTCGGTTGACGTGCCGGCGAGGGGTGCGCCGGTCCCGCCGGTGACGGAACCTGTTCCCGCTTCGGAACCTGTTCCCGCCTCGGAACCCGCTCCCGCCTCGGAACCCGTTCCCGGCCCGGAACCCGTTCCCGGCCCGGAGGCCACCAGCCCGGTGTCGCCCAACCGCCCCGCCGCCACCGTCCCCAGCGCCTTGGTGAAGGTGACGCGGACCTCGCGGGACGGGTCCGACGGTGCTGCCTGGGCGAGCTCGGCGGTGGCGTCGACCGAGACCAGGGCGCGGACGGCCTCGATGCGGACGGTGGTGTCGGGGTCGGTCAGGGAGCGGGCGAACAGTTCCGCGTCGCCGAGGTGCAGCGCGCGCAGTACGTCGAGGGCGGCGGCGCGGACCACGGGGTCGGGCTCGGTCAGAGCGGCGGCGAGGCCGTCGCGGAGGGCGGGGGAAGGGGGCAGTGTCTCGACGAGTTCGCGCAGGGAGGCCGCGGCGGCCGTGCGGACTTCGGCGGCGGGGTCGCGGAGGGCTTCGGCGAGGGCGGGGCCAGTGCCGGGCGGGAGGGTCTCCGTCAGGACGGTGATCGCCTCGCGGCGGACGGACGGGGCCGAGTCGGTCAAGTAGGGGAGCAGGGCGTCGAGTTCGGGCTCTTCCTCGGCGAGGGCGACGAGTTCGAGGAGACGGGAGGAGGACTGGCCGGGAGCGGGAGCGGGAGCGGGAGCGGGAGCCGGAGCCGGAGCCGAAACGGTGGCGTGGGCTGCTGGAGCCGTACCGGGGGCGGGAGTTGTGGTCGTGGGGATGTCCGCGGCGCGCTCCTCGGGCAGCTCCGTCGGGGACACCAGCGGGGCCGTGTCGCGGGAGCCCGCCGTGGCCACGTTCTCGGGATGTACCTCGCCGAGTCGGCGGGAGGGGCCGCCGGTCGGGGTGAAGTCCTCGATCGGGACCAGGTAGGGGGCCACGGGTCGGGCCGTGAACTCCATCGCACCGGAGGGGGACTTGTGCAGGTCGAGGTGGTGGAACCAGGAGACGTCGTCGCGAGCGGGATGGTCGAGGCGGTCGTGGTAGAGGCCCCAGCGGGACTCCGTGCGGGCCAGGGAGGCGCGGGCCGCCATCTCCGCGCAGTCGCGGATGAAGGAGACCTCGGCGCAGCGCATCAGTTCGTGCGGGGTGCGGGCGCCCATCTCGGCGATGTCCGCGCGCATCCGCTCGAACGCCTCCAGGGCGAGGGACAGCCGGGCGCCGGACTTCGGCGGGGCCACGTAGTCGTTCACGAAGCGGCGCAGCTTGTACTCGACCTGGGGCTGCGGCGGGCCGTCCGGGTTGCGCAGCGGGCGGTAGATCAGCTCGTGCGCGTCACGGAGCTGGGACAGCGGCAACTCGCCCTCGTACGCGGTGTATTGGGCCGCGTCCGCGCCCGCGAGGTCGCCGAAGACGAATGCGCCGATCATGTAGTTGTGCGGGACGCAGGCGAGGTCACCGGCGGCGTAGAGGCGGGGGACGGTCGTACGGGCGTGGTCGTCGACCCGTACGCCCGAGGCCGAATGGCCGCCGCAGAGGCCGATCTCGGAGATGTGCATCTCGACGTCGTGGGTGCGGTAGTCGTGGCCGCGGCCTTCGTGGAAGGTGCCTCGGGTGGGCCGCTCCGTCGAGTGGAGGATCGACTCCAGGGCGGAGATCGACTCCTCCGGGAGGTGGCTCAGCTTCAGGTACACGGGTCCGCGGTCGGACGCCACCTCCGCCGCGAACTCGGCCATCATCTGGCCGGACCAGTAGTCGGAGTCGACGAAGCGTTCGCCGTGCCGGTTGACCTGGTAGCCGCCGAAGGGGTTGGCGACGTAGGCGCAGGCCGGGCCGTTGTAGTCCTTGATCAGCGGGTTGATCTGGAAGCACTCGATGCCGGTGAGTTCGGCGCCCGCGTGGTACGCCATCGCGTAGCCATCGCCCGCGTTCGTGGGGTTCTCGTACGTGCCGTACAGGTAGCCGGAGGCGGGCAGGCCCAGCCGCCCGCAGGCGCCCGTCGCGAGGATCACGGCGCCCGCGCGGACGGAAACGAAGCCGCCGGTACGGGTGTTGAAGCCCGCCGCGCCCACCGCGCGCCCGTCGGCGGTGAGTACGCGTACCGGCATCACCCGGTTCTCGATGCGGATCCGCTCCCGCATCTCGCGCCGCCGCAGTTGCCGGTACAGGACCTTCTTGACGTCCTTGCCCTCCGGCATCGGCAGCACGTAGGAGCCGGAGCGGTGGACCTGGCGGACCGCGTACTCGCCGTGCTCGTCCTTCTCGAACTTCACACCGTACGACTCGAGGCGCTGCACCATCGCGAAGCCGCGGGTGGCGGTCTGGCGGACGGTGGACTGGTCGACGATGCCGTCGTTGGCGCGGGTGATCTCGGCGACGTAGTCGTCGGGCTCGGCGCGGCCGGGGATGACCGCGTTGTTGACGCCGTCCATGCCCATGGCGAGCGCGCCGGAGTGGCGGACGTGCGCCTTCTCCAGGAGGAGGACGTTCGCGCCGTGCTCGGCGGCGGTCAGGGCCGCCATCGTGCCGGCCGTGCCGCCGCCGATGACCAGGACGTCGCAGGTCAGCTCTTCGGCCTCGGCGAGCGAGGGGATCTCCGGGGGCGTGTGCACGGAGGTGGTCACCAGGGGGCCTTTCAGGAACCGAGCGAGGTCAGGACGTCGCGACGCAGCGCCGCGCGCGCGGGATCGTCGTGCGCGGCACGGTCCCGTGGACGCGGCACCTCGCGTACGGCGACGAGCCGGCCGGCGCCGAGGAGGGCGACGCGGTCGCCGAGGTACAGGGCCTCGTCCACGTCGTGGGTGACGAAGACGACCGTCGCGCCCGTGCCGCGCAACACCTCGACCAGCAGGTCCTGCATGCCGGCGCGGGTCTGGGCGTCGAGGGCGCCGAAGGGTTCGTCCATGAGGACGGCGCGCGGGGTTCCGGCGAGGGCGCGGGCCAGTTGGGCGCGCTGGCGTTGTCCGCCGGAGACGCGGTGGGGCAACTGCCGTGTCTGCGCGGCGAGTCCGACCCGGTCGAGCCAGGCCTCGGCCTGGGTCCTGCGCTCGGCGCGCGGCAACTTCTTGATGGCCAGCGGGAGTTCGACGTTGGCGCGCAGGCTGCGCCAGGGCAGGAGGGCGTCGTCCTGGAAGATGAGGGCGCGGTCGGCGCCGGGGCCGGTCAGCGGGCGCCGGTCCTGGGTGACCTCACCGGACAGCGGGTGCAGTAGGCCGGCGAGCGTACGGAGCAGCGTCGACTTGCCGCAGCCCGAGGGGCCGACGACGGTGAGGATCTCGCCGGGGGAGACGTCGAGGTCGACGCCGTCCAGGACGGGGGCGCCGGGGCGGCCGAGGGCGGCGTCGCGCAGCGCGAGTGCAGCGCCGGTACGGGAGTTGACCCGGGGGCCGGGCTGCGGGGCGGTCGGGGTGTCGGTTCCGGGGGTGGTCCGGGCGCCGGTCGGGTTGTGGGTCCCGGGCGTGGTTCGGGCATCGGTCGGGTCGTCGGTCCCCGGGGCGGTCCGGGCATTGAGTCCCACATCGGCGCCCAACTCGCCCCGGGAGACGGCCCTTGCCTCGCCCCCGGAGTCGGAGGTCACCTCGCCCCCGGAGTCGGAGGTCACCTCGGGTTCGGAGACGGTCCTCACCTCGCCCCCGGAGTCGGAGGTCACCTCGCCCCCGGAGCCGGCGGTCACCTCGGGTTCGGAGCCGGCGGCCACCTCGGGTTCGGAGCCGGCGGTCACCTCGGGTTCGGAGCCGGCGGTCACCTCGGGTTCGGAGTCGGCACTCGCCCTGGGCCCGCGGTCCGTCCCGGAAAGGGATCGGACCTCAGACGAGCTGTTCATGGGGCACGCCCTCCTGGGGTGTGGGGTTCGCCGGTACGGCAGGTGCGGCGCCGCTCGTCCGGCGCGGGGCGCGGCCCACCGGGACGTACGACGTGCGGGGCAGCCAGTGGGTGAGGCGGCGGCCGAGGAGTTCCACGGCCGTGGACGTGAGCCAGCCGAGGAGGCCGATGGTGACCATGCCGACGAAGACGCCCGGGTAGTCGACGACCGTGTAGTCCTGCCAGGTGCGGTAACCGACGCCGTACTGGCCGGAGATCATCTCGGCGGAGATCACGCAGATCCACGAGACGCCGATGCCGACCGACAGGCCGCCGAAGATGCCGGGCAGCGCGCCCGGCAGGACCACCGAGAGCAGGACCCGCCACCGGCCGCCGCCCATCGTGCGAACCGCCTCCTCCCACACGGGAGTCAGCGCGCGGACGGCGTGGCGGGTGGAGACCAGGACGGGGAAGAAGGCGGCCGTGCAGGTGATGAAGACGATGCCCTGTTCGTTGGAGGGGAAGAGGAGGATCGCGACGGGGACCAGGGCGATCGCGGGGATCGGGCGCAGGACCTCGACGAGCGGGCCGAGCAGGTCCTCGGCGAGCCGGGAGCGGGCCACGAGCACGCCCGCCGCGACGCCCAGGACGGCCGCGAGGGCGAAGCCGCTGAGGATGCGGGTGAGGCTGTCGGTGAGGTCGGTCCAGTAGTCGTCGCCGGTGACCCGGTCGGCGAAGGCACGGGCCACGTCGGCGACCGTGGGGAACTGCGAGAAGCGCAGCCACAGGTCGACGTTGAGGCTGGTCAGCAACTGCCAGACACCGAGGGCGGCGGCCAGCGAGCCGAGCCGGAGCGCGTAGCGGCCCGCCCGCCGTGGATACCGGGTCACGACGCCTGCTCCAGGGCTTCGGCGTACGTCACGACGCGCGCACCCCCGTGCGCGGTGACGTAGGCCTGCGCGGTCGCCGGGGTCACGAACGGCAGCAACTCCGCGCCGTCGCTCACCCACACCGCCTTGTCGGCGAACCACAGCGTGCCGGTGGTGGCGTCGGGGACGTAGGCGGCACGGATGCCGGTGCGGTGCGCCGAGACGTAACTCAGCAGCTGAGAAGGGGACTTGAAGCTGAGGGTCTTCTCGGAGCCCTTGGGCCACACCTCGCTCGCGGCGGTCGGTGGCTTCGCGGCGAGTTGCGTGGCGTAGGCCGTCGCGCCCAAGGCCTGCTTCACGTACTGGTCGTCCACGAAGGAGTCGACGTCGACGTCTCCGACGAGCTTCGCCGACTTCAGGACCGAGACGTCCTGCTTGAGGGCGGAGACCAGTTGGGGCTTGAGGGCCGGGTCGAAGGTGGCGATGCCGTGGGCGCCGTTGTAGAGGTACACGACCTCGGCGGGCAGGCCGGTGGCCTTGGCGACCTTCTCGGCGGCGGTCACCGGGTGGGCGGTGAGGTAGTCGGTCGCACGGGCCTGGGCCTTGAGGAACGCGTCGAGTACGGAGGGGTGTTGCTTCGCGAAGTTCTCGCGGGCGGTGACGCCGTGGAAGGTGGGGAGGTCGAGTTGGGCACCGTCGTAGAGGGCTTTCGCGCGGCCCTGGTAGGCGAGCAGGCCGGGCCAGGCGACGAACTGGGAGAGCGCGTCCGCGCTGCCCGCCGTGAGGGCCGAAGCGCCCACCGCGGGCTGCTGGTTGAGCTTCTCGATGCCCTTGTCGGGGTCGATGCCGGCGCGTTGCAGGGCGCGGACGAGGGTGCCGTCGGCGGCGGAGCCGACGCTCGTGGAGACCTTCTTGCCCTTGAGGTCCTGGAGGGAGGTGAGCTTCGAACTCGGCGCGGTGACAATGGTGTTGAGGCCGCCGCGCAGGTTGTAGCCGGTGACCGAGACGAGCCGGGTGGGTTGGCCGAGCTGTTTGCCGCGGGCCGCGTTGATGAGGAGCGGGAAGTCGCCCATCGAGCCGATGTCGATCTTCCCGGCGGTCATCTGCGCGGTGATGGGGGCGCCGGTCGCGTAGTCCTGCCAGGCGACCTTGTAGGTGTGGCCGTCGTGCAGGGCGTTCAGCTGCTGTTCGAAGTAGCCGAGGGAGCGCAGGAGGGTGCCGGCGGTGACGGTGTTGATGGTCTTGGACTGGTAGCCGACGGTGACCGTGATCGTCGAGGCGCTACCGGCCTCCGCGCTGCCGCCGCAGCCGGACAGGGTCAGCAGCAGGGCGACCGCGGTCAGGGCAACTGCCGTGCGTTTCATGGGGGTTCGGGCCTCTCACCGGAGCAGATAGGGCATGTTGACCGTGACGGCTCCGGTGGGACAGCGGGCCGCGCACGGGCCGCAGTACCAGCACTCGTCGACGTGCATGTAGGCCTTGCCGTTGCTCTCGTCGATGGCCAGGGAGTCCAGCGGGCACATGTCGACGCACAGGGTGCAGCCGTCGATGCACTTCGACTCGTCGATGGTCACGGGCACGTCGGCCCGCTGGGGCGCCAAGGGCATGGCTGTCTCCAGGGAGGTACAGGCAGGAGGTCGAGTTCAGAGGGAGCGGTGCAGCAGGCCGCTCATGGTGATGCGGTCGCCGCGGAAGCGGATGAACTCCAGGTCGACCGGGCGGCCGTCGGCGAGGTGGGTGAGGCGTTCCAGCATCAGGACGGCCGCGCCGCGCGGGGCTTCGAGTACGGCGGCGGAGTGCGCGTCCGCGTTGACGGCCTCCAGAGTGATCTCGGCGTGGCCGAGGCCTTGTCCGGTGACGGACTCCAGGAGGCGGAAGACGTCGGTGTTCTCCAGGTCGGCGTCGAGCAGCGTGGTGCCGATGTCGAGCGGGAGGTAGGTGAGGTCGAGGGAGAGGGGGATGCCGTTCAGGCGGCGCAGGCGTTCGATGTAGAGGACGTCGGTGCCGGGCTGGACGCGGAGTCGTTCGGCGACCGGGGCCGGTGCCGGGGCGGGGCCCATGGTGCGGACCTCGTTGGTGACTTGGCCGTGTTCGCGCAGGGTCTCCGCGAGGCCCATCAGCCGGTCGAGGCCGTGCGGGTACTTCCGCGCGACGACGACCGTGCCCACGCCGGGCAGCCGGTCGACGAGCCCTTCCGCGCGGAGCAGGTCCAGGGCCTGGCGGACCGTGTTGCGGGAGGCGCCGTACTCCGTGGCGAGGATGCTCTCGTGCGGGAGCGTGCCGTCCGGGAAGCCGTCGGCCAGCAGCTCGTGGCGCAGCAGATCGGCGAGCTGCCGGGCCTGGTCGGCACGCAGCCGACGCCGCGCGCGGTGGGCGGCGACGGTGGTCGCGCCCTGTCCGGCGTGGTCGCGGATGCGGTCCGTGGGTGGCATGTTTCGAACCATAGCGAGCCGGTAGGGAACAGAGTGTTGCGGGAGTGTTGCGCCACCGGGGCCTCCGGCGGCGGGGCGGCTGAGCTGGGCGGATGGTGACAGATGGGGGACATCTGCCACGTTCGCCGGCTCATGGTCGCCGGCCGGGGCGATCAGCTCACGGTCGTCGGCCCACGGTCGCCGACGCAGTGCCCGCGCCTCCGCGCCCTCACCCCAGCGCCGTCAGCCCCGGCGCGAACACGATCAAGAGCGGCAGCAGCGGGACCAGTGTCGCCACCGTCGTCGTCAGGGCTCGGCGGCGGCGGCCCAGGCGGGGGCGGGGGTCCAGGAGGCGGTCGACTCGTTCGCCGAGGAGGCGGTGGCTGGAGGCGCAGGAGAGGACGCCGCGGTGGTTGTTGAGTTCGATCAGGGCCAGTGCGGTGGTGAGGTGGCCGCATTGGCGGGACGCCGTGTCGTCCGCGGCGAGTTCCACCAGGCGGTGGGTCTGGTCGCAGAAGTGGGCGAACAGCGGGACGCGCGGGAAACCGGAGGCCAGCGCGGTCGACAGGTGCAGCAGCCAGTCGTGGTGGGCGCGGGCGTGGCCGCGTTCGTGGGTGAGGACCGCGTCGAGCTGGTGGCCGGTGAGGCGGTGCAGGGCGCCCGTGGTGACGACCAGTTGGGGTGGATGGCCCGGCATCCACCAGGCGTCCGGGTACTCGTCCTCCAGGACGAGGAGCGGGCCGCGCGCCGGGGGCAGCCCGGCGGGCAGGTCGGGGGCGCGCTCCCGCAGATGCGCGCGGGCCTGACCGCGCCGGCGCCGGGCCTCGGCGAGTTCGCGGGCCAGCATCGCTGTCGTCCAGGCGGCGCCGCAGGCGAGGGACAGCGTGAGGGCGACCGCCCAGACCGGGGCGGCGGAGAGGTCGTAGGCCGCGGTGACGGCGGGCGGGGCCGGGGCGAAGACATGGTCGCGGACGGTGTGGAAGACGGCCGCCGCGCCGAGCACGAGGGCGCCCAGACAGCACAGCAGGACCGTGGCGACCAGGCACTGCCACACCCACAGGCCGACCACGGGTTCCCGCTCGGGCCACCCGGCCCGGGTCAGCGCGCGCGGAACCGGCACGGCGGCCGAGAGGGCGACGACGCTCAGCAGGAGCAGGCAGACGGTCATGCCACGGGCTCCGGATCCTGGTCAACGGCACAGACAGGGGGACGAGTGGGAGGCGCGGGTGCGGCTGTACCCGAGGGCGGGCGCACGAGGTGTGGGCCGCCCGCCGTCAGTATGACTGTCCGGGCGGCCGGAGTCAGGTGTACGACGAGCACCGGACGCACCCGCGACCACCCCAACTCCGGCCCCCGAGCCGCCTCACGCCTCCGCGCGACCCGCCTGAGCCCCGGCCCGCGAGCCGCCTCACGCCTCGCCCGCGACCCGCCCGAGCCCCGGCCCGCGAGCCGCCCGAGCCCCGGCCCGCGAGCCGCCTCACGCCTCCCCGCAACCCGCCCGATTCTCGGCCCGCGCCCCACCCGCGACCCGCATCACCCTCTGCCCGCGAGCCGCCTCACGCCTCCCCGCAACCCGTCCGAGCCTCGGCCCGCGCCCCACCCGCAACCCGCATCACCCTCTGCCCACGACCCGCATCACCCTCTGCCCGCGAGCCGCCTCGCGCCTCGCCCGCCACCGGCCCGAACCCCGGCCCGCGACCCGCGACCCGCCTCACCCCTCCCGCCCACAACTCACCTCAGCCCCGCCCCACGATCCGCCCGGTGACCTCGCCGAGACCCACGTGCGTGCCGTCCGCGCCCGGGGCCCACGCCGACAGGGTCACGACGTCGCCGTCCTCCAGGAACGTCCGCTTGCCGTCCGGGAGTTCGAGGGCGTCGCGCCCGTTCCAGGTCAGCTCCAGGAGTGAACCGCGCTCGCGTTCGGCCGGCCCGCTGACCGTGCCGGAGCCGTAGAGGTCGCCGGTGCGCAGGGAGGCGCCGTTGACCGTCATCTGGGCGAGCTGCTGGGCGGCGGTCCAGTACATGGTGGAGAACGGCGGCTCGGAGACGACGTGACCGTTGATCGCGACCGAGATGCGGAGGTCGTAGCCCCCGGGCTCCTCCGCCGAGTCGTCCAGATAGGGGAGGAGGGTGTGGGTGCGCGCCGGTGGTACCACCCGCGCGTCCTCCAGCGCGTCCAGCGGGGTGATCCACGCCGACACCGACGTGGCGAAGGACTTGCCGAGGAACGGGCCGAGGGGGACGTACTCCCAGGCCTGGATGTCGCGCGCGGACCAGTCGTTGAGGAGGCACAGGCCGAAGACGTGCTCGCGGAAGTCGGCGAGCGCGACCGGCTCGCCCATCCGCGACGGCGTGCCGACCACGAAGCCGACCTCCGCCTCGATGTCCAGGCGGATCGACGGGCCGAAGACGGGCGCGGGGTCGGACGGGGACTTGCGCTGCCCGGACGGTCGTACGACGTCCGTGTCCGAGACCACGATCGTGCCCGAGCGGCCGTGGTAACCGATGGGCAGATGCTTCCAGTTGGGGGTCAGGGAGTCGGGCGCGTCGGGGCGGAAGATGCGGCCGACGTTCCGGGCGTGGTTCTCGGAGGCGTAGAAGTCGACGTAGTCCGCGACCTCGAAGGGGAGGTGCAGGGTCACCGCGGAGAGCGGGTGGAGGAAGGGGGCGATCGTCTCCTGGTGGGACGGCACCGTCACCCACGCGGTCAGCGCGCGCCGGACGTCCGACCAGGCCGTACGGCCCGCGGCGAGCAGCGGGCCGAGGGTGGGGTGCGCGAGCAGGGAGACGTACGGCGAGCCGAGCGCGGCGGCGGCGGCGCCCGCGTCGAGCACCTGGTCGCCGTAGCGGACGCCGACGGTCCGTTCGTCCGAGCCGAGGGGCGAGAAGACGCCGTAGGGAAGGTTGTGCGGGCCGAAGGGATCGCCCTCGGGAAGATCGAAGGGGGGCATGGGGTGCTGCCTCACTCTCGTGCGTACTCGCATGTGGCCGCGCCACACGTTACGGGTGAGTTGCAGGGACCGGCAGTGTCTAAAGAGTTCGCAATGTCCGAATAGGCCTTGTCGGAGGAGGCAATTCCGGCTTAGCGTCCTTTGGGGGACACGGACGGGGTGGGTCCGGTCCGTAGGGGGGACACGTGGGGGGACCCGTGGCCAAACGCACCAGCAGCGTGCCTTTCGAGGCCGACCGCGAAGTGCCGGGCCTGATCGTGAAGTTCGGCTCCTATCCGCTGCATCACGGCGGGGTGGGCGCGATCCGCAGTCTCGGGCGTCTCGGCGTGCCGATGTATGCAATCACGGAGGACCGATACACGCCGGCCGCGGCATCCCGTTATCTGGAACGCGCGTTCGTCTGGCCGACGACCGGCACCGAGGAACCCGAACGACTCGTCGAGGGACTGCTGCGCATCGGGCGCCGCATCGGCCGTCCCACCGTCCTCATCCCCACCGACGAGGAGGCCGCCGTCCTGATCGCCGAACATCAGGACGAACTCACCGACCGATTCCTGTTACCGCGCGTGGATCCGAAACTGCCGCGCCACCTCGCCAGCAAACAGGGGCTGCACGAACTCTGCGTGGAACACGGCATTCCCAGCCCCGCCGCCGCCTTTCCGCAGTCCTACGACGACATCGTCGACTTCGCGGAGAAGGCCCGCTTCCCGATCGTGGCCAAGAACCGGGAGGCGTTCGTACGACGCTCCCGGCCCGCGGTCAACGGCACGACGAGGATCTCCACCCGCGAGGGACTGCTCGCGCTCGCCCGTGACTGGGGCGAGCACCCCGGCGTGATCCTCCAGGAGTACCTGCCGAGGGAGGACGCCGAGGACTGGATCGTGCACGCCTACTTCGACCAGGACTCCACCCCGCTCGCCATGTTCACCGGCGTCAAGGTGCGCTCCTGGCCGCCGCACGCGGGCATGACGGCAAATGCATACGTCGTGGACAATCCGGAACTCGCGGATCTCGCCGCGCGTTTCATCAAACAGATCGGCTTCACCGGAATCATCGACCTCGACCTGCGCTTCGACCGGCGCGACGGTCAGTACAAACTGCTCGACTTCAACCCCCGCATGGGCGCCCAGTTCCGGCTCTTCGAGAACGAGTCGGGAGTGGACGTCGTCCGCGCCATGCACCTCGACCTGACCGGCCGCCCCGTCCCGGAGGGGGAACAGCGCGCCGGCCACCGGTACATCGTGGAGAACATCGACCTGCCCGCCCTCCTCGCCTACCGCCGCAGCGGCTATACGACGCCGCACGCGCCGGTGAAGGCGAGCGGGACCGAGCTGGCCTGGCTCGCGGGTGACGACCTGCGGCCGTTCTTCACGATGCTCGCTCGCTTCGTGCGGCCGGGCGCGAAGCATCTGTATCAGCTGTGGCGCACCAACCGGCGCGGCAGCGGCACCAGTAGCGGCCACCAGTAGTCGGTAAGGAACAGGTGGCGGCAGCTCCAGCACGAAGTGGCGAAATGACGTCCTGGGGAGGGACTTCGTGATTCAACCGGTAGCAATCATCGGCGCCGGCCCGTTCGGCCTGTCCACCGCCGCGCATCTTCGGGCGCGCGGCATTCCGGTCCGTGTCTTCGGCGAGCCCATGGTCAGCTGGCGCGACCACATGCCGGCCGGAATGCTCCTGAAGTCGACTCCGGCCGCCTCCAACTTCGACGCCCCGCAGCCCGGCCACAACCTCGTCGACTACTGCGACGCGGCCGGCATCCCCCGCCTGGTCACCGACGAGGACATCATCCCCATCGAGACCTTCATCGGCTACGGCGAGTGGTTCCAGCAGAAGCTGGTGCCCGAGCTGGAGCGGGTACGGGTCGTGTCGGTGGACCGGAACAAGGGCGGCGGCTTCGAACTCAAGCTGGACTCTGGGGAGTTGTTCACGGCCCGCGCGGTCGTGGTGGCGACCGGTCTCTACGGCCTGGCCCACCTCCCGCCCGAGCTGGCGGCAGCGGCGGCCGACGGCCCCGCACCCACCGGTCCCGTCTCGCACAGCTCCCAGCACCACGACCTGAGCGGGTTCAAGGGCAAGGAACTGATCGTCGTCGGCGCCGGACAGTCCGCGCTGGAGACGGCGGTCCTCGCGGCGGAGGCGGGCGCGCAGGTCCGGATCGTCTCGCGCGGGCGCGGCCGGGTCGCGTTCGGCGCGGCGCCGTGGGACCAGCCGAAGCTGCGCCCGGAGTCCCCCTTCGGACGCGCCTGGTCCCTGTGGGCGCTGAGCTACTACCCGCAGCCGTACCGCTATCTCCCCGAGGGGACCCGCCACTACCTGGTGCGCCGGGTGCTCGGCCCGCTCGGCGCGTGGTGGCTGCGCGAGCGGTTCGAGGGGAAGGTGCAGGTCAGCGAGGTCGACCGGATCGTACGGGCGGACGCGGAGGCGGGCAGCCCGGTCCTGACGGTCGGCACGCACGGCGGCGGCACCGAGCAGCTCGCCGCCGACCACGTCATCTCGGCGACGGGCTACCGGGTCGACATCGCGGCGATGGACTTCCTGGGCCACGAGCTGCGCACCCAGCTCGCGGTGAGCCGGGGTACGCCGAAGCTCGGTGCCGGGTATGTGTCGTCCGTGCCGGGGGTGTACTTCACAGGGCTGCCGGCCGCGTCCTCCTACGGGCCGGTGATGCGGTTCGTGTGCGGGACGGAGTTCGCGTCGCCGCGGCTGGCGAAGCATCTGGCGGCGGCACACGGGTAGTTGACGGGCGGTCGGACGAGGGTCGGCTGCGCCGTCTGCCAGGGGGTTGTGGAAGTGTGAAGGTTCGAGGGAAAGCGACACACTTTTTTTGGGAGGGGTGGGGAGGGGGCGCTACGACCGGTAGCGGCCCAGCGTCTTCAGCCCCGGCAGTGCCTTGTCGTCGAAGTCGAACAGGGCGAGGTTCTCCCACGCGTTGCCGGACGCCGGGTCGGTCGGGTCCCAGCCGTCGCCCTTGCGGTAGGTCCAGACGCCCTCCCAGTAGCAGTAGCCGAGGCCCTTGCCGCCGGGGACGTCCACCATCAGGTCGGCCACCGTGCGCAGCCACGCCGCCTGGCCGGCCGGGGTCGCAGGGTAGCCCTCCGTGAGCTGTGAGGGGTCGTACATGATGTCGTTCGTCGCGTCCTCGCTCTCCAGCGTGAACGGGTACGCGGTCTCGGCGATCAGCACCGGCTTGTCGTAACGGGCGGCCAGGTCGGCCAAGTTGGCCGCCGCTGCCGCCGGGGCGCCGTGCCAGAACGGGTAGTACGACTGGGCGATGATGTCGAAGTCGACCCCGTCGGCCACCACGTTGTCGTACCACCAGCGGGACGTGCCGTTGTCGCCGCCCGAGGCGATGTGGAGCATCGTGCGGATGCGGGGGGTTGTGTCGTGGGCGGCGTTCAGGCCCGCCTTCAGGAAGGTCGTCAGGTTGCCCCAACCCCCGGCGTCGTCACCCCAGTTCTTGCCGGTGGGCCAGAGCAGACCGCCGTTGATCTCGTTGCCGATCTGGACCAGGTCGGCCGGGGTGCCCTGACGGCGCAACGCGCCCAGCACGTCGGCGGTGTGGTCGTAGACCGCCCTGGTCAGGCCCGCCACGTCCAGGTCCGCCCAGGCCGCCGGCTTGGTCTGGTGGGACGGGTCGGCCCAGGTGTCGGAGTAGTGGAAGTCGACCCAGATGCCGATCCCGGCCCGGCGCAGCCGCTTGGCCAGCGGGAGGATGTGCCTCTTGTTGTTGTAGCCGTCGGCCGGGTTCACCCAGACCTTGAGGCGGGCGTGGGTCACCCCGGCATCCGCGAGGATGCGGATCGGGTCGTCCCGGCGGCCGTCCGCCCGGCGGTACACCGCACCGAAGGCCTCGTCCTTGGGGAGCGACGAGATGTCCATCCCCCGGATCTCCAGCCGGCGCCGGTCGGCGGCCACCGCCGGCGCCGCGGCCAGCAACGGTACCGAGAGTGCCGCCGCACCCGCCGCCGTAAGAACACTGCGTCTGCGCATCACAAGACTTCCCTTCACCAAGTAACCAGAGAAACAAGCGAGTTGAGCCGAAGAAGCAAACAGTCGAGGTCAGCGCGGGTCGCGGAAGACCTCCACCCCGCCCGCCGGTACCGCCGCCCGGCTTCCGTCCGGCAGCACCACCTTCACCTCGCTCCCGGTGTGGTTCACCGCGAAGCGGAAGGTCCCCGACTCGCCCTCCCGTACGACGAGTTCGACATCGCGCGGCAGATCGACCGGCGTGATGCCCGCGTCCGCGAGGGCGAGGTCCACCACGGTGGCCAGGTCGGCACCGGTCAGCCGCGTCGCCAGATACCAGGCCGTCCCCGACCCCACCGCGTGCCGCGTCAGCGCCGCCCCGCCCGCCGTACGACCGTCCGCGAAGACCGCGACCGTCTCGCAGCCCGCACCCGGGAGCACGACCTCCGACCAGAGATCCGCGGTGTACGACGAACCGTCCGCACCCCGCACCGACACCGTCTCGCCCGGCAGCAACGGGTCGAACTCCTCGACGGTCAGGCCGAGTACGTCCCGCAGCGCCCCCGGATACGCGCCCGGATGCAGCGTGTCGTTCTCGTCGACGATCCCGGAGAAGAAGGAGACCAGCAGCGTCCCGCCCCGCGCCACGTACCGCTCCAGATCCGCGCCCACCCCGACCGGAGCGGAGTACAACTGCGGTACCACCAGCAGCGGATACCGCTCCGGGTCCAGGTCCCCCAACCCCGTCGGCGGCAGGAAGTCCACCGTCAAGTGCCGGTCGTAGAGCGCCTCGTAGAAGGAATCCAACCGCTCCCGCGCGTCCAGGTCCTGGCTCGGCCGCCACTCCAGGCTCTGTGCCCACCAGGAGTCCCACGACCACACCATCGCCACGTCGCCGCGCGTCCGGGTGCCGCGCAGATCGGCGAGGCCCGCGACGCGTCGGCCGAGGTCCGTCACCTCGCGCCAACCCCGGTTGTCCGTACCGGAGTTCGCCAGCATCGCCGTATGGAACTTCTCCGCGCCCGACTGCGACTGCCGCCACTGGAAGAACATCGCGCCCTCGGAGCCGCGCGCCACATGCCCGAGTGAGTTGCGGGCCATCTCACCGGGGCGCTTCGCCGGGTTGTACGGCTGCCAGTTGACCCCGGACGTCGCGTGTTCCAGGAGCAGCCACGGGCCGCCGCCCGCCACCGAGCGGGTCAAGTCGGCTGCCAGCGCCAGGTTCACGTGCGTGCGGCGGCCGTCGGTCATCAGGTAGTGGTCGTTGGTGACGAGGTCGACCTCCTTCGCCCAGGCCCAGTAGTCGACGGTCTGGCCCTGGCTCGGCGCGACCATGAAGTTGGTGGTGACGGGCACGCCGGGGGAGAGGCGGTGCAGGATGTCCCGCTCGGCGACGAAGTTGGCGCGGGCCTGCGCGTCGGCGAACCGGTGGTAGTCGAGCTGCTGGGTGGGATTGCATACGGACGGGGTCGCGCGCGGCGGGGTGATCTCCTCCCAGTCGCCGTACTGCTGGCCCCAAAAAGCCGTTCCCCAGGCGTGGTTGAGGGCGTCGAGAGTGTCGTAGCGCTCCCGCAGCCACCCCCGGAAAGCCGCCGCGCAGACATCGCAGTAGCAGGCGAGGACGGGGGCGCCGTACTCGTTGTGGACGTGCCACAGGACCACGGCCGGGTGGCTGCCGTAGCGCTCGGCCAGCGCTCGCGTGATCGTCGTCGCCGCCGCGCGGTACTCGGGGTTGGAGTGGCAGATCGCGCCGCGCGAGCCGAAGGCGAGGCGCACGCCCTCCCGTGTCACCGGCAGCGCGTCGGGGTGCGCGCGGTAGAACCACGCCGGCGGTACGACCGTGGGCGTGCCGAGGTTCACCGCGATGCCCGCCCCGTGCAGCAGGCCGATCACCGTGTCCAGCCACTCCCAGTCGTACGCGCCGGGTCGCGGCTCCAGCCGGGCCCAGGAGAAGACGCCGAGGGAGACCGCCGTGACACCGGCCTCCCGCATCAGCCGTACGTCCTCCTCCCAGACCTCCCGCGGCCACTGCTCGGGGTTGTAGTCACCTCCGAAGGCGAGCGGCAGACGGTCGTGCGGGGCGGGGGACGGCATGGGTTCACTCCCGGGGGTCGGAGGGGAAAACTCGACTGTTTCTGTGATCGTGCACATGGATGGTTGCGGCGTCCACCCGTCAGCAACAAGTAGGTAACCCCAGGCGACACCCATTGACAAGGGTCCGAAACAATTCTCTACTGTGCACGGTCACAGAGCCGTGGACAGGCTCGCACTCAGTCAGGGGAGATGAAGATGTCGATCCACCGCCACCAGTTCAGCAGGCGCAGCATCCTTGCCGGGGCAGCAGCTGTCGGCCTCACCGGCACCCTCGCCGCCTGCGGCGGTTCCGACGACGACTCCGGCAAGAGCAGCGGGCCCGTCAAGCTGACCTACTGGTCCTGGGCGCCGAACATGGACAAGGTCGCCGCGATCTGGAACAAGAAGAACCCGGACATCACGGTCACCGTCTCCAAGCAGGCCGCCGGCAAGGACATCGTCTCCAAGCTGATCACCGCGAAGAAGGCGGGCAACGCCCCCGACCTGATCCAGGTCGAGTACCAGTCGCTGCCGACGCTGGTCTCGAACGACGTCCTCGCCGACATCTCCAAGTACGCGAAGTCCGCCAAGTCCGAGTTCGCCGAGGGACTTTGGGGCATGGTCACGCTCGGCACCGACGCCGTGTACGCGATACCGCAGGACTCCGGCCCGCTGATGTTCTTCTACCGCGAGGACCTGTTCAAGCAGCACAACCTGACCGTCCCCACCACGTGGGACGACTTCGCCAAGACCGCCCGCGCCGCCAAGAAGGCACTTCCGAACGCCTACTTGACGACGTTCTCGTCCAACGATCCCGGTCTGTTCGCCGGGTTGGCGCAGCAGGCCGGTGCCAAGTGGTGGACCGTGGGCGACGGCGGCAAGTGGACCGTGGGCATCGACGACGCGGCCACCAAGAAGGTCGCGGAGTTCTGGGGCGGTCTCGTCCAGGAGGGCGTGATCGAGAACCAGCCGATGTACACGCCGGCTTGGAACAACGCGCTGAACAAGGGCACCAACATCGCCTGGGTCTCGGCAGTGTGGGCGCCCGGTGTGCTGGTCAGCTCGGCCCCCGACACCAAGGGCAAGTGGCGCATGGCGCCGCTGCCGCAGTGGAGCGCGGGCGAGAGCGTCACCGGCAGCTGGGGCGGCTCCTCCACCGGCGTCTCCACCGACACCAAGCACGCCGAGGCCGCGGCCAAGTTCGCGGCCTGGCTGAACACCGACCCGGAGGCGCTGGCCGCCCTGGTCAAGGAGGTCGCCATCTACCCGGCGGCCACCAAGGGCCAGTCCGGCTCCGTGCTCACCCCGCCCGCGTTCTTCCCGAACCAGACCGACTTCTACGACACCGCCGCGAAGATCGCCGCGACCACGGCCGCCTCCGCCTGGGGCCCGAACGTCCAGGTCGCCTACGACACCTTCAGCGACGCCTTCGGCAAGGCCACCAAGGCGAAGAAGGCCGCGCAGTTCGACACCGCGCTCGCCACCATGCAGTCGGCGACCTTCACCGACATGAAGAAGCAGGGCTTCAAGGTGACCGAGGCATGACCGCCACTCCGCTCAAGGGCTCCGGCCGCACGACGGCCGGGCCCTTGGCGGACGGCACCGCCACCACCGTCCGCCCCCGCCGCATCCGCCGCCGTGGCCGCAGCGCGCCGTACTGGTTCCTGGTACCGGCCGTGCTCCTGTTCGCCGCCTTCACCGTCGTACCGATCGGGTACGCGGTGTGGCTCAGCCTCCACAAGGTCCAGGTCAAGGGCATCGGCCTCGGCAAGGGCGCCCGTCAGCAGGTGTGGAACGGCATCGGCAACTACACCGCCGTCTTCGAGGACTCCGAGTTCGGCCACAGCGTCCTGCGCGCCTTCGGCTACGGCCTGATCGTCATCCCCACGATGCTCGGTCTCGCCCTGGTCTTCGCGCTGATGCTGGACACCCCGCGGGCGCGCAGCGCCAAGTTCGCCCGCCTCGCGATCTTCCTGCCGTACGCCGTCCCGGGCATCATCGCCGCCCTGATGTGGGGCTTCCTGTACCTGCCGACGGTCAGCCCCTTCTACTACCTGCTGCGCGAGTTCCACCTCCCGCAGCCGGACCTGTTCGACGGGGGCAACCTGTACCTGTCCTTCGCGAACATCGCGGTGTGGGGCGGCACCGGCTTCAACATGATCGTGATCTACACGGCCCTGCGCTCGATCCCGCAGGAGATCTACGAGGCCGCCCGCATCGACGGCGCGTCCGACCTGAAGATCGCCCTGCGCATCAAGATCCCGATCGTGATGCCCTCGCTCGTGCTCACGTTCTTCTTCTCGGTCATCGCCACGCTCCAGGTCTTCACCGAGCCGATGGCGCTTAAGCCGCTGACCAACGGCCTCTCCAGTTCCTGGAGTCCGCTGATGGCCATCTACGACGCCGCCTTCCTCAGGTCGGACATCTACGGCGCCTCCGCCACCGCCGTGGTGCTGGCCCTGGCGACCTTCGCGCTCTCCTTCACGCTGCTGCGCGTCTCCGACCGCTACACCCGGGAGGACCGGGCATGACCCCCCTCACCCTCACCGCCGCCGACACCAAGCCCAGGCGCACCGCGTGGGTGCCGACCCTGGTGCTGATCCTCGGCTCCCTGTACTGCCTGATCCCCGTGGCCTGGGTGGTCATCGCGGCCAGCAAGGGCCACGGCGAACTCTTCTCGACCTTCACCTTCGCCCCCGGCACCGGATTCCTCGACAACCTCAAGGAGCTGAGCTCCTACCGGGACGGCATCTACTGGGAGTGGATGGTCAACTCCCTCTTCTACGCGGGCGGCGGCGCCCTGCTCTCCGCCGCGGTCTCGGCCGCCGGCGGCTACGCGCTGGGCCGATTCGCCTTCCGTGGCCGGGAGTTCGTGTTCAAGCTGATGCTGGCCGGCGTCCTCGTCCCGAGCATCGTGCTGACGGTCCCGCAGTACCTGCTCCTGTCGAAGCTCGGCCTGGCCGACTCGTACTGGTCGATGCTCCTGCCATCGATCCTCTCCCCGTACGGCGTCTACCTCGTCCGCATCTACGCGGCCGCCTCCGTGCCCGCCGAACTCCTCGAAGCGGCCCGCATGGACGGCGCGAGCGAGTGGCGGATCTTCTCGCGGATCGCGGTGCCGATGATGATGCCGGGCCTCATCACGGTGTTCCTGTTCCAGTTCGTCGGCATCTGGAACAACTTCCTGCTGCCGTACGTGATGCTCGCGGACGACACCAAGTTCCCGCTCACGCTGGGCCTTTACACCCTGCTCAACCAGGGCGCCTCCCAACCCGCCCTCTACACCCTGGTCATCATGGGCTGCTTCCTCGCGATCCTGCCGCTGATCGCGCTCTTCCTGGTGATCCAGCGCTTCTGGTCCCTGGACCTGCTGAGCGGCTCGGTCAAGGCGTGAGAAGTATGTAGCGAGTACCTCCCCCCACCGCACTGAACCGGCAGAACGAGGACCATGACCACCAGTCCGAACGGACGCCGCAAACCGCCCACCATCCATGACGTGGCCCGGGAGGCAGGCGTCTCCCGGGGGACCGTCTCCCGTTTCCTCAACGGCGGCCACTACGTCTCACCGGCCGCCCGCACCGCCGTGGAGACGGCGATCAGGAAGACGGGCTACGTCGTCAACCGGCACGCCCGCTCCCTGAGCACCGGACGGTCGGACTCGGTGGCGTTCCTCCTCACCGAGCCGCAGGAGAAGTTCTTCGAGGACCCCAACTTCAATGTCCTGCTGCGGGGTTGCACCGAACACCTGGCCCGCCACGACATCCCCCTGCTCCTGATGCTGGCGTCCTCCAAGGACGACCGCCGTCGCCTCACCCGCTACATCACCTCGGGCCACGTGGACGGCGTGCTGCTCGTCTCCAACCACAGCGGCGACCCGGTCGCGGCCGAACTCCGCGACGCGGGCATCCCGTTGGTGGCCTGCGGCAAACCGCTGGGCCCCGCCTCCAAGTACAGCTACGTGGCCGCGGCCGACCGCGACGGCGCCCAGGAAATGGTCCGCCACCTGATCTCCCGCGGCAGACGCCGCATCGCCATGGTCACCGGCCCCCTCGACGCACCGGGCGGCCCCGATCGCCTGGCCGGCTACCGGGACGTCCTGGCGGAGGCGGGCCTCCCACAGGACCCGGCGCTGGTGGTGGAGGGCGACTACCGCCGCACGGGCGGCGAGGAAGCGGCCCGCAAACTCCTGACGCAGGCCCCCGACATAGACGCGGTGTTCGTGGCCTCCGACCTCATGGCGCTCGGAGTCGTCAACACCCTCCAGCAATCCGGCCGTTCGGTCCCGGATGACATCGCTGTCGGAGGCTTCGACGACTCGGCGGCGGCCACGGCGATCACCCCGGCCCTCACGACGATGCGCCAGCCCTACGACCGCATCAGCGCCGAAATGGTCCGCATGCTGCTCGCGCAGATCGCCGGCGAGGACACTGCGGGCGTGATCCTGCCCACCGAACTGGTGATCCGGGAGTCGGCATAACCGCCGTAACTGTCAAACCAACCGGAACTCGGGTCAACGTATGTGAAGGCAGCAGCCGTCCGGTTCGTGTCGAGTCGGTGGGGCGTTCCATCCGTATTCTCTGATCATGGCCGCACCCCTCGCATATGCACTGATCGCCACCGACCTGGACGGAACGCTGCTGCGCGGCGACGACACGCTCTCCGACCGGTCCCGCATCGCACTGGCGAGGGCGTCGGCGGCCGGCGCCCGGCACCTGGTCGTCACCGGCAGGCCCGCCCCGAGAGTGCGACCGCTCCTCGAGGACCTGGGCAGCAGGGGGCTCGCGGTGTGCGGACAGGGCGCGCAGTTGTACGACGCCGGCGCGGACTGTCTGCTCTGGTCGGTCACCCTGGACCGTGAGCTGGCGGAGACCGCGCTCGGCAAGATCGAGGCGGAAGTGGGCCAGGTCTACGCGGCGGTCGACCAGGACGGAGTGGACGGCCTCACGCTGATCGAACCCGGCTACCTGATGCCGCACCCCACGCTCCCCGCGGTGCGGGTGGGCAGGCGCGACGACCTCTGGTCCGAACCAATCAGCAAGGTGTTGCTCCGTCACCCGGCCCTGGAGGACGACGAGTTGGCGTCCACGGCGCGCTCGGTGGTCGGTTCCCTGGCCTCGGTCACCATGTCGGGCCCCGGCACCGTCGAACTCCAGCCACTCGGCATCACCAAGGCGACGGGCCTCGCCCTCGCCGCCCGCCACTTGGGCCTCACCCCGTCCGACACCATCGCCTTCGGCGACATGCCGAACGACATCCCGATGTTCGACTGGGCGGCACACGGAGTGGCAATGGCCAACGCCCACCCCGAACTCAAGGCAGTGGCGGACGAGGTGACGTCATCGAACGAGGACGACGGCATCGCGCTGGTCCTGGAAAGACTCCTCGACTGAAGCGTCTTTTAGGGGCGCGGGGAACTGCGCGACCAGCCACGACGGCGCGAAAGCCGAACAAACAACCCGTCGTGGCTGATCCAACAGTTTCTAGTAAGCCCCGTAAACGTTGTCGATGGACCCATACACGGCCGCCGCGTAATTGCAGGCGGCGGTGATGTTCGCAACCGGGTCGTACGGGTCGAACGAAGTCCCGGCAACGTGATACGCGTTGAACGTCGGGTCGATGACCTGGAGAAGCCCCTTCGACGGCGTACCCGCCGCCGCGTTGGAGTCCCAGTTGTTGATCGCGTACGGGTTGCCGGAGGACTCACGGATCACGTTGCGGTAGATCCCGTTGTACGTACCGGGAATCCCCTTCTGCGCCATGATCGCGAGCGACTCACGGATCCACCCGTCAAGGGTGTTGGGGTACCCGGCGAGCGTGGTCGACGAGGTCGTGGCGGCCGAGGCGGTGGTCGCGCCCACGACGGGCAGGGCGAGGATCGCGACACCGGTACCGGCGACAACGACACGGCGGACGAGGCGGGCGCGGCGGGACTGAGCGGATGCAGGCATGACGAGGTTCCTCTCCGTCGCCTGCGAGGTGAGCTGTCGGGTTCGGGCTGGGAGGTGCCCGGCCACGCCCTCACGGACGTGACTTAACCCCAAGCCGTTCCGGTCGTGGTGACCGGTCCGGCGACTTACCTGGGTCCCCCGCTCCTGCCGTGCGAGAAGTTCGTGACTGGGATGCCGGGCGGCGGCAGGATTCGGCGTTCCGCTCGACAGGCCCGGAAACTATGCGAGAGCACATGTCCGGAACAAGTGGCGGAATCACACCTAACACCTATTGACCTTGGTCTGAGGCGTATGGGGCACTTGATCCTTTGCGTAAGCCAAGGTTCAACTGTCAATAACCGCAAGGGGAAACGTAAAAACACAGGACCACAGGTCACCCACAGAAACGCGTGACCCAACTCACGGCAGGATGAAGAATGGCAAATCGGGCATTCATCCTCAACTGGCAGTTCTCGGAATCCTTTTCTCCCAAGTGCGGTGAAAGATCACTTCGCCGCCCTCGGTGCAGATCACCTCATTCGAGGTAATAAAGTCCGTTTCGTCGCAAGTGATCTCGGACCGCGTCCGCACGGTGGTGTCCCATCCCGGCTCGGGCCGATGCAGCCGGATCGTCCAATCGGACCGCGTACGTGCGGACAACGGATCCGACTCGTCGATCGTGTACGTCTCCAACGCGTCCTCGGTGAACTCGAGCCCGTCCGGATACACACGCGTGCCGCCGTACCGGGGGTCCACCTCCAGCCGCCACTCACCCTTCGCCACATCCCGCACGACCAGCCGCTCGGGCCGCGGCTCGTCCAGCGTGGCGGGGTAGTTGACCCCGATCGGCGCGGCCTCTTCTGGCTCGTCGAAGCGAATGTCGTAGGTCAACTCCCGCTCCCGCACCGGAAGTTCCATCGCACACCCCTCCGGATCCAGCGTGAACCCCGCCCCCGACTCCGGCTGCGGCCAGATCCAGGGCCAGTACGCCGACGACACCGCGAGCCGGATCCGATGGCCGGGCGGAAACGCATGCCCGATGCCGTTCAACTCGAAGGTCACGTCCTCCGTGGTCCCCGGAGTCCACGGCACCGCCCGGTCCCGCCCGTGCCGAGCCGACAGGTTCAGCACACCCCGGGTGACCAGGGTCGACGACCCGTCCGGCGCGACATCGCACAGCCGCGCGATCACCTGCCCGCGCGGCACACCGCAGGTCAGCCGCAGCCGCACTCGCGGCCGCCCCAGCACCCACGTCTCGGCCGGCACCTCGAACTCGAAGCACGCCGACCGCGCGTCCTCGTCCCGCTGGTCCGGCGGCAGATCGGCGTCGTTCCCGAACGGGAAGAAACGGCCCGCGTCCACCCCGGTGTGCATGGGGGAGCGCACCAGCACGGGCGCGCCCCGGAGCCCGTACGTCGTCGTCTTCACATTGGGCGAGGGCCACGAGGGCTCGCCGACCCAACGGCCCGGCAGGGTGTCGTAGACCGTGGCGGGAGGGTGCGAGTCGCTGACGTAGGCGCGGAGCAGTGGGTCTCCCATGACCCCCGTGTCGACGCCCTTCAGCCAGTGGTCCCACCAGCGCAGGGTCTCCTGGAGGAAGCCGATCGCGGGTCCTGGCGGCAGCCCCCGGTCGGGGTACTGGTGGGACCAGGGCCCGATCAAGCCGCGCACGCGTTCCGGCGGGAGGTGTTCGACGAGCCGCAGGACCGTGTCGCGGTACGGGTCGTGCCAGCCGCCCACCGCCAGGACGGCGGCGCCGATCGCGCCGTAGTCCTCGCAGACGCTGCCGTGCTTCCAGTAGTCGTCGCGGAGCTGGTGGGCGAGCCAGGTGTGGATGAACGGGTCGATCCGTTCCAGGCGCTTGAGCCACATGTCGCGCCAGACCAGGCCCGTGTACTCGGGGTCCGGCGGGCGGGCGACGAAGGCGAGCATGGTGGCGGCCCAGGCGTGCAGGTCGACGGCTAGGGCCGAACCGCCCATGTAGTGCACGTCGTTGTCGTAGCGGTCGTCGGTCGAGCAGACGGTGACGATCGCCTTCAGCGGCTCCGGGGCGAGGGCGGCGATCTGGAGCGAGTTGAAGCCGCCCCAGGAGATGCCGAACATGCCCACCTTGCCGGTGCACCAGGGCTGTGCGGCAAGCCAGTTGACGACCTCGACGCCGTCCGCCAGCTCCTGCGCGTCGTACTCGTCGCCGGGCGCGCCCTCGCTGTTGCCGTGGCCGCGTACGTCGACGCGGACGGAGGCGTAGCCGTGGCCCGCGTACCAGGGGTGGCGCTGGGCGTCGCGGGGCGCCGTCCAGTCGGTCAGCCGGTACGGGAGGTATTCGAGGAGCGCCGGCACGGGTTCGTCCGTCAGCGGGCGCCACACGCGCGCGTAGAGGCGTGTTCCGTCGGGCATCGGGATGCGGATGTCCTCGTGGGCCGTCTCGTGGGGGAAGGACGTACGGATGCGCATGAGGGGACCCCTGGGTTCAGTGGACCGGGTGCATGGTGCGGCGCAGCCAGGGCGCGGCGGCCATCACCGCGAGGCCCGCGGCCACCGCGATCGCGCCGTTGACGCCGAAGTAGGCCGGCTTGGAGACGTCGTCGTAGAGCTTCACCGTCTGGGCCTGGATGCCGTTCGCGAGGGCGAGGGACAGGAACCAGAGGGACATGGTCTGGCTGGAGAACGCGGCCGGGGCGAGTTTCGTGGTGGCCGACATGCCGGAGGTCTCCAGGAGGATGTCGCCGAGGCCGAGCAGGAAGTACGAGCCGACGATCCACCAGGCCGACATGCGGTAGGCGTCGCCGCTGTGCCCGCTCGTCGGCAGCACCATCAGCAGGAAGGAGAGGCCACCCAGTACGACCCCGATCGCGATCTTGTTGGAGGCGTGCGGCTGGTTGCGGCCCATGCGGACCCAGAGCGCGGCGACCACGGGCGCGAGCCCGACCTCGAAGGCGCCGAGCGCGCTCGCGTACCAGCTCGCGGGGAAGTCGAAGCCCAGGATGGTCGTCTCGGCGTTCGACGCGGCCAGCAGCATCATCGTCGAATAGGCCTGGAAGAGAATGAAGTTGAAGACCGTGGAGGCCAGGAAGAGCACGATGTACGGGCGCAGCCGGCCGCGTTCCTCGGGGGTCACGCGCGGGCTCATGAACATCACCGCGAAGTACACGACGGGCGCGACGACCGAGACGACGGTGAGCAGGTCGACGAAGCGGCCCATGGTCAGCCAGCCGGCGAGGGCGAGGCCGGTCGCGAGCACGGCGGCCACCAGGATCCCTACGACGATCAGCCGCACCGCGCGGCGCAGCGCGTCCGGTGCGAGTGCGAACTCGGCGGTGTTCTTGCGGCCCGCGAGGTGACGCCGTCCGGCGACGTACTGGACCAGTCCGAAGGTCATGCCGACCGCGGCGGCCGAGAAGCCCCAGTGCCAGCCCTTGTGGTCGCCGAGCCAGCCGGTGATCAGCGGGCCCGCGAAGGCGCCGATGTTGATCGCCATGTAGTAGAGCGCGAAACCGGCGTCCCGGCGCTCGTCGTCGGTGCGGTAGAGCTTGCCGACCATGGTGGCCACGTTGGGCTTGAGCAGGCCGGTGCCGGCGCTGATGAGGCCGAGGCCGACCCAGGTCATCGTGCCCGTGGGGACCGCCATCGCGTAGTGCCCGCAGGCGATGAGGATCCCGCCCCACAGGACCGCGCGGTACGAACCGAGGATGCGGTCGGCGAGCCAGCCGCCCGCGACCGAGACGAGATAGACCAGCGTTCCGTAGGCTGCGGATACGGATGCGGCCGTTCCGGACGACATGCCCACGCCGCCGTGCGCGACGGTATCCGCGAAGTAGAGGACGAGGATGGCGTGCATGCCCAGGAACGAGAAACGCTCCCAGACCTCCAGACCGGAGAGCGTGAGCAGCCCCTTGGGCTGCCCGAAGAAGGCGTGGTCGTCCCCGGAGGGCGGCTGGTCGGCGGGTTCGGCTTCAAGTGCGGTGCGGGACACGATCCACTGCTTCCACCCAAGTCGATAAATATCCGTTCTTATCAGGTGATCAAAAACATACCGGTCATGATCCGATACCGCCTGGGGTGGACGGGGTGGGCGGCATGGGTGATCGAAAGCCGACCGGATACGCTGACTTGAGTGATGGCAGCGACCTATCGACAATCCGTGTGACCGCCCAGGGACACCAGCAGACAGGAGACCCCTCGTGACCGTCGTCGGGCCGTTCGGGCTGAGCGTGCGGGACCAGGCTCTGGAAGCCGATGTCCAGGCCGGAATGGCGGCAGTCGAGGAGGGTCTGCTCGAAGCCACCAAGAGCGAGGTGCCCTTCATCACGGAGGCCGCCCAGCATCTCGTGCGCGCGGGCGGGAAGCGGTTCAGGCCGCTCCTCGTGATGCTCGCCGCGCAGTTCGGCGATCCCTACGCGCCGGGGGTCGTCCCCTCGGCGGTCGTCGTCGAGCTGACCCATCTCGCCACGCTCTACCACGACGACGTGATGGACGAGGCGGCCGTGCGCCGGGGCGTGGAGAGCGCCAACACCCGCTGGGGCAACTCGGTCGCGGTCCTCACCGGCGACTTCCTCTTCGCGCGCGCGTCGCACACCCTGGCCGACCTCGGGCCCGAGGCGGTGCGCGTGCAGGCCGAGGCGTTCGAACGCCTGGTCACCGGCCAGATCCTGGAGACCGCGGGACCCTCGGACGGGCGCGACCCGGTCGAGCACTACCTCGACGTGCTCGGCGGCAAGACCGGCTCCCTGGTCGCGGTCGCCTGCCGGTTCGGCGCGATGATGGCCGGCTGCGAAGACACGGTCGTGGACGTCCTCACCCAGTACGGCGAGCGACTCGGCGTCGCCTTCCAGCTCGCCGACGACGTCCTGGACATCGCCTCCGACGGCCACGAGTCCGGCAAGACCCCCGGCACGGACCTGCGCGAGGGCATCCCCACCCTGCCGGTGCTACGGCTCCGGGAGCGCGCGGACCGCCTGGGCCTGGCCGAGGACATCGCCCTGTGCGAACTCCTCGACTCCGACCTCACGGACGACGACCGCCTCGCCGAGGCCATCTCCTCGCTCCGCGACCACCCGGCGCTTGACCAGGCCCGCCGCGACACCGTCCGCTACGCGGAGGACGCCCGCGCGGCCCTCGCCCCGCTCCCCGAGTGCGACGCCAAGGTCGCCCTCCTGGAGATGTGCGACGCGGTGGTGCACCGCGCGGGCTGAGCCCGTTCAGTAGCCGCTCCCTCCCGTGCTGCCGGAGGAGGTGGTGGCCGTGGCCCTCGCTCCGGTGGGCGTCACCGCCCACCAGGTGCCGTCCACGCCCTGGCCGTAGGCCTCCTTGGGCTCGTCGTCCTTGGCGTACCGGTAGAGGGGCCAGCCGGCCAGCGTGAGCTGTGAGGTCCCGTCGGAGCGCTTGACCGTCGAGACGAGCTTCTTGTCGATGCCCTTGACCGTGACGGAGCCCTTGACCGTCGCGGCGGGCCAGACCACGGCACAGGTGCCGTAGCAGCTGACCTTCGTCGGGTGGACCGAGTCGGCGTCGAAGCGGTAGAGGACGTACCCCTTGCCGTCGGTCACGACGGTGCCCACCTTGCCGACCTTCGCGGTCATGAGGGTCGTCGACGTGGTGACCGCGGCCGGAGCGCCGGCCGAGCCGCCGCTTCCACTGCCGCCGCTGCTTCCGCATCCGGCGAGCGCGAGTGCGAGGATCGCGGCGCCCGTGGCCGCGTATCCGGTGAGGTGCTGGGTGGCGTGCATGGCGACCCCTTCGGTCGATGCGGTGTGCTGCCACCCATATGTACGGATTCAGGACAGTTTCTACTCGATGCCGGTCAACTGCCCTGTGCGGGCGTCGTCTTCCCCCTAGGGGTTTCGAGGAGGCGCCGCCTCCGTGTGTCATACCCCAGGCGTACGCGGAGTTGGCTCCCGGGTCTGACGCTTATCCCTCGCGGATTTGGTCAGATGGAGAACACGGAAATCACCACTCCTCACCGATTCGGGTGAGAATGGCGGCACAGGGTGATGGGGGCACCTCCCGGTTCGAGCGAAGTCGAGAACTGGGGGAGAGTGCAGGACGCGAAGGCCGCCGCCGACGACGGAGGTAAGGCAGACATGGCACCGTACGAAACCGACGACAGCACGGACACCGGAGAGGCCGACGAGCTCCGGTCCGGGCGGCGCAGGGCGGCGCGGTACATCGTCCCGGTCACCGTGGTGGGGGTGGCGGCGGCGACCATCGGACTGGTCCCGGCGCTCGCCGACTCCGGCGACCCGAATCTCCCGAAGATCACCGCACAGCAGCTCCTCGACAAGGTCGCCAAGTCGGACGTCCAGCAGCTGTCCGGCACGGTGAAGATCAGCACGGACCTGGGCCTGCCCGACCTCGGCGGCCTGGAGAGCAGCATGCTGTCCGGCGCCACCAAGTCCGGCGACGGCTCCTCCGCCGACCCCACCGCCAAGCTCACCGAGCTGGCCACCGGCAGCCACACCCTGCGCGTCGCGGCCGACGGCCCCGACAAGCAGAAGGTCTCCCTCCTGGAGAACGCGGCGGAGTACAGCCTCATCCACAACGGCAAGGACGTCTGGGGCTACGACAGCCAGTCGAACGAGGTCTTCCACGCCACGACCTCCGCCGACACGTCCAAGAGCGACGAGACCCGGGCCACGCCCAAGGGCCTCACCGACGAGGCGCTGAAGTCGGTCGACGACACCACCTCGGTCACGGTCGACGGCACCGAGCACGTCGCGGGCCGCGACGCCTACAAGCTGCTGATCAAGCCCAAACAGTCCGGCACGACGGTCGGCACGATCAGCGTCGCGGTGGACGCGAAGACCGGCCTGCCGCTCAAGTTCACACTCACCCCGGCGAGCGGCGGCGCGGCCGTCGTCGACGTCGGCTTCACCCAGCTCAGCCTCGCCGAGCCGGCCGCCTCGACCTTCGACTTCAAGGTGCCCAAGGGCGCGAAGGTCACCACGGAGGACAGCGCGGAGAAGGCCGTCCCGGCCCCGAAGCACTCCACCGGGTCGGGCACGCCCGGCAAGTCCGAGAAGGACCTCAACAAGGGCCAGGACGACCCGACGGTCCTCGGCAAGGGCTGGAACTCCATCGCCGTCTTCGAGACCGGCGGCCAGGGCATCCCGACCGGCGGCTCCTCGTCCGGCGGCGGCGACCTCGGCGGTTTCCTCAGCTCGCTCGGCGACCAGGTCAAGGGCTCCTTCGGCTCGGGCACGGTCTACTCGACCCGGCTGATCAACGCCCTGGTCACCGACGACGGCAAGGTCTACGTCGGCGCGGTCACCAAGAGCGCGCTGGTGAAGGCGGCCGACGCCGCGAAGTAGGCAAGTACCCTGTGGAGCACGCGAATTGAGGGAGCCGATGGACGAACCGTCCGCCACCGAGCCGGAGTCCGAGCAGGGTTCCGGTCCGGAAGGGGAGTCGGGACAGGTGATCACGGGTGACGGCGGCATCATCGCCACCCGCGGCCTCACCAAGCGCTTCCGCGGCGGACAGCTCGCCGTGGACGGTCTCGACCTGACCGTCCCGGCGGGCAGCGTCTTCGGCTTCCTCGGCCCGAACGGCTCCGGCAAGACCACCACCATCCGCATGCTGATGGGCCTGATCGAACCCACCTCCGGCACGGCCCGCGTCCTCGGCCGCCCCATGCCGAGATCCGTCCGCACGGTCCTGCCGCAGGTCGGCGCCCTGATCGAGGGCCCGGCCCTGTACGGCTTCCTCTCCGGCCGCGACAACCTCCTGCGCTACGACGCGGCCGACCCGACCGCCGACCCGCGCACCCGGCGGACCCGCGTCGCCGCCGCCCTCGACCGGGTCGGCCTGACCGCGGCCTCCGGCAAGAAGGCCAAGGCCTACTCCCTGGGCATGAAGCAGCGCCTCGGCCTCGCCTCCGCACTGCTCCAGCCCCGCAAGCTGCTCGTCCTGGACGAGCCGACCAACGGCCTCGACCCGCAGGGCATGCGCGAAATCCGTTCCCTGATCCGGGAGTTGGCGTCCGACGGCACGACGGTCTTCCTCTCCTCCCACCTCCTGGACGAGATCGAGCAGGTCTGCACCCACGCGGCCGTGATGGCCCAGGGCAGACTGATCACCCAGGGCTCGGTGACCGAGCTGGCCGCGGGCACGAGGGGACGGCTGTTCGTGACGACCCCCGACACCGGCGACGCGGCCCGCGTACTGAAGGAACAGGGACTGGCCGACGTGGTCGTGGCCGAGGAACGGGTGACGGCGGAGCCACCGGACCGTGAACTGGCCGAGGTGAACAAGGCGTTGGTGACCGCCGGGGTCCGCGTCCGCGGCTTCGGCGTCGAACGGGCCTCCCTGGAGGACGCGTTCGTGGCGCTCACGGGGGAGGGCTTCGATGTCGCAGGCTGAAGTGCTGCGCAGAGTCAGCCCGTTGTGGACCTTCGGACTGCTGCGCAGCGAGCTGGTCACCACGTTCCGCCGCTGGCGCACCCTCGCCCTCCTCGGCGTCCTGGCCGCCGTGCCGATCCTCGTCGGCATCGCGGTCAAACTGGAGACGCAGGACGGGGCGGGGCCCGGACGTGGAGACGGCGGCGGAGGGCCCGCCTTCATCGCGCAGATCACCAACAACGGCCTGTTCCTGGTGTTCACCGCCCTGGCGGCGACCCTCCCGTTCTTCCTCCCCATGGCCATCGGGGTCGTCGCGGGCGACGCGATCGCCGGCGAGGCCAGCAGCGGCACCCTGCGCTACCTCCTCGTCGCCCCGGCGGGCCGCACCCGACTGCTGCTCACCAAGTACGCGACGGTGATGACCTTCTGCCTGGTGGCGACCATGGTCGTGGCGCTCTCGGCGCTGACGGTCGGGGCGCTCCTGTTCCCCCTGGGCGACCTGACGACGATCTCCGGCACCCAGATCAGCTTCGCGGACGGCCTCGGCCGGGCCCTGCTGATCGCGCTGGTGGTCGCCGCCTCCCTCATCGGCGTGGCGGCCCTGGGGCTCTTCGTCTCGACGATGACGAGCAGCGGCATCGCGGCCATGGCGACGACCGTGGGCCTGCTGATCACCGTCCAGATCCTCGACCAGATCCCCCAACTGCACGCGCTCCAGCCGTACTTCTTCTCCCACTACTGGCTGTCCTTCGCCGACCTCATGCGCGACCCGGTCTACTGGGACGACCTGGTGAAGAACCTCGGCCTGCAGGTGCTGTACGCGGCGGTCTTCGGCTCGGCGGCCTGGGCGAGGTTCACGGCGAAGGACATCACGGCGTAGGGGCGCTCGGTCAGCCTTCGGTCTCGTGCGGGAAGCGCGCGAGGGCCGCGTCCCGCGCGAAGAACGTCTTCGCCCGGCCCAGCGCCCGCTCGTCCTTCAGTACGTCACCCCGGTCGCTGCCGTTGCCCAGCAGGACCCCGCCGAAGCGCATCCTCATGTACGCGGCCGAGTTGTTGAGCGTGCCGACCAGCGGATCGGCGACCGCCTCTTCCTCCTCGGCGAGGACGGAGACGCCCCAGAGGGTGCGGCCGGCCATCGTCGCCCTGAAGTCGGCGCCGGGGACCCGCAGCCAGCCCGACCAGTAGTCCAGGTAGCGCTTGGTGAGGCCGGACAGGGAGTACCAGTAGACCGGCGAGGCGATCACGACGTCCGTCGCGGCGAGGGTCGCGTCGAGGAGCCGCGTGGCGTTGTCGTCGGTAGGCGACTGTACGGGGCCGTCGTGCCGGAGGTCGACGAAGTCGGGGAGCGGGAGCTCGGCGAGGCGTATCCACTCCTGCTCGACGTCCGGGGGCAGCTGCTCGGCGGCCCGGCGGGCGAGCAGCTCGGTGTTGCCGTCGGCGCGGGCGCTGCCCAGGACGAACAGGAAACGGCGGGTCATGGGTCCCCCAGGGATAGTCGGCGTGCGAGCTTTATAGCCGTCTGCATTATATGCGCGCGCAATTAATTGTCCATCGTGGTGCGCGCGGCGAGACCCGGGACGTCGGCGAGGGCGCCGATCGGCACCCGTGAGCCGGACCAGTGCCTCGGTCTCGCCGGG
>NZ_BARG01000090.1 GCF_000376565.1 Streptomyces hokutonensis | reverse complement strand
CTTGTGGCGGGGCGCGGGAAGCGGGGACTCATTGAATTCGCTAGGTTTCGAAAGGCGCTTTGAGGCGCGGAATGAAATTCACCGTGAGGTTACCGGAATGACGGTGGGGCAGATTCACGAACTCTGGGTGGCCGCTGGTGGCCTGGAAAACCGAGAGGATCAGCCCCAACCGCTCAGCACGGAGGACCGGCTGGCAGCGGTCCGGCGCAACGAGCTGAAGCGCATCTGGAACCTGATGACCGAGGACGGGTGGGAGACCTACTCCCCTGAGAGCGACCCGGAGGTACACCGCTGGCGCCAGGCTCAGCGGGAGCGTCGGGAGCGCGAGAGCCGTGCGGCCTCGGGACCGGCCCCGGAGCTGATCCGCTACCGGATCGTGGCTCAGGGGACCGATCCGGAGCACCCGGGCGCGTCCGTGCTGACGCACTACGCCTACGGGCGGTCGGTAGAGGAGGCCGTCGCCACGGTGCGCGAGGCGCTGGAGAAGCCGGGTGGGGTGTACGGGGACCAGGGACTGTACCGCGTGGTGGAGGTGGCAGAGGAGAGCTGGGACAGCGTGCTCCGGCAGCAGGAGGAAGCCCGCCGTCGGTACCTGACCACGATCCTGGAGAACGCCACCACGACCGTGCGCGGCCGTGAGCTGGACAGCCTGGACGCGGACCTGGTCGGCCGCCTGGACGACTTCTTCACCCGCGCCGTCGTCTTCCCCGACCCGCACACCCCCGGCGTACATCCCCGGCCCCACCAGGCCACGTTCGGCTGGACCAGCGAACAGCCCTACATCGAGCACGCCAGCGACCCCGGCCGCGCCCTGGCCCTGTTCCTCCTGTCCTACCTGGACCACTACGGCCTGAACCTGCAGGCGGCCGCCCGCACCGGTGAGCAGCCGGTGAGCGAGGGCCGGCCTTCCGCCCGTGAAGCAGAGGGCGGAGAAGCGCCGGCGGAACTTGTCGAGCGCGTCCTGGACATCTGCGGGCAGCACTACACGGCCGTCACCGGCACCAACTCCGAGCAGTGGGACCAGGAGTCGGACCGGGAGGTCGTGGGCATCGCCCTGCGGACCGTGCCCATGGCGGAGCGGGACGCCTACCCGCAGGCACTGGACACGTACCTACACGAGCACCTGGCGCTGCTGGAGCGGCTGTGGCAGCGCTACGGGCCCGACGGCATGTTCGCGGGTGAGCTCGTTCTGGTCGACCTGCCAGGGTGTTTCGTGCTGTGCGAGAGGATCGACAGCAGCCCGCTCTGGCTCGAAGGGGTATGGGTGCGGGAAGGCCAAGAGGAAAACGTGCTCGAAAGGCTCAAGAACGCCTGGCTGTACGACACCGGAGCGGGAGAGGGGGACGGACGATGAGCAGGATTCCGCTCAAGAAACACCAGGTCACTCAGAAGTCGGCCTTTCGTAAGTGGGTCGGATTCCCTGCAAGGTCATCCGTGCCCCCACAGGGTGCCCGTGGCACGATCGTGTCAGCGACCGGGTCAGGGAAAACGATCATGGCCTCTGCGTGCGCGCTGGAATGCTTCCCCGAAGGCCGGATCCTCGTCACGGTGCCGACCCTGGACCTGCTCGTGCAGACCGCCCAGGCGTGGCGGGCGGTCGGTCACCGCTCCCCCATGGTCGCCGTGTGCTCGCTGGAGAGCGACCCGGTGCTGAACGAGCTGGGCGTGCGCACCACCACCAACCCGATCCAGCTCGCCCTGTGGGCCGCCCACGGGCCGGTCATCGTGTTCGCCACCTACGCCTCTCTCGTGGACCGCGAGGACTACGAGGCCCTCCACCCCTACGGGCCCTGGCAGGGCAGCGGAGACGGCAAGACGCACAAGAAGACGCGCGGGCCGCTGGAGTCCGCGCTGGCGGGCGGAGAGCGCCTGTACGGGCAGCGGATGGATGGCTTCGACCTCGCGATCGTGGATGAGGCACACGGCACCGCAGGTGACCTTGGCAGGCCGTGGGCGGCGATCCACGACAACGCCCGCATCCCGGCGGACTTCCGGCTCTACCTGACCGCCACGCCGCGCATCCTCGCCGCAGCCCGCCCGCAGAAGGGCGCGGACGGCCAGGAGGCGGAGATCGCGACCATGGCCGACGACCCGGAGGGCACCTACGGCGCGTGGCTCGCAGAGCTCGGGCTGTCGGAGGCAATCGAGCGGGAGATCCTCGCCGGGTTCGAGATCGACGTCCTGGAGATCCGCGACCCCTCCCCCGTCATCGGGGAGTCCGAGGAGGCGCGGCGCGGCCGGCGCCTGGCGCTCCTGCAGACCGCGCTCCTGGAGCACGCCGCCGCGCACAACCTCCGTACGGTCATGACGTTCCACCAGAAGGTGGAAGAGGCGCAGGCGTTCGCGGACAAGCTCCCGGAGACCGCAGCCGAGCTGTACATGAACGACGCCTCCGACGCCGACCTGGCCGCCGCCGACAAGCTGCCGAAGTCCTCCATCGACGCGGAGTTCTACGAACTCGAGGCCGGCCGCCACGTACCGCCGGACCGGGTGTGGTCGGCCTGGCTGTGCGGCGACCACCTGGTGGCAGAACGCCGGGAGGTACTGCGCCAGTTCGCCAACGGTATCGACGTGGCTGGACGCCGGGTCCACCGCGCCTTCCTCGCCTCGGTTCGCGTGCTCGGGGAGGGCGTCGACATCACCGGCGAGCGGGGCGTGGAAGCCGTCTGCTTCGCGGACACCCGCGGCTCCCAGGTGGAAATCGTGCAGAACATCGGCCGCGCGCTCCGGCTCAACAAGGACGGCTCCACCAAGGTCGCCAGGATCATCGTGCCGGTCTTCCTGGAGCCGAACGAGGATCCGACCGACATGGTCGCCAGCGCCAGCTTCCGCCCGCTCGTAGCGGTCCTCCAGGGCCTGCGCTCGCACGATGAGCGCCTGGTCGAGCAGCTCGCCTCCCGTGCCCTCACCAGCGGCAAGCGCAAGGTCCACGTCCAGCGTGACGAGAACGGGCGGATCGTCGGGGCCGGCGGCGAGAGCGAGGACGACGACCAGAAGCAAGACGACACCGACGCCGCTGCCGAGTCGGCGCTGCTGCGCTTCTCCAGCCCGCGCGACGCGGCGACCATCGCGGCGTTCCTGCGCACCCGGGTCTACCGGCCGGAGTCGCTGGTGTGGCTGGAGGGCTACCAGGCCCTGATGCGGTGGCGGACGGAGAACGAGATCACCGGCGTCTATGCCGTCCCGTATGACGTGGAGGTCGAGGTCGGCGTCACCCAGGACTTCCCCCTCGGGCGGTGGGTGCACCAGCAGCGCAAGGCCCTGCGGGCGGGTGAACTGGAAGAGCGGCGCAAAACGCTGCTGGACGCGCCGGAGGCCGGGATGGTCTGGGAACCGGGCGAGGAAGCGTGGGAGGCCAAGCTCGCCGCGCTCCGCTCGTACCGGCGTGCCACCGGGCACCTCGCGCCGCGTCAGGACGCGGTGTGGGGCGAGGGCGAGGCGATGGTGCCCGTCGGGCAGCATGCGGCCAATCTCCGCAGGAAGGGCGGCCTCGGGAAGGACCCCGAGCGAGCGGCGGCACGGGCCGCGCAGCTGGCCGCCATTGACGAGGACTGGGACTGCCCGTGGCCGCTGGACTGGCAGCGCCACTACCGCGTCCTCGCCGACCTGGTCGACGCCGACGGCGTCCTGCCAGCCATCCAGCCGGGTGTCCTGTTCGAGGGCGACGACCTGGGCAAGTGGCTCGCACGGCAGCGCGAGGCAAGCACCTGGGCGCAGCTGTCCACCGAACAGCAGGACCGGCTGTCCCAGTTGGGCGTACAGCCGCTTCAGGCGCCGTCTCCCGCCCCGGCGGCGAGGCATACGGCGAAGGGGCCGACCAAGGCCGAACAGGCCTTCAAGCGCGGCCTGGCGGCCCTCACGCAATGGGTAGAGCGGGAAGGCGCCCACCGGGCGGTGCCTCGCGGGCACAGCGAACAGATCGCGGTCGACGGCGAGACGGAACCAGTGGTCGTGAAACTGGGCGTGTGGGTCTCGAACACGAAATCGAGGCGGGACAAGCTCAGCATCGCCCAACTCGCCGCACTCGCTGAGCTGGGCGTTGAATGGGCGTAGTGCTGAACGTCGAGGGGCTGGCCGGAACTGCCCACGAGCGGCCGGCCCCTCCTTCGCGTCGTTATTCCTTCGCCGCAGAATCCGTCTTGGAGTCCGGGCTTGACTGCGCCGAGTGTTCGCCAACTGCGCTCCGGCGGCTCCAGGCCCGCCGCCCAGCGGTAGCCCCAGCCAGAACAGCGGCTCCGGCTAGCTGCGCTGGAAGCTGAGTGAGCAAGCCCTCCATCAAAAGATCCACGACGCTCCGCACTGGGGCCCCTTTCTAGTCAGCCGTGACACTCCGTCAGTGCCAGGCCACCACGCTGCACCGTGCCTTGGAGTCGTAGAACGCCTTGCTACAGCCCAGGACGCCCTGTTCCACCTACGGATGGGATGGCATGCTGGCCGACAGTTTTGGACGGTTCTGGACGGCGAGGGGGAGCTGTTGTGGGACGGCCCGGAGAACTGAAACGGCCGCAGTTACCCGAAGGTCCTCTGAAGGACCTCGTTGACGCCTTACACGAACTTCATCTCCGAGCAGGGCGCCCCACGCTGTCCGACCTGGCCAGGTCCTTGGAGGGAGGGGTCTCCCGCAGCCGCCTGCACGACGCGTTCACCAGCGGTCGATTGCCGCGCTGGGAGGTGGTCGACGCTCTGGTGGAGACTCTTGGCAGCCGCGCCCGAGGGACTACTCCCGAGCAGGAGCTCGATCGCTTTCACGCCCTGTGGCAAAGCGCGGTTGCTGGCTCCGATCGCCCGGAGCCAGCAACCGCTTCCGAACCGAAGCCGAGACCGACGCCTCCCCCTCCGCTGCCTGGTCCCAGTGCGTCAGTTGTCGATGCAACCGGCAGCCAGAGTGAAGCGTCAGAGCCGGGTATATCGCTGTACATGTCGCGGGCGCTGTTCGACAGGATCAAGGCCGGCCCGTGGCAGGAGAGGATCGAGGACGGCTACCTCTGCTTTCTGACTGGCGACTTCCTCCCGCCCAAACCCGAGCACCTGTTTCCCCGCGAGGACATGACCATCGTCTTCGCGCCGGTGAATCCTCAACTGCGGGTGGCGGTTGCGGACTACGCCCACGAGCATGCCAGCGGTCTCGGATGGGTCCCGACCCCGAAGCAAGTGGCCGTCGCCTGGCTCATGCACACGCCTCCCCCAGCTGCAGGCGTGCTGGCCATGGTGCACTGACGGGCCCGGAAGGACTGGCGCCCCTTGCCTGCCACCGTCATGCGGATGCCCCGCGAACGCGAGACCCCACCGCAGCGAGCCCGACGGAGAGTTGACCAGGCGACGACGTGCAGCTGCCCCAGGCGAGGAAGCCTGGAGCCTCTGCTGTCGTACGGACAGGACACCTCGTCAGATAGACCACAGAGGATGCAGTTGGCACGCGGTGAACTCGCTTTCTCCTATGTGGAGTTACCGCCACCTGCGCGGAAACCAGGGCCTGCGTTGGCGCGGGGGGTTCGCCGTGGTCTGCGCCGTGGACGGTTCGTCCGGCCGGGCGTAATGGGGGTGTCCAAGTACCGCGGCCTGTACGGCCGGCCAGTCTTGAGCGCGCCACCATTCGAAGAGCTGGTTAGTGGCGAGCACCGGGAAGATGAGGGCGTCGACGAACTCCTTGCGCTGGTACGCGTCGGTGGGACGCTGGGCAGGGTCTAGCCGGTACTGGTGGTTAACGATCAAGGCGGAGCAGGTGAGCGGCTGGTGGGGGCGTAGCTGCGGCCAGGTGTCCAGATGCCTCTGAAGGTGAGAGACCAGTTTCTCCGGGGCTGCGCCAGAGGCGGATTTCACCTCGATCAGGCACGTCTCCTGATCCAGTACGGCGAGCAGGTCCGCCGATTTGGTGCCCAGCTCCGCGTCCAGTTCGGTAACGGTGAAACCGGCGGCGCGCAGCACGACAGCAACTGCGGCTTCCAGCTCATGGCCAGTGCCGAACAGCAGGCCCGACCGCACGGGTTCAGCTTCCTGTCGCGCCTGTTCGAGGTCAGTCTGGAGGCGTGCCTTGTCGTCGGCGTAGCGGGTGTCGAGTTCCTGAAGGGCGACGCGGGCTTCCGCCTCTGCGGGGGTCTCCAGGTCGGCATTGACGCTGTGCGGGGATCTGACGCGGCGCAGCGCGGCCGGGATGTGTTCGGGCAGAGCCTTCTGGACGATCCAGTCGATGATGGTGTTCCAGTCGACCGCGTCGGGGATCAGGTACCAGACCTCTTGGCGGTCGCTGGGTGCCCAGCGGGCCAGGACCGGCACGCCCAAGCTGTCCACCAAGATCGGCACCAGCTCCCCTTCAGGCCTGCGGGAAGTTGACCCCTGCGGTCCCTCGAAGCCGATCGACTGCAGAGCCATAGCCCACCAGGGGGCACTGGCTGGACGGTTGCGCAGTCGCAGACCCAGGTCATGGTCGGCTGCGTCCAGGTCGGAAGCCAGGAAGACGTCCGCCCCCGCAGGGAGACGCGGCCCACCGATCGAGCCGGTGAACCCGGGGAAGGCAACACTGGCTGCAGGGGGACCGAAGACAGACCGAGGGCCGTCATCGTCGGCGTTGCCCAGGGTGGCGATGATCAGCACAGGCTCGCCGCGTGAAGCCGCTCCGGCCAGGAACCGCTTGAACTCGTCAGCGCCTCGGTTGCGGAAGTAGCTCGGGTTGATGGCCACAGAGCACGTGCTGGTGTCCATACCGAGCCAGCGCGGCTCAGCTCCCCACTCACTCCACGAGACAGCTGAGTACTTGGCCGAGGCCGCGAAGAGATCGCGCGCGTAGTCAGCCGCCTCCGGCTCGGGTTCCACCATCGTCGCGGGGTCGTGAACAGCAACGTGGACATGAACGAGCCCTTTCGGACCTTGGGAGTGCGCAGCCATAGCGAGCACCGTATCCGCCAGGTACGACGCACAGCCGCCCTTTTCCACAGCGTCTGAGCGGCTTGCCCACCCGGCGTCGCGCGCGGCCCCGCCGTCGCGCGCGAGGAACACCGGCGGCGCCCGATCCCCTCACACGCCGTCCGGGACCTGTCCCACCCTCCCACTTCTCTTTCTTCCTGCTGTGGGGCGTGGACTCGGGGGCGTAGAGGGGATGTCGGCCTCCCGACCACGGCCTGACCAGGCGAGGTGACCTGCGGTTTCACGGACAGGCGCGGCAGAGCGTGCGGACGGTTGTCGGCCGGGTTGTCGGCGGGGATGTGGGGCTGGTCCACGGCGGTGTTGTCGCTCCGTGACCGTGGTCGGGTCTTCGTGGTCGGGGTTCTGGTCGGGTCCGGCTGCTTCCGTGCCCGGTACGCGCGGCGCCGGGAGGACGGTGCCGCACCGGACGGGAAGCGAGCGGATTGGTGATGATCGGCGTGGACGCAGGCAGCGGCGACCGACTGGCGTTGGCCGTGCTGGCGCAGTACCGGATGGCCACCACCGAGCAACTGCACCGGGTGATCGCCCCCGAGGTGCGGATCGAGCAGACGAGGCGACGGCTGGCCCGGCTACGCGCGGAGGGGCTGGTCGACCGCATCACCCTGCCGCAGGCCGGACGAACCCGGGCCTGGTTCCCGACCGCGTACGGCGTGCGACTCACCTCGGAGTGGCCCGAGATGCGCGGGCACCGGCCGTCCAGGACGGTGTCCGATCCGACCGCCGTGCGACTGAAGGCCGGCCACGCCCTGACCGTGACCGAGACCGCGCTCGTCTTCCTCGAGGACGCCCGCCGCCGCGGCGAGGTGTGCGAGCCGCTGGACTGGATGACCGAGGTCCACCACCCGATCGGGAGCGGCGAGGCCGTCATCCCCGACGCGCTCCTGTACTACCGGCGCGGCCCCGTCGACGGGGACAGCGGGGCGATGTTGAGGGCGTTCGTGGAGGTCGACCGGGCCACCATGGGCCCCGAACGTCTGGCTGCCAAGCTGACCGCGTACGAGCGCCTCTACCACTACGCGCCCGTGATCCCGGGGCGCCGGCCGACCCTCCAGGAACCGGCGGTGGAGGAGTGGCGGCGCCGCTACCCGCTCTTCCCCCGGATCCTGTTCGTCCTGGACGGCACCGGACCGGCCGGTGTCGAGACCCGGGTACGTGCTCTGCGCGCGGGGGCCGGGCTGCTGGCTCGCTTCCCGTACGAAGTCCCCGTGCTCGTGGCGCCGCTGGCCGACCTGCTCCGGCACGGCCCCTCCGCACCCGTGTGGCACCCCGTCCACGACCCCGGCCGACGAGTCCGCTGGACGGAGACCGGGCATCGGCAGACCTGACGTACGACCGCCACAGACACGGCACGGGTCTGTACTGCGCTCCGCTGGCAGACCCTCCGTAGTGAAGTAGTCGGCCACCAGACCTGCGTGTATCCGCCCCTTGTCGGCCTGGTCAGCCACGCATCCGAGCGCCAGCGGCCGACCGGTCGAAGCAACACGAGGGGCACTACGAGAGGCGCTTCGAGAAGCACTGCGAGGGGCGCCCGGAGGGGCCATACGAGAAGCAACCGGCCGCCTCGGGGTCCCCGCCGGGCGTCAGCGGTGCGCTGACCAGCCGTGGTCGGGGCTGGATGCGGCACGGCGGGAGCCGTGGTCGGGGTCGTGGTCGGGGCGACCACGGGGCGGCTCCCGGGCTCCGCCGGACGCCCGGACGGGTGAGTTTTTCCCTCGCGTACGCGAGCGGGTATCTAAGCGCATACGCCCAACTTACCTATTTTTATTGGTACTTGACACTGATTCATCCGTTATGCGAAGTTCCGTTGCGGTTGGTCGCCGCTAGGCCGAAGGAGGCAATTCGTGAACGAGGTGTTGACCGCGTCGGCGGGCCAGGAGGACGACGTCGACCCGGAGCGGGCAGCCCGGGGCAAGCCGCTGAAGTTCGTGAAGGGAGTACCGGCGTACGCGAGCGGCAGGGCACCGGCGTTCCTGCGGACGAAGGCCCAACTGGGCGCGGTGCGGCGCAAGCCCGCTGCGGGACAGCGGCCGGCCGCGTACGTCTACGCCCACTGGTACGGGACCCGGATCGCGCTGTGGGACCCGGAGCAGTCGGTGAAGATGCGGCCGTTGTCGGCTCTGCAGCGCCGGCAGATGCAGGCGCGGCGTACCTGTACCGACTGCGGCGAGGCGTTCGAGGTGCCGGTGTGGGGAATGTGCGGCGTGTGCCGGGACCGGGAGGACCGGCGCCGGGAGGATCTGCGCCGCCGGACGTGCCAGGACTGCGGCACCGTCTTCCGGACCCCGGCACCGGCCAGGAGCTGCGGCGAGGGGATGTGCCTGGCGTGCGACGAACGCCTTGAGCGCGGACGGCGGGTGGCGCTGTCGCTGTTGGATCGCTCCTGCCGGCGGTGCCTGGTGCAGCTGTTCCCGCGCGCTGTGTGGGCGGCGATGAACGAGCGGGAGCGGGCGGTGGCCGCCTGGCACTGCACTCCGTGCGACCAGGAGGCCGAGCAGGAGCGCGTCGCGGCGCGGCGGCGGGCGGACCGTGCCCGGTGGAACGACCTCGGGCCGGCCATCGCGTGGGCGCAGAGGATCCTCGCCGACCCGGACGGGTACGCGGTCCTGGACACCGAGACGACGGGCCTGACCGCGACGTCGCGGATCGTGGAGATCGCCGTCACCACGGCGTCCGGCGAGGTGCTGCTCGACACGCTGATCAACCCCGGCGACGAGCCGATCCCCGCGGAGGCCACGGCGATTCACAACATCACCGACGCCATGGTCGAAGACGCGCCCACCTTCACCGAAGTCCTCCCCCGCCTCACCGAGGCCCTCGCCGGGCGCCGGGTCGTGATCTACAACCGGGAGTACGACACCGGACGGCTGGGGTGGGAGCTCCACCTGCACCACCTCGCCCAGCGCACGGTCGACTTCACCAAGCACCCCCGGTACGGCACCCGGCGGCACACCGCCGCGCAGGCCTGGCTGGACGCGCAGGCGTGGGAGGAGTGCGCGATGGAGCAGTACGCCACGTTCTTCGGCGACTGGCACCCCTACTGGGGCAGTTACACCTGGCAGAAGCTGCGCGGCGGTCACCGGGCCCTGGGCGATGCGCGTGCCGTCATCTCACGGCTTGAGGAGATGGCCGCCTACCCCAGCCCCTTCAAGAACACGGAGAAGGCTGCCGCAGCGTGACAACTACAGGCCGTGCTCGGTTTCCAGGTCCTAGGGTGATCTCCTGCCCGTCCCTCTGCCGCTGGAGGAGCGCATGAAAACCCTCGAGCTGGCCCTGCCCACTGCGTGGTTACGGGGGGCGTCGTGAATCAGACCGCACCCTGGGGGCACTGGCGCCCGCAGTTCCGATCCGGCGAGGAATCGCAGCGGATCCGGGCCTGGTACCGGCGCATACCCTGTCCGGGCTGCAAGGCGGCCATCGGCCGCGCCTGCCGCAGTGCTTCCGGCCACCCGACCGACCACCACCGTGCCCGCCGTGACGCTGCCGGGCCGCTCCCCTACGAGGAATGGAGGAAGGAGGGGCTGTTCCAGAGTTCCGGGCCGCCGGTGATCCCGGCGATCCTCGAGGAAAGCCACACGGCCAGCGGCGAGTTCGGCATCGACCAGCCTCTCGGTGACGCCGTAGCGATCGTCTCGCACGTCCTGGCAGACCGGCTCGGCATCCTCCTCGCCGACGAGTCCACCCTGGACCGGTTCGACGACGCGGCCCGAACTCTCGTACTCGCTCGCGGGCCCATCGGGAGCGCCGATCTGGTGACGGTTCTGGCTTCCCAGGTCGCCAAGCTCGCCACCATCATCGCCGGGCCGTTCAACGATCCGGAGACGGTGTTCACTACTCTGATCCGCGACCAGGTCGGCCTTGCCCGTCAGCAGCAGAAGGCGCGCAAGAGCGCCGCCGAGTAAGTCCTGCTCCAGCGTTCAGGACGACGTTGCGCCCGCCGCGCCCCAGCCTCCGAGGAAGTCGGACAGGGCGCGGCGTTGCTGTTCCTCGCGGGCAATCTGTTCGGCAAGGACCTCGCGGTCGATGTACAGGTCGACGGCGGCGAGGTCCAGGCGCCGGAGTTCGGGTGCCCCGATCACATTGCTACGAGTCTGACTCCGCAGGTTCGCTGTCGTCCTCGCCGGTGGCGTTCTCTCCCCCGGATCCCCTCCGACCTGGACCGACATGATCTTCAACCGGCCGGGCTGACAGGGGAACGAAGCCTTCAGGCAACCATGGCACTTCGAACGGGACCGTCCATCCGAGAGGAAGTTCCGGCGCCAGGTTGCCCAAGACCGAACCAGGGTGCCGAAGGCGGTAGTAGCGCTTCAGCATCACCCCGACCACGTTGAGGGCGGTGTCGAGCTCCTCCCAGGACAGCGAAAGCCCGAGCGTTGCGCCATTCCGCTGGCGATGCAGCAGGATCTTGTTCGTGTAGCCGCGGACGGTGTCGAACGTCGTCACGAGGGTGTCGATGTCCGCCTGCACCCGCTGCGCCTCGATGTGGGGCTGCCCTCGCCCTGCGAACAGGTCGAAGCCCTCCTTGAGGCCCGCCTTCTGTTCATCGTCCGGCGCCGGGGCCTCGTCAATCGCCGACTCGTAGCGGACCCGGCTGGCGATCTGCGGAAACTTCACGAGCTCATCGAGGCACCATCGCAGGCTGGACGTGTTTGTCCCGGGATCGCACTCACGCCGGACTCCCGCGACCTGGGTCGCCACATAGAGCCTGGTGAACCAGTTGATGACGATGGTGTTGAGCTCGATGGCGGTCGGCGCCTTCCACATCTCTTCGAACGTCAACCAGACATGGCGGTTGTGAAAGAGCGTGGTGATGTCTCGGTAGGAAGCGTCGTATGCCTCGCACCAGCGGTGCCACCGTGCGTCCGGATCCATAGTCATATGGCGAAGCTATGGGGCCTCTGTGGCCCCTGCCCACGCTTTTGTTCGACTGGACGAAGCGAATCGCCCCGCCGCGGCCCCTGGTAGTTCAGCCCATGGACCTGGGTGCGAGACCACGGAATTCCTCCCAGTCTGACGACTGGACGCGGCCATGAGTCCCTGCGGGCTATGTGGCGGCGGCCTGGAGGGGCTCGGTGAGGCGGTCCAGTCGTGTGTAGAGGGCCCGTACGAGGCGGGCACGGTTCTGGACGCACTGGGCGGTGCCCGTGAGCGGTGTGGACAGGCGCCTGCCGGCTTCGCGGAGGATGACTTCGGCGAGGGCGCCGCGGCCGTCGTTCTTGGGCAGGGCGGCGGCGTGGCGCCGGACGTCGGCGGCCACGGCGCGGGCGTGCCCGGTGAGCTGGAGGGCGATCTGCTCGTAGTCGCGGGGTTCGAGGTCCGGGTTCTTCCATGCGAGGACGGCGGTGACGAGGGCCTCGTGCGGGGCGCGGTCCAGGGGGAGTTCGGCTTCGATCAGGCCCTGGGAGTCGTAGAGCACGGCGTGTGTGTCGTTCATCGGGTTCCTGCCGCGTCGTTGTCCTGGTCGTGGTCGCCGGTGGCGGCGTCCGGGGCCGGGGCGGCGAGGAAGCGGGTGTAGCCGCGGTCGGCGCGCGCGATCAGCGCCGGGGAAGGGCGGCCGAAGGCGGGCGGCTGGAGGCCGGGGCCGTGTGGTGCGGGTTCGGCGGGTGTGGGTGCGCTCATGGGCACCGCCTCCGTGTGCTGGGTGCGTCGGTGGCGTTCGACGCTACGGAGGCCGCCGCCCCGAGCTCAACGAAATTGCGGGTAATTGCGGAGGTTCACTCCAGGGTGTCGATCGCGGCCTGGATCAGGTCGCGGGCGGCGTCGCCGTAGACGGCCGTCTCCGCGAGGCCGGTGAACGCCTTGGCGTAGTCGGCGAGTTCGCGCGGCTGCGTCAGCTTGATCTCCGCCGTCAGCGTCTCCACCACGGCCACGGTGTCGTCGTGGAGGTAGAACGCCTCCAGCGGCCACACGGTGCGCTGCGCGGAGAACGGGATGATCCCGAGCGAGACGGACGCCAGCGGCATCACGGCCAGGAGATGGCGCAGCTGGCCGCGCATGGCGTCGGGGCCGGCGGTGCGGTAGCGCAGGACGGACTCCTCCATGAGGACGACGTAGCGGTGGCCGCCCTCGTAGAGGAAGCGGGAGCGGGCGATGCGGGCGGCGACCGCTTCGGCGACGTCGTCGGGGGTTCCCTGGAAGCGGGTGATCTGCCCCATGAGAGCGGTGGCGAAGCCGGGCGTCTGGACGAAACCCGGCGGCACGTTGGAGACGTAGACCCGGCAGACGCGGGTGCGCTCGTGCAGGGTGTTCAAGTCCTGCTGGACCTTGCGCATCCCGCCTCTGTGCAGGCGGCGCCACTCCAGGTACATCGAGTCGACAGCGCGGGCGGTGGCGATGAGGTCGTCGGCCTGGTCGTCCGCGCCGCAGGCCGCGCACCAGGCGCGGATGTCCGCGTCGGAGGGCGGGGCGTCGCCCTTCTGGATGCGGGTGGTCTTCGCCGGGTGCCAGCCGCACCGGGCGGAGAGCTCCTTCCCGGAGAGGCCGGCGTCCCTGCGCAGGTGCTGCAGGCGCACGGCCAGCGCCTCACGGGCTGCCTGTGCGCTGGACGATGGAGATGCGGTCACGGGGCTGCTCAGGTGCCTAGACGGTGTACTTCTCGTGCGGGACGCCGCGCTCCCAGACCGTCTCGAACGCCGTGGCGCACAGCGCGGCCGCGCCCGGGTCGACGGTGCGCTCCTTGCCGTTGGACGCCCAGTCGCCGCTGCCGGTGAAGTGGTGGAACTGCACGAGCTGTCCGTCCAGGAGCCAGAAGTCGTTGCCGGGCAGCGGGATGTCGGAGGCGCGGCGGCGGGGCAGCCAGCGCACGTCCTCGCCGGCCTGAAGGTTGAGCGGGGTGATGGCGTGCTCGTAGCGGATGTAGTCGGTGACCGGCTCGGACACGATCCGCGCGCGGCGCATCACCACGCCGCGGGCGACCGCACCCTGAACGAGCGGCATCCACTGGGGCCAGAACGAGCGGGCCGGATCGAGGTTCGGGACGCCGGTGCGCAGGAAGGCGGCGAAGTCGTCCGTCTCGTCACCGACGGCGTAGACGTCGCGCATCTCCAGGTGGACCGCCGTGTGACGGGTGTCGGCGAGCAGCTCAGCGAACGTCGCGGTGTTCAGCTGCTGCACGTTCCGCGGCATCGCACGCCTCCCTCAGAATCGGCACCATGCGGGCCGGAATCCGGATCACCCGCTCGTGCGCGGGGATCCCCGTCTTGTGGCCGGCCACCCACGCGGTGGAGCCGACCAGGGCCTGGAGGACACCGTCCGCTTCCTCGCCCTGGAGGACCAGGTCCGCGCTCTCCTCTTCCACCCACACCGTCGGTGATCCCTCGCCGCCGGTGTTGGGATCGATCCCGACGAACCGTAACGTCATCGCTTGCTCCCCTGTGAGTCGGTTGCGCGTAGTTGCGCAGACCGTCCCGCAGGCCGGTACCGACGTCAAGAGCGCCCACGGCGACACCTACAGCAAGGCCGCGGCCTACTCCGGTCCCGGGTCTCGCAGCGGATTTGGGTGGCCGCAGTCCCAGCGCTTCACGGTCTCGGGAGGTTCTCGAATCGCGTTCGCGTGAAAGGGCTTGTCGCAGTGGCCACCGAGCGCGTGACACGGAAGTTGCAGAGCCGCAGGACCACAACCTGACGAAGATTGAGATACTGCCTCCTCTTTGAGACGGGGAAGCCTTGATGATCATCTTTGATACGAACGCGGTGAACCTTCTACCGCCTGAAGGACCGCGTGCCGACATCATCCGGAAGCTGCGGCAGTCGAAGCACCACAGGGTCGCCGTGCCGTGGATGGTGCTGGAGGAAATGGCCGCCCATCAGGCGCACCTCTACCCGGTGAAGCATCAGTCGGTCCTGAACACCCTGGAGAAGCTGCGGGACATACTTCCCTGGGATTTGGAGAGCTCGCTGGAACCGCTGGACCTTGAGCGATACCTGGATCACTGGCGGAAGGTCTACGGAGAGATCTTCGAGGTGATCGAGACCAGCGACAGAGTCATCCGCAGGGCGTTCCAGCGGGAGGCGATGGCCCTGCCGCCGACGAAGCGCGGCAAGGATCACTCCGAGGGCGGCCGCGATGCGGCGATCTGGTTCTCTGTCCTGGAATTCCTGGAACAGAACCCGGACCAGCACGTCCACTTCGTCACGAACAACAGCAAGGATTTCACCGACGGGACCGGCTTCCCGTACCCGATGAACGACGACATCCGCGGCATGGAAGACCGGCTCATCTTCGTGCAGGACTTCGACCAGGTCGTCTCCCAGTTCACCATAGAGGTGTCCGGGAAGGAGGCAGAGACCGCGGCGGGTGAGCTCCTGAGGTCACTGCCTGTTCGGGAGCGGGTTTCTCAGACGGCCGTAGAGGTTCTCAGCTCCCCCGCCGGATTCGCCGGCTTGGGGACCACCAGCGTCGGGGTGGAATGGCGTGAGTGGCTCGCCTCACCCGAGGTCGATCTCCTCAGCGTCACGGACGTGAAGGGACACGAGATCGAAGGCGACGTCTGGTACACGGCCAAGGCCAGCTGGCTGCTGTACGGTCTCGCCCTCAGTGGAGAGGATGCGAGCGCCTCCTACATCGCCTGTGTGTGGCACATGAAGGTCCTCTTCTCGACAGTCGAGGGCGATGAGACACCGACGGTTCTCGCAACAGAAGTACCCTCGCCGCCGGACACTGATGACGAACCGTGCATGAGGATTCTGCAGGGCCTCAAGCAGCGAGTCGCTGGCGTTGCCGCAGATGCGAAGCAGAATCTCCTCGCCGCGCAGTCCTCAGTGGAACGCCTGGTCACCGAGCAGCTGCCGCCTTCCATGCGCAAGCTTGACCTGGCCACCAACCAGCTGGCTCGAAAGTTCGCTGCTGACAGGGCGGCGCTGCAAGCCCTGATGGACAGCCCGGGGGCACGATTTGCTCAGAAGGCTGCCGCAGACCGGGCCGCGCTACAGGCTCTGCTCGACGCCCCGGGGCGCAAACTCGCCCAACAACTCGCCGATAATCAGGCAGTACTTCAGGCATTGTTCGATACCCCAGCTCAAAGTCTCGCCAGGAAACTTGCCGCAAACCAGACAGCGCTACAGGCATTGATCGACGCCCCGGGGAGCAAACTCGCCCGCCAACTCGCCGACTCCCTGCCGAGGCTCGACATCGCCACCGCGGCGCCGCACCCCCATGCCGTTACCGATACGTCCGAGGACGATGCAGAGCAGCTGGAACCCCCAGGTGCCGACGACGATGTCCCCGAAAATGAACCAGATACCGACGGTGGCGACCGTGCTGAATGACAAGGCGGCCGTCGCCAGGGCGTCCAGCCAGCTGTGGAAGAAGTTCGGTCAGTCCCAGAAGCCGACGCGCGTCGATGGTCGCGGCCATGCCCACGGCGAGGGCTTGTGCGAGTTTGGGCCCGCTCTCGGATACTGAGGCTATGGGGGTGTCGTGCGCCGCCGCATCATCGGCCAGGTGCTGGAAGCCAGTGCACAGATGAACAAACGGAGCGAGCGGCGAAGAGCCGCCGTGCGGCTGAAGGTGGGTTCGTCTTCCTCGATGGCGCCCGCGCCGCCGCGGCGACGTGTGCGAGCCGCTGGACTGGAGCGGATGGCGCTGTACCGGGCCACCGACGCAGCGGACACCATGAACATGGCGGCCATGCTGATCGCCGCGTACTGGCCTATCAGGTCGTCGTCACTTTTTCCGCCATTTGTATTCATGCGTGGGAGGGTTGAGCCGGTCCGCCTCGGTGATGTTTTCGCACCTGACCCCCACTGCCCTTTCGGCTTCGAGCCTCGTATCGAAGGGTCCGTTGCCGCTTTCGTCGGTAACGAAGTGCGGCCACCCGCCGCTGTCGCTCCACGCGAGCGTGTAACCCCACCCGGCGTTCCTGTATTTACTGCCCACCTCGTAGCGGATTTCTATCTGGAACTCCATGACTCCATCGCCTCATCAAGTTGCATATCCCAGAACGGGCATTCGCTGTCGCCGCCATCGCAATACTCATCATCACCCTGCGGACGGTGAACGTGCTCGCCCTGCCGCAGCATGGCGTCCGTCACGGCCGTCCGACGTCTGGACATGCCCGATACGGGTTATCCGCAGGCCGGAACGTGATCGATGGTTCCTTCGTACGCTGCTGCCCGAGTCGATCACACGGAGGTGTGCGGGACGCGGTACGGCGTGGTGGTGGAAGAGCTCGCGGTGGAGGTCATGGCGCAACTGCCCGAGGACCGGGCCCGGCGGGAGGTGATGGCGCTCGTGGAGGTCGCGCGGTTGGATCCGCGGGCCTGGCCCGATGTCCGCGACGTCGGCTCGGTGGAGGAGATCCGGAAGGCGTTCGGCCAGCGGTGCTGGATCCAGTACCCCTCATGGACCGGCTCCCCGAGAGCGAGCGGTCGGACACCTGGCTGACGTACGGCGAGCAGGAACACCACGTCCATCTCAGCCACGCCTTCACCACCCTCGGGGACACCCGCCGCGCCGGAGAGAGCCACCAACGCGCGCTAGAGCTGTCCGCGCCGACCAGCACCATGACGCGCACCCTGCTGACCATCGACGGCGCCGCCTGCGCACACCACGACGGCAACAGCACAGAGGCGTGCCGCCGCACGGTCGCCGCTCTGGCCGCACTGCCCGGCGACTTCCGCACCGGCCTGGTCCACCGCCGCGCCCAGGACCTGTACGAAGCGATCCCCGCCCAGCACCACCGCGAGCGCGCCTTACGGGAGTTGCGGGACGTTCTCGCCGCGTGAGGGAGGGCCGCGGTCAGGGGGAGCCCATGATTACCAGTGCCCCGTCGCTCTCCCGCCGGGTCTCATGCAGGCGCAGCGGCGGAGACGAGTAGAGCAGCCTGCCGTCGTCGTAGAGGCGGTACCGATATGTTCCGGCCCGCTCCAGGTCGCGCCGCTGCTGCGGGTCACCGTCGGGCAGAACGAGCTCAACGAACCCGCGACCATCAACCAGGACGCCCCGCGACGTGATCTTTCCGGTGATGGTCGCCACGACACTGTCGGCCATGATCTCGACAGTGTCGCCGTGCATCGGGATGGGCCCGGGGAATCCGGTCATGCCGTCACCCCCGCGAAGGGCACTTCGGCGATCAGGAACTCGAGGAAGCTGTCCACGGTCAGGCGATGTCCTCGTACTCAGGGAGGATGCCGGTCTCGGTACGGACCTTGACCCAGACCTCGGCATCGGCCGGCACCTCGTCGATGCCCGCTTCAGCGGCGGCCGCAGCGACATCGCGTACGGCCATGGGGGTCAGCCGCCAGTCCCGGGTCGTATGCCCGGCCCGGCAGGTGATCGTGGTGTCCTCGCCGTGGGCCGCCAGGGTCAGCCCGGTGCGGGCGCCGCATTCGGAGCAGGTCATCGCCGTCCGGGAGTGGAAGGCTTCCCCGCGGCGGTCTCGGTAGACAGCTGTCCCGGCGATTCGCACCTCGTACTGCGCCGCGTCCATCAACGCCCTTCCGTCGTCCGCTGGTTGGAGTCATCCTCGCGGTGCCTTGCGGGTCTGCGCCACTCCCCTGCGGCACGCGCTCTGGTCTCCGCCGGCACGCGTCCGGAGCGGGGTAGCTGCCGGACGGCTACGGGTGCGTCGCGGAGGCCCGGACCGCGTCGGCGGCCCATCCGGTCAGGAGGTCGACGGCGGCGCCGGGGTTGCCGCGGGCGATGCCGCGGACCATGCCGTCATGGCGGCGGGCCTGTAGCAGGGGAAGGCCGTCGACGTCGTCGGGCACCGGCGGGGGCCACAGACGCGTCAGCCACAGCCAGGTCGCGACCGGCGGATCGCCTGCGGCCGGGACACCGGCTTCAGGGTCGACGTCGATGCTGTGCGCCAACTGCGCGCCGACCAGGGGCACAACCAGGTCCCGCACATGTCCGGAATCCTGCTCGCAGTGCCACAGGAGCGCCTCCAGGGGCACGTCCTGCGGGCTGCGGTCGGTCTGGTGGGCGAGCGCCTGGAGGACGACGGCGAGGACACCCCGGATGCCAACGAAGTCCCAGTGACGCTCGGTGCACAGGGCAGGAGGCTGGAGGGATGCCGTGATCTGACCGGCCCGGGCCAGCGACTGACTCCACTCGTCGGCCGTGTGCGGGGGCTTCATGCCGGAGAACCCTACCCAGTCGGGCGCCCGTGCGGGCCGCTGATCCGCTGCTGCGCCACGGGGTCGGCTCCTCTGTTCGACGGCGTCGGGGCTGCTTCCAAAGGCGGCCAGCGGCGCAGGCCTGCGACCATCACCAGGTCCAGCAGCTCATCGAGGGCCTCCCGCACGGCACGCCGATGCTCAGCGCCCGTGAGGCTCACCCCGTCCAGCACGTACCCGCACCGGGCCGCGACCGGCGCGAGCCGCCCGTGCGTGCCGTCCCGGCCGCCCGCCCGCAGCCCGGCCCGGACGGCCTCCGCGCTCGCCCCGCCCTCCGCCTGTACGGTCACGGCAATCACGCGCTCGTACTCATCGGGCACCCACACGCCGGAGTCGAGATCCTCCCGGAGCTGCGCGAGCGCCTCCTCAGTCCTTGCCATGACCGCGACCATACCGGTCGCTCAGCCGGCCTCGGCGGCCGTGACGAGGCCGTATCCCTGGTACCAGCAGGACTCACAGACGGGAACAGGCGACACCCTGATCGGGTCCGCCGGGGCACGGCGAGGGGCGTCCAGCTGCGCAGCCCTGCTCGGTCGGGTGAATGCGGGAAAATCGGAGAACTTCCGCGGTCCCTGGAACGTCGTGCCGTGCATGAGACCGATCACCGAGGCACACGTGGCGGAGCCGGGACTGGCCGTAGTAGAGATCGCGGCCTGCGACGACCGGACCGCGTTCGCGGTCCAGGAACTGCTCGCCGGGCGGTGGGCAACCGCACAGGCAGACCGTACGACCCGGGAGCCCGGTGAACCCGGGGTACGGCTGCGGCTCTTCCTGGACATCCGCCAGGACGCCGGAGCGTAGCGGCAGGCCGTACGCGGGCCTTCCTCGTGCCGGGCGGGGGCACGGCTCATAGGCTGGAGGCGCTCGGGGCGCGACGCGGAGGTCAGTGATGCCGAGAACCATCTGGTCGGGTGCCATCAGCTTTGGCCTGGTCACGGTGCCGATCCACGTGGTGAGCGCGACCGAGGACCACAGCGTCTCCTTCCGCCAGGTCCACCTGGAGGACATGAGCCGGGTGCGTGTGCGGAAGGTCTGCGAGATCGAGGACCGCGAGGTGCCGGCCTCGGAGATCGGCAAGGGGTACGAGCTGTCCAAGGCCCAGGTCATCCCGGTCACCGACGCCGAGCTGCGGGAGATACCGCTGCCGACGGCGAAGGCGATCGAGATCCACGCCTTCGTGCCGCTGGACTCGATCGACGCGATCCAGATCGGCGAGGGCTACTACCTCCAGCCGGACGGGCAGGTCGCCGCCAAGCCGTACAAGCTGTTGCGCCTGGCGCTGGAGCGCTCGTCGAAGGTCGCGGTCGCCAAATACGCCTGGTCCGGCCGGGAGCGATTGGGTTTGCTGCGGGTGCGTGGTGAGGCGATCGTGCTCCACGCGATGCGCTGGCCCGACGAGATCCGCGACCCGTCCGAGCTGGCGCCGGCGGCGACCGAGGTGACCGAGGAGGAGATCTCCGAGGCGGAGCACCTGATCGAGCGGATGACCCGTGACGATATCGACGGTCCCGGCTTCACCGACCGCTACACCGAGGCGATCGCCAAGGTCATCGAGGCGAAGCGGGACGGCCTCGAACTGCCCAAGGCGCACGAACCGGCCGCCGTGCCGGGCCGGATCGTCGACCTGATGGCGGCCTTGCAGGAGTCCGTCCGCAGCGCTCAGGCCTCCCGCGGCGAGGACGCCAGCGTCCACGAAATGCCGTCCGGGTCCTCGAAGAAGGCCACGGCCAAGAAGACCGCGAAGAAGGCACCCGCCAAGAAGACGGCCTCGAGGAACCCCCGGCGCAGCGCATAGCGGGCACTCCGGCACTTCACCGTGCCGGTGGTCGGGCAGACCCGGTCACCCAAATTTGGGTGACTCCGGGGACTGACGTGCCGTTCTCCCGTTGTCTCCCTCACCCCGCAGGGCGTCGATCATGGGGCGGCCGTGTCGAAGGGCCGGTCCTCCAGCGGAGTTCTGTCGTGTTCCGTGCTGGTCTGCGCATTCCGTCCGGCTGGTGTCAGGACGACGGTGTCCGCAGCGGTCACCAGGTCGGCAAAGACCGTTCCCTGGAACAACGACGGCGCGAGCGCATCTTCTTGCGCCACGGTCCGTAGCTGGGTGAGGAGTTCGTCCTCCGGGGTCGCCGCGATGTGCGTGCCGAGCGCGTCGAAGTCCATGGCGCTCTGCCACTGGTGCAAGAAGTCCAGGAAGACATCCGGCTCCGCAACGGCGGATTCGGCAAAGCTGGAAGCGGCGAGCGCGGCGGTGACGGCGGTGACCATCAACCGAGCGTCGCTCTCGCCGACGGTGTCCGGCTGGAGCAGGTCTCCGGTGCTGGTGTAGTCGACGTACAGTCCGCGGAACTTCACATCGTTGGTCCGGCGCGCAGCCGTGACGACGTCGTCCAGCATCTGCTGAACGCTGGCCGGCACCTTCTCATCGATCAATCCGAGGATCAGGTGCGCGAACTCCGCCTTGGTCTGGTGGCTGGTGAACATCTTCTCGAAGTCAGGGCGGAACTCCTCCCGTACGGCAGGAGGCATGGCGAGCATCGTCATGCACAGGGAGGCCTTGCCGACCTCTTCGAGGGCCAGCGCCGCGAAGGAGAACGAGGTCGGCCACTGCTGCGCGTCCAGGACCGCCTGGGCGCTGGTGAGGAGGGCACGCGCGTTCTTGAGGGAGGCGGCCGCGATGTCGACGACCATGCGCTCCATCACGCCCGGATCGAGGGGGAGTTTCGCCATTCGCCCACTGTCGCAGGCATCAGCCGATCACGGCATCACCATTTGACGTACGCGGTTCAGTGGCCTGCCGTCGGCTGCTTCGCCCCGGCGGTCGTCGGGGCTGGTGGTTATGAAGCCCAGCCGGGTAGCGCCCCACGGGCGCGTGCGTCCTGTTTGGCGACGCGGACGCCGGCGGTGGCCCACTGATCGGCGCCGCGCTCAACGTCCTGCCGGTAGGTGGCACGGTCTCCGACGGAAGCGGCTCCGGGCTCGTTGAGGCCGCAGCCCCAGCAGACGACTCGGTCAGCGGCTGCCGGGCAGGCCGTGCGGGTCCCGCAGCGGGAGCACGCGTGCTCGGTGTCGCGGGCCAGGAGGTCGGTGCTGGTGATCTGGGTGCGTGTGCGGCAGAAGCCGCAGCCGACGGTCATCGGCTGGGTCCAGTCGACGTGTTCCCGGTCGGCAGTGAGGGTGTAGTCCGCGGAATCCGGCTCCCCGATCAGCCCGCACGCCACGCACGCGAAGTACGGTGCGCGTTCCTCTCGGGGAATGTCGCTCACCGGGAATCTCCTCCATGGCAGCTGTGCGTCACAGGTTCTGGCACCGATTGGTGGCGAGCTGCGCGCGTGTTCGCATGAGTCGTCCGCGGCTGGCCGCAGTGTGAGAGACCCTATCGACCCGGCCCGACCGTGGTGGGGAATCCAGCCCAACCAGCCGGCCCCGGAGCCGTCAGGCCCGGCGGCGGAACATGCCTCGGAGTCCACCGGGTTCCGGTCCGTCGTCCAGGTCCGGCTCCGGCTGTGCGGCTGCTTCGGCGGAGGCCTGTTCGCGGGCGACGTCGTCGGCGTGGCAGGCCGCGCACACGCTCAGGTCCCCTGCTTCCCACCGACGTCTGCGCATGCTGGTCTCCTCCCAGCGTTCGTCGGTGTACTTCGCCCCGCACCGCGTGCACACCGGCCGTCGCGCCTCCCGCTCAGCGTCCCGGCGCTGCTTCTCTGCCGCGTCGGCGCGGGCGGCCTGGCGGCGGTAGAGGACGTGGCCGTCGGGGTTGTCGAGCGCGGCCGTGAGCGTCTGCTCGCCCTCGCGCCCCAGCCGCCGCCACACCGCCGCGTCCGCGCCGTGCTCCTGGAGCTGCTCCAGGGTGGTGACGAGGACGGGTACGGCCTGGCCGTAGTCGCGGGCGGTGATGCCCCGGTGGTAGGTGTCGTACCGGCGCGGTGCCCAGTAGTGTCGGCCGGCCTCCTCCAGCACGGCGACCGTGTTGGAGACCTTCGCCTCCGTGGTGTCCGCGAACACGAACGCCACCGGGACCAGGCCCTCCCGGCCGGTCGGTGGGTAGACCCGGCGCCACAGCCGCTTCTCGTGGTCGATGTGCTCGATCGCGTCCGGCCGGGAGCGTGCCAGGTCCACGGTGCGCTTGTCCGCGTCCGGCGCCAGCAGCCGTCCCCACTGCCAGTACCGGCGCAGCTTGTGCACCAGGTCGTGGGCGTCCTCGCTGCGCCGGTCGACCTCCATCAGCAGCACCGGTACCCCCGAGTCCGGCGCCCGCATGACCAGGTCCGCCCGCTGCACGAACCCGTTGCCGAGCCGGTGCGCGACTTCGGTCTGCCAGCTGAGCCGGTGCCCGATCCCGGCGCGGTGCAGTTCGGCTGCCGTCGAGGTGACCGCCGCGGCGTGGTCGTCGTAGCTGCCGCCCAGCAGGGCGCCGGTGACGGGGTGGTACTTCTCCTTGCGCAGCACGGACACGCGGATGCCCTTCGGCTCCAGCAGCTGCTTCGCTTCCTGGTGTCCTCGGGCGGTGAGGACCCATACCTGACGCTGGTCGTCCTGGACGGACTCGATCCTCACCAGCTGGTGGTCCTGGAGATCAAGGAGGTTGTCCCGTGTCAGCTTGTCGTGCTGGTTGTCCGGCCGGGTCAGTTTCCACAGTTGGTCAGGAGTCGCTCTCTGGAAGATCCCCAGTGCTTGTATCAGTTCCCTCCGCCTTGGCTCTGTCGAGTTCTTCCTATGAGTGGGACGCCTTTGGCTATGAGGGTTGTCGGACCTACGTCGACCCCTTGTCCGTGGCGGCTGGCCTGTGGAAACGCCGGAATCGTGGTGTCGGGGCGCGGAGGGGGTGATGGAGGGGGCTGCGGAGGGGGTGTTGCGGGCGCGGTCACGGGCTTGTTCGGGCTCGCCGGCGGTGCTCGCCACGGGGTGCTCCTGGGCGGTGGGGCGGGCCGATCCCGCCATTCGCCTTCTACAGGTACGTCGGAGGCCGACGGTGTGACGCCGTGATCCATGCCTTTGCCGAGCCGTGATCAGACTATGAACGCACGGAGGGGGAGAGTTCTCCCCCTGTCCGGCGGCCAGACTTTATCCACAGGTGAACCGGCTGATGATCTCCCCCGACGCCGTGATCCGCGCGGTGATTCGTGTGAGGAGTGCTGTCCATGCCCCAGAACCCCATAGCCGTGCCGCTCGCGCCGATGACGCCGGCCGCGGTGACCCGTGCCTTCACCTACCTCCAGTACGTCCGGGCGCTCCAGACCGGCGACACCGATACGGCCCCCGAGTTCGGCGACTACGCGCAGCTGCGCAGGGCGCTCCTGGACGTCGCCGACCGCATCGTCACCCCGATCACGGCGCTGCCCAGCTCGGACGAGGGCGGCCCGAGCTCGGACTCCTTCGCCCTGGAAGCGCTCGGGCGTATCTTCCTCAGCGTCCTGCACACCGAGGACGACGTGCGCCCGTCGTCGGCAGTGGGCATCGCCGCGGCCATCATCAGCTTCACCGAAGAGATCCTCACCGAGAACCCCGAGGACGTCACGGACACCCTGGAGCAGCTGAGGGCCGCCGCCTTGGAGCAGGCCCGCGGTGCGCGCCCGGCACCGGGTGCGCGCACCACCGCCTCGTAGTGCGCAGCGCGCCGGCTCGGTGCGGTGCGGGTGGTGCGCATCCGATGCGCACCGGTCCGGAACGATGCCGTGCATCGTGCGCACCGCACCGCGAACCCCCCGCACCGCGCACCGTGTCTGGTGCTCGCCGGACTCCGGCCGGGCGCCTGTATCACGCACCCCCTTGTCCGCGACCCGATCGGCGGTCGCAGCGACAGCTGTCAAGGGGAAACGTGCTGGGTAGCGGACCCTGTCAAGGAGAAACGCGCCGCCCGACCGTGCCGACAAGGGGGTGGCCGGATGCCCTGCGCACCCGGTTTCGGGGCGGTGCGCATCCGGTGCGGCGCGGTGCGGTGGACGATGCGGGGCATCGCGCAGGTGTGCATCGAGTGTGGCGGGGAGGTGCGCTGCGCCCCGGCGCGTATCCGATGCGGTTCATGATGCGCGCGGTGCGCATCGGGTTCAGTCCAGCCACACCGCGGAGTACCGCAGTCGGGAGAGGGCGCGCGCGTCGCGGCGTGCGGCGGCACTTCCGATGCGGTTCTGCCGGGCGCGGGGCCGTCGGGACTGCCCGGCTGCGTGGCGGCGGATCCTGGCCGCTTTGCCCCGCTTGCGCTGCTCGCGCAGCACCTTGTTCTTCTCCTTCGTCGTCTTCGGTTTCCGGGGCCTCTTCCAGAGGGGCTGATAGGCCGAACCCCCGTAGGCGGCGGCGCGCTCCTGGATGGCTTCCTCCACCAGGGCGGCGATGGCCTCGGACGTCGCGTCGACGGGCGGTGTGGTCACGTGACTCCTCCAGTGGGTGTGTGGGGGCCCGGCCGGGGCTGGACGGCGGACTGCTGGGTGGAAGCTGCCGGGGCAGGCTGCGGGCGCGGGCCGCGCGCGACAGCGCGTTCCCGGATGCCGTCCCGGAGCTTGGCGGCGGCGGCCTCGATCGCCCGTCGGGCCTCCTCCACCGTGGCGATGTCGGTCGTCTGCTCCTGGTGGTCCCGGCCGGCTGTGCGGATCGCGCCCCCGGTACGGGCCTCGCCCCGGTCGCGCCTCGAGCGCGGCGGCGGTCCGGCGGGCACGGCGACGGTGTGCGGCAGGGAGCGGAAGCCGATCCGGTGCGAGCGGCGCACCGCGTTCACGCGGGCGGTCAGGGCGCCGGCGGCGAGGCGTGCCTTCTCGTAGCGGGACGCCGACCGGGCGCGGGTCAGCGGGCGGATCACGGCCTGGTCCTCAAGGTCGTTCGGGTACAGGGCGCGCAGATCGGCGGTCATCATCGTGCGGCCGGCCGGGCGGGTGTAGCCGTCGACGGCCGTCTGCACGATCTGTTCGTCCAGGCCGGGCTCGTGGGGCCGGCCGCGCAGGATGTGGGCGAGGTGGCGCCGGGCTTCGGCGAGCAGGTGATGGCGTTTGAACGCGCCGCGCATCACGTACACCACTGCAGCGGTGGCGACGGCCGCGAGCGGGATGTCGACCACCGGCCGCACCCGCGCCCACACCGCCACAGCCGCCGCCCGCGCCTTCTCCGCCATCCGGTACACGGTGCAGGCGCCGAACGCCCGGATCGCCGACTGCCGCCAGCCCTCGCGCAGTTCCGAAAGCGACCGGGGCACCTTGCGCTTCGGCGGGCGCGTCCGGTCGGCGGCCTGCCGGTCCAGCGCCTTGGCGGCCCGCTCCCCCGGCTGGTGCCCGTGCGCCTCTTCGTAGTCGGCGATGAGGACGGGCAGCGCGTCCGCGATCTGCTGACGGCGGGTCGACTGCCAGCCGATGAGCCGCTGATCAATCCCCGCGATCTCAAGGACCGGCCTCCTGCCGGGCGTCACCTCACGCGGCTCCCACGCCCACCCGAGCCGGGCGGACACCTCCTCCATGAAGTGGAGGGTGAACAGGGTGTCGGCCACGACGATGTGCGTCAGCATCGAGTCCGCGGACCAGTTGCCCCACGTCCCTGTGCCGTCCGGGCGCCGGGCGCGGATGGAGACCACCGCATGGTCGTGAAGCAGGGGCTTTTCGGCTCTGGACTCGTAGTGCCGGAAGACCGCGACGATCAGCCCGTCCCTCACCGGGCGGCGGTGTTTGCCGCCGCTCCCCCAGCGGATCTCCGCGACCGACTCCTCCATCCACGCCAGCGTCTTGTCCCGGGCGATGTCCTGGCACAGTTCCAGCACCCGGCGGATCCGGTCGTCCAGCAGCGCCCACGCGATCTGAACGGTCGACGGCGCCCGGAACGTCAGATCCATGGCCAGCCAGGGCGACCGTTCCTTCGCGTTCTCGGTCCGGGGCGACTTGTTGTGCTCGATGGGCCTGCCCAGCACCGTCGCCCGCCGCGCCTTCGCGGGGCTTCTGCCGGCGTCCAGGAGCTCGCGCTCGATCCGGTCGGCGTCGGGGTGCCGGCCTTCCCCCAGGAGCAGTTCGGCCTGCCGTTCGGTCACCACGTCTCCGGCCGCGAGACCGAGTGCGGCCAGGCCCCGGCCCGTCCAGAACCCGGGCGGGACACCCGCTTCGTCCTGGGCGTCGCGCAGCGGCTTGCGCGCCGGGCGGTGGCCGTCGCCGACCATCACGCCGTTGCAGTAGTACGGCCACCCGCCCGGGCCGATCTTCGCTTCGCTGATTGTCACCCGGTCATGAAATGCCGCCCGCGACCTGCATAGAAGCGTCACCTGGGGTGCTTCCCGCCGGGCGGGAGGCCATCACTGGATCATTTCCGTGGAGCCCGTCAGGCGGGCCGTCACGGCAGCCGTGGACGGTCCAGGTCGCTGGATCGAGGCGATGTGGGGACGCCTGACGACGTCGTGCGAATACTGCGGGCAGGCAGCCACACCTCGCACGCCACCACACTCCGCTGGTGGCCAGCCGGCGTTGGTCACCCAAATTTGGGTGACTGCGCGGAGCTCTCAGGCCGTTCGGCGATCCCGTCCCGGTCACCGTGCGCGTGCCCATCAGGCCCGCCCTTCCGCCGTCTGCGTCCGGCCACCGGCCGCAGTTCGGGGCGGCGGTGTCGGGAAGGGCGCAGAACTCAGGGGCTGCCCGACTGGGTAACGCCCTGCGCGAGTTGACCGACGACGTCGAAGACGGTCTGGCCGAGCGCGGTGGGGGCGATCAGCACGCCGAAGACCAGCACGATGACGACGGTCAGTTTCTCGTCGTTCCGGCTCCGGGCGTGCGTACGCCGCCCCAGCCGCAAGACGATGATGACCGCCAGCAGAACCGCAACGTTGATCGTCAGAACCATCGACCAGCCCTCCCCGTCGCATGAACGTCCCAGCACACCTGTAGCCGGAACCACTCCACACGGTGGGTCGATTACTTCTCGTTGGCGGCAAAACGCTTCTGCCCGGCTGGATTTCCGGCCTTGACCAGCCCGTCAGTCCTCACCGCGCAGGGCCTGCGCGGTCTTGTCGCACGCCCTGGCGATGTGGTCCCGGAAGGGGGCGATCTTCGGGTTGGTCACCGCCTCCCGCCGCAGGGCGATGAGCGCCTCGATCCATTCGACGGCGTCCTCGGGAAGGGTGTAGGGCTGTCCGCTCAGCCGCTCCGCGGGGCGGGGTGCCGGAGGGATCAGGGTCGTATCCCGCAGGACCACGGTGTGCTGCACGATCTCGCGGACCGGCTCACGGCTCTGGCCCCCGTCGTCGACGGGGCGCTCCGCCCGGTCCTGCGCGGTACGCAGCTCCCAGGCCCGGCGACGGTGCACCGGGCTGCAGTAGCGAGGCGGCCGGCCCCGGCCGCTGTAGGCCACCGGCTTGCCGCACCACTCACACGTGCGCTCCAGGAGCCGCTCACTGGAGGCCACCAACTCGTGGTCCCCGCCTCGATCGCTGCCGTCCTGCTCACCGTCACGTGGCACCATTTTCGTCACAAACGAAATTCTAGATCCCCGGCTTTTCAAGGCCCCGCTTGTCCTGCGGAGTTCCGGGTTCAGCTGCCGGCGCGACGTTCCTCAACTCGCGAGATCTTGTGGCCCGTCGGCGAGTAGGGTGCGCCTGTAGACGCGATGGGGCGCCCGGCCACCTCTTTTGGCCGCGCGCCTCATCGTGTTTGGACTTCAGCTGTTGCTGGTCTTCATCCTCTCGCAGACGGCGTCGAAGACCCGTGAGTCCTTGTCGTCGACGAAGGCGGCCAGGAGGTGGGTCAGGACCTCGTTCCGAGGGATGCGTGGGCGGTCAAGCCTGTTTGCGAGCGCCAGGGAGCGCCGGTCGACGTCCCGCTTGAGTTCGGCTGGCAGGCCCGTCGACGGCTTGGGGCCCGGTGGCGTCGCTCCCTCTATGGCTCCGGCGAGGGACTGGGCGATGACGTTGACGTCGTCCTCATCGCTCAGTGCGAGGTCTCCGGGGAACAGCTTCACGGTTTCACGTAGCCGTTTGGCCGTGATCTTGTCTGCGCCAGCGGCCTGGACGACCATCTCGTACACGCCGACCGCGGCCTTGAGGCCGTGCTGTTTGAAGAACGGTACGAGCTCGCGTACTTGCCCCTCGGGAGCCTTGTGGCCGCGGACGGTGAGCACTTCACCGAGTTCCCAGCCGTCCCGAAGCTGACTGCACCGGGAGCGGCTGATCCCGTACTCGGTCTCCGACCACTCTTCGATGGTCTTGTAGCAGCGCTCCGGCTCCAGCTTGTGTGGGATCACACGGAACAGGCGACCGGTGGCGACCGTGTCAAGGGACTTGCCCGCGACCCACGTCGCCGTGGACAGCAGCTCGATGCCGGCCACGCAGGCGGCAAGGCGTTCCTGCTCGTCTGCGGTGAGGTCGCCGGCGCCTGCCGGGTCGACGGGGTCGGGGATCTTATCGAGGCCGGGTCGGGCGGCGGTGACAGCTGCGGTGATTCGTTCGGCGAGGGCTTGCTCGCTCAGTGCCTGGCGCTCTTCTTCGACGCGCTCAGCGGTCTTGGTAAGGCTGGTGGCGGCGTCCGTGGACGCCTCGTCGTCGTCCCAGCCGTCCAGGTCGAAGTCCTTGTCGCTCACGCGGCGGTCACCAGCTTGGCGTTGGAGGCGATCGTACGGAAGAAGCCGGCGGTGTCGGTCTTGGGCCGGTAGAACACGACAGGCAGTCCCTTGTTGCGGGATTCCTTGAGATCAGCGGACCGGACGGGGATCTCCCCCAGGAGCGGGATTCGCGGGTGGTTGCGTAGCTGCTTGTAGACGGCGGAGTCGAAGTCGCCCATGGGCTTCATGACACGGCCGATGACCATGCCGAGGATGTCCAGGTCGTCGACCGGGCGCCCCATGGCGGTCATGATCTTCTTGTGCTGGGCGACCTGCATCTTGACGGCCTTCATCGCCCACTCGTCGACGTCGACCATGATGATTGCGGCCGTCGCAGCGGCGGTCTGCGAATCGGTGTCCGTGTCCAGAGCTGGGCGCATGTCGAGCAGGATGTCGTCGTACTCGCCCTGGAAGTGCCCCAGCATCCGGGCGTAGAACTGGTTGGCCGATCCCGTCTCCCGAAGCCGGGAGGGCAGGAAGGCCATGTCCATGCTGGCAGGCAGGACGTCGATGTTCTCCACGCGGGTCTTGGCGACCAGCTCGTGAGGGTCGGACATGTCGATGACGACGGTGGCCTGCGTGGGACCCTTGTCATCGTCCAGCATGGGGACCTTGAAAGAGCTCGTAGCGTTGCCCTGGGGGTCGCAGTCGCAGAGCAGGACGCGCCGTCCGTGTTCTGCGAGCGCTCCGGCTAGGTTGATCGTGGTGGTGGTCTTTCCGACGCCACCTTTCTGGTTACACATGGCGATGATGCGGGTCAGCTCGGGCCTACTGATGCGAGGCGCGGGAAGCCCGCGGGTCCCGGCGAGCGAGTCCGGTGTGGTTTCGGTCATGGCAGGGACGATATCCAGGACGCCACCCCTCTCCACCCAGCACACCCGCATTTACTCACTCCCGACCAAGATCATTCTTCTACAATTGTGGAAGAATGATCTTGGTCGGGAGTGAGTGCGGCGGGTGCAGGTGTCCCGCTCGCAGGGCACTCACCAAGGTCGCAGCACGTCCCGTGAACACAAAAGGGACCCACCTCTGGGCGAGTTGATCGCCGGGCCTGGGGCCTCGTATGAAATAGGGCGGTTCAGCCGACCGGGGCCCCACGGAGAACACGTCAAGCTGACTGCCCAGGAACACAAAAGGCCCGTACCCCTGCGAGTTCGCAGCGGTACGGGCCTTCTTGGTGTGGCGAGCAACCCTGATCAAGGCGCCCAGGTTGCTGGCACTGCTCCGTGGTCGGGGTTGGGGAGGCCGACTGCGGTTGCCGGCGCGGCCGGATGGCGCATCGCGGTGACCGGGACGGCCCCGGGTTCGGTCTCGGGCGCCCAGACCACGCGCCAGGTGTCTTCCCACTCGCAGCCGCACGGGTGGTCCGGATGCGGGTGCCGTAAGAAGACGCCGTGCGCGAGGACCGCGCGCGCGATGCGGTGGATGGACACCGAGGGGTCGTCACCGGGGTAGAGGTGAAGGCTGGGCCAGCCGTGGACTCGGTCCATGTACGCGGCTGCGGCCTCGATGGCGCGTGCCCACCGGTGGTGACCGAGGACGACGAAGCTGTCCGGGTAAAGGGCGTCGTCGTTCGGTGCTCCGACGCCGGCGACGTACAGCCCGCCGTAGGCGATGAATCCGTTGTCGACCGCGTCTTCACTGCTGGGGGTCCAAATGCCTTCGGCGGGGACCGTCGTGCCGTCGTCGGCTTCGCTGGTTTCGATCTCGTACAGGGTGGTGGTCATGCGGCTCTCCTACTGGACCTGGGCGAGAGCGTCCGTCAGGAGTACGACGGGGTCGTGGTCGTACGGGTCGCGGTACTTCGCACGGGCGCTGATGTCGAAGGGCTCGAGCGTCGCGGTGACCGTGAACTCGGGGATGATGGCGGCCATCTGAGCCGCCAGTTCGGTGGTGAGGCGGCCTGTGTCGTGTTCGGCCTGCCCGGTCTGGTTGTAGGGCCCGAGGCGGAGCAGCGTGTATGTGGTGCCGTCGCGGTAGCAGGCTTCGACGTGTACGGCGTAGTGCGCGGCCGACATGCCGACGTCATCGGGCAGATCCAGGCCCGCCGCGGCGTGGGTGAGTGGTGTGAGGGCCGGGTTCCACAATCCGAGGATCTTGTCCGTCTCGCAGCGCAGCCAGCCCTTGCCGGTGTAGCCGAGCTGGTGGCCGTGGAGGTAGGCCGCGGCGTGCGGGGTGTCGGGGTGGACCAGAGAGACGGCGATCAGGTCGGGGCCGTGATCGTCGCCCGGGCGGGGGTGGGCCCTTTCCATGAACGGTCCGACGCGCACGGCGATGTCCTGGTAGAGGCCGGGCGTCCAGGTCTCCATGTCGCGCAGTGCGGCGAGCAGCGCGCGGAACTGGTCGACGGCGGCCTGGTCTTCGGGGCTGAGGGCGCCGGGTGCGTGGCCGCATCGGCTGAAGCGACGCTTCATCGGGCGGGCTCCTGTTCGTGGTTGGGGTTGATCCAGGGGAGGGCGAGGCCGTCGTCGGCGGTGCGGGGAACAAGGTGGCCGTGCAGGTGGAGCACGGTCTGTGTCGCGTCCGGGCCGCAGGAGGTGAGGTAGTTCCACTGGCCGCCCAGCTCCTGGGCGAGCTCGGCGGCACGCAGTTGGACGGTGGCGGAGACGACAGGGTCGGTCGTGAAGTCCGCGACATGACCGTGCGGCAGGACCAGGACGTGGCCGTCGGTGCAGCCGCCGCTGCGGGGCTTGATCGCGAGGGCGTCGGCCCATTCCCGGACGATCGTGGCCGGGGCGCCGTCGTGGATGATCCGGCAGAACGGGCAGTCGGGGCGCGGGTGTTTGCGGGGGACCGGTGGCCGGTTGATGTGGTGGTGGGTGACCGTGACGGTGGCGCCGGCCTCCTGCATGCGCCGTCCGATCGCGTCGGCGATGGCGGGTGCCCGGTGGCGGCCGTACCAGCAGTTGACCAGGAGCTGGACCGGTCGGCCGTTGGCGGCGGCGCGCAGCGCGGTGAGTTCGTGTACGGCGTCGGCGATGATGCGGGCCGCGCCGGGGGTGCCCAGGACGTAGTCGCGTACGCCCTGGTCCTGTCCGGTCTGGCGGGCGACGGTGTCGGCGAGGGCCGGGTCGTCCGGCGGGTTGAGCAGCTGATTGGTCAGGTTGATGCCGAGGACGGCGGCACGGTAGCGGGGCGGGGGAGTGTCCTGCCAGCGTGCGCCGAAGGAGTCGATGAACACGTCGGGGTGGGTCACGGAGTCTCCAGGCTCGTGCGGCCGGCCGTATGGGGCCGCCGCGCGAAGGGTGGGGGCGGGTCAGCGGGTGGCGAGGGCTTCGCTGTCGTGGCGGTGGTCATCAGCTGCGGGGCTCGGGGTGTCGTCGACGGGCCACTTATGCAGGCAGGCGGGTGAGGGGCAGACGTGTACGCGCTGCCCACTCACGCGGTCGTAGTCGAGTCCGCGGCTGGGGCGCCCGCAGGCCGGGCAGTGTTCGACGGAACCGAGGTCCTGGGTGCGGCCGTCCTGGGCGTACATCCAGGTGACGGGGAGGGCTCCGGGGGTGTCCTCGGTTGCCCTGCGGATCTGCCATTCGGTGCGGGTGGGGTAGGCGACGCACCGTGCCCAGCCGCGTTTGATGCTGTCGGCGAGGGCGTGCCCGTCGAACGGGCGCAGGCGCTGGCCGCAGGTGTGGCGGTAGTAGGCGCTCGTGGCGGCCAGGACCTCCCGCATGGGCGGGTGGGCGCTGAAGAGCAGGTCGCCGTCTTCCCCGATCTCCGTGACGAGCAGGCCCCGGTGGGTGAAGGAGACGTCGTCGCCGGACGGGATGAAAGCCGCCCGGTCCATGTCGTAGTCGGCTTCGGGGATCGTGGCCGTGCCCCAGATCCCGATGCCGTCCAGGGCGGTGTCGAGCTGGTGGCGGGCTCCGTCGATGACCGGCTCGGTGCCCAGGGCGTGCGCCCATGCCGCGATCGCGGCTGTGTCGTGTTCATCGACGCGCAGGATCAGGCTGTGCTGGGGGCGGCCGGGCTCGGGGGAGATGCTGCTGGAGATCGCGAACCCGGCCAGCGGAAGGTCGGGGTGGTTCTCCAGGAGGCGCCTGCCGACGGCGATCTGCCCGCTCTCGCGGGATGCGTACCGCTCCAGCTGCGCCAGCAGCTGCTGGGCTCGCTCCGGTAACGGTGGGCTGATGGGCATCCGGGGCTCCTTGAAGAGATGAAAGAGGGGGAGCGCCGCGCCCGCAGGATGGCGGGCACGGCGCTCCGGGTGGTGTGGCCAGTGGTGTCGGTGATGCGTGCTCAGACGGTCGTGCGTGTGCGGGCGATGGTGTCGGCGAGGTGCAGCAGGGCCGCGGTGTTGCCGTGGACGGCGTTCGCGATCTCTTCGACCTGTGCGTTGTTGAGGCGGTCGGCGTCGAGGCCGTCGATCGCGCGGATCGCCTCACGGAGGTAGTCGCGGCGCGGGGCGGGGAAGGTCGGGGTCTCGCGGCGGGCGGCGGCGACGTCGGCGAGCGAGTGCAGCAGACGGACGCGTCCGAACGTGGGGTCATGGTCCTCCCAGTCGGCGGTGTGGAGTTCAACCTGCTTGTCGTCCTCGCTCCAGGCCGCGCGCACCTCGTAGTAGGCGTACGGCTCCACCTCGGGCTGGGTCAGCCGGGCGGGCCGCAGGGTGCCGCGGTCGTCAACGCCTGCGGCCTCGATCGGCTCGATGCCGAGGTCGGCGAGGCGGGCGTTGATCAGATCGGCGTAGCGCTGGGCGCGATGCAGGAGTTGCGCGACGGTGCCGATCTGCTGCTCCTGGTGGGCGGCTTCGGCAGCGGCAAGCCAGTCCGGTACGACGGTCTGGTCGGCGGCGGGCGGGGTCATCGGCTGTTCTCCTCAAGCGTGTTGGGGTGGTTCGGGGTCCGGGTCCGGTCGCCGGAAGGAGCGGGCGGGGCGTGGACGGTGGTGGCGAGGAAGGCGGCCAGGGCGCGGGGCTGGTCGGTGGTGTCGAGCGTCCACAGCCGGATGGGCATCCGGCCGACGGCCGTGTCGATGTAGGTCATCCGCCACCACAGCCACTGCGGCATGCCGGCCTCGTGGGGCTCGGTGGTGCCGTAAGCGCTCGCGCCGGTGATGTGGGCGGTCGTGTTCAGGGCCTGCGCCCAGGCCTTGAGGGCGGGCCTGCCCGCGACCTGGATCAGGGCGGCCGGTCCGAGGCCGCGTACGTGGGCGACGTCCACCGACAGGGCGGGGAGGTCGGGGTGCGCGGCGAGCAGGGCGTCGGCCGCGTTGGAGGCCGCGCAGTAGGGGCTCGGGTGAGGGATGGTCATGGGTTCCTCGGGTGGGGGCTGTCGGTCGGAGCGTTGCGGGTGAGGCCTCGGAAGGGCCGGACGACGATCGATCCGTCGGTGCGGCGGATCGCCACGTTGCGTGGCCCGGCGGAGGGTCGACGGCCGGGCCACTGGAAAAGCAGCCAGCCGCCGGTGACGTCGGGTGCGCGGCGGGCGCAATACGCGGTGAGCACGGTGACGGGCTGGCCGCGCTCGATGTACGTCCGGCCGGTCATCCCGCTCACCGGGCGGGGAAGGCGTCGTGGTGCCGGCCGTCCAGGAGGCGTCCTGCCTGCGTCTTGCCCACGCGGCGCATGCGGAGCGTGTCCTGCTGGGCGGGTGCTTCCCCCTCCGTCCATGTCCGGCCCTGGGCGTCGATGAGGGCGACACGGCCGCGGTCGTGTCCGTGGTCCTCGGGTGCGTGCTGCCCCCACTGTTTGAAGAAGAACGGCACCCCGGCCATTTCGCACTGATCACGCAGGTGGCGGGCCCACTGCGGGTGCATGGGGCGTGCCCGGGGTCCACTCTCTCCTCCTGCGATCACCCAGTCGATGCCGTGGAGACCCCTCTCGCAGCATCCGCTGGCGTGGACGAAGGAGGTGGTGAGACCGTGACCGCGCTCGCTGCCCATGGTGATGACCGCCTGTTTGAGGTCGACGGGCCCCAGCAGCGGTTCGCAGGAGAGGAACCGCACGGCGGCCGGGGTCTCCAGCAGGGCGGGGATCCGGATGTCGGCCCATGTCTGGTCTTCGACCGAGACGCCCAACCACAGGTTGGGCAGCGGCTGTCCGCCCAGCATGGCGCCGACGGCGAGCCAGTCCTCCTGACAGCCGGTGAAGTGCTCCCGGCCCTGCTCCGCCACGAGATGCCAGAACGCCGGACGGGACAGCAGCGACTTCATACGGCCGTGCCGCTTGGTGAGGACCTGGTACGTGTGCTGCGGGGTGAGGGCCATGACGGCGAACACCTGGGCGATGTAGTGGTCGGGGATGTCGGTGTGGAACAGGTCGGACATGCTGTTGAGGAAGACGCGGCGCGGGGTGCGCCACGTCATCGGCAGCCTCAGCCGGTCCGGCCGGAGCGTGATGTCGAAGCCGTTCTCGAAGTGGTGGCCGGCGGTGCCGCGCCACCGTTCGGCGAAGGTTTCCGCGTAGCAGTTCGTGCAGCCATCGGAGATCTTCGTGCAGCCGGTGACCGGGTTCCAGGTGGATCCCGGCGTCCCGTCCTCGGACCGCGTCCATTCGATCGACGTGTTCTCAGCCACGGTCGTCCTCGTCGTCCACGGGGTGGGTGTAGCGGATGGGCTTGCCGTGGCTGAGGGCGTAGCCGATCTCGCGGCGGGTGCTGTCGCCGATGTAGCCGCCGGGGTTGACCACGAGGACCTCGTCGGCGAGGTCGATCTTCCGCAGGTGCAGGTCGTCCAGGACCTTCTTGAGGCGGTCGGCCTGGACGGGGTCGGCCCACAGGGGGTGGGGCTCCTTGAGGTTGCAGCCGGGCGCGAGGACGATCCGGCCGGCCGCGGTCTCGTACAGGTTGGCCTCTTGGAACTTCTCCCAGTACCTGGTGGATCCGCACAGCACAACGACCTTCGGACGGCGGGCGGCCTGCCGGTCGCGTGCGTATCCGTCGGTGCCGAGGGCGGTGAGGCGGTGGACGGTCTTCCAGAATGCGCGGGCAGTCATGCGATTCCTTGTCTCTGAGATGTGGGTTCTGATGTGCCGGGACAGGTGGTGCTGCGGGGCGGCCGGAGCGGTGTCGACGGCCGCCCCACAGGCAGGTTGGCGCCCGTGGTCCGGGCGGAGTGGTTCAGCCGCTGATGCTGGTGAGGCGGATCGGCATGAGCAGGCCCCGGAACGTGTCGGCCTGCTCGGGGGCGTGCAGCAGGACGGGCTTGGTCGGGGTGGTGAAGCTGAACTGGGTGAAGGGCGCGTCGATCTGCTGGAGGGTCCTGAGCAGAAGCCCGGGGTTGAAGGCGATGGTCAACGGGTCGCCTTCGAGGTCGGCGTGGACCTGGTCGCGGCCGCGGCCCTTGTCGTCGGTTCCGGCGCGCACGGTGATCTGCCCGTCGGCGACTTCGAGGAGCATCGGGTCGGCTTTGCCCAGCAGCGGCTGGATGTGCTTGATGGCGTCGATCAGGTCCTCGGTGCCGGTGGTGGCGACGGCCTCGAACTCGGTGGGGAACAGGGCGGCGTACTTGGGGAGTTCGCCTTCGATGAGGCTGCTGGTGGCCCACCGGCCGGGGACGCTGATGGCGAACTGGCCGTCGGTGATGGTGAGTTCCGCCGTGTCGGCGTCGGCGAGGATGCGGGCTGCGTCGCGCACGGCGTCGGCCGGTACGAGCGTGTTGCCCGCGACGCGGGGCTTGTTCTTGCCCTTGCCCTTGGGGTCCGGGTTGGGGGTCCACGGCAGGTCGGCAACGTGGAACGCGTACCGGTCGGTCGCGGACAGCGTGAGCGTGGTGTCGCTGAGGCTGACCTGGACGCCGGTCAGGTTCGCGAGGGTTTCGTCGGTACTGGCAGCCGCGGCGACCCGAGCGCCGGCGGCGGCCAGGAGCGCGCCGTCGACCGTGCCGCTCGTGGCGGAGATCGTCGGCAGGGTCGGGTAGTCGTTCAGCGGCAGGGTCGGCAGCAGGATGTGCGCGCTGCCGCAGGACAGGGCGAGGTCGGTGCCGTCCAGGGCCAGCGTGGTGGGCTTGCCCTTGGGGAAGGCCTTGACGATGTCGGTGAAGACGCGGCCGGGGACCAGGAGCGTGCCGGGCTCGGACACCTCGCAGTCCTCGCGGGCGCGGGCGGAGCGGTAGTAGTCGTACCCGGCCAGGGTCAGGGTGTTGTCGGCGGCGGCTTCGAGCCGCATGCCGGCCATGACCGGCGTGGGCGGGTTGCCGGGGACGGCGCGCAGCGCCCACTGGGTGGCGTCGGCGAGCTTGTCGGTGTCGATGGTGAGTTTCATCAGGGCCTTCGGTCTCGGCTGCGGAGGTGAAAGGGCCCGGGTGGGCCGCCTCGAGGTGGAGGCGGCCCACCCGGGCCGGTGAATGCTGATGGGCCGCGTGAGGGCGGTCTACTGGTCGCTGTCGTCGATGCCGGTGACGGGGATGTCGCCGAACATGTCGTCCAGGGCTCGGGTGACCGCGAGGCGGTCCTCCGGCCGGGTGGCATCGAGGACGGCCTGGGTGAGTTCGATCAGGTCCAGGCCGTCGAACAGGTCGGTCAGCTCCGCGATGGTCTGTCGGTCCACGACGGTGCCCTCGGGTCGCTGGCTGCGCAGGTAGCAGATCAGGGCGTCGACATGGTCGGCGAGTTGGTGGGCCAGAGCCGGGCTGATGTCGAGGATGTACGCGTGCTCCGGGGCTGAGCTGAGGAAGCCGTTGGGACTGATCTGGATGCCGATGGTCCGCCCGGGCGCGTTGCGCGTGAGTTCGTACAGGGCTTCGCCCAGCGCCTGGATCGCCCGGGCCCTCTCGTCGGGCTCTTCGGTCTCCGGGGCGTCATCGTCCTCGCCCTCTTCCCGCAGGAGTTCCTCCAGTTCCAGTTCCGTCTGGGACAGGACTTCGAGCTCGTCGGCGTCCAGCCGGATGTGACCGTCGGCGGTGTCGGGGAGGGTGAGGTGGCCGGTGACGCGCAGCAGGTCGCCGGTCTGGCACTCGGTCAGCAGCGTGTGCGCGAGGTCCGGGTTGCTGGTGACGCAGGGGATGACCGCTTCCTGTTCCTCCGTGCAGCCGTCGGGGGAGGAGGTCAGCCGCCAGGCGGCGGTACCAATGCCGGTACCGGGGACCGGAACACGGTCCAGGTAGCCGGTGAGCACGTACACAAGGGGTTCCATCAGCGTGCCGCCGCCTTCCTGCGTCCGGTGCGGCCGGCGGCCTGGCGCTGCAGGGCGCGGGGCAGGGAGCCGATGGACTTGCGGTGCCGGGCTCGTGCGCGGGCCTGGACACGAGCGTCGGCGAGGCTGCACCCGTCGCACGACTCGGTGCCGGCGGCCTCGTGGCAGCGGTGGCCTTCCACGGTGCCGTGCGGGGCGGTGATGTGGTGGGCGGCGGCCAGCGAGTACAGGGTGTCGCCGGTGACACCGGTGCGCTGGGTGATGCTGCGTTCGCTGAGACCGTCGCGCAGCAGGACCAGCGCCACGGCCTGGTCGGCCGTGAGCGGGGTGAGCGTGGCGGGCATGGCGTCGGTCGCCATGGGGCGAGTCCTTCCGGAGTCCAGATGATCCAAGGGCGCGGGCCGTCGCGGCGACGGGACACGTGAGGAGGCCTGCGAGGGTGCGGGTGGGGCTGTTCGAGAACGGCACGACGTGGGGCGTCCGGGCCAGGCCGCTTTGGACAGCGCGGTCTTGACGTGCGGGGCGCTCAACTTCCGCAGAGCACGCTGTTTGAGGATCTGGACCGCGTGGGCGTTGCGGTCCATACGGCGGCCTATCTCGTCAAACGGCAGGTCGTGCCAGTAGCGCAGCCACAGGCACTCCCACTGATCGGATGTCAGATCACCGAGGGCTTCACGGAGTTCGGCAAGGACCTCGGCCCGAACCATGTGCTCGGTGACCTGTTCGCCGACATCGCCGACGGCCACGTCCTGGTCGTACATGTCGCCGGTCGTGACCTCCCGCCGGTGCCGGGAGCTCTTGTAGTGATCGAGCAGCAGGTTGCGGGCGATCGTGGCCAGCCAGGCTCCGAAGTCCCGGCCGCGCCAGGTGAACGTGTCGATGCGGTCCAGTGCCCGGACGAACACGTCGGCGGTCAGGTCCTCGCTCAGGGGCCGGTCGTGGGTGCGGCGCCACAGGTAGGTGTAGATCTGCGGCCGGTAGCGGGCGTACAGGAGGCCGAACGCCTCGCGGTCGCCGCCGCAGGCCCGGTCGACGATGGCGGCCACCGGCTCCTCCGCCTGGGAGGTCGACCGCGTCGTCGTGTCGATGACGGTCATGCGCCGCCCCCCGCGTTCGCGGCGGCGAGCCGGCCGCGCAGGTACGGATTCGCGTCGCCGATCCGCCGCAGCAGCTTCGGCGTGGGCTTCCACAGGCGCTGGGTACCGCGGGCCGGGACGGGCGTGGTCAGCCGCTGCACCCGAGCCAGCTCCCAGTGGAAGCAGCCCTCTTGGGACCAGGGCGTGCACGCGCCGTCGTCGGCGTGGATGCCGGCGAGGTCGGCGATGGCGACGACCGCCCCGCGCACCAGCTCGTAGTCGGCGTCCAGCGTCTGCCGTACGGCGGGCAGGGCCAGGGCGCGGGTGTCGACCTCGGATCCGGCGTGGATGAGCAGGGTGCCGCGCCACCGGGTGGACCACACCCTGTTCTCGATGCGCTTGGCGACCTGGTCGTCCTCGATGGCGATCAGGTCCGACCAGGGCGGCCGGATGGTCATGCACCGGATCGGGGTGAGGTCGTGGTCCGCCACGGTGTGGGGCCGTTGGGAGACCGCGGCGAGCGCCTCGTAGTTGGTGCGCTGCTGCTGGGGGGTCAGCGGCAGCGCTCCGGCCGGGGTGCGGGTGCGGAAGTAGGTGCCGGTGGGGACGGCTTCGAGGGACAGCCGGGCCAGCAGCGCGGTGTCCGCGACGGGGGCGAGGGTCATCGCGGGTCCTTGGGGGCGACGGGGTGGGCGGTGGTGCCCGTGCGTCCGAGGCGCCTGCCGTTGACGGTCGGCTCGCAGGCGTGCTTCGGGGTAGCGATGCGGTACAGGCCGGTGCCCTCCCGCTTGTGCTCGTACATCGCGCCCTCCGCGCCGCGCAGCACGTACGTGTAGTCACGCGAGTGCAGGTCGCTGGGGCTGGACGCGCCGATGGACACCGCGACGTCGACCGCCTGCCCGTCGACGTCGACGGGCTGGTGCAGCAGGTGGTGCAGCTGCTCCAGGCGCTGGGCGCGGTCGGCGGCGGGGCAGGTGAGGGCGGCGGCGAGCTCGTCACCGTGCAGGCGCGCGGCGATGCCGTCGTCGCCGACCCACTGCTGAAGCCGTTCGGCGACGGCGATGATCAGCGTGTTGCCGACGTCGTGCCCGAGGGTGTCGTTGACGGCCTTGAAGTCGACGAGGTCCAGGAACACGAGCAGCGACTCGTCACCGTGGCAGTTCAGGACACCGGTGGCGTGTTGGACGTAGCCGGGGCGGGCGTGCAGGCCGGTGAGCTGATCACGGTGGGCCCGCTCCAGGAGCCGGGCGGTCTCCGCCAGGCGATGACGCTCGGCAGCCAGGCGCCGGTTCAGCGTCACGACGTGCACAGCCCATCCGGCCAGCGGAAGGACGGCTGTGGTCAGGAAGAGTGCGCGCTGACCGTTTCCGGCGTGCGCGCGCAGGACGGAGTCCATACTTGGGATCTCCCTCTCGTCTCGTACGGGATGGGTTGGGCCCGGGACAGTCGACGAAGCCGGCAAGCAGAGCGGCTGTCCCGGGGCGGAGCTACAGGTCGAAGTCGCTGACGCGGAGCCAGCTGTAGGGGCTGTTCCAGCGGCCGGCCGTGGCGGCGGGCCAGTCGGGCTCCCAGCCAGGCCGGTAGCCGCGGGCTCCCCAGCCGTCCGGCCGCTTGGCGGGGATCGCGAGTCCGGCCTCCTGTGCGGCGCGTGCCGCTTCGTAGACCTCGTGCGCGATCCGTACGGCTGAAGAGCGGCTGTCGGCGGGGCCGGTGAAGACGTGCACCCCGCTCAGGGCGGGCTGGGCGGGATGCCTGATCGGGACGTCGACCTCGTAGAAGGGCAGGGGCATGACGTCCAACTCCTCTCGTTGCTGGTGTGCCTAAGGGGCCACTGCGGCCGTCCCGGTCCGGCGGACTGCCGGGGCGGGAGGGTCCCAGAGAGCGCTCAGACCGAGCCGGTGAGGGAATCGGCTGTGCAAGTACCGGCCGTCGGGCCCGGCTCCCCGCACATGGAGGAGTCGGGCCCGACGGCCGGAGGAGCAGGGTCAGCGGATGGCTTCGAGGGCGCTCCGCAGATTGGTGCGCGCCCGCGCCAGCAGCTCACGCCGGTCCTCCCGGGGGCCGTTCAGCGCCTCGGTGAGGTGAACGACGGCATCGTCCAGGTCCCCGCCGGCGGGGTTGAGGACGTCACGGACGCCTGCGACCAGGTCGATGAACTCGTTCGGTGTCGGGTCGTGTGGTGCGTCCTCGGAGAGGAGGGCGGCGAGCTCCCGGCTGAAGCAGGCGCTGAGCGCGGCGAACGTGTTCTTGGCGGGCTGGGCGGAAACGGCCACAAGGCCTCCTTGGTAGTCACTCTGGAGGGTGAGGGGCCGCCGGGGCCCGGCGGCCGTGTGCACGGGTGCTGCTCGGTCGTCGGTGTGCAGGGTCAGTCGCCGACCATGCCGCGGTACTCCTGCGTCATCTCCCAGACGATCGGGGAGAGGAGTTTGTCGGCCTTGCGGAGGAACACGGTGCGCTCGGTGTCGTCGGTCGCGTGGTGGGCCTCGGAGAGGTAGGTCGCGGCGGTCTCCACGTCCTCGTGACCGTTGATGCCGGCCATCGAGAAGTTGCGGGCCGCGGTGCCGAGTTGATCGGCGAGGGTGCCGATGTCGGCAGCCTGGTCCTTGTCCTTCTCTGCGGCGTAGGCGATGTCTTCGGCGTAGTTGCGGATGATGTCGGCGGCGGTGATCGCGGTGGTGGGCATTGCGGTTCTCCTACTCGGTGGCTCGGGCCGTCGCGTTCGACGGCGAAGAGTCGGGCTGCGGGGTGTTCGTGCTCGGTACGGCCGGGTCCGGGAGCGACTGTGTGCCGTCTCCCGTGTGCTGCTGCCGGTCGGCAAGGGCCAGGAACTCGAATCCGAGGGCGGGCGCGGACAGGATCGTGCGGAGGATCGAGACCAGGCCGTCGCGTTCGATGGGGTTGAGGCGGTCCCAGAGGGCGTGGGCGTCGGCGTGGACGCCGACGGCCTGGAGGTAGGCCTCTTCCGTGGTGACGGTGGACTCGGCTCCGCACCGGCCGCACCGGTAGGTGGCCTGGTCCCAGCCGGAAGCGGATCCGGGGGTGGGCTCGGTGGTCATCCGCGGACCTCGTGCAGTGCCTGCGCGGCGTGTTCGTCGGCTTCCTGGTCGACGTCGTCGAAGCCGCCGTGGACGGTGCAGACGATGTCCTCGTGGGTGTCCAGCTCGCCGGTGAGCGCGCGGTGGAGGCAGGTGATGCTGAAGGCCGGCGCCCACGCGTAGCCGCCGCACTCGGGGTCGAACGGGCAGGGCACCATGACGTCGAAGCCGAGGTCGCCTTCGCCGTCGACGTCCGTGCGCAGGGCGAGGGTGAGGTACTGCTGGCCGAGGCGGATCTCCGCGACCCGGTCGCCGGCCGCGACGTCGGAGCCGTCCTTCCACCGCCACATGGGAAGGATCTCCGGGCCGAAGACGCGCAGGGGCAGGAACAGATCACCCAGGCCGTCACCGCCGTCCAGTCCGAGGTCGGCCCTGCGTGCCTCACTCAGGCCGCGCAGGTACGGCTCCAGCCGGTACAGGGATTCGGCGAACACGATGGTGTTGAAGCCCTCGGTGGCCAGCCCCTGGTGGGCGTGGGTCATGGCCTTGTGCTGGGTGCGGACGGTGTCCTCGGGCACGCGCCGGTTGTCCGGGCGGCCCTCCTGCCGGGCGAGGCACAGCGGGAGCGGTGTCGCGAGGATGACCGCGATGGTCGGCATCCCGTGCCGCTTTGCGGCCATGACCAGGTCGACACGTACCGGCTGTTCGAGATTGGTCGCGTCGATCACCGTGTTCAGCTTCCGGGCCATCCGGCGTTCCAGGATGAGCTTGAGGACGTCGGCGGCGTCGCCTGTGGAGTCCTGGCAGCCGGGGTCGTCGCTGACAACGCCGCGCAGGCCATCGAGCGAGAGGACCTGGGAGGCGGGCCAGGTGCCGGCCAGCGTCGACTTCCCCGCTCCGGAGGCGCCGATCAGCACGATCAGGGCGTTGTCCGGCAGCTCCGGGTACTGCGGCATCGGTACGGTCATGTGGAATCTCCTTGCGGGTCAAGGGAGTTGGCAGCCCAGATGAGGCGCTGCCCGGCGTTGTCGGTGAGCAGGGCGGCGGCCTCGTACAACGGGCACGAGGCGTCACCGTCGCGGTCGGGCTCGATCTGCTCGGCTCGCTTCGCGGCGGCAGTGAGCAGCTGCGCGACAGCGGCCAGGAATCCGCCGGGCGGGTCGGTGTCCTCGCTCAACTCGCGCAGGATCGCGGCGAGTTCGAGGGCGGCGACGTCGTCGGCGGTGAGGTCGTCCTGGATCTGCTGAAGGGCCAGAGAGGCGATGCCGACCGAGGCGCGGACGCGTTCCAGACGTGTGCGGGTCGCTGCGGGCGCCGTCACAGCGCGAGGCTGGTGGCGGCCAGCGCGAGCAGGGCCAGCGCGGCGAGGGACAGGTCGACCGCGCGCCGCAGGTGGGTGAACTTCCGTACGGCGATGGCGGACAGGACGCGGATGCGGGCTGCGCGGGTGTCGCCGTCCATGCAGGCGCGGATCTCGTCGTCGTCCAGGCGTGCCCAGTACGGGAAGGACGCCCGGTCATTGCCGCCCAAGCGGGGCCTGACGACCAGGAGCAGCAGCACGGCGGCCACGCCCAGGGCGAGGACGGCGAGCGCGCCGAACACCTTCGTCACGGGCGGCAGGTCGTGGTCGGCGACGGACGCGAGGCCGGCGAGGACGGCGCCGTTGAAGGCGAGAAGTAAGGAGGACTTGTTGTCCGTGCGTCCGATCTCGGTGACGACGGCGGCGTAGGCGGTGTCCAGGTTCATGTCGATGAGGGAGACGGTGTCGGTGAGGGCCGTCATGGGCGGGTTCTCCTTGCCGGAACGTGAGGTGGGGCGGCCCACGTGATGTGCAGACCGCCCGAGAGGGGAGTGGGGACGGCTGGTGCGGTTCGCGCGCATCAGCCGCTGTTGGGCTGTCACGGCCGGGTGTCGCCCCAGGCGCCCAGGCGGTGCCGACTGCCGCAGTCGGGGCGGTCGCTGTGGTGCGGGAAGCGGCCGCCGGTGGCACGCAGGTCGTTGAGGACCTCGAGTAGGTCCCACTCGCCGTCCAGGGCGGTGTCGACGTAGCCGTTTCCGCAGGTGCAGGGCGCGATGAGGGTGAGGACGTCGCGCTCCTGATCGCCGTCGGTGGTGTGGTGCAGCCACCAGCCGCCGTCCAGGTAGGCAACGGCGCACGGCTCCAGTCCGGCCTCCGGCAGGGCGGGCCAGCCGGTCCAGTCGTCTTCGTCCACGGCCTTGCCGAGCGTGTCGGGGTAGTGGCTCCAGACGTGGTGCAGGGCAGCGGTCTTGGCGTCCTCGCGCTGTTCGTCCTCGCCCTGCGTACCGATCTCCAGGGCGATGTCGAAGAGCACGGCGAGCGGCGAGTCCGCGCCGACCACGACGGCTGGCGAGGTGAGGGTCTCGGTCACGTGCAGCTCCTTCGGGTGTTCCGGGCGACCGGGCTGTCCGGTCCTCCGCGCCGTCCCCAGCCAGCGCAGGAGGCTGACCGGAGGCGGCACGGGGATCCGTCAGAACGGGGGTTCGTCCGACCAGGGGTCCCGGTCGGGCAGGAGTCGGAGGGTTCGGGCGGGGCGGTCCCAGCACCAGCACAGCTCGCCGCCCGGGTAGAGGTCCTCGGACCACCAGCCGCCCGCGCCCCTGCAGTCGGGGCAGTTCGGGCGGGGCCGGGGGGAGAGTCGGATGCTGTGCCGGGAGACGGTCAGCTCCCAGGCGCCGGCCTTGAGAGCGACGACGGCCGCCGTGACGGTGAGCGGTACGGCGGCCGCGAGCAGCAGGACGGTTCGGGAACACATCTGGTCAGGACCGGTCGAAGGGCTGGACGGTGAAACGGGTGCCCTGACCGGGGCTGGCGGGCGTCGCGGTGAGGAAGCCGGGGTCGGCCTGCGCGATATCGGCCAGCAGCGCCTTGATCCAGTCGGTGGGGCGCGTGGAGATCGACGCGGATCGCGTCGAATTGGGAGAGGCGCACCGGGTGCGGGACCGTGCCGTAGCGGTGTCCCCACAGCCGGGTGCGGATCATGTCGGCGGCCTCGATGTCGTCGGGCCGGACGGGCACGCCGCGCGGCATCGCCCGGCATACGGCCGCGTGGGCGTTGGCGGCCTTGGCGGCGTCCGTCTCGGACATCGGGTTGTTCGCGGCGTTCTTCACGGCACGGTGGGCGCAGCCGAGGCACGCGACGGCGTACTTGGCGGTGCCGCGCCCGACGTCGGCGGTGTAGACGAGAACGGTCCCGCCCCCCAGGGCGCGGTAGCGCTGGACGACGACCGTGCCGTCCGGTGTCCAGTCCGCCGGGTCGGGCATGCCGGTACGGCGGGTGAACAGGCTGCTGATGGTCATGAGTGACGTCTCCTTGGAGCGGTTCGTTGGTCAGGCAGCCCTCAGTGCCGAGGACCGGGGCAATGAGGCGGGCGCGGGTTACGCAGCGGCCGTGGCGTCGTCCGTCGGCAGCTCCATGCGGATCAGGCTGTCGGCGGTGCGTGGGATGCCCAGGCGGTCCTGCTCACGGATCGCGTCGTCCGGGGCGCTGAACGCGGCGCACGGCCGCCCGCCGCGCATGAGGACGTACACGCTGGCCAGCGGCTCGCGCGGGGTAATCCACGGTGTGGCGGCGTCCACGGCGAGCGTGGTGGTGCTCCAGGATGCGCCGAGCCATTCGTCGTCGAAGTCCTGTCGGGAGGGCTCCCATCCGTCGGGGGAAGCGCCTTGCCTCTGGGCGGCCGCCCTGGCGTCTTCCACGGTGGTGTGGACGGACTGACGTCGCCCGAAGCGGTACAGGAGGGTCACCGTCTGCGGCTCGGTCAGCTCGCGCATCGCCTCCAGCCCGCTGCGGCCTTCGGCCGTGTCGGCGGTGCGGAACTGGTCGGCGTGGGCGAGCAGGACGCGGGCGGCGTGGTAGCCGGCCGCCGCGGGCGAGAGGGCGGTGGCCAGCAGCGCGGCGATCTCGTCACCGGCCCGGTAGAGGCTGTCGAGCTTGCTGCGGAGCTTCGCGATCGTCCCGTCACGCTCCTCCAGGAGCTGCTCCAGGTTGAAGCTCTTCTGCTCGAAGTCGTCCGCCCGACCGCTTTCCTGGGCGAGTTCGCCTGCCAGTCCGGGGACACGCTGGGCGGTCTCCACCGCCTGCTCGTACGTACGGCGGGTGGAGCGGCGGATGATGCTGAACACGGGCTTTCCCCCTTTTGGTGGGTGGAGTGACCGGGGTGTTCCGGCTCCCCGTCACCGCCCGGACCGCCGGGCGGCGGGACGGGCGGATCAGGCAGCCGTCCACGCTCGGGACGCTGGCCGGTCAGGCGGCGAGCAGGTGAGTGCCCGGGGCCGGGGACATGACGGTGTCGGGGCTGGGCTCGATGCCCAACTCGCAGGGATCGCAGCGACCTTGGGTGCGCAGAGGGAGACAGGCGTAGTACCGATTCCGGCACTCGGGACACGTCTGCCTCGCTGCCATCGCCCGGTCCAGCGCCAGTTCCTGCGCCAGGGTCGGGACACGCTTGGGGACCGCGAGGTCGATGCGGTACAGCCACCCCCACCGGGTCCCGCCCCGGCAGATGAGCCGGGCGACAGGATCGTGGCCTCCGGGACTCAGACCCAGCGCCCGCAGCTGACGCCGGGTGGCGAGCCCTTCCCTCGGGACGGGGCCCTTCCCTCGTATCGCGGCGCGCACGGCCACGGCGCCAGGGGCTTGGAGGTTGCGGAACTCCGGGAAGCCGCCGTCGTCGTAGAGGTCGACGTCGACGAGGGCGACGTCCTCTTTGACGAGACTGTCCATCACCCCCTCCAGGCGCCGGGCAGCCGGGCGGGGCGGTGCGGGTAGCGGGGGCCGGGACGCTGTGGGCGGGGTCGGCCGATCCGGCGGCGCGGTCGGGGGATGAGCACGGGCAGGTCCTCCAGACGTCGGTGGGCAGCAGGCAGCACGCCCCGCCGGCGCGGGGTTGGTCGGCGGGGCGCGGGGTGGTGCTGGCGGCCGGTCGGCCTGTCCGGGCCTCGCCCGCCGCACCGGAGTAGGTGGGCGGGCGAGGACCAGGCGGAGCGACCGGAGTTCGGGGGAGGGCAGCGGCGGACTTTGGGTCCGCGGCTGTCACCGCCCGGTCGTCGTGGCCGACGGGCTCGGGGAGGGGGTGGCGGGCTGGCCGTCCGCACTGGTGTGGGAGCCGAGCACGATCGCCAGGACGGCCGCGGCGGCCAGCGCGAGGCGCTTGAGCAGCGACATCTTCTTCTTGGCCGGGGTGGCGTCCTGCGCGGGGATGAACCAGCCGTACACCGGCTGCGGGGTCTGGGTGTTCTTCGGCATGACGAATCTCCTTGCGTGCTCTGGGGACAGGGACGGTGGTGCTGGCGGCCGGTCGGCCTGTCCGGTGCTCGCCCACCGCGCCGGGGCGGGTGGGCGAGGACCAGGCGGATCGACCGGAGGTCAGTCCCGGAAGGGGCAGCCGTTGTTCGGGGGGTTGTTGTCGGCGGGCGCGGCCGGGACCGGGACCGGGACGTGAACGGCGACGTGGATCTCGGGCCGGACGCTGACCTTGGCCGGACGTCCGGCGCGGGCACGGCGGCGGCGCAGGGTCAGGCCGCGCATCGCGAACGCGGACAGGAACGTCCAGGCGAGAACGGCGAAGGCGACCGCGATGGGGCGGCTGGTGTCCGGGGTGGCCGTCCAGACCATCCACGCGGTGGCCGCGCCGTGTGCCGCCCATGTCGCGCGCACGCCGTTGTTCTTGGAGAGGCAGCCGAGGACCAGGGCGACGATGCCGGTGAGCAGCCACAGCGTGTAGACGGTGGAGGCTGCGACGGGCAGGCCGGCGGAGCGCTGCGCGATGTACGTGCGGACCGGCTGGTCGACGACGGCGAACACGCCGCTGGAGGTGTCGACGCCGACCTGCACCGTGGGCACGGCGGTGAGCAGCTGCTGCAGCGCGTCCAGGACGACTTCGCCAGCGGCCTTGGTCAGCAGTACGACGAAGGAGGTCCCGGCCACCATCAGGACGGCGCGGAGCCAGGGGGCCATGTGCCGGAAGCCGACCTCGGGGGCGCGGAGCACGTCCTCCCACATGTTGTGCAGGACGCCGTCGTCCTGCCACGCGGTGTCCCACCAGGCGCGCAGCGTGGCGAACCGCGGCTGCTTGGGCGGCGCCTTCGGGAAGGGCACCGGGAGGTAGGTGAGCTCCTGGCGGTTCTGGCCGGGGGTGTGGTCGTGGGAGGGCACGGGGCAACTCCAAGGTGTCGGTGGGGTGTTCGCGGAGCGTGCGAGTGGGCCCGCGCAGTGAGCGGCGGGCCGGAGGCGACTGCTGCGGTCGGCGGGCAGATCCGGGATGCCGAGGGCCGATGACCTGGCCGTGTCGGGATCGGCTGCGACTGGCCTCGAGGCCGGACGGCCTGTCCCGCACCCGAAGCCCGGCCCGTACGGCGGGGTGTCGGATGCGAGGCAGGGCAGCCGGTGTCAGCGGACGTCGTTGCGGGTGCGGGAGAACATCCCGCGCTGGTTGCTGGTGTTGTTGATCTCGGTGTTCTGGGTGACCGAGCCCTCGTACACGTTGTTGGTGACGGCGCTGCGGGCGCTGCTGATCGCGCCGCCGATCGCGGTGACGGCCATGGCGAAGCCCGCGAAGGGCAGGGTCACCATCAGCACGCCGTTGAGCGTGACCGAGGCGAGGCCCTTGAGGACCAGCCAGGCGCAGCAGCCGAGACCGACGGAACCGGCGCCGACACCGATGCTCGCGACGGCGATCCCGGCCGCCCAGGCGGGCACGATCCGCTTGTCGTCCTGACGGACGGGCGGGGCGTCGCCGTAGGCGGGCAGCGGGGTGTCGTCGCGGAACGACGTCGTCATGTGCCGTACGGGGGGCGTCTCCGGCCCGTAGAACGACCTGGCGATGATCCGCTCGGCTTCGGCCTCGGCTTCGTCGTCGGTCATCGGGCGGGCGATGTGGTCGAAGTTCACGGTGTTCTCCATCCGGGCAGATGTGGGGGCGCCCTCCCGGCCGTGGCGGCGGGGAGGGCGCAAGGGGTGGGGGAGTGGGGCGGGTTATCCGATGTGGCTGAGCATTCCGGCGAGGCTGCTGATGCCGCTGGTGATGGCGGGGGCGATGCCGGTGGAGGCGAGGGTGAAGCCGAACAGGACGGCGGCGAGGGCGGGCCAGACACGCAGGTAGCCGCTGCGGAGCAGGATCAGCACGGCGATTCCGGCGAGGACGACCAGGGAGACGGTCAGCGCCACGGTGGGCAACTCCTTCGGGAGGGCGGTGTAGATGACGGCGACACGGGGGCGCTCTCCCCGCCGTGTCGGCGGGGAGGGCGCAAGGGGTGCGGGAGCGGGGCGTCCCGCGGCGGGTCTCGGGACGCCTTTGATCACATGGGCAGGCTGATCAGGCCGGATGCGTCCTTCGGGGCGAGCTTTTCCTCGCCCCGAAGAGTGCTGACCGTGGTGCGCACGGAGCCGCGCTTCGCGTCCTTCCCGCCGTCCACATCGAGGGCCGCGAGGAGGTCCGCCTCCGACAGGGGGCCGGAGTCAAGTGCCGCGAGGATCCGCTCCTTGAGCGTCTTCGGCATCGCCGGCAGCGACTCGGGCTCACCTTCGTCGCCCCCGCCGTACTCCAGGCCGTCACCGCCCTCTGCCGCCTGGCCTCCCTGGCCGTCCTTGGGCGGCGGGTAGATCAGCTTCAGAGGCTGGCCCGGGGGCGGTGCGGACCCGTAGAGCTGGCGGATCACCGGGTCGAACCCCTCGTGCGGCGAGAGCGAGCCGATGAGGAAGAAGCGTGCCATCGACGACGGCCGGGCCGACGTCAGGTGGTAGCACATGCCCTGCGAGTTCGGCCTCTCCTTGCTGCGGTCGACGGGCGCGCCCCACCTCTGGATACGGCGGGCGGCACCGAGGATCTTCGGGATGGGCTGGAGGTTCTCCCCGGTGGGCAGCAGACCGTCGCCCACGAGCGAGGCCATCATCTGCGAGCTCCACCGAAGGAGGATGACCTCGCCCTCCTTCAGCATGGCCCTCAGCGTGTCGCTGCCTCCGAGCTCGTCAAGGTGCCCGGCCTGCGCGGCGAGCACGATGCCGATGCCGACGCTGCGCCCGGTCCGTCCGATTTCCTTGATCAGCCGTGCTGCTTCGGCCCGGAACGGGCTGCCCTTTTCGAGCAGGCGGTTGGCTTCGTCGATGACGACGTACTCGAGCGGGTCCGGGTTGTCGATCAGGAAGCCCGAGCGGCCCATGTCGGCGTACCGGTTGAACCGCTCTTCGGCCTTCGCGACGGCGGCCCGCAGCAGGCCCATCGCCTCTTTCAACGTCCGTACGTGCGTGGCGACGTTGCCCTTCGCCTCGGGTACGGACTGGCCACCCTTGAGGTCGGCGAGGTGTACGACGATCCCGTTGCGCTTGCAGGCGGCGAGGAACGCCTGAAGGGCGCGGCTCTTCCCGGCGCCGGTCGTGCCGAAGATGATGATGCGCTGGGCGTTGCCGGTCTCGGGGTCGTGGACCCGCATCCGCAGCGGTTCGCCGTCGTAGTACGAGCCGATCCGGATGCAGCCGTTCTCATCGAGCTGGAGGTCTTCGAGGGTGATCGCGCGCATCTTCGCGAGCGGGTTCACGGGGAAGACGCGGACGACGGCCTGGCGGCCGCGCCCCTGCTCGAAGATGACGCGGCTGGGGTCGTCGACCTCCAGGAGGTCGCACAGGGCGTCGTGGTCGGCGCCCTTCACACCTCCCGGCCGGGTGCGCAGCATGTACTCGCGCATCACCTCCTGCTTTTCCGCAACGTGCTTCTTCGCAAGAGCTGCCGGGGTCACGGGTTGAGCTCCTTCGACATGTCGTACTCGTTGATCTCGGTGAGGGTCACGCCGGGCAGCGCGGACCGGCCGATCTCCGCCCACACGTCCTCATCGCGCGCCGGGCCCGCCTCGGGCCTGGGGCCGATCAGCAGCATCGCGAATCCGGCGCCGCGCCCGGGAATCTCCTGCATCTCCAGCAGTTCCCCGGGCACGTTCATCAGGGCCGACAGGCGCTTGATCTTGATGTCGGGTACGGGCTCGCCCTTCTCGATCGCGGTCAGCGCGACGGCGACACGGCGCCCGTCCTCGATCGCCCGCACCGCGATCACACGAGTGCCCTCAGCGACGCCGTCCTTCTTCGCCGCGTTCAGGGCCCACCACCGGCCCGCCGGATCGTCGGGAATCGCGATGGCAACCTCGGCTCCGGCGCCCGCGCCGTCCTGGTCGGCCTCGGTGTCGTCGGGTTCGACGACGGGCTCGGGCCACTTCGCGACGCGCTTGGCGAGCTTCCCGGGACGCAGCCACCACACTCCGGCCGTCCACAGCACGGCGACGCCGCCCTGGACCAGGCGGCCCTCGGTCGCGTCCCACGCGAGCTCGGTGAAGAGGTTGGAGACGAGGACGGTGTGCGGCGTCAGGTAGATCGTGTAGACGATCGGCTTCTTCATCGGATGGGCCAGCTGGAACCGGGGCGACAGGAATGCCCCGCCCAGTCCGGCCGCGACCGTGGTGAGGATCGCGGGCAGGGTGCCGGCGTCGGTGAACAGCCCCGCCACCATGGCGCCACCGCCCGCGAGGGTCGCGAGCCGGCCGACGCCGCTGACCGCGGCCGAACCGGCACGGCGGGTGGTCTGGATGTACGTGCGCAGCGGCATCGCCGGCACTCCTTTCAGGTATGCGGAAGGCGCCCGGTCCTCGAGGACCGGGCGCCTTCGGGGGCGGATTGGGTCAGCGGTTGCTGTACCACTCGCGTTCGGCGACGTCGGCGGTGCCGGACTGCATGGCCTCGTTGACGTCGCCGTAGTCGTTCTCGTGGTCGCGGGCTGCGTTGTCGAACTCGGTCGACATCTCGGCTGCTTCAGCGGAGAGCGCGTCGGCGAGCGCGAGGGACTCGCGCATCGTGGCTGCCGCGTCGTGGTGCGAGGAGGTGACAGAGTCGTCGACGGCCAGCGACGCGGCGACGTCGGCGAGCCCGTCGACGGTCTGCGCGCAGTCCTCCACGTACGAGTACGCGCCCTTCACTGCCTGCGAGAGCAGCCGCATCGCGACCGCCGCGATCCCAAGACGGGCGATGACGAGCATGAACGTCAGGGCGTCCGCGATGACGTCGACGATCCGGCCCCCGTTCAGCGGGGTGAGCTCGCCGCCTTCGGCCGGTGCGTCCGAACCCTCGCCCGGGGCGGGCAGGTCGGACGCACCGGACGCGGTGACTTCCGCGCTGGTCTGTACGTTGGTCGGTTCGATCGCGCCGCCGCTCCCGGAGGCTTCGACTTCAGAACTCATGGTCACACCCCGCTTCGGTCGTGGTACTCGCGCTCAGCCGGTGCGACGTGCCCGGCTTCCTTCACCCGGTCGGCGCGCAGCTTGTCGGCTTCGACGGCGGTGTCCCGTGCCGTCAGGATCGCCTCGGAGGCACGCGGCAGGGAGTCCCGCAGCGCCTCAGCCTTGTCCTGCACGCTGCCGGCCCGCTCCATGAGCCGGATGCACCACTTCACGAGGACGCCGGGCACCTTCTTCTCGATGCACATCGCGTAGAGGGATTCGAGCCCGGACTTCAGGCCCTCGCACTTCGCGGCAACGAGGTTCATGTGATCGACGCCCTGAAGGATCTGCTCGCTCATCTCTTCGTCGGACTCGATCAGGTCGTACACGGTCAGTTCCGCGTCGACGAACTGGGTGTCGCCGACCTCGCCGACTGCAACGGCACTACCCATGACGATCGGGCTCTCTTTCGGTACGGATCGGGTGGGCACGACCTGACCGGATGATCCGGCGGGCAGCTCCCTGCGACCTGTGGTGATGCTGCCGGCGGGCTGGCGTCGCCGCCGTTCGGCCCGGATGTCCTCAACCGTGTAGGTGACGTCCCAGCCGGGCGGGGGGCGCAGCCACTCGCCGTCGCCGCCGGGCATCGACCCGGGGTCGGTCGTAGTGCGGCCCTTCCTGCGCCGCCGACCCGACCTCGGTCCCGTCCCCGTCGTGCTCCCTTTCGGCTTCCGGCGCGCGGTGCGCGGCTTCTTCCTCCGGGGCGGCTTCGGTGTCTTCTTCGTCCTTCCCTTCGAACTGGCCGGCTTCGGCTTCTTGGTCAGGTTGACCTTCTGGGTCTTGGGCGGCGTCGGCTTCGGCTTCTTGGTCAGATCGACCTTGGTGGTGGGGGCCGGCTTCGGCTTCTTGGTCAAGTCGACCTTCGAGGTCGGGGCCGGGGCCGTGGGCGGCGTCGGCTTGGGCTTCTTGGTCAGATCGACCTTCGAGGTCGGGGCCGGGGTCTTGGGGCTGGCGCCGGCGGCCTTCTCGCGTTCACGCTTCGCCTTCTGCTTCTCAGCCCTCCGCTTGCGCCGATCGGCTGCCTCGGCTGCAGCTTCCTTCCGAGCCGCCGTACGGTCGGCCAGGTCGGCCTTGCGATGGTCGGCCGCGGCCGCCCGCTGCGCCTTCGCTTCGTCGTTCTTGCGCTGCTGGCGTCCGGTCGCGAGCTTCCCGAGCGTGCCGGGGGACTGCTTCGCCCCGCTCGGTGAACCCTTGCTCGATCCCGAGCCCGACGATCCGGTGCCGCCTCCGGCCGCACCCTTCGAACCCTTGCCTGATGAGCCCGGCCCGGAGGAGCGGGAACCGCCGCCAGCAGCTCCGTTCGGTCCCTTCGCTCCCGTGCCGCGGCCGCCGGCCCCTGCGGAGCCGTTGGCCGAGCTGCCCCGGCCGCCACCCTTCGGGGAGGGCTTCTGCTGCTGCCCGAAGGTGCCGCGCCCCGAGCCGGCGCCAGCGCCGGACCCGCCCGAACGACCACCGCCGCCCCTGCCGGCCGCGCCGCGTCCGAACTCGGGCCCGGACTGCACGCCCTTCTTCGCACCGGCTGCCGCGTTGGCGACCTTCTGCTTGTCGGCAGCCTCGCGCGCCTTGTCGGCCACGGCGTCATGGTGCTCGCGCCGCGCCTTCAGGTAGTTCGCCACCGACCACGTGCCGCGCAGCGCCGCGACGGCGATCGCCGCCATCGTGACCATCGCCATCGAGGCCGTCGCGCGGGCCGGTGTTCCGGTTCCGCTTGAGGCGTTGGCGACCATCTGCGGGGCGACGTCGTCCGGGTCGACCGCGCTCGAATCGCCGTCGTCGCCGGGGGTCGGGAACGGCAGGAAGAAGGCGGGCGGCGGGGCCAGGTCACCGGGTTCCGGCGGGGCTGGCACACCGTCGTCGGGAGCGGCGCCGGGGGGCGCCAGGTTGAGCATGGGGAGCGTGATGACGTCCGCGCCCCGACCGTCGTCGGTCATCTTTTCGTCCTCACTTGACGTAACCGCCTGCCTCGCGTACGCGCGCGCGTGACGCGCGCGTCCGGCGACAGCCTGAGCGGCCGGATTCCTTGATTTGAACGTTGATTTTGAACGCGGAGAGTTACGAGCCGAAGCCCTTCTCCTTCAGGTACTTGCCGAGCTGTTCGCCCAGCGCGGCCCACATTGGATCATCATCGGGAAGGTGCGCCCGGGCCGCGTCGACGAGGACGACCACGCGGTCGCGAGCTGTGGCCGCCCCGTTGATCCGGGGCGACCACAGCTCGAAGGTGAGGCGCCTGGACCGCGCGGGATCCTTGCCCGGCATCACGCGCCCTTGTTGAGGTGCGCGAAGAACGGGTGCGGGTCCTCAGCGGGTTCCGTTTTCGGCGCGGGCGCGTCGATCTGCGGCTGCCCGCCGCTGGCCTTCAGCTCCTTCAGGCGCTGCTTCTCGGCTTCCTTCACGGCCCGCTTGTCGGGCAGTTCCTCGTAGCTGCGCCGGTACCGCGCGCTGTACGCGGTGAGCTGAACGATCACGTCCTCAAGGTCCGCGACGACCTTGGCGAGCGGCCGGACCGTGTGGTGCGCCCGCAGCTTCGCCTGAAACGGCAGGTCACCGGGCAGCTTGTCGGCCTCGATCAGATCGGCCTCGATCTCGGCGAGCAGGGCCTTCGACTCAGCGAGCAGGGGGGCGAGGTACTGCCGGCGCTGCTCGATGAACACGCGCCGCTTCTCCGGTCCTTCCGCAAGCAGGTCAGGCGTCCACACGCCCGTGTTGGGCTTCCTCGTCTCGCTCATCAGGGTTTTGCTCCTCTACAGGGTGGTGCGATCCGGATCGGGGGAGGATTGGGGCGGCGTTTCGGCGCCTTCACCGTGTCCCCGAGTTGTCATCAGCAGCTCGGGGGCCGGTGGATCCGTCGAAACAGCTCGTTCGTGCAGGTCACTGCCCGGGTCGGTAGCCGCCGACAAGCAGGTCGGCCGCCTCCTGGCGGTACTTCGAGGCCGTGTCCGTGGAGGACACCGCCGTCTCGCGCTGGACGTCGGCGATCGAGACCACCCGGGACAGCGCGGGGTGGATTTCGTCGGTGCCCAGGCCGACCGTCACCAGGCCAGCCGCGAGCGCCATGCGCGCGACCTTGCGGACCGCCCGCTCGCGCGAGGTGAGCTTCGCCTCGTCTTCCATTTCGACCGCGCGCCGCTCGACTTCGGCGACGGCGAGCCGCGTTTCGGCAGCGGCCATCTCCGTTTCGGCCTCGCGCAGCAGGGCGGCCTGGACGTTGGCGTCAGCAGTCGCCTTGCGGTCGTTCTCCTGCGCCGCCAACCGGTCGGCTTCGGCGGCGCGGCGGCGCGTTTCGGCAGCGGCCATCTCCGTTTCGGCAGTACGCCGATCGGCTTCGGCAGCGCGCTCGCGAGCCTCCGCGATCTCTGCCGTCTCGATCGCCTGTGCCTCCGTCGCGGCGATCCGGTCGGCCTCCGCCGCCGCCTTCCGCTTCTCCGCCGCGCGCCGCTCCAGTTCGGCCGTCTCCAGGTCGGCGGCAGCCGCCGTGCGGCGCTCCTGGGCTTCCTTGCGCTCCGCCTCCGCCTCGCGGGCGCGGGCTTCGGCGACCAGGGCCGTCTCCAGCGCCTTCTCCTCCAGCTCAGCGGCCCGCTCTGCGGCGCTGGCCTGGGCTCGGGCGTGGGCTCGGGCCTGAGCAGTCGTGCCTTCCACCCGGGCGCGGACCGCTTCGAGTTCGCCGCCTGCCTCCAGCCGGTCGGCTTCGGCCTTCTTCTGCGCGATCTCCCGCCGCGTCTCCGCATCCAGGTGCCGGCGCTCGGCTTCCTCCGCCCGCTCCTCAGCAGCGCGTTCCTGCTGCTCGGGCATCGCGAGGGCCTGCGCGACCGTGTAGCCGTAGGCGGCCATCTTCATCGGCAGGCGCTCATCCTCGGACGCCTTGTTCAAGTCGCCCTTGTACTTGCGCTTGAGCCACTGCTCATAAGCGGTGAGGTCCTGCTGACGGCGGATCATCTCCGGGTAGGAGGTGACCCCGTACAGCCTCATCCGGCGGTAGAACTTCGGGGTCGCCAGCGGGGCGAGGATCCAGCGGTGCAGCGGGATGCGGTCGGCGTGCGTACCGGCTTCGAGCTGCGCCTTCTTGATGAACAGCCGCCGTGCCGCCTCCACACCGATCACGAAGAGGACCGGCATGACGCCGTGCGAGGCGGACTGGACCGGGTCGTGGCCGATCTCGCCCTGCGAGGACGCGTTGAACCACACGGTGGCGCCGGTCATGCCGTGCGCGGCCATCCGCAGCACCGGCCACGGGATGCCCTTGAGGATCAGGTAGAGGTCCAGGGCCAGGAACGCCAGGATCGAGGCGTCCACGCCGACCGGGAACCAGGGCGCGAGGCCCTCGCTGAATCCCCAGCTCAAAGCAACTTTGGCGAGGGTGTCGTACGACATGGCGAAGCCGATGGCGCCGACCAGCGTGCCGAAGACCGATGCGAAGTACGGCAGGGCGGCCGTGAAGCGGTCCCGCTTGGGCTTGATCGGGTTCCGCTTCCGTGTCTCCGAAACGCCCCCGGCCGCTCCCGAAACGAACTCGGGTGCGTCCGAAACGGCGGTCGGCGTCCGCGAAACAGGGGAGTCGGGTGCCGCGTTCTGCGGCATGTCGGTGATCGTCATGAGGTCCTCCGGAGGGGTCGTTCAGGGGGTGGGCGAAACGGTGGGGGCCGCTCCCGAAACGCGGGCGGCTGCTCCCGAAACGGCGGTCGGCGGAGCCGAAGTGGGCCCCGAGGGGCCGTTGCCTTCCCGGAGCGGGCCGTGCTGAAAAGCCCGCTGCCCGTGGTGCGGGCGGCGGGTCCGGGGGAGTGCTGGGGGGCGGGATCGAAACTGTCCGTGGCTCCCGCCGGGCGGGAGCGAAAGGGACTGTCCGACTCCCCGTCACCGCCCGATCCGGTCCGCCGTGGTGCGGTGGCCGGTGCGAGCGGATCAGGCAGTCGTCAGGCCGTGATCGCGAGGGGACGGTGCGGGTCGATGACCCGGCCGTCGGGGAGCAGCTCGCCGGTGTCGTCGAAGACCAGCACGGCGTTGCACAGCAGGCTCCAGCCCTGCTCCGGGTGGCCGGCCACGACGCGAGCGGCCTCCGCCGCCGGGCTGTCGGCCGACGGGCAGTGCGGCGTGTGCGTGCACAGCGAGTCCGGCAGCAGAGTGGTGCCGGCGTCGGTCGTCGCGGTGTCGAGCGAGGTGGTCATCGTGCCCATCAGGGCCTCCCTGGGCTGTCGGTCCGGGCTGTCCGGCTCCCCGTCACCGCCCGTCCCGGCCGCCACGGTGCAGCGGTCGGTGCGAGCGGATCAGGCAGCCGCCAGAACGGATCAGGCAGCGGCACGGCTACGTGCGGCCTGGCGCTTCATGCGGCGACGGTCCGTCTCGTCGGTGCCGCCCCACACACCCAGCTCGTTGCGCTCCAGCGCACCCTGGAGGCAGCTCTCGATCAGCGGGCAGCCGCGGCAGATGGCCTTGGCCTCCTCGATCTGGACCAGCGCCGGGCCGGTGTTGCCGAAGGGGAAGAACAGCTCGGGGTCCTCACCGGCGCAGGCCGCGCGGGGCAGGACTGGCGCGTCGGTGGAGACGGGCGCGTAGGCGTGGTTGCGTACGATGGCGATCGAAACTCGCTTCATTCGGGCCTCCCAGAAGGTCCAGTGCATGAGAGAGACAGCCCCAGGGCGGCCACCCGGGGGCTGTTGCATGTCTGCGACGGCCAGACGGCCGGAGCGGGGTGACATCCCGACGCTCTCCGCCGGCCCCGCCCGGCGAAGGCGGAGACGACGGGCAATGCCGGAGGTCAGCGGCGCTGCTGCTTCTGCCGGGCCTGGTAGGCGTCCTGGAGCAGGGCGAAGCGCTCGTGGATCGGCGCCCCGGCCACGCACTCCCGACCGTCCTGGCAGGCCTCGCAGTTGACGGTGTGTTCGGTGGAGTCCTGGAACGCCTTCATGTAGCGGACGTACAGGTCATCCGTCTGCGGAGTCGTCATCGCCGGTTGTTCTCCGACTTCTTGTTCTGCTCCGCGTTCTTCTTGGAGAGTTCCTCGCGCTCCGCGTCGGTCATGCTGGTGATCACGCCGCCACCTCCCAACCGGCAAGCGCCGGGGCCGTGTTGGGCAGGAACACCAGGGCGACGTCGACGCGGACGGCGTCCTCGGGCTCCGGGCCCCGAGCGTCGTCGTCCCGTTCTTCCTGTTCGATGAGCTCCTTGAGCCCGGCCGACGGCCGCGGCATCGTGCATGCCATGCTGTTCTGCATCAGGTCCTCCAGACAGGTCCTGGACAGCCCCCGGGATCCCTAGTCCCTGGGGCTGTCGCCGTTCTGGCTGCCGTACGAGCAGCCACGGCCCCGGCCGGCCCGAGGTGATCGGGTCGGCCGGGGCCGTGGTCGATCGTGCGGAAGCCGGTCAGACGGCGCCAGCCGGAAGAGCGCGGGACACGAAGTCCTTCGCCTTCTGGAGGATCGGCGCGGGAATGCCGTGCCGGACTCCGACCTCCTCAACCTCCGCGTCGCTGAGGCCGTAGTACATCGAGGCACCGTTCACGTAGATCGACAGCGCCTTGTAATTTTCGTCCGGGAGGACACCGCCGTTCTGCGCGACGATGTCGGCGAACTGCGGAAACGCGCAGTTGAGAACCTTGAAGGCGTAGTCCCTGTCCTCCGGCCCGGGCCCGTCCGTATCCGGCTGCTTCCGGAACCACCAAGGACGGGCCTCCAGCTCGGTGACCCGCTCCTCGGCACGCGCCGCCCGGGAGTTGGCGATCTCGTACGCTTCCTGCGCCGCCTCCCGGGCGAGACGAGCGTCGTTCAGTTCGTCGGTCAGGCGCTGTACCTCGCCGTCCTTCGCCGCAACGCTCGCGGCCTGGGCGACGACTTCCTCCTCAGCACGGGCGAGCTTGTCGCGTAACGCGTCAGCGGTTGTACGTCGTACAAACGGCAGCTTCATGCGGCTGTCCCCTTCATGTTGCTGTTCGACTCGGCTGGTCCGTACGAGCAGCCACGGCCCCGGCCGGCCCGAGGTGATCGGGTCGGCCGGGGCCGTGGTCGTTCGTGCCGGTGTCAGCTCTGTGCGGCGTTGCGAGCAGCGTCGCGGGCGTCCATCTCAGCGTTGAACTCGTCGTATTCGGCCTGGTCCATCGCCTCGTACATCGCGTGCATCTCCGCCATCTCCTGCGCGTGCTCGGCTGCGCGGGCGAGGATCTCCTCGATTCGGTCCATGTGGTCCTCCGTGGCCAGGGTGTTGTTCGTGGTTGGGGAGCCGGGCAGATCAGGCGCTGATCCGTACCGGGTTGAGCGGTACCTCGGGACCGCGGAACTCGGAGACCGCGCCCGCCGCGTGCTCGCGGCACTGGTTGTTCAACGTCTCCACTGCCGTGCCGCCGTTCTTGGCCCACTGCTGGCTGCGGACAGCCGGCCACCGTTCGGCCTGCCGACGCGCCCTGCGCCGCTCCTCGCGCTCGTAGTGCTGCTGGGACTTGCGGCGGGTGGGCTCTTCGTGAAGGGCGAGGACGTAGCGGCGAGCCAGGATGCCGCCGTCCGTGCAGTGCTGTCCGCCCACGCACCTCGTGCACCCCTTGCGGTGAGCAAGGTAGGACTGGCGGGTCGACTCCAGCGTCACCTCCGCCTCCATCCGGGAGACCGGAACGGCCGGCGCCGGGAGCGGCTTGTAGAACTGCTGGGCAGCACGGCGGTTGTCCTGCGGCATCGCGTCCCGCAGCAGGCGGTCCTGCCGTGCCTGCCAGCGCCGCACGTCGATGTCGACAACCACGGCCTGGTGGCTGCCGGGGCACTTCATGTGCTTCTGGCCTTCCAAGACCTTGTCGGAGACGCAGTGTTCGCGGATCTTGAGGTTCTTCTCGCCCATGATCCGGCGCCAGGTCCGGCAGTCCGGGCAGGCGATCGACTTCGTCTCGCCCGGCCGGACGTTGAAGTCCTCCGGGGCCATCCTGCTGAGCAGGAGGGGCGCGCGGCGGTTGGTGTTCTTGGTCCGGACGCGACCGGGACGAATCTGGGGCATCGAAACCTCCTGACGTGGGGGAAAGCGAGTGCTGCCTTCTCTGCCGCGCCAGGCCGGCCTTGCGGCCGGAAGGTCCTGACGGACAGACAGCGCAGCAGCGCTGTTCGAGATGGATCTGTGGTGCTCGGTATTTGGTACAGGTGCCTCGGCCGGGGGAGCTCGGCTCACCCCACTGCCGCCATCCCGAAGGACGGTGACTCCTGCTGTTTTGCAGTGGTGCTAGGCACGTAGCCCCTGCTCAACAGAGCGTTAGGGCTATCGCTATTGCCAAGTAGAGACCATGCGGCAGCGCCAAGTCAATAGCGATAGCTCTATTCGTGTTGATCGCTTGTGCTCGCCCATCGCTGCCTGATAGAGCTAGCCCTAGAATCAGATCCGAGTAGCACTCCGGAAGGTGGCTCCGATGCCCGTCTCGTATCGCGACATCGCCGCTGACCTGCGACAGCAGATCAGCGAGGGGCGGTACGTGCCGGGCGACAAGCTGCCGATGCTGACCGAGCTTCAAACCGAGTACGGCGCGGGCTACCAAACGGTGCGGAGCGCCATCTCCCTTCTGGAACAAGAAGGTTTGGTCGTCGCGGTGCGCCGAAGAGGGACGATCGTTCGGGAACGCCCGGAGAAGAGACGCATCACCCGGTCGCGCCAGGTCTTCCGTGACGAGATCGGATACTTCTTCGACCCGACCGCCCAGCCGTGGGTGGCCCTGGAGACCCCCACCCTGCGGTGGGGCGTCGTTCCAGTCGACCTCGCTGCCCTCATGAACCTCAGCGTCGGAGCCGAAGTCTTCATCCGGGACCGTGTGATGGGCGACCCCGAGACCAAGAAGCCGAAGCAGCTGGCGACCACCTACCTGCCGGCCGACCTTGCCCGAGGAACGCGCCTCGCCGAAGCCGACACCGGCCCGGGAGGCATCTACGATCGGCTCGAGGAGATGGGGCATCGCCCCCTGCGCTGGAGCGAGGGCGTCTCGGCTCGCATGCCTTCCCCTGAAGAAGCCGAGGCCCTGAACCTTCCTGCCGACGTAGGCGTTCCGCTCTTGCGTGTCGTACGAGTCACGACCTCGCCCACCGGCGAAGTCGTTGAACTCAACGACACCCGGATGAGCGCCGAAGAGTTCGAGATCGGCTACTCCATTCGCCGTCACGCCAGTGCCCGGCTCTCGGACGTAGACGAAGACGAAGAAGACCACTGAGCAACACCTCCCTGACCGGGCTTGACTGCGTGCAGTTCGGTTCTAGGCCCAGGGGAGTCATGAGTTCCAGATCTGACATGTGGCCTGACGAACTGGCCACATCAGCCACAGGATTGGGGCGGGATGGCACAGAGGCCAAGGGAGTTGACGCCCGAGGTATCGCCCTTGCACAACTGGGGTTACGAGCTTCGGGAGCTCCGGAAGCTGCGTGGGTGGAGCCTGCGTGAGCTGGCAAGGCGAGCGAGGATTGACCACAGTCACCTGGGGCGATTCGAGCGCGCCGATCGGAAGGCCGACCGTGCACAAGCCGCGCTCCTGGACCAGGTCTTGGGGGCGAACGGCATGCTATTCCGCCTGTGGGAGCGGATTGACGATGCGCGTGGCCATGTGGCCAATTCGCCGGTTCATGTGGCCAAGTCGTCAGTGGATCTAGCTTTGGGCTTGCTTGACGAGGCAGCGTCGGACGCTGAGGGGCTCTCTGTCCCGTGTCGTCTACGTGATGGGTCGGTGGTTTGGGTGGCTCTGGATCGGCGTGCGCTGCTGCGCACTGGGGTGGGGCTAGGAGCCGCTGCTGCGGTCGGAGTGGGTTCGCCAGCAGCAGCGGATTCGAGCGCCGTACCAGGCCTGGTACGCAAAGCGCGGGCCGCATCAGCGTATGGGTCCACGCCGGTGGAACACCTGCGCCGCACCCGTCGCCTCCTGATCGACAGCGACAACCTCCTGGGGCCTCGGCAAGTCGTCGGCGCGGTACGCGATCACATCCAGGTCATCCAGGAGCTTCGGCGGGACGCAAAGGGCATCGACCGGCGCGACCTGATGGAGCTTCAGACGCAGTACGGCGAGTTCCTGTCCTGGATCTACCAGGACCTGGGTAACCCGAAGGCGGCGTCGTACTGGCTGGACCGTGCAATGCAGTGGTCGCACACGGTCGGCGACACCGATCTGAGCACATACGTGATGGCCCGCAAGGCCCAACTGGCCGGTGACACAGCGGATTTGGTCGACGTGGTAGACCTCGCCGAAGCCGCACAGCGCATGGCGCGGCCGCGCAGTCGGCTCGCCGCTGTCGCACGCACATATGAGGCGTACGGGCACGCGCTGCGTGGCGACGCTGACGAGAGCGAGCGGGCCATCGACGACGTCCGCAACGCCCTCGATGGCGCAGCCGTCGACCCCACTCCGTGGGGCGTGTGGCTGTCCGCCTCGTATGTGGAGATCCATCGCGCGCAAGGTCTAGAGGCCCTCGGCAGGCACGACCAGGCCGCGGACGGTTTCGCCGTTGCGATCCGGATGATGCCGGACGGCTACCACCGCGACCGCGGCGTCTACATGGCGCGGCAGGCCGTGGCTCTGGCTGGCGCCCGTGCCCCGGAGCAGGCCGCCATGATCGGCATGAACGCGCTGATGGTCGCGGGGGACACCGGATCTGGCCGGATCACCAACGAACTCGCCCGGCTCGACAAGGCCCTGATTCCCTGGCAGCGAGCCCCGGAGGTCGAAGAGTTCCGCGCCGCCTTCGACTCCGCCCTCGCCCACGAGACAGAAATGGAAGCCTGATCAAATGACCGCCCGCCCGTACGTTCTGCTGTCCGCCGCCATGTCGGTCGACGGCTACCTGGACGACACCAGCCCTGAGCGACTGCGCCTGTCCAACGCGGAGGACTTCGACCGCGTCGATCAGGTTCGCGCCGAATCCGACGCCATCCTGATCGGCGCTAACACCATGCGCCGGGACAACCCTCGCCTGCTGGTGAACAGTCCGGAGAGGCGCGCGCAGCGCGTCGCCGACGGCAAGCCGGAGTACCCCCTCAAAGTCACCGTCACCGCGAGCGGCGACCTCTCCGCCGACCTCAACTTCTGGCACCACGGCGGCGACAAGCTAGTGGTCACCGTGGACAGCGCAGTGGAGAAGGTACGCGCCGTCCTCGGCGACCTGGCCGACGTCGTAAGTGTCGGCCCCGAGCTCGACTGGGGACTGGTCCTCGATGAGCTTGGGCGCCGCGGCATCGGCCGGCTCATGGTGGAGGGCGGTGGCACCATCCACACGCAGCTAATGGCCGCGAACCTCGCCGACGAAGTCCACCTCGCTATCGCCCCGCTCCTGGTCGGCCAGCCCGAGGCGGCTCGGTTCCTGGGCGCCGCGGCCTATCCGGGTGGGTCGACCGCCCGGATGAAGGTGCTGGAAGTCCGCGCGATCGACGACGTCGTGTTCATCCGCTACGCCCCCAAGGAGCGCGGCTAATGTACGCGCCCGACCGAGCCCAGGACCTGCCCTGGATGCAGCGTGCAATCGTCTTCGCCGCGCTGTGCTCTCCGGCCACAGGCGCCTACTCGGTCGGGCGCCTCGCATGAGCGCACCTCGGGAACGCGTATATCTGATCGGCTCTCCCAGCTCACCACTAGTGAAGATCGGCTGGACCGACAATCCGAAGCGCCGTCTCCGTAACCTGCAAACTGGTTCGCCTGTACCTCTCCAACTGCTCGCCGTCTTCGAAGGCGGCAGCATCCTCGAGGCCGATCTTCATCGCCGCTTCGCCGACAAACGCCGTCACGGCGAATGGTTCGATCTCGGACCGGACCCTGTGAAGGCCGTAAGCCCGTTCGTGAGGGTGGCTCAGGTAGAGGAAGCGGAGCGCATAGGGCCGCAGCAGTCGAAGCACGAGTTGCGCTACGACGACGTCACTCTGCAGGAGTGGGCTGATTACTTTCCTGAAGACCCGCCACGTGTACACGAGCGCATGGAGCGGGAGTGCCCAACCTACAAGGAGGCGTGGAAGTGCCTTTGCGGCATCTGACCTTCCGTCATGGTGATCCCCCTGCCGCATGCTTCCCGTCCCACGGGACGCGACCGGGACTCACAGCCCGCTCCCCGGGATTCACCGAAGGCTCTGTGCAAATGCCCTTCCACTGGTGCTCAAAATCTGTTCGGATCTTGGGAACTTGCCGATTCACCAGGGCGTTTGTGCGCCTGAAAGGCTTTCACATCAGGAAGGAGGGACTCTTTTTGACACCCAGGCAGGCAAATCCGAAGGTTGCGACACGTGAACCCCAGGGGTCTCGAACGTCGAACCGGGGGAGTATCGTGGCCTCGTCATTGATCAAAAACGACGATGGCCCCCATGCCCTCGGCCTTCAGCAAGCCGGGAAGGGGGCCAACGCGGCCAAGGTTCCTGTAGCGAGGATCCAAGGCCACCGACCACCCTTTCAGCGAGTCCAGGTGATCGATATGGCTCAGGGTACCCGTACCCTCCCCCCGACACACAGCACCCCGCCGTGGTGCCAGCAGCGCGTGCGCGCAGGCTGGCCCTTCGGTGGGGTGTTCGTGCTGCCCAAGGAACCCCGTCCCTCTGCTGAGGGGGTTGGGATGAGGTAGGTCATCGGGGGCGGCGCCTGCATCGCAGGACTTCTGGCCGCCCCGGGCTGACTGGTCTTTGGTGATTGCCCGTCACCAGGTCCAGCGCCCATCTGCTCTCCGTGAGGCTTGCCGGCCTCTTGGAGGAGCTGCTCGCCCCGGCGCCAACCGGCTGCGAGCGGTTCGAACTCGGTTCTGCCTGAACCAGAAGCACCCCCTTCACAGGAGGGGCTTCGTCGTGCCCACCTTCAAAAAAGGAGGCGTCGTCATTCTGCACGACTGCCCGGGCTTTCGCCAGCCCGCTTATGCCTGTTTCATGCTCTTTTGCTCTTCCGCGACGTCCCGTCTCGCGCAATCTCACAGCCCGACTTGCCCTGTACGTCCCGCTGTTCGGGACAGTTTTGCGATCTCGCTGACGTCTGGTGTCACACGGGACTCGATCTCGACACCCGTAGAAGGTGTGCACCTCTCTATCCCGACTCCTGTCGCACCCGCGTCCCGAACCGTCATCCACAGGCGTGCTGCTGCTCGCCGGAATCTATCCACAGGTGACCTGGTCCATGGTCGCCGAATGGATCATGTCCTGACGTCCTTCCAGGCGGGCCGGTGAGCGCCGTGGCGGCGCCGGCCGCCGTGATGATTCCCGCTGCGCGTTCGTCCGACGACGTCGCGGTCGCTGTGCTGCCCGTGCTGTACGTGCCGGAGGCGGACCAGTGGCTGTCGGCGTCGACGGGCCGGATCGCGCTGGACGGCTACTCGTGGATGCAGGCGGTCCACTGGGTGGCCGGGTCGGGGCTGTACCGGCCGCGGCGCTACCGGTCGCACGGGCCGCGCTCGTTCGGGACGACGACGGTGCGCGTCGCCCAGGAGCTCGCGCAGCTGTTCCCGTGCCGTCCGGGCATCGGGTATCTGGTGCGCCGCACCGGCCTGTCCGAGCGGTCGGTGGAGTATCACCTGGGGATGCTGCGGGAGGCCGGGCTGCTCGCGTACATCGTGCGCGGGACCCGGGTGTCGGGGGAGACGGCGCGGGCGTCGGAGTTCGCGCGGATGGTCCCGGTGGAGTTCGACCGTGCGCTGGGGATCCGCACGGTGCTGCGGGATGAGGACGCGCCCGCGTACACGCGCGCGATGTCCGGGATCGCGGAGGCAGGCCGGGAGTTGATGGCGAAGCTGGCGAAGAAGGCTGCCCGCAAGGTCCGCAAGCCGCGCTCGAAGGCGTCGTCGAAGGCCTCGGTGAGGAGTGCCCGGAGGGGTGCTGAGCAGGGGGTTGTGACGGCTGTTTCGGATGAGGTCCGTTGCACCCCAATGCAGGTCGGTACCTCAGCGTCTTCCACTGCCGGTACTACTTCTCTTCCCCCTGAGAGCAAGCTCGCAAGCGGGGTCAGCAAGTTTCCCACCCCGAAGAAGTCCAAGGCCAAGGCCGGCGGTCGCCGGAAGCTGAACGTGATCGGACGTCGCTACCAGCTGGCCCGTGAGCTCACGCAAGAGCTGGACTGGCTGCGCGGCTGCTCGGTGCCCCGGATCGCCTGGGTGGCCCGGAACGTCGCTGATGCCGGATGGACCGTGACCGACGTCCGTGGCTGGCTGTACTTCCGCGGCGAGGCGGCCCACGTCCGTCGAGGCTCCGGTCTGCTCGCCGTGCTGCTCGCCAACGCGGAGAACGTTCTGGACACCCCCGCCAAGCGTGCCGACGCGATCGAGCGGTGGCGCGGCGCCCAGGAGGCAGCCCGCCGTGACCGCATCCGGCAGGTCCGCGCCCGCACCGAGCGGTACGAAGGCGACTGGCAGGCCCCGGTCAGCCGCTCCCTCCAACTCGAGGTAGAGGCCGCTTTCGCACAGGTCAGGGACATCGAGTACGGCGGCCGCCACCAGGAACAGGACCACGACGGCGACGGCCAGGACCCGGGCCTGGAACCGGGCAACGAAGAGCTCACCGCGCTGATCTCCGCAGCCAGGGGCGAGCTGATGCAGGGCGAGACGACGCTGATCGATGGCTTCGACAAGGAGACGGCGCTGCGGATCTTCGGCGAGGACCTGGTGCTCCGCGCCCACCAGATCGAGCGCCTCGCCCACAGCTCGCTGACGACCATCCGACACCGGTAGGAGGACCACGTGACCGAGACGATCAACCCCACCGCGCAGACCGGCACCACCACCCCGGAGGTGTCCGGCGTCGACCTCGCTCGGGTCGCCCTGCGCCAGGCCAAGGAGGCCGCCAAGAAGCGCGGCGACAGCGAGGCCCGCGCCCCGCGCCGCCGCCAGCACACGTCCGTACGGCGCGACGGCCGGGAGCCGAGCGGGTTCGCCGCCGTGCTCCAGGGCCTGATGGCCGACCGGGCCTGGGAGCTCCCGGCCGCCGGCGGCACCGTACTGGACCGCTGGCCCGATATCGCGGCCGCCATCTCCCCGAAGCTGCCCAGCCACGTCACCGCCGTCGCCTACAACCCGGCGGCCCGGCAGCTGGACCTGCGCCCCGACTCACCCGCCTACGCCACCCAGCTCCGGCTCATCACCGCCCGGATCATCGCCACGGTGAACAGCGCGGTCGGCACGGACGCGGTACGCACCATCCGCGTCCTGCCCGCTGGCGCCGCACCCCGTACGCACCCTGCCCCGGAGGCAGCGGCGACGCCCGGGGCGCCGGTGAAGACCAGGGAGACGGCATCCGCGGGCTACCACCAGGCCCTCGCGGCCCATCAGTCCGCCGCGCCCCCCAGCCGCATCGACCCGGGCATCGCGGAGGCAGTCGACCGGCAGACCCGCCGGATGCGTGAGCTCAGCCGACGGGCCTTCCCCGAGCCGCCGGACGACGCGCCGACCGCGATCGAGACGGCTCGTGCCGAACGCCGGCGCCAGGCCGCGGCGACCGAGGCCGCCGCCCGGCGCCGGGCACGGCAAGAGCGCGCGGACCGGCAGTCCGGGACGTCGGCCGACGCCCCGGAGTCGACCTCGCTGCGAACCACGGCCTGAGCCAACTCGTAGATCAGCACCCCCTGTTACTGGTGGTTGTCCCGGCGTAGCGTTACGGGTACACGACTGGTACGCCGTGCGTCGCGTTGCGCACCGAGAAGGGGGAGCCGTGCAGGCAGGGACCGTGCTGGACGGCCGCTACCGGCTGATCGAGCCAGTCGGTGCGGGCGGGTTCGGGCAGGTCTGGCGCGCACACGACCCGCGGGTCGACCGCCCGGTGGCGGTCAAGGTTCTCACCAGTGACGGCAGCGCGGACCACGACCGGCAGGTGGCCCGGTTCGCCCGCGAGGCCGCGGTCGCCGGCGGCCTGTCCCATCCGCACATTGTCACCGTGCACGACTTCGGATCCGCCGTGCACCGCGGACGGCCGTACGCGTACCTGGTGATGCAGCTGCTCCTCGGCAAGTCCCTCAGCGCCGTCCTCGAGGCCGGCCGACTGCCCTTCCCGACGGCCCTGTACACGGCGTCATGTGTCGCCGACGCCCTGGACGCCGCGCACGAGGCGGGCCTGACCCACCGGGACATCAAGCCGTCCAACATCATGGTCCGCGACGACGGCGAGGCGACGGTCGTCGACTTCGGCATCACCAAGGGGAACGACGCACGGCACGACATCACCACCACCGGCGTCCTGATCGGCACCCCGGCCTACATGGCGCCCGAGGCGCTGTCCGGGACCTTCGACCACCGCTCCGACCTGTACTCGCTCGGATGCGTGCTCTTCGAGGCGGTCACCGGTCGCCGGCCCTTCACCGGCACGTCCTGGCAGCTGATCAACCAGCACCTCAAAGAGACTCCCGCCCCACTGCGCACCCTGCGCCCGGACGCCCCTGTGGAGCTGGAGCGGTTGGTCAGCCGCCTCTTGGCCAAGGACCCCGCCCAGCGGCCGGACAGCGCCGATGAGGTCTATGGCCTCCTCGAAGAGATCAACGACAGCTACTTTGGTGAAACCCGGCCCATCGGTGACCTTCCGCCCGTCCGGGGGGCCGACATCACGTCCGAGGTGCAGCTCCACCCGGACGAAGCCACCGGCGGTGTGGTCATCCCCCTGCGCATGACCGCCCACGAGACCTGCCCCTCCTGCGCCACCACAGGCGACGAGACGAGGGTGCTGGCCTGCACCAGGTGCAAGGGGGAGGGCCGGATCGTCCGCGCTCGGCGCACCTTGCAGGTCCGCGTCCCCGCCGGCGTCAAGAACGGGCAGACGATCCGGCTCAGGGAATACGGTGCGCCGGGGAAACACGGCGGCGCGCCCGGGGACCTGTACGTCACTGTGCACGTCATCGCCTGATCAACCGCCGGAATCAGGGCGCCCGAGGCCAGCTCGCGCGGTGCGAGGTTCCCAGTTCCCGACAGGCAGTCAGATTGTCACCCTCAGTGAAGCTATGGGGCGTGCACGCGAGGCGCGCACACCGATGTGCGCCGGGTATGCGCCGGGTAGTGGACCTGGTGTGATGCAGAACACGCTTGGGGTTGGCAGAGGTGTTCGAGCTGTCCATCGTTCGGGTCGGGCCTGGTCAGGGCGCTACTGAGGGTGACTAGCGGTGCTTGTTGAAGATTGCATAGTGCGGTCCGGCGGGGACGCTCCGTGATTTTTCCGCGGGCCCGTGAGTGATCGGCCCCGGGAATCACTTAGGTAGGTCCCAGGCCCCAACGGGCCTTCGGTGCGCACGAGTTGGCGCCGGTCCCAGCCGACCTTCGAGGAAGAGGAAATGCCTGCCATGTGCCGTGCCGACGGGAGGCCCGCGTGAGTTACGACGACGCCCTGGAGGGCGCTCAGGCCCCTGCCCCGCGTGGGGGACTGTCGCAGTCCCTGTACCTGCCGCTGGACCTGCCGCTGGAGTTCGAGGCCTTCTACCTCGGGCACCAGGAGGCGTTCCACGCCTACGCCGAAGTCCACTTCGGCACCCGTGAGACGGCCGAAGAGGTCATCCACGAGGTGTTCCTGCAGATCCACGCGGGCTGGCCGGAGCTGCTGAGCGCGGGCAACCTCGAACAGGGCGCCTGGGCGATCATGCGGCGGGCCGTGCACGACCGCCTCGAACACGAGGGGCGCGCGCCGGCGTTCGTCATCAACGGGCCCATCGCCCAGGCGATGGACAAGGCGCTGGCCACGGCCCGGGACAAGCTGCAGAAGATGGAGTCGAGCAGCGGCCTGTACGAGGCGATCGCGGAACTGCCCAACCGCCAGTTCGAGGTGATCGTGCTGCGCTACATCCTCGGCTACCCGACCTCCCGGGTCGCCTGGTACGTCGGCATCGACGAGCGCACCGTCGGCCACCACCTGCGCCGCGGCAAGGAACGTCTGCGCGTCAAACTCGGCCTGCCCGACGAACGCAAGAAGCCCAAGAGGGGACAACAGCCGTGACAGCCACCACCCTTGACGCCCTGCTGGACGGTGCCCGCCTGCCGGTCACCGCCCCGCGACGCTTCGATGTCGCCGCGGGCCTGCGCCGGCTCGCCGCCGACGCCCAGCGCCTCACCCCCACCCCGGAGATCGCCCGTGCCGCCCAGGCCGGCCACCGCCTGGGCGTCGTGTGCCGGTGGGTCCTCAACGAACCGGCCGCCGCCGACCACGTCGCCAAGATCGCCGAAGAGCCCGGCAGCGGACCGCTGACGGAGGAGCACATGGACGTCGACGGCGCCCTCGTCTTCGCCTGCCTGCTCTACCTCACCCGCCACCCCGAGTCCGCCCAGTTCTGGTGGCAGCTGGCCGCCGGGGCCGGCAGCCGCGCCGCCGCCTACTGCCTCCACCTGCACCACCTCTCGCTCGGCGAGTCCAAGCGGTCCTGGCACTGGTTCCACCAGCTCACCCACTCCATGGCCGACACCGCCCCGCCGGACGCCGCCTTCCTCGAAGGACTGGAGCTGTTCGCCGGATACGTCCGCACCAACGGCTCCACCGCCCTGGCCCCCACCTGCCGCCTGGAACACGAGGTCGACCGCCTCGCCGCCCGCACGCCCGGCTCTTCCGTCATCGTTGCCCGGCCCGACCGTCAGCTCGTCGACGAGCTCCAGGAGTTCACCGCCGGCCGCTGAAGACCGGCCCCGCAGGAAACAGAAGCAGGCAGAAAGAAAGGGGGGAGTCCTGTCCCGGCCACCGGTTCCGAGGCCACAGCCGGACGGACTCCCCACGACGCCAACGGAAAGGGACGTCATCCATGAACCGTAGCCTCCGCCCGCCGCGCACGGGCAAAAACCGGCGTACTGCTGCCGCCGCGTGGCTTGCCCGCCGACGGCGCACCGCGCTCACCCAGGTCCTGCGCGGGGCCTGTTACGGCATGGGCACCGGAGCCATCGGCCTGGTCTTCATGCTGATGGAGTACCGCCTGCGGTAACCCCTCGGGTGCGGGGCCCGGGGCAAGCCCGCCCCATACCGAGGCACTCCCGGCACCACCGCCGGGCAGGAGCCTGAAGGCACGTCATCCCATACCCGCACAACAGATGCGCGGCTGTGGCAGGGTGACGACCAGTCGGCCCGTCGCATTCCCCCGTTGCGGCGGGCCGTACCTCTGTCCCGCCGCAACGGCCGCCGTTGCCGAGGGCGGCGCGGTCGACGAGGGACCGCCTGCCGACGGGCTGTCCGACGAGCCGCCTGGCAAGCTGAACGACGAGAACAGGCACGTCAGGAGCACAACATGGCCAAGCAGGAATCTGCCCCGGACGCGGTAGCGCTTCGGGCGGCGCACGTCTTGGACCGCTGTGTCATCGGACCGGTGGATGTCCCCGAGCACATGCGCCAGTTCATGGAGGACCTGGTGGCGGCGCTCCTGCGGGTGGGGCTGCCCGTCCGGGACCCGAGCGGTGTCGATGGCGAAGCGGCGACCGGCGTGATGCTCGCGCTGGGTCCCGGGCCGGCGGGTGCTGCCGTGCGGGTCATCTGGCGCCAGCACCACTCCACCGGCGGGGTGGGCGAGGTGTGGCGCACGCAGCAGGACGCCATGCACACCGCGCTCCGTACGATCCTCACCGCGCAGGGCTACTGGATGAGCGACGACACCGGTGACGCGCCGACCGTCTTCGGCCCCAACCGTCCGTGAGTCCGACCTGACGGAGGCACTCACGGACGGTCTCGGGCCGGTCGTATCGTCGGTGACGGAACCCCTCAGCCGGTCATTCCTCCAGGACCTTCGCTGTCGCGGCGGCGATCTCGGCACGCCCCCGCTGGCGCACCCACCCGATGAGCCCGCCGGGTACCTGCGGTGATCCGTCCTGTTCCCAGAGGTCCTGCAGATCGTTCAGGCCGGTCGGCGAGTACGGGACTTCACCCCATGTGCGAAGCACGGGCATGTGCCAGTCCGCGGGCAGGAACCGAAGTCTGGCGCTGACCGACGCGTCACCGGTGTCCCCGCTGTGTTCGAGCGTGACGGCGATGGCCGCGAGCTGCTCGGCACGGAAGTCGGCGCGACGCTCCTTCACGAGATCCCGGCGCGACGTCACCAGCTGCCAGACCGCGATGGTGATCGCCGCGACGGAGAGGACGACCGTGACGACGTCGCCCAGAGTGATTTCCCATATGAACTTCATGGGCGCCGTAGTAGCAGTCAGCCCACCGCGCGCGCCAATCGCCCGCGCCCAGGGCCTAGTTGAGGCACCAGCCGCCGGTCCGTCCCGGGTACCGCTTCCACCGTCCGTTCAGTCTTGGTGTTCGGCTTCCTCTGGCGCGGGCGTCTTGGTTCGGGGCGAGCGGCTGTGTCCTCGGGCGATGCCGCTGACGCGTTCCGGCTTGACCTTGAGGTGCGGGGCCATGTCGGTGTAGCTGATGCCGTCGCGTTCGTTCAGTGTCACGACGACGTGCTGCCGGCGGCGTCGGAGGGCCTTCTGCAGGTCGGGGATCGCCAGGAGGGCGACGCTGAGGAGTGCGGCCTGCTCGATGGTCTCGGGTCCTTCGATCAGGCCGGCCAGCGGTTTGAAGACGTCGGGGAGCTCGGGGAGTTCGTCCATACGGCAACTGTAGTGGGTACCCGCTAAAAAATCTAGTGGGTACCCACTTGACATGACTGATGGGTACCCACTAAATTAGAAGTATCGCAAGACGGAACGACACCTTGAGACCTCAACAGAGGAGCCGGGAATGACGAACGACACCCCCGCCGTGACCGTCGAGATCACCCGCTACGCGGTATCCCTCCACGGAGAGGGCGGAGTGTTCGCATCGATCAACGTCGAACAGCAGGGAAGCGGACGCTGGGCCATCACCCTGGCCCCCGACATCATGGACGTCAACCACGACTGGTCCTACGTGCCGCCCGCGTCCGAGCGCGACGACGAGTGGGCCGCCGCGCACTTGTTCGATCACGACACTGCGCTTGAGCTGGCAAGGAAGGAAGTCGAACGGCAGGTACGCGAGGCGTAACGCGGTGGGGTTCCTCCCGAGGCAAGCGGGAGGAACCCCACTCACTGTATGACGCGCACCCCGCAGGCCAGGACAACCCGGAACCGGCCTTCTGCATCACGAAGGGGCACCATGGACACCACCTACGTCACCTTCGCCTACGGCGTCCACGTCGGATCCAGCCTGGAAGAGGCCGACCGGATCGACGCACTCGGCACGCTCACCGATCAGTGCCCCGAGGTCCACTACGTGGCCGGAGGATCCTGCACCGGCGACTCGATCTTCCTCGCCGCCTACAGCCAGTCGATCGACGGTGGTGAGTACGGCGGGGCGGCGGGCATCACCACCGAGCGGCGCGCCGGCTGGGATGTCCAGCTCGCCCACGCGATCCGCGTTCTGGGCTACAGCGGCCTGGAGGCGCCGGACTGGCTGTGCATCACTTCCCTGACGTGACCCCGCCCACCCCGAGACCCCCGCCGGCATACCGGCGGGGGTCTCGCCATGCCCGGCGTCGCCGCCGTCGGGCAGGAGCAGGCATGCCGGCGGTCCAGCCTGTACACCCAAAAGATCTAGTGGGTACCCACTTGACGGAATTGATGGGTACCCACTAATTTTGAATGCATCAACCCCGTCCCGTACGAGGAGGGCCTCATGGCCACCACCGCCCGCCGCACCCAGCTCCAGACCTTCGCTGTCGGCGGCGAGCGGTTCACCGCAGTGGCCATGACCTCCCGCGACCTCGCCGCGCTCGACATCGAGCACCTCGGACTTCCCGAGGACCGCACCGGCATGCAGGGACTGCGCGGCTGGGACGTCTACGACGGCGCCGGCACCCACATCGGCCGCGTCATCGGCCGGTCCACGATCGTCGCTGCCGAGTGGTTCGACACCCTCACCGACGACTGGCTGCTCGCGAAGTGGTCCTGCCGCCGCCTCGAGCGCGCCGTCCACGAGATCGTGCGCCTGCGCGACGACCACGCCGACCAGCGGGCCGCCGCCGACGCCCGTCGTACGGAGCTCCAGCACCGTGCCGACTACGCCGACCACCTCCAGCGCCACGGCCTGGTCCTCGATGAGGACGGTGACGAGCGGTACGCCGGCCGCGCGGACCACGCCGCTCTGGCACCCGGTTTCGGCGAATCCTTCGCCAACTGACCTTCCCCGCCCGGCCCTTGGCGGCCGGGCCCATCCCGCACTACCCCCACGCCTGGAGTGGAGAGAGACCATGCAGAGCCTTACCGAGACCTCAGCGAAGACGACCACTGAAATCAACGAGGCAGCCCGCGCTGCCGAGCGGGAGGCCGCCGAGGCCTTCGCGAACCAGCTGCGGGACGCGCTCGGGCTGACCCCCGACACGCCGCGCTTCCACTGCGGGCACGACCAGCACCGCCGCGTGGACAAGCTCATCCGCCGCGCCCGCGAGCGTGTCCTGGACCAGGCCCCGCTGGAGGGCGACTTCACTCTCGCGGCCGGCTACACCGCCACCTGCGCCTGGCACCGGTTCATCCACCTGGAGCTGGCCACCGACGCCGCCCTGGAGTACGTGCAGACCCTCAGCGCCTGGGACTTCTGCCAGTTCCTGGGCGACCTGGTGGTGGCCCGCGCGACGACCGGCAAGGCGCAGGACGCCTACTTCTGCGCGCTCGCCACTCGCGTCACCACCGCGGCCCGCGCCGTCGTCGACGCGGTGGCAGCCGTGGACGTCGAGCCGCTCGCCCAGCAGTACACCGAGATCCTGCGTCTGGCGTTCACGCCGTACCTGCCGGATCCGGTCTTCGACCTGAGGATCGCCCCGTACTCGGTGTCGATCACCTACCGCCGTGAGGCCGGCGCCACGGAGACCACCTGGGAGGCCGTGGTCTCCGGAAACCGCGTCCTGCGCAACGGCGTCGTCGACATGGACGCCGCCAGCATCACGCTGAGCAGCACGAACCCCTTCGACACGGAAACCGCGCCCGAGTGGCTGACGGGCCTGATCGAGCAGTACACCCCGACCTCCTGGTAGTACCGCCAACCCCCGGCCGCGCGCCGGGGGTTGGCCGTTCGACCGCCCAACTCGCCCCGGAACAGGGAGACATGACCATGGAACTGGCCTCATCCATCACGACCGGCGTGATCGGCCTGCTGGGGATCCTGATCGGCGTCCGCGTCCAGGACCGGTCCACCGGGCGCCGTGAGCGACTCGCCCAGCAGACGCAGCAGCGCGCTGAGCTGCGCGACGTGATCGTGAAACTCCTCTCCAGCCTCGCCGCGATGCGCCGCTTACAGAACGCGCGATCCGTCCTGCGGGAGTCCGGCGCGTCCGAGGCGGAGCAGGAGGCCGCGAAGACGGATGCGCTGAAGGCGCGCACCACGGTGGGCGAAGCCCTGACCGAGCTCCAGCTGCTGACCGACAACCCGCGCGTCTTGGAGCTCGCCGACACCCTGGTCGACATCACCTTCACCCTGCACGAGGCCCCCGACCGGGCTGACCGCGACCGGCGCGGCCACCTTGCCCGGGCCGCGCACAACACCTTCGTCGCCGCGGCGCGCCCGCTCGTACGGGCGTGACCCGCCGGGCGCGGTTGCCTCCGTAACGGCATGACCAAGTAGCCAATGTTTGCGATCCGTACGCTTTTGGTACGTGATCCGTACGGTTTCCGCTATGCTTGTGAGGCAGGAGGTGTTCCATGTCCGAGTTGTTCGACCGGGTTGACGCACTGGTGGCGTCCCGGTCCCCGCTGCCGCCGCCGGCGGAGCGCAAGCGGCTGCGTACCGCGCACGGCCTGACCCTGGACGAGGTGGCCGAAGCACTGGAGGTGCGCCGGGCGACCGTCAGCGGCTGGGAGTCGCTCACCAAGGCGACCGAGCCGCGGGGCAAGGAACGCGAGGCGTACGCCCGTCTGCTCAATCAGCTCGCGGAGCTCTACCCCGCTGATGCCAACGCCTCAACACCCGTTCAGGACACGGCCGTTCCCGCGACGTTCGCGAGTGCCCCCGCCCCGGCGCCGGAAGCGCGGACCCTGTCCGCAGGTCCAGCGCCCGAGGCTGCGGCCATGGCGACGGAACACACCCCGTCCCGCCCCGCCGCCGCGTCGCGTCCAGCGCCCGCCGCCAGGCCGTCGTCGACCTCGCGGCGTCCGGCCGCGCGGAAGGCGGCCCCGGCGAACACCCCGGCCGGCACCGACCCGCGCTTCGTCAACGGCCCGCTCGCGGTCGTCGACGTCGACGAGGACGGCCAGGTGTTCGCGTACTGCGTGGGCGGTCTGGTCCTGGACGTGCCCGCCAAGTCGATCCCGTCCCTGGTCGACTGGACGCTGAAGGAGGCCAGGCTCGGTCAGCCGAAGCTGTCCGGGCCGGGCAAGGACGCCGACCCGCTGATCGTCCTCACCAAGTCCGCGCTGGAACGCTACGGCCTGCCGGTCGCCCTCGCAGAGGAGGAGCGGCTCGCCGGGCGGATCCCGGAGAGCCACAAGGTGATCAAGCAGCTGGCCCGTGCGGAGTGGAAGCTGACGAAGCGCGGGTTCGGGCCGTGGGCACGGATTTACCGCCCGGCGCAGGGCTCGGAGCGCAACTGCGTGCAGCTGTGCATCCCGTCGTGGAACGCGCTCGATCCCCGCAGCTGGGGCCACGCCGGGCAGCTCGCGCCGGCGGAACTCGCCCGGGTCCTGGGTGTGTACGCGGCGCGGGTGATGACACCGCGCGGTTCCACCGCTGTGACCAGCCTGGAGCTGATGACCGGCTTCCACCCGCCGACCCGCGCCTCCGAGCCGGACGCCGACGGCAAGCGGCACTCCGAGCACAACCCCGGCTCGCTGGGCAAGGACCCGGTGGACTGCGCGCCGTGCGAGGCCCCGGACAACCACCCGCTCCTGAAGGATCTGCCGCGCTTCCACACGCGGACCCCGGCGGAGAAGCTGTTCGAGGAGGCGTACGACTGGGCGCGGCCGTTCAGCGACGTCGAATACACCCGGCGGTACCTGGTGGGCATCGACGTGAACATGGCGTTCGCCGCCGGAGCCAACGGATTGACCGTCGGTCTCGGTGCGCCGACACAGGTGGAGGCGCCGGTGTTCGATGCGAAGCTGCCCGGCGCGTGGCTTGTGGATCTCTCCCATGTGGATCTGTCGAGGGTGAAGGTCGGCAAGGACAAGTGGGTGGACCTGGACGGCAGTCTGCTGCCGAGCCCGTTCACGCCGTCGGGCGAGCGTCCGACGGGTCCGGCCTGGTACGCGACGCCGACGGTGGCGTACGCGGTGGAGCTCGGCTACGACGTCACGCCGATCGAGGCGTGGGTGCGCTATGAGAGCGGGCGCTACCTGGACTCCTGGTACAACCGGCTGCGTGACGCCTTCCTCGCCACCATGGCCGACCTCGGCGTGCACGCGGACACGGACCCGGCCGACTTCCTGACGGCGATGGTGGGCTGGCGCCAGCGCGACCCGGAGCTGGCGATCGTCGTGGACGCGGTCAAGGGGACCGTCAAGGGCGGTCTGGGCAAGCTGCGCGAGCGGCCCCGGGGCGAGGGCTGGAAGGCCGGTGAGCCGTGGCGGGCGCTGTCCCGCCCGACGTGGCGGCCGGACATCCGTGCGGCGGTCATCTCCCGCACCCGGATCAACCTGCACCGGAAGATCGTCCGGCACGCGGCGTTCACCGGGCAGTACCCGGTGGCCATCCTCTCCGACTGCGTCGTGTACGCGGTCGACGGCACCAGCCCGCTGGACTTCCTGCCCTACAAGGACGGCAAGCCGCTGCCGGGCGGCTTCAAGCTCGGCATCAACCCCGGCCTCGTCAAATGGGAAGGCACGCAGGAACTGCTGTGGGGCGAAGGCGTCCGCGAGCAGTTCAACGCGCCGGAACTCAACCTGGCCCGGTACATCAAGGACGGCACCGTCACCAACATCGACAACGGGGAGTAGGAGATGAGCCTGTTCGGGGACGGCCTGGACGCCGCGGTGCAGAAGGCCTTCACCCGCCCCGCGCCCAAGAGCGCGGGCGCGCAGATGCGCTACCTGGTCAAGCAGCTGGGGGGCACCAAGGCCGTCGCCCAGATGCTGCGCGTCTCCCAGCGCACCGTGGAACGGTACGTGAAGGACCAGATCAAGAAGCCGCGCGCCGACCTCGCCGCCCGCCTGGAGCGCGAGGTGAAAGCCCGCTGGCAGCCACAGATCCGGGCCAAGGCCCGCGCGAAGGCGGCGACCACCGGCGGCATCGTCATCGACACCCGTGCCCGCCTCGGCTACACCGCGCCGATCGGGTCGACGGACCAAAGCCGCATCCGGCACCTGACCGTCGCCCTGCCGGCCCGCTACGCCGCCCGCCTCTTCGACGCCCAGGAGGCTGGCGCCACCGACCAGGAGCTGCAGGAAATCGCGGCCGACGCCCTGAGGGAGGTGTACTTCCAGGACAACGGCCGTCGCGCCGGCAGCCTGGAGGAAGTGCGCTTCACCGACATCGAGCATCTGGAGTTCGACCTGTAGAGGCTGCCGCCTGAACTGCCCGCGAGTCCCGGACCAGTTGGTCCGGGACTCGCTTGCGTACCCGCATGAGGCCGGGTGGCCGTCGTGCTCCGTCACACAGGCCGACGCACACGTCGGCGACATGCCCCGAACGCCACAATCGAACACGCGAGCGAATTTGGCGTTATGGTGGTGGCCTGAAGAGGCACAGGTCAGCCAGGGGGTACGCGAGAGACGGGAGGTGCGGGGTGATGGATTTACTCATCTGCACACCGCGTCCGGCTACTCCGCCCGCTACGGCGCCTCCCTGCCCAGCGCGCTCGTGCAGCGCGCCGTGGAGCGGGGGATGACGACGCTCGCGCTGACCGACCGGGACACCGTTGCCGGTGCGGTCCGATTCGCTCAGGCCGCCGCGACCGCGGGACTGCGGCCCGTCTTCGGCGTGGACGTCGCGGTCGCCCCGCTCCAGACGCCGGCACCACGGGGCACCCGGGCCCGTACGCCGGTCCGCGGCGGTGCGCACGTGGTGGAGGCGCCGCTGCGGATCACGCTGCTCGCGCAGAACGTAGCGGGGTGGGCGCGGCTGTGCCGTCTGGTATCCGCCGCGCATGCCCAGGCCGACGGCTCGGTGCCGGTGGTGTCGTGGCCGGTGCTGCGCGAGTACGCCGGCCAGGACCTGGTCGTACTGCTCGGTCCCGCCTCCGAACCGGTCCGGGCGCTGGCGGGCGGGCGCCCGGACCTCGCCGAGGACCTGCTGTGGCCGTGGCGTGAGCTGGCCGGGCCGCGTCTGCGGCTGGAGGCGGTGTGGCTCGGGCGTTCGGGCACGGGGCCGGGGTCGCTGCGGCTGGCCGCGCGGACCGTGGGATTGGCCGACCAGCTCGGGGTGCCCGCGGTGCTGACCAACGCCGTCCGCTACGCCGACCCGGGCCAGCACCGGCTCGCGGACGTCCTCGATGCCGCGCGGCTGCTGCGGCCGGTCGACCGCCGGCACCTGGACGGCGGCGAGCGCTGGCTGAAGGACCCCGGCGCCATGGCGGCGGTGGCCGACCGGATCGCGCAGGCCGTCGGCGCCGACCGGGGGAGGGCCGCCGTACTGCTGGGCGAGACCGAGGCGACCGCGCAGTCCTGCCTCCTCACCCCGGCCGATCTTGGGCTTGGGCGGCCGCACTTTCCCGAGCCGTCAGTCGTGGGCGCCGGCCCCGAGCCCGGCGAGGCCCTGAACCTGCTGCGCCGGCGCTGCGAGACGGGGATGGTCGCCCGCGGCCTGGACACGGACGAAGACGCCGTACGGCAGCTCGGCTACGAACTGGACGTGATCGGACGCCTCCGGTTCGAGCCGTACTTCCTCGCGGTCGCGCAGGTCGTGGCCGACGTGCGGGCCATGGGGGTCCGGGTCGCCGCGCGCGGCTCGGGCGCCGGGAGCATGGTCAACCACTCGCTGTTCGTCGCCACGGCCAACCCCCTCGATCACCGGCTGCTGTTCGAACGCTTCCTGAGCGAGCGGCGCACCTCGCTGCCGGACATCGATCTGGACGTGGAGTCCGCCCGCCGCCTGGAGGTCTACGACAAGATCATCGAACGGTTCGGGCGGGAGCGGGTCGCGGTCACCGGCATGCCCGAGACCTACCGGGCCCGGCATGCCCTGCGCGACACCGGCCTCGCCCTCGGGCTCGCCCCCAAGGTCGTGGACGAGATCGCGAAGTCGTTCCCGCACATCCGTGCGCGCGACATCCGCGGCGCTCTTGCTGAGCTGCCGGAACTTCGCCAACTCGCGGCCCGGGCTGGGGAGTTCGGCCCGCTGTGGGAGCTGGCCGAAGGCCTGGACGCACTGCCGCGCGGCTACGCCATGCACCCGTGCGGCGTGATCCTCTCGAACGCGTCGTTGCTGGACCGGGTGCCGGTGCAGCCGACCCCGGCCGGCTACCCGATGGTGCAGGCCGACAAGGAGGACGTCGAACTCGCAGGGTTCGGCCTCCTCAAGCTCGATGTCCTCGGGGTGCGGATGCAGTCCGCGATGGCCCACGCCGTCACCGAAATCCGCCGTACGACCGGCCGCCAGCTCGATCTCGACAACCCCGACCACGTCGACCTCAACGACGAGGCCTCCTTCGACCTCATCCGCAACTCCGACACGGTGGGCCTGTTCCAGCTCGAAAGTCCTGGTCAACAAGACCTCGTGGGCAGGCTGCAGCCGCGGCACATGCAGGACGTCATCGCCGACATCAGCCTCTTCAGACCCGGCCCGGTCAGCGGGGGCATGCCCGCGCTCTTCATCGCGGCCCGGCACGGCGCCGCCCCCCGCTACCCGCACCCGGACCTGGAAGCGATCCTCTCCGACACGTACGGGGTGGTGATCTGGCACGAGCAGATCATCGCGATCCTCGCACAGCTGACCGGCTGCGACCGGGCCGCCGGCGACGTCGCCCGCCGCGCCCTGGCCGACCCGGACCGGCTGCCCAGGGTGGAGGAGTGGTTCCGCCGTGCGGCGGGGGAGCGCGGCTACAGCAAGACCGTGCTGGATGAGGTGTGGGAGACGGTCGCCTCGTTCGGCGCGTACGGTTTCTGCCGCGCGCACGCGGTCGCCTTCGCCGTCCCCGCCCTCCAGTCCGCCTTCCTGAAAGCCCATCACCCCGCCGCCCTGTACGCGGGGCTGCTGGAGCATGATCCGGGCATGTGGCCGCGCCGGGTCATCGTCGCCGACGCCCGCCGCCACGGAGTCCCCGTCCTGAACGTCGACGCCAACCACTCCCGCCCGCAGCACAGCGTCGAACAGACCCCTGAGGGCTGGGGCGTGCGGCTCGCCTTCTCCACGGTCAAGGGCATCAGCGAGCAGGAGGTCGCCCGCCTCGCGGCCGGCCAGCCCTACACCTCGCTCCAGGACCTGTGGCAGCGGGCCCGCCCGTCGCTGCCGATCGCGCACAAGCTGATCCGGATCGGCGCCCTCGATGCACTCGCCGGCAACCTCACCCGGCGGGATCTGCTCCTGCAGGCCACCGAGTTGCACCGGCACGCCCGCAACCGCGCCGCCACCGACGGACAACTCCCGCTCGGCGGTGAGCTCGTCACCGCCGGCCCCAGCGGCCTGCCCGAGATGACCGGCCGCGACAAGCTCGGCGCCGAGCTCGACACGCTGTCGATCGACGTCACCCACCACCTGATGGACCACCACCACCGGCTCCTGCGCGAACTCGGAGCCACCGACGCCGCCCACCTGCGCACCCTGCACCGAGGACAGCGCGTGCTGGTGGCCGGGGTACGGGCGTCCACGCAGACCCCGCCGATCCCGTCCGGCAAGCGGATCATCTTCGTCACCCTTGAGGACGGCTCCGGCCTGGTCGACCTCGCCTTCTTCGAGGACTCCCACGAGGCCTGCGCGCACACCGTGTTCCACTCCGGGCTGCTCCTGGTGCGCGGCACCGTGGAGGCCCGCGGCCCGCGCCGTACCGTGGTCGGCGAGATGGTGTGGGACCTGGACGAAGTCGCCGCCGTCCGCCGCGACCACGGCCCCCAGGCCGCTCTGGACCTGCTCGGACGCACCACGCCCGCACCCACCCCCGCGCAGCCCGCAGCGCCCGCCCGGACGCTCACCGACGGCACCGCCGGAGCCCGCCTCCACCCCTACGCCGACCTCCAGCCCGCCGGCACCCGTTCCGCCGATCTGCGTCGTCTCGGGCACCGGAGCCAGGGAAGCGCAGGGTGATCGCCGTGCGGGAACAGCACATTCTTCGGGTCCGGTTCGACCTTCCACCGGGCCACGATCCCGACCTCCTGGAGAAGCTGCGCCGCCTCATCGAGGACGTCACACCGCGCGTACAGATCCTCGAACCGGACACCGCCCTCGCCGACCTCACCGGTGCGCTGCGGTTCTGGCACCGGGACGCGCGCGGTGTCGCCGACCTCATCCAGTTGCGGGCGATCGCCCTGTACGGGGTGCGCAGTGCGGCCGCCGTGGCCCCCAATTTGCTGCTTTCCGCCATGGCGGCCGCGCTCACCCCGCTCGGCAAGCGGACCGTCATCGAGGGCTCGCCCGAGGCGGTCGACGCGTTCCTGCGGCCCCGCCCTGTACGCGAGTTGCCCGGGATCGGCAGCCGGACGGCCGCCACCCTCGCCGAATACGGTCTGCACACCGTCGGTGATGTCGCCGACGTCCCCCAGCTCACGTTGCAGCGCCTGCTCGGTGCCCGCGCCGGCCGCACCCTCCACGAGCGCGCCCACGGCCGCGACACCCAGGTCGTCGACTCCACCCCGACCCCGGCGAGCATCAGCGCCGAACACGCCTTCCCGCGCGACGAACTCGATCCGGCCGAACACCGGCGCGCCCTGCTGGCCCTCGCCGACGACCTCGGAGCCGGCCTGCGCGCCAGCGGTCAGATCGCCCACGGGGTGACCTGCACCATCCGTTACGCCGACCAGAGCTCCACCCGCCGCAGCCGCACCCTGCCCGAAGCCACCTTCCACACCGTGCTCCTGGCGCGCGCTGTGTACGGCGTGTACGAATCCCTCGGACTACAACGCGCCCGAGTGCGCTCCATCGCACTGCGCGCCGATGCGCTGCGGCCGGCGACCAGCGCCACCCGTCAGCTCACCCTCGACAACGCGGACGACAAGCCCCTCACACTCGAAGCCGTCGCCGACCGCGCACGCGCCCGTTTCGGGCACGGCGTGCTCTACCCCGCGGCCCTCGCAGTCACAGCGCGGACAGCAGGTGCCCGCCGAACCGGCGAGGCCGGCTGACCCGGCGGCGACCCGCGATGGTAGTTGGTGCCAAAGAGTGAATTGCTGGACCTTTGCGCGGTATTCAAGCACGCAAAGTCCGAATTGCCCGCCGTTTAACGGGGGATGTGGTTAGGAACGGCCTTCCGGAAGCCGTAAACTCGGCGGTGGGCGTTCGTTATCCCGTCCCTCACTTCCCCCGGCGCCGCGGCCCGGAGGAGGCGGCCCTTCCGGAACCAACAAGTCCCGAGGCCGCACGGAGGTGACAGCGTGGACAACGAACAACCGGACTGGAACTTCTGGTGCTTCGTCACCAGCTTCCTGGAGCTACTACTCCAGGTGATGACGAACCACTAGTTCACAGTCCGGCGTCCGCATCAAGGAACCAGGACCGCCTCCCAGCCAGGGGGGCGGTTCTGCGTTGTACGCCAACTTCACAGTTGGTGTTGCCAGCATACCTACGAAAGCTGCGGATTTTAAAATCAAACTCCCTCGTTTGGCGAGAGTGATTTCCTTCCTGGACTGTCAAACGCTTCTGGGAGCAGTTCAGACGTTTTCACGGGCCTCGCAACTTTGGTGATTGGTGATTTGACGCAACATTGGATGTCGTTTTCGCGCTGCTTCGTCACGTTTCGCGCGGCGCTGGGCTGCGGCCTGACGGAAGTACGCGGCGGGCGCGAGCCACATTTGCCGCTGCCGTACCCCCTAGCACCCGTGACGTGTGCTCGCGTGCTGGACGGTGGGTAGCTCTCAGGGATGGCGAAGAAGACGAAGAAGAAGCGGCCGTCGACCACCGGGCTGGTGCGGCTGACGCAGCAGAAGGTCGTCGACGGCTTACCGGGGCCGGACGGCGTACGGATCCGGTACGCGGTGCCGGAGGAGACCGGCGTGGTGACCGAGCTGCTGAAGGCGGCCGACGACGACCTGGAGACCGGCCATCTCGAAGCGCTCGCCGACGGGCGGTGCGGTACGTGGCTGCTGGACGCGCTGGCCGGCCTCAGCCTGACCGAACCGCTCGTGCGGGCCGCAACGGCCGACCGCCTCCAGCCTGCGGCGGCCGCGCTGTCCCTGCCCCTGGTCGCCCAGGACCGCGAAGGACAGGTCGTCGGGGCGCTGTTCGCCGTTCCGTCCGGCACGGTCATATCCATGATCGGCCAGCTGCCCGGATACCGGCAGCACGCGCTGCTGTCGATGCTCAAGTACGCGAAGATCAAAGCACTCGCGGTGCGCGAGGACGCCCGGGGGCGCGGTATCGGGGCCGCGCTGCTGAAGCGGTGCGTGCAGGTGTACTGGCAGTTGGACTACATGCTGTTGTTCGGCGAGTTCGCCACCGAGCGCGATCTCGGGCCGTACTACAGGCGGCAGGGCTTCACCGTGGTGGAGCCCGGGCAGACGGTCGACGTCGGCACCCTGCTCGCCGGCGTTCCGGTCCACCTCGGTGCGGGGCCGGGCGAGACGTTCTTCTACCGATGGCGCGGCAACATGCGCTGAGGCGTCCGGCCGGGCGGCCGTGGAGGGCGACGTGCGCGGGTCACGGGTTTCGAGGCCTCAGCCCGGATGGCGTGTCCGCCTCGGCTACGCCGCTTCCTGGCCCTCACCGGCCGGGCGGGCGAGGGCGTGCTTGAGCTGGGAGCGGGCGTCGAGCCGTTCGGGCCCGGGGATGTCGTTCCAGAAGGCGTGCGTGAGGATCACGCCCGTGAGGTCGCGTTCCTTCTCCCGCAGCACGGCGACCTCCTGTCGCTCCTTCTCCGGCCATCCCGGAGAGTCCGGGTATGCGCGGGAGGTGGCGAGCCAGTAGCCCTCGGGGCGCTGCCAGGCATCCATCGGTTCGACGGAGTACGGCAGCCGCTTGTACAGGGCGGCGAGGTCTGCGCGCACCTGGTTGAGTTCCTGCTGCGCTGCGATGAGGTCACCGGGGAAGTCGTACGTTGTAGCCACGGCCCCAACAGTAGTTCGACCCGGCGGCCTCGCTGCCCGTACGACGCGGCACCACGCGCCCGGCTCAGGGCTGGTCGGGCGGGGCGTCCTGCAAGTACCAGCCGTGGACGGCCATGCACTCCTTCGTCCACTCCATCAGCAGGTGTGAGCCTTCCTTGACGCGATCCTCGTCATGACCGCCGTCGTCGGCGAACCACTGGACAAGAAGGCCGGCCGCCGGGCGGCCCACGTCGCCGGTGTCGCACACCGGGCACAGTTCCAGGTGGATCGGCCGCCCGTGTTCGTCGTCCTGCGGCGCCACCCCGCTCATGATGAGGCTGCCCCGGCAGCGTGAACACTGCGGCAGCCGGTCGGAGAACTCCAGCAACCCCATGGCCAGCCCCCTTGATCTGGACGTGGTCCCCCACCCAAGACCCGCTGACCTGTGCCGTCAACCCCTCCAGCAACGGTCGGGCATCCGGCCACGGAATCTGTCCACAGGGGAACGGGTGTCTGCTGGATGAATGATCGACAGCGACGGCACACAGCAGCCTGCCCCGCGCCGCAACAGGGTCCTGGACGCCCTCGTGCGGGCGGAGCGCAAGGTGTTCACCCGGCCCGCGCCGAAATCCGCAAAGTCCCAGATCGAATTCCTCTACACGCGGGCCAAGCGGTCGACGAAGGCCCTCGCCGAACAGCTGGGCGTCTCGCCCCGTACCGTGCAGCGCTATCGTGCCGGACAGCAGACGAAGCCTCAGAAGAGGCTCCAGGCAGTCCTGGTGGAGGAGACCGAATCCCGGTGGCAACCGCAGGTCAGGGCACAGGCGCGGGAGCGCGCGGCGACGACCGCCGGTATGCATGTGGAGGTGTACGCCTACTTCGGATTCGAGTGCACGGGGAGCTCGGACGACGGCCGCGAGCGGTTCATCAGCACGGCGATCTCACCCGCCTACGCCGCTGAGATCCTCCGTCTGCAGGAGGCCGGTGCGACGGAGGAAGACCTGCATCCGGTCGTCGCGGAGGCCATCACCGAGTCCTATTTCACGGATTGGGGCTCCCGCGCCCAGGGTCTCCGTGCGGATTTCACGCACGTGCGGTCGATAGAGATTGAGTTCTGACCACACAGAATTCAGGGCCTGCTATAAACCTTATTCACGGGCCGCCGCACAGCGCTCTGGCGGCGGCCCGATCCTTTATCCGCACCCCCGAACGCGAGGCCCTGATGAGCACCCCCTGGACCCGGCGCAGTGTCCGCCGGCCTCTCGCCGCTCGCGGGGCGGCGCCCCGCGAGCCGGCCGACCCCGCGCGCATCGGACGGCGGGTCGTGCGTCGCCGGGCGACGGGGATGTCGGCGGCCGACGTCGCGTCGGCCATCGAGGACGCCCGCTTCGACGCGCGGCAGGACTCGCGGCACGAGCACCTGGCCGACGACGAACGCGGTCGCGCGGAGCTCGCGGAGTGGGAGCGCATCGGGCAGCTGCTCGCCGGCGCGGCCCCGGACGCGGTGTACGACCCCGGCGTCGACGTCGTCGTCCAGGAGGAACTCGCCGCCGAAGCCGCGGCCGCGGCCGCCCGGCAAGCCGAGCTGCGCGAAGCCGCCCGGATCGCCGCCCGCGCCGATGAGCTCCAGGCGCTGCGCGAGCTGGGCACGCTGGAGCAGACCGAGCCCCGCGAGGGCGACGAAGCCGTCCGGGACGAACTCACCCGGCGGGCCGGCTGGTCCGTCCAGGCCGACGTCGACACCTGGCTCGCCGGCGCCCTCGCCGCGTACCGCGGGCACTACGCGGATCCGGCCGCCCGCGCGGCCGCGGCCGTTCTGCTGCCTGCGCAGCTGCTCACCCACGCCGCGCTGCTCACCGAACTCGCCCACCTCGCCCCGGACGCCGACGCTGGCCAGCTGGCGTTCGCGGCACGCCTCGCCACCGCCGCCCCCGAAGCCGCCGGCGACCTCGCCGCGTTCCTCACCCGCGCCCGGTCCGGCCGGAGCTGACCTCACCCTGCGCAACCTCACAGGTCTCCCGGGAACCTGTGACACACCCTGTCAGCGAAGACCCCAAATGCCCCGGTATACCTGTGATGCCTGTGAGGCGGGAAGGCTGTTTTACCAGGCAGACGCGTTGCCGGGAGGCCACCTGTGAGCTTGTGACCTGACCGCCGCAGGCCGGTTCCGGGCGCGCCGCTCTGTGATCAGAAGCGGTCGGCTCCGTTCGCCTTCGCTCGGCTTCCGGCCGGTTGCGGTCGGCACCGTTGTGGAACATGCGGTGCGGGGACACTCAGATGCGTACACGCGTGTCTTGTCCGACGGGAGCGAGCGAGCCGTGACCTTTGTCGACCATCGCCATGAGCGGGACATCGCCCGGGAGTTGGGCGGCCCCGCCCCCTACGACCCGACCTGGCTTGGCGGTCAGGCCCGCGCCCTGGGAGGCGTGGACAGCGTCGCGGTGGCCCGGTTGTACGGGGCGGCCCGGGACGGCTGCGACGACTGCCGCGAGGACGCGCTCGAGCAGCTGAGCCGAGTCCCGGGAGAGGTGGCCGCGCTGGCCCTGTGGGCCTGCACGCGCGTGATGGACACCTTCAACGACCTGCCCATGGAGCTGAAGCACGGCGACCCCGCCTTTCGACAGCTGGCGCGGGCCTACTCGGACAGCACCTTCCGCCACGGCTTCGACGTACGCGAGCTGACCGACCTGTACGAGGTCTGCCTGCGCCTGGACCCGCAGGCCCTCCAGCCCGCCGCGGAACAGGCTCTGCAGCTGCTGCTCGCCGACGCAGGCGATCCGGTCCTGTTCGGCTCCCTCACCAGTGCCTGCACGCCCGGTGACGAAGACGGTGACCCGGACTACACGCTCACGAGGGAGATCGTCGGCTCGGAAGCCGTCATCACCGTCACCCCGCACGCCCACTGAGACCGCCTGTGCCACGGCGCCCGGGCCCCAGCACATCCGACAGCCACATCGGGCCCGTACAGACGGTGATCGCGCACTGTCACGCAGCGGGTGTCACGCTCCCTCGATCGGGTGTCCGCGGCACCTGTCACGCTGCCCGCCCGGCCCGGAAACACGGGCCCCAGGGGCCGATTTGGGCCCGGGCCGGTCAGCGTGACACCGATCCGGGTCCGGCTACGGTGCGCGTTCGTCCCGGATCGTCTGCCCGGCGGCGGGCGCGCTGGGAGAGTCGTCGGGTGACCACAACGAACACCGCCGCCACAGCCGAGCTCTACGCCCAGGCCCTCCAGGACACCGCCGACCGTCCGGGGCAGTGCGTCGTGCCGTGGGGCGTGTGCCCCGAGCACGGCGCCACGCTGAAGTCGAGCGGGAACCGCACCTGGTGCATGGACGTCGCCTGCTTCACCTCGTGGGAGTACGACCGGCTGGACGCTCCGTGCCCGGAGCCGGCCACCCACACCGTCCGGGTCGACGGCGGCAGTAGTGGGTACGCCGTGTGCGACGGGCACGCGCTGACCGCCCGCACGCACATCACCAACGGCCAGGTCGTGCCCGGCCTCCCTGCCTGAACAGTCCGGCCGATCTGTGTCATCGACCCCCTGTTTTCCCAGGTGGGCATGGTCATCTATGTCACTGTTCAGCTGATCTGTGTCATCGCGCGGCCGGACCCCGCGCCCTGGCGATGCCCTGCCCGGAACCTGGGTCCCTGGGTCCTGGGACCGGTGTCGTCTCAGGTGGACTCAGAACGTGCCGGGAGCTGGGTCCACCTGGGTCTCTGGGTCTTGCACCCTCGTGCGAGCCAGTTCGTCCGGAGTGGTCCCCAGGGCCCGGGGCGGCCGATACCGTGGGAGCAGACGCCAGTTCTGCCCTCTGGAGCCCTCGATGAGCGAACAGCCGGCCGCCCCCGCTGACCATCCCCGGCAGCAGCTGGAGCCCGCGGCCGCCGACGCGGTGCGCGCGTACGCGGCCAGGACCCGCGAGAACGCCGACCAGTTCGCCGCCGTCCTGGAGGACATCGCGGCCAACGGCTTGCCGTCGCTGGAGGACTGCACGCCGTGGGAGGAGCTGCGCGAGGCCCACCTCGCCCGGCTCGCCTCGCAGCGCCCGGCCGTCGCCTGATGGCTCCGCAGCACGGCTCCCGCCGCGCCCGGATCGTCTTCTCGGACTCCGCCGCGAAGCAGCTGGAGAACATCAGCAGCGAGTCGGAGGTCCACGCCCTGGACCGCGCCCTGGTCGTCGTCTCCGTCGACCCGGACGTCGGCGAGCCGATCCCCGGCGATGCCGCCGGACCCCAGCTGCGCCAGTACGCCGACGAAGTCGAGCGGGTACGCCTCCTGTACTGGGTGAGTGCTTTGCGCACCGTCGTGGTCGTCGCGTACATCGAGGTCTAGCCGCCGAAGGAGACCGCGTGCCGTCCCTCGTTCAACAGCTGTCCGCCCACCGTCAGCTCACCGCGTTGCGTGCCGTCGTACGGTGCAAGGCGAAGTCGACGGTCCTCCGGGAGGGACCGGCTGCCGGTGACGGGCCCGGCGCGGCCTGGGTCGCGTTCCTGTGCCCCACGCACTCCGAGGGTCTGCCCGAATGGCCGGCCACGCAGACTCACGCCGATCAGGACTCGATGCCGTGCGGCTCCGTCCTGGACTTCCGGCCGCCCGAGCAGCTGCTCCAGTCGCACGCGGATCTGTGGCTGACGCCCCTGACCGGTGTGCGCGCGGATACGTACGGCGGTGTCTGGTACGACGTCCTGGAGCAGGCCGAGCGGGTGGTGCGCGAGCGCCTGGAGCAGGAAGGCGACGCCGACGAGGACGGCCCGTTGCAGAGCATCGTGACGATGATGTGGTTCGCCTGCCGGGCCGCCAACGAAGGCGATCTCATGCAGGCGGCGGTGTCGTTGGGCTACTGCGAGACTCTGGCGCAGTCCCTGGAGGCGCGGCCCGAGGACGGTCTTGCACCCCAATAGTGGTGAGTACAGATAGTGCTTCTGGTGCGGGTTGTAGATCCCTGCCCCTGAGAGCGGAGCTCGCAGAACGGGATGGGAGAGGGGCTACTGCCCGCCGCGCCGCCGTGTGCACCCTGCACGCCGCGCACCACCGCCTGGTCCTCAACCTCCTCGGCCACCCGATCCGCCTGGGTGAACTCAGACCCCAAGCTGACAGTGCCTGAAGGAAGTTGACGCAGGAAATCCCTGCATCACAGCGCGCCGTCGTGCAGTCACGCAATACCCTTCAAGGGGCGAAGGGGGATGACGCATGGCAGACGGGGGAAACTGGCCTAAACCTGGTGACAGTGAACCAGTAAGTTGTCGTGGATACTGCGGCATTCTCGTAGCAATCTGGGCAATAGGGATGCTGATTATCATAATCGGCAGCAGGAGGTAGCAGGCGGCGCGATCCCAGCGCCAACCACTGCTCCGCTGATTCTCGACGCCGGACCCGCCAGCATCCCGCGCGCATGATCCTTCCCGGCCCCGTACGGCCGTCCGCGGCGGCCTGAGGCCTCCGGGCTCCCGAGCGGCGATCAAGGCCGTCAGAGGCGCTCACGGCCCCGCGCAGTGCTTCGAGGGCCCAAGGCCGCTGGTTTCCTCGGAGTGGCTCCACGATCGTCGTGCCGCCGCGTCCCGTCGCGCTGGTGCTCTCAGCTGCTCCCGGACCGAGCTCTGCTCTCAGGGGGAGGGATCTACAACCCGCACCAGAAGCACTATCTGTACTAGCCACTATTGGGGTGCAAGATCCGGTGTTGATCAGCCCCGTCCGGCCGGGGCACCGGTGCTCCCGGTGAAGTCCGCCGTTGCTGCCGGTTGCACGGTGCAGGGTCCATTGCGCAACGGGCTGCTGCTCCTGGTGGTGAAGGGTGCAAGGCCGGTTGCTGCGCGGGGTCGGGGACTGTGGCGCAGTATTCGCACGACCCGTGCGGCCCAAGGGTGCTGCACGGGCAGCAGGCCGGCCTCGGTCGGACAGCAGCGGGAAGCAACGGTCCCCGGCGAGCTCCTCTCCCACGCGCTGCAGCGGGACTGCCGACCGTTGCGACCGGGACCTGGTCGTGCTGCTCTGCTGCACGGTCCGCAGTCCGTGCAGCGGGTCGCTTCACGCGTTCGGGTGTGCGGGCGCCGGGGTGTGCCCGGCCCCTTCCGCACATGAGAACGGCGCTGCACCCGTGGATCAGGTGCAGCGCCGTGGTGTCGGCCGGGCGCAGCTCAGGCCACGCGCAGTTTCTTGCGGCGCTCGAGGGCGAGTTGGTCGCGGTAGTCCTGGACGGCCTGGTGGTAGCGGGCGACGAAGTGCGGGTCGTCCAGCCGGTCCGCGGGGTCCATCGCATCGATGGCGGCCCGGGCGTCGGCCGGCGTCTCGTACGAGGCGAGCATCGCGTTGAGGCGGTAGATGCCGTTGCGCTGCTTCTTCACCAGCCGGGCGAGTATCAGCTCGCGCAGGCCGGACGTGATGCTGGGGCGGCTCAGCCCGAGCAGAGCAGCGATCTGGAGTTGACCCATCTCCACCCGCCCGCCGGGCTCGCTGCGTGAGCGCAAGGCGAACAGGACGCGATAGGCCGGACCCGGCAGGTCCAGGGCCGCGACGACGCCCTCGGCGTTGACCGGCGCGAACAACATGCCCCTGCTCATCGCTCGCCCTCCTTCTGCGTCGTCATCAACTCGAACCGCTCCCGCCGCTCCCGGCGCTTCTCGGCCCGCTCCTTGCGGAACTCATCGATCGCCTCGCGCATGTGCTGCAACGAGGGGAACCTGACGAGGTCCGGGAGCGCCGCGGCCCTCAGCTCCGCAAGCGCATCGGCCTGATCCACCTGAACATACTCGGTGCTCCCGTCGGACAGCCGGACCAGTTCGGCCGCGACGTAGGAGTACGGCGGGTTGAACTGGTAGACGCCGCGCCCGATTTTGATCACGATGCCGTGGCCCATGATCTCCTTCAGCGCCAAGTTGACCTTCTGCCGCGGCACGTCCAGGATCTCCGCCATGTCGTCCTGGGTGAGCGGGATCCGCCCGCCGGCACGCTGCCCCGCGATCAGCAGCAGGATCAGCCGCAGAGGCAGCGCCTCCCGGTAGTACTGGGCGATCACCAGGAAAAACTCCAACGCCACCATCGCGAAGGCGTTGGGCCGGTCCGGGTCGGAGAAGAACTCCAGCTGCTGACGCTGACGGCCGACCGTGATCTCCCGGCCGGGATACGACCGTGCCAGGTCGTCCAGGCCGTCGATCTTCCGGAGCCGCTCGCCAAAGGCCCGCAGCGGATCGTCCGGCGGCAGACCAGGGTTGGGCGCGGGTCTGGCGACGCGCCGGCGGCGCTGTGACTCGGACACGAGCAGCTCTCCAAATTTCCAAGATCCCGGGCGTGCAGCAACGTAGCAGAAGGTCAGTACTTCTGACCTCCAGGTCGGCATTTCTGACTTCCGGCGAGTCTTGTGTCCCCCCAGGGGTGACACATCTCCTGCACGAACTCCTGCGGACTGGGCATCCATAGGGGTGCGGCACTCCGGCGACACCTGGAGTGGAAGGTCAGCATTACTGACCTTCCACATAGCAGGAGGTCGGCATTCCTGACCTTCCGTCCGCATCGAGGTCAGGTATTCCGACTTTTCAGGGCCGATGTGTCTACTCAGAAGGGACATTTGAGGGGTCGCATGTCCGTCGTAGGTAGTCACAAGCACCCCACGCGCAACGCTGTGACCAGCAAAAACGCAGGCTCTGCCCCAATCTGATGTCGCACTACAACCTGCGGGCCGGGCACCGTCGGGGCCGAGGCGGCTTCGCGTGCGGCTCCGTGGGTCAGCTGCGGACCGTAGGCGGCAACAGCGGCTCTGAGTCTCGGGTGGTGCCGGCCGTGACGGGACAAGCAGCAGCAAGGCGTTGCTCGGGCCGGGACTCGGTTGCGCCGCCCGGCCCGAGGGGCCGTTCGGCTCCGGTACCTCCGCACGCCTGAATTCTGCCTTTTCGTTATGCGGGGTTCTGTTCTTCGGCTTAGGTCTGCCACTTCCCCATTCGTGATCGCGTGAATTGGTGGCCCGAAATTACCCCGCTTGGGGCTTACTTTAATTGGTGCACTCGCCGGG
>NZ_BARG01000091.1 GCF_000376565.1 Streptomyces hokutonensis | reverse complement strand
GGCGGGGCCGGTCGTGGCACATCCGGCGGCGAGTGCGCCCCCGGCGACGAGCCCGGCACCCGCACGCAACGCCGTACGGCGGTCGGTCGTGGTCACCCGGTCCATTTAAGGGGCGTCGAGTAAGAAAGCGGGGCATTAACCCGATCGAGGGACCCTCACGGGTCGCACCTCGAACGGTCGTCCGCACGGGGATACTCGGCCGGTCCAACTGCGGTTCGGCAGCGCCCCATAGGGGCGCGGGGCGGTATCGATGTGCGGCTCCGCCGCGCGGGCGCGACCAGCTCGGCAGCGCCCCAAAGGGGCGCGGGGAGCTGCGCGACCAGCCACAACGGCGCCGCAGAAAACCGACGAGCTGCCCCCAGCGGAGCGCTCAGCGGTCGGCGACCCGCATCTCGAACCAGGTCGTCTTGCCCCTCGGCAGCAGGTCGACCCCCCAGCGGTCGGAGAGTTTGTCGACGAGGAAGAGCCCGCGACCGCTCAGGTCCATCTCCTGGACCGGCATCAGACAGGGCAGGCCTCTGGACGGGTCGCGGACCTCGACGCGGATCCAGCCTCGCCGACGCTTCATCCGCAGTCCGAACACCCGGGCGCCAGTGTGCCGTACGGCGTTTCCGACCAGTTCCGAAACCAGCAGGACCGCGTCCTCGGTCATTTTCGGGCTGAGCCCCCAGTGCCGCAGGACGACGATCTGGGTGAGCCGGCGGGCCGCGGCGGCGGACTCGGGGCGGGACGGGAGCGGAACCTCCGCCTCCGTCGGATCGCCGAACAACTCGATCGCTTTGAGCGCCCGCTCGTCCTCGACCGCAGGCGACCAGCGCGCCGCGGTCGCACGGCCTTGTCCCCGCGGCTGTCCGATACCTTCCAGCCCCGCCATGCGTCCATCATGGCCGCCACGGACGGCCTCCGGGGCGGTTCCGGAGGAATACGCCCCCCGGAAGCCCCCGTTCCGCGACATCCGATTGACATATGCCAAGGGCATTTCGGTCTCGGCCGCAACCCCTCCGACCTGCGGTGAAGGCTCTGTTGGCGGCAATCGACAGGCTCCCTCGACAAGGCAGGCTTAAGGTCACCTTAAGGTTCCCATAAACCATCCCGTCGAGGTACCTGTATGAGACGTCGCGTCAATTGCAAGTGGCTGAGCCGTATTTGACCGTCCGGTTCAGCGGAACTTCGCCTTGCCGGGGCCCTCTTCGACGAAACTGCGCATCCCGGTCTCACGGTCCTCGGTCGCGAACAGCCCCGCGAACCAGGTCCGTTCGACCGCGAGCCCGGTCTCGATGTCCGTCTCCAGACCGGTGTCGATCGCTTCCTTCGCCGCACGGAGCGCGATCGCCGGTCCCTGCGCGAGCTTCGCCGCCCACGCGTGCGCCTCGGCGTACACCTCGGCGGCCGGCACCAGCCGGTCCACCAGGCCCAGTTGGAGCGCCTCGTCGGCCTTGACCATACGGCCGGTGAAGATGAGGTCCTTCGCCTTCGACGGGCCGATCAGCCGGGCCAGCCGCTGCGTGCCGCCCGCGCCCGGAATCAGACCGAGCAGGATCTCCGGCTGCCCCAGCTTGGCGTTGTCCGCCGCGATCCGGAAGTCCGCGCACAGCGCCAACTCGCAGCCCCCGCCCAGCGCGTAGCCGGTGACGGCCGCGACCACCGGCTTGGGGATACGGGCCACCGCGGTGAACGAGTCCTGCAGCGCGCGCGAGCGCACGACCATCGCCGCGTGGTCCATGCGCTGCATCTCCTTGATGTCCGCGCCCGCGGCGAACACCTTCTCCCCGCCGTAGATCACCACGGCCCGCACGTCCTCGCGGCGCGTGGCCTCCTCGGCGAGCTCCTTGAGGCGGTCCTGGGTGGCAGTGTCCAGCGCGTTCATCGGCGGGCGGTCGAGGCGGATCGTGCCGACGCCCTCGGCGACTTCGAGATTCACGGTCATGCAGGCAGGTTAACGTGCGCTAACGACAACGGGCCCGGTGCTGTCGGTCACAGCACCGGGCCCGCGGTACGTCTCTAGGAAGGTGTCACGCGGTCCACTTGGCCCACGACATGTTCCAGCCGTTGAGCCCGTTGTCGGGTGCCACGGTCGCGTCGTTGGAGTTCTTGACGACCACGACGTCACCGAGGATCGAGTGGTTGAAGAACCACGCGGCCGGGACGGTCTTGCTGTAACCGCCCTTGACGTCCCGGAGGCCTATGCAGCCGTGGCTGGCGTTGTAGTTGCCGAAGGCGTCGCCGCCCCAGTAGTTGCCGTGGACGAAGGTGCCGGAGTCGGTCAGGCGGGTGGCGTGCGGGACGTCCTTGATGTCGTACTCGCCGCCGTAGCCGACCGTTTCACCGTTCATCCGGGTCACGGTGAGCTTCTCGCTCATGACCATCTGGCCGTTCCAGGTGTCGTAGCCGGGCTTGCCGGTGGTGACCGGGATGGTCTTGATGGTCCTGCCGTCCTGGGTGACCTTCATCGTGTGCTTCTTGGCGTCGACGATGGAGACCTGGTTGCGGCCGATGGTGAACTTGACCGTCTTGGTCTGCTTGCCGTAGACGCCCGAACGGCCTTCGACGCCGTCGAGGTTGAGCTTGACGGTGACCTTGGTGCCGGACTTCCAGTAGTTCTCGGGGCGGAAGTCGAGGCGGTCGTTGCCGAACCAGTGGCCCTCGACGTCGACGGCCGGCGAGGTCGTGATGCTGATGGCCTTCTTGACGTCCTCGGGGTGTGTGATGCCCCGGGTGAAGCGGATGGAGAACGGCATGCCGACGCCGACCGTGGAGCCGTCCTCGGGGGTGAAGTAGCCGACGAAGGTGTTGGCCGGGGTCAGCGTGGTGAAGCTGGAGTCCTCGGCGGCGACCCGGCCCGCGGAGTCCTTGGCGACCGCGTGCACGGTGTACTTGGTGGAGGCGGCGAGATGCGTCGCGGGAGTCCAGGTCGCGCCGCCGCCGGTGATCGCGCCGTCGACCTTGTCACCGCCCGCGTCCTTCACGGTGACCTCGGTCAGCTTGCCCTTCGCGGCGCTGATCTTGAGGGCACCGCTGGTGTCGACGGACTTCGAGCCGTCCTTGGGGGCGATGGTGACGACGGCCTGCGACTGCTTGGTCTGGGCCGTGTCCGAGGCCTTGTCCTTGGCATCGCCGGAGCCGGAACCGGAGTCGGAGCCACCGCCACCGCCTCCGCACGCGGTGACGGCGAGCAGCAGCACGCCGAGGATCAGCGCCAGCAAGCCCTTGTTTCTCCGGCCGCGCGCGTCAACCGACGCCCCCGATATCGGTCGCACGTTCAAGACTTTCTCCCCTCGCCGGGCCCGGTCCGGCCCGCACCCCTTTGCGCATCTGACGTGCGCGTCCGCGCATATTAACTGCCAGGATTTGAGCTTCGTGTCAGGTGATTGTCACCGTTCGGTCGCAACTTCAACTGCCGCCTGACACAGGGAGCCCACCCCTTCTCCGGTCACTTGAGCGAGCTGCCCGCCTTCCACTCCTTCCAACCCATGTTCCACCCGCCGAGGCCATTGTCCGGAGCGACCTGTTTGTCGTTGCTGTGCACGACCTCGACCACGTCCCCGACGATGCTGCGGTCGAAGAACCACCCGGCCGGGGTGTCCGAGCCGCCGCCCTTGACGTCCCTCAACCCCACGCAGCCGTGGCTGACGTTGACGTGTCCGGGGGCGGTCGGCGCCCAGTAGTTGCCGTGCAGGAAGGTGCCGGAGTCGGTGAGCTTCATGGCGTGCGGGACGTCGGGGATGTCGTACTCGCCGCCGAAGCCGACCGTGCGGCTGTTCATACGGGTCACCTCCAGCATCTCCATGACCACCATTTTCCCGTTGTACGTCGTCCTTCCGGGGGCGCCGGCGGTGATCGGCACGGTGGCCAGGAGGTCGCCGTCGCGCCGTACCTCCATGGTGTGCCTGGCCGCGTCGACCAGGGAGACCTGGCTGCGGCCGACGGTGAAGGAGAAGGTCTTGTACTGGAGGCCGTAGACGCCGGGCGCGCCTTCCACGTCCCGCAGGCGGAGGGAGACGGTGACCTGGGTGCCGGGCTTCCAGTAGTTCTCGGGGCGGAAGTCGAGGCGGGCCTTGCCGAACCAGTGCGGGCGGACCTCGACGGCCGGCTTCGCGGTGACGTGGATCGCGCGCTCGACGGCGGCCCGGTTCTCGATCTCCCGGTTGAAGCCGAGGGAGACGATCATTCCGGTGCCGACGGTCGCGCGGTTCTCGGGGGTGACGTATCCGATGAACCGTTCGTCGGGGACGAAGGTCGTGAACGTGGTGTGCCGGGCGGAGCGGCGGCCGTCGCCGTCCTGGGCGACCGCGTCGACGGTGTAGCGGGCGGCCAGGGCGAGTTTCGGGTCCTCGGGTTCCCAGCGCAGTCCGTCGTCGGAGATACGGCCGGGGACAGGGGTGTCCTGGGCGTCCTGCTCCTTGACGACCTGCACCGACTCCAGGCGTCCGCTGGGCACCTTGACCAGCAGCCGCTGGTCGGGTTTGACGCCCTTGGCGGTGTCGTCGGGCGAGATCCGGATCACATCCTCGGGCGCCGGTGCCTTGCCGAAGAGCTCGTCGATGCCGCTTCCGCCGGAACCGTCGGAAGTACAGCCGGTGGCTCCGGCCAGCAGTCCTGCCCATGTCAGTACGGCGGCCAGTGCGACCCCTGCGCGCCGCGCGCGCCCTTGTGCATGCCTCACGGGGTGCCCAACGAGCGGCCCTGCCTCAGGGAAACGTGAGTGCGACCCAAGCTCTGGGCAGAACAGTGGGGAGGATGACAGGACAGGGGTTCGCGACCGGGACGTCGGGCGCCCTTCACCTCGTCGTTCCATGAGCCGCAGGAGGCCGGACGGTGTCGAGCGCAGCCGAGCAGGAGGCCGTGCAGGAGGGGCGCGTCGACGGCGACGGCGTGCCGGTGGAGCGTGCCGTGGAGGCCCTCCCGGCACCACGTGCCGCCCCCGTGCTGAACGGCGCCCCGCACCCGGCACCGACCGTGCCCGTGTGGCCGGGGACGCCGATGCCGCTGGGGGCCCGGTTCCGGGTCGGCCCGGACGGGGTGGCGGGCACCAACTTCGCGCTGTGGGCGGGGGGCGCGGAGGCGGTCGAGCTGTGCCTCTTCGACGAGCGGGGGGTGGAGACCCGCGCCCCGCTGACCGAGCTGACGCACGAGATCTGGCACGGCTTCGTGCCGGGTGTCATGCCGGGACAGCGCTACGGCTTCCGGGTGCACGGCCGCTGGGACCCGTGGACCGGCGCCCGCTGGAACCCGGCGAAGCTGCTCCTCGACCCGTACGCGCGGGCGGTGGACGGCGAGTTCGGGCTGCCGCCCGAGGTGTACGCGCACGTCCGGGACTGGCCGCAGCAGCAGGTCGCCGACACCGTGCGCGACGACCGCGACTCGGCGCCGTACGTCCCGAAGGGCGTCGTCGTCCACGACGACACCACCGACGACGAGTGGATGGACGACCGCCGCCCGAAGACCCCGTGGGCGGACTCGGTGATCTACGAACTCCACGTGGGCGGCTTCACCAAGCTGCACCCCGGGATACCCGAGGAACTCCGGGGCACCTACGCCGGGTTGGCGCACCCGGCGGCGATCGAGCACCTGGTGAAACTGGGCGTGACGGCTGTGGAACTCCTCCCCGTCCACCAGTTCGCGCACGAGGACCATCTGCTGCGCAAGGGCCTGAAGAACTACTGGGGTTACAACTCCATCGGCTACTTCGCCCCGCACGCGGCCTACGCGGCGACCGGTACGGCGGGCCAGCAGGTCGGCGAGTTCAAGCGGATGGTGCGGGCGCTGCACGAGGCCGGGATCGAGGTCATCCTCGACGTGGTCTACAACCACACAGCCGAAGCGGGCGAGTTGGGCCCGATGCTGTCGTTGAAGGGCATCGACAACCGCGGCTACTACCGCCTCCAGAGCGACGCCCGCCGCTACGCGGACTACACGGGCTGCGGCAACACCCTGCACGTCGTCCAGCCGCACGTGCTCCGGCTCATCACCGACTCCCTCCGCTACTGGGTCACGGAGATGGGCGTCGACGGTTTCCGCTTCGACCTCGCGGCGGCGCTGGCCCGCTCCATGCACGACGTCGACATGCTGTCCCCGTTCCTCGCGGTCATCGCCCAGGACCCGGTGCTACGACGGGTGAAGCTGATCGCCGAGCCGTGGGACGTCGGCTCCGGCGGCTACCAGGTCGGCGCCTTCCCACCCCTGTGGACGGAGTGGAACGACCGCTATCGCAACGCCGTCCGGGACTTCTGGCGCGGCGCGCTGCCGGACGTACGGGACCTCGGGTACCGCTTGTCCGGCTCCAGCGACCTGTACGCGTGGGGCGGCCGGCGCCCCTACGCCTCGGTCAACTTCATCACCGCGCACGACGGTTACACGCTCCGGGACCTGGTGTCGTACGAGCGCAAGCACAACGAGGCCAACGGCGAGGGCAATCGGGACGGTACGGACGACAACCGGTCCTGGAACTGCGGGGTCGAGGGCGAGACGGACGACGAGCGCGTAAAGGCGCTGCGGCGAAGGCAGTTGAGGAACCTCCTCACCACGCTGCTGCTCTCCACCGGGGTGCCGATGCTGGTCGCGGGCGACGAACTGGGGCGGACGCAGCGGGGCAACAACAACGCCTACTGCCAGGACAACGAGATCAGTTGGGTCGACTGGGAACTGCGGGACGACCCGGGCTGGCGGGCACTGACCGACCTCACCGCCCGGCTGATCGACCTGCGCCACCGCCACCCGGTGCTGCGCCGCCGGGCGTTCTTCTCCGGCCGGGCCCGATCGGCGGACGGCATAAGGGACTTGGCCTGGTTCACCGCACGCGGCACGGAGATGACGGAACGGGACTGGTACGCGCCCGCCGCCACCCTCGGCATGTACCTCTCCGGACGGGACATCCCCGGCCGCGACGAACGCGGCGACCCGATCCTCGACGACAGCTTCCTCGCCGTACTCCACGCGGGCGACCGCCCGGCGAGCTTCGTACTGCCCGGGCCGCCGTGGGCGGAGCGGTACGAGGTGGTCGTAGACACCTCACGGGAGGAGCAGACGGAGGCACCCGGGGTGGTGCACCGGGCAGGCTCGGCGATCACCGTACCGGCCCGGGCGGTGCTGCTACTGAAGGTCGGCTGAGGGGCGGCTCGGCAACTCGGGGGGGGCGGCCGAGCCGCCGGCTGAGGCAACGGCCGAGGGCGGCCGACGGGACGGCCGACCGACGGCCGGGAGCGCGCCGAGAGGGCGGCTGGGGCGACGGCCGAGAGTGGGCCGACAGGACAGCTGAGACGACAACCGGCCCAGCCCCAGGGACAGTTGAGGCGACAGCCAGGGCGGCCGAAGGGACGGGCGGGGCGACAGCCGGGGCGGCCGATGGAGCGGGCGGGGCGACAGCCGGCGCGGTCGAAGGGACGGGCGGGGTGACGTTTCAGCTCCGTGAACTCCCGGGCAGATGCCTGGGCACGGGGGTGGGTCGGCTGATCGCATGGAGGGCACGCCCCCGTCGATTCCACTGCCTCCCCAAAGGAACCCGCATGCCCGAATTAACGCGACGCGCCTTCGGTGGCCTCGTCGGTGGCGGTGCTGTCACCGCTGTCGCCGGTACGGCCGCCGGCGCCGAGGCCGCCGAACAGGCCCCCGCGGAACGCCCGTTCAGGGCCCGCCCCGCCGCCTCCGGGAGACGTCCCAACCTCCTCGTCATCCTTGGCGACGACCTGGGCTGGGCCGACCTCTCCTCCTACGGCGCCCCGCACATCAAGACGCCGAACCTGGACCGGCTGGCCCGGCAGGGGGTGCGGTTCACCGACGCGTACTCGGGGTCGGCGACCTGCTCACCGACCCGGTTCAGCCTCTACACCGGACGCTATCCGGGCCGTACGCCGGGCGGGCTGGCCGAGCCGATCAACAACCGGTCGCAGGGACTCGACCCCAGCCACCCGACCCTCGCCTCGCTGCTGCGGAAGGCGGGCTACTCCACCGCCATGATCGGCAAGTGGCACTGCGGCTGGCTGCCCCAGTACAGCCCCACGAAGTCGGGCTGGGACGAGTTCTTCGGCAACCACGGCGGTGTGCTGGAGTACTTCTCCAAGCTCGGCCAGCTCGGCGACTACGACCTCTACGAGGGTGACGCCACCTACCAGGACCTGCGCTACTACACGCAGGTGCTGACCGAGCGGGCGGTGGAGTACGTCGGCCGGGAGCACGCCAAGCCGTGGCTGCTGAACCTCAACTTCACCACCCCGCACTGGCCCTGGCTCGCCGAGGGCGACGCGGAGACCGGTGCCGAGATCGCCGCCAAGATCCGGGCGGCGACGAGCCAGCTGGAGATCAGCGACGCCCTCAACCAGTGGGACGGCGGCTCGGTCGCGAAGTACACGGAGATGGTGCAGAGCCTGGACGCGGCCGTCGGCGAGGTGCTGGCCGCGCTGCGCCGGTCCGGGCAGGAGGAGCACACGCTGGTGTACTTCGCCAGCGACAACGGCGGTGAACGCTGGTCGTATCTCTGGCCGTTGAGCGGCGAGAAGTTCGTGCTCCAGGAGGGCGGCATCCGGGTGCCGACGATCCTGCGCTGGCCGCACCGCATCGACGGCAACCAGGTCAGCCACGAACCGAACTTCTCCCCCGACTGGACCGCGACCTTCCTGGAACTGGCCGGCGCCCGCCCCGACCCCGCGTATCCGCTGGACGGCACGAGCCTGGCGGGCTATCTGCTGAAGGGCGAGGAGCTGCCCGAGCGGGACCTGTTCTGGCGGGTGGAGGCCAACCGGGCGCTGCGGCGCGGCGGTTGGAAGTACTACCAGGACGAGGACGGCGACGACCACCTCTTCGACCTCGCCGCCGATCTGCGCGAGCAGGCCGATCTCGCCCCGGACAAGCCGGAGTTGCTCGCCGAACTGAAGGCCGCCTGGGAGCACATCGCCTCCGGCCTCCTCCCCTACCCGGACACGGCCTAGGTCTAGGTCTAGGTCCTAGCCGAGGATCCCCCGGTCGTACGCCGTAGCCACCGCCGCCGCGCGGTCCTTGACGCCCAACTTGCCGTACAGGTGGGTGAGATGGGTCTTGACGGTCGCCTCGCTGATGAAGAGTTCGCGGGCGATCTCGCGGTTGGAGGTGCCCTTGGCGACGAGCGCCAGCACTTCGCGTTCGCGGGCGGAGAGCGGTTCGTTGCCGGGGGTCTGCGGGCCGCGCACCGCGGAGACGAGGCGGGAGGCGACGGCGGGCGAGAGGACCGTACGGCCTTCCGCCGCCGCGCGGACGGCGGTGAACAGCTCGTCGCGGGGCGCGTCCTTCAGCAGATAGCCGGTCGCGCCCGCCTCGATCGCGGGCAGCGTGTCGGAGTCGGTGTCGTACGTCGTCAGCACGAGCACCTTCGCGCGGGCGGCGCGGCGAGTCAGCTCCCGGATGGCGTCGACTCCCCCGCCGGCCGGCATCCGCAGGTCCATCAGGATCACGTCCGGGTCCAGGGCGGCGGCACGCTCCACGGCCTCGACGCCGTTCGACGCCTCGCCCAGGACGCGGAATCCGGGCGCGGACTCGAACATGCCGCGCAGACCGTCCCGTACGACGGGATGGTCGTCGACGATCAGCAGGGAGATCAGGGGCTCGTCACTCATGGCGGACCAACGGTACGCGAGCCGACAGGGCGGTGCCGTGACCGGGCTCGGACTCGACCGCGAGCGTGCCCGCGATGCGCTCGGCGCGGGCCCGCATGCCGTCGAGGCCGAAGCCGCCGGTGCGGGTGCGTTCGGGCAGCGCGAGCGGGTCGAAGCCCTGGCCGTCGTCGCGGATGTCGAGGATGACGTCCTCGCCGAGGAAGGAGAGCGTGACGCCGACCCGGGTGGCCCGGGCGTGCCGGGCCGCGTTCGACAGGGCCTCCTGGGCGATGCGCAGCAGGGTCGCCGAGACCTCGTCGTGGAGCTGTTCGGCGATGCCGGTGACGGTGAACTCGGCGCGGACTCCGGTGCGTTCGCCCCACTCGGCGACCGTGTTCTTCAGCGCCTCGGGCAGTCCGTCGTTCTCCAGGGCGATCGGCGCGAGGTTCTGCACGGAACGGCGGGCCTCGCCGAGGCTGTGCCGGGCGAGGGTGGCGGCGCGGTCGAGGTGAGTGCGTGCGGTCGTCAAGTTCGGTGCATTCGCCACGACTTGGAGCTGGGCGATGATGCCGGTCAGGCCCTGGGCGATGGTGTCGTGGATCTCGGCGGCCAGCCGGCGGCGTTCGTCGGCGACCCCGGCCTCCCTTGCCTGGACGAGGAGTTGGGCGTGCAGGGCGGCGTTCTCGTCCAGGGCCTGTTGCAGGGCGGTGTTGGTGCGTTCGAGTTCGGTGATGGTCTCGGTGCGCTCGCGGGCGCGCCGGGCCTCCTGCTCGGTCATGTGGGCGATCGCCATCTGGAGAACGGAGTTGGCGAGCACGAGCGCCGCGAAGAGGATCCACTGGAGCCCGCTCCCGAGCGGCAGCCCGCCGGCCTGCGCTCCGGCCACGGTGACCGCGCTCGCGAACAGCCCGACCCGCTGCCCCACCGTGCCCGGGATCAGCTCGTCGGCGTCCATGAAGCCTGAGGCCGCGTAGAACGCGAAGAACGGGTCGATCCAGGTGAGGACGAAGGCGACGGCCCAGCGGACGACGTAGTACGCCGTCCCCGTCCGCGAGGGGGTCCGGCCGCGCCCGGGACGGCGGACCCGGACGGCGTGCCACCACAGCTGGAGGACGAGCGCGAAACCGGCCAGGGACCAGCCGGCCCACCACTGGGCGGCGCTGTAGTCGAACAGACCGGAGGAGGCGAGCGCGAGGACGACACTGATACCGAGCAGCCCGTACGGCCCCCAGGTGTGCAGTTGTTCCCAGCGGCGTTCGATCTGCCGGTCCCTGGTGGTCATCTCCCCAGTCTGCACGGCCACCGCCCCTACTCCCAGCGGAACCAGCGCGAGGCGCCGACCGTCAGCAGGACGGTCCAGGCCACCAGGACGCCCAGGTGTGTCCAGCCGGGCCAGTGCCCGGCCGCCGCCCGGTTCAGGGCCTCGGCGGCGGCCCCGAACGGCGTGTAGCCGACGATGCGGGCCATGACGTCCGGCATGGAGTTCACCGGGATCCAGACCCCCGCGCAGAACATCATCGGGAAGAACACCGCCGACCCGATGGCGCCCGCGATCTTCGTCGTCCGCGACAGCGCAGACACCACCGCGCCCAGCGCGAGCGCGGCGAGGATCGCCAGGAGCAGGGCGAGGAGATAGCCGAAGGCCTGCTTGGGGAGCCGTACGTCGAAGGCGAGGCGGCCGACGGTCAGCGCGAGCAGGGCGGAGGCCAGGGCCGCCGCGCCGTAGACCACCATCTGGGCGGAGAGGAGGGCGGAGGGGCGGACCGGCGTGGCGGACATCCGGCGCAGGATGCCGCGTTCGCGGTAGCCGGTGAGGGTCTGCGGCATCGACTGGAGCGCGCCGACGATCATGCCGAGCAGGACGGTGACCGGGACGTACACGTCGATCGTGCGCAGGCCGCCGAGGTCGGCCTGGTGGTGGCGGAAGCCCGGGATGGAGCCCAGGATCACCAGGAGCAGGGTGGGGAAGGCCAGGATCCAGAAGAGGGCGCCCGGTTCACGGCGGAAGAGGCGCAACTCGGTGCGCAGGACTGCGGTGTTCATCGGGCGACCTCCGTCAGGTCCAGGAAGGCGTCGTCCAACGTGGCGTCGGAGACCCGGAGTTGGTGGGCGGTGATATGGCCGCGGGCGAGCAGGGTGATGACGGCGTTGACGGTCTCGTCAGTGCCGGAGAGCGTGATCCGGCCGTCCTTGCGGGCCACGGAGGTGAGCGCGGGCAGCGCGTTCAGGTCGCCGTCGTCGAGCGGCGCGGAGGGCGTGAAGCTGATGACGGTGGAGCCGGCCGAGCGGCGGATCAGCCCGTCCGGGGTGTCCAGTGCGGCCACCTTGCCCTGGTCGATCACGGCGATCCGGTCGCAGAGGCGCTGCGCCTCCTCCATGAAATGGGTGACGAGCAGCACGGTGACCCCGCCGGCCCGGACGTCCTCGATGAGCTGCCAGGTGTCGCGGCGGGCGCGCGGGTCGAGCCCGGTGGTCAGTTCGTCCAGGACGACGACCCGGGGGTTGCCGATCAGCGCGAGCGCGATGAACAGGCGCTGCTTCTGGCCGCCGGACAGCTTCGCGAACCGGGTGGTCAACTTGTCGGTCAGACCGAGGCGTTCGGCCAGCGGCCGCCAGTCGGCGGGATGCGGATAGAGGGCCGCGTACAGCTCCAGGGCCTCGCGGACGGTGAGCTTGGCCTGGAGTTCGCTCTCCTGGAGCTGGGCGCCGAGGACGCGGGCGACCTGCTCGTGGTCGGCGACCGGGTCCAGGCCGGTGACACGGACCCGGCCCGCGTCCGGGACCCGCAGGCCCTCGACGCACTCGACGGTGGTGGTCTTGCCGGCGCCGTTCGGGCCGAGGATCCCGAAGATCTCGCCCTCCTCGACGGCGAACGAGACACCGTCCACGACGGCCCGGCCGCCGTAGGACTTGCGCAGTGCGGTGACTTCGATGACAGGTGTGGCTGACATGTTCCGAGGGTCCCGCCGGGGCCGGGTCGGCCACATCGCCCATCGCGCTCGACCGCGCATCAACCGATCGGTTGATGCGCCGCTACGACCCCCCGGACCCGCAGGTCGTAGGACCAGCGGCGGATCCGGGTCCGGCCAAAACTCGGTGGGCACTGTCAGTGGTGGTCCGTAGGCTCGCCCGTGATGTCGACAACGCATGCACCCACCAAGGACCGATCCGCCGCCCGTACGCTCGCGCGGCTGTGGCCGTACGTCCGCCCCGTGCGGGTACGGCTGTTCGCCGCGGCCGGGGTGGCCGTCGTCGCGTCCTGTACAGGGCTGGTGTTCCCGCTCGTCCTGAAGTGGATGGTGGACGGCCCGGTCGCCGACCGGGACTCGGCGGGCGTGTGGCTGGGGGCGCTGTATCTGCTGCTGCTCGGCATCGCGGAGGCGGGCCTGTTCGGGCTGCGGCGCTGGCTGGTGGCCCGGCCGTTGTCACGGGTGGAGGCGGAGATGCGAGCGGATCTCTACCGCCATCTTCAACGGCTCCCTGTGGCCTTCCACGACAGATGGCCATCCGGCCAGCTCCTCTCCCGGGGCACGACCGACCTCATGCTGCTGCGCATGTTCCTCGCCTTCCCCCTCACATTCCTGCTGGTCAACGCCGTGACGATCCTGGTGGGCGTGATCATCATGCTGCTCCAGGACTGGACACTGGGACTGGTGATCCTGGGGCCCGCCGTGCCGGTGATCGTCACCTGCGTGATCTTCGAGCGGCGGTACGCGCACGTGGCGCGCCTCGCGCAGGACCAGGTCGGCGACCTGACCACGGTCGTCGAGGAGAGCGTCCTCGGCATCCGCATCATCAAGGGCTTCGGCCGCCACCGCAGCCAGGCCAGGGCGTTCCGTGAACTGTCGCGGAAGCTCCGCGGCACCGAATTGCACAAGGCCCGCCTCCTCGCCACGATCTGGGGCGTCATCGTGACCCTCCCAGAGCTGGCACTCGGGGCGACGCTGGTCCTGGGCACGGTGCAGGTCGCGGACGGCAGCCTGTCCGCGGGCACGCTGGTGGCCTTCCTCTCCACGGCACTCGCACTCCGGTGGCCGGTCGAGTCGATCGGCTTCCTCCTGGCGATGAGCCAGGAGGCGGCAACGGCGACGGAGCGATTCTTCGAGGTAATGGATGAATCACCGGAGACTCATTTGACTCCGGTGGAGGAGGCGCCCTTCAGGGGCGCGGGGAACTGCGCGACCAGCCCCAACGGCGGTGCACCCAACAACGACGGCATCCGCTTCACCTCAGTCTCCTTCCGCTACCCGGACGCCCCACCGGATTCCCCACCCATCCTCGACCGCATAGACCTGCACATCAGACCGGGCGAATCCATGGCCCTGGTCGGCGCCACCGGCACAGGCAAGACGACCCTCACCGCCCTCGTCCCGCGCCTCCACGAGGTGACATCGGGCCACATCACCCTGGACGGCGAGGACATCACGGCGATGCCCCGCGAGGAACTGCGCGCACTCGTTTCCGTGGCCTTCGAGGAACCGACCCTGTTCTCGACCAGCGTCGGCGACAACGTCCTGATGGGCGCCGAAGAGGGCGCGGGACAACCGGAGTTGGACCGCGCACTGGCCGTAGCGCAGGCGGATTTCGCCCACGCGCTCCCCCAGGGCACGGACACCAAGGTCGGCGAACAGGGCCTGAGCCTCTCCGGCGGCCAGCGCCAACGCCTCGCGCTGGCAAGGGCGGTGGTCGGCAAGCCCCGCTTCCTCGTCCTGGACGACCCGCTGTCCGCACTGGACGTCCACACCGAGGCCGCCGTAGAAGCCGCGCTGCGCGACGTCCTCGCCGACACCACGGCGTTGATCGTGGCCCACCGCCCGTCCACGGTCCTGCTCGCCGACCGCGTGGCCCTGCTGTCGGAGGGCCGTATCACGGCGGTGGGCACCCACCAGGAACTCCTGCGCACGAACGCGGAGTACGCGCACTTGATGTCGGGCGTCCAGTCGGCCAACCCGGAGCAGGAGGACGAACGATGACCGCCCCCACCACATCGGCGCCCACCACCGACAACACCCCCGACCCCCCACACCCGCCCGCCGCGGGCGACCCCTTCGACCACGACGTCCTGCCCACTCCCCCGGGTGCGACCACCGCGCTGCTGCGTTCCCTGCTCGCGCCCATGAAGGCCCGCGTCACCGTCACCACCCTCCTCCTGCTGCTCCAGCAGGCGGCCGTGCAGGTGGGCCCGCTGCTGGTGGCGTACGCCATCGACCGCGCGGTGCCCGCCTTCCGCGATCACGACCACGGGCCGCTGATCGCCGTGGCCGTCGGTTATCTGCTCTGCGCGCTGCTCTCCGGCGGACTCCAGTACGCGTTCATCGGCGCCTCCGCCCGCGTCAACCAGGACGTGCTGCCGATCTGCGCGGCCGGATCTTCCGGCACGCGCAGGCGCTGAGCATCGACTTCCACGAGCGCTACACCTCCGGCCGGCTCATCTCCCGTTCCACCACGGACGTCGAGGCGCTGCGCGAGCTGCTCAGCGAGGGTCTCCAGGAGCTGATCACGGTCATCCTGTCGTTCGTCTACATCTCGGCGATGCTGCTCTGGCTGGACCTGGGGCTCGGCGCGGTCGCGGTGGCGTCCTTCGTGCCGCTGTATCTGCTGGTGCGGGTCTACCAGCGGCGCGCGGTACGGGTGTACGCGGTGCGGTCCACGGCGATCGCGCGGGTGATCGTGAAGTTCGTGGAGACGATGAACGGCATCCGCCCGGTGCGCGCGTTCCGGCGCGAGGCGGTGAACGACGCCGACTTCCGGATCCTCAACCAGCGGCACGAACGGTCCAACGGCGACGCCCTGTTGGAGATGGCCCGCTATGTCACCGGCTCCCGCCTGGTCGCCAACACGGCGGTCGCGGTGATCGTGCTGTGGGGCGCGAGCCGGGTCGCGGACGGCTCACTGGAACTGGGCGTCCTGGCCGCCGCAGTGCTGTATCTACGACGGCTCTACGACCCGATCGACCGGCTCGGCATGTTCCTCAACTCCTACCAGTCGGCCGCCGCCTCCCTGGAGAAGATCGCGGGCCTGCTGGCCCAGACACCCTCGGTCCCCGAGCCCTCGACTCCCGTACAGCTCCCCGCACTCGAGTCGGAGCAGCCCGGCCGCGAGGTGGTCTTCGACGGGGTCCGCTTCGCCTACCGCACCGGCGGCGAGGTCCTCCCCGTCTTCGACCTCACGCTCCCCGCCGGACAGACGGTCGCCGTGGTCGGCTCCACCGGCGCCGGCAAGTCCACCCTGGCCAAGCTGCTGGCCCGCTTCTACGACCCCTCGGACGGGCGGGTGCTGCTCGACGGCGTCGACCTGCGCGAGCTGTCCGGGCCCGAACTGCGGCGCGGGGTGGTGATGGTGACGCAGGAGGCGTTCCTGTTCTCCGGCACGGTCGCCGAGAACATCGCGATCGGCCGCCCGGACGCGCCGCGCGAGGAGATCGAGCGGGCCGCGAAGGCGATCGGCGCGCACGACTTCATCAGCGCCCTGCCCGACGGCTACGACACGGACGTACGCAAACGGGGCGGCCGTATCTCGGCGGGTCAGCGCCAACTCGTGGCGTTCGCGCGGGCGTTGCTCGCCGACCCGGCGGTCCTGATCCTGGACGAGGCGACCAGTTCCCTCGACGTCCCGGGCGAACAGGCCGTGCAGCGCGCCATGTCGACGGTCCTGCGGGGCCGTACCGCGGTGGTGATCGCCCACCGGTTGTCCACGGTCGAGATCGCCGACCGGGTGCTGGTCATGGAGCACGGCCGGATCGTCGAGGACGGCCCCCCGGCCGAACTCGTCGCGGGGACAGGGCGGTTCTCGGACCTGCACCGGGCTTGGCGGGACAGTCTGGTGTGAGCGGTCGGGTCCGGACGCCCGGTCACCAGGATGTCCAGCCACCCGCAGCTGCCGAAGATCCCGCGGCTCGCCCGCCGGGGCGCGTGGCGCGTACCCCCGGCGCACAACAAGTCGTCGCGCAACGGATAGTTCATCCCCTATCGTCCGCCAACTGCCCGGTCCATACTGCTCGCCCTAGGCTGGCCAACCAATTCGTCACGCCTCGGGGGAAGCGTTCATGGAAAACACCGCCGTACGTCTGGCTGCCCTGCTCGCCGCACGCAAGGAACGGCTGGCGCAGGTCGAAGCCGCCACTCACCGATGGAGCGCAGTCAGCGCGGCACTGGCCGAACTGGGCCGGTCCCTGCGGATGCTGGCCGCCCACCCGGATCTCTCCGACGAGTCCAGGGCCCAGCTGTCGGCACCGTCCCTCCCACCGGCCCAGGCCTCGATCGCCGAACTGCACGAGCTGTTACGCGCCGCGGCGTCCCGCTTCGCCCGGGACACCGTGAACATCGGGGTCAGCGGCCGCGCCCGGGTGGGCAAGAGCACCCTGCTCCAATCCATATCCGGGCTGTCGGACACCCAGATCCCCACCGGTTCGGGGCTGCCGGTCACCGCGGTCCGCAGCCGGATCTTCCACACGCGCGGGCCGGAACGGGCCGTGCTCCGCTTCCACGGGCCGGAATCCTTCCTGACCGAGGTGGTACACCCGTACCACGCCCAGATCGGCCTTCCGGCCGCGCCGGCGTCCCTGGAGGAGTTCCGGGGCTGGCGCTACCCGGAGCCGGAGGATTCGGCGGACTCGGAACCCGTGGCCCTGCTGGTGCGACTACGGCAGATGCAGCAGGCCCTGTGGTCGTACGAGGCCGACCTCACCGGGGGCGAGCGCCTCCTCGACCTGGACGAGCTCCGCCCCTATGTCGCCTACCCCACCGACAAGCAGGTGGAATCGGGGGACGACTGCCCCCGCCCGTACCTCGCCGTGCGCGACGCACGGATCGACTGCTCGTTCCCGCACACCGATGTGGCGAGCCTGGGAATCGTGGACCTGCCGGGCCTCGGGGAGAACGAGGCCCAGTCGGAGAAGCACCACGTCGCCGGGCTGCGCCACGAAGTGGACCTGGTCGTGCTGGTGAAACGGCCGGTGGAAGGCATGGGGTACTGGGGCAAGGAGGACGCGAAGGCGCTCAGCCTGCTGGACGAGGTGCGCGGCTTCATCCGGCAGCGGGGGGACTTCGTCGAGCTGCTGCTGAACGTCGGCACCCCCGAGGACCACAGCAGCGCTCCCGCCCTGCGGAACCACATCAAACGTGAGGTCAACGGCGGTCAGGACGGCCGCTGGTACACGGTCCGCGAGACGAACGCGAAGGATCCCGAGGCGGTGGGCGCGCAGCTGCTGGGTCCCCTGCTCGACCGGCTCGCCCACACGCTGCCGGTCATGGACGACGACATCCTCGACGGGACGGTCCGGGCCGAGCAGACGGCTGCGCAGCGGGTCGGGGCCGTGCTGGCCGAGGCGCGGCAGGCGCTGACCCGGGCCCGGTCGCACAGCGCGGCACCGGCCGAGGACCTCGAAGTCCGGGTCCAGGAACTCCGGCGGTCCCTGGCCGTCGATCTGTCGGTGCTGCTGGACGAGCTGCGCACATACGCGTACGCGGAGGACCAGGACCCCGACTACGAGGCCGCCGTGGAGGCCGCCCACCGCGGGCTGCGCTCCTGGCTGACGCTCGGTCTGGGCACGGGCGGGCAGGACGACGACCCGGAGACGGCGCGGGCCGCCTGGTGCGAGGAGGCACTGCGCGTCATGCGCGTAGAGCTCTCCAGCGGCGGGCTCGTGGCCGACGAGCTGCACCGGATCCGGGTGGAGACCGGACGCCACTTCTCCCGGGTCGACGTCTACTTCGACCGCCGGGTCACCTGGCTGTGGACCAAGGCGAGCGCCCTGCTGGCCGGGCACACGGGGACGCTGCTCGCGGAGCGGCCGGGCGAAGAGGGGCTGCGTGCCCTCGCCGGATTCGCCAGGGCCGCGGCGGAGCCCTGCCCCACCCTGGAGGAGGCCGTACAGGGGCTGCTGGACCTGCGGCTGGACTACCGCAGCCAGCTCCACCCCAGGGTCCACGGCGAGTTGGAGCGGCTCCGCCCACAGCAGCGGGACCCTCTGACCGGCATGCCGCAGTCGCAGATCGCGGTCGAGATCAGTCCGGCCGGAGCGGGGGAGTTGTACGAGTTCCTCACCGAGCGCGCCGAGCAGACTGCCCACCGGACGCGGCAGGCCCTGCTGCGCGAGTCGATGACGCCGGCCACGGTGCTGCTGTCGGCGATGGAGCACTTCGACGACCTGCTGATCCGCTCGGCCGACGCCGAGCGCGACCTGCGCCGCTTTGCCAGGAGCTACCGCAACGAGCTGTGGCCGGGCGTCTACGAGGGGCTGGACTCGGGTCACGCCCGCTTCGCCGCGGTGGAGTCGGCGTGCCGGACCGTCCAGGAGACGCTGGAAGGAGCGACGGCATGATCCCGACCAACCAGCCGGCCCCCGAGTTCAAGATCGGCGTACTGGGTCCCAGCCGGGTCGGCAAGACCTCACTCATCGCGTCCATCCTGGCCGACAGCTCGCGCTTTCTCGGCGGGACCAAGGTGACGCTCAAGCCGCGGACCAAGGACACCGAGATCCGCATCATGAACCGACGCGACGATCTGGACGGTGCCGTACTCGCCGGGCACTTCGACCATGTCGCACTGGCCGGGACCCAGGAAGCGACCCGCTTCGACCTGGCGCTGGAGACCGGGGCATCGGGTGCCGGCCTCCGGCTGACCCTGCTGGACTTCCCCGGCGGCTGGCTGAAGGCGGCCAACCGCCCGCCCGAGCAGGAGGAGGAGTGGCAGAAGTGCCGTGAGTTCATGGCGGAGAGCAGTGTGCTGCTCATCCCGATCGACGCGACCGTACTGATGGAGGCGTCCACCCCTCGGCACCGGAGGGCGCTCCCCGCCACACTCAACACCGCCGAGGTGCAGTCCGTCGCCGAGGACTGGGCCACGGAACGGCTGATGCGGCCGGACGAACCCGCACTGGCGATCCTGGTGCCGGTCAAGTGCGAGAGCTACTTCGCCGACAACGGCGGGACCGTGGCGGCCGGCCAGGTGCTGCTCGAAACGGTGCAGCAGGTGTACGGAAGCGTCCTGGACGTCATCCGGGCCAACGACCCCAACGCGAAGATCCTTTACTGCCCCGTGGACACCCTGGGCTGTGTCGAGCTCCGCAGCGCCGAGTGGGAACCCGCGCCCAAAGCACCGGGCGGACTCTCCTTCGAAGCCAGGTTCAGCATCCGCAAACCGGCCAAGATCTCGGTGCGCGGCGCGGAGGACGTGCTGATCGCCATCTGCCGGCTGCTCACCTCCGCCCGCCGGGAGACGGAGCAGGAAGAAGTCATCCACCGGCAGGAACTGGCGCTCCACGCCGAGGCGCTCGCCCGGCAGCCGGAAGGCTTCCTCCGCAGCATCTGGCTGTGGGCCAACGGCACGACGGCCGCCCGGCGGGACGACGCGGACGACAAATCACGGCTCGCGGAGATCAGCCGGAGGCGGGCACTCCTCCTCGCCGAGGCCGTCGACACCTTGGCGAGGCGCACGTACAGCGACCGGGTCAGGAGGTTCTAGCCGGTGCGACAGCCCACGACGCCACAGCCCGCGCGACGACGGCCCTCCGGGGAAGGGAACCGATGGACGGATATGTGATGTCCCGCGGCCGGGACCGGGACCAGGACTACGGCTACCTCGGCGCCGCGCCCCCCGCCGCATGGTGGCGGTCCTACTCGGGCGTCGCCGACTTCGAGTACCCGACGCTCCTCGTCGAGTCGGACGCAGGCGGCTGGCGCGCCTACCTCAGCGGCATCCGCTCGGAGCGGACGGACGCGGTGGGCACGCCCCTGCGCTTCACTCTGGTGCTGTCCGGCGGCCCTGCGGACGAAACAGCCCCGCGGGTCGCCCGGTTCGCCGCCCAATGGCTGGAGGACATCGCCGCCCGGCGGCCCGCGGGCGCGGTGGCCGCGTGCCTCGACCGCCACTTCCCGGCCGAGGAGGTCGAACGGCTGCTGGGGCTGCGCGACGGCGCCGCGCTGGACGAGACCCGGCGGCTCCTGGAGGAGACCTTGGCCGATCCGGCCGGGCCGGCGGGCGGTGAGAAGACCGCGGACGGCGATCCCGGCCACGGGACGCCTCGCTCCGCGCCCCCGTCCTGGATCAACACGGTGCAGGACGGCCTGTCGCGGGAGTGCTTCGCCGTACGCGTCGGGGAGTTGCTCTCCGGCACTCCGGGCCGCGCCCTGCTCCTGAACCTGGCCACGGAGGCGGGGGACGTACCGGACACAGGCCCGGACGGCCGGGTGGCGGCGCTCGTCGTCCACCCGAAGCGGGACTTCGGTCCGGGGCCGGTGGCGATTCCGGGAAAAGTCCGGGGCCTGGTGGAGGCCGGGCCGGCGCGCAGGGCGACTCCCGGAATCTGGCAGAGCACGAGCACCGGGCAGAAGGCGCTGATCGCGCTGGGGGCGATCGTGCTGGCGGCGGCCGTGGGAGCGGCGGGCCACGCCATGGGGGCCTGGAACATCTGGGACCTGTTCTAACCGAGGGCCCGGAAGACGGCCCGGCCGGATCCGGGCAGCTGGTGATGCAATGCCGGGAGGACGGCGTCTCCTATGTGTTCACCGTGGACTGGCACAGTCCACCACCGGCGGAAGGTACCGGGCGGGCGGAGTTCACGGCCCGGCAGGACTGCCCGGCCGCGGCCGGACTGTCGGGGGATTTGGACGTCACGGTCCATTCGGGTGGGCCCGGCGTCGGCCAGTTCGTCGGCGGAGTGGCCAAGCTCTGGTCGGCGGGCTACAACTTCAGCCAGTGGCGCCCGGGCAAGGCGTTCGACGAGATGACGGACGGCTTCGGCGAACTCGTGGGCCTGCGGACCAGGGTCGATCTGACGGTGCGCTTCCACGCGGCGGACGGACAGCCGTCCACCCCGCTCCGGGTGACCGGCCGCACGGCGTCGCCGCTGGCGGACACCGACCGGGCGGTGGAGTGGGACGACTTCCGCCTCCGGACGCCCGACTCACCAGCGCACCGGAGAGCCGTCCTGACCCTCTCCCTGCCGCCGATACGCCGCTGAGGAGACTCCCGCGTGGTGGTGACCCGTGACCTTCTGCTGTCCCTTCTCCTCGCCGGACACGGCACCGCACCGCCCGGCGGCGTCCCGCCGGCGGAACGCCCCCTGGCCGAGGCGGCAGCCGCGCTCGCCGCGGGCGAACCGAAACGCGCGCTGCGGGCCCTGGGCCCCGGCACGGGACCGGCCACATCCGCCGGGCGCACGGCCGTGGACGACGTGGCGAACGCGCTCCGCGTCGCCGCGCTCGCCCAGGACCTCAACTGGTTCCCGGGCGACGGCGGGGCGGTGCTGTCCGAGGAGGACGTCGACCGCGCCGCCCGCCCGGTACCCCGTCCGGTGGCCGACCCCGACGCCGTCCTCCTCGTCCTGGTCGCCGCCCGGCTGATACCCGACATCAGGAGCGCCCGGGCCGTCGCCGACAACTCCCGGACCGCCCAGGACGTCCTCTCGGCCCGGCGGGCGCTGGACCAGCTCACGGCGTGGGAAGCCCGACTGGCCACGCTCGCACCGCCGTCGGTACGCGCCCATCTGTGGATCGCCGCGGCGGACGTGGCCCACCGTGCCGGGCTCGGGAACGAGACGGCGGCGGCCCTGAAGACCGCCCGGTCCCTCGCGGGCGCCGACCCGGCGGCCCTCGCCCAACTGGCCACCCTCGAAGGGGACATGGCGCTGGAGCCGATGTCCCGGCCCGAACTGCTCGGCCTGCGCCTGGACATGGACCTCCCGGAGCTCGTCCCGCCCGATGCCCGATCGGCGCGCGCACACTACGCCCGTGCCGACGCCCTGTTCACCCGGCTCGGCTCCGGCGGTGGGCGCGCCGCCATCGCACTGCGGCGGGCCCAACTGGCCCGTCGTGCCGACGACTTCACAATGTGTACGGCGTTCCTGGACGCGGCAGGGCGCGCCGCGTGGGAGTCGGGTGCCGGAGCCCTCGCACGGCTCGTGGAGGCGCACCGGGCCGTCGACCGGATCGGCGGCGGCGAGGACGTCCCGGCCGAGGCGCTCGACGAGCTGTCCCGCTGGTCCCGGACCGACGGGAGCGGCAGCTTCGCCCGCGGTCTGGTCCGGCTGCTCGTCGTGCGCTCCCGCACCTGGCGGGACCGGGGCGCGGCCCTGCCGGCGCTGCGCTGTCTGCGGCTGGCGCGTCGCCTGTCCGTGTCGCTGGACGCGTCGGCGGAACGCGAACTCGTCGAACGGGCCCACGTCGAGCTCGCGGACCGGCTCAACGTCCGCCGGGCATCGTCCGTGTTGCTCGCCGCCGACACCGCGGAGGCGATCGCCGGGCTCGGCGACGGACCCGTCGACGAACTCGCCTTCGGGCGCGCCGCGAGCCTGGCGATCGGCTTCGACAACACCGTCCAGGCCCTGGGCGACCCAGACTTGGCCGTCGTCGACGCGGCGCGGCTGGAGGAGCTGTGCCGGCTGTCGGCGCGGGTCACCGACGTCTCGCCGATGGGCACGCAGATCATCGCCATGGTGCATGCCACCGCCCGCGAGGCGGCACTGATGCTCCCGTACCACGAGGGGCAGCGGGCGCTGGCCGCCGGGTACCGCGACGAGGCCCGCCGGCACTTCGCCCTGGCGCTCACGGCGGCGGAACGGGAGGGGAACGACTTGCTGCGGTGCCTCCTCCAGTACCTGCTCGACTGCTGGGAAGAGGCCCACGAGGTCGCACTCGACCTGTTCCACCGTGGTGATCTCCACCCCGACCACGCGGTTTCCCTCTTCCTCCGGCTGGCCGACCCGGCCACCGCGGAGCTGGCGCTGGCCGAGCTCGACGCGGTCGGCCGGCCCGGCCCGCCGGACCGGCCGTGGGCGGACCCGGCCCGCCGGGCGGAACTCGCGATGGCCCTGGGCCGGCACCGCGAGGCGGCCCGGCTCTCCGACACGGCCCTCGACCTGTTCGAGCGGCACGCCGCCCAGCTGGTCCGGGACCCGTTGCGCAGCGCGGCCACCGACCACGTCGATGTGGCCGGGATGTTCCATACGGCCGTCCGCGCCCGCCTCGCCCTGGCGTCGGAGTACTCGGACGGTGCCGCGCTCGCCGCCTCCTTCGAACTGTCCGACCGCTGCCGCGGTTTCGCGGTCGACACGCTGCGCTCCCTGGTCGGGCCGGCTTCCGGGCCCGCCCGGGACGCCGCCCGCGGCTGGCTGCGGGCGGGCTCCCGATGGGCGGCGGCGTACGAGGAGTTGACGGGCGCGGCGCTCGCCACGGAGCCCGTGGCCGGCCGTACCGGTTCCGCCCTGCGCCCGCGGGTGCTCGCCGCGGAGGACGCGCTGGACGCGGCGGAGTCCGAGGTGGCCCGCCACGCGCCCGCGCTGCTCATGCGGCACCAGGGGGAGCGGGGTGCGCTGCTGGAAGAGGTGCGGGCGGCTCTGCCCGCCGACACGGCCCTGCTCATGTACGAGTCGTTCGACCAGGAACTGCTCGTCTGGTCCGTCGAGCGGGACCGGGTCCACCACCGGGAACTCCCCGTCCGCGCACGCGATTTCGCCTGTGATGTACGCGCGTTCCACACCGCGTGCGCCACCGGTGGCGTGGACCGGGTGGGGGCGTCTGCCCTCGCAGAGCGGCTCCTCGGGCCCGTCGCCGCCGCGGTCGACGCGGGCCGGCGGCTGTACGTCGTCCCCCATGGCCCCCTGTCCCTGCTGCCGTTCCACGTGCTGCCCCACCGCGGCCGGCCACTCGGTGTGTCCCGGACGGTCTCGTACCTGCCGTCGGCCGCGCTGCTGACCCTGCCCGGGGCCGGCGAGCGGCCCCGGCCCGGCGCCCCGGCGCTGCTCGTCGGCGACCCCGCGTACGCCCCGGAGCAGGGCCTGGCCCGGCTGCCGGGCACGGCGACGGAGGTGGCCGCCGTCGCGCGCCTGCTCGGAACGGGTCCTCCGTTGACGGGTGCGGAGGCGACGGCACGGAACGTGGCCGCCGGGGCGGCGGGTGCCTCGGTGCTCCACTTCGCGACGCACGGTCTGGTGGACGAGCACGGCCCCAACCTCGGCCGTGTCGTCCTGGCCGGCCACGACCAGCTGGCCGTCGGCGACTTGATGGGACTCGACCTGACCGGGGCCCTGGTGGTGCTGTCGGCGTGCCACACAGGGCGCGGCACCGCCACGATCGGCGGCGACGTCGTGGGTCTGACCCGGGCCGCGGTGACGGCGGGCGCCCGGCACGTCGTCGTCTCGCTGTGGCCGGTGGACGACGAAGCGGGCTGCCTGACCATGGTCGCGCTGTACGAGCGACTGGCCGGGGGCCTGGGGGTGGCGGAGGCCCTGGCCGCCGCCCAGCGCTGGGTGCGCGGTCTCGGCGCGGCGGGCCGGCATTCCGCCTACGAGGCCCTACGGGCACGGGAGGGCACCGCGGCGGCGGCACCCTGGGCGAGGGACGGCCAAGTGCCGCCCTTCGCACGGGAGGAGGACCGGGACGACCTGCCCTACCACTGGGCACCGTTCGTCCACATCGGCGGCTGACGGGCGGACCGACCGCCCCGGAGAGGACGGACATGCGCAGAAGGGCATTGCTGATCGGCTGCCAGACCGGGGGCCTCACAGGTGTGGACGCCGACGTGGAGCTCATGGACGGCGTGCTCGGCCCCTTCGGATTCGAGACCACCCTGCTCACCGGCGAACGGGCGACGCGCCACGGCATCGAGGACGCGTACCGGAGGCTGATCGCCGACAGCCGGCCCGGGGACGCCGCCCTGGTCTACTACTCCGGGCACGGCGGTCGTGCCCGCAACCCGGCGCCTGCGGACGACCCTTCCGTACCGGCCTGGCTCCCCTACCTGTGCCCCCAGGACCTTGGCGGCACAGGGTTCCGCGGCTTGCTGGCCGCCTCGCTGAGCCGGTATCAGGAGCGGCTGACCCGGCGGACGGCGAACGTCACGACCGTCCTCGACTGCTGCTTCTCGGGACGCATGGCCCGCGGGAAGTCCCTGCCCAGGGCACACCCACGACCGGGCGGGACGCCCTGGGAGGAAGCGCGTGCAGCCTGGGAGGCGGAACGTGCCGCGTTCGGCGGGGCCGGTGTCCCTGCCGTGGACGCCAATCCCCTGGCCGTCCGGCTCGTGGCCTGCGCCCCCGACCAGAGCGCGTACGAGACCGACGTGCCCGGCCTCGGACGTCATGGGGTGCTCACGGCCTCGCTGGCCCGGCTGCTCCGGCGCCCGGACGCCGCACGCCTGACCTGGCGTCAGCTGATCGGGCAGCTGCGGCCCGCCGTCGCCCATCTTGAGCCGTTCCAGCGCCCGGACGTGGAGGGTCCGGCGGACCGCTTCCTGTTCGACGTGCGCGAGACGTCGGGCAGTGGCGTACTGCCCGTACTGGCCGCGGGACACGGGGTGTTCATCGACGCCGCAGAGCTCTTCGCGGTCGAGGAGGGCGACGTCTACGCCCTGGTGGGGCCGGGCGGAGAGGCCCGCGCACCGCTCGCGACGGCGGTGGTGGACCGGGTCACCGACGGCCGGGCCCGGCTGCGGCCGGTGGCCGGCGCCCCCACGTTTCCCGCGCTGCCGGAGGGGACCGAGGCCCATCCCCTGCGGGTGTCCCTGGGGCGCAGGGCGATCGCCGTGTTACCGGCGGATCATCCGGACCGCGAACGCACGGCCCGGGCCCTCATGAGCGCGGCGCGCGTACGGGTCGTGGGGGCACCGGAGCCCGTGATGGCCACCGTCGTCCTGTCCGACGACGGCGTCGGGCTCCTGGACGAGCTGGGCGAGCCCTTGGTGGACCGGCCCCGCGCCCGTACCCCGGAGGCACTCGCACTGACCGGCGCCGACCTGCGGCGTCTCGCGAGGGCAGCGCAGGTGCGGGAGCTGGTCTCCGGCACGGGGCCGGCAATGCTCGACGGCGGGCTCGACTTCGGCTACGTACGGCTCCTGCCCGACGGCTCCGAACGGCCGCTGGAGCGCTCCGGCGAGCATCTCTTCCGCGGCGACCAGGTGGTCGTCCGGATCCGCAACCGGGGAACGGCCCGTAGGTTCGTCTCGGTCTTCGACATCGGTCTGCGCGGCACGATCTCGTTGCTGACGACGAGCGAACGGTCCGGGGTCGGCATCGGTCCCGGCGAGTGCTACGAGCTCTACCGGCACCCGCAGACTCACGAACTGGCGGGCGTCACCCTCTTCTGGCCGGACGGCCTGCCCCAGGGGTCCCCACGACCGGGCACCTTCCTGGCCGTTGTCACCGACCGCCCCCAGGATCTCTCCCGGCTGGCACAGGAGGGTGTCAAGCACACGTCCGAGGCGCGGGACTCGTCCGTGCAGCGTCTCCTGGACGATCTGCTGAACGGCGTGCGCGACGGTCACGGTCCGGCGTGGGCCGACGGAAGGGAGCAGGTCGTCCGGTACCAGGTGGAGCGGTTCGAGACGTACCTGCACCCGGAGCGGCGCTCCTCGTCCGTGTGGACGGACAGCGCGCCGCCGGACCGCCCAGGGGCAACTCCCAGCGGATGAACACCTGATGGGGCCGGTACGCGTGAGCCGCGCACCGGCCCCGTGGCGTGAATTATTCGATGGGCAACCGCGCTCACGCTCGGTAATCTTCGAGGTCTCCAACCACACCGGGATCGCTCACGGCTGCCCGCGTTCGGCGGCCTGGGCAAGGAGGCACATGATCGACGCGTACGAGGATCCGGGGACACCCGACTGTCGGGGCGGCTGGCATTTCCTGTGGTGGCTGGTGATGCGGCAGCGGTGGCGGGCGGTGTCCGGGGCGCTGTTGTCGAGTGTCTGGATGGTGCTGATGGCGGCGGCGCCGTATCTGATGGCGCGGGCCGTCGACGACGGTCTGGTGCCGGGGCATCTGGGCACGCTGGCCTGGTGGACCGGGGCGCTGTTCGTGGTCGGGGCGGTCAACTCGTGGCTGAGCATCATGCGGCACCGCACCATGACCCGCGTGCGCATGGACGCCAACTTCCGCACGGTGAAGCTGATCGTGGGCCAGGCGGTCCGGCTGGGCGCCGTGCTGTCGCGCCGGGCGCGGGCGGGCGAGGTCATCACGATCGGCGTCGGCGACGTGTGGACGATCGCCCAGTCCCTGACCGTCGTCGGCCCCGGCTTCGGTGCCCTGGTCGTCTACGGCGTGGTGGCCGGGGTGCTGCTGTCGATCTCGGCGCCGCTGGCCGCCGTGGTGCTGCTGGGTGTGCCGGTGATCGCGCTGCTCGCGGGGCCGCTCACCCGGCGGCTGCAGGGCGTGGAGACGGAGTACCGGGAGCGGCAGAGCGTGCTGACCGCGCGTATCGCCGATCTCTCGGGCGGCCTGCGTGTTCTCAACGGGCTTGGTGGCAAAGGGCTGTTCGCGGACGCGTTCCGGCGTGACTCGCAGCGGCTGCGGCGGCAGGGCTACCGGGTGGGCGCGGTGGCCAGCTGGGTGCAGGCGATCGGGGTCGGGCTGCCGACCCTGTTCCTCGCCGTGGTGACCTGGCTCGCGGCCCGGCTGGCGGCCCAAGGGCAGCTCAGCGTGGGCGAGTTGGTCGCCGTGTACGGCTATGTCGCGGTCCTGGTGGGCCCGGTGGCCTTCTTCGTGCAGATGGTCTACGAGCTGAGCCGGGGCGTGGTGGCCGCGCGCCGGGTCGTACGGCTGCTGGCGCTCCAGCCCGAGGCGGACACGGGCACGTCGGCCGCGCCCGCCGAACCGGCCGCCCTGCACGATCCCGACTCCGGTGTGCGGGTGCTGCCGGGGCGGCTGACCGCGCTGGTCGGGGCGCGGCCCGGGGAGACGCTGGCCGTGGTCGACCGGCTCGGCCGGTACGGGCCGTCCCGGGTCACCTGGGGCGGGGTCGCGCTCGACACGATTCCGCTGGACCAGGTCCGGTCCCGGATCCTGGTCGCGGACAACGAGGCCGACCTGTTCGCCGGACCGCTGCGGGAGGTGGTGTCCGGGCGGCGGGAGCGGTCGGCGGAGGCGGTCGCGGCGGCCGTGTTCGCGGGTGCCGCCGACGACATCGTGCAGGGGCTGCCGGAGGGTCTTGACTCGCTCGTGGCCGCGCAGGGCCGCAGTCTCTCCGGCGGGCAGCGCCAACGGGTGCGGCTGGTACGGGCGTTGCTCGCCGAGCCCGAGGTGCTGCTCGCGGTGGAGCCGACCTCGGCCCTGGACGCGCACACGGAGGCGGCGGTCGCCCGGCGGCTGCGCGAGGCGCGCTCGGGCCGTACGACGGTGGTGACCACGACGTCCCCGCTGGTCCTGGACCAGGCGGACACCGTGCTCTACCTGGTCGACGGCAAGGTCGCGGCCGGCGGCGACCATCGCGAGCTGCTGGCGAACGAGCCCGGTTACCGCGCGTTGGTGGCCCGGGACGCGGGTGCGGACGCGGACACGGAGGAGGTCGTACGGTGACGGCGGACAAGGGTCAACTCCCCGTCGCCGAGCGGGCCGAGGTGCGGCGGGCCGCGGTCCGGCTGATCCGGGTGGACCGGCGGGCGTTCGCCGTCGTGCTGGTGGTGAACGCGCTGGCCGCCGCGGCCGGGCTGGCCGGGCCGTGGCTGCTCGGGCGGATCGTGGACGAGGTGCGGGCCGGGGCCGGGGTGGGGGTCGTGGACCGGCTGGCCCTGGTCATCGTGGTGTGCTCGCTGGCCCAGTTGCTGCTGGCGCGCTGGGCGCGGTACGTGGGGTACCGGTTCGGGGAGCGCACGCTGGCCCGGGTCCGGGAGGGCTTCGTCGACCGGGCGCTGGCGCTGCCCGCGTCGGTGGTGGAGCGGGCCGGGACGGGCGATCTGACGGCGCGCGGCACGTCCGACGTGGCGACCGTGGGCACAACCCTGCGGGACGTCGCGCCCGAACTGCTGGTCTGCTCCGTGCAGGCGCTGTTCGTGATGGGCGCGGTGTTCGCGCTCGACCCGCTGCTCGGTCTGTTCGGAGTGCTGGGTCTGACGCCGGTCGGGTTGGCGCTGCGCTGGTATCTGCGCCGGGCCCGGGACGGCTATCTCGCGGAGGGCGCGGCCAATTCGGAGGTCGCCGAGATCCTCACGGCGACCGCGTCGGGAGCCCGTACGGTGGAGGCGTTCCGGCTCCAGGAGCGACGGGTCGCCGCGAGCCGCGACACGCTGCGTACGGCCATGCGGAGCAGGCTGTACACGCTGTACCTGCGGACCGTGTTCTTCCCCGCGGTCGAGATGACGTACACCGTCCCGGTGGCAGGGGTGCTGCTGGTGGGCGGGTGGCTGCACGGGCGCGGGGAGGTGGGCCTGGGTGCGGTGGTGGCGGCCGCGCTGTATCTGCGGCAGTTCGCCGAGCCCCTGGACCAGATCCTGATGCGGGTCGAGCAACTGCAGAGCAGCGGTGCCTCGTTCGCCCGGGTGGAGGGGCTGGCCCGGGCGCCGCGCGCGGAGGGTGACGGGGACGCGCCGGCTCCGGCGGACGACCGGATCGATGTGACCGGGGTGCGGTACGCCTACGAGCGCGGCGGCGAGGTGCTGCACGGCGTGGACCTGTCGGTGCGGCCGGGCGAACGGCTCGCGGTCGTCGGCCCGTCGGGCGCCGGCAAGACCACGCTGAGCCGGCTGCTGGCGGGCGTCGACGCGCCGACCGAGGGCACGGTGACCGTGGGCGGGGTGCCGGTCTCCGGACTCTCGCCGGAGACGCTGCGCCGCCAGGTCGTGCTGGTCACCCAGGAGCACCACGTGTTCCTGGGCTCGGTTCGCGAGAACCTGCTGATCGCCGAACCGGCCGCCACGGACGAGGAGTTGTGGGCGGCGCTTTCGGCGGTCGGCGCGGAGGAGTGGGTACGCGAACTGCCCGACGGTCTCAACACCCCGCTGGGCGCGGACGGTCGGGCCACGGACGGCTCCCAGGCCCAGCAACTCGCCCTGGCCCGCGTGGTGTTGGCCGACCCGCACACACTGATCCTGGACGAGGCGACGGCCCTCCTCGACCCGGCCACCGCCCGCCACACCGAACGCGCCCTGGCCGCCGTACTGGAGGGCCGTACCGTCATCGCCATCGCCCACCGCCTCCACACCGCCCACGACGCGGACCGGGTCGCGGTGATGGAGAACGGCCTGCTGACCGAACTCGGGCCGCACGAGGAGCTGGTGACGGCGGGGGGCGCGTACGCGGCGCTGTGGCATTCGTGGCACGGGAACGGGCGGGCGTCGGGTGACTGACGTGAGGCAGTTCGGGAGCGATCACGTCTACGTCGTCGGCATGATCGCGGTGCGCCCACGCATCCCACCCCGGAACCGAGTTGGACTGCTCGTGCAGGACGATCACGCCATTGTCCGGGTCCTCGATCACCTCGTCGCAGGCGCGGCACGCGCGCACGCTCTTGGCCATGACGCGCCCGCCTTCCGGTAGCGGTGGCAGACGCATCCGCACCGCCGCTGAAGCAGCAGGCCGCCGCCGTACGGGAGTGGGATGTCCTTGGTCTGGCGGCACTCGCCGTGGAGGTCGCCGTAGCCGCGCTGCTTGCCGACGATGCACTCAGGGGACAGTTCAACATCGTCGGTCGATGCCGTTGGCGCGCTCACAGCTCGCCCCGACTGCGCGCGTTGGCCAGGGCCACGCCCGCTGACAGGCGCTCGGTGTCCGTGGGAGGTCGCAGCGGGCCGGAGGTGTCCCATTCGCGCCCGCCGCCGGTCGGCCGGAGCTGCCAGTACGGACCCTCATGACCCATCACCCGGCCGACCCGACAGGTCGCCACGTCGAACACGAGATCGCCGACCTCCGGCGTGAACTCACTCATGCGCACCCCCGCCGGAGGACGTCCGCGAGCCGCAGCGCGACGTCCGCGCGCACCCGCCCCAGATTGATCAGATTCAGGTCAGGTGAGGCCGCGTCGGCTCCCAGGGACGGCAGGACGATCCCCGCCAACGTCAGCGCTCCGCGCAGCACTTCGACTGCCTCGACGGTGGCTTCGGCTGTGCCTGATTTCTGTGCTGTGGTCATGAACTCATCGTCACGGCTGGGCGGTTGAGCCGGCGAGCAGGTATGCGCAGATATTCTCAAGGGGATGAGTCTTATGCCTGAGAATTCGTACGAGGTGACAGGGAGGCCATGGCGGAGCGGGATGCCCCGGCGACAAGATGATCGAAAACCCGGCGAAAGGAACTGATCATGGCTCGTCGCCTGCGCTTCAACGGCACTGGGAGCGGCGTGAACGGCTGCCCGGCCGTCCACGAAGACCTGGACACCGGTGAAGTGATCATTCACGGACCGGCGTTGACCGACCCCGACGACATCGCGCGTCTCCGCCACCTCGGACAGGGCGAGGTACCGATCGTGGTCCCGCGTGAACTGCTCGTCGACTTCGGCCCCAAGGAGGTCACACGCGTGCCGGACATCATCGGCCTGGACGAGTTCGACCGGCTGTTCACGCAGTTCGAGCACACCGCCTGGCGGCTGGAGACGCGCCGTCGGTACGCCTCGGACGAGATCACCGACACCTACGCACAATTCACCCGGGGCGAGCCCGTGGACTGGTCCGGCAAGGACGCGGAATGGTGCGTAGAGCGGCGCGCACAGACCGCGCTCGGCAAGCGGTTCGAGCGGGTGCGCATCGTCGACAGCCCGCCCACCCCGGGGCAGCTCTACCTGCTCGACAACGCCCGGCGGAACAGCGCCGTCGGCGAGGACATCCGCAACCTCTCGCGTGCGGAGGCCGATCGGCTCCAGCTCCCCCAAGAGGACTTCTGGATCTTCGATTCGCGGCTGGTGGCGCTGCTCAATTTCGACGACGCCGACGACTTCGTGAGCGTGGAGCTGATCACGGAGCCGGTCGAGGTCAACCGGTACGTCCAGGCGCGCGACGCGGCGACGCACTACGCCGTGCCGTACGAGGAGTTCGCGGCACGACTCGCCGCCGGCGAGTAGACGGGAGATCGGTACCGGTGACCACGGACTACCAGCAGGCGCGTGAAGCGCTCGGGATACGCCTGCGCGAGCTGCGCATGTCTGCCCCGGACGGCCGTCTCACCGGTACAGAACTCGCCCGGCGGCTCGGCTGGCCCCAGCCCCGGGTCAGCAAACTGGAGAACGGCAAACAGACCGCCGCGCCCGAGGATCTCCGGGCTTGGGCCGATGCGACCGGCCGGCCGGACGCCTATGACGAACTCCTGGCCCGGCTACGGGGGTTCGAGTCCCACATCCGCTCATGGCGACGGCAGCTCGCTTCGGGGCACAAGGCCGTGCAGGACACACACCTGAGCGCGCACACCGACGCCTCCGTGTTCCGGGGCTGGGAGTCCTCCATGATCTTCGGGATTCTCCAGACACCGGACTACGCGCGGTCGATCTTCACGCGATACGCCGACCTCCAGCAGTCCCCCCGGGACACGGAAGAGGCCGTGCGGTCCCGCATGCAGCGCCAACAGGCGCTCTACGACCCCGTGAAACGCTTCCACCTGATCCTGTGGGAGGCCGCATTGCGGGCGCTCGTCTGCCCGCCGTCGGTGCTCGCCGCGCAGCTCGACCGTCTCTCCGGCGCCGTCGGCCTGGACACGGTCGAACTCGGGATCATCCCTTTCCGTGCCTCCCTGAAGATCCCGCCCGCCACTGCCTTCTGGATCTACGACGACGAACGCGTGATCGTCGAGACGTGGCACTCCGAGCTGTGGATCGAGGACGACGCCAGCGTGAGTACCTACCTGCGCACCTGGAACACGCTCCGCGAGAGCGCCGCGTACGGGGCCGACGCCCACCGGATCATCAGTGCGGCGCGCCAGGCACTCAACATCACCTGATCACCCGGCCGAAGCACTGTGCGACAGTCTGCGGGCCGTAGCGGTGCGGGTGCGCGGAAGACTTGATCGCCCGAGGGCTCGAACGCGTCTCCTCGTGGCCAGGACGCCCCAGTACGGCGGCAGTTCGGCCCTCACACCGCCAGCCGATCTGATCGGCCGCGACGATTCTTCGCTCCTCTCGTGGCTGGACGGGTGCCAAGATCTCCGCATGAGACTCAAGCCAGGGATCACTCTGGAGCACGCCGACGATGTACTTCGCCGTGCGGAGACGACGTGGGGGAACGCGCAAGGCGCGCAGGACTACTACCGTGCTTACACCGACGCGGTCCATGACACTTACCCATCCTTGAGTCAGGCTTTCGCCGCTCCAGACCTCGCTGCCGGTCTGCACTCCACGGCTTATTGGAACCTGCTTGCCATCGGAGACGAGCGTCCCGATCTCGTCTACACCGAAGATCCCGATGTGGCGCGGAGCAGGCAACGAGCCCAGCGAGTGCGGAACCATGCGCTCTCGACGGAGATCGAGAACCAGATAAGGGCCCTGGAGCAGGCACGTGCCGAGATGGAGGAGCTGAAGAAACTCGTGGCCCGGGAGGGGCTGCCCGTCGTCTATGACACCAACATGCTCAACCACTGGCAGCAGCCCGGCGACATCCTGTGGCGCAAAGTCTTCAAGGCTCAGGGCGAGAGGGTCCCCGACACGCGGCTTGTCGTACCGCTGCGGGTGATCGATGAACTGGACAAGCAGAAATACGGCCTGGGGGACCTCGCGCGGAAGGCCGCCACGGCCATCCGCTACCTGGAGCGCGCACTCGGGAACAGGCAGCCTGGGGAGCCCGTACGCCTGCGTGACGGCACCACGCTGGAGGTATGGGTCGACACCGACGATCGTGGCGGGGACGCGGACTTGTCGATCCTGCGCTGCGCCGCCGACCTGGACAACCTCCACCCGGCCACGGGAGCCCGGGTGCTTACCGATGACGTCGGCATGCGGCTGCGCGCTCACCAACTGGGCCTGAAGGTGGTGCGCTTGCCGGAGTCGCACCGCAAGAAGGGCACGGCCCTTGACGAGGTGCCGCCGGAGTAGGACCTCGCGCGTGATGGTTTGCCTCAACTTGGCGGACGCGGCACAGACCCCGCCCGACAGTTCACGGCTCACACCGCGTCCGGCCCCCGCTCCCGCGTCCTGATCCTCACCACCTCCTCCACCGGAGTCACCCACACCGTGCCGCCGCCCGTGCCGCGGGCGCCCGCGGCGCGGATGACGCGGATGAGGTCGGTCGCGTCGAAGTCGAGGGTGAGGATGTCGAGCCGGAGCTGCGGGAAGAGGTTGACCCTGAACTCGCTGCCCCGGTAGACCTCGACCCGGCTCGGCCGCGGCTCGTACGCCCGCACCTCGGTCACGGTCACTCCCCGCACCCCGAACGCCTGAAGGGCCTTCATGACGTCCGGGACACGGTGGGGAGGGAGGACCGCAGTAACGAGTTTCACCGGTCCTCAACTCCGGTCATTTCAGCTGGAGTCCGATTCCTTGGCCTTCTCCGCAGCCGGAGCCGGAGCCGGTGCCGACGCCACCGCCACCGCCACCGGTTCCGGCGCCGACGTCACCGCCGACTCCGTCGGGTACGCCTCCTCGTCGTGGACCGCGAGGTCGCCGCTCTCCAACACCTCGTCGGGCGCCCGGAGTTTCACGAACAGGCCGATGCCCTTGAGGATGAGGAAGGTCATCACGGCGTCGTAGAGGATGATCGTCCCGGCCGAACCCGCCTGTTTCCAGAGCTGGTCGAGGTTGCCGTAGAGCCAGCCACTCGTGGAGAACGCCGTGGAGCCGTCCTTGTTGAGGTACACGGCCACCGCCGGGTCGGCGAAGATGCCGACGAGCATGCCGCCGGCGAGGCCCGCGATGCCGTGGGTGTAGACGACGCCGAGCGCGTCGTCGACCTTGTTGAACGGCGGGACCTTGGAGAGGTAGTTCCAGGCCAGCCAGACGATCGACGAGGCGATGATGCCGATGTAGATCGCGCCGATCCCGCTGACGAAGCCGGCCGCCGGGGTGATCGCCACCAGGCCGACGATCATGCCGTTGATGCCGCCGAGGAACGTCGGCTTGCGCTGCGGGCCGACGAACATGTCCCAGAACACCCAGACCAGCAGGGCAACCGCCGTACAGAGGTTGGTGTTGAGGACCGCGACCGCCGCGTTGTGGCCGCCGAAGTACATGTCGCCGCCGTTGAAGCCGTTCCAGCCGAGCCAGAGGATGCCCGCGCCGACGGCCACCATGGGGAGGTTGTTGGGCACGCCGTGGGCGCGGTCGCGGGCGAGACGGGGGCCGATCACGGCCGCGGCCACGAAGCCCGAGGTGCCGGCGGCGAGGTGGATGACGTAGCCGCCGGAGTAGTCGAGCGCGCCCTTGGCCGCCCACCAGCCGCCGCCCCACAGCAGGAAGGCGTTGACCGTGTAGACGAGGGTCGACCAGATCGGGACGAAGAGCAGCCACGCGCGGATGTTCATCCGGCCGATCACGCTGCCCATGAAGAGCAGCGGGGTGATCGCCGCGAACGCGAAGTGGAAGTAGGCGAGCGTGGACTGCGGGAAGTGGAAGCTCGGCATCAGGTCGTTGCCGTTGACGAGCGGTATCCACGCCTGTTGCTGTTCGCTCGCCGAACCGACGATGGTGCCGGGCCGGCCGACGAACGCGCCGAGGATGCCGGGCCAACTGGAGTTCAGGGGTTCGCCGAACCCCATCTTGAACTCCCAGAGGACCCAGCCGACCAGGACCAGCGAGAAGCCGGTGAAGGCCATGAACATGGTGTTCACGACCCACTTGCGCTGGACCAGGCCGCCGTAGAGGATCGCGATGCCGGGGATGCTCATCAGTCCGACGAGTGTCGCCGCGACGAGCTGCCAGGCGTTGTCGCCCGCGTCCAGCCAGTTGGGATAAGGAATCACTGCAACCGTCAACTCCCCTCGTGGGAGCGGCGGTCCGGCAGGACCGCCGGTTGCACGGCAGGATCGTGCCGGATCTTTTTCGGGTTGGTTCCGGGGGCATGTCGGCCGGGAAAATTTCTGTTCACGGTCAAAGATTCGCCAAGTGGCGCTCCGTATAGCGGACATGAACACCCGGACAACGAACGAATTCCGGCCAAGTTCCTGACGCGCTCCTGACAGAAAGCGCGAGCTGGTGCCACTCTTCCCACTGGCGCTTCACAGCAACCCCACAGCTTCACTCCTGTGATCCCTGTGATCTCCCCTGGTCGCGCGATCCGCGACCGTCCTGAAGGAGTCAGTGTTGAGAAGCAATTCCTCGCGCAGACGCACCTCCCACATAGTCGCCGTCGCCGGCGTCACCGCTCTGCTCGCCGCGGCCGTCCAGGCGGGCGCTACCTCCTCCGCCGCACCGGCCAAACCCCTTGCAGCCAAGGGGAATCCGGCGCACATGGCCCTCTCGCTCTCCGCCTCGCAGCGCGCCGAGCTGCTCCGCGACGCCCAGTCGGCGCGGACCGCGACCGCCAAGGACATCGGCCTGGGCGCCAAGGAGACGCTCATCGCCCGTGACGTCATCAAGGACGCCGACGGCACGGTCCACACCCGCTACGAGCGCACCTACGCCGGACTCCCCGTCCTCGGCGGCGACTTGGTGGTCGACACCGCCAAGTCGGGCGCCACCGAACGGGTCATCAAGGCGACCAACGCCACGATCGCGGTCGCCGACCTCACCCCGAGCGTCGCCACCGCGACCGCCGAGAAGCAGGCCGTCTCCCGCGCCAAGGCCCTCGGCTCCACCAAGTCGGCCGCGGACTCGGCCCGCAAGGTGATCTGGGCGGCGAGCGGCAAGCCGGTCCTCGCCTACGAGACGGTCGTCGGCGGCCTCCAGGACGACGGCACCCCGAACCAGCTGCACGTCATCACGGATGCGGCCACCGGCAAGAAGCTGTACGAGTACCAGGGCATCGAGAACGCCACCGGTACCGGCAACACCCAGTACAGCGGCACGGTCTCGCTGACGACGACCCAGTCGGGCTCCAACTACAACCTCACCGACGGCGACCGCGGCGGCCACAAGACGTACAACCTCAACCACGGCACCTCGGGCACCGGCACGCTGTTCTCGCAGACCAGCAACACCTGGGGCAACGGCACCACGTCGAACGCGGCGACGGCCGGCGCCGACGCGCACTACGGCGCCGCGGAGACCTGGGACTTCTACAAGAACACGTTCGGCCGCAGCGGCATCAAGAACAACGGTGTCGGCGCCTACTCCCGTGTCCACTACGGGAATTCGTACGTCAACGCGTTCTGGGACGACAGCTGCTTCTGCATGACCTACGGCGACGGCTCCGGCAACGCGGACCCGCTGACGGCGCTGGACGTGGCAGGGCACGAGATGAGCCACGGCGTCACGTCGAACACGGCCGGGCTCAACTACACCGGTGAGTCGGGCGGGTTGAACGAGGCGACCTCCGACATCTTCGGCACCGGGCGTCGAGTTCTACGCCAACAACAGCAGCGATGTCGGCGACTACCTCATCGGCGAGAAGATCGACATCAACGGCGACGGCACGCCGCTGCGTTACATGGACAAGCCGAGCAAGGACGGCGGCAGCGCGGACAGTTGGTACTCGGGGGTCGGCAACCTCGACGTGCACTACTCGTCGGGCGTCGCCAACCACTTCTTCTACCTGCTGAGCGAGGGCAGCGGCGCCAAGGTCATCAACGGCGTCAGCTACAACTCGCCCACCTCGGACGGGCTTCCGGTCACCGGCATCGGCCGGGACAAGGCGCTGCAGATCTGGTACCGCGCGCTCACCACGAAGTTCACGTCCACCACCAACTACGCGGCGGCCCGCACCGGGACGCTCGCGGCGGCCGGTGAGCTGTACGGCACGACGGGCGCCGAGTACAAGGCGGTGCAGGACGCGTGGGCGGCCGTGGCGGTGGGCGCGCGCTCCGGTGGCGGCGGCGGTGGCGGTACGTCGTTCGAGAACACGGCCGACGTATCGATTCCGGACAACGGGGCGGCCGTCACGTCGTCCGTCACGGTGTCCGGGCGGACCGGCAACGCCCCGTCGAACCTCGCGGTCACGGTCGACATCGTGCACACCTGGCGCGGTGACCTGGTGATCGACCTGGTGGCCCCGGACGGGTCGACGTACCGGCTGAAGAACTCCAGCTCGTCCGACTCGGCGGACAACGTGCAGGCCACCTACACGGTCAACGCGTCCTCCGAAGTCGCCAACGGCGTCTGGAAGTTGAAGGTCCAGGACGTAGCGGCACAGGACACCGGCTACATCAACAGCTGGAAGCTTACGTTCCCGTAAAAACCAGCCGTCCACTTCAGGCCGCACAAACAAGGCGCCGTCCCGGGGTTTCAACTCCGGGGCGGCGCCCTGTTGTGGACGTTTACATTGCCGCAACGTTCACCGGACAGTCGATTTTCAGCCAACATCACTTCGGGGTCCTGACATGTACGCGCCCCTGATGCCAGTCTTCCCTCACGCCGCTTCAGCACAGCCAATTCACATCGCTCCGGTCGGTAACCCCACGCCGTCCGGACTCCCCCACAGAGGAGCTTGCGTGACCCCCCTCTACGCGCGTCACAAGCGCACCACCCTGGCCATCGCCACCGCGGTGGCCGCAGGCGCCCTGCTCGCCACCGGTGTCACCACCGGTGCCTCCGCCCAGCCCGCCACGGGCAAGGCGGCCCCCCTCGCCGCCGCCCCGCAGCTGCTCTCCAACGCCGCGCGCACCGCGCTGGTCAAGGAGAAGCAGGCCGACGCGGCCGAGACGGCCACGCAGATAGGCCTCGGCACCAAGGAAAAGCTGGTCGTCAAGGACGTCGTCAAGGACGTCGACGGCACGGTGCACACCCGCTACGAGCGCACCTACGCGGGCCTCCCGGTCCTCGGTGGCGACCTGGTCGTCCACACCTCGCCGGCCGGCAAGACCGAGGGTGTCACCAAGGCGCACTCGGCGGCCATCAAGGTCGCCACCGTCACGCCGAAGATCACGGTCGCCAAGGCCGAGAAGCAGGCGCTGACCGCCGCCAAGGCCGCCGGTTCGGACAAGACCGCCGCCGACGGTGCCCGCAAGGTCGTCTGGGCCGGCGGCGCCACCCCCGTCCTCGCCTACGAGACGATCGTCGGCGGCCTCCAGGACGACGGCACCCCGAACCAGCTGCACGTCATCACCGACGCCGTCACCGGCAAGAAGCTCTTCGAGTACCAGGGCATCGAGAACGCCACGGGCACCGGCAAGACCCTGTACTCGGGCACGGTCAGCCTCACCACCACGCTGTCGGGCACGACGTACTCGCTGACCGACGCCTCGCGCGGCAGCCACAAGACGTACAACCTGAAGCACGGCACGTCCGGCACCGGCACCCTCTTCACCAACACCACCAACACGTGGGGCACCGGCGCCGCGTCCAGCTCCACCACCGACGTGACCGCCGCCGCGGACGCCGCCTACGGCGCCCAGGAGACGTGGGACTTCTACAAGGACACGTTCGGCCGCAGCGGCATCAAGAACAACGGTGTCGGCGCCTACTCCCGCGTGCACTACGGCAGTTCGTACGTGAACGCGTTCTGGGACGACAGCTGCTTCTGCATGACGTACGGCGACGGCTCGGGCAACACCCACCCGCTGACCTCGCTGGACGTGGCCGGTCACGAGATGAGCCACGGCGTCACCGCCAACACCGCGGGCCTGAACTACTCGGGCGAGTCCGGTGGCCTGAACGAGGCGACCTCGGACATCTTCGGCACCGGCGTGGAGTTCTACGCCAACAACTCGTCCGACGTGGGTGACTACCTCATCGGCGAGAAGATCGACATCAACGGCGACGGCTCCCCGCTGCGCTACATGGACCAGCCCAGCAAGGACGGCGGCTCCGCCAACTACTGGTCCTCCTCGGTCGGCAACCTCGACGTGCACTACTCGTCGGGCGTCGCGAACCACTTCTTCTACCTGCTGTCCGAGGGCAGCGGCGCGAAGACGATCAACGGCGTGAGCTACAACTCGCCCACGTCCAACGGCTCCACCGTCACCGGCATCGGCCGCGCCAAGGCGCTGCAGATCTGGTACAAGGCGCTGACGACGTACTTCACGTCCACCACCAAGTACGCGGGCGCCCGCACCGGCACCCTGAGCGCGGCGGCGGCCCTCTACGGCTCCGGCTCCACCGAGTACAACGCGGTGGCGGCGGCCTGGTCTGCGGTCAACGTCAGCTGACGACAGCCGAGTTGACAGCCAAGCGGTAAGGGCGGTACCCGGAGCGAAGGCATCTCCGGGTACCGCCCTACTCTTGGGTCCCATGTCCTTCACGTACGACGACGTCGGCGCGACCCGCGAACGAGGCTTCTGCCCTCCGGGCTTCCACCCCCTGTATGTGCGCACGCGGATCGGCGAGGGCGAGAAGGTCTTCCGCCGGGCGTCCGAGGCGGTCCTCACCTGGGAACTCCACCGCGAACTGGGCGTCGGCATCGAGGCGAGCGCCGAGAAGGCGGCCCCCGGCGTGGACGTCACGGTCACCCTCGCGGGCCTGATCAAGGCCCCCTGCCGCATCGTCTGGACGGTGGAGGAACACCGAAGGTCGGGCTGGGCCTACGGCACCCTCCCCGGCCACCCCGAGTGCGGCGAGGAAGCCTTCGTGGTCGACCGCACGGGCGACGGCACGGTCTGGCTGACGGTCTCGGCCTTCAGCCGAGGCGCGAAGTGGTACGCCCGGTTGGGCGGCCCGGCGACACGGGGCTTGCAGCACGCGTACGCGAGGCGGATAGGCAGCACGCTGCGACAGATGTGCGCGCCGTACTCAGAGGTATGAGGGGCCCCGCGCCCCACAGGGGCGCGGGGAACTGCGCGACCAGCCACTACGGCCCTGCAGCCAAAGCACTACCGCATCAAAACCCCAGCCCCCTCCACCGAGTCCTCCGAAGGCACCGCCACCAGCCCCAACTCCGCACTGGACGCCAGCAGTCGATGCGCGGGCAGAATCCGGACCGTGTATCCATAGGGCCCGGTCCGGTCAAGGGAAAGCGGCCCCTCGAACAACCAGTGCCCCTCCGAATCCGGACCCCCAACCGGCTTGAGCGGCACCGCCACCCCGTCCCCGATCCGGTCCTCCGGGTCCACGCGGCCGGACACCGCCTGCACCTCCACATCGTCCGGGCCGAGCCCGCCCAGCCCCACCCGCACCCGTAGATTCAGCGTCGTACCGAGTTCCGCCGTGGCCGTAGCCGCGGACGTCTCGACGTGGTCGACGGTCACCCCGTGCCAGGCACCCCGCACCCGCCCCTTCCACGCGGCGAGTTCACGCGCCGCGTCCGGGGTCATCGTGCGGTGGGCGTGCGCGGCCGGGGCGTACAGCCGCTCCACGTACTCGCGGACCATCCGGCCGGCCAGCACCTTCGGGCCGAGCAACGTGAGTGTCTGGCGGACCATTTCGATCCAGCGGTCGGGCAGCCCGTCCTGGCCGCGTTCGTAGAAGCGCGGGGTGACGCGCTGCTCCAGGAGGTCGTAGAGGGCCGCGGCCTCCACGTCGTCGCGGTGGTCGGGGTCCGTGCCGGTGCCGTCGGCCGTGGGGATGGCCCAGCCGAAGTCGGGCTGGAACCACTCGTCCCACCAGCCGTCCAGGACCGAGAGGTTGAGGCAGCCGTTCAGGGCCGCCTTCATTCCGCTCGTGCCGCAGGCCTCCAGCGGGCGGAGCGGGTTGTTGAGCCAGATGTCGCAGCCGGGGTACAGCTTCTGCGCCATCGCCATGCCGTAGTCGGGGAGGAACACGATGCGGTGGCGGACGCGCGGGTCGTCCGCGAACTTCACCAGTTCCTGCACGAGCCGCTTGCCGCCGTCGTCCGCCGGGTGCGCCTTGCCGGCCACCACGATCTGGATCGGGTGGTCCGGGTGCAGGAGGAGGTCCATCAGCCGGTCGCGGTCGCGCAGCATCAGCGTCAGGCGCTTGTACGACGGGACGCGGCGCGCGAAGCCGATGGTGAGGACGTCGGGGTCGAGCACGCCGTCGATCCAGCCCAACTCGGCCGATCCCGCCCCGCGTTGACGCCAGGAGGCGCGCAGCCGCTCCCGTACCTCCACGACCAGCTGCTCGCGCAGATCGCGGCGCAGCTCCCAGATGTCCTGGTCGGGGATCTCCGCGACCGCGTCCCAGCGGTCCGAGCCGCCGACCGACATCGCGTCCTCGGTGCGCTGGGCGCCGATCTGCCGGGCGCCGAGCCGGAACACCTCGGGGGCGACCCAGGTCGGCGCGTGCACGCCGTTGGTGACGGAGGTGATCGGCACCTCCTCCGGGTCGAAGCCCGGCCACAGGCCGGAGAACATCTCTCGGCTGACCTGGCCGTGCAACAGCGAGACGCCATTGGCGCGTTGACCCAGGCGCAGGCCCATCACGGCCATGTTGAAGAGGTTGGGTTCGCCGCCCGGGTAGGTCTCCATGCCCAGCCGCAGGATGTTTCCGACGTCCATGCGCGGGAGTTCGGCGTCGGGCCCGAAGTGGGTGGCGACCAACTCCCGGTCGAAGCGGTCGATTCCGGCCGGGACGGGGGTGTGCGTGGTGAAGACCGTGCCGGCCCGCACCGCCTCCAGGCCCGCGTCGAAGTCCAGCCCGGCGTCGCAGAGTTCGGCGATCCGCTCCAGGCCGAGGAAGCCCGCGTGACCCTCGTTGGTGTGGAACACCTCGGGCTCGGGGTGACCGGTGAGGCGACAGTACGTCCGTACGGCCCGCACACCCCCTATGCCGAGCAACATCTCCTGGAGCAGCCGGTGTTCGCTGCCGCCGCCGTAGAGGACGTCGGTCACTCCGCGGGCGCCGAGGTCGTTCTCCTCGACGTCGGAGTCGAGCATCAGCAGCGGCACCCGGCCGACCTGGGCGAGCCAGATCCGGGCACGCAGCGAGCGGCCGCCGGGCAGGGCGATGGAGACCTGGGCCGGGGAGCCGTCGTCCTCCCGCAGCAGTGCCACGGGGAGTTCGTTGGGGTCGAGGACGGGATAGGTCTCCTGCTGCCAGCCGTCCCGGGACAGCGACTGGCGGAAGTAGCCGTGCCGGTAGAGGAGTCCGACGCCGATCAGCGGTACGCCGAGGTCGCTGGCCGACTTGAGATGGTCGCCGGCGAGGATGCCGAGGCCGCCGGAGTACTGCGGCAGGGCGGCCGTGACACCGAACTCGGGTGAGAAGTAGGCGACGGCGGCGGGCAGTTCACCGGACTGGGCCTGGTACCAGCGGTCGCCGCCCACATAGTCGGCGAGATCGCCGGCGACCTCGGTGAGCCGGCGCAGGAAACGGCTGTCCCCGGCCAGCTCCGCGAGCCGCTCGGCCGAGACGCTGCCGAGCAGTCGTACCGGATCGCCCTCCGAGGCGGTCCAGCGCTCGGGATCGACGGACTGGAAGAGATCGCGGGTTTCCGCGTGCCAGGACCAGCGCAGGTTGCGCGCCAGATCACTGAGCGGCCGGAGGGGTTCGGGGAGAACGGGACGGACGGTGAATCGACGGATCGCCTTCACAGCTCCACCTTGCGCGTTCGCTGGATGACACACGGCAATGTGCGTCGTCGTCTCTGAAGACGGTACCGGTGACCGTGCGGACGTCGTCCTGGAATGCCGCACGGGCTGGATGATGCCGACCTGGGCCGAAAAGGTCCCCTCATGCGCCCTTGTGGTGCTTCGCACCGCACGAGAGGCTGCCCAGTGGAGAGTTGAAGGAGGGGAACTCGACCATGGCACGGACGCGTACGCGGCGTCTGCGCCGGGCGGGGGGACTGACCGCGGTCGCCACAGCCGTGGTGTTTTCGGCCATCACCCTGCCCGCGCACGCCGCACCGGAGGGGACCATACTCGGCGCCGGCGCACCCGGCACCGTCAGCGGCAGTTACCTGGTGACACTCAAGGGGGGAACAGAGGCTCCGTCGGCAGCCGGAAAAGGCCTCGCCGAGAAGTACGGGGCGAAAATAAGCCACACCTACGGCACGGCCCTGAACGGCTACGCCGTCGAGGCGAACGAGAGACAGGCGAGACTCCTCGCCGCGGACCCGCGGGTCGCCTCGGTCGCCCAGGACACCCGCGTGACCCTGGACAGCACCGGCCGCACCGAGCGCAACCCGCCGTCCTGGGGCCTGGACCGCCTCGACCAGCCGAGCCTGCCGCTCGACAAGAGCTACACCTCGCCGGACTCCGGGGGCAGCGGCGTGACGGTGTACGTGATCGACACCGGCATCCGCGTCACCCACAAGGACTTCGGCGGCCGGGCGGGCTACGGCTGGGACTTCGTCGACGACGACGCCACCGCCCAGGACGGCAACGGCCACGGCACCCATGTCGCCGGCACGATCGCCGGGAGCACGTACGGCGTCGCCAAGAAGGCCAAGGTGGTCGCCGTCCGGGTCCTGGACAACGCGGGAGCCGGTACGACCTCGCAGGTCATCGCGGGGATCGACTGGGTCACGCGGCACGCGCACAAACCGGCGGTGGCCAATCTCAGCCTCGGCGGCTACCACAACGCCCAGCTCGACGCCGCCGTACGCAACTCGATCGCCTCCGGAGTCACCTACACGGTGGCGGCGGGCAACGACGGGCTGCCGGCCGGCCTGTACTCCCCCGCCGACGTGAAGGAGGCGATCACGGTCGGCGCCACCGACCGCACCGACGCCCGGGCGGCCTTCTCGAACTTCGGCCCCGCCGTCGACCTGTTCGCCCCGGGCGTCGCGATCACCTCCGCGACGGACACGAGCGACACGGCGAAGGCGACCTTCTCCGGTACGTCGATGGCGTCGCCGCACGCGGCCGGCGCGGCGGCGGTCTATCTCGGCACTCACCCGCGCGCCACACCCGCACAGGTGTCCAAGGCGCTCGTCACGGGGGCGGTTTCCGGCAAGGTGTCCGGTGAAGGGCTCGGTTCGCCGGACAAACTTCTGCAAGTACCGCGGTCGTAGTGCGGGAGTGACGGCTCCGGCCCCGTTCGCCCAGGACGGGGCCGGATCTTTCGTGGAGATCTGCGCGTAAGTAGTTAGCAACCTGCCGGATTGCTAACCCGAATAGGGTGGGAAGGCTCCACCGGTACACCCCCAGACGCAGCACGGGATCTCCTTCGCAGGACCCACCTCCCCACATCCATCCGCCCACACCCACGTTGACGCGGACAGGAGCGGTCATGCCCGCCACGCACCACTCGTCACCACCCCCGACATCCGGCACGGCCACGCCCCCCGTGCGCCCCGCCGGCACGGCACCACCCGCCCCGGAGCCACCCTCCGCGGTCGGCACGTCCCCCGGCATCGGACGCATCCCCGTCCTCGATGTCCGGCCGGTCGTCCAGCACGGCCACCGGGCCGCCAAAGCGGTCACCGGTGAGACGTTCGAGGTCTCGGCCACCGTCTTCCGCGAGGGCCACGACGCGGTCGCCGCCAATGTCGTCCTGTACGACCCGGACGGCCGCCCCGGCCCCTGGACCCCGATGCGGGAGCTCGCCCCGGGCACCGACCGCTGGGGCGCCACCGTCACCCCGGACGCGCCAGGCCACTGGTCGTACGTCGTGGAGGCCTGGAGCGATCCGGTCTCCACCTGGCGCCACCACGCGGGGATCAAGATCCCGGCCGGAATGGACACGGACCTGGTCCTGGAGGAGGGCGCGCGCCTGTACGAACGCGCCATCGCCGGGGTACCGAAGGGCAGGGGCCTCCGGCCCGTCCTCCGCACCGCCGTCACCGCCCTCCGCGACGAGACCCGCCCCGCCGCGGCCCGGCTCGCCGCCGCGCTGACACCGGAGGTGGACGAGATCCTCGCCCGGTATCCGCTGCGGGAACTGATCACGGTCTCCGAGCCGCGCGCGCTGCTGGTGGAACGGGAGCGGGCGCTCTACGGCTCCTGGTACGAGTTCTTCCCGCGCTCCGAGGGCACGGCTGCCGAGCCGCACGGCACCTTCCGTACGGCGGCGAAGCGGCTCGCGGGGATCGCTGCGATGGGCTTCGACGTCGTCTATCTGCCGCCGATCCATCCCATCGGGACGACCTTCCGCAAGGGGCCGAACAACACCCTCTCCGCCGGGCCCGAGGACGTCGGCGTGCCCTGGGCCATCGGCTCCCCCGAGGGCGGGCACGACGCGATCCACCCCCGGCTGGGGACGCTGGAGGACTTCGACGCGTTCGTCGCGCGGGCGGCCGAGCTGGGCCTGGAGATCGCGCTCGACTTCGCGCTCCAGTGCTCGCCGGACCACCCGTGGGTGGACAAGCACCCGGAGTGGTTCCACCACCGCCCCGACGGCACCATCGCCTACGCGGAGAACCCGCCGAAGAAGTACCAGGACATCTACCCGATCGCCTTCGACCGGGACATGGACGGCCTGATCGCGGAGACGCTGCGGGTGCTGCGGCACTGGATGGACCACGGGGTACGGATCTTCCGCGTCGACAACCCGCACACCAAGCCGGTCGTGTTCTGGGAGCGGGTCATCGCCGACATCAACGCCACCGACCCGGACGTGATCTTCCTGGCCGAGGCGTTCACCCGCCCCGCGATGATGGCCACCCTCGCCCAGGTCGGCTTCCAGCAGTCGTACACCTACTTCACCTGGCGCAACACCAAACAGGAACTCACCGAATACCTGAGTGAGTTGTCGGGCGAGGCGGCCGCCTACATGCGGCCCAACTTCTTCGTGAACACCCCCGACATCCTGCACGAGTTCCTCCAGCACGGCGGCCGGCCCGCCTTCGAACTGCGAGCGGTGCTGGCGGCGACGCTCGCGCCGACGTGGGGGGTGTACAGCGGGTATGAGTTGTGTGAGAACACTCCGCTACGGCCCGGTAGCGAGGAGTATCTGAACTCCGAGAAGTACCAACTCCGCCCGCGCGACTGGGCGTCGGCCGAGCGGGAAGGACGTAGCATCGCGCCATTGCTGGGCAAGCTGAACGACATCCGGCGCCGCAGCCCGGCGTTGCGGCAGTTGCGCGACCTCCACTTCCATCACACGGACCAGGAGGCGGTGATCGCCTACTCGAAGCGGAGTGGTTCGAACACGGTTCTGGTGGTTGTGAACCTGGACCCCCACCACACCCAGGAGGCCACGGTCTCGTTGGACATGCCGCAACTCGGCCTGGAATGGCACGAGTCGGTGCCGGTGCGCGACGAGCTCACCGGTGAGACCTATCACTGGGGCAGGGCCAACTATGTGCGCCTGGAGCCGGGCAACCGGCCCGCACACATCCTCACCGTCCTGCGACCGTCCCCGCAGATCGGAGGGTCACCCACAATATGATCGTCAACGAGCCCGTCCC
>NZ_BARG01000092.1 GCF_000376565.1 Streptomyces hokutonensis | reverse complement strand
TCCCGAGGGGCGCTGGAGAACCGGCCCGACGTACTGCGGCGGCTGGCCGACGGACTGTGGTCGGACCTCGAACAGGGACGGTCACTCACCCAGGGCCAGTGGGACGCGGCCGTCGAGGCCAGTTTCCGGATCGGAGTGCATCCCGCCACCGACCCGGCGACCGCGCTGAGGATGCTGACCCGCGCCCACCGGGCGGACGACACGAACCCCAAGCACCCTTACCACGTCGGGCTGTTGTACCTGCGTCACGGCCAACCGGAGGCAGCCGTGCGCTGGTTCATGGCGGCGGCCGACCTGTCTCCCGCCAACCACCGGGTCTGGGCGCATCTGAGCCTCGCGTACCGAGGACTCGACGATCGGCGCAAGGGCGCGGACGACGGCCGTCGCGCGCGTGCCGAGACGATCGCCGTCAAGATCCGCGAGGGACGCCACGACTTCGCGCCGGCGGCCGCAGAGGAGGGCACGGAGGAGGCCGCGGGGGAGGGCACGGAAGCCACACCGCCGCCCGCGCTCCCGCTGCTCCGCCCCGGCGAATGCCGCTGGACCGGCATCCACGACATGACGGCCGACGGCCGGCTCCGCGGCAACACCACCACCCAGACCCGGGACGTACTCGCCGCCGAACTGGAGAACATCGCCCGGCTGGCCCGCCGACGCCGGGGCGGGACGGCCGCGTTCACCGTCCTCGCCGTGCAGTGGATGGTGTACGGCTACCCGCCCGCGACCGTGCGCCGGCTGGCGAAGCAGCTGCCACCCGGCGGCGGTCCGGCGAGGCGCATGCTGCACCTGGTCTGCGACCTCTTCGAGATGGACCCCGCCGGACTCCCGGACCGGCTCGCCGCCTGCCTCGCCGACCGTTCGCTGCCCGACGTGCTCATCGCGCTGATCCACCGCCGAAGGCTGTTCCGCCGCCCGCTCCGTTTCCCGGACCTGGGTGCCCACGCGGCGGCGCGGGAGTTCACCGGGGGTGATCACACGCGGCACGAGAAGGCGCTGCTGCTGGTGGCGGAGCAGCTCGCCGCCGACCCCGCCGAGCCGATGGCGGACGTGGCGCCGTCGGCCGATCCGGCGGGGCCGGACGCGCTGGATCCCGACGGCCGGCTCGCGGAGTTCGAGAAGGCCGCCGCGGCTCTGACCGACCTCGTGAAGGAGGTGCAGGCGCAGGTCAAGGCCCTCGCCGGGGCCACGGTGACGGACGCGGCCGACTACGCCCGGGCCGCCGGGGACCGGGACGTACTGACGGATCTGGTGCTGCGCCTGGAGGCGTTGCGGCAGGCCCGGCTGGAGGAGCTTCAGCGGTTCCAGGCGGTGGAGCCCTCGGGGCTGGTGATGGCCTTCGAGGAGTTCCAGCGGCGGGTCGGGGAGTGCCAGGCCTCGTTCCAGGAGCCCCTGGGCAGCCTGCGGGCCGTCCTGCACAAGCGGGTGGCCAGGCAACTGGCGAAGCAGGAGCGGGACTTCGGGACTGCCGCGCCCGCGCCCGGCGACCGGGCGAGGGCTCTGGAGGACCGGCTGACCGCGCTGGAGAGGCAGCCCGCCGACTCCCCCGCCCCCGACGACGAGCTGGCCCTTCTGGAGGAGGCGGCCATCCGGCTGACCGCCGTCACGAACGACGCCGTCGACCACGCCAAGGCGCTGGCCAAGGCCGACGTGGACGAGGAGTCCGGCTACGCCCGCGCCCTGGGGGACCAGCGGGTTCTCGGCGACCTGGTGAACCGCCTGGAAGCCGTACGAACGGACCGGTTGGAGGCCCTGCAGCGGCTCAAGGCCCCCGAGGTCTCGGCCTCCGGTCTGGTGATGTCGTTCGCGGAGTTCCACCGGCGGCTGGAGGAGTGCGAGGCGCGTTTCCAGGAAGGTCCCGGCAGGCTGCGCGGCATCCTCAACAAGAAGGTCGGCAAGAGGCTGGCGGCGCGGCTGACGGTCTTCCCCACCACCCCACCCGCACCCTCTCCGTCCGCCCTGGCACTCGCGGAGCGCCTCGCCGACCTGGCCCCGGCGCCCGCCACCCCCTCTGCGGCCGACGCCACCACCCGGCGCCCGGCTCCCCCGCCGCCGCCCGATCGGGCCGGTCCGCGCGAGCGGGTCCAGCACGCCCTCGCCGTCGCCGAACAGGCCCTCGACGCCAACTTCGCCGAGGCCTGGCAGACCCTGGACGCCTATCCGGCCGAGCTGAGGCACCGGGAGGCGGTCGCCCTGTTGCGCGCCTACCTCGGCGGACAACAGGCGGAGTCCGATCAGCGGCTCGGACGGTCGGCGGCGGCGCGGCGGCGCTGGAACACCATGCTCACCGACGACCCACTGCACCCGGCCGTACTGCGGAATCTCGCGGTGGCGCACACCGTCGCGGGGGACCTCGGTCCGGCCGCCCAGACCTGGAGCCGCGATCTCGAAGCGCGGTACCTGAGGGCCGTGCTCGGCGGGGACATCCGCGGCGGCGCCGCCGAACGCGCCGAGCTGCACCGCGTGCTGGCCGCGTCGTTCGGTACGGCCCCGCTCTGCCCGCCCGCCACGGCCGGCCGGGAACCGGACGAGAACCACGGACAGGTGGTACGGCTGCTGGCAAGCGCCGGCAAGGTCACGACCGCCCTCGCGCATCTACGGCTGGAGGAGCTCAACCACGCGTTCTCGCACCGCGGTTCGACCCTTGTTCTCGGCGTCGGCCGCTCCGTCAAGGAGACCGGTCTGGCCGCCGCCCGGGACCGTCGCAAGGCAGCCGTCGAAGAGGCCGTGCGGCTGCTCCCGCCCAGGGTCCGGGCGGCCTTCCGGAAACTGTGCGACGAGATGATCGACACGGCCCACAAGGAGGCCTCACGGACCCGGGGCCGCACCCGGAGGGCGGGCGACGAGGCCGAGGAGAGCGCCCACCAGGAATGGGCGCGCGACCGGCTCCTGTGGAAGGAGAAGCTCGCCAAGGCCGTACGGAGCCAGGACTCCGAATGGCCGCTGACCGAGTACTCGGGCGACGTGATCGCGAATCTGAGCCGCGTCGACTCGCTGCCCCTGGATCCGGCGGACGAAGGGCTGTTGCGCGGCGCCCGGCAGCTGGGCGTCCGGGGTGATGCCGGGGAGATCATCGAGCACTACAACCAACTCGCGCGGATCGCCTGCGACTTCGCCGTGAAACGGATCTACGAGGCGGCCAGGGACGCGGCGTCCGGCCCCGCCACACGGGACTTCTCCGACCGGTTCCGGCGGACGGCACTCTCCTGGGGCCGCAACGCCGACGCCATCCCCGAGGAGTACGCCGGTCTCCTCGACGACCCGCGTCAGGTCTACTCCTCGTCCGCGGAATCGGCGTTCGGCGTCGAGAGGCAGCTGAGGAAGACCGGTCTTCCCGGCGACGAGGCGCAGCGCAAGATCCTCGCGGCCGCCACGATCGCTCTGGAACGCTGGGTGGAGCGGCTTCCCGGAGCCACCGGCCCCGCCCGCAGCCTGGCGAGGTTTCTCACCGCCCTCGGCCGGCACGACGAGGCCCGCGCGGTGTTGTCCAGGGCCAGGCACGACGCGTTCGGTGAGCTGGGGCGACGGCAGGTCGCCATGGAGTTCGTCCTTCTCGACATCAGCGGCGGGAGGTTCGCCGAGGCCGTGGAGCTGGTGCGCGAACTGCTCGAGGAGCGCCCCGACGACGAGGAGCTGCGCGGGCTGCTCACCGAGGCGTACAACGGCTGGATCAACTCGGGCAGGGACGTGCCCAGCGCGTCGGCCGTCGCCGAGGACTTCGCACGGTGGACGGACCCCGACACCGTCCGCAACCGCCGAACGCTGATCGTCAACGCGACCGTTGCCACGGACCGGAGCCGGCTGGGCCCCCTGGGCGCGGCGCGCGCGCTGTCCGAGGAGCTACGGCAACTGTGCGCGCAGGACCCCGAGAACGCGGGTGGGCACGAGCAACTGATCCTCGCGCTGTACCAGGAGGCGCTCGCGGTCCGCACGGAGATGCGGTCCACCGCGGGCACGGCGCGCAGGATGCTGGGCGACGCGCTCAAAGCGGTGCGGGCGGAGTGCGGAGTGCGGGCCTACTGGCTTCTGGGCAGCGAGCTCCTCACCGACCAGACACGCCGCGAGCAGATCGAGCAGATCCTCCGAGCGGTACGCCCGGAGGACGACTGACCGTCAAGCGTGTGCAAGCGCGAGGACTCGAGGGCCTTAGCAACGCATATTGACTATCTCCTAGACTAGGAGCATGGTGATGCTCCGATCCCGGGCTCCTCGGATTCCGGGCCTCACCGATCGGAAGGAAGCCTCCTTGTCCTTCAGTTCTTCCGGCTCCGCTCCCCCCGAGCGCTTCACCCGGCGGCTCGGGCAGCTGGTGGGTATCGAGACGCCGTCGGGTGGGGAGCGGGGGCTGAACGACGCCTACGACCTGCTCGAATCCTGGGCGGGTGACGTGCTGGGGCGGCCCGAGCGCGTCGTCTCCGGCGGGGTGCCGCATCTGTACTGGCGCGGGGCGGATGCCGCCGTGCCGAAGAGCCGCCGGGTCCTGTTGCTCGGGCATGCCGACACGGTGTGGCCGTTGGGCACCCTGGCGGAGAACCCGTTCGCGGTGTCGGGGGCGCGGGCGACCGGGCCCGGGGTCTTCGACATGAAGGCCGGGCTCGTGCTGGCCTTCGAGGCGCTCGCGCTGGCCGGTGACGTCCCGCACGTCAGCATGGTGGTGTCCGGGGACGAGGAGCGCGGGTCGATCACCTCGCGCGCGCTCGTCGAGGAGGCCGCGGCCGCCTGCGGCGCGGTGCTGGTGCTGGAACCCGGTGAGGGCGGTGCGCTCAAGACCGCGCGCAAGGGCGTCGGGCAGTACCGCCTCGGGGTGAGTGGCCGGGCCGCGCACGCCGGGCTCGAACCCCACAAGGGTGTCAACGCGCTGATCGAGCTGGCCCACCAGGTGCTGACGATCAGCGAGTTGGCCGACCGTGAGCGCGGGACCACCGTCACGCCCACGGTGGGCGGCGCCGGCACCACCGCCAACACCGTTCCGGAGCGGGCGTTCGTGGAGGTCGACGTACGGGCCTGGGAGCGCGGCGAACTGGACCGGGTGGAACGGGAGTTGCGGGCCCTGCGCGCGCGGGAGCCCGGCGCCGAGCTCGCCTTCCTGAGCGGCGTCAGCCGCGGCCCGCTGGAACGCGGCATGTCCGTCGGCCTGTTGCGCTCCGCCCGCGCGGTCGCCGAACGGCTGGGGCTCGGCCCGGTCACCGAGACCGGCGTCGGCGGCGGCTCGGACGGGAACATCACCGCGAGCCTGGGGGTACCCACCCTGGACGGCCTGGGCCCGGACGGCGGCGGCGCACACGCCCGCCACGAGTGGGTGGACCTCACGTCCGTCCAAAACCGCACCACCCTCGTCGCCGGCCTCCTCACCGACCCGACGGACTGAGACCGGGCCCGGCCCCGGTTACGGCTACGGCTCCGGCTCCGGCTCCGGCTCCGGCTCCGGCTCCGGCTCCGGCTCCGGCGACCTTCGACCGAACCCTGGTTTCGCCCCCGGCGGGCAGGGACCAAGCACCGGTTTCACCCCCCGGTCTGCTGAGACCGAGCCCCGGCTTCACCTCCGGCCGCCCGAGACCGACCACCGATTACGCCTCCGGCGGCCTCAGACCGAGCCCCGACTGCGCCCCCAACGGCCTGAGACCGAGCCCCCAGCGGCCCAAAATTCCGGGTCCGGGTCCGGGCCCAGGCCCCGCCTACACCCCCGTCCCCCCACCCCCCACCCGCGCCTCCACCGAGTCCAGCAGCATGTCGATCGCGTTGTCGAAGATCTTGGGGTCGCCGATCGGGGCCAGCGGGGCCGTGAGGCCGGCGATGCGCGGGTAGGTGTCTGCCGGGAGGCGGCGGTACTCCAGTTCCCAGGCCAGGGTGTCCCGGTCTCGGGAGTCGGCGTCGAGGGCCTGGAGTCCGGCCTCCATGGCGGAGAGGGAGCGGATGACGTTGCCGAAGACCCGGACGAACGTCACCGCCTCCTCGTCGTCGAGGCCGGCCCGGCGCAGGCAGTCCAGGGCGAACTCCACATTGGCGAACTCGGTCGGCCGGCGCGTCGTACGGGCCGCCATCTGCCAGGCGAACACGGGATACCGCATGTAGTGCTCGTGGATGTAACGGGCCTGCGTGCGCAGGTCGTCGCGCCAGGAGTCGGTGGCCTTGAGCTGTCCGCCGTAGGACCGCGCCCGGAGGTCGTCGATGAGCTCCAGGATCAGCTCGTCCTTGTCGCGGAAGTGCCGGTAGAGCGAGGTCGGGTGGGCGTGCAGCTCCTTGGCGAGGGCCTGGAAGGTGAACGCCTCCAGTCCGTCCCGGGTGGCGACCTTCTCGGCCGCGTCCAGGATCACCCGCCGGCTGAGCGTGTCCCTCGCCAGCCGCCGCCGGCCACCGGTCCCGCTCGCCGCAGCGTCCTTGCTCTCGCCCGTGCGCGCACCACTCATGCTCGTCCCTTCCCTCGGCTTCCGGGCCGCCGTCGCGACCCTATCGCCTGCACCAAAACGTTATCCACAGACCTGGGCAAGGCGAACGCATAGTTACTAGCCTAGGTCCATTGCTAAGTCTTGCGCAGCTCCCTACGATGAGCCCACGGCTTCGCCACGGAAGGTTTCCAGCCATGCCTCAACCGCTCACAGCGACCGTTCAGGGCCGGCTTCCGGCCAGACTCCCGGCGGCCGGCGCACTCCTCACCGCACTGGCGCTGACCGCCACCGCATGCACCTCCGGGACCCCCACTCCCCAGGCCGACACCGCCACGAACCTGCCGGTCAGGCAAGGGGGAAGCCTCGTCATCGGAGCCGAGCAGGAGCCCGACTGCGCCGACTGGATCGGCACCTGCGGAGCCTCCATCTGGGGCACGTACATGATGCAGACCCAGACCGTCCCGCAGGTGTTCGACGTCCGCCTCAAGGGCGGAAACTGGACACCAGTCGCCTCGAACCTGATGGCGTCCGAACCGACCACGAAACTGGTCGGGAACCAGCAGCAGATCACCTACAAGCTCAACCCGAAGGCCGTCTGGTCCGACGGTAAGCCGATCACCTCCGCCGACCTGAAGTACACCGCTCTCCAGGTCCGCGACGGAAAGGCGATCTTCGACAAGAGCGGCTACGACCGCATCACCTCGGTCGCCACTCCCGACGCCACCACCGCCGTCGTCACCCTCAAGTCCCCCTACGGCAACTGGAAGCAGCTCTTCGGCGCCAGCTACGGGGTCCTGCCCTCTCATCTCCTCCAGGGCAAGGACCGCGACGCCGTGATGAAGGACGGCTACTCCTTCAGCGGCGGCCCCTGGAAGATCGCCTCCTGGAAGAAGGGCGTCTCCGTCACCCTCGTCCCCAACTCCCGCTACTGGGGCCCCAAACCGCACCTGGACAGGGTGACCTTCCAGTTCGCCTCGGACACCTCGGCAGCGATCCAGGCCTTCGCCGGCGGCACCTTCGACGCCCTCTACCCCACCCCGCAGCTCACCACCGTCGACCAGATCAAGACCCTGGGCAGCGCGGCCCACATGCAGGTGCAGTCAGGGACCGGCAATCTCCAGGCCCTGTGGCTCAACAACGCGAAGTTCCCCTTCGACTCGGCCGCCGTCCGCAAGGCCTTCGCCTACTCGGTCGACCGCGCGGCCATCGTCAAGCGCCTCTTCGGCTCCTACGGCGTCACCGCTCCCGCGCAGAGCTTCATGTCGCCGCTGCTCTCCCGCTACGCCTCCGACGACTTCTCCGGCTACCGGCCCGACGCGGCCAAGGCGGCACAGCTGATGAAGGCGGACGGGTGGACGAAGAACGGCGGCGGGTACTGGGCGAAGAACGGCAAGGAGGCCGCGTTCACCGTCACCTCCCTCGCCGGCAACCAAAGCCGTGAGCTGACCGAGCAGATCCTCCAGTCCCAGCTCGGCAAGGCCGGGTTCCGGGTGACGATCAAGAACTCCACGCCCGCGAACATCTTCGGCAAGCTCGCCCCCGCCGGCGACTTCCAGCTGGGCCTGTGGAACCTCACCGACTCCTTCCCCAACCCCACCCTGTCCGCCACGTTCAGCAGCACGGCCATCCCGAGCGCGGCCAACGACCAGTCCGGCATCAACTTCATGCGCATCCGCGTCGCGGGCCTGGACCCGGTCCTGGAGCGGGTGGACACCGAACTGGACGAGACCGCCCGGGTCGCGGAGTCGCACAAGGCGGAGAAACTCATCGCCGACGACGTGCCCTCGCTGCCACTGGCCGCCGTACCGAACATCCTGGTCACCGGCGCCCGCGTCGGCGGACCGCTCTCCATCAACCCGGTGGAGGGCCCCTGGTGGAACCTCGCGGAATGGGGCCTGACGAAATGACACCGCTCCGCCCGCCCCGCAGGGGCCTGCCATGACCCGCTACGCCCTGCGCCGTCTGCTGGCCTCGGTGCCCGTGGTGTGCGTCGCCTCGTTCGTCCTCTTCTGGGCGGTGCGGGCGACCTTCGACCCGCTGGCGAAACTGCGCCAGTCGGTCGACCCCACGGCACTGCACCGGGAGACGGTCCGCCTCGGGCTCGACCGCAGCCTGCCCGAGCAGTACCTGCTGTGGGTCAAGGGCTTCGTCCAGGGCGACTGGGGCATCAGCACCCGCACCGGCGGCGCCGTACTGCCGATGGTCGGCGACGCCCTCGGCACCACGCTCCAGCTGATCCTGTGGGGCGTCGCCCTCGCCGTCGTCCTGGCGCTGGCGATCGGCCTGTACTCGGCGGCCCGCCAGTACACCGTCGGCGACCACGTGCTGACGGGCCTGTCCTATCTCGGTGTCGCCATGCCGGCGTTCTGGTTCGGCCTGGTCCTCATCCAACTGCTCGCGGTCTGGCCGAAGCAGCAATTCGGCCTGCCGGACCCGCCGTTGTACTTCGTGGGACTGCACTCGGTCGGCCACAGCGGACTCGACCTCGACTACCTGCGCCATCTGGTGCTGCCCGTGATCACGCTCACCGTCGGGCTCGTCGCGTCCTGGTCGCGGTTCGGCCGCGCCACCCTCCTGGAGGCGCTGTCCAGCAACTACGTCCGCACGGCCCGCGCCAAGGGCGTCCCCCGCCACCGCATCCTGCTGCGGCACGCCCTGCGCAACGCGCTCGCGCCCTTCGTCACCGTCGTCGCCATGGACGCCGCCGCCCTGGTCGGCGGGCTCGTGGTGACCGAGCAGATCTTCTCGATCCCCGGCATGGGCAAGCTGTTCCTCGCCTCGCTGGAGACCGGGGACGTCTTCGTCCTGCTGCCCTGGATGCTCGTCGTGGCCGTCGCCGTCATCCTCTTCAACCTGCTGGCCGACCTCTCCTACGCCCTCCTCGATCCCCGGGTGGCCCTGCGATGACCCAGCCCACCACCACGCTCCTGGCGCCCCCGCCGCCCGTCGTCTCCGGCGATCCGGGCACCGCCCGTGTCGTCCTGTCCCGCTTCCTGCGCCACCGGCTCGCGGTCGCCTCGCTGATCGTGCTGCTCCTGCTGGCCGTCTGCTGCTTCGGCGCCGCCTGGATCGCGCCCTACCCGCACAACGCCCAGAACCTCCTCTCAGCCTCCCAACCACCGTCCGGCGCCCACTGGTTGGGCACCGACTCCCTCGGCCGCGACTACCTCAGCGAGATGTTCTACGCCGGTCAGCTCTCGCTTGCGATCGGCCTCGGCGTCGCCCTGCTGGCCACCCTGGTGGGGACGGCGGCCGGCGCGGTGGCCGGGTATCTCGGCGGCTGGCCCGACGAGGTGATCATGCGGGTGGCCGACCTGTTCCTGATCGTGCCCCCGGTCGCCGTCCTGGCGGTGTCCCTGCAAGGGCTCGGCCCCTCGCCGCTGACCATCGTCGTGGTGCTGAGCAGCCTCGGCTGGACCCTGATCGCCCGGGTCGTCCGGGCCCGGGTGATCCAGCTGCGCCACCAGGAGTTCGTGGAGGCGGCCCGGGTCATCGGCGCCTCCGGCCCGCGGATCGTCGTACGGCATCTGCTGCCCAATCTGACCGGCCTGATCGTGGTCAACGTGTCCCTGTCGGTGGCCACGGCGATCATCCTCGAATCCACCGTCAGCTTCCTCGGCTACGGCGTCCAGCCGCCCCGGTCGAGCTGGGGCAACATGCTCACCCAGGCCGCCGGGCTGATCGGCACCTCGCAGGCCTATCTCCTGTACGTCCCCGGACTGGCGATCCTCGTCACCGTGCTCGCCGTGAACTTCCTCGGCGACGGACTGCGCGACGCGCTCGACCCCCAAGGCAGGCAGTGATGGGACCCGTCACCGAAGACAGCGGCGCTACGGCGGCCCCGCTGCTCTCGGTCCGCGATCTGAGCGTCAGCTACCGCACCGACGCCGGTCCCGTGGCCGCCCTCGACCGGCTCTCCTTCGACCTGCACGCCGGGGAGACCCTGTCCATCGTCGGGGAGTCCGGCTCCGGGAAGAGCGCCGCCTCGCTCGCGTTGATGGGGCTGCTGCCGCGCAACGCCACGGCCTCGGGCTCGGTGCGGTTCCGCGGCCGGGAGCTGCTGGACCTGTCCGACCGGGAGCTGCGCGAAGTGCGCGGCCGGCGTATCGCCATGGTCTTCCAGGACGCGCTGGCCGCGCTGAACCCGATGATGACGGTCGGCGCCCAGCTCGCCGAGGCGGTGAGCGTGCACGATCCGTCCGTGTCCCGCGCCGCCCTGCGGGAACGGGCCGTCGAACTGCTCGACCTGGTCGGCATCCCCGACGCCCGGACCCGGGCGGGCCAGTATCCGCACGAGTTGTCGGGCGGTATGCGCCAGCGCGTGATGATCGCCACCGGTATCGCCAACGAGCCGGACGTCCTCATCGCCGACGAGCCGACCACCGCGCTCGACGTCACCGTGCAGGCCCAGGTCCTCGACGTCCTGGCGCGGGTCCAGGACCGTACGAAGTCCGCGATCCTGCTGATCACCCACGACCTGGGCGTGGTGGCCGGCCTCGCCGACCGCGTCCTGGTCCTGTACTGCGGGCGGAAGATGGAGGAGGCCCCGGTCGAGCCCCTCTTCTACGAGCCGGCCCACCCCTACACGCGCGGCCTGCTCGCCGCGCTGCCGAGGATCGACCGCAGCACCCGGCGGCTGGCCCAGATCGCCGGCCAGTTGCCCTCGCCGAACGAGCGGCCTCCCGGGTGTCCCTTCCAGAACCGCTGCCCGCACACCGACGAACGGTGCGCCGAGAGCCCCCCGCCGGTCCCGGTCGGCGAGGGCCACACGGCCGCCTGTGTGCGGGTGCACGAGATCGCGAGCGTGACGCCATGACCGCACCGGCACTGACCGTCGAGGGGCTGGTGGCCGAGTACACCACCGGCCGGCGCGGACGGCACGCGCAGACCGTCCGGGCCGTCTCCGGGGTCGACCTCGTCGTCCCGCGCGGCACCACCCTGGGCCTGGTCGGCGAGACCGGCTGCGGCAAGAGCACCCTGGGCCGCTGTCTCGTCCGGCTGACCGACCCGGCGGCCGGCCGGATCATGCTGTTCGACACGGACGTGACGGCGGCCGGGCGACGGGAGCTGGCAGGCGTACGCCGACGGATCCAGTTCGTGTTCCAGGACCCGTACGCCTCCCTCAACCCGAAGCTCACCGTGCACGCGGCGCTCGCCGAGCCGCTGCGGATCCACGGTCTGCACCGGGGCCGGGAGAACGAACGGGTGCGGGAACTCCTGGAGTTGGTGGATCTGGACCCGGGGCACGCGCACCGCCACCCGCACCAGTTCTCCGGCGGCCAGCGGCAGCGCATCGGCATCGCCCGCGCACTCGCCGTCGAACCGGAGGTGCTGGTCCTCGACGAACCGGTCAGCGCGCTGGACGTCAGCGTGCAGGCCGGGGTGATCAACCTGCTGGAGGACCTTCAGCAGGAGCTGGGCCTGACCTATCTGTTCGTCGCGCACGACCTGTCGGTGGTCCGGCAGATCAGCGACCGGGTCGCGGTCATGTATCTCGGGCGGATCGTCGAACAGGGGCCTGTGGACGCGCTGTTCACCCGGCCGCGCCATCCCTACACCCAGGCCCTGCTGTCCGCCGTACCCATTCCCGATCCGCGTCTTCAGCGGGCGCGGAGGCGGATCGTCCTGGACGGCGATCTGCCCAGCCCGCTGGCCCCGCCGTCCGGCTGCCGGTTCCGCACCCGCTGCTGGAAGGCGCGGGACGTGTGCGCCGAGGCGACGCCCGCCCTCGTGGAGCAGGGCGACGGCCTGCTGACCGCCTGTCACTTTCCCGACGCCCTGCCCCCGGCAAGCCCGGACCGACCCGAGGAGGTCACCACACCATGAGCAGCGACTGGCAGCGGTTCTTCACCGCCGAACGACCCCATGCCGTACGGCGGGGGCGCGGTCCGGGCGACCGGTCCCTGATCGTCGTGGAGAGCGAGGACGGTCCCCGGCTGTCGCTGTGGGAGGCCGGGAGCGGCACGGTCCGGCCGCTGAGCGAGGTGACGTCGGGCGACCTCGTGCAGGCCGTTCTCACCTCCGACGGCGAGCAGATCCTGGCGCTGCACGACGACAACGGCTCCGAGGTCGGCCATGTGCACGCGACCGGCCTGGATGCCGACGACAGCCGTGATCTCACCCCGGATCTGCCGCCGTACATCCTGCGCGGCATCGACGTGGCGGGGCGGGCGGACCGGGCCGTAATCACGTGCGCGGCGGAGGACGGTTTCAGCCTGTGGCTGCTGAGCACGGACGGTTCCGCCGAGCCCGAGCTGCTGTTCCGGTCGCCGCACGAGGCGTGGAACGGCCTGGTCTCGACGGACGGCACGCGCGCCTCCGTCGACACCACCGACCACAACCCCGGCGTCCGCAGATTCGCGGTCACCGTCGTCGACACCGCGACGGGCGAGGTGCTCGACCGACTCACCGACGGTCCCGAGGCACCCGTGCGCGGAGTGCGGTACTCCCCCCTCCCGGGCGACGACCGGATACTCGTCGCCACCGAGCGCACCGGGTTCGCCCGTCCCTGCGTGTGGCATCCCGTACGCGGCACCCGCATCGACATCGGCGCCCCTCAACTCCGGGGCGATCTGGTCCCGTTGGACTGGTCCGACGACGCCACCCGGATCCTGGCCGTGCACGTGGACGCCGGGATCCACCGGGTCATGGAGGCCGACCTGGAGTCGGGCACGCTCCGGCCGCTTGACCATCCGCCGGGTGCGTACTTCGAGCCGGACGTGGCGAACGCGCACCTCCACCTGTGGGCCTCGCACTACGGCCCCGGAAGCACCGTGCGCCTCCTGCACCAGCGCTCCAACTCCCCGCTGCGCGTGCTGCACGCCACCGGCCCGGACTCGGCGCCCGTGCCCGTACTCTTCCCCCAACTCGACCTGGACGGCGTGCCGTTCACGTCGAACCAGGTCCGCTCGACGGACGGCACGTACGTCCAACTGTGGTGGGCCCGACCGCGCCGGACCACGGGTCCCGGCCCCCTGGTCCTGCATCTGCACGGCGGCCCCAACATGGTGTCGGTCGACAGTTACGACCCCGCCGCCCAGGCCTGGCTGGACAACGGCGTGGCCTACGCCTCCCTGAACTACCGGGGTTCGGTCACCTTCGGGCGGCGCTTCCGCGAGGGCTTCATGCCGGCGATCGGCGACCGGGAGCTGGAGGACATCGAGGCGGCGGTCCGCCGGCTGATCGCCGAGGGCGTCGCGGCCCCCAGCAAGGTCTTCGTCACGGGCGCGTCCTACGGCGGTTTCCTGACGCTCCTGTCCATGGGACGGCTGCCTGGACTCTTCGCCGGCGGGCTGGCGCACGTACCGATGGCGGACTGGCTGACGGGCTACGAGGACATGAACCCGGCGCTGCGCGCGGCCTGGTCGTCGTTCTTCGGAGCGAAGCCGGAGGACGGCCTGGACCGCTTCGTACGGGCGTCCCCCATCACCTACGTCTCCGATGTCGTCGCACCGGTCTGGATCAACCAGGCCACCCACGACACCCGCACCCCGCCCAAGCAGGTACGCCGCTACGAGGAGGCGCTGCGCGCGGTCGGAGGAGACATCGTCGTCGACTGGTACAGCGGCGGCCACGAAACGACCGGCCGGGTCAAGGCCCTGGCCGAGCAGTCCAGAATGCTCGGCCTCGTCCGTGCCGCCCTCGCCCAACAGCCTTGGAGCCAGGGCGCGTTGTGAGCCGCAAGGAAGGACCGGAGGTGGCCGAAGGCCTCATCCGGGCAGCCCTGGGCCAACCTCCTTGGATTCAGGGCGAGTTGTGAGCCGTCAGGAAGGACCGGAGGTGGCCGAGGGTCGCCTCCGGGCCTCCTCGGAAACGTGATCGCCGACTGGCACAACGGCAGCCACAAGACGACCCCACGAGTCAAAGCGCCGACCGGGCATACCCAGATGCGGCCTCGAACGGACAACCCAGGGTCCAACCCCCTTGGAATCAAAGCGCGTTGTGAGCCGCAAGGAAGGACCGGAGGTGGCCGAAGGTCTCCTCCGGGGCCTCCTCCGGGACGTAGTGGTCGCAGGGCAGCGCGGCGCCGGTGACGTCGTCGGCGTAGTCGGACCAGACGGCCGGGACGTCGTAGTGGCGGCCTACGAAGCTGTGCTTGCCCCAGAGGGTGAGCAGTGGCTGGGTGAGTCGGCGGCCTGCTGTCGCGTCCTCCTCGTCGTGGTCGAGGTCGATCGAGCCGGCCGCGCGGTAGTCCTCGCAGGAGGCGTGGATCGCGGCCGGGTCGGAGAAGCAGCGCACGTACTCGGCCTGGGCGTCCGGGTCGAAGGGGGTGCCGCCGTGGTGCCGGGCGCCCATCCGGGCCCGGATCCAGAACTCCGGGTCGGCGCCGATCAGGTGCTCGGGGATGCCGTTGCCCGCGGTCAGGAAGAACCAGTGGTAGTAGCCGCGCCCGAAGTCGGCGTCGGCGTGCCGGTAGGCGTGGCGGGTCGGCACGATGTCCAGGACCGCTAGGGCGGAGACCGCCCGGGGATGGTCGAGCGCCAGGCGGTGGGCGACCCGGCCGCCCCGGTCGTGCCCGACCACCGCGAACCGCTCGAAGCCCAGCTCCCGCATGACCAGCAGCTGGTCGCGGGCCATGGCCCGTTTGGCGTACGGGGTGTGCCCGGCGTCGGACGGCGGTTTGTCGCTGTCGCCGTAGCCGCGCAGGTCGGTGAGGACCACGGTGTGGGTCTCGGCCAGGCGCGGGGCGATGTGGTGCCAGATGGCGTGGGTCTGGGGGTAGCCGTGCAGTAGCAGGACCGGCGGCCCGTCCCCTCCCACGAGGGTGTTGATACGGACACCGTCCGCGTCGACCGTGTGCCGGGCGAACGAGGCGGGCAGCAGACTCTTCATGGCCCGATCCCAGCAGGGCCGGGCGGGCCCGTCCAAGACCCGTGGCCGACAATGCATATAGGCACGGCCTATCGACGGCCTCTTGAAGGACACGTGCTTGCGAGGGAAGGCGGCAGCATGGACGTCCGGCAGCTGGAGTACTTCCTCGCAGTCGTCGACCACGGCGGCTTCAACCGTGCGGCGACCGCGCTCTACCTCTCCCAGCCCTCGCTCTCCCAGGCGATCCGCACCCTGGAGCGTGACCTGGGCAGCGAGCTGTTCCACCGGATCGGCCGCCGGGTCGTCCTCACCGAGGCCGGTACGGCGCTCATCGAGCCGGCCCGGACAGCGGTCCGGGGCCTCGAACTGGCCCGGACCAGCGTGGAGTCGGTGCACGGGCTGCGCACCGGCCGGGTGGAGATCGCGGCCATGCCCTCCCAGGCCGTCGCCCCGCTCACCGGGATGATCAGCCGCTTCCACCGGGCCCATCCGGAGGTGTCGGTGACCGTACGGGCCGCGTTCACGCCCCGGGACGTGACCGAGATGGTGCGCACGGGCGTGACGGAGCTGGGGCTGCTGGCCTCCCCCGCCGCGCCCCCGGACACAGAAGTCCGCACCCACCCCCTCCCCGAGCAGCGGTTCGTCCTGCTCGCGCCCCCGGACGGCCCCTTCGCCCCGGACACGACCGTCGTGGGTCGGAATGACCTCGCCGGGCAACGGCTGATCGTCGGGCAGCAGGGCACCGGGATGCGCCGGTACGTCGACGACCTGATCGCCGAGGGCGTGAAGGTGACCCTCGCGGTCGAGACCGAGCACCGGGTGGCGATCCTGCCGCTGGTCCTGGCGGGCGCGGGTCTCGCCGTGGTCACCGACGCCTGGCGGGAGCTGGCCCGGCAGGCGGGCGTCCGGGTGCTGGACCTGGAGCCGCGTACCAGCCTGCGGGTGACGCTGGTCGCCCGGCACGGCGCGACGACCCCGGCGGCGGAGGCGTTCCTGCGCACGGCGCTGACGGCGGACGCCGAAACGGCCGTAGAAACCCCTTAATAAGCGCCGCCTATAAGGCACATGGGCAGCCGGTCTTGGACGCGCCGGACGAACCGTTGCTGCAATCTCTCCCATGTCTCCCCTCGCTCGTCTGAAGAAGCACCGCATCGCCCTGATCCCCGGCGACGGCATCGGCGCCGAGGTCGTCCCCGCGGCCCGCCGGGTGCTGGACGCCGTCACCGCCCGCCACGGCATCGCGCTCTCCTACGACACCTTCGACTGGTCCTGCGAGCGTTTCCTCGCCGAGGGCTCGATGATGCCGGCCGACGGGCTGGAGCTGATCCGCGGGCACGACGCGATCCTGCTCGGCGCGGTCGGCTACCCCGGGGTCCCGGACCATGTCTCGCTGTGGGGTCTGCTGATCCCCATCCGGCGCGGCTTCCAGCAGTACGTGAACCTGCGCCCGATCCGCGTCTTCGACGGCGTGCCCAGCCCGCTGCGCGAGGCCCGGCCGGGCGAGGTGGACTTCGTCGTCGTACGGGAGAACGTCGAGGGCGAGTACGGCGAGATCGGCGGGCGGCTGTACCGGGGGCTGCCGGAGGAGACGGCCGTGCAGGAGGCGGTGTTCACGCGCAAGGGCGTGACCCGGATCGTGGACTACGCCTTCGAGCTGGCCGCCGGCCGGTCCGGTCGGCTGACCTCGGCGACGAAGTCCAACGGGATCGTGCACACGATGCCCTTCTGGGACGAGCTCGTCGCCGAACGCGCCGCCCTGCACCCGGGGGTGACGTGGGACCAGGAGCACATCGACGCGCTGGCCGCGAAGTTCGTGCTGGACCCGGGCCGCTTCGACGTCGTCGTCGCCTCGAATCTCTTCGGGGACATCCTCAGCGACCTGGCGGCGGCGATCGCCGGCAGCATCGGCATCGCGCCCGCGGCCAACCTCAACCCCGAGCGGGACTTCCCCTCCATGTTCGAGCCGGTGCACGGTTCGGCCCCCGACATCGCCGGGCGCGGCACGGCCAACCCGCTCGGCGCCATCTGGTCCGCCGCGATGATGCTGGACCACCTCGGCCACCCCGAGGCGGCCGGAACCGTCACCGACGCGATCGCCGTCCTCCTGTCCACGACCCGGCTGCGCACCCCGGACCTCGGCGGCACGGCGACGACGGCGGAGTTCACGGCGGGGCTGATCGATCTGCTGTGACGGGGACGGACTCCGCCGGGTTCGTGGTACCGCCGGCGACACGGCCGCTGCGCTTCCTGCGGGGGCAACTCGCTTGTGGATGAGGGAAGTTGATGGTGTACCGGAGACCGGTGCGATTACGGTGCGCCGCCCCGACCCCCAGTGCCACCGGCCTGGACCGCACGGCCGATCCCGCCCGCACGCCGAAGACCTCCGCGGTGCCGGCTACGTGAAGCGCACCCCGTACGAGAGCACCCTTGCTGCCTGGCGCGAGCCGCTGCCCTCAGCAGTGTTCGCCACACTCACTCGCTACAGCGAACTGCCCGCCGCGGGCGACAAGGGCCCGATCCGTGTCGCCGCCGTCGCCCCGGCAGGAACAGAAAATACACGGAGCGGGAATTCGAGCGGGGGCCGGTAGGCTTCCCTCCTGCCGGCCGACCCCCGCCCGGGACATGCGCTCCCGGCGGCTTCAGGGCTTCGCGGGAAAGCCCGAGCACTTCCGGGAGTGGTCGGTCAGGCCGGTCCGGCGGGCCTCTCGTGACTGCCGCTGACGCGGTCGTAGAGCCGTTGGCGTGCCCGGCCGCCGACCCGGCGGATGCCGGCGCGGGTGTGGTTGAGGGCCCGGGAGACCTCGGCGACCAGCTGCATGGACTCGGCCATCTGGTCGAAGAGACCGGCGGTGGACGGAACCCAGGTTCCTTCCGGCGCGTGCTGCTCCCCCACCGAGGCGCACTTGGTCAGCAACTCGCTCATCAGACGGTGGAATTCGGCGACGTCCTCGTCGGTGAAGTCGTCGACGGTCAAGTGATACATATTCCGCGCAGTCGGCCCGCGCATACTCAGAACTCCTTGGCGGTGGGTGAGGAAGGGACAGTCGGCGGAGAGCAGTTGGCGCGGTGCGTATCCGACCCGACCGTCGGTGAATGTGGCGCTAATGGCCCATCCCGGCTCCCCCGTCGACCGGCAGAACGGCGCCGGTGATGTAACCGGCGTCGTCGGAGGCCAGGAACGCGACGGCCGCGGCGACCTCTTCGGGCCTGGCGAGGCGGCCGAGGGGAATCTGGCCGGTCAAGTGCGTGCGCTGTTCCTCCGTGAGGTTCTCGCTCATCGCGGTCTCGGTGAGACCGGGTGCGACCACGTTGAAGGTGATCCCGCGCACGCCGAGTTCCCTGGCCATCGAGCGGGCGAATCCGATCAACCCCGCTTTGGAGGCCGCGTAGTTGGCCTGTCCGCTCTCGCCCCGCAGGGCGACGGCGGAGGAGATGAACACGACGCGGCCCTTCTTCGCGCGGAGCATTCCCCGACTGGCTCGTTTGACGACCCGGAAGGCACCGGTGAGGTTGGTGTCGACGACCTCGGTGAAATCCGCCTCGGACATGCGCAGCAGCAGCTGGTCCTTGATGATTCCGGCGTTGGATATCAGGACCTCGACCGGGCCGTGTTCCGCCTCGACCTGTTTGAAGGCGACGTCGACCTGGTCGGTGTCGGTGATGTCGCACCGCACCGCGAGCAGGCCCTCGGGCGGCTCGCCGCTCCGGTACGTCACGGCGACACGGTCACCGGCGGCCGCCATACGACGTGCGACGGCCAGGCCGATACCGCGACCGCCACCGGTGATCAGGACTGAACGGGACACAGAATGCCTTTCCGGTCTGAAAAGTGCGGCCGGTGAGCGACGGCAATCTGGCCAGTACTCGACTGTAACGAGATCAGTTGAGCCGTCACTGTAGGTGATGAATGGCGTCGGATCGGCCACCGCATGTCGAACCACGCCCCCCTCGCAGTCAGGGACTTCGCGTCCCCAGCAACGCGAACGACCCGGTGAGTGATCTTTCTGCATCGGCGTCGAGCACACCAGGCGCTGTTTTTTCCGGTTCCGGATTTTCCGGAAAACGGTTTTCCGGTAATTGAGTCGGCGGCCCGGCGGGCGCCACGGGAGAGGTTCCGAGTTGGACAACAAGGAGGCGCTGCAGAGGCTGCTGCGCTGGAAGCGGGCCCAGATAGACCCGGTGGAGCTCGGGTGGCCGCAGCGCAGCGGACGGGGGCGCCGTTCCACGGGTCTGTCGCAGGCACAGGTGGCCCAGGTGCTGTACGTCTCCGAACGCACCTACGCCGACCTCGAGCGGGGTGAAATGCCGTCGCCCACCGCGGAGTTCCTCGACAACGTCGCCCAGGCCCTGCGGATGGAGGAGCGCGAGCGCACCGCCTTGTACGTCTACGCCCTGGGCTACGAACCGCCGTTCCCCATGGACCCGTCGGCGGGCAGCAGCGTCGCCCCAGCCTGGCAGACGGCGATCGAGCGCGTTTCCGGCCAGCCCTGCTACGCCAATGACGTCGCCTGGAACGTCCTGGCGGCCAACGACGACTTCGTCCGGATGTTCCCGCAGGAACCGGGCAGACCCGCGCGTCTGCCCGAGCAGAACCTGATCCGCTGGATGCTGCTGCGTGAGGACGCCCGCGAGCATCATCTGGTGCAGTGGGAGAAGCGGTGGGCCGAGCCGGTCGCCGCCCAGCTGCGCACGGCCGTGGCCTCGCACCCCGACAACAAGGACCTCCAGCAGCTGGACCAGGAGGTCAACGACGATCCCGTCGCGGGCCCCATCTACCGCAACCACAAAATCGCCTACGTCCATCCTGACGGTGACTCACGTCTCATGCGCCACGCGGGATTTGTCGTCCCGGAGGGCGAGGAGGACCGACGGGACCGCTGCTGCGAGCACCACGAGGTGTCCCAGCTGGGAGTGGTGACGATGTGTGCGGCGCAGCCCTTCGGCTCACCCGGGGCCCGGTTCCTGTTCCTCGTCTTCGAGCCCTCGCAGCGCCCCGTTGCCGCGTGAAGTCCGGTCCGGCAAGAATGCGTCCCCATGACTGACGCAACCCAGCTCCACGAGATCACGGCCGGCGTGCACATGTGGGCCCCCGACGGCGTGGACACCTGGGGTCTGGCCAACTGCGGCCTGGTCCACTCGGACGGCGAGGCCCTCCTCGTGGACACGCCGTACACGCCCGCCCTGACCGAGGCCTTACTCGCCGCGGCCCGCCGGGTCACGGGCGGCACCGCGCCGGGCACCGTGGTGGCCACACACGCCAACGGCGACCACACCTGGGGCAATCAGTGCCTCGCCGGCAGCGAGATCCTCGCGACGGACGCGGCACTCGAGCACCAGTGCGTGGAGCCGACACCTCAGCAACTCCACGCACTGGTGTGGGAGAGCGATCCGGACCAGCCGCTGGGCTGGTACTTCCGCCGCCACTTCGGGAAGTTCGACTTCTCCGGCATACGAGTCCTGCCGCCCACCGCGACGTTCAGCGGCCGCCACGATCTGACGGTCGGCCGGATCCCCGTCGAACTCCACGAGGTGGGCCCCGCCCACACCGTGGGCGACCTGGTCGTCCATCTCCCCGAGCAGCGGGTCGTGTTCGCGGGCGACATCGTCTTCTCCGGCGACCACCCCTGCCACTGGGCCGGCCCGCTCGACCGGATCGCGGCGGCGGCCGAACGCGTCCTCTCCTTCGACCCCGAGTGGATCGTGCCGGGCCACGGCCCACTGATGACGCCCGGCCAACTGCGCACCTACATCGCGTACTTGGACGACCTGTCCGACCAGGCACTCCTGCTGCACGGCCAGGGCAAGACCCCGATCGAGGCGGCCCGCATCCTCATCGACGAGGACCGCTATCCCGGCCTCGGCCTGCCGGAGCGCCTCGCCATCACCCTCTCCACGGAGTTCCGCCACCTCAACCAGGACCCTTCGCGCCCGAGCCTGGTCGAACCGTTCACGCTCGCCGCACGAATCGCCTGGCGACGGGCGTCGGACCGGGCGGCGTCGGCCTGATCGTCAACTCGCTCACAGGAAGAGGGGATTGAACTCTCTCCGCTGAAGAGCCGGGCCCACCCCCGATAGAGCCCGGCCCCTCAGCCGACTCCCGCGCCGACGCCGGGAGACACGGTCGCACGCGACGCCCGACCCGCCCGACGGCACGCATCGGACACGGCGGCGCCCGCCTGATCGCCAACTCGCTCACACGGGGAGGGATTGGACCCTCTCTCTCCAATGAAGAGCCGGGCCCACCCCCGATAGGGCCCGGCCCTTCAGCCGGCTCCCGCGCCGACGCCGGGAGACACGGTCGCACGCGACCCCGGCCCGCCCGACGGCACGCATCGGACACGGCGGCGGCCCGCCTGATCGTCAACCGGCATACGGGGCTGGGCAATTGGACCTTCTCCGGTGCGGGCGGAGCCCACCCCGTGAAACCCCGCCGCACCGAGCGGCATCGCGCATCCCACGACCGGCGATGTCCGAAGTCGGCCCGGCCGCACCCGAGTCGGCGTCGCCGCACGTGGCTCGGCGGTCGCCCCGGAAGGAGACGCGGATCGTGGAGGCCGCGGTGCCGCGGGCCGTCGTACACGCGGAGGAGGTTGGGAGCGAGCCGCAGGCGGAACCCGCGCCCACGCGCAGGCGATCCCGGATAGCGTCGCCGACGAACTGCCCCCGCAGGAACGGACCCGCGAGCGTGACCGACCCGTTGCAGGACCCCCGGTTCTTCGCCGACCCCTATCCGACCTACGCGCGGCTGCGGAGCGCGGCGCCGGTGCAGCGGGTGCCCACCGGTTCGGCGGGGCGGGTCAGCTATCTGGTCACGGGGTACGCGGAGGCCCGGGAGGCGTTCGCCGACCCCCGGCTCTCCAAGAACACCGCACGGTTCTTCGCCGGCCGGCTGTCCGACCGCGACCTCCATCCGGCGGTCTCGCGGAACATGCTGGCCACCGATCCCCCGGAGCACGCGCGGCTACGGGCCCTGGTGACGAAGGCGTTCAGCACGGGGGCCGTGGCGAAGCTGCGCCCCTACATCGCCGGTCTCGTCGACGAACTGCTCGACGCATGGCCGGAACACGGGCCGGTTGACCTCGTCGCCGGCCTCGCCGTACCGCTGCCGGTCACCGTCATCTGCGAGATGCTCGCGGTGCCCGAAGCCGACCGCGAGCTGGTGCACAGGTGGTCCGGTGAGCTGTTCGCCGCGGGGGATCCCCGGCGGATCGACGCCGCCTCGCACGCCGTCGGCACGTACATGACGGACCTCGTCGCCGCCCGGCGCGCCTCCCCCGGCGAGAGTCTGCTCGACGATCTCATCGCGGTGCGCGACGGCCAGGACCGGCTGACCGAGGACGAACTCGTGTCGCTCGCCGTGCTGTTGCTCGTGGCCGGGCACGAGACCACCACCAACTTCATCGGCAACGCGGCCCTGGCGCTGCTCCAACACCCGGAATCCCTCGCCCGGTTGAAGGCCGAACCGGAGCTGTTCGGCACCGCGCTCGACGAGTTGCTGCGCTTCGACTCCCCGGTCGGGATCGCCACGTTCCGCTACAGCACCGAAGCGCTCACCCTCGGCGGGACCGACATCCCCGCCGGCGTTCCGGTACTCATCGCGCCCGGCGCCGCCAACCGCGATCCCGCGCGATTCCCCGACCCCGACCGCGTCGACCTCGACCGCGGTGCCACCGGGCACCTCGCCTTCGGCCACGGCATCCACCGCTGCCTGGGGGCACCGCTCGCGCGGGCGGAGGGCGAACTGGCGCTCCGGGCCGTCTTCGCCCGCTTCCCCGACGTACGACTGGCATGTCCCGTGGCGCAACTGGAGTGGCGGCACACGCGGTTGACGCGCGGCCTCACGTCACTGCCGGTCGTCGTATGACGTGGCGTCAACTCGCCCTGGCAGGGCCCGAGTTGTCGATGGCGAGAGAGACGGCGAGCGTGCCCAGCACCGTGCCCATCGCGTAGCGCTGCACCTTGAGCCAGGAGGGGCGGCGCTCGAGGAAGACGGCGATCGCGCCGGCCGCCAGGACGATGGCGAGGTTGACCGCGATGCTGACCACGATCTGGACCGAGCCGAGGACGAGGCCTTGGAGGAGGACGTGGCCCTTGTCCAGGTCGATGAACTGGGGGATGAGCGAGAGGTACATGATGGCGATCTTCGGGTTGAGCAGGTTCGTCATCAGGCCCATCATGAACAGCTTGCGCGGTGAGTCGTGCGGCACGTCCTGCGGGGCGAAGACGGAGATCCCGCCCGGCTTCAGGGCGTTCCAGGCCAGGTAGGCGAGGTACCCGGCGCCCGCGAGCTTCACCGCGAAGTACAGCTCGGGCACGGCGACGAACACGACCGACAGGCCCAGGTTCGCGGCGAGCAGATACACCATGAAGCCGAGCGCCACCCCGCCGAGGGAGACCATCCCGGCGCGTCTGCCCTGGGTGATGCTGCGGGAGACGAGATAGATCATGTTCGGGCCGGGGGTGAGCACCATGCCCAGAGCCACCGCCGTCACGCCGAGTATGCCGCTCAGTTCGACCATGCTCGGAGCGTATTCAAGACCAGCACCTCGATGCAATGTTTATATTGCACTCGGTGCAATTCAATGATTGGCTTGACTCCCGATCGACCCGATCGAAAAGGCAAGAAGGCGAGAAGGGCGGGAGAACCGTGCGGGACTACCAGAGCGTCGCCGACGCCGTGGCCGGGGAGATCAGGTCCGGCGCCCTCCGTCCCGGTGACCGGCTCCCCCCGCAGCGCGAGTTCGCCCGGCGGCACGGCATCGCCAACTCCACCGCCACGCGCGTGTACCGGGAACTGGCCCGCCGGGGCCTGACGGTGGGCGAGGTGGGCCGCGGCACCTTCGTCCGCGCGCTGTCCGCCGACCCGGCCGGCTCGGCCCCCGCGCTCACCGAACCCGCCGACGGCCGCCGCGTCGACCTGGAGCTCAACTACCCGGTCGTACCCGAGCAGAACGCGCTCCTCGCCGAGGGCCTGGGCAGTCTCCTACGGCCCGACGCCCTCGGGGACGCCCTGCGGCCGGTCGGCACTTCCGGCTTCCCGGCCGCCCGGGAGTCCGCCGCCGACACGCTCGCCCGCGGCGGCTGGCGCCCGGACCCGGCACGGATCCTCTTCGCGGGCAACGGACGGCAGGCGATCGCGGCCGCCGTCACCGCGCTCGTACCGCCGGGTGCCCGGCTCGGCGTCGAGGAGCTGACGTACCCCGTCGTCAAGGCCGTCGCCACCCGCCTCGGCATCACCCTCGTCCCGCTGGCCATGGACGACGCCGGACTCGTCCCGGAGGCCGTGCAAGAGGCGCACGCCACTACCCCACTGCACGCCGTCTACGTCCAGCCGAGGCTGCACAACCCGCTCTCGCTCACGATGCCCGCAGAGCGCGTCGAGCGCCTGGCCGAAGTACTGCTCGCGCTCGGGATCCCCGCGATCGAGGACACCATCTGGGCCTTCCTCCGCGACGAACTGCCGCCCCTCGCCGCGTACGCCCCCGAGCTGACGGTCCTGATCGACAGCCTGTCCAAGCGCGTCGCCCCCGGTCTGACCCTCGGATTCGCGGTAGCACCCGGCGCCCTGGCGGGCGGGATCGTCGCCGCCCTGCGGTCCGGCGGCTGCACCCCGGGCCGGTTCGCCCTGGAGGTGGCCCACCGCTGGCAGCAGGACGGCACGGTGAAGACGCTGGTGGCGGCCAAACAGAAGGAAGCGGCCGTACGACAGGGGATCGCGGCCCGGCAGCTCGCGGGGTTCGCCGTGCGGAGCGATCCCCGCTCCTTCCACTGCTGGTGGCGACTGCCCCGCCCGTGGCGTGCGGACACCTTCGTCGCGGCGGCCGCGCGGCACGGCATCGGGGTGGTCCCGGCCGCCGCGTTCACGGTCGGCCCCCACCACTCCCCCAACGCCGTCCGTCTCGGCCTCGCCACCCCCACCCCGGAGACCCTCTCCCGGGCCCTCGCCACCCTCGCGGAACTCGCCCGCTCCACACCGGAGGACCTCGTCACCGACTGACGTGGGGTCGTTGCCTAAGGTGGGTCGCCGTGGACCTCGGAGCAGTACGTACCTTCGTCGCGGTCGCGGAAGCGGGCCAGTTCCAGAAAGCCGCCGCGGACCTGTCGATCAGCCAGCAGGCCGTCTCCAAACGCGTGGCCGCGCTGGAACGCGCCCTCGGCGTACGGCTGTTCACGCGTGCCCCGCGCGGCGCCGAACTCACCATCGACGGGCAGGCGTTCCTGCCCCACGCGCGCGAGCTGCTGCGCGTCGCGGAGCGCGCGAGCGCGTCCGTGCGCCCCGGCCGCCGTCCGCTGCGCGTCGACGTGATCGCCTCACGCGTCGCGCCATCGGCCCTGATGCGCGACTTCCACCGGGCGCACCCCGAGATCGACCTCGACGTGGTCATGCTGTCCGACGTCGCTACGGCCGTCGCCGCCATCCGGTCCGGCGCGATCGACGCGTCCTTCCGCGCGGTCGCCATGCCGGGCCGCCCGCTCCCCGAGGACATCGAGTCCGTCCGCGTGCTCGACGAACCGCACCAGCTCCTCACCGGCCCCGCCCACGCCCTGGCGGACGCCCCCTCGGTGACCCTCGCCGAACTCACCGGACACCGGATCTGGATGCCCGGCCTCACCCCTGGAACCGAGTGGACCGCCTACTACGACGCTCTCGTAGCCGAGTTCGGCCTCACGATCGAGGCGACCGGCCCCAACTTCGGCTCCGACGCCCTCCTCGACACCATCGCCGACACCCCGGCCCTCGCAACCTTCACCACCGCACGAACCCGCCTCGTCTGGCCCCCCGACCACGACCTCCGCCGCATCCCGGTAACCAACCCGACCCCCGTATACCCCCACTCCCTCCTCTGGCACCACGCCAACCCCCACCCGGCCCTGGCCGCCCTCCGCACCCACCTCGCCACGACGCCGGCCGACCGGGAGGCCGCCGGGACCTGGACACCCGGCTGGGTAACTCCGCGCTGACCCGGGCACGCCCCACCGAACACCACACACGCCCACAACGCCGGAAAACCCTGCCCCGGCGGCCCCCGCTCCACCCGACAATCCGTCCAACAAGCCCGCGACACCCCCAGCGCTGCCCACCCTCCGCACCCACCTCACCACCACGACGACCGACCAGGACACCGCCGGGACCTGGACACAGGGCTGGGTGACACCGCACTGACCCGGGCACGCCCACACGCCGAAAAGTCCGCCCCGACGCACTCCGCTCCACCCAGCATCCGTCCAACAAGCCCGCGACACCCCCAGCACTGCCCACCCTCCGCACCCACCTCACCACCACGACAACCGGCCAGGACACCACCGGCACCTGGACACCCGGCTGGGTAACTCCGCGCCGACCCGGGCACGCCCCACCGAACACCACACACACCCACAACGCCGGAAAACCCTGCCCCGGCGGACCCCGCTCCACCCAGCATCCGTCTAACAAGACCCCGACAACCCCTGGCCGGCACCGGCCACCCTCGACCTGCACTCACTCCCGCACCGGCCGAACTACGGCCACCGGGATCCAGACATCGGACCGAGCAACTCCCGCGCTGTCCCGGGCGCGCCCCACCCGCGATCACACGTCCACCACGCCGGAAAGTCTGCCCCCGCTTCTGCCCCTACGGACTCCCCGCCACCCGCCCCCCGTCCGGTAAGAGGGAAGAGCACCCGCCGAACAGAGGGGAACCGCGCATGCGCATCCAGGGAGAGAACCACTCCGGCGCCGATCGAGCCCACGGACGCCCCGCGCCCCGGCAGGCCCCCGCCCTCCCTCCCCTCGCCGCGCTCCAACAGGCCGCCGGAAACGCCGCGGTGACCCTCGCGATCCAGCGGGCACGGGGCGAGGAGCACGCCGTAGGGCCGGAAAGTACGGGGACCGAGGCAGCGGCGGTGCCGGTGCAGCGGCGGTCGTCCGTTCCGGATGCCGTTGGCTCGCCCGGGCGTCCCCTGGAATCGCGGATCCTTCAGCGTGCCGAGCAGGCGTACGGCATGGGCTTCGGGCATGTACGTGTGCACAGCGGGCCGGTCGCCCGGCGATCGGCCGAGGAGCTCGGTGCACTCGCCTACACCACCGGGTCCCACATCGTGCTCGGCGGCGGCCGGGTCGACGACGAGGTGATGTACGAGGAGGTCGACCATGTCAGGCAGCAGGCTCTGGGGCCCGTGCCCGGCACCCTCAACGGCACGGGCGAGAAGGTCTCCCACCCGGACGACCCGTTCGAGCGGAGTGCCGGCGCCAACGGCCGGAAGCTTGCCCGGGGCGCCGCCCCCGACCTCGCCCTGCCCGGAGCCGCCGTAGCGGCGGGGGCGGTGCAGCGCAGCGCGGACGGCGAGATGCCCGTGCAGCGGGCGGACAGGCCAGGGCCCGCGACGGCGGCCGAGCCCTCTCCCCCGCCCGCCGCCTCGCCCCCGGCCACCGCCCGGCTCGCGCAGCTGATCGTCGGGGAGGGCAAGGCGTTCGGGAACAAAGACGTACGGGACGTCATCCACAAGCGGGTGCGCAGTGGGCCGAGTTTCTCGGAGGAGGAGCTTCAGGCGATCGGGGCGGCGGAGGCCGAGGACCCCAAGTGGCTGAAGACCGTGGGGATCTGCACCCATGCCGAGGCGCTGGCGTACCTCAAGGCGGGTGACTTCCGCAGCTGGCTGAAGCAGCCGGAGGGCATGCGGCTGCTCGTGGCCACCCTGCGCTGGCAGCAGAGCGTCGAGGAGCGCGGCGAGGGGAAGGACCCGGACAAGCCCACCCGCTCCGACTACCAGCTCGGCCGCCATATGGCCATGCACGCCGATGCCACCCCGCAGGAGGAGAAGGACCGGCTCACCGGGGAGCGGGACGAGCAGATCTTCCAGACCTTCGTCAACACGATGCTCCCGCCCGGTATCAGCGACGCCGTACCGGACGCCCGCAAGCACCGGGACCGGGTCGAGCGCGGTACCGAGGTGCTGACGAAGATCTTCCTGATCCTGAGGGAGCTGCTGGAGGTCTACAACCCGGACGCGGGCGTCCACGAGGACTTCAAGGGCGACATCGCCCACGCCCTGGCCTACGGAGGACGCGTCAACATCCGTGTCCCGCAGCTCGCCGACGGCCAGCACGGCTACGAGCTGCCCCAGTGGCTGCACATCACCAAGGAGAACCGCAAGCCCTGGGAGCCCAGGTCGACGCCCGAGGAGCCGGTGTACCGGCGGGCGTTCGCTACGCATCACATGAAGATCGGCGACAACAGCGCGGACGGCACGCGGGGCGACTTCGTGGAGAAGGGCGAGATCGGCGCGACCTTGCGGAACTGGGGCGACCCCCACAGCCACCTCTACGGCCTGCCGATGGCCCTCGGCGGCCTGGGGAACACCGACTACCACGGCGACACCATCCTGCCGAACGAGTCGTACGGGCACATGTTCATGGGGTACAAGCCGCCCACCCACAAGCGGGACGGGGCGTTGCAGGTCGGCATCGAGACCGCGGGGCCCGGGGGAAAGACTCCCGACGGCTACAAGCACGGCCTGACGAGCAGCGAGAAGAACAGCAACCCGGTGAGCCAGGTCGGCGGGCACAAGGACGACAAGCTCGGCGGCAAGGCTCCCCTCGAAAAGAACCAGCGCCTCGTCGATCTCACGAGGTTCGGCGACTGGATGCAGCGGCTGAAGACCCTGGAGAAGGACTGGAAGTCCGAGCTGGCCGGGGCGAAGACGGACGAGGAGCAGGCGGCCCTGTACCGGGACCTGATCCGCAGGCCGGGCGGCGCGTAGATCCGGCCCCGCCTGTGACGGAGTACGGTGGCAGTACCGAGCGCACCTCGCACGCCGTCAGCCGTTTCGGCGTCGCCCTCGGGGAACGGCAAGGCCGGAACGTCTACGTGTCCGGCCGGAATCGAGCCGCCCCACATGAGTCTGATGAGTCTCGGAGTACTCGCCTCCTCCCGCAAGGAGAACGAGTTCCGTCTGCCCCTGCACCCCAGCCACCTCGAACGGATCGCCCCGGATCTCCGGGAGCGGATCTACCTCGAGGAGGGCTACGGCGAACGGTTCGGCGTCGCCGACGACGCGCTGCGACCACTCGTGGCGGGACTGCGCTCCCGTGAGCGACTGGTCGCCGAGTGCGACGTCATGCTGCTGCCCAAGCCCATGCACGACGACCTCGCCGAGCTGCGCGAGGGCCAGGTGCTGTGGGGCTGGCCGCACTGTGTGCAGGACGAGAAGATGACACAGATCGGCATCGACCGCCGGCTGACCCTGATCGCCTGGGAGGCCATGAACCACTGGACCTCGACGGGCGCCTTCAGCGTCCATGTGTTCCACAAGAACAACGAGCTGGCCGGCTACTGCTCGGTCCTGCACGCCCTCCAGCTGGGCGGGCTGACCGGCAGCTACGGCCGCCGGCTGCGGGCCTGCGTGATCAGCTTCGGCGCCACGGCGCGCGGCGCGGTCACCGGCCTGGGCGCGATGGGCGTCTCCGACGTCACGGTGCTCACTCAGCGGGCCGCCGCCGCGGTGGCCTCGCCGATGCCGTCGGTCGTGATGGGCCACTTCCAGGAGCGGGAGGACGATCCCTCGCGCCTGGAGGCCGTCACCGGGCTCGGGCCGGTGCCGCTCGGGCAGTACCTCGCCGGGTTCGACATCGTCGTCAACTGCGTGCTCCAGGACACCGACGCGCCGCTGATGTTCGTCAACGACGAGGAACTCGCCCTGTTCCGGCCGGGGACCTTCTTCATCGACGTGGCCTGCGACGAGGGCATGGGCTTCGCGTGGGCCCGCCCGAGCGGCTTCGGGGACCCGATGGCCACGGTCGGGAACGGCTGCCACTACTACGCGGTGGACCACAGCCCCTCCCACCTCTGGAACTCCGCCACCTGGGAGATCAGCGAGGCGCTCCTGCCGTATCTGCGCAAGGTCATGAGCGGGCCCACGGCGTGGGACGACGACGTCACGGTCCGCAAGGCCATCGAGATCCGGGACGGAGTCGTCCAGAACCCGAAGATCCTCTCCTTCCAGCACCGTTCGGCCGCCTACCCGCACGCGGGGGTCTAGTCGCGGTTGACGCCGGCGGCCACCGCGTGGCCGATGAAGAGGTAGATCAGGGCCGGCAGGCCGTAGTTGACCACCGTGCGCCAGTCGGCCGAGTGGATGGTGAACAGGTTGTGCGACCAGCCGGAGAGCCAGTTGGCCGCGTGGTGGACCCAGTCGACCGTGCTGTTCGCGGTGTTGGCGTCGAACAGGTAGAGGCCGATCCACAGGACCAGGATCAGTGCAGCAATGTCTGCGATGACGGAGATGACCGTCCCCGCGGGGCTTCCGCCGTAGCGTGTGGACATGTTCAACGGGTGGCCGGGAAAGCCGGGTTGAAACCTTTCGGCACCAAGCGGCGTCAGCGGCGGGCCAGTTGGCGTTCGCCGCCGGCGCCGGGGCTGTAGGGCAGGCCGTAGTGCTTGAAGATCGCTTCCTCCTGGTCGGCGGGCAGCACGTCGTCGGTGCCGATCGAAGGGGCCTGTTTCACCAGCGCCTTGGGGTAGTCGACCTTGACGTAGTCCGGCCCGAGGATCGCTTCGTCCAGGGGGACGAAGGTGAGCCGGTGCCGTGTGGGCAGTCCGGTGCGGACCGTGGCCATGGCCGGCTCGTCGGTACGGGTGTTCACGTACACGGCCTCCAGCACACCGATCTTGTGGGACTCCGCGTCCACGACATCGCGCTCGCGCCACTCCCGGACATCCGCTGCGTGCAGCATGGTTCCCACTCCTTCTGTACGTTCCCCGTGGTCCGGGTACCCGCGATGGGACCCGTCATGGCTCCCGGTTGCCTCCGTCGCGTTGATCGGTAACGTGAGGCGATCAACCGGCACTCGGCACTCGGGGGAAAGATGACCATCGATTCCGCACTCGTCGGCCGGCTGCTCGCCGCGCAGTTCCCGCAGTGGGCCGAGCTGCCGCTGACTTTGGTGGAGCAGGGCGGTTCGGACCACGTCATCCACCGGCTCGGCGAGACCATGTCCGTACGGCTGCCGCGCAGCGACTGGGCGGACGGGGAAGCCACCAAGCAGCACACCTGGCTCCGGCAGCTGGCCCCGCGTCTGCCACTGCCCGTCCCGGAACCGCTGGGGCTCGGCACACCGGGCTGCGGTTACGAGTGGCACTGGTCCGTCACCCGCTGGCTGGACGGATCCACGGCGAGCGTCGAAGACCTCGCCGACCCTGACCTGACTGCCCGTCAACTCGCCGAATTCCTGCGGGCGTTGTACGAGATCCCGCCCGCCGGGGAGCTGGTCCCGGGCGCGCATCCCGAGCTGGTCCGCGCCCCGCTGGCCGACCGCGACGAGGCGACCCGGGCGGCGATAGCGGCGGTGGCCGGGGTGTTCGACGCCGCCGCGATGACCGAGGTCTGGGAGAACGCGCTGTGCGCCCCCGCGTGGGACCGCCAACCGGTCTGGTGCCACGGGGACTTCCACACGGGCAACCTGCTCACCGTCGACGGCCGGCTCTCCGCCGTCATCGACTTCGGCGGCGTGGGCATGGGCGATCCGGCCTGCGACCTGGTCATCGCCTACACCCTGCTGTCGGCCACCACCCGCCCGGTCTTCCGTTCCGCCCTCGGCCTGGACGACGCCACCTGGACCCGCGGCATGGGCTGGGCCCTGGCCACCGGCCTGAACGCCTACACGAGCTACGCGGCGACCGAACCCCGCGTCGCCCGCGCGACCACCCGCCAGCTCACCGAGGTCCTCACCGAACACACCGCGTCCTAGGCTTTTCAGCCGAAGGCCGGCAGCACCTCCCGCTCGAACAACCGCAGACTCGACCACGCCGACTCCATCGGCATGCCCCCGCACAGCGGATGGAACTGGGTGAACGGCCTTGGCGCGGCCTTCAGTTCACGTACGAACGTCTCGGGCGTCAGCACCCGGTACTGCTCGCCGCGCCGCAGCTCCGCCATACCGTCCGCCGTACGGAAGGGCGCCGCCACGTCGTCCTGGGCCTGCCAGACCCCGTAGGCATTGGTCTCGTGCAGGAAGTACGGCGCCATCTGCTCCCAGCCCGCGTCGGGTTCCTCGGCGAGGGCGACCACCCGGTTCGGCCCGATCGGGCTGGGCCCGGGGTCGGGCCGCCCCAACTTGCCCACCTCGTCCCGGTAGTGCTCCCACACCTCGGGCATGGAGGGCACGAACCCGTCGGCGATCCGCGCCGCCCGCCGCGCCGCCGGTTCACTGCTGCCGCCCAGCAGCACGGCCGGCCCGCCCGGCCGGTACGGCGCCGGCGTGACCCGCACCGTGCGCCCCCGATAGCTGAACGGCTCCCCGCTGAACGCCGACTTGAGGGTGCTCACCACCTCGGTGACCCGCCTGGCCCGGTCGTTCATCGGCACACCGAACATCGCGAACTCCTCGCGCACATAGCCACCCGCGACGATCAGATCAACGCGCCCCCGGCTGATGTTGTCAAGCACCACCAACTCCTCGGCGAGCCGCAGCGGATCGTGGAACGGCGCGATCAACGCCGCGACCAGGAACCGGACTTGCTCCGTGCGCGCGGCCATCGCCGCGAGCATCTGAACCGGGCTGGGCAGATAACCGTCCGGCGAACCATGGTGCTCGGACACGGTGATCCGCGTACACCCGAGCCCGTCGGCCCACTCGGCCATGTCCAGGGCCGCCGCGTACCGGTCCGCCATGGACGTACCGGCCGACTCGGGGTTGCGGAAGTCGAAGCGAAGCGCGAACTCCAGGCCAGGACGACTCATGCCGCGAGAATATGATTCTCGTGAATCAGAATGCAATACGCCCACCACGACAACATCCTTCTCTCCAGCCACCGGTCCACCCCACCGAAACCCCTTCTACTGTGGGCAGTTCAAGCACCAGGGGGTGGACGTCGTGGCAGCAGGACCCGAGGGCGCCGAGGTCGTGGCGGCGGTACAGCGCGTGTTCCGGGACGGGTTGCTGAGCGGGAAGTCCGCGTTCGTACCGGAGTGGGAGGCGTGGACCGAGCCGACGGCCGCCGATCTGCGCGCCCGTTTCGTGGACCACCCGGACGAGTCGTCGGACACGTTCCTGGTCAAGCTGCGCCGCCAGCTCGACGGCGCGCCGGACGAGACGATCGCGCTGACGGCCGAGCTGCTGTACGTGAACATGGCGCCGCTGGTGCCCGAGCAGATAGGGCTGGCCAAGAAGCGGGAGATCATCGGCGGGGTGCTGTCCTGGGCCGACCGTCCGGTGTCGGTCCCGGCGGAACTGGAGAGCGGTCTCGGCGGGTTCATCAACGGCGGTCAGGGCTTCCTGAACTACCGCTGGGCGCAGTTCCAGATCCTGGTCCTGCTGGTGGAACGCCTCGCCGGACTGCCCTTCCTGGAACGGGAGTTGATCCTCGGCGACCCATGGCGGTTCCGCGCCGAGTGCTTCGCGATCCAGGAGGCGGAGGGGCACAAGAAGGGGCGCGCGCAGATCCACATCCTGCTGTATCTGCTCTTCCCGGACGCGTTCCAGCCCATCGCCAGCGTCCATCACAAGCAGGAGATCCTCCAGGCCTTCGCCGCCGACCTGCCCGAACCGACCGGCGACCAGGACCGCGATCTGCTCACCCTGAGCCACGCCCTGGAGACCCGCTCAGGGGCGCCGGTCGACTTCTACGCCGAGCCCTGGCAGGGGAGTTGGCGGCAACGCGCGGCCGAGCACGCGCAACGCGGCTGGCTGGTGCGCGGATACAACGTGGACGGCGCCAACTTCGTACCGGCCTGGCTCGACCGGGGCTACTGCTCCCTCTCCTGGCGGGACGTCCCGGAGATCCCCGCCGACGCCCCCAAGCCGCAGGTGCAGCGGGCGGTCACGGAGGCGATGCCGGACGCCAGCGCGCAGCTTCGCGGCCAGGCGACGTACCAACTCCACGCGTTCCTCTCGGTGATGAAACCCGGTGACGTGATCGCCACGGTCACCCCGCACGAGGTCCACGTCGGCACCCTCCAGGGCCCGCCGACGTACGACTCCTCCGACGGGCCCGACAACGCCCGCCGCCGCACGGTGCGTTGGGCCACGACCGGCCGGCCCCTGGAGCGGGCGCGGCTGCCGGAGGCGGTGCAGGCCCAGCTGACCCGGCCGCCGGCGGTCTACGACATCAGCAGCGTCGCCGCCGAACTCGCCGAGCAGGCCGGTCTGGAGAACGAGGTGGCGGAGAAGCTGATCGAGGCCGACGTCACCAAGCCGCTCGAACTCCCCTCCGTCACCGAGGAGTTGGCCACGCAGCTGCTGATGCCGCTGGACTGGTTGCGGGAGACGGCCGAACTGCTCCAGGAACAGCGCCAGTTGGTCTTCCACGGCCCGCCCGGCACCGGGAAGACCTATCTCGCCCGCGCGCTGGCCCGGCATCTCGCCGGCCCCGACCGGGTGGAGCTCGTACAGTTCCACCCCTCCTACACGTACGAGGACTTCTTCGAGGGGTTCCGTCCGGGCAAGGGCGAGAACGGCTCGGTCGTCTTCGACCTGCAACCGGGCCCGCTGAAGCTGCTCGCCGAGCGGGCCCGCCAGGATCCGTCGAACCCGTACGTCCTGGTCGTCGACGAGATCAACCGGGCCAACCTCGCGAAGGTCTTCGGCGAGCTGTATTTCCTGCTGGAGTACCGCGAGGAGCCGGTGACCACGCAGTACAGCCCGCTCGACCCCTTCCATCTGCCGGGCAACCTCCTCGTCATCGGCACCATGAACACCGCCGACCGCTCCATCGCGCTCGTGGACGCGGCGATGCGCCGCCGCTTCGCGTTCCGCCGGCTCTCGCCCGAACTACCGCCGGTGCGCGGGCTGTTGGAGCGCTGGCTGCGCGCCCGAGGCCTGCCCGACACGGCGGCCCGGCTGCTGGACGCGCTCAACTCCCGGCTGGGCGACGCGGACCGGGCGATCGGGCCGTCGTATCTGATGAAGCCGTCCGCGGCCCGCCGCGAGGGCCTCGACCTCATCTGGCGCACCCAGATCCTGCCCCTCCTGGAGGACCAGCTCTACGGCACCGGCGTCGACGTCGAGGAGGAGTACGGCCTCGCCACGCTGCTGGAGGAGCGGTGAGCGCCGAGCCCCTCCGCCTCACCGTCGACGAGTCCGGCGACACCGTGGTGTGCGAGCTGACCGGCGACCAGCTCGCCGCGCTGCTCGCCGCGCCCGGCCTGGTGCGGCTGAGCCCGGCCGCCGGCGGACGATGGCGACTGGCCGGCAACCAGAAGGCGGGCCTGGTGCGGCTGCGCACCCCTTCCGGAGCCACGGTCCAGCTCCGGCTGCGCCCCAAACTCCCGGTCCGCAACCTGCTGTTCCTGCTCAGTCACTCCCCCACCGACCCCTGGCTGCACGAGACCGTCGAGGCCGCCGAGGCGGACGACCTGCTGCCCGCCCTCGCCGACCTCCTCGCCCGCGTCACCCGCCGCACGCTGGACTCCGGTGTGCTGCACGGCTACCGCACGGTCGAGGAGGAACTGCCCCTGATCCGGGGCCGCATCCGCACGGCGGACCAACTGCGCCGCGTCGGCCTCCCCCTCCCGGTCGCCGTCCGCTACGACGACCACACCCCGGACATCGCCGAGAACCGCATCCTGCTGGCGGCCCTGCACCGCGCCGCCCGCCTGCCCGAACTCCCCCCGCGCACCGGCCAAGCCCTGCGCCACCTCGCCCACCACCTCGACGGCGTCCACCTGCTGCCGCCCGGCGCGCCCCTCCCCCGCTGGACCCCGAACCGCCTCAACTCCCGCTACGCACCGGCCCTCCGGCTCGCGGAACTCCTGCTGGCCGGCCGGTCGCTCGACCCGGACGAGGGCAAACTCCCCACCACGGCTGACGGGTTCGTACTCGACATGCCGGCCGTCTTCGAACAGTTCCTCACCGCGGCGCTCACCGCCGCCCTGGCCCGCCGGGGCGTCCGCTGCGCGGCCCAAGAGCAGCACCACCGCCTCGACCGGGCAGGACAGGTCCGGCTGCGCCCCGACCTCGTCCTGTACCGGGCGGGCCGCACCGTCTCCGTCGTCGACGCGAAGTACGCCGCCCGGCACTCCCCCGCGCCGCCCACCGAACATCTCTACCAACTGCTCGGCTACTGCGTCGCGTTGGGCCTCCCGCACGGCCACCTCGTCTACGCGGCGACGAGCCGGGACGGCTCGAGTGAGCACGTCATCCGCCGCGTCGGCATCACCGTCACGGCCCACGCCCTGGACCTCGGCCGGCCGCCCGCCCAACTCCTCGCCGCCGTCTCCGACCTGGCCGACCGGATCACGGCCGTAGCGACGCCGGACGTTGCGGAAGCCGATGTTCCTCCAGGGGCTACCCGGGAGTAACCGCTTCGCTCTACGCTGCTGCCGCCACCAAGGCTCCAACTAGGCCGCAGTGAAGGGGACTTGACCCATGAAGGCGATAAGACGGCTGGCGGCACTGCTCGCCGGGACAGCCCTGCTGCTGACGGGGGCGGTCGGCAACGCCCACGCGGCGGCGCCGAAGTTCTCGGAGACGACGACGATCGGCACGCACAACGCGTACGAGAAGGACAAGTACACGTACTGGGCGCAGGCGTTGGACTCCGGGGCCTCGCTGCTCGAACTGGACGTCTACGTCGACAGCCTGAGCAAGCGGTGGCGGGTCAGCCACAGCGACCTGTTCTCCAACGACAACAACTGCGAGTACGCGAGCACCCCGGCCGACCTGTACAGCAAGGACCGCAACCAGGATCTCGGCAGCTGCCTGGACAACATGGCCGCCTGGAACACCCTGCACCCGGACCACGCGCCCATCATCGTCAAGGTCGAGATGAAGGTGGGCTTCAACCAGACCATCGGTCTCGGCCCGACGGCGTTCGACACCCTGGTCTCGCAGAAGCTCGGCAGCAGCGTCTACAAGCCGTCCGACCTGCTCGGCTCCTCGTACTCCACGCTCGACGCGGCCGCCAGGGCGAACGCGTGGCCCTCCCGTGACGACCTCAAGGGCAAGTTCATCTTCGAACTGATCCCGGGCACGGTCGAGCAGGCCAACCCCTTCGACCACTACTGGACCGACCAGGAGTACGGCGACCATCTCCGCGACCTGTACGCGGCCGGCACGATCTCCCAGGCGCAGGCCTTCCCGGCCGTACTCGGCGCGGCGAACGGCGATCCGCGATCGACCCGTTGGACCTCGGACACCTCGATCCGCCCCTGGTTCGTCTTCTTCGACGGGGACGCTGCGACGTACGTCAACAACGGCTACGACACGTCGTTCTACTCCACGAACCACTACATCCTGATCATGACGGACGCGTACGCGGTGGCTCCGGCGATCTCGTCAACCGCCCCCACGGACGCGGAAGTAGCCGCCAAATTGGCACTCCTGGCCGCCGATCACGCAAGTGTGATCACCTCTGACTGGTCGGCGAAATCCGCCTCGGTCCTGTCGTCGGTGGCCACCAGAAGCTGAGGTTCCGGATGCCGGGGACAGGGCACAAGTCCCCCTATGTTGCATGGCATCGACGTAAGCGCGTACCAGTCCACGGCGTACAGCACGACCGGCTCCTCCTTCGTCTTCATCAAGGCGACGGAGGGCCGCTCGTACGTCAACCCGAGACTCACCGCCCAGACGAAGACGGGCCGTGACGCGGGACTGGTCGTCGGCTTCTACCACTTCCTCTGGCCCGGCGACATCACGGCCCAGGCGGAGTACTTCGTGAGCAAGGCCCCCGAAAAAGCAGGCGACTTGCTCGCCGTCGACTGGGAAACGACCGGCGACGGCACCCACGCCTCCAACGCGGAGAAGGACAGCTTCATCCGCAAGGTGAAGGCACTGCGGCCGGACAACCGGGTGGTCCTCTACTGCAACCGCAGCTTCTGGCTGACCGTCGACAAGACCTCCTACGCGGGCGACGGCCTCTGGATCGCGGACTACACGACGGCGGGCAAGCCCCGCATCGAGGCCGACTGGAAGTTCCACCAGTACACGTCCGATCCGCACGACAAGGACGTGGCCGACTTCGCGAGCAAGGCGGCACTCCAGTCGTGGGCCAAGAGCGCCTGAGACTCACTCGGCCCGGCGGCGGATCCCGGCCAGCAGGCGGCGCACACCGGCCGCGTGGCCGCCGCTGCCGATGACGAGAAGGCGGTAGGCGGCGCCGGCCGGACCCGGGAACACCGCCCGGGTCTCGGCCCGCAACCGGGTTCGCCCCGGGGCGAGTTCGTCGAGCCGGAAGACGAACGCGTAGGCCGAGAACCGGTGGGAGCCGCGCAGGACCAACTCCCCGCCCGGAACCGCGCCGACCACCCGGAAGCCGGGAAACGCCGAGCCCACCGCCAACGGTCGCGGCCCTGCGACCGCACGGTCGGCGCACCCCACCAGCCGCGCGTAACGGGCCGCCCCCGAGCGGGAGTACGTGCGGTCCAGCGTCTCGGTCAGGGCGCGCCAGACCTCGTCGACGCCCGCCGCGACCACCGTCGCGTGCTCGTCGACACGAGGCAGGGCATCGACCTCCACCAGGGCCTCCCTCGGGCTCCGCGCCGCGGTCCGGCAACAACCGTAGAGGACAAGGGGAGTTGTCAGCCCCTGAAGTCCCCGGTCCGCTCCGGCGAAGCCTCCGCCAGACCCTTCGTGATCGCGTCCGCGCCCTCGCGCAGCCCGTACACCGGCGTCCCCGGCTGCTGGCGCCAGGACTCGTCGAGGGTGCCCGCGTCGACCGTGTCGAAGCCGAGGTCGTCGATCAGGGCCCTGACCACGCGCTTCGCGGCCTCGTCGTCGCCTGCGACCGGGAGTGCGAGGCGGTCGGGGGCGCCGGCGGGGCGGTGCCGGTCCAGGATGTCCTGGGCGTAGGTGCCGTTGAAGGCCTTGATGACGGTGTGGCCGATCTGCTCCGCCGTCCAGCGGCTCTCGGTGAGGCCGTCGTCGAGGATGGCGGCGATCCGGCCGTCGCGGCCGGGGTAGTAGTTGCCGGTGTCGATGACGGCGACGTTCTCCGCCGCGTCGTCGAACAAGCCCTTCGGCAGGTTCGGTACGGCCTTCAGCGGGACGGTGACCACGACGACCTCGGCCCCGCGGGCCGCCTCCGCCACCGGTACGGGTGTCGCGCCCGTCTCCTCGGCCAGTGCGGTGAGCGTCTGCGGGCCGCGCGAGTTGGCGACGGAGACGTCGTGTCCGAGTGCGGTGAGCCGCCGGGTGAGGTTGCCGCCGATGTGTCCCGCGCCGATGATGCCGATCTTCATGACAGACCCTTCGCCGATCCGGAATCCATGCACGCGCATGCGTTCTGGGGGCGAGAACCCCGGCCGCCCGCCCGCTATTCCGGCCCGCCGCCGTCCGGGTGACCGGGCAGGACAGCCGGGGACCGGATACCGAGCCACTGCTCGGCGTCCCAGGCCTCGAACCGCTCCACCTCCACGAACCCCAGCTTCGCCGCGAGCCGCATCGAGCGGGCGTTGGCGGTCTGGGTGGTGAGCGTCACCGGCTCGCCCGGAAGCACGCCGTCGAGCCAGTCGAGCGCCGCCGCGCACGCCTCGGCCGCGTATCCGAATCCCCACGCCCGTGGCAGGAACAGATAGCCGAGGTCGGCCTTCCCCACGGCGGCCGGCCGGCTGTTCCCCGTCGCTGTCGTCCGCCTGAGCAGGAGGTGCCCGATCATCACGCCGTCGAGCTCGACGACGAAGGCACCCGGCCACTGGGCGGGGATCGCGGGCACCTCCCGCTCCAGCTCGGCCCGCGGCCGGGCACCGCCGAGATAGGTGTGCGCCTCGGACGAGGCGAGCAGCTCGACGAACACCGCCCGGTCCCGCGCTTCGGACTCACGGAGCAGCAGCCTCTCGGTCCTGATCGGCTCGGGCGGCCAGGGCACGCTTCCCAGATCTTCCATCGGCGCACGCTAACAGGCGCAACGAAAGGGGCGCCCGTCCACCGAAGGACGGGCGCCCCTTCTGCTCGGGTCACTCCCGGGTCACTTGTTCAGGTGGGCCCAGAACTCGTCGAACGACAGGACCTTGTCCCCGTTGAGGTCCCGCGTCTTGATGATGGCCTCGGCGACCGCCTCGGTCACGTTCCAGTCGCCTCCCTGTGCCAGGGCGGTCTTGAACTCGGCCGCGGTGATGAAGCCGTCACCGTCCGTGTCGATCCGCTGGAAATGCTTGCGTGCTTCCTCGATGTCCGCCACCGGATCCGCCCCTTCGTAACGCTTTACTGCCTGTTGACGGAGGCCAGATTAACCGGCCACCCGCGCACGCAGTGCGGCGACCACCCACGCGAACTCCTCCCGGTGCGCTCCGGCGTGCCCGCGGCCCTTCACCGTGGACAGCAACTCCCGGTACCGGGCGAGCCGGTCGTTGGCCACCGACTCCATCCGTTCGAGCACGACGGCCGGGTCGCCGCCGTCCCCCAGCACCTCCCGTACGATCTCCGCCGCCTCCGGCGACTCGGGGGCGATGCCCTGCTGGAGCGCCTCCCCGCCCAGCTGCACCAGGCGCATGGGGAACCAGGTGGCACGCCCGGGTGCGACGCTGCGGGCCTGGTCCCCCGCGTTGAACTCCATGACATTCCGCATCTGCGCCCGGAACTCCGGATCCTGCACCATCTCCGCCAACTCCACCCAGGCGTCGACCTGTTCGGGGGTCGGGTCGTCCGGCAGGTCCACCGCGATGGTGCGCATCCGCTCCTCGATGGACGGATCCACGGAGTCGAGGCCGTGGAAGAGCTCCTCCACGAACTCCTCCATGATCCGCCTGCGTTCGGCTGCCGACAGCCGTGCCAGCTTGTTCATGAGCGTCATCTCCTCTGCGGTCGAGCCGCGTCGCGCCACGGTCGACAGCACCGCCCTGGTCACCCGCAGCGCACGGATCTGCGCGTCCAGCGCCACCACATGGGCGGCGGCCACCTCCGCGACCGTCGTCTCGCCCGCCAGCACCTTGCGTACGTCGTCCAGGCCGAGGCCCAACTCCCGCAGGGTGCGGATCAGTTCGAGGCGGGCGGCGCACTCGGCGTCGTAGAGCCGATAGCCGCCCGTCGAGCGGGTCACGGGGGTCAGGACGCCCTCGTCCGACCAGTAGCGGATGGTGCGCACGGTCAGTCCGGTGGCCCTGGCCAGCTCCCCGATGGTGAGCAGTGCGGTGCCGTCGTCGATCATGTCGTGAGTGTGGGCCTTCCAGTGGGTGGAGACTCAAGGAGTGCGAGGAGCACCGTGATGGAGACTCTCCGGGACATTCTCGACGCGGCGGCGCGGGGTGTCTTCCCGCCGCCGGACGGTCGTACGACCGTCGTGCCGCAGGCGTCCGAGCGGGACGCGGGGGTGCTCGCCTTCACCGCGCACGCGGTGGTCTTCACGGACGAGGATCCGCAGTGGGTCCACGACACCCTGGCCGCCGTTCCGTGCGACGCGCTCGCGGCGCCGATGAACCCGCGGTTCCTGGCGGCCCTGCTCGACCGGACGGGCCGTACGGCGGAGAACGTCGACGCGATGCTCGTGGGCACCCCGCTGCCGGGCGAACCGCCGCTCCCGCTGAAGGAGATCATGGACGGCGACCATCCGAGGATCGTGTACGCCCGCGGCCGGCGCGACGACGTGCGCGCGTGGACGACGGAGGGCGGGGTGCTGGTGATGGGGCGCGGGATCGCGGGGCGCCTGGAGGTCTCGGTCGAGATCGAGGAGGGCGTACGGCAACGGGGGCTGGGGCGCGCGCTGGTGGCCGCCGCGCGGCAGCTGGCGGCCGAGCCGCTGTGGGCGCAGGTGGCGCCGGGGAACGCCCGCAGCATGCGGGCGTTCCTGGCGGCGGGCTACCGTCCGGTGGGTGCGGAGGCGCTGCTGCTCGGCGCGTCCTGAGCGTCAGTGCCAGGGCTGGTAGTACGGGTTGCTCTCGCAGTCGCTCATGATCTCGACCTTGGTCTTCTTGTCGACCGGGCAGACGCCGATGATGTACTGCCGCTTGATGCCGCCGGGGAAGGCGACCTCGACCTGGTCGGCCCACTTGTGGGTGTCGCCGATGGTCTTGTTGACGTCGACGCCGCCGGGGGCGTCGATGTAGTAGTTGTAGCCCGACTTGTACCAGGTCTTGTACAGGTCGTGGTCGTAGGTCGTCGAGACGTACGGCGAGGGCTGGTTGACCAGGACGTACTTCTCGATGTCGTACTGCCCGTTGACGGCGTCCTTGGGCAGGAAGCCCTGCTCGAAGACGACCGCCGGGCCGCGGCTGTCGCTGCGGTAGAGCGTGCCGCAGCTGGTGCGCCAGACCGGGTCGGGGGTGATGCGGGAGATGTCCACGCGGTCGTCGGCGGCGGCCATCGCCGGGTCGGCGACCACGGGACAGGCGGGCGCGGCGGCCCGGACCGGCGTGCGGGTGGTGTGGACGGGGGCGGTGGCGGCGGTCGTGGCGAACACGGCCGCGAGGGACAGGACGGCGGCAGCGGTCCGCCGTCGCAGATGCAGGGTGATCATGCCGGGCACGATTCCGGTTCCACGGCGGCGGACTGTGGATCATCACCCGTACGGGGGCGTGTCCAACTGACCGGCGGTCAAAGCGATTTCAGCGGAAGATGCCGGTGTGGCCGAGCGAGTAGCGGCCCGGCTGCGGGTAGACGGCGAGGCCGTGCGGGCCGCCGCCGACCTTGATGCGGGCGAGCTGGGTGCCGGTGCGGGTGTCGATGGCGTAGACCTCGGAGTTGTAGCGGCCGGACAGCCACAGCACCTTGCCGTCGGCCGAGACGCCGCCCATGTCGGGGCTGCCGCCGTTCGGCAGATGCCACTTCTTGGTCAGCCTGTTCTTGGTGAAGTCGAAGATGGAGATGGAGCCTTCGCCGCGGTTGGAGATGTACATCTCGCGCGAGTCCCGGCTGATGTACAGGCCGTGGCAGCCCTTGCCGGTGGGCAGGAAGTCCGGCTTGGCGAAGGTGTCGCCGTTCAGCACCCACATGCCGTTGGCCATCATGTCGGCGATGTAGAAGCGCTTGCCGTCGGGCGAGATCTTGACGTCCTGCGGCATCGAGCCGTGGAACGGCAGCTTCTGCTGCCCGATCACCTTCATCTTCTCGGTGTCGACCTTGAGCAGTTCGCCGCTGAACTCGCAGGAGACGATGAAGTAGCGGCCGTCCGTGGAGAAGTCGGCGTGGTTGACGCCGTAGCAGCTGACCGGGACCGCCTTCACCGTCTTCATGGTGTGCGCGTCCCGGAACACCAGCTGCCGGTCGAGGGAGGCCATCACGATCGCGTACCTGCCGTTGGGCGTGAAGTACAGGTTGTACGGGTCGTGCACGTCGACCGGCTTGCCCGCCCTGCCCGTTCGCGGGTCGATCGGCGTGAGGGTGTTGCCGCGGTCGTTGTTGACCCACAGGGTCTTCAAGTCCCAGGAGGGGACGACGTGTTGGGGCTGGACTCCGACCGGGATGGTCTCGATGACCTTGTACGTCTTCGGGTCGATCACCGAGACCGTGTTGGAGCCGGTGTTGGGGACGTAGACCCGGGACGGGAAGTCCCGGACCACCGGGGAGAGTCGGCCCGGCCGGTCGGCGGCGTAGACGTCGGCGGGGTCGAGCACCGGCGGCATTCCGGGCAACCCCTTTGCCACCTGCGGCTGTTGCTTCTTCTGCTGCTGCGGCTGGAGGGCGGCCTTGGTGCCGAGGGCCTCGTCGGCGTGGTGCTGCGAGCCGCAGCCGGCGAGGGCGGCCAGTGCGGCGAGGGCGGCGCCGGTGACCAGGGCGCGGGTGAGGGGGGTGTGTCGCATCAGCTCAGCAGCTCCGTGGTCGTCACCGCGCGCAGTCCGCGGCGGTCGAGTTCTTGCAGTACGGCGGGGAGCGCGGCGACCGTGCCGGCGTACCCGAAGTGCATGCTCACGACCGAGCCGTCGCGGACCTCGGCGAGCACCTTGCGGGTGACGGCGGGGGCGCCGGGCTCGGTGAAGTCGAGCGAGTCGACGTCGTAGGAGAGCACGTGCGGGTAGCCCACGCGGTGGGCCAGGCGCTGGACGAGGGGGGACGCGGCCGGGGCGCGCGAGGGCCTGAACCAGGTGCCGATCGAGCCGGTCAGCCGCTTGAGGCGGTCGGCGCAGCCGGTGATCTCGGCGAGCGCGTCGGCCTCTGACAGGGTGTTGACGGCGATGTGCCGCTGGGTGTGGTTGCCGAGGTCGTGGCCGCCGTCGAGGATGCGGCGGGCCATCCCGGGGTGGGTGTCGAGCCAGGTGCCGACGGCGAGGACGGTGACGCGGGCGCCGTGCTTCTCCGCCTCGGTGAGGAGGGCGGTGGCGATCTCGGGGTCGCCCTGGCCGTGGAAGGTGAGCGCGATCCGGGGGCGGTCGCGGGGTCCGTGGGTGATCTGCGCGGGCTGCCGGGGGAAGGCGCGCGGGGC
>NZ_BARG01000093.1 GCF_000376565.1 Streptomyces hokutonensis | reverse complement strand
CCGCCACCGCACGGCCACCCCCGCGTACTTGCACACCGTCACCGAGAGAGACACAAACGCAACATAGGCACCGCACGACCCCAGCAACCAGGCGGAGAGGCGAGCGCGTTACCGACGGCCCCACACTTCCGACAATCGGGGCACGGACCTCTCGGCCCGCCTGCCCGTAGAGGCCGCACTCGACTCCACCGCCCAGATCCCCAGCCCCCAACCGCTCACCGGTTGAAGCTCCGTCAAGAACCCTGCCCCCCGCGACCACCCGCCGGGACACCGAAGCTGTCCTCGCCATGATCGGCCGCACGGCAGGCCCTGGCCTTCTGGACCGCATCCTGGCCCGGCTCCCGACCAGACACGCGCTGCTCTTCGGGCGCCCCGAACTCACCCAGACCGCATGACCGCCCCGGACCGCCGCAGGCGAGAAGGAACGGGTCGGAACGCGAAAGGGCCCCGACGATCACATCGCCGGAGCCCGGCGCTTCGGGTTGTCAGGCCGGCAGGCGGGTCAGCCGTCCGCCGCTCGGTGTGACTCGGCGGCGTTGGCGTGTTCTTCGTTGATGCGCCGGGCTTCTTCGAGCTGGTCTTCGAGGATGATGATGCGGCAGGCAGCCTCGACCGGCATGCCCTGGTCAACAAGTTCGCGGGCACGAGCGGCGATCTTCAGCTGGTAGCGGGAGTAGCGGCGATGGCCGCCCTCCGAGCGCAGGGGCGTGATCAGGCGGGCTTCACCGATCGCCCGCAGGAAGGCGGGCGTGGCGCCGAGCAGCTCGGCGGCCCGCCCCATGGTGTAGGCGGGATAGTCGTCGTCGTCGATACGGCTGAGAGAGTCTTCTGCTGTCATTCGCACCTCTTTCGCGGAAACGCATCGGGGGGCCTTGGTGCCGTACGGCACCAAGGCCCCGAGGGATTTTCAACACCATCTGCCGGCTTACTGCGATGCCGGCCTTGTCTTTCCGCTCGCTCTCCCGTGAGAGGGAGATGCGTGCGGGGATCGCGTCTGCGTGACCGTGGGACCACCTTCCGTTCTGGGGCCTGCGGTACCCGGGCCGGCTGTCTCTGCCCGGGCGATCCTGATGGCGTCAGCCTCCTTCGCTTCCTTCTGATCCATCTGCTTGGGCCTGCGGTCGTACCTACTGCGACGGCTCCGTTGAACCGCCCGGTCCGGCAGTCAGCGAGAGGGCCCCGAGAACCTTCCGGCCCCGCCACTCCACTGCCGTGCCACTACCTGCGTCCTGCATACACGGCAGTTCGCGTATGCCGCGCTTTCCCGACTTCTTGGCTACAGACAGGAGGCTAGCCCTCACGATCCTCAATGTCTATATCCACCACTATAGATTTCCTGCATGTCGCGATGGCCATGTTCTCTCATCCAGCCAGGATGGAAGCTGCACCGGGATCGTTGACACACGCATTGGCGTCGAGTCCCCACGTTCCGCTGCGTCGTGATCGGCGAGAGCGGCCGTTGTCGTGAGTGCGGTCAGGCGGCGAAGGAGGCGAGCAGTTCGTTGTACTGCTTGGCGGCGGTGTCCAGGTCTTCGTCGGAGAGGCCGAAGGCGGTGCCGTAGAGCTTGACCATCGGCTGGATGTCGAACTGGCACAACCGCAGGGTGGCGTGCCAGTTGCTGAGGAGGGTCTCGATGGTGGCCTGGTTCGAGCCTTCAAGGGTGTAGTGGTCGGCGGGGACGCCGGCGGTGACGGCCACGACGGCCTTCTTGCCGGCCAGCTGGGAGGCGGAGCCGTCCATGGTGAAGGCCCAGCCGAGGGTGAAGACCTTGTCCTGCCACTGCTTGAACAGCGGGGTGGTGTTGTACCAGAACACCGGGTGCTGGAAGACGATCACGTCGTGCTCGGCGAGCAGCGCCTGCTCGGCGGTGACGTCGATCCGGAAGTCGGGGTAGGCGGCGTAGAGATCGTGCACGGTGACATGGGCCAGCTCGCGGACGGCGTCAACGAGCGCCGCGTTGGCCTTCGACTGGGACAGGTCGGGGTGACCTACGACAAGGAGAACCTTGGACATGATGAGGAACCTTTTCAGTGATCAGTGAAATGGGTGAACGGATTCAGGTGGGTCGGGGGTGACGGGTCAGCAGGTCACCGGGCGTCAGATCACCGGTCGATGCTGGCCATGTTCGCCTCGTCGTGGCGTTCGCCCGCGGCCGGTGTGAGGTTGTTGAGGCGGTCGAGCTGAGCGGCGCTGAGTTCGACGGCGTCGGCGGCGGTGTTCTCCTCGACGCGCGTAACCCGCCGGGTGCCGGGAATGGGGGCGATGTCGTCGCCGCGGGTGAGCAGCCATGCCAGCGCGGTCTGGGCCGGTGTGGCTCCGATCTCGGCGCCGATGGCCTGTACTTCGTCGACGATCGCCAGGTTGCGCTGGAAGTTCTCACCGGTGAAGCGCGGGTTGGTCTTGCGCCAGTCGTCGTCGGTGAAGTCGTCGACGGTGCGGATCTGCCCGGTGAGCAGGCCGTGGCCGAGCGGGGAGTAGGGCACGAATCCGATGCCCAGCTCGCGCAGCAGGGGGAGGATTTCGGCCTCGACGTCGCGGGTCCACAGCGAGTACTCGGTCTGCAGCGCGGCCAGCGGATGCACGGCGTGCGCTCGGCGGATCGTGTCGGGGCCGGCCTCGGAGAGGCCGATGTGGCGCACCTTGCCCTCGGCGACCAGGTCGGCCAGCGCGCCGATGGTCTCCTCGATGGGGGTGTTGGGGTCGACGCGGTGCTGGTAGTAGAGGTCGATGTGGTCGATGCCGAGCCGCAGGAGCGAGCCCTCGACCGCGGCCTTCACGTTTCCGGGGCTGCTGTCGATGACGCCGGGGCCGCCACCGGAGTGGGAGACGAGACCGAACTTCGTCGCCACGACGACGTCGTCGCGGCGGCCCTTGATGGCCTTGCCGACGAGTTCCTCGCTGTGGAAGGGGCCGTAGATCTCGGCGGTGTCGATGTGGGTGACCCCGAGGTCCAGCGCCCGGTGGATGGTGCGGATCGACTCGGTGTCGTCGAGCCCGCCGCCCGTGGTGTAGGTGCCCGCCATGGTCATGGCTCCCAGGCCGATGCGGGAGACATCGAGCCCGCCCAGCGATACGTGTTTCATCAGGTGTTCCTTTCGCGACGGCCGTCAGGACCGGCCGGTGGTCGTGATCAGTGGGGTGCGCCACCACATGGCGGACCGTGCTTCGGTGGTCCGCGCGTTGCCGGCGCGGGCGCTGCTGCCCGGGTAGTGGGGCAGGGCCATAGGTGCGCCCGGCGGCCTCCGGTCTCGGCCGGGAATGGTGTTCAGACGTGGGTGCCGTCGTGGGTCGGGCTGCCGACCACATCGATGCCGCAGGTCGTTGGCGATGCGCAGTGCTTCGTCCAGGCGGCTGACCCGGCTGCGCCTCGTCAGTGCTCCTGGGCCGTCGGCTCCAGAACGAGGACGGGGATCTCACGGTCCGTGTTCTTCTGGTACGCCGCGTAGTCGGGGAACGCCTCGACGGCTCGGGCCCACCACAGGGTCTTCTCGTCCCCGGTCACCTCGCGGGCCAGCATGTCCTGGCGCACCGGGCCGTCCTGGAGTTCGACGCGAGGGTCGGCCACCGCATTGTGGTACCAGACCGGGTGGGTGGGGGCTCCTGCCATGGAGGCGATGACGGCGTAGGTGCCGTCGTGCTCCACCCGCATGACCGGGGTCTTGCGGATCTTGCCGCTCTTCGCGCCCAGGGTGGTCAGGATGACGACGGGCAGGTCCCGGAGCCTCTCGTCTTCGTCCCGTGTGACCAGGACACTCAGTGTCGTTCCCTGCGTACCGCCGGAGTTCTCGTACAGGTCCACCTGGTCACGTACGAACTGCGCCTTGCTCGGCTCGTACTCGCCTTTGAGGGGCATGTTGTCCCTCCTCAGACGTGGGCGTCGTCGTAGGCGAGGTTGTCGCCCAGTTCGCGGGATGCCTCGGCCTGGGCGAGGAGTTCCCTCGCCTTGGCCTCGGCGGCCTCGATGGCGTCCGCCCCGGCGACGAAACGCGGCAGCGGCTTCTCCTGCCGGGCGATGGTGAGCAGGGCGCGGGCGAGCTTGGCGGGGTCTCCGGGCTGCTTGCCGTTCATGCTCTTCATGCCCTCGATCCTGGGGGCGGTGCGCGGGGCGTAGTCGTCGATGGACAGCTCGGGCCAGTTGGTGGAGCCGTCCACGAGGAGTTCGGTGCGGAAGTAGCCGGGCTCCACGATCGTGGTGTGGATGTTGTACGGCTCGACGTCGTAGCGCAGGGACTCCATCCAGCCCTCTTCGGCGAACTTGGAGGCGGCGTAGGCGGAGGTGAACTCCATGCCGACCAGCCCGGCGGTCGAGGTGATGGTGATGACGTGCCCGGCGCGCTGTTCGCGCATGATCGGCAGGACGGCACGGGTGACGTTCATCGGGCCGAAGAGGTTGGTCTCGAACTGCCGGCGCATCTGCGCGGGCGAGATCTCCTCGAAATAGCCGGTGAAGAGGTTCCCGGCGTTGTTGATCAGGACGTCGATGCGGCCGAAGCGGCCGACGGCGGCCTGCGCGGCTGCCTCGGCGTCGTCGAGGCTGGTGACGTCCAGCTTGGTGACCAGCAGGTTGTCCTGCGGCCCGCCGAGGGTCTTCTCGACCTCTTCGGGGCGGCGGCCGGTGGCGACGACCTGGTGGCCGGCGGCGAGGGCCTCGCGGGCGATGTCCGTGCCCAGACCGCGTCCGGCACCGGTGACGAGAATGACTTTGCTCATGGGGGTTCCTTTCAGGCGCCGTGATCCGGCACCCGCTGTGTGCGGGGGTGACGCGTGCAGCGCCGACAGTGCCGCACGGGGGAGGTCGGGACCGGCGGGACAAGCGCCGCCCTGTCCGGACCGTGCACACCGCCGTGGGCGGTGCACCACCAACAAAACCGCCTGTCACCCGCGTGTGGGAGTCCCTCTTGAGGGGGTCACTGACAGGGACCCCCTAGCCGGCGGATGCGCTCGTAGAGTGAAACGCATGGCAGGCAGAAACGACCCACAAGGAACACAAGGCACTAACCGTGACATCCGCGATGATTTCCGCGCGGAGATCCGGGAATTCCTCGGCACGCGACGCGCCAGGGTCACCCCCGAACAGGCCGGACTGCCCCTCTACGGCGGAGAGCGCCGACGCGTCACCGGGCTGCGCCGCGAGGAGGTCGCCCTCCTCGCGGGCATCTCCAGCGAGTACTACACCCGGCTGGAGCGCGGCAACGCCACCGGCGTCTCCGAGAGCGTCATCGACGGCATCGCCCAGGCTCTCCAGCTCGACGAGGCCGAACGCACCCACCTGCTCGACCTCCTGCGCGGCGCCGGCACCACCCGCCCGCCACGCCGCCGCCCGGCCCAGCAGCGCGTGCGGCCCTCGGTGCAGCGCGTCCTCGACTCCATGGCCGGCACACCCGCGTTCATCCTCAGCGGACGCGGGGACATCCTGGCCGCCAACCACCTCGGACGTGCCCTGTTCTCCCCCCTCTACGCCGACCCGGCACGGCCGCCGAACAACGCCCGCTTCGTCTTCCTCAGCCCCCACGCGACCGAGTTCTTCCGCCACTGGGACGAAGTCGCAGGCGACACCGTCGCCATGCTCCGCGCCGAAGCCGGCCGCGACCTCTACGACCGGCGACTGACGGACCTCATCGGCGAACTGTCCACCCGCAGCGAGGAATTCCGCCACCGCTGGGCCGCCCACAACGTCCGCATGCACACCACCGGCATAAAACTCCTCCACCACCCGGTCGTCGGCGACCTCGACCTGCCCTTCGAAACCTTCCCGCTCCCCGACGGCCCCAGCCAGTTCCTCCTCACCTACACCCCCGAGCCCCACTCACCCACCCACGACGCCCTGAACCTGCTGGCCAGCTGGGCCGCCACCAACGACGACACCGAGCGACCCGCACCGGCCGACGACACCCAGCCCACCGACTCGGCCGAGACACCCGACTGACCCACGAGCCACGCGAGTCGACCTCCCCCACGCATCAGGTCCCCAAGGCGGCAGCCCGCCCATGGCTCCACACCCAGGAACACACATCGCGGGTACCCCCTGGGGGTAAGATGTCGATCCGGTGATCACGGTACGAGTGGAGCGGATGATGACGCGGTCGGCTCGCGGCGGCAGCAGTGCCGTCCGCTGGGCGCACGGGGTTTTCCTCGCCCTCTGCGTCGCGCTGGCCGTGCTCGTCCACCACGAGATGCCGGCGATGGATCTCCTCTGCGTGCCGGACTCGGCCCAGACCGCTCACGTGACGCCCCGGTCTCCGGGCAATGGAGCATCGGCGGTCTCGGACGTTTCCGTGCACAATGCCGCGGCCGACGTCTGTTCCATGCCGGGCATGCAGCACTGCACCACGGCGAGTGTCGACTCCGTGCAGCTCGCCGTCCCCGACCGGACAACGTTCGACCCGCTGGTGAACCCGCGGCAGGCCGCCGCGGGACGCGCTCCCGCAGCCGCGGTCGGCCGCGCGCCTCCCGACCTGCTCGTCCTTTCTCAGCTGCGCAGATAGGCCGCGCCGGACGGCGCGCGTTGTGCCGTCCTTCCGCGCTCATCGGCAGTTTCGAGTCAGAGGACACCACTCCATATGAACAGCATCAACCGCCGCTCCGTCCTGCTCGGCGGGCTCGCAGTCGCCGGAACCGGCGTGCTGGCCGCCTGCAGCGACGGCTCCGGCAGCAGCTCGTCCGGCAGTGCACTGGTCAGCCCGACCGGTCCGGCGGTTTCCGCCGCCGAGAAGAAGCGGACCAGCACCGGCCGACAGCACAAGCTCACCCTCACCGCGGCGCCCGCGATGATCGACCTCGGCGGCGGTGTCATGCCCAGGACCTGGGCCTTCGACGGCCGCACCCCGGGCAAGGAGGTCAGGCTGTCCGTCGGCGACAGCCTGGTGGCCGAGCTGTCCAACCAGCTCCCGCACAGGACGAGCACGTCGATCCATTGGCACGGCATCGCCCTGCGCAACGACATGGACGGGGTGCCACCCGCCACGCAGACCGCGGTCCCGGCCGGTTCCACCTTCACCTACAAGTTCATCGCCGACGCCCCGGGCACGTACTTCTTCCACCCCCACGTCGGCGTCCAGCTCGACCGCGGCCTGTACGCCCCACTGATCGTCGAGGACCCCAGGGAGCCCCTGTCGTACGACAGCGAGTGGGTCGTCCTGATCGACGACTGGGTCGACGGCGTCACCGGCACTCCCGACGACGTCTTCACCGAGCTCAAGCTGGGCATGGCCGACATGGGCGGCATGGACATGAGCGGCACAGGGGGGATGGAGGGTATGGACATGGGCGATTCCGCCTCCCCGTCCGCGTCGGTCTCCGCCTCCTCCGACGGCATGGCCAAGAAGTTCAGGCTCATGGGTGCCGCCAGCAAGCTGCTCGGCGGGGACGCCGGCGACGTGAAGTACCCTCACCACCTGGTCAACGGCCGCGTGGCCACCGATCCTGACGTCCGCACCGGCAAACCCGGCGAGCGCGTACGACTGCGCATCATCAATGCCGGCTCGGACACCGCCTACCGGGTCGCCCTCGGCGACCACAGGCTGACGATCACCCACACCGACGGTTTCCCCGTCCGGCACCAGGACGTGGACGCCCTGCTGGTCGGCATGGGCGAGCGGTACGACGTCCTCGTCACCCTCGGAGACGGTGTCTTTCCGCTTGTCGCCCTGGCCGAGGGCAAGAACGCAAACGGTCTGGCCCTGCTGCGCACCGGCTCGGGCAGCGTGCCGAAGGCGACCGTCCGTCCGAAGGAGCTCGACGGCATGATCATGACGGTGTCCCAGCTGCGTGCCGCCGACGACGTACGACTGGAGTCGGCGAAGACCGACGTCACCCACCGGATCAAGCTGACCGGCAACATGATGAAGTACGACTGGGCCATCAACGGCACACCGTTCGACATGAAGAACCCCGAGGCGCACCCGATCGTCGTCGAGGAGGGTCGGCGGATACGGCTCGACTTCGTCAACACGACGCAGATGTGGCACCCGATGCACCTGCACGGCCACACCTACCAGCTCGGCACCTCCGGCCCGCGCAAGGACACCACGATCGTGCTGCCCGGGAAGACGGTGTCCGCCTTCTTCGATGCCGACAACCCCGGCCAGTGGATGCTGCACTGCCACAACGCCTACCACGGCGAGGCCGGGATGATGGCGAACGTGGCCTATCGGGCCTGACCCCTCGTCCGCGCCGCCCCGACGGGCTGGTCGCCTGAGGACTGGCCGATGAGCTCCGGAGCCACCACTACTCCGCCTGGAACGAAAGTTCCAGGCGGAGTACGTGCCCGTCATCGACCGTGATACCGGACGAGGCGGTGCCTGTACTGGAAACTACTCCAGTCCCAAGTCAAGGACACCAACACCCTGCTACGGGCCGCCCAGGCGACCGAGGCGGCTCAGAGCGCGGCCACCACCCAACTCACCCCCGCCATCGCGACGTTCGACAAGAACATCGACCCCGCTGCCCTGACCGCCACCGTCGACCTCGGATGTCCGATACAGAGCCGACAAGTGGTCACGCTTTGCCCTTCCGGCTGTGCCGAGCGCACGGATATGAGCAAAATCCGTAGAAGCAGTGCAGGTTTCGAGGGGACACCATGGTGCAGCTGCGATTACTCGGCCCTGTCGAGATTGCCGTGACCGACGGAAGGGCGGACACCGGTCCGCCGCAACGACGCACCGTGCTGGCCGCGCTGGCCGTGGACGCGGGGCGTCCGGTGGGGACCGACGCCCTGATCAGCCGGGTCTGGGGGCCCAACCCACCGGAAGGTGCCCGGCGTTCGGTCCATGCGCACATCGCCCGGATTCGTCATGTGTGTGCCCGGCTCGATGACGCGTACGGCGAAGGACTGCGGCTCGGTCGCCGGTCGGACGGATACGTCCTGGAGGCCGACCGGCATCAGGTCGACGTGCACCACTTCCACCACCTGGTCGGCCGGGCCCACGACGTCCGCGTGCCGGACACCGAACGGGTGTCTCTTCTCGGCGAGGCACTCGGTCTGTGGCGCGGCGAGCCGCTGAGTGGGCTGGACGGCCCGTGGGTCGACCAGATGCGCCAGGCATGGCGGCGTGAACGGGTGGACGCGACCATCGAATGGGCCCGGATCCAGGCACGGCTCGGTGCTTCCGCTGCCACGATCGGCCCGTTGTCCGCGCTCCTCGACGACTTCCCCCTGGTCGAGCCGCTGGCCGAGGAACTGATGCGGGCCCTGCACGCCACCGGCCGGGACGCCGAGGCTCTGCTGTGCTACGCCTCCATGCAACGGCGCCTGACGGAGGAACTCGGTACGGACCCCGGTACGGCCCTGCGCGGAGTTCACCAGGCGATCCTGCGCGGGGACCTGCCCGGACCCACCGCTCCCCCGCGACCTGCGCCGCCGGAACGTTCCAGGCCGCCGCGGGGAGTGGCGCCCGCACAACTGCCCGTCGCAGTCCGCGGTTTCACCGGCCGACACGAGGAACTCGCGCGGCTGGACGGGTTCCTCGCGACGCGTCAGCCCTCGGCACCTGTGGTGATCTCAGCCGTGTCGGGCAGCGCGGGCGTGGGCAAGACCACGCTGGCAGTGCACTGGGCGCACCGGGTACGGGAGTTCTTCCCCGACGGTCAGCTCTATGTCAACCTTCGGGGCTTCGATCCCGGAGGAGCGGTCGGGGACCCGGCAGAGGCGGTGCGCGGCTTCCTGGACGCCTTTGCCGTACCGCCTGCCCGGATACCTCCAGGTCTGGAGGCCCAGGCGGCCCTCTACCGGAGTCTGCTGGCCGACCGGCAGATGCTGATCGTGCTCGACAACGCGAGGGATGCCGAGCAGGTCCGGCCACTGCTTCCCGGTGCACCCGGCTGCCTGGTCGTGGTCACCAGCCGTAACCGGCTCACCAGCCTGGCCGCCGCCGAGGGCGCTCATCTGCTCGCCGTGGACGTGTTGTCCCCGGACGAGTCCCGGTCCCTGCTGGCCGACCGGCTCGACGTCGGCCGTCTCGCCGCCGAACCCGCCGCCGTGGCGGAGATCGTGGCCCGTTGTGCGGGCCTGCCGCTGGCTCTCGCCGTCCTTGCCGCTCGGGCCGCCGCCGAGCCCCGCATCCCGCTCTCCACCCTCGCCGACGAACTGCGCGAGACCGGCAGCCGTCTGGACGCGCTCGACGGCGGTGATCCAGCCACGCGGGTACGGGCGGTGTTCTCCTGGTCCTACGACGCCCTCAGCCCCGGTGCCGCACGGCTCTACCGACAGCTCGGGCTGCATCCCGGACCCGACATCTCGGCCGAGGCCGCCGCGAGCCTGGCCGCAGTGGCACCCACGCGGATTCGCATCCTGCTCGGCGAACTGACACGCACGCATCTGCTCACCGAACACCTACCGGGCCGCTATTCCCTGCACGACCTGCTCCGCGCCTACGCCGGCGAACTCGCCCGCACCGAGGACAGTGACACCGACCGCCACCAGGCCACGTACCGCGTACTCGACCACTACCTGCACACCGCGCTCCGGGCGCAAAGCCTTCTCGGTCCACCCGCGGACCTGATTGTCCCCTCCCCGGCCCAGCCCGGCGTCGCCCCCGAGGAACCGACCGACCGCGAGGAAGCCATGGCGTGGTTCAGCGCCGAGCATCCGGTGCTGCTCGCCGCCCTCCAGCAAGCGGTCCAGGACGGCTTCGACACCCATGTCTGGCAGCTCGCTGCGGCGATGACGCCCTACCACCAGCGGCAGGTGCTCTGGTCCGACTGGGCCGCCACCCACACAGCCGGGCTGGCCGCCGGTCGCCGACTGGCCGACGGAGCGGCGGAGGCCTGCGCCCAACGCAACATGGGCAATGCCGCATCGGCCCTCGGCCGTCCCGCAGAAGCCCGCGCCCACCTCGAACGCGCCGCGGACCTGTATCGGCAACTCGGTGAACCGTCAGGCACAGCGCACACCCATCTCGCGCTGGGCAAAGTCCTGGCCCAACAGGGTCACCACAGCGAGGGACTGGAACACTCACGGCAGGCCGTGCAGGGATTCCGCGCCGCCGGAGACCGTGCCTGGGAAGCACTGGCGCTGAACAACGTCGGCTGGGACCACGCGGAGATGGGCGAGTACCGGCATGCCATCACCTACTGCGAGCAGGCGCTGACCCTGGTGAAAGACACCGGCCACGTCTCCGGAGAGGCTCACACCTGGGACACCCTCGGATACTCCCACCACCACCTCGGCGAACACAGCGAGGCCGCCACCTGCTACGAGAAAGCCATAGCGCTCTTCCACGACATCGGAGACCGCTACTACGAGGCGGACATCCTCGCCCACCTCGGCGACACCCACCACGCGGCCCGGAATCCCGAAGCCGCCCGCGAAGCCTGGACCCTTTCCCTGGCGGTCTTCGAGGAACTTGATCACCCGGATGCCGCGGCACTGCGCGCCAGGCTCCACCATCATCTCGACCTGGATCCGTCAGACACGGTGCTGCCCGCACGTGGCTGACTGCTCATCACCTACCAGTACTCCATCGGTAGTTCATCGTCCCCGCCGGCCAGGGACGCTCGTTCGAACCCAGCAAGCTGACGGTGCCTCAGATCCTGAAAAGCGCGACCGCATCGCGCGAGGCGATATTCCGGCGAACCGGGGTAGCCGCCAAACACCCAGCGGTTGGACGCTCACGCTTCAAGGAGAACGATGCTCACACTCACGTCCCGGCGTCTGCGCAGCACCGCGCGTCGGGTCTTCGGCTGGCAGCAGTTGCGTCCGGCCCAACTGACCGCGATGAAGGCCGTGATGAAGGGGCGTGACGTACTCGCCGTCATGCCGACCGGCGCGGGCAAGTCCGCCGTGTACCAGGTGCCCGCGGTCCTGCTCGGCGGTCCAGTGGTGGTCGTCTCGCCGCTGATCGCGCTTCAGCGGGACCAGATGCAGAGCCTGCTCGGATCCGGCGTGCTGCGCACCGCCGCAATCAACTCCGCGCAGCGCCCGAGCGACAACGAGACGGCATGGGCCCGCATCAGCTCCTCCTCGGTCGACGTGGTCTTCCTCGCTCCTGAGCAGCTCGCCAAGCCGGATGTCACAGACCGGCTCGCCACCGTCCGTCCCCGGCTGCTGGTGGTGGACGAAGCACACTGTGTGTCGTCCTGGGGGCACGATTTCCGGCCGGACTACCTGCGGCTGCGGCACGCGCGGGAGCGGCTCGGAAATCCGCCGGTGCTCGCCCTGACCGCGAACGCGGCGGCCCCGGTACGACGCGACATCGCCGAACGGCTCGGCATGAACGACCCGGTCGAGATAGTGGCCGGCTTCGACCGTCCCAACATCCAACTGGACGTGTCTGCCTTTCAGGACGCAGCCGCCAAGGAGCGGTTCGTCGTGGAGCGGGCGGCCGTCGAGGAGAAGCCGGGAATCCTGTACGCGGGAACGCGGAAGGCAGCGGACAGCTACGCGGAGCAGTTGAGCGGCCTCGGGCTGTCCGCCGCCGGCTACCACGCGGGCCTCTCCCCCACCGAACGTCGCAAAACCCAGGACCGGTTCAGCTCCGGTGAACTCGACGTGGTCGTGGCGACCTCGGCGTTCGGGATGGGCATCGACAAGGCGAACGTACGGTTCGTGCTGCACGCGTCCGTCCCCGGCTCTCTCGACGCCTACTACCAGGAGATCGGCCGGGCCGGCCGCGACGGCGCACCGGCCAGGGCGATCCTCGCCTACCGCCCGCAGGACCTGGGTCTGCAACGCTTCTTCGCCTCCGGCGCTCCCGACGCCGACGCACTGCGCCGCGTCGCCGAGCGCCTGCGCGGCGACGGGGGCACCGTGAGCGCAACCGGGCTCCGAGCCGACTGCGAACTCAGTGCGACGGCACTCTCCGCCGTGCTGAACCTGCTGGAGGAAGCCGGCGCCGTCCATACCGGACGGGACGGCAGCCGCTTCACCGGCTCACTCGGCGCCGCCGCGGACGACGACGTCGACGCCGCTGTGCAGAGCGCACTCGCCGTCCACGCCACGCACCTCAAGCTCGAACAGTCCCGGGTCGACATGATGCGCGGGTACGCCGAGACGACGGACTGCCGACGGCGGTTCCTCCTTGGATACTTCGGCGACTCCGTCCGCGTCCCGTGCGAGGCATGCGACAACTGCACAGGGGCGGTGGTCAAGCCTGCGGGCAGGTTGAGGCGTGGGCGGTCCGGGGACGCCGGACATCCGTACAAGGCGACCGCACGGCGGCGCCGGTGGCCCCGGGCCGGTGCGCGCGCGGGCGCCGCCGCCGGTGCCGTCCGGGCTGCGGAGCCGGGCGCACGCCCCACCGCGGACGAGCACGTCTACCTGCCGGGCGTCCGCGTGCACCACGACCAGTGGGGCCAGGGCGAGGTCATGAGCGAGGGTGACGGCAAGATCACCATCTTGTTCAAGTCGGTCGGCTATCGCACCCTGTCGCTGGCCGTGGTGACGGACAAGCAGTTGCTCATCGCACTGCCCGACTCACCGCGCTGACGCTGAACCCGCGAGTTCCGGGCGTCGGGAGCCGGCCCTGCCCCGCGCTCACTGGAACTCGTCGATTTCGGGGCTCCCCGTAATCGCCTCGGCGGGACCGGAAGAAGTCGCCGTGGCCAGCCCCCGGACCGGCTTCATCATCTGCCCAGGTCACCGGCGGCGGCGCGGCCTTCTTCGGCTCGCTCGCCGCATACCTCTTCTCCCGTGCCCGGTGCGGTAGCAGCCGCAGTCGCGTTCGTACCGTCCGGTGCCTCTCACGACGGGGCAGGCTCTGAGGGAGTATCACCGTTCTCGCGCCCCACGCCACGCGCCTGCCGATGCAGCGCGGCCTCGAGCGGGGTCAGCGTGTGCCGGATCGTCGAGCCGATCCGCCGGCTGGTCGTCACCTCGGCGTCGCGGAGCACCGAAGCGCGCCGGCCGGCGGCGGACAGCGAGACCCCCACGACCTGCGCGAGCTCTCCCGTGGTCAGCCCCGTCCAGCGGTGCGGGAGGTACGTATGCTTCCCTCACGCCACGTTGCTCAGCACTCCGAAGTCGGCACTTCTCCAGTGTTCGTCACGCGGACGTCGGAGGCGTCCAACGCTGGCCGGTGCTGCCGGTACAGGTGGCGATGGTCAACTGGGTCCTGTTCGTGGCGCCGTTGCTCGCATCGGTCAGGCACAGGCCGGAGACCGGGTTGACGATCTCGCCGGACGAGTTCGTCTGCCACTGCTCGGCCTGGGTGCCGTTGCAGGTGTGCAGTTGGACCTTCGTACCGGAGGCGGTCGCGCCGTCCGTCACGTCCATGCAGTCGTTGAGCACCTGGAGGGTGTCGTCCGGGGCGACCTTCCAGGTCTGCGCGGCGGTGCCGTTGCAGGTGTAGATCTGGATGGCGGTGCCGTTCGAGGTGCCCGAGCCCGCGTCGTCGACACACTTGCCGGTGGCGGTCTCGGTGAGCGGCCCGCTGGGCTGGGCCACTCCGGTGCCCGCGGTGCCGTCGTAGGACGGCGGTGCGGCCGAACTGGCCGCGGCCCAGGAGGTGTTGGCGGACGAGGAGAGAACGAAGTCCAGCTCCGCCGAGCCGCCGAGGTACGAGGCCGGTACGTACGCCTTGTTCCAGGAGCTGCCGTTGAGGCTCAGCGACTGGACGTACGGCGAACCGTCCGCCGCCGCCGGGGCGTTGACCGTGAGCGTGTGTCCGCCTGCCGTGACGACCGCGGAGGTGAACATCGGGCTGCCGAGGGCCAGGTCGGCGGTGCCCGGGATCTCCGGGTAGAGGCCCAGGGCCGACCACACGTACCAGGCGCTCATCTCGCCGAGGTCGTCGTTGCCGGGCAGACCGCCTGCGGTGTTGGTCCACAACTGGTCCTGGACCGCCCGCACGGTGGACTGGGTCTTGTACGGCTCGCCCACCCAGTCGTACTCCCAGGGCAGCCCGATACTCGGCTCGTTGCCCATGTTGGACTGGGTGCCGATGACGCTGCCCAGGCCCTGGAAGCCGCCGAGCACGCTGTCCAGGTACGACGCCAGGGACGAGGGGCCGCCCTCCAGGGACGCCAGCCTGGCGAGGTTGAAGGGGATCATCGGCGTGTAGGTGAAGGCGTCGCCCTCGGCGAAGTCGTTGCTCGACGTGCCGGTGATCAGCTTGGCGTTGAAGCCGTCCATCCAGCGGCCGTTGGAGTGCCGGGGCTGGATGTAGCCGGAGGAGGAGTTGTAGATGTTCTCCCAGTCCTGCGCCCGGTCCTGGAACCTTTCCTGCGTCGCGGTGTCGCCAAGGGCGCCCGCGAACACCGACAGCGCGAAGTCGTCCGTGTCGTACTCGAGTTGGGTCGAGGTGGTGGCGTACTCGTGGCAGCAGCCGTAGAGCGAGTTGGTGGGCAGGTAGCCGAAGGAGTCCAGGTAGGTCACGCCGGGGGTGACGTCGGTGTCGGTCGTCTGTTCCTCGACCATGGCGGACAGGGCCGTCGACGTGTCGAAGTCGCGGGCGCCGAAGGCGAAGTAGGCGGCGAGCAACGGTACGGCGGAGTCGCCCACCATGATGTGTGTCTCGCCGGTCTCCATGCCCCACTTGGTGAGCGTGCCGCCCTGCTGGTAGTCGTCGACGACCGACTGCGCCATGTCGGAGGCGGCCGACGGGTCGAGCAGCGCGGTGAGTTGGGCCTGCGAGCGATAGGTGTCCCAGGTGGAGAAGTCGGCGTATTTCGCCGAGTGCCCACTGCCCACCGTGTGCACCGCTTGGTCGAAGCCGCGGTAGGAGCCGTCGGCGTCGCTGATGACGGCGGGGAAGAGCGAGGCGTGGTAGAGCGCGGTGTAGAAGACGTCCTGCTTGTCGGACGTTCCGCCGGTGACGGCGATCTTCGACAGCTCGGTGCTCCATGCCGAAGATGCCGCCGACTTGACGGCGGCGAAGGTCTTCCCGGTCACTTCGGCGTCCCGGTTGGCCGAGGCCTCCGCCACTGAGGTGTAGGAGATACCGACCCGGGCCTCCACGGTTCTGCTGCTCGTGGTGTCGAAGGTCAGGTACTCGCCGCCGGTGAAGGCGCCGGTGGCGGTGAAGGGGTGGTCGAAGGTGATCGCGTAGTGGAGCGTGATCGGGGTGGTGTCCTCGCAGAAACCGGTGCTGGTGATCGACCCTGTCACGGTGTTTCCGCCGCTCAGGACGAGCGATGAGGAGGTGTACGGCGTCTGTGTGTCCTGGACCTTGAGGAGCAGGCTCGCCCGGGTGGAGGACGGGAAGGTGAACTGGCCGATGCCGGCGTGCGTGCTGGTGGTCAGCGCGACGCTGGTGCTGTTGCCCAGGCTGACGGCGTAGGAGCCGGGCGAGGCCGTCTCGTCGGAGTGCGAGAACGACTCCGTAGTGGACGCCGGGTCCGAGCCGAGCGAGCCGACCACGGGCAGGATCGGCAGGTCCCCGGCCGCGTCGCAGCCGACGCCGGAGACATGGGTGAGGCTGAAGCCCGAGACGGCCGAGTCGGAGTAGTTGTAGCCGCCGCCCTTCGGACGTGACGTGGTGTCGGGAGACCACTGGAGCATGCCGTGCGGCACGTCGGCGCCGGGGAAGGTGTTCCCGGCGCTGAAGTCGCCGTTGCCACCGGTGCCGATGTAGGGGTTGACCCGTGACACGGGATCGGTCCCGGTTGCCGCCCGTGCCGTACCGGCCGGCTGGCCGGACACGGCGAGCGCCAGCGTCACGGCCCCGACGGCCAGGACCCGCAGCAGCGCGCGAGGGCGCAGGGCGTCAGCCACGGGTGAGCACCTCGCCGAGCGCACCGTCGGCCGGGGCCGTGATCCAGTCACTGGAGATGTACGAGGCTCCGTCCGAGGCGAGTTGGGCGACCTGCGCCCGGGGATGGGCCGGCGACGGGGCGGAGGAACTGAGCGCGGGCGGGACGTCGTAGGCATCGGTGACGGCCGTCGGACAGTGGTTGGTGTCGTACCACTCGGTGCTGCCGTCACCGGCCCCGGCGGCCGCGTCCGCGCCGACCACCACGGACCAGGGGCGCAGCGGGGTGACGCTGCGGCGGGTGCGCGGGGCGACGGCCTGGGCGCCGCGGACGACCGCCGCCCGGCTGATGTTCCCCTCGGCGGCGAGGTCCTTGCGGTGCTGGGCGTGGACGACGTCCGACCACGAGGAGGCTGGCCCGACCGCCTGCTCGAAGGTCCCGGGCATGGTCTCCACAGTCGCGCGGCCCGCGAGCGGGCCGTAGTTCGCCCGGTTGTTCGCCTTGGCGGCGGTGTCGAGCTCCGGGTACCGCATGCCGTCGCTCTTGGCGGACGGTTCGGCAGGCGTGCGGAGGAGGCCGCCGAGGTGCGCCTTGACGTAGCCGTCGAACTCGGCCGGCCCGCTGAACACGTTGTGCCAGGTGTCGAGTTCGGTCGGAGGGGTTCCCCTGTCCAAGGCCTTGGCCAGCTGGGTGTACGTGGACTTGTCGTCGTACGTGGTGTGGATGCCGGTCCCGGACACGCTCGGCGGTGTCCGCCCGTTGACCTCGTCGGCGTGCGCGGCGGGCAACGCCACCGCACCGAGCGAGGGGGCCGGGACGGACAGGAGCGCAACCCTCGGTCCTCGATGGAGCATGCCCATGCCAGATCCTTCCGTGCACTGCCCGGTGGTCGCGCAGAGCCTAGACAAGGCAGATGTCCACCCGCTACGCCCGGGTAACAAGTTGTCGTCGCTGCAACGCCGTACGAGCCGTGGTGCGGAACAGACCTCACGCTCTTCGCCCCGCCTCGTCGAAACGGTGGGGCGAACACCACGCAGGCGCGGGCGGGTTGCGGAGTGATCGGGCCGCTGCGCCGAGCGCCGCCGCCGTACTGGGGCCTCCGCGCCCAGGACCGAACGCCGCACGCCCGGGCAGCCCGCGCCTGCCCATGTCCTCGCACCGGGGAGGCACTTGACCTGTACGAAAGCGGGGAGGGTGAGGCCGTGCGCGTAGATCGACACCTGTTGCAACTCGCCAAGTTCCTTGCCTCACTGTCCTGTTGGTGACCGTTGCGGCACAACTCGTAAACGTTCCAAGGCCGTTGTCAGTGGTTGCCGGTACGTTTTGCAGGCGTCGCGGGCCGCAAGGCCGCGCCACGCACAGCTCGACCGGTCACCCCGGTACGCCCCGAACGACGTAGGGACACGCATGGAACCCGCATTCGCCGACTTCTCCACCAACCCGGCCCAGCTCTCGAACGCGGTCGTCACCCACCACCGCTGCGGCATCGCTTCCTCACACCTCGCGCTGGGTGCCGGCGGTCACATCAAGGTGGACTTCACCGTCGACGGGCGGGAGGAGAACGACGAGGCCGTCGTCACGGTGACCGTTCTCGGTACGAGCGCTCCGATGGACGTCCTGCTCAACGGCAAGGCCCTCGCGGAGCAGTTGGCGATTCCGGCGGACGGGACGCACAGCGACCCGCAGGACATCGTCCTCAGTGCGCCGGGGGAACTCCTGGCCACCGGCGCCAACGTTCTCGAGGTCCGCAGCCCGGAGGGCTCGGACACACTGCTGCGGCTGCGCGCCGTCACCGTGGTCCCCGCACTCGAACGTGACGCGGCGGAGCGCGCCAGGGCGGCCCGGGCGGCCAACCGGTCCGTCATCGCCTTCAGTACCGAGGTCCGTGCCCCCGGCGCCACCGCCTGGCAGACCGCGCCCCGACTGCTCGTCCACATCGACATGGGCGAGCGGGCCATGCCCGCACACCTCGCGTGGCGCGGGGCGGACGGCTCGGAGGCGGCGATCGGGCTGCGCGCGGACCAGACCGCTTTCCTGGGACACCGCAGGACCGCCGACGGCACGGTCACCGAGTACCGCGGCTCGCTCGCCGACCGCTGGACCTACCCCGAGGGCACGACCGCGGCCCGGCTGCACCGGTTCTCCACCGAGGAGGGGCATGGCGGCACCTGGTCCCCCTCCGGCGAGCTGCGGTTGCTGCTCGACGACGGAGGGGCGCCCGTGGAGCGCGTGTCCTGGACCGACCGGCGAGGCACCACCGCCTCGATCGTTCTGAGCTCCGCCGACAGTCCCGACGTGCGGAAACCCACCGGTGAACTGCGGGACATCACACGTACGGTGGTCGGCATCGAAGCGAGCGACGAGTTCGACGCGGCGGGCGAGATCGCGGAGAACCTGCTCAGCAAGTCCCGGAGCAAATGGCTGGGAGACGGCGACTCCGCCGTGCTGGACTTCACCCTTGCGCACCCTGCCGCCGTCACCGCCTACCGACTGACCTCGGCGAACGACGCCCCCGAGCGGGATCCGGAGGAGTGGGAACTCCAGGGATCGCACGACGGCGGCCACTGGACGACCGTGGACTCCCGCACCCGCGAACACTTCAGGCAGCGATACGAGACGAAGGAGTACTCCGTCGTCTCCCCCGCGTCCTACGCCCACTACCGTCTGAACATCACCGACAACCACGGCTCCGAGCAGACCCAGCTTTCCCGGATCCAGTTCCTGACCGCCGAGTCCGCCGCCGGACCGGCGCAGGGCGCCGCCGACTTCACCGGCTACCGCGCCCCGGTCGGGGGCGACCCCGCCGGATACCGCGGTACGACCGTGCCCGGCCCCTGGTCAGACGCCCCCGGCGGGCAAGAAGGCCAGCAAGCAGGGCAAGCCCTGCCGAAGCTTCTCGCCGGCGACCTGGGCGAGACGGCCCGCGGCCTGGACGACGCCGCCCGGCTCATCGGCAAGCTGGCGGCATACCTGCAGAATTCCTGAAGCGCCGGCGGTGTGTCATCGCGGCGTCGACGGACAGTCAGAGCTGGTCCGGGTCAGCCCGTTCACGCCGCGAGGCCGTCCCCGGTCGCACGGAAAGCCACTCGCGGATACCGCGTGCAGGGCCGTGGCCGAGGGGCGGCACAACCGGACGGCGCAGGCTTCATCGGCCCGTCGGGGCGCGACGCCCCGACGCCCCGACGGGCACGGTCACTCCGTTGCGGAGATGATCGGACGACGAGGCGACAGCGTCGAAGCAAGCGCGTGGAGGCGGAACAGTGAGCGCGGACGGCCAGCGGAACGCGACCGACGCCGCCGAGGGACACGGCGGCCGCGGGCCCGAACGACTGCACTGCCTGGTCACCGGAGCGTCCGGCTACATCGGCGGACGCCTGGTACCGGAGCTGCTGAAGGCCGGCCACCGGGTACGCTGTCTGGCCCGTTCACCGGAAAGACTCCGAGACCATCCCTGGACCGGCGACGCCGAGACGGTTCGCGGGGACGTCATGGACCCCGAGTCGGTCGCCGCAGCCATGCGCGGCATCGACGTCGCCTACTACCTGGTGCACGCCCTGGGATCCGGCGCCGGGTTCGAGGACACCGATCGCCGCGCCGCGCACGTCTTCGCCGAGCAGGCACGGGCCGCCGGTGTACGGCGGATCGTCTATCTCGGCGGACTCACCCCGAAGGGCGTGCCCGAAAGATCCCTGTCCCCCCACTTGCGTTCCCGGGCAGAGGTGGGACGGATCTTCCTGGAGTCGCAGGTGCCGGCCACCGTACTGCGGGCAGCGGTCGTCATCGGATCCGGATCGGCGTCCTTCGAGATGCTGCGCTACCTGACCGAGCGACTGCCGGTCATGGTCACCCCGAGCTGGGTGCACACCCGCACCCAGCCCATCGGGGTGCGGGACGTGCTGCGCTACCTCGTCGGGTCCGCGACCATGCCGGACGACGTCAACCGGACGTTCGACATCGGCGGGCCGGACGTCCTCACCTACCGCGAGATGATGCGACGCTACGCCCTCGTCGCCGGACTTCGCCCGCGGCTCATCGTGCCCGTTCCGATCCTGACGCCCAGGCTGTCCAGCCACTGGGTCGGTCTCGTCACGCCCGTGCCCGCCTCCATCGCCCGACCCCTCACGGAGTCCCTGCGCCACGAGGTCATCTGCCACGAGCACGACATCGCCCGATACCTGCCCGACCAGCCGGGCCAACCACTGCCCTTCGACCAGGCGCTCGCCCTGGCGGTCCAGCGCGTACGGGAGGCCCAGGTCGTCACCCGCTGGTCGTCGGCCTCCGTGCCGGGGGCTCCCAGTGACCCTCTGCCCACGGACCCGGACTGGGCGGGCGGCAGCCTCTACGAGGACGACCGGCAAGCGTCGGTCGACGCGTCGGAGCAGGCGTTGTGGAGAGTGATCGAGGGCATCGGCGGCGACAACGGCTGGTACTCCTTCCCGCCGGCCTGGGCGGTCCGGGGCTGGATGGACCGGTTCGTCGGCGGGGTCGGCCTGCGCCGCGGCCGGCGTGACGCCCAGCTCCTTCGGGTCGGCGACTCGCTGGACTTCTGGCGGGTCGAGGAGATCGAGCGCGGACGGCTCCTGCGGCTGCGGGCGGAGATGCGGCTGCCGGGCCTGGCCTGGCTGGAGATGTACTGCGAGACGGATACCGAGGGCCGCACCCGTTACCGTCAGCGCGCCCTCTTCCACCCCCGCGGTCTGCTCGGCCACGTCTACTGGTGGTCCGTCGCGCCCTTCCACGCAGTCGTCTTCGGCGGCATGGCCCGCAACATCACCCGAGCCGCCGCCAAGAACACCGAAGGGACCGGGCGTGCCCGTCGCCCCCTCCGGCTCCGAGGCCACCGCAGCCGACCAAGATCCCACCGCTAGCGCACGCATCCCCGTCGCACCGGCAAGAACGACACCGTCACCAGCGTGTCCGTGCTGTCCACTTCGAATGCGCCCCTCACACTCCCTGCTCCTTCCGCCGACCGCCTGCCGACGTGGCCGGGCCACCCGCCTGATCGTTCAGCACTTCCCGGGCGGCCGACGCCCGTGCGCCCTGCACCGAACCTGTCACCCGGCGGTCCCCGCACACGTACCCGCCCGGTCCGGAACGAGTCGTACGGCTGAGCGGCCAGGGCGACAGCATCGCGGGCACAGCCCCTCCACCGTGTGGAGACCGACCCGCTGCCAGCTGCCCGTATCGGTGCCGTACAGCTCGGCCGGGCGCCGAAGCACGGCATCACCGGCACCGGGCACGTCCACGCCGAGTACGCGGTTGGAAACCAGCACGGTGCCCGTGGCGCGTAAGTGGGCGCGACCTCGTTGAGCACACAGGTGTTCAGCACCACCCCCACCGTCGACGACCAGCGTCGGTTCCGCCGCCGGCGCCCTGTGGGCCGCGTCGTAGTACGTGGAGACCGTACGGCCCTCCGCCCTTCGCAGGCCGGCGCGGCACCCAGGTCCGAATGGGCCGCGCCGAACCCAGCGCGGCCGAACGCGATCAGCTGTCGCTCGCGGGTACTCCCGGCCTCAGGGGTCCGGCGCCCGACGTCACTCCGGCCGCCGGACGCGGTCGAGGACGTCGCGCAGTTGGGCACGGCCGGTGATGCCGAGCTTGGGGAAGATCTTGTGCAGGTGGAAGCCGATGGTGCGGTGGGAGAGGTAGAGCCGAGTACCGATGTCCCGGTTCGTCAGGCCTTCCGCTGCCAGTTCGGCGATCTGCAACTCCTGCGGCGTCAGGTCGGCGAGGACATCGTGAACGGCGGGAGGTGCCACGGCGACGCCCGCCGCGCGGAGTTCCGCGGCGGTGCGCTCGGCCCAGGGGCGTGCGTCCAGTCGTTCGAAGATGTCGAGGGCCGTGCCGAGGAGAGGGCGTGCTTCGGCGGCGCGGCGGCGGCGCCGTAGCCACTCGGCGAAGTCGAGGTGGGCGAGGGCGTGTTCGAAGGGCCAGCGGGCGCCGGCCGGATCGCCGATCGCCGCACGGAAACGGGACTCCGCGTCGTCGGAATCGCTCAGCAGCGCCGAGGCGCGGTGCACGATCGCGGCCAGACGGACGGAGCGATGGTGCTCCAGGGTCCGCTCGGCGGCGTGCAGCACGGCGCGGGCGTCGTCCGCCCGTCCGGCCCGGACGGCCGCAGCCGCGAGATCGGCGAGGCAGTAGAGGGACGCGTGGTAGTGGACCGGTGCCGGGCGGTCGTCCCGGGTGAAGGCGCGGCGGAGTTGGCCGTACGCCGTCTCGTGGTCGCCCTCCGCCAGGGCCGCCAGGGCGAGCGCGTGACGGTGACGCACGTACAGGCTGCGGGACTTGCGCAGGTCCCGGCCGCGGACTGCGTCGTCCACCTGCGCCCGCGCGCCCGCGTGGTCCCCGCGACAGGCGCGCAGGGTGGCCTGGAGGAGCGGCGATCCCACCATGACGTTGTCCGCGCCCGCCTCCGTCGCCGTCCAGAGGGCCTCCTCGGCGGCGGCCTGCGCCGCGCTCCAGGCTCCGCTCTCGAAGTGCGCCAGGGCCAGGGCCTGCGCGACGGTGCAGTTGGCCCCGGCCGTGGCGGTCCGGCGCAGTTGGTCCATGGCCTGGTCGAGCAGGCGTACGGCCTCGTCGGTCTCGTCCAGGATCCAGGCCGCGCCGCCCAGTGAGACGAGGCCGGTCAGGGAGCCGTCCGGCAGGGTGTCCACGGCGTGATGCAGGACCTTCAGGGTCTGCTGCCGGTCCGTGAACGGCCGGCCGGCCGCCTGCGGCCAGACGCGGTCGGTCTCGTCCGGCTGCCGCGGGATGAGGCCGTTGATCCGCTGGATGTCGTGCCGGTAGCGGGGGTCACCCGAGTTGTACGCCGGGGTCGCCGCGGTACCCAGGGCACTCAGGGCCAGGGCCGGTGCGGGGGCGGCCATGGATTCGGCGACGGGGAGCAGGAAGGCCAGCGAGTCGTCGTGCCGCAGGGTGACAGCCAGGGACCAGCCGGCCCGCAGGGAGGCCTCGGCGAGGAGCTGGGGGTCGTCCGTGAGGCCGTCGACGCGGCCCGCGATCTCCCCCACCCACTGCGGGTGCCCCGCGTACATGGCGGAGGTGGCCGCGGCGAGCAGGCGGCGGGCGCGTTCCTGCGGATCGGGGGTGAGTTCGGCTGCGCGTTCGAGGGCGGTCGCCGCAGCCGCGTGGCCACCTCGGTGCTGGAGGCGTTCCGCGCTCTCGGCCAGGGCACGGGCGACGTCTTCCTCCGGGCCGAGCGCGGCGCCGGCGAGGTGCCAGGCACGGCGGTCGGGTTCGTGCGCGAGGGCGGCGGCGAGGGTGAGGTGGGCCTCGCGGCGTTCGGCGAAGGAGGCGGCCTGGTGCACGGCGGAGCGGACCAAGGGGTGGCGGAACCTTGCCCGGCCGCCGTCGACGCGCACCAGCCCCGCCTGCTCGGCGGGTTCCCAGACTTCGGGTCCGCCCGCATCCGGTACGTCCGAGAGCTGTTCGGTGCCCGCGGCCGCCACCAGGAGCAGCGCTCGTCGGGTCGCGGAGGGCAGCGTGGGCAGGTCGGCGGCAAACAGACGTTCAAGGCGGGCGGTGAGCGGCAGCGAACCGAACGGGCCGAGGTCACTGCCGCGCGGGTCCCTGGCGAAGGCCCGCGCGAGTTCGATGAGGGCGAGCGGGTTCCCGGCCGCCTGATCGAGGATCTGTGCCCGGACCCGGCCCCGCGGCGGCTGCGGCTGCCGGTCCAGCAGGAGCCCGGCCGCCGCCCGGTCCAGCGGACCGGCGGTCAGATGCGGGAAGTCACGGTCGAAGCGCACCGGCACCGCTTCGTCGCGGGCCGCGAGCAGCAGGGCGGCGGGTTCCTCGTCGAGCCGTCGCGCGACGAAGGCGAGCACGTCCAGCGAGCCGACGTCCAGCCACTGGGCGTCGTCGACGACGATCAGCAGCGGACGCTCGGCCGCCGTGTCCGAGACCAGCGTCAGCACCGCGGTTCTGATCAACAGCGGTTCGGGGGACGGTGATCCGTCGGCCCGATCCATGCCGAACGCGTGGCGCAGGGCGTCGCGCTGACGCGCGGGAAGCCGGTCGACGCCGCCGATCACAGGACGCAACAGCTGATGCACCCCGGCGAAGCCGAGGTCCTGCTCCCCTTCGCAGCCCCGCACCCGCAGCACGCGTCGGCCGCGGTCGGCGGCCTGCGTGGCGGCCCGGTCGACCAGCGTGCTCTTCCCCGCCCCCGGCCCACCGGTCAGCACCAGCACCTTGGGGCCGTCGCCGTCCACCGCGTCGACCAGCCGCGTGATCCGTGACATCTCGCGATCCCTGCCGAGGATCGCCGGCCCGTGTTCCTGCCCGGCACCGAAGTCACCGACGTCCCTCAAGCTCCGCATCTCCCCACCGCTCACGTCCCATCCTGCCAGGCCCCCGTGCATGACTGGTCATATGACAGAAGCGCTGCTCGTCGCACCCCTGACAGCATCCGGTCTCCGGGCGGAGCACAGTGATCGGGAGTACAGCGGTGGGTGGGGAAGCGGACGTCGACCAAATCCTGCGGGACGTGGACGGGCCGCGGTCCCTGCTGGTGCTGGGTGACACCGGCACCGGCAAGACCCGGCTGCTCCGAATCGCCCGCAAGCAGGCCCAGGAGCGCGGGACCCGTGTCCTGTCGGCGCGTGCCTGCGCCTCGGAGACGCGGCAGCCCTACGCCTGTCTGCACCAGCTTCTCCTGCCCGTGCGGGACGAGCTCGACGTCCTGCCGGCCCCCCAACAGCGTGCGCTGCGCGCCCTGTTCGCACCGACGCCGGACGACGTGCCGCCGGACGGAATGGTCCTGCCCACCGCGGTCCTGACCCTGCTGACCCGCCTCGCGCGGACCGGTCCCCTCCTGCTGACCGTCGACGACCTCCAGGACTGCGACCGCGCCTCCCTGACCGTGCTGTCCTTCGTGGCACGACGACTCACCGACACGTCCGTCACCGTGCTGTTCTCGGCACACGGCCAGGCTGCCCCTCCAGACGTCCCCTCGGACCTAGCCGTACTGTCCCTCGGTCCCCTGTCCCCGCGGGCGGCGGCCCGGCTGCTGGACGCACAGCCCGGTGCGCCCACCGGACGGGCCAGGCTGGAGCTGCTCCGGCAGGCGGAGGGCAATCCGCTGGCCATCATCGAGCTCAGCCGTGCCGGGGAGCGGACCCGGGTCATCCAGCAGACGTTCGCGGCGCGGCTGGACGCGCTGCCGGAAGAAACACGGCGCGCCCTGCTGTACGCGGCGGCAGCCCTGCCGAAGGAGCAACTCGGCACGGTCATGGCCGCGTTGGGCTGCGACGACCTGAGGGTGTGGGCTCCCGCGGAGGCGGCGGGGCTGATCACCATCGCCGAGGGAAGACTGGACTTCTGCAACCCGCTGACGCGTACGGCGACCTACCACCGGCAGCCCGCGCAACTGCGCCGACGGGCCCACCGGGATCTGGCCGCCGTGTCCGCCCACGGCCCGTCGCACCTGGCCGCGGCCACCGTCGGTCCGGACGAGTCCGTCGCCGCGGCCCTGGAAGCCGCTTCCGTCCGGGGTGACCGCTTCACCGCGGCCCGCGCACTGGAGCGGGCCGCGCTCCTCAGCCCCCTCGACCACGACCGCGCCCGCCGTCTCACCGCGGCGCTAACCGCCGCGAGCGACGTCGGAGACCCGGCATGGGTGCGCGAGCTGTACACGGCACAGGGCCAGGCGAACCGGGACCCGGAGATGGTGAGTGTCGCGGCCTGCGCCATGGCTGAGGCACTGTCGTTGCTGACGTTTCAGCGAGAGGCGTTCGACCTCCTGCTGGAGGTGGCGCGGCAGACGCCGGACAGCGACGGCACGACGGCCTTCGCCCTGGCGGCCGTGGCGACGGGCATCGCCCGCCAGTCCGGACTCCCGGAACACTGGGCGCAGTTGGGATCCTTCCTCGGCCGGGTGCCCGAGGACGGCGGGCAGCACACCGACGTCCTCGCCTCTCTGACGGCGCTCGCCTCGACCACGCCCGGTCTGGGCCGGCCGGCCAGGCTGCTCACGGCCGCCTCGCTCGCCCGCCACACCGACGAGTCGGACCTGTGCGCGGAGCAGTTCCGGCAGGCGGGCGAGCGCCTGCGCGCGCAAGGTGCGCTGGGCCCGCTCGCCTGGACCCTCGCGGCCGAGGTGGAGACGCTCCTCGGTCTCGGACGCTGGGCCGAGGCCGAGTCCCTGATCGAGGAGGGACTCTCGTACGCAGCCGTCCACCGGTGGACCCGCGTCGAGATGGACCTCGAAGCCCTGGGTACGACCCTGCGCGCGCTGCGCGGCGACAGTGTGCCGGGCACCCGGTTCACCGGCCCGAACTGGCGCTCCGTCAGCCTCCACGAGAACCGCGCCACGCATGCCCGGATGCTGCGGGCCTGCGGTCTGACGGCCATGGTCCTCGGGGACGGGGAGGGCTCCTTCCGGCACCTGCGGACGCTGTTCACCGACGCCGGCGATCCCCTCGACCCCTTCCTCTCGCCCCGCTGCATCGCCGAACTTGCCGCCGCCGCCCATCGCACGGGCCGGCAACGGGAAGCGGCGCACGTCCTGGCACGGGTCCGGCGCAGCCAGGGCGCCCGGCCGACGACCCGGATGACGCTGCTCATGCACCACGCGGCGGCACTGGTCGACGCCGACGCGGACCCCGAGCACCACTTCCAGCTGGCCGTGGTCAATCCGGAGGCGGCCCGCTGGCCCCTGGAACGGGCCCAAGCCCGCCTGGACTACGCGATCTGGCTGCGCCGACGCAGGAGGCCGCTGGAAGCCCGCGCCCAGCTGACCGTCGTACTGGAAGCGGCCACCCGGCTCGGCACCCGGCACCTCGCCGAGTCGGCCCGCGGCGAGCTGCGCGCGAGCGGGGTGGCCGAGGCTCCCGCATCGACGGATCCACTGGTCGAACTGACCGCCCAGCAACGGCAGATCGTACGGCTGGCCGCGGACGGCCTGTCCAACCGCGAGATCGGAGAACAGCTGTTCCTCTCGCCGCGTACCGTGGGTTCGCACCTCTACAACGTCTATCCCAAACTCGGCATCAGCAGCCGCCACCAACTGCGCGATCTCCTCGTGTGCGAGAAGTGACGGGCGAGAGGCGGCCATCGCATGGAACCGGACGGACGGCATCCCTCCTTCCTGACGCTCGATCCGCTGGTGCAGCGCCTGGTCGAGGCGTCCTCGGCACCGCCCTTTCTGCACGAGTTGTCGCCGGCCGCCGGCCGACAGGCTCTGACGGAGTCCCAGGTCCACCGGGTGGAGGACTTCGCGGTGGACGCCTCCTTCCACGCGGCGCCCGTGGGACCGTCAGGCCTGGTGGGCTTCTGGATCTTCCGACCGCGCGGAGTACGGGGGCCGCTTCCCGTCCTCTTCTACGTCCACGGCGGCCGGTGGATGCTGGGAGACGCGCAGACCCACGCCCGGCTCATCAGCGAGTTCGTACTCGGCGCGGGAGTGGCCGCCGTGGTACCCGAGTACAGCCGCGCCCCCGAGGCCCGCTACCCCGTGGCCGTCGAGGAGTGCTACGCCCTCATGGAGTGGGCGGTCCGCCACGCGGCCGAACTGCAGCTGGACGCCGACCGGCTGGCGGTGGCCGGGGACTGCGCGGGCGCCACCCTGGCCATCGCGCTCACCATGCTGGTGAAGTCGCGCGGCGGCCCGCGGATCAGTGCCCAGCTGCTGTACTACCCGATCACCGACGCACACTGCGCCAGCGCCTCCCAACGGCAGTTCGCCGAGGGCTATCTGCTCACCCGGGAGGCCCTGCGCGGGTACTGGCGGCAGTACAGCGACGATCCCCGGGACCTGGCCCGGCCGACCGCTTCCCCGTCGCGCGCCGGCCCGGCCGAGCTGGCGGGGTTGCCGCCGGCCCTGCTGATCACGGCGGAGGCCGATGTGACGCGGGACGAGGGTGAGCAGTATGCGGACCGGCTGCGCCTGGCCGGGGTCGAGGTGACCTCGACCCGGTTCCTGGGCACGGTCCACGACTTCGTCTCGCTGGCCGCACTGCGTGACAGTCCGCCGACGCGCGCGGCCGTGCGGCAGGGCGTCGCCTTTCTGCGCGAACTGCTGCGTGGCGAGGACCAGTCGACCGACTGATGCGTCCGCCCCCGGCCGAAGGCAGGCTGACGGGTATGTCAGCCTTCTACGATTCCTTCACAGGGAACGACCCCACGACGAGGCGACGCGGCCAGGTGCTCTCCACGAGTTCCGTACCGGCCGGCGAAAGTCTGGAGTTCTGGCACGACGCCGTGCTCGCCACGTTGGTGGGGATGGACATCGCCACGGAGAGCGGGACGTACGACGCCACGATGCGTACGGACCGACTGGGCGAACTCCAGATCACCACGGTCGACTGCGATCCGGGAGAGGTCCACCGGGCCCCGCACTTCGTCGCCCGCGGCGACGGCGGTCAGGTGCTCGTCGCCGTGCAGAGCAGCGGCACCGCTCAGGTCGAACAGGACGGCCGTTACACGGAACTCCGTCCCGGTGACCTCGCGTTCTTCGAGACCGTCCGTCCGTTCCGCACGCGGTTTCCGCAGCGGTTCCAGCTGAAGATCTTCGCCGTGCCGCGGTGTCTCCTCGGCCAGCCGGAGGCGGCCCTGGGACGGATCACGGCGCGGGCCCTGCGTCCGGTGGGCGGGCTCGCCGCCCTGCTCTCACCGTTCATGTCGCGTCTCGCGGACACCTCCGAGTCCTACTCCGGACCGGTCGCCGAGCGGCTGGCCGAAAGCGCCGTGGGCCTGCTGGCCGCGACCGCGGCGCAACAACTGGGCGAGGAACCGGCCGAACTGCCCGGCGCCGACCGGGTGCTCCTGCTGCGCGTCCAGAGGTTCATCCGCTGGCACCTGGCGGAGCCTGGCCTCACACCCGCCGTCATCGCCCGGGCCCACGGCATCTCGGCGCGATATCTGCACCGGCTGTTCGAGCAGGAGGGCACGACCGTCGGCCGCTGGATTCGTCGGCTCCGGCTCCAGGAGTGCCGCAGGGAACTGACCGGCGCCGCGAGCATGGGCAGCGTCGCCCGGCGCTGGGGGTTCAGCGGCACCGCTCACTTCGCACGGGCTTTCCGCCGGGAGTACGGCGTCTCCCCCACCGACTGGCTGCGGGACGAGCGGGCCCGGCGCTTCGCTGAGGAGGACTGGTGCCGGGCAACTTGACCACCGTGGACGGGCTGTGGTCGTGGAAGCGGGCTCTGTCGACGGTCTACGGCGGTCTCGGCCTGGTCGCTCGTTCGGACCCGGAGTCCTGGCGGGGCTCCCTCCAGGTGCTGCGACTGGGCACGCTCCAGGTCGCGACCGAGGAGTCCGACGCCGTGCGGGTCGTCCGGACGCCTCGGGACGCCGCGGCCGACGGCCACGACCACGTGTTCGCCCGGCTGCAACTCGACGGCCGGGCCCGGCTGTTGCAGGACGGCCGCTCGGCAGACCTGTACCCCGGAGTCCTGGCCTTCTACGACGCGAGCCGGCCCTTCAGTCTCGTCCTGCCGGAGCATCAGCGAGCGCGGGTCCTGATGGTTCCGCGCCCGTTGCTGAGGCTGGGCGAGGCGGAGATACGCCGGGTCACCGCGAAGGTCATCGGCAACGCGCCCGAGGGGCCGGCCGCGTTCCTGCTCCCGCTCCTGTCCGGACTGGCGCAGGAGATCGGCGCGGTCGCACCGGCCGCCCGCGAGGAACTCGCCCGCGCCGTCGCCGACCTCCTCGCCACCTTGGCCGCGGACCGGCTGACCACCACGGAACCGCCCGGTGCGCAGGAGGCCACGCTGTTCGACCGGGTCAAGGCCACCATCGAGACCCGCCTCGGTGAGCCCGAACTCTCCCCCCAAGCCCTCGCCGACGCACATGGTGTCTCCCTGCGCTATCTGCACAAGCTCTTCCACGAGCACGACACCACGGTCGGCGGCTGGATACGCCGGCGCCGACTCGAGTCGTGCAGAGCCGAACTCGCCCGCCCATCGGCGGCCGACCGGACCATCGCCGCCGTGGCCGCCCGGTGGGGGTTCGTCAGCGCCACCCACTTCAGCCAGGCCTTCCGCAAGGCCTACGGCATGACCCCGGCGCAGTACCGCGGGCAACGGCCGGACGGCTGACGGGGTTTCGTCGACGTCCCGCGGACGCGAACCGCCCTGAATTCCGCGGCAGTTCGCGTCCGACAGCGCGTCGCGCCCCCCTCGGGTGCGCTGCCGGGTCAGTTCCTGTGCACTTCCGGACCGGCACCGGTGCGCTGACGCGCAATGTCCGCCGATCCGGCGGTTCTAACGTCCTGACCGAGGTCCCCACAGATCTCATCCGAAACCGAGGAGAAGCACATGTCCGACGCCGTCGAACCGGTCCAGCCGGTGCTGGAGCCGGCGGCAGCCGCCTTCGCGGAGGCGACCGCCAACCCGCCCTACCTCTTCGACCTGACGCCCGCCGAGGGCCGCAAGGCGGTCGACGAGGTGCAGTCCGGCGAGATCGCGAAGCCCGCCGTCGACGAGGAGTGGATCACCGTCCCCGGCGGCCCGACGGGCAGCGTCCGGGCCCGGATCGTGAAGCCCGAGGGTGCCTCCGGGCCCCTGCCGGTGATCGTCTACATCCACGGCGCGGGCTGGGTCTTCGGCAACGCCCACACCCACGACCGACTGGTGCGCGAACTCGCCGTCGGCGCCGGTGCCGCCGTCGTCTTCCCTGAATACGACCTCTCCCCCGAGGCCCGCTACCCGGTCGCCATCGAGCAGAACTACACCGTCGCCCGCTGGGTCGTTCAGGAAGGCGCCACCAAGGACCTCGACCCGACCCGCATCGCCGTGGTCGGTGACTCGGTGGGCGGCAACATGACCGCCGCGCTGACCCTGATGGCCAAGGAGCGGGGCGATGTCCCCCTGCTCCAGCAGGTGCTGTTCTACCCGGTCACCGACGCGAGCTTCGACACCGCCTCCTACCACCAGTTCGCGGAGGGCTATTTCCTGCGCCGCGACGGCATGCAGTGGTTCTGGGACCAGTACACGACCGACGAGACCGAACGCGCCCAGATCACCGCATCCCCGCTGCGCGCCACCACCGAGCAGCTCACCGGACTGCCCCCGGCCCTCGTCATCACCGGCGAGGCCGACGTCCTGCGCGACGAGGGCGAGGCCTACGCCAACAAGCTCCGCGAGGCCGGAGTACCCGTCACCGCGGTCCGCTTCCAGGGCATCATCCACGACTTCGTCATGCTCAACGCCCTGCGCGAGACCCACGCCGCCGAAGCCGCCATCACCCTGGCCGTCGACACCCTGCGCACCGCGCTCCACGGCCACTGAGACACCGGAAAGAGAGCTCCCCCATGTCCACCACTCCCACCGTCCTCCTCGTGCACGGTGCCTTCGCGGACGCCGGCAGCTGGTCCGGTGTCATCGCGGAGCTGCAAGGCCACGGCATCCCCGTACTCGCGCCCTCGAACCCGCTGCGCGGCCTGGCGTCGGACGCCGCGTACATCGCGTCCGTGGCGTCCCAGATCGACGGCCCGGTCGTCCTCGTCGGCCACTCCTACGGCGGTGCGCTGATCACCGTGGCCGGCACCACGGACAACGTCGTCGGTCTGGTCTACGTGGCGGCCTACGCCCTCGAAGAGGGCGAGAGTCTCGGCGAGTTGCAGGGGCGCTTCCCGCTCTCGCCGCTCGTCAGCAACCTCAAGCAGTGGACGTACCCAATCCCGGGAGGCGACCCCGGCGTCGAGGTCACCATCGCCGAGGACGCCTTCCCGTCGGTGTTCGCCGCCGACGTACCCGCGGACGTCACCAAGATCCTCGCGGCGGCCCAACGCCCCCTGGCCGCCGCGGCGTTCGAGGAGACCGCAGCCGCAGCCGCGTGGAAGACGAAGCCGGCCTGGGCGCTCGTCGCCGGGGCGGACGAGGCGATCAACCCCGAGGTCGAACGCTTCGGCGCGAAGCGGGCCGGGGCCACCGTCGTCGAACTCGAAGGCGCCTCGCACGCCGTGGCGGTCTCCCGGCCCAAGGAGGTCGCCGACCTGATCCGTGACGCGGTGCGCGCGACGAGCTGACCCGGCGCGGGACGGCGCGGCCGGACATCCGTACGGTGTCCGGCCGCGCCGATTCCCGAGTGAACAGCGGGGCCGACGCCGCGAGCAGCACTCCGGCGACGAGCTCGCGCTCCGAGCACCAAGTGGCCGCGAGGCTTGCCGGCTGCGGCCACGGGAACCGGCGAGCGTGCCGTCTTGAGTGACGGCTATGGGGAAGTTCAGGATGTGGCCCGCCTGCGCGGCCTCGGTGAGGACGTCTCCGGCGGCCCGGGGCCGGTGAGGACACAGGCCGTGAAGCAGAGTGTTGAGGGCGTACATGTCGGTGGTGAGACGGCGTGGAGCACGGCCTCAGCCTCATGAGTGCGTTCCTGGTCGTCGAGGAAGCTCACCAGCCGTTGCCGGGGCTGCCGGTCACCGCTGTCGGCACCGGCGCGCAGCAGCGGTTCGACCAGTTCGGGGGCGCCTGCACGGGCGAGTTCGGTGGGCCAACTCCACAGTGGCAGGCCCGGGTCAGGCGTTCTTCGGTGAGCGGTTGGAGGGTGTCGGCGTACTCGACGGCTTCGCCGGCGAGGGCGAGGGCGAGCTGCATAAGGGTGGTGCCCAGGTCCGCGAGGCCGGCGTACGGTCACCAATTCGTTTCGCGCAACCGCGAGTTGGCCGTCCTCAGCGCCGCCGTCGACGCCTCCTGCCATGCCCGCGCCGAGGCCAGCAGCCCGGTCATGGACGGGGACATATGGACATGCCCCTCCCCCAGGTACAGCTCTACGGGGACACCCGCGTCGCCCAGTCGCTGCGCGTACCACTCGCCATCACCGCGCAGTACGTCGTACTCGGCTACCGCGATGTACGCCGGGGGAAGCCCCGCAAAGTCAGCGGCCAGCAGAGGGGAGGCCATCGGGTCATCGGCTTTGCCGCTGTCTCCGAGGTAGAGCGCGCAGAACGTGCGTACGTCGGTCATCGACAGCGGCAGTTCGTCGCCCTCTTCCCTCGGGCGGCTGTGGGTCAGGTCCAGGACGGGCACCTCCAGGAGCTGATGGGCAATGTCGTCCCGCCCCTGGTCCCGCAGCAGGAGCGTCGCTCCGGCGGCGATGTTGGCGCCCGACGACTGGCCGCCGACGGTGATCGCACCCGGGAGGGCGCCGATCTCGGCGCTGTTGTCGTTGACCCAGTTGATGACCGATAGGACGTCCTGCACGGGTGCAGGAAAGGGGTTCTCGGGTGCTTTTCGGTAGTCGACGGACATCACGATGCAGTCCGCGTGCACGCTGCGGTGACGGCTGACGGCCTCGGAGTCCTTCGAGAAGGCGCTGTTGATCACCCACCCTCCACCGTGCAGGAAGATGTGGACCGGATGGGGTCCGGCGGTGGCCGGCCGGTACAGGATCGCTCGCACGCTCTCGCCGGCCGAGTCGATGTTCAGGACCCGGCGCTCGGCGACGCTCGGACCAGGACGGCCGAACGTGTCGAACGCGTCGTCGTTGTTCTGGTTCATCTGCGCCCGGAAAAGCTCCGGGTCTTCAATGACCTTCGGAGGATGACCGAAGGGCAGAAGCGGCTGCAGGGCAGGGTCGATCGGCATGGGTGTCCTTGAGGATGCGGGGAGGGGCGGCGGCGAGGACGGGCGTCAGCGGACGCGCCGTACCGGCAGGATCGCGAGGCCACCGAGGATGGCGACAGCGCCGCCGGCGGCGAACAGTGTCGAGTAGGACCCGCCGCCCAGGAGGAGGATGAACGGAGTGTCCGCGGGAGGGAGGGCGTCGGCGAGCGTGCTGGACATGACGCTGGTGAGGATCGTGGTGATCGACAGCACCAGACTCACGAGGAAGCCGTAGCCGATCACGAAGAGGAGACGGCCGGGGCAGACCCACGCGAAGTCCGGGTGCCGGGCGAGGGTGACCCAGGCGGGGTACCGATCAGGTTCGCGGCGACGCTGTACAGCACGAACGCGACGATGAACGACTTCCCTACCGGGGGACGCGCAATGTCGGACGGCGTAATAAGCAACTCGGCAAGCGGCCCGGGCGAGATGAGGGACGCAGTCATGTCGTGCCAGTCTTCGTAAGGAGGCTCCTTTGTCCCGGCGGCTGTCGGTGGACGGTGCGGCTTGCGGCGACTGTAGGCTCGCCGATCTTTAAGAACCAACGATTGGTTGTGATGGCGTCCATCGCTGGATCAGAACCTTCGCGGTTCGCCCTGCCCTGGCGGCCTGCAGCCTCAGCACGCATGCGGCGCGGACCTTCGGCGCTCGGTCAGCGCCAGTAGTTTCTCGCTGCCGCGATCGCCGCGAACTCCACTGCGACCACATGGGCGATGGAGATCAGCGAGTCCGCGTCCCGCGCGTACTCGGGGCGCAGTTGCTGGCGCACCGCGCCGTCGGGCTGCGTGGCCTTGATGGCCAACCGGGCCATCTTGAGGGCGAGTTCGCGTCCCTCCCGCGGAGAAGCGGTGATCAGGGTGTTGCCGGGGACCAGTTCGGTGGCCATGTCATACCTCCGTGGTGTTGACGGTTCTCTGGATCAGCTGACGCCAGGGACGGTGCTCAGTGCGCCTGTCGCAGAACTCACAGCTGGTCAGCGAGGTGCGCGAAGGTGTCGGCGATGGATTCGGCCTTCGCCTGGCGGTGCCCGGTTCCGGCCCACAGGTGGATCAGCCGTGTGTCGGCGGCTGCGGTGGCGGCCTTGCGGAGTGGGCTGGTGAGGTGGTGGAGGGCCGGGTAGCCGGCCGGGGCGAGCGCGTCGTACCGGTCGGTGAAGTGGTTGCGCAGGGCACGCGCAGGTCGCCCGATGAAGGCACGGGTGACGACGGTGGTGTCGAAGGCAGGGTCGGCCAGAGCCGCCTTGTGCGGTGCGGACGCGCCGCTCTCGTGCGTGCGCAGCAGGACGGTGCCGACCATGGCGGCTTGGGCACCCGCGCCGAGCGCGCCAGCCACGTCGGTGGCGGTGGTGATCCCGCCGGTGGCGATGAGGGGCAGGGCGACGGCGCTGCGCACTCCGGCGATCAGGTCGGGCAACGAGACCTGTACGGGAGGCCGTTCGGGGGTGAGCGTGGCCGAGTGCCTGCCGGCGGCGGGTGCCTGGACGATGAGGGCGTCGACCCCGGCGTCAGCCGCTCGACGTGCCTCGTCGGCCGAGGTGACGCACTGCAGAACGGTGCTCCCGGCCCTGCGCAGGGCGCTGACGACCGCGCGGTCCGGGATGCCGAAGGTGAAGGACACCCAGGGGACGGGAGAGGAGGTGAGCAGGTCGATCTTGTCCGTCCGGTGGTCGTCGTCCTCGATCGGCTCCTCTGGCAGCGTGAGGCCGTAGCGGTCGGCCTCCCCCTGTACCTCCCTCGCGTAACGCGCGTACGCCTCCCGGGAGGCGGGGAGCGGGTTGGGCACGAACAGGTTGACGCCGAACGAGACGCCTTCCGCGCGGGTGGTGTGGACCTGCCCGGCGAGTGCCTGTGCGGTCTTGTACCCACCGGCCAGGAATCCCAGGCCGCCCGCCCGGGCGGCGGCGGTGACCAGCTCGGGCGTGCTCGGTCCTCCGGCCATCGGCGCCGCGATGAGGGGAAGGTCTGCTCCGAGGTCGGAGAGCAGTGTGCTCATGGCAACTCCTCCTGAAAGGTACGAGCGTCAGGCCGCCGGGGCCACGGGACCGAGGTGGTGCGGGAAGCGGACGCAGACGGCGGCGGCCGCGACCGCGGAGACGACGACCAGCGCGCTGCCCAGCAGGAGCGCCTGGTGGTAGCCGTGCCGGAGCAGCGGGGCGGCGAGCAGCGGACCGAGGATCTGGCCGATGCTGTATCCGGCTGTCAACAGGGCCACAGCCCGCGGCACTTGAAGGTGCGCGCCGATGGACAGGGCGATGGTGCTGACGCCCATGAAGGTGGCGCCGAACAGCACGGCGGACACGAGTGCGGGCGTGGCACCGCCCAGCAGCGCCGGCAGGGCGATGCCGATGGCCTGGATGGTCAGCGAGGTGAGCAGCAGGGCCGGCCTGGACCAGCGGCCGGCCAGCCGGGTCCACAGCGCGCACGAGGGCAGTGCGGCGAGGCCGACCACGATCCAGGCTCCGGAGCCGAGACGGCCCGGGACGCCCTGCTGGATCGCGGCGACGAGGAAGGTGCCGGCGATGATGTAGCCGATGCCCTCGAAGGTGTAGCTGGTGAGCAGGGCGAGGAACCAGCGGTGGGTGCGGGGCCGTTCAGTCTGCGCGGTCGCATCGGAACTCGCGGATTCCGGGGGTGGGGCCAGGGGCCAGGCGACTGCGGCGAGCAGGGCGGCGAGGGCGGCGCAGGTCCACCAGGCCGCCTGCCAGGTGGACGCGGCCTGCACGACTACGACGAGCAGGCCGGACAGGGCGATTCCGGCACCGACTCCGCCGAAGGCCCAGCCGACCAGGTGGTGGGCGTGCTCGCGGAGGCCGGTGAGCATCGCACTGACGGCGATGACGAAGATCAACGCGCTGGCGGCACCGGCTACGAGACGCAGCAGGAACCAGACGGTGCCGTCGTTGCTGACCGGCATGAGCGCCAGCGTCGCCACCAGCACGACGTAGGAACCACGCAATGCTGCGGCCGACCGCACGACGGCGGGTACGGCGATACCGGCCAGGGCGCCTGCGAGGTAGCCGATGAAGTTCGCCGTGGCCAGGTCGGCCCCGAGTGCTGAGGAGAGGCCGGCCTGGGTGTGCATGAGGGGAAGGATCGGGGTGTAGACGAACCTGCCGATCCCCTGTCCCGCGGCGAGCGCTGCCGCCGCCTGGGCGACGATCGTCCAGGGCGACCGCGCTCGCGGACGGGGCGGGGCTGATGACTGCACGATCCTGTGCGCCTTCCTGGTGGCGTTCGATGGTCGTCTCCGACGCTAGGCAGCCCGCGTATCGCTGTGAAATGCCGGTTAAGGTGCCTCTATGCACGGCAGGCATGGATGCCGGGAAGGGCGCCAAGAGCATGGAAGTCGAACTACGCCACCTGCGGGCCTTCGCGTCCGTTGCCCGCCATCGCTCGTTCTCCCGTGCCGCCGAGGAACTGCTGATCACGCAGCCGGCGCTGAGTCGTACGGTCGCGCAGCTGGAGGGCAATCTGAGTGTCCGCCTGCTCGACCGGTCCTCGCGGCACGTCGAACTGACCGACACCGGCGCCGAGTTCCTCCTGCACGCCGAGCGGGTCCTCGCAACCCTCGACGAGGCTCTCGCCGTCGTCAGCCACCGCATCACCCTGCGGCTCGGATTCAGCTGGCTGCTGCCCGACCCCTGGACACAGCAGACCGTCAGCCTCTTCGAAGAGACCACGGGAGCGACCGTCGCCCTGACCCGGACCGACGACCCCCTTCAGGCGCTGCGCCAGCGCACCCTCGACATCGCGGTGATACGGGGCGAGTTCGACACGCCACGAGGGGCGCGCGCTGTGCACCTGTTCGACGAGCCGCGCATCGCCGTATGCTCCGAGCACTCCGACCTGACGCGTTTCGACCATCTGGACTGGACCGACGTCCAGCACTGGACCCTGGTCGTCAACACGGTCAGCGGTACGACCGGCCCCTGGTCGTGGCCGGTGGACCAGCGCCCGGAACGGATCATCGAAACGGCCAACTACGACGAATGGCTGGAGACGGTGGCCGCCAACCGCGGCATCGGCGTCGTCCCCGAGGTCGCGCAGCGCCGTTCCCCGCACCCCGCTCTGCGCTTCGTTCCCCTCGCCGATGCGCCCGCGAGCCCGGTCAGTCTCGTCTACTTTCCCGATGCCCAGCGAACGCTGATCCGCCGGTTCCTGGAGGCAGCGGTACCGGCAGCCACCCGGCAGTGACCGGGCCCCGAGCCGTATCTATGCCTGACACACATGGATGGGCCGCCACAGGCATTTCCCGCAGAAGTGGAAAGTCCCTAGCGTCGAGGGCATGAGCGAAACCCGCAGCGCGACTCTGCCCCGACAGGAATCCGCGATCACCGTCCTGGGCGGCCCCACGGCCGTGATCGATCTCGGCGGACTGCGCATCGTCAGCGATCCGACCTTCGACGACGCCGGCCCGCACGGGTACCTCACCAAGACGGCGGACACTGCCGTCGACGAGGACGGCGTGGGACCGGTCGACCTCGTTCTGGTCAGCCACGACACGCATCCGGACAACCTCGACGAGCGCGGCCGCGCGTTCGCGAAGGCCGCCCCGCTGGTCCTCACCGGTCCCCTGGCCGCCGGGCGACTGGGTTCGCCGGCCGTCGGCCTCGCACCGTGGACCAGTCACTCCGTACCCCGTGCGGACGGCGGCGGAGACCTGAGCGTACTGGCGGTCCCCGCGGTGCACGGTCCCGAGGACGGCGAGCGCGACGCCGACGGGAACGTCAACTGCGAGGTCATCGGGTTCGTGCTGTCCGGCCAGGGACTTCCCACCGTGTATGTGAGTGGCGACAACGCCTCGATCCGCACGGTCGCGGAGATCTCCCGCCGAGTCCCCGACATCGACGCTGCCGTCCTGCACGTGGGAGCGGCTCGCGTCCCGGCGAAGTTCGAGGGCCGCCCCCTCTCACTGGACAGCCACGCCGCCGCTGCCGCAGCAGCCGTCCTGGGCGCGGACACCGTCGTCCCGGCCCACTACGACGCCTGGGCCCACTTCACCGAGGGACTGCCGGAGATCGAGCTGGCCTTCCACGAGGCCGGCCTGTCCTCCGTACTGCGGGTCGCGGCCCACGGGACATGGGTGCGGCTGCCCCGCTGACCTCCAACACCCCCACACACCGGCAACAGACGAGCAAGGAACGACGCATGCCATTCGTACGCATCGATCTCATTCGCGGACGTCGTCCCGAGGAGGTGAGGGCGATCGCCGACGCGACGCACCGGGCGCTCGTGGACGTGCTGGACATCCCCGAGCGGGACAGGTTCCAGGTCATCACCGAACACGACGCGGATCACGTCATCGCCCTCGACGCCGGCCTCGGCTTCGAACGGACCGACCGCGTGGTCATGCTCCAGATCTTCACCCAGTCCGGGCGCACCACCGAAGTCAAGCAACGCCTCTTCCACAGCATCGCCGAACGGCTGGAACCCCTCGGCATCAGCGGTGCGGACGTGTTCATCGGCATCGTCGAAAACGGACCTCAGGACTGGTCGTTCGGCTTCGGTCGCGCCCAGTACACCGAGGGCGACCTGGCCGTGCCCGGCCGCTGACGCCGTCCATCTCGTAACCGGCCGCAGGTACGCTCCTGCCCACGGGCCCATGTGGAGGTCGACGTGGAACTCTCAGACCTGCGGATCTTTCTGGCCGTCGCGCGCACGCGCGGCATCACCAAGGCCGCTCAGGAACTGCACACCGTGCAGTCGAACGTCAGCGCACGCATCCACGCGCTCGAGAAACAGCTGGGCGCTCCGCTGTTCCGTCGGCACGCGCGGGGCGTGGCGCTGACGAACGCGGGCGAGCAGCTGCTGCCGTATGCCGAGCGCATCAGCAGGCTCGTCGACGAGGCGCAGCAGGTGATCGGCGACGAGGCCGATCCCTGCGGTCCGCTGCGGATCGGATCCATGGAGACCACGGCGGGCCTAAGACTTCCCACCGTGCTGGCGGCCTTCGCGGAGGACTGTCCCCGCGTCGACTTCTCGCTGATCACGGGGCCGACCAAACAGCTGGTCCGGGACGTGCTGGAGTACCGGCTCGACGGCGCACTGGTCAACGGTCCGGTGCGGCAGCCCGAGCTGGTGGAGACCCCGGTGTTCGAGGAACGCCTCGTCCTCGTCACGGCGCGCCGCGTCACGGACCTGGACGCGGTCATGCGCGACCCCAAAATCCTCGTCTTCCGTACAGGCTGCTCCTACCGCAGGCGCCTGGAGAGCATCCTGCAGGCGCGGGGCGCCGTCAGCGTCCGCTGCATGGAATTCGGAACCCTGGAGGGCATCCTCGGCTGCGTCGGGGCGGACATGGGTCTGACTCTGCTGCCCGCCGCCGTGGTCGAGCGGTACGTCTCCCGCGAGCAGGTTCGGGTGCACGAGCTGCCGGAGGTCGAGGCACGCGCCCAGACCGTGTTCGTCCAGCGTGTCGACGCACCGCCGTCGCCGGCCCTGACGCGGTTCCTCACGCATGCGCGAGCCATGGAGCAGGCACCGCCGGTGCTGCGGATGGTCGGAGGAGCCTCGGCGGCCACCGGCTGAGCAACTCCTTCGGCCGATCTGATCAGTTGCGCGCGATGACGGACGCCGTCATCGATCACGTGCGGGCCTCGAATTCACCAGGCTGACGTTCAACGGCCATCGGAAAGTTCTCCAGCGGCGATGGCTCCCATCGCAAGCAATCGTTGGATCTGAAATCTCGGCGAACCTACTGTCCCCTTAACGCCGCACCGCCCACGCACCAACGGGCGGCTGCCTGGACGAAGAGGACTTCGCCTTGCTGACAACGCGCCTTACCCACGCCTTCGGAATCGAGCACCCCGTCGTGCTCGCCCCCATGGACCTCGTCTCCGGCGCCCGGCTCGCCACCGCGGTCACCACCGCAGGCGGACTGGGCCTGATCGGCGGCGGCTACGGCGACGGAGACTGGCTGAAGCGGGAGTTCGCCGCCGCGGCCGGCACCCGGGTGGGATGCGGCTTCATCACCTGGAGCCTGGCACTCCACCCCGAACTGCTCGACATCGCCCTGGAGCACCAGCCCGCCGCGGTCATGCTCTCCTTCGGAGACCCCGCCCCGTTCGCCGACCGGATCCGCGCCGCCGGCATACCGCTGCTGTGTCAGATCCACACGCTCGACCAGGCCCGCCGGGCCCTCGACGCCGGAGCGGACGTCATCGTCGCCCAGGGCGGCGAGGCCGGCGGGCACGGCGTCGGAACGCGGTCGACGTTCACCCTCGTCCCCGATGTCGCGGACCTGATCGCCGACCGCGCCCCGGCAACGCTCCTGCTGGGCGCGGGAGGAGCGGCGGACGGTCGGGGGCTCGCCGGCGCGCTCGCCCTCGGCGCGGACGGCGTCCTCGTCGGCACCCGCTTCTGGGCGACGGAGGAAGCCGTCGTCCCGGCTCGCGCCCACGCCCGAGCGGTGACCGCCGACGGCGACGAGACCGTCCGCACCAGCGTCTACGACATCGTGCGCAGCTACGACTGGCCCGCCGAGTACAACGGCCGCGTGCTGCGCAACCGGTTCATCGACCGGTGGCACGGGCGGGAGACTGAACTCGCCGCACAACTGGCCGAAGCCGCCGCGGAGTTCAAGGACGCCGTCTCCCAGCAGGACTTCGACATCGCGAACATGATCGTCGGCGAGGGCGTGGGCCTGGTCCACGAGATCCTGCCAGCCGGGGAAGTGGTCCGCAGGATGGCCCAGGACGCCGCCGCCCGCCTCGGCCGATGGGCTCCGCAGACCGCCGCGGTCGGCGGCTGAGCCGAGCCGTTGGCGCTGCGTGCGACGCGTTGGAGTCAACATCCCGCGGGCCGACATGAGTTCGCGGCCGGGACAACAAGCTCGTACAAGCCGTGTGGAACCAACGCGGCCCGCCCGCACCCGCCCCCCACCGGGTGATCCAGACCAGTGCCCGCCGCCCTGACACGGCGGGCGCTGCCCGGGGTTCCGCCACCCTCCCCGGACATGGCGGAACCCCGCCCCCCACCTCACGAGAACCCCCGTCACCGGATGCCCCTCACCGCAACCACTGATCACTTACCACGCTCAAGGAGCCCCCCGTGCCCCGATTCCGCAGATCCCGCCTCGCCCTGATCGCGACCGTCGTCGCCACCACCGCCGTCACCGCCGCGTGTACCAAGCGTTCCGACTCCACCGCCTCGAACAACTCCGGCAGTTCCTCCGGCCGCAAGCTGTCCGTGATCGTCGTGTCCGGCCCGCTGAGCGACCCGTTCTTCGGTGCGATGAAGACCGGTGCCGACAACGCCGGCAAGGAGCTGAACGTCTCCACCGAGTACCTCAGCCCGACCTCGACCGACGCCTCCGGCCCCACGCTCGCCAGACTCATGCAGGCGGCCATAGCCAAGAAGCCCGACGCGATCGTCGTGGGCAACTTCTTCCCCGCCGCCCAGAACCCCGAGATCAAGGCCGCGGTCAAGGCCGGTATCCCGGTGGTCGTCGTCAACTCCGGCGAGACGGACTGGAAGCAGGACGGCGCCCTCGCCTTCGTCGGCATCGAACCGGTGGTCGCCGGCACCCGGTCGGGCGAGCAGTCGGCCAAGCTCGGCGTGAAGAAGGGGCTGTGCGTCAACACGGTTCCGGGCAACCCCGCGCTGGAGCAGCTGTGCCAGGGCTACACCGACACGCTCAAGAAGAGCGGCGGCACGGGGAGTGAGCTGCGCATCCCGTACCAGGACGCGACCAATCCGACCAAGGTCACCCAGGCCATCGAGGGCGCGCTCAAGGCGGACAAGAGCATCGACGGCGTGATGGCCACGGGCTCCATCGTCGCCGAGAGCGCGCTGACCGCGGCGAACGACGTCGGACGCAAGCTGGTCATCGGCAGCGGCGACCCGTCCACCAAGGTCCTTCAGGACATCGAGGCGGGCAAGATCCAGTACGCCATGGATCAGCAGCCCTACCTCCAGACGTACTACGGCGTCCTGATCGCCAAGCAGTACGTGCAGTACCGGATCTCCCCTTCCGGCACGGTGCTCACCGGTCCGCTGGTCATCGACAAGGACAGCGCGGCCGCCGTACTGAAGGTCAACGAGACGTACAAGGGCATCCGCGGTGCCGCCTGAGACGCCGCCACAGCAGACTTCCAGTTTCAGGAGAGAGCACTCATGACCATCGACCAAGCGGCTCCGGCACCCGCCGTGCCGGACGAGCAGAGTGAACCCCGCGGCCCTTCCCTGATCGCACGCACGGCGCGGCGCCCGGAGTTCGGCGCGCTGATCGGCGCCGTCGTCGTGTACGTCTTCTTCCTGGTGACAGCGTCCGGATCGGGCTTCATCAGCGTGGACGGCACCGCCAGCTGGCTGGACACGGCAGCCGAACTGGGCGTGGTGGCCACGCCGGTCGCGCTGCTCCTCATCGCCGGGGAGTTCGACCTGTCGATCGGCTCGGTCGTCGGCGCGACGTCGGCGATCGTGGCCATCGCCAGCGGTACGTACACGATGCCCCAATGGGCATCGATCCCCCTGGCCATCGGTTTCGGCCTGGTGGTCGGGCTGGTCAACGGCCTGGTCGCCACCCGCACCAACCTGCCGTCCTTCATCGTCACTCTGGGCAGTTCGCTGGTCGTGGGCGGTGGCGCGCTGGGCCTCAGCCGCGCCCTGTCCGGGAGTACGGCCGTGACGCTGACACCGGAGCCGAGCGTGCAGGCGGTGTTCGGCTCCAAGGCGGGGCAGTTCCAGGTCTCCATCGCGTGGTGGCTGGCGATCACCGTCGTCGCCTGGTGGGTGCTGACCCGCACCCGCACCGGCAGCTGGATCTACGCCACCGGCGGTGCCCCCGATGTGGCCCGGGACGCGGGTGTGCCGACCGCCCGGGTCAAGGTCGGGCTGTTCATGGCCACCTCCGCCGGTGCCGCGCTAGTCGGCGTCCTGCAGACGATCGCCTACAGCGGAGGTGACGTCACCCGTGGCTCCAGCTTCATCTTCGACGGCGTGATCGCCGCCGTGATCGGCGGCGTGCTCCTGCAGGGCGGCTACGGCTCCACTCTCGGCGTGCTGCTGGGCACGGCGACCTACGGCATCGTCAGCCTCGGCATCTTCTACACCGGCTGGAACACCGACTACGCCCAGCTGTTCCTCGGCGCCCTGCTGCTGGTCGCGGTGATGGCGAACAACTACTTCCGCAAGCTCGCACTGAGTAGCAGGTGACCCTCATGACGACCACCACGACCGACCGCCCCCTCATCGAACTCCAGGGCGTCACCAAGCACTTCACCGGCGTCACCGCCGTCGCCGACGTCTCTCTCACCGTCCGCCCCGGCCAGGTGCTCTGCCTCCTCGGCCACAACGGCGCCGGCAAGTCCACCCTCATCAAAATCCTCTCCGGGGTGTACGCGCCGACCGAGGGCACCCTGTCCATCGACGGCGAGCCCGTGACACTCGGCGGCCCGCGCGAGGCCCTGGACCGCGGCATCGCCACCGTCCACCAGAATGCGGGCACCGTCCCGCTGATGAGCGTGGCCCGCAACTTCTTCCTCGGCGCCGAACCCACCAAGGGCCGGGGGCTGTTCCGCCGCTTCGACGCCGCGACGGCCGGCCGGATCGCCCTGCAGGAAATCCAGCAACTGGGCATCCGCCGCATCCGCGACGCCGACCAGCTGGTGGGCACCATGTCCGGCGGCGAGCGCCAGGCCCTCGTCATCGCCCGCGCCCTGCACTTCGGCGCCCGGGTGCTGATCCTGGACGAACCGACCTCGGCGCTCGGCGTCCGCGAGGCCGAGATCGTCCTGCAGGCCGTGGAATCCGCACGGGACCGCGGCGTCGGCGTCGTCCTGATCACCCATCAGGCCCACCACGCCCTGCGGGTCGGCAACCACTTCGCCGTCCTCGCGCACGGCCGGCTCGTCGCCTCCTTCGCGCGCGGCGAGATGGAGGCGGCCGAGGTCATCGACCTGATGGCGGGTGGCACGGTGATGCAGGAACTGGAGCGCAAGCAGGCATGAGCACCACGCACCACGCGCCTGCGGCGAAGGCTTCCGGATACACCGCACCGCGATTCGCGGGTGTCCGGGAGGCTTTCGAGAGCAACCTGCGCAACGGCGACGACCTCGGCGCCTCGGTCGCCGCCTACCACCACGGCCGACTGGTCGTGGACCTGTGGGGCGGCGCCCGGGACATCAGCGGGACGCCGTACCCGGAGGACGCCCTGCACGTCGGGTACTCCACGACCAAGGGCGTCATGGGCCTGGTGCTCGCGAGCCTGGTCGACACGGGCGAGGTGGATCTCGACGCGCCGGTATCGGCCTACTGGCCGGACTTCGGCGCAGCCGGCAAGGACGGAGTCCTGGTACGCGAACTCGCGTCACACCAAGCCGGGTTGCCCGCCTTCGAGGAGCCGGTGACCAAGGCCGACCTCGCCGACTGGGACGGCTGCGTGCGGCGTCTGGCCCGCCAGGCGCCGGCCTGGCGTCCTGGTACCCGGCACGGCTACCACGCCCTGACCCTCGGCTACTTGGTCGGCGAGGTCGTACGACGCGCGAGCAGCATGAGCGTGGGCGTCCTGCTCCGTGAGCGGTTCGCCCAGAACGGAGACCTCCAGGCATGGATTGGTCTGCCCCCCGAGCACAACCACCGCGTCGTCCGGTACCAGGACGCCTCTCCCACACCGGGGATCGGCGCTTTCGCGGCCACGGCAGCCGAAACCCCGGACACGCTGGCCCACGCCACCTTCAACAACCCCGTCGTCTCGGCCGATCTCTTCAACGACCCCGCGCTGTGGCGGCCGGAGATCCCCGCCGCCAACGGCGTCTTCGACGCCAGGTCACTGGCCCGGCTGTACTCCACCGTGGTGGACGGTCCGCTGCGCGTCGTCTCCCCTCTCTCGGTCGACAGGGTCCGCCGGCCGCAGGTCCACGGGCCCGACGAGGTCCTGGTGGACCAGCCGACCCGCTTCGGCACCGTCTTCGGGCTCTCGTCCCCACGACAGCCCATGCTCGGCAACGGCTCGTTCGGCCACGACGGGCTCGGCGGACACCTGGCCTTCGCCCACCCGGAATCCGGTATCGCGTTCGCCTTCCTCTCCAACCGGGCCATCCCCGACCCCACGCCCCACACCCGGCTGTGGCGCCTGCTGTCGGCAGTGACGGCGTCCCTGTGACGAGTGCGACGCCGCACTCAGCTCGTCGACGCCGGACCGGGCGGCAGGTGCACCGTCATGACCAGATGGCAGGTCTCGGTACCCGCGCCGCAATAGGTGTGTTCGGTATCGCCGTCGAACGTCGCGGTCTGGCCCGCTTCGAGGGCGTGCTCCGTGCCGTCGACGACCAGGGTCATCCGGCCCGAGGTGACACTGACGGTCTCCACCACCCCGGCCTGGTGGGGGTGGCTGGGGTATTCCTCGCCCGGTTCCAGTCGCCAGCGCCAGACCTCGACCGGAGCCGGCCCCGAGGTCGTCAGCATGAGCCGGGCCTCGCCGCCCCGCTCGCCCGTCCACAGGGGCGCCACGGCGTCGGCGGCCACGACCCGGACACGGCCTTCGGGCGATCCCTGCATCAGGGCGGACACCGAGATCCCGAGGGTGTCGGCCAGCCGGACCAGGGTGGCCAGGTTGGGGTTGCCCTGGGCTTTCTCCAGTCCCACGAGGGCGCCCTTGCTGACCTGGGCGCGGCGGCTGAGTTCGTCCAGGGACAGACCCGCGCGCACGCGTGCCGCCCGGACGTTGTGCGCGACCGCACGCAGAGCTGTGGCTGTCTCCGCCACCTGGTCACCTTCCTTACCGCCGGACATTCCATTGCACCGCACAGTCGATCGGTTGCACCTCTCGGTCGATTCACTGTACGGTGTGGTCGTTCCACTGAATGGTAAGGGATAGTGCTGTGATCGCTCTGCTGCTGGCCTTGGGCAGCTCACTCGCGTACGGATGCGCCGACTTCCTCGGCGGTCTCGGCGCCCGGAAAGCTCATGTGCTGCGTACCGTGATGGTCGCCGCCCCCGCCAGTCTCGCGGTCGAGTTGCTGCTGTGGCCGCTGCTCGGCGCCTCCTTCAGCCCCGGAGCCCTGGGGTGGGGTGCCGCCTCGGGCATCGCCTCGGCCGCCGCGTTCGCCCTGCTCTACCGCACCCTCGCGATCGGCCCGATGAACGTGCTCTCGCCGGTGACCGCCCTGGTCTCCGCCGCGCTGCCCGTCGGCGTCGGCCTGCTGCAGGGCGAGCACCTGGCGGCCGCCGGCCTGGTGGGTCTGCCACTCGCGCTGGTCGCGGTGCTGCTGGTCAGCGCCGGACACGGCGCGGGCTCGACGCGCCCCTCCCGTACGGCACTGCTGCTGGCCTTCGGCGCGGGCGCCGCCATCGCCTTGCAACTGGTCTTCCTGCACCAGGCGCCGTCCGACAGCGGGGTGGCCCCGCTGATCGTGGGCCGGGCCGTCTCCTCGGCCGTCACCCTGGCCGCGGCCGGGCTGATGCGCCGCAGGCTGGGCCCCGAGCGCCCCGCGTACGCGCTCTCGGCGACCGCCGGCGTGCTGGACTCCGTCGCGAACCTACTGTTCCTGCTCGCCGCCCGCAGCGGGGACCTCACCGTCGTCGCCGTCATCACCGCCCTCTACCCGGCCGGCACGGTCCTCCTCGCCCGCAGCGTGCTCGGCGAACGCATCCACCGCGCCCAGCTCGCCGGCCTCGGCACCGCGGCCGTCGCCGTCAGCCTCCTCGCCCTGACCTGAGCAGAGCCCGCAGCAACCCCCACCAGCCACCGAAGGAGCACAGCATGCTCGTCCACCCCTGGGACGCGTGCCTGGACGAAGCCGAATGGCAGACCTGGATCGCCGAAGGCCATGACTTCGGCCTGCTGAGCGTCAACGGCCTGCCCGGCCACCCGCCCGCCGTCGTCCCCACTCATTTCGCCCCCGATGGACCTAACCTGCTGATCCACCTCGCCCGTCCCAACCCGGCCTGGAAAGCGATCGAACACGACCCGAACGTCCTGTTCACCGTCTTCGGCGACTACGCCTTCGTCCCCGGCCCCTGGCGCGCCGAGCCCGGCACCCCGCCCACCGACGGCGTCCCCACCAGCTACTACACCGCGGTGCAGTTCACCTGCCGCGCCCACATCATCGACGACCCCGAAGACAAGGCCGAACTGCTGCGCCGCCAGCTCGCCCACTTCCAGCCGGACGGCGACCACGCCCCCGTCGCTGTGGACCAGCCCCCCTACGGCCGGATGCTGTCCGGCATCCGCGGCCTGCGCCTGGAGGTCACCGACGTGCAGGCCAAGTTCAAGTACGACGACGACGAGCCCGTCGAGCACCGCACCGCCGTCGCCGACCACCTCTCCGCACGCGGCCAGGGCCTCGACGTCCCCGCAGCGGTCCAGCAGCGCCGCCGCCTGGACCGCATAGGCGCCTGGAAGCCCTGACCCCCACCCCCACCCGGACGCAGGAAACGGAAACCCCGCCCATGCCCGCCTTCCGCATCGCCCCCGCCGTCGCCGAAGCCTTCCCCGACACCCTGATCGCCCTGGTCACCGCCACCGGCCTGCGCGCCCGCGAGTCCTGGCCGCACACCGCCGCCGCCGTGGAGGAACTGGAGCAACAGCTCGCCGACGGCACCTGGCAGCCCGCCGACGAGACCGACCCCCGCATCGAGGCCTGGCACACCGCCTACCGCTCCTTCGGCACCAACCCCCGCCGCATCCGCCCCAGCGTCGACGCGCTCGGCCGCCGCCTCGCGAAGAAGGGGAGCCTGCCGCGTATCAACCCGGCCGTCGACTCCTACAACGCCGTCTCCGTCCGGCACGGCCTGCCCGCCGGTGCCTTCGACCTCGACCACGTCACCGGCGACGTCGACATCCGCCACGCGGACGGCACCGAGACCTTCACCCCGCTCGGCGAACCCGACACCGTCGAGAACCCCAAGCCCGGCGAGATCATCTACACCGACACCACCGGGGTCCTGACCCGCCACTGGAACCACCGCGACGCCCACCGCACCCGCGTCACCGAGGACTCCAGCCACGTCGCCTTCGTCCTCGAAACCCTCCACGCCGACCGCGACGGCGACCTCCTCAAGGTCGCGGCCGACGAACTGCAGGGTCTGCTCGCCCCGCACGCCGAACAGACCGCCGTGCTCTTCATCAGCCCGGCACTCCCCCAGGCGGACGTCTGAGTCCCGAGAGGCCTCAACCACCAGGAACGCAAACCGACCGCCGCGATTCGGCCGACGCGGACGGGTTTGATTGATTGCCCTGGTGCTCGGGGGTGCCGATCAACTGTGTCCCAGGGATTCTCGGTGGAGTCGGGCCAGGATCCCAGCAGCGGCCGGCTCGGCCAGACACAACTCTTCCCCTTTCTTCAGTCCCCGATGATCGGAGCAACCCATGCGTTCAGGAGTCGTGCGCCGCCTCGGCCTCTCAGCGATCCTTCCGTGCGCTCTCGCCGGGGCGGTCGCGCTGTCCGGCCTCCCCTCCCTTGCCACCGCCGGCGCGGCTCCCGCATCCAGGGGCGTGCGGATCAACGCCCAGGAAGTGGCGCAGGTCAACTTCCCGCAGATCCACTGGGACGTCGACGGGGGTTCCGCGGCCTACCGCCAGATGCTCAGCGAGCTGGACGAACTGGCTCGCAGCACGGCCAACGCGCGTCTCAGCGACGTGGTCGTCAACACGCGGGGCAACCGGGTGACCGTCACCATCCTGGACAACACCAGGACGAACCGCTTCGCCGACATCGTGATCAGCGCCCCTGGGCACGCCGCCCCCACCGTGCACGCCGTTGTACGCCTCAGTGACCTCTATGTGGTGCGGGTCTACACGGTCCGATCGCCCCACAACCGCGTCCTCAACCTCGCGAGCGGCCTCCCCAACGAGTCCAGCACCGATGACAACTTCTTCGTCGGCAGGGAGGGCTACGACGCCCTCTCTCGGGTCGGGAACCAGGCACTGACCAGCGTCAACATAGGCCCAGGCTCCTTGGCGGGGGCCCTCGGCGCCCTGGCCAACCCCAACTCGACCCGCGCCAACCAGGCCCGCTCTCTGCTCGCCCTCATCTTCGGCATCTCGGAGGGGGCTCGCTTCCGCACCCTCGCCGACCGCGTCGCAGCCAGCCTCGACAGCGGGAACGCGACCACCTACAGCTACCAGCAGATCTCCCTGATCCGTGACTGGGCCGGCGTCAGCCATGTCTTCGTCGGCCACACCAACGGCACGGACGAGACCGCGAGCACAAGCGTCGCCGGGGCCACCATCGACAACGCACGCCAGGCCGCGGCCCTGTTGGCGATCGCCCTCAACAACGGAGCCAACCCCACCCCCAAGGACGAACTCTGACCACGCCGTCCGGCTCCGGCCGCGGCCTACGAGCCGCGTCTCATTCCGCTGCCCGGGGGTCCTAACCTCTCAGGCTCCTGCGGCCGGTGAGGTGATCCGTGAACCAGTCGCCGGTGAGCGCGTTGCGTTCGGCCGCGTGGTTGTAGAGGGTGTGCTCGCCGTCGGGCCAGATGCGGACGGTCGCGGCGGCGGGGTCCGCGGCGTGCAGGAAGGGCTCCTGGTCCTCGTAGGTGGCGAGGGGGTCGCGACCGCCGTGCAGCAGGAGCAGCGGGCAGCGGATGCGGTGCTTGTCCGGGTCGAAGCGCAGACCGTCCATGATCTCGGCCACCCGGTCCAGGTCGTCCGTGCCGACCACGGCGGCCAACTGCTCGCGGGCGGTGCGGAATTCCGGGACGGTCGGGACCGCCGGAGCGCCGTTGACGACCACCGCGCCGACGCGTGGATCGGCTGCGGCCAGATGGGCGGCGAACAGGCCGCCGAAGCTGACGCCCTGGACGCCGATGGCGCCGCCGAGGCGGGGATCGGCCTCGACCAGGTCGACGAAGCGGGCGAAACCGTCGGTGACGCGTTCGTCGACGTACAGCCCGTGTCGCAGCCGGGACTCGCCCTGGCCGGGCCCTTCCGCGAGCAGACAGGCCAGGCCGCGTGCGGTGTAGGCGTCGGCGACCGGCAGATACGCCGCTCCCCAGCCGCTGAGCCCGCCCCACACGATCACAGTGGCGCGGGGCGGGCCGGCCGGCAGGCACAGCCACCCGCCCAGGACGCCGTCGCGGTGCGGGATCTCCACGCGCTCCACGTCGGGTACGAGGGTGGCAGTGACGGCCGTGTGCCGGGCGTAGAGCTCCCGCTTCTCCGCCGTGTCGGTCTGGTAGGCCATCTGCGCGAACATCAGGGCCGCGGCTGCGTATCGGCGCGCGTATCGAGCGGTGACGTCGTGGCCGTTCATCTCCGCGAGGCGGGCACGCTCCAGTTGGGTGTCGGCGAGTATCGCCGCCGCGTCCTGCCACGGGAGGCTGACGCCGGCGCCGGCGAGCAACTGGCGGGCGTCCGCCTGGTCCATGCCACAGTCGATGAGCCGAGTGAAGGGCATGGCCCTGTGCTGAGCCGCGATCAGCGGAGGCAGAGCGTTCCCCGCCCCAGGATCTCCGGTCGTCATACGGCGGCCCCGACCGTTCCGGAGAGCGCGGCGTCGAGATCGTCGACCAGCGCGGCGAGGTCCGCAGGGTCGGTCGCCGTACCGAACAGCACGAAGTCGGGGCGGGCCAAGTAGGCGACGGCACCGAGCAGTTGGAGGTACTCCCGGTGCCGTCCGTCGAGGTCGTCCACCGTGTCGAGGGCTACCACGGCACAACCCAGGCGCTCCAGCCGCGCGAGCCGTTCCGGGCCGAGGGCAGTGGCGGGGTCCTCGGCGGCGACCAGGATGAAGCCGTATCCGGTCAGGTCGTCGAACCGTCCGGTGCGCCCGTCGGCCAGACGGATGCGGCCCTGCGGAGTGAGGATGCCGACCGGTGCGTCCGCGCCCTGGCGCAGCACTCCATGGGCAAGGGGCGGGAACGGAGGCGGCGGAGGCACCTTGCCCGCGAAGAACGCCGCGTCCCGGGCCGCCGCCGCCTCCGCGTCGTGGGTGTTGGCGACCTTGCCGAGGCCGATCGCCGCGTGGGTGAGGGCGGTGACGTGCGGGCGGCGCTCGCTCTCGTAGGTGTCGAGGAGAGCCTCGGGCGCCAGACCGCCGAGGACGAGGTGGAGTTTCCAGGCGAGGTTGGTGGCGTCGCGCAGCCCGCTGCACGCGCCCTGGCCGAGGTATGGAGGCATGGTGTGGGCGGCGTCGCCGGCGAGGAAGACGCTGCCGGTGCGCCAGCGGGTGGCGATGCGCGCCTCGAAGCCGTAGACCAGTTGGCGGGTGATCCGCACGTCGTCCGGGCCCAGGCCGTGGTACTCGCGCAGGAGCCGCCAGGCGGTCTCCGGGGTGGTCATCTCCTCGCGGGTCTCGTCGGGCAGCAGGGCGAACTCGAAGCGCTGGCGGGTGCTGCCGATGTTGATGGTCATGTGCCCGCGGGCGGGGTCGCAGTACTGGGTGCCGTAGGCGAACTCGGGTGGCTGGGGGCGCAGCCACTCGGTGTCGATGTTGACCCACTGCTCGTTGAACCCGAGGTCCTCGCGCTCCACTGCGAGCAGGTCCCGTACCCCGCTGCGGCTTCCGTCGGCGGCGATCACATAGCGGGCCCGGACCTCGTCGCGCGGGCCGTCCGCACAGCCGGTCTCGGCGTTCCAGCCGCCCAGGCGGAGGGTGACGCCGTCGTCGTCCTGGTCGAGGCCGGTGACCGCCCAGCCCTGGCGGACGTCGACCGAGCCGTAACCGCGCAGCCGCTTGTCCATCGCCTGCTCCACGTCCGGCTGGTACATGGAGATGTGATCCGGATAGCCCATCGGCCCGTCGGGGTTCGCCGGGATGCGCACGAGCGTCTCGCCCTTGCCGTTGACCCACAGGTACTCGCACGGGGACGAGTCCCGCAGCGCCTCGTCGACGTCACCCGCCGCCTGGACGGTACGCGCGGTCTCGTCGTCGATGTGGGTGAGCCGGGGCAGCCCGTACAGAGCCGGCCAGCGCTCACAGACCACCACGCGGTGGCCGAGCCGGCCGAGCAGGGACGCCGCGGCGAGTCCGGTCGGACCGTAGCCGACAACGGCGATGTCATAGCGCGGAGCCATCGGACACCTCCAGAGAGAGCCCCGCGCCGTTGCGAGGGGTGGTGGTGGATGGGTGAGGGGTACGGCTCGACCGTTCGGTGCGTGCCGCGGTTTCGTGTGAATCCAGATTCACAGTTGGAGTGAAGTGAGATTCACACAACGGCAACATGGACGTCAAGAGCCCGGTCGATAAACTGCGCAAATGACCGAGTCCCCCACCCGCAGACCCGCCGCCCTCCGTGAAGGCAGTCGCCGTTCGCAGCAGGACCTCATGCAGGCCGGGTACGCGCTGCTCGAAGAGGGTGGAGTGGACGCGCTGACCGTGGCCGCGGTCGCCGAGCGGGCCGGCATGGCGGTCGGCAGCATCTACCGCCGGTTCGGCGACAAAGAAGGACTCCTGCTTGCCATCCAGCACGCCTTCACCGAGAACCTCCAGGCCGAGATCACGGAACGCATGTCCGTGGAGCGGTTGCGCCTCCTGCGCGATCCGGCCGTGGCGATCGCCGAAGCGGTCGGCGCGATCACCGACGCCTTCCGGGCGCACGAGGCCCTGTTGCGCGTTTTCCTGCTGCTCGGAACCCGGCACGAAGCGGTGCGGGTCGAGGGCTCGCGCGTCAGCGTCGAGGGCAACCGCAACTTCGCCGAGGCCCTGCGCCACATCCCCTTCGCACACCCGGATCCCGCGGCGGCGCTGGACTTCGCCTTCCGTCTGGTCTACGCCACGATCGCGCACCGCATCACCCAGGGCGAGTTCCTGGAGTCCGATCGCCCGCTGCCCTGGAACGAGCTGCGCAGTCACCTCCAGACCGCGGTCATCTCCTACCTCCTCGGCACCCCGGAAGGCCGCTGACCGCCCGGCTCGCCGTGGCGCACAAGTGCGCGCACGGGGCTTGACGCGACGGGAGCGGTTGTGAGCTCATGCTCACCACAAGTGTGAATACCAACTCACACAAGAGTGCTCTCTTCGTTTCACACACCCTCGTGCCGACGGCTCAGACCCTCTCCCGTCTCCGAAGCTCCGTCGTGGCCCGAGCAACTCGAAGGAGAGTTGTCGATGCGTGCGACCTTGCCTCTGCCCACCCCCGACGTCGGCCTATTAGCCGATGACGTACTGCACAACCCCTACCCCGCGCTCCGCGAGATCCGGGAAGCCGACCCCGCGGTACGGCTGACCGCCTACGACGCCTGGATGCTTCCCCGCTACGACCACGTGCGCGCGGCTCTGTCCGACCACGAACGCTTCTCGTCGACGCACGGCGCTGGCATCGAGGCCCTCGGCCACGGCCTGCACGGCTGCGTCGGCCAGAGGCCGGCCCGGCTGGAGGCGCACGCGGTGCTCGGCGCGCTGGTGCGGCACGTGTCGTCGATCGCGCTCGCGGGCGAGCCGGTCCGCAAGCTCAACAACGTCATCCGGGGCATGGCTTCGCTGCCCGTCACGGTACGCGCAGAAGGGCAGTGAGATGAACAGGATCGTGGTGGACTTCGACCGTTGCGAGGGGCACGGGCTGTGTGAGCAGACCGCACCCGAGGTGTTCCGGCTCGACGACGAGGGCGAGCTGCACCTGGCCCACGAGGAAGTGGCCCCGAAGGACGAGAGGGCCGTCGCCGCCGCCGTGCGGGTGTGCCCCGTCGCCGCGCTGAAGGTCCGGCCGTGAGGCGGATCGTTGTCGTCGGCGGGTCCATCGCCGCGCTGACGGCGGCGGAGAGCCTACGGGCCGGGGGCTTCGACGGACAGGTGACCGTCCTGTCCGAAGAATCTCACCAGCCCTACTCCCGCGTCCCGTTGTCCAAGGGCGTCCTCGCCGGCCGGGAACCCGCGAAATCCGCCCTGCTCCCCACGCCGAGCGAGGACATCGAGTTCCGTACCGGGGCGCGGGCCGTACGGCTGGACGTCCGCGGCCGTACGGTGACGCTGGCCGACGACACCGAGGTGCCGTACGACGGGCTGGTCGTCGCCACCGGAGCAAGGGCACGCCGCCTGACCGGCGGCGCCGACCTGGTGGTGCGCACCCTGGACGACGCCGAGGCCCTCGCCGCCCGGCTGGCCACCGCCCGCAGCGCGATCGTGCTGGGCGGCGGTTTCCTCGGCATGGAGGTCGCCACGACCTGCCGTGCGCTCGGCCTGGAAGTCTCGGTGGTCGACCTCGTCCAGCCGCTGCTCAGGGTGCTCGGACCGTGGTTGGCCGACCTCGCCGTCGAAGCCGCGCGGGACCACGGCATCCGTGTCCGTGTCGCGCCGAACGGCATCACAGTGGTGGGCGAACACCACGTGCGCTGTGGCGAGTCGGTCCTGGAGGCCGACGTGATCGTCTGCGCGGTGGGCGACGTACCGAACACCGAATGGCTGAGGGACTCCGGCCTGCCCCTGGACGCCGACGGCGGTCTGATCGCCGACGCGTGTTGCCGCGTCGCTCCCGGCGTGGTCGCCGCCGGGGACGTCGTATCGCGGGAAGGGCGCCGAACTCCGCACTGGACCAACGCTGTTGAGCAGGGCCGGGCAGCCGCGGGTGCCCTGCTGCAGGGTGCGTCAGCGCGGCCGTACCGACCGGACCCGTACTTCTGGACCGAGCAGTGCGGACTCGACATCAAGATCAGCGGCGAACTGCCGCTCACCGGGACCCCCGACATCCTCGCCGGATCGGTCAACGACCGCAGTGCGCTGCTGAGGTGGCGCCATGACGGAGGTACGGCCACCGCCGTCGCCGTCAACCACCGCCTCCCCGTCATCAGACTCAAGCGGCTCGGCGCCGGAGTCCCTGCCCCTGCCACCGTTGCCCCAGCCCGTACGTAAGGACGTCACCATGGCTCAGCCGCACCCTGCCCCCTACGATCCAATCGATCCCGCCCACCATGCCGATCCCGCCGACCGGCTCGCCGAAGCCCGTGATCGCTGCCCAGTGTCCCAGCCTCGCCCCGGTGTGTACTTCCTCGCCCGCCACGAGGAAGTACAGGACGTGCTCACCGACCACGGGACGTACTCGTCCGTCGACAACTTCGCCCTGGAAGGCGGCACCAGGACGGCTGACCTCCCCGTAGTCCCGATCACCATGGCGGACCCGCCCTATCACACAGCGCTACGCGGGCGTCTCAGGCGCTGGTTCGCTCCGGCCCGGCTCCGTGCGCAGGAACCGCGCGTCCGCGAGATCGTGGCCGGTGTCCTGGATGCGTGGCAGCCCGGCCAGAAGGCCGAGATCCACACCGACCTGGCCCGGCAGATCCCGACCCGGGTGGTGTACGCCTTCCTCGGTCTGCCGGAGCAGGACTGGGAGCGGCTGCACCTGTGGGCCGACGCGATCGACGACGTCCTCCCCGAACTCCGCACCGACATGCCGGAGTTCCTGGCCCTGACCGGCTACCTCGGACAGCAGTTCGCCACTCGCGCCGCCGCCCCGCCCACCGGGGCCGATGTCCTGGACGGGCTCGCGCACCCCGCCGACGGCGAGGCACCGCTCACTCCTGTCGAGGCCGTCATCCACGCCTTCCAGCTGATCCTGGCCGCCACGGACACCACCGCCGGCCTGATCACCAACCTGCTCCACGAACTGCTCGTCGACCGCACCCGCTGGGAACGCCTCCTCGCCGACCGCTCGCTCGTCCCCGCGGCGATCGAGGAGTCACTGCGTCACGACGCGCCCCTGCAGTACGTGTTGCGCACGGTCACGGAGGAACGGGAGATCTCCGGCTGTCCCGTCAAGCCCGGCGACCGCCTCGCCGTCAGTCTCCAGTCCGCCAACTGGGACGAACGGGCCTGGGGTGCCGACGCCGCGGACTACTCCCTCGACCGGCCCGTCGGACAGGCCACCGTCATGACCTTCGGCTACGGCATCCACACCTGCCTCGGCGCACCGCTGGCCCGGCTGGAGGCCCGCGTCGTCCTGGAGCAGTTGCTGGACCGCTTCCCCGAACTGCGGCTCGCTCCCGGCTACCACCGCGAGCCGCCTCCTGACCTGGTCATGATCCGGCGCCCGGCCCGGCTCGACGTCGTGCTCTGAGGTGCGGCGGCTGGGTGTTCCTCTCGGCCGGCCGGGCCCAGTTTCGAGTACGACTCGGCTGCGCCGGCATCAGCCGGCGCAGCCGAGAGCGAATCACTCCGAGCGCGTGCTAGATCGCCGCGAACCGGAGTTCTTCGACGACCTCGCCGCCCTCACGGCGGGTGAAGGTGGCCGATCGCTTGCCCAGTTCGTCGCCGCGGATGACAGCGCTCCAGCCGGGACGGACGTCGGCTGCGACCTGAAGCAGTTCGCTGTCGGGGCTGGTGATCGTGACGAAGGGCTTCTCGTCCTCGTACGGGTCGGGCTCCCCCTTCGTCAGTTCTCGCATGAAGAGGTACTCCTCGACGATCTGCCCCTCATGGTGGCGGGCGAAGGTGCAGAGGCGGAAGTCGCCGGGGACGTAGTGACCGACGACCGCCGTCCACTCGCCCTCCGCGACCTGCGGATAGTGCTGGAGGATCCGGGCCTCGGGATTGTCGACCAGGATGCCCTTCATGGCGTCGATGTGCTCGTCGACGTCGGCGGTCGCCACACCGCCCATCTCCACGTAGACGGCCGGTGCGTGGTAGTAGGCCTGCATGTCGAACTTGCGGTTGTTCCAGGCGACGAAGTCGACCATGTGGAAGTGGATGCAGTTGTCCTTCTCCAGCTGGTAAGTGCCGTCAGCCTGGGCATTCAACGATTCCATGTCCTTCTCCGGTTCCATGAGGTCCAGGTCGAGTCGGGCCGACCTGGCCGAGCCTTGGCCCGAGGCGGGGGTGCGGCTTCGTAGTCGAAGCCGAGAGCTCGTCAGCCCTGGGTGCCGTCGCGGTTGATCGGGTACAGGCCGAGCACGCCGTTCGGGTCGGAGGGGTCGACGCCCTTGACGTCGCCGACGTAGAGGGTGATCAGCGCCTTGTAGCGGGCAAGGGCGGTCCGGTTGCCCATGAACCTGCCGAGGGCGAGCGGGTTGGTGTTCTTGTAGTCGAAGATGCCCTTGCGGCCGGCGGGCACGGGGACATCGGTGCGGGCGCTCCAGGTGCCGATGGAGTTGGTCTGGGCGTCCTTGGACAGCAGCCAGCTCAGGTAGAGCTCGGCGGCGGCCTTGTGCGGGGCCTTCTTGAGGATCGCGGCGGTCTGCGGCCAGGTGACCCAGGGGCTGGTCTTGGGGATGCTGGTGGTGGAGAGGCCGGAGTAGCTGCCGGCGCTGCCGAAGTTCGCGACGTAGCCGTCGGTGCCGACCGTGTCGGCGGCGGCCTGGGTGCCGCGGACGAACTTCGGGTGCTGGGCCAGAAGCTTCTTCAGGTAGCCGAGGCCGTACTTGTCGGTGAGCTGCTTGAAGTAGAAGAGGACGGCGTCGTCGTCGTTGGGGTAGGTGAAGACGAGCTTGTTCTTGAACTCGGGCTTGAGGAAGTCCTTCGCCTCGACGGGGGCGTCGCTGCCGAGCGTGGTGGCGGTGACGTTGGCGAAGCCGAAGAACATGACGCCGGTGTAGTAGCCGTCCTTGTCCTTGATCTGGCTGTAGACCTTGTCCCAGCCGACCGGCTTGTACTTCGCGAGCGCGCCTTCCTTCTTCCAGTACGGGAAGTCGTCGAGGGTCTGCAGCTGGGCGACGTCCGCGACGACTCTGCCGGTGGCGATCTGGTTGTCGATACGGGCGTCGTGGTACTTGCTGAGGTCCGTGACCATGTTGAACTTGATCTTCGGGAACTTCTTGAGGAAGGCGTCGCGGAGGTAGTCGGCCTGGTAGGGCGTGTCGCCGCCGGCGTAGACGGTCAGGGTCCCGCCGTCGGCCAGGGCCTGCTTGTACAGCTTCTGCAGTTGCGCCTGCTCGTTCACGGGTCCGGCGTGCACGCCGTCGGCACTGCCGGAGGGGGAATCGGCGAGAGCGGCGGTGGCGCCGCCCGCCAGCACGCTGAGGGTGAGGGCTCCGATGAGGGTCCTGCGCAGGGGGTTCATGACAGCTCCTGAAAATCGAGAAGTGCTTAAACTTTTCAGCACTTCGACAGGAGCGACGCTAGGGCGTGGCGCTTAAACTTTCAAGCGTTCACCGGAGACTTTCTTAAAAGTTGAAGCAATGCTAGGGTCCCGCGCATGGAGAAGACCCGCTGGCTGAACGCCGAACAGCAGCACGCCTGGCGCGCCTACTGCAACGCCAGCGCCCTGCTCGAAGACACCATCGACCAGCAGCTGAGAAGCACGGCGGGCATCATCCACCTGTACTACACAGTGATGGTGCGCCTCTCCGATGCCCCCGACCGACGCCTGCGGATGACAGACCTGGCCGAGCAGCTCACGATCTCCCGCGGCCGGCTCACCCATGCGGTCCGCCGGCTGGAGGAGGACGGCTGGGTCCGTCGCGAGAACTGTTCCACCGACAGGCGTACCCAGTTCGCCGTTCTGACGGACGAGGGCATGGCCGCCCTGGCACGGATCGCGCCCGGACACGTCACCACCGTCCGCGCCGCGATCTTCGACCACCTCAGCAGCGAGCAGACCCGCGCCTTCACCGAGATCTGCGAGACCATCCTCGCCGCCCTCACCGATCCCAACGGCCCCGCCACCACCGGACTGCCCTGGCGTCGCTGACACGCGGCGAACCTGACGGGCGCCTGGACAACCGCCGCCGGGGCGAGGAATGCGGCCTCAGCTTGTCTGATGTCCTTGATGACACGGCAGGCCGGTCTTGGCGGCCTGGCGAAAGACGTCCCCGCAGGTGAGGGTCGGCGCTGAAGAGCGTTCGGTGAGGACGACGCGCGCATGGCGCACCTCCGTACGCAGCCGGGTCAACTGGAGGCCGTACTTTCCGCCCCGGTTCCTGCACCGCCCGCACCTCTCCCCTTACGGTCTCCTCCGCGCGGTCCGCCGCGCTGGCGCATCTGGCCTGCCATGCCGGAGTCGATGTGCTGCCGGTGTAGATGTATCTGTCCAGCTGTCAGTGCCGGGCACAGGGATGGTTCGGCGCATCCGCGTCACCTCGGATGCGCCGGGCCCGTACGTCTCGCCCCCACCCGCGACCGCAGCGGCCGCACCTCGCGCCTCGCCGACGCCTGCACAGCCTGCGCTGGAGCGACCAGCCACACCGCCGTGGTGCCGGACACCCTGCTCGGCACCATCCGGCCGCACCCCTCCCCCGGACCTCCGTCCCCTGCCCGCGTCGGGCCCCACCCGGAAACCGACGATCAGGTACGCGTACGGGAGATGCTCACCTACCTCGGCGCCGCGCTGCCCCGCTTCACCTCCCCCCGCCACCCGGCTGTTGAGACGGCAGTGCGCCCTGCGCGCCGACGCCCGCGGCCATGTCCGGCTGCCGGTCGGACTGCTGCGCGGCATGCGACTGCGCGAGCACCGGGACCTGTGGCAGGAACTCGCCCACACCGGCCGGCAGGAACCGCCGAATGCCAGGTCGACTCCCGTGCAACTGTGGCTGCTCGATGCCGCGATCCTGGACCAGGCGCCCGGCCGCCGCGCCCGCCGTCGCGCCGCCCATTGGGCACTGCACCCCGCTCCGCTGGCTGTGCCGGCGGAACCGCCCCTCGGAATCCGTGCGGCACATCCGCCGTGCGTGTTCCGCGCCGATCCGGGTCGAGGGTCAGGCGCGGTTGCGGCGCTGGTTGCCGCTGCGCCGACGGAGTCGGTCGGTGTGGCGGGTGAGGTCTTCGACCTGCGCGGCGAGGTCGGGGTGAGCGGACGCCAAATACGGTCGCGTGTCCGTGAGGGGGGCGACGAGAGCAGCCGGATCGTTGTCGGCAAGTGCGGCGGTGAGGTCCGCGAGCGGGGTGCGGGCGGCGGCGGGAAGATCGGGAAGTGCGGTGATCTGGCCGGCGAGCTGGCGCAGGGTCGCGGCGTTGGCGCGGGCCCAGGCAGTGACGGTGCGGTCGGCGGCACGGCGGTCTCGGGTGGCCGTCACCCGCTGCTCACCCGTGGACCCCGGCGTCCCGGGGCGGACACGCAGGTAGCGGCGTTCGGCGGCCTGGCGGCTGGAGACGCCCAGAGGGTGGGCGAGGTCGGCCCAGCTGGCACCCGCCTCCCGTGCGGCCTCGATCAGACCCGGCTCCCATTCGGCGAGTTGCTCGCGCGCTTCGCGCAGCACCAGCAGCGCGGCGAGCACCTGCTCAGAAGTGCCCCGCTCCGGCCCGAGGGCAGTGCCGTCCGGTACGGCCCGGGCGGCGTGCAAGGCCTCCTGGATCGTGTCCAGCGCCGCGGCGGCGGCGAGGAAGGATGCCGGCGTGAGCCCGCGGGCGCGGGGGGTGGCCTCATCGTCCCTGGTCATCGAGCCTCCAGCATCATTGTCGTCATATCGGTGACTTCAAACTTGTCATCGCATGGATGACATGTTACAACGATGGCAGGTAAACGCATTGGCAGTGACCGACCCGAACGCTGGAGGTGTTTGACGATGTTGATGCGTACCGACCCTTTCCGCGACCTTGACCGGCTCACCCAACAGCTCCTCAACACCACCGGGACCTGGTCGCGGCCGTCCGCGATGCCGATGGACGCCTATCGCGAGGGCGAGGAGTATGTGATCTGCTTCGACCTGCCCGGCGTGGCCAAGGACGCGATCGACATCGACGTCGAGCGGAACATGCTGACCGTCAAGGCCGAGCGGCGGCCCGTCACCAAGGCGGACGAGGTGCAGATGGAGCTCTCCGAGCGGCCGCTGGGTGTCTTCTCCCGCCAGCTTGTACTCGCCGACACCTTGGACACCGAGCACATCAACGCGGACTACGACGCGGGCGTGCTGACTCTGCGGATCCCGATCGCCGAGCGCGCAAAGCCCCGCAAGATCGCCATCGGCGACGGGTCCGCGCACAAGGAGATCAGCGGCTGAGTCCCCGTCCAGCCGCAGCGGAGGACGGGGAGCCGACCTCCCCCGCGGTCCACCCCGTCCTCCGCCCCAGCCTCCGCACAGGCACGGGAGCAGTGATGGTGATGCGATGGGAGGCGTTCCTCGACCAGGTCAAGGAACGCGGCGCGTACGAGAACGCCGAAGAAGCCGAGCGGGCCACGCGCACAGTGCTGGCGCTGCTCGGCGCCCACCTGGTGGGCGAGGTGCGGGCGGACCTGGCCGCCCGGCTGCCGGAGGATCTGGCACTCGTCCTGCTCAATCCGCTCCAGGCACGCGAACCGCTGTCCCCCGAACGGTTCGTACGGGCCACCGCGGCCTGGATCGAGGGAGCCACCGAACAGACCGCCGCCTGGGACGTGAGCGCCGTGCTCAGCGTGGCCGCCGAAGCCGCAGGCGAGGAACTCACCGGCCACATGCTTCTCCAGCTCCCGGTGGGCTACGACCTGCTGTTCGGCCACCCCCAGCCCGTCTGACCCCGACCAGTCCCCAGACGGCCACACCCCTATTTCCTGACCCCCTTCGACACCAGTGGCGCGGTGCAAGTGCCTGCGGCCACCGGTTACACGACCAGCGCACACGAGAAAGGCCACGGCGATAGCGATGAATCAGCAGCAGCCCTTTCGATCCCATGCGGGCATGACGTTCGAGCACATGCTGGAACAGGTGCGCTACGAAGGCGCCTACGCCACCCGCGCCCAGGCCGAACGGGCCGTACGTGCCGTGCTGGCCGCCCTCGGCCAGCAAGTCACGGGCGAGGACCGGCGAGAGCTCGCGGCCCGACTCCCCCACGAGGCCGCTGTCACCTTCGCTTCCGAGATCCCGGCCACCCAGCCCCTCACCGGCTGGGCCTTCGTCAGAGAACTGGCAAGGCGCACCGGCGGCACCCCGGCCACCACCCGCTGGGACACCGGCACGGTCTTCCGCATCGTGGCCCGCCTCGCCGGCGAGGACCTCATCTCCCGCCTCCTCACCCAACTCCCCTCCGGCTACGCCCTGTTGTTCGGTCGCGCCGAACTCACCCAGGCGGCCTGACCCACGGCCATACGACATGGGTACAGGCACGGACGTCCTGCCCGTGACGCAGAGAGGCAGGTGCGGACAGAAGGCGGGTCATCAGCGTCAGGGCAGCCCAGGTGATCAAAGCTTCGTTTTCTCTGACCTGTGCTGTACGCACAGCGCAGCGTTCCGCTATGACACCTCGCTGCCGTCACGGGTGGACGAGACGGCCTTCCTCGTCGTCTCCGTCTGCGACAGCGTGCCGTCGGGCGGTACGACGCTCGACGCGGTCGGAAGCGGCTTCGGGACGGACACCGAAACACGCGTGCGGCACGAAGGTTCCGACCCGCCGACCCGCTGCCGACCGATCCCTTCGAAGACACCGCCTGGTCGGTGGCTCGTACGCTCGCTGCCTCGCCCGGCCACCTCGACGACACCTGGCACGAGCACGACCGCGCCACGCACGGCGAGTCCGCACTCCTCGGACTGCCCCCACTCGTCGGCTACGCCCGGCACTCGTCCTTCAACTGCGCCTGTGCAACGTCCCGTGCCCGGCCTGCACACGCAGCCGCCTGAACCCGCCGCACAACAGAGAGATCGCCCCTGGACAAGACCACCCCGTGAACGAGGTCCGCGCGACTGTGCCCGGCACGGCCCGGGGCAGCGGCGAACAACGCTTCGTCGGCGAGCGGTGAACTCGGCCTCAGGGAAGTGCCGAACGTCGTGACAGCCGCGCTCGACGAGCGAGGTTCTACAGCCCCACGGCCGTCGCCAAGAACTGCTGTGTCGACGGCGCCGACCAAGGAATCCTGCTCGCCACGCACCGCAGCGACCCGGGCGACAGTTCCGGCGATCCCCGTTTGATGCAACCACGGCCGTGGTTGCAACGACCAAGGCGTAGCCGCCCGCCGCCGAACGCCGCGGGCGGTTCTCCCTGGAGCGAGCTGCTGACACGGCCGACCCGCGAGACGAGCAGGTCGGACACTGTCGGTCAGGTGCAAAGGCCGTTGTCCGAGTTGTAGTAGATGTCGATCGAACCGCTCCAGGTCAGACACTGACCGTCGTCGGGGGCGTCCTTGTAGACCGGGCCCGCGTAGCTGGTGTACGAGCCGGAGTCCCTGGCCTCGCCGCTGCTGTAGGGCCAGGTGTCCAGCGTGACCTCCATGAACACGCGGGCGCCCGGGTTCGTGCGGACGGTTACCGCGCAGACCTTGCCGACGGCGCTGTTGAAGGTCACGAATGTGGTGGCCGGGATGGCGGACTGCGACGAGTGGATCGGCGTAGCCCTGATGACGTCGTATCCGGTACCGCAGGCGCCGTTGTACTGGGTAGGCGTGGCCGCCGAGGCCGGTGTGGTCGCGGCGAGCGTCCCGCCCAGGGCGAGGACGGCGAGCGCCGTGGCGGTGGCCGCCTTGCGACGGATCGAGTTCATGATGGTGTTCCCCCTGTTGTGATCCTGGGCAGTGTGCCGGGGACGGCTGGTCGTGGCCGTCCGCGCAGGATGAGACCCGCGTGGCCTCTGGAGCCTGCGCTGTTTCCATCCGCAGGCTGTCACCCGGCCGGCAGATGTCGCCATCTGTTCGAACCTCGTCGAACTAAGTGGTCGTCTCCGGAAGTCCTACGAGGGGTGATGTGAGCCAGATTGCGCGATTACGTATCAAGGCCGGATGCCTCAAAGCCGGCACCTCGGCGGGTACCTCGATCACGGACCTGACAACTCAGCAATCCGTACAACCACCGAATCCCGACCACAAAGGCATCTGTGACCAGGCCTATCGGGGGTAGTCGGTGACCATGACGACAGGTGTGACGCTCGGGGTGGAGGAAGAGTTCTTGCTGCTCGACCGACGGACCGCCCTGCCGGCGTCACGCGCCGGCAGGCTTCGGACGGCGGCGCGGCGAGAGCCGGGACTCAAACGGGAGGAAGTCGACACCGAACTTCTGCAGGCCATGGTGGAGGTAGCGACCCCGGTGTGCTCCGATCTCGACGAGGTCGCCCGGCACCTCGGTCGGTTCCGGCGCCTGGTGAGCGGGGCCGCACAGCGGGTGAACTGCCGACTGGCCTCGACCGGCGGCGCACCCCTGATGGGGGACGAAACGGTGCCGGTGACCGGAACGCCGCGGTACCGGGAGATGCGCGCAGCCGCCACGCAACTGGTGGACGAGCAACTGATCTGCGGCACGCACATTCACGTCGCCGTGCCCGACCGGCAGGCCGGCGCCGTCGCCCTCGGCCTGCTGCGCCCCTGGCTGCCGGTACTGGTGGCGCTGGGCGCCAACTCCCCGTTCTGGAACGGGCGCGACACCGGGTTCGCCAGCTGGCGCACCGTGGTCTTCGGTCGCTGGCCGGTCAGCGGTCCTCCCCCGTTCTTCTCCGGCGCCGCCCACTACGAGGAGCACGTGGCCGCCCTGCTGGGCACGGGCGTGATCGCCGACCGGCACCAGCTCTACTGGCACGCCCGGCTGTCCGACGAGTACCCGACGCTGGAAGTCCGGGCGCCCGACGTCCAACTGGACGTCGAGAGCGCCGTCACCCTCGCCGGGCTCGCCCGCGGACTGGTGGTGACCGCCCTGCACGAGGGCCGCCGGGGAGCCCGCCCCGTGAATCCGTCACCGAGCATCCTGCAAGCAGCGGGCTGGCACGCCGCTCGTCGCGGACTGAGCGCAGACCTGGTCGACCCACGCACCGACAGACCCTCACCCGCCGCCAACGTGGTCGGCGCGCTGCTGGGCCACATCACACCCGCGCTCAAGGAACTCGGTGACGTCGACCGGGTGGCAACGGGCGTGCAGCAACTGATCGACCAGGGCACAGGGGCCACCAGACAGCGGACCGTACTCGCCCGAAGCGGCACCAGAGGCCTGCTCGACCTGATAGCGCCCGAGCCCGCCGAACGAGACGGAACAGAACGCCCTTGAGGACCATGGCCGGTCGGGCTGAAAGAGCGTGTCGGGAGACGCTGAAGGAAGTACGACCGGCTCACCAGACGATTTGGGAGTTCTCGTGGCAAACCGAGGGGCCGAGGAACTCTCCTCACGGGACCGCCCGGCCCGCCCTCCCCGAGGACCGGCCGCGCGGGGCGAAACCCAAGGCTCCCATGAAGCATCGCAGTCCTTGGATGATCACCGCGTTCGTCATCGGTGTCATGGCGCTGATCTTCAACGGCATCGCCTTGTTCCCCTGACGGGAGGACGTGAGCCGCGCCATCTCGGCGGTGCCCAGGTGGTCACCTGCGGCCCGCGCCCGTCTGCTTGGCGCACATGCCCGTGATCAGCAGACGACGCGTCGACCGACAGCCGCCGCTTCCGGAAAGGCCGACGGCGGACTCGGCCCGGGAGTCGCCAAGAGGAGGCGCGAAGCAGGGTTGTGGCCACGGGGCGGAGCGCACTCCGTGGGCCGAGGTCAGATCCGGCCCGCGTCCCGAGGCGGACTTCACCGACGTGTGTTCGGCCACGGCCTGCCGACGGTAATCGTCTTTTCTTGCGGCGTCCCCTCCTGGCACACACAGGAAGGAGCCCGACCCGCCCCTGGAGCCCGAGATTCCGTACGACGGGGCGCCGGGCCCCCGCGTTCACCGGTGCGCGTGTACCAGGTCAGCCCCCCTGCGCAGTTCGGCGCGCTCCCGCTCGCTCGTTCCACCCCATACGCCGTGGACCTGACCGTTGTCGATCGCCCAGTCCAGGCACTGTCGAATCACGGGGCAGACGAGGCAGACACGCTTGGCGGCGAGTTCCTGTCGTAGCGCCGGTCCCGTGGCACTGAGGGGAAAGAACAGCTCCGGGTCCTCATGAACGCAGGCAGCCTGCTGGGCCCATTCCATGAATACCTCCTCAATGGCCTGTCACGCGGTCGACTCGTCCGTCCGGATCTCGACCCGAGTGCCCATGCCGGACGCCCGAAAACCGAGGGGCCCGACAGGAAGGTCAACTCGCCTGTGGAGGACGTTGTTTGGATGCCGAGCACGAGATGACCCGTGCTGCGCCTCAGCGGCGGTAGTGCCTTCGCGGCGCGTCCAGGGACATGAGGAGGACAGGAGCGGGAAGGGCCCCCTGAAGGTGAAGTCCCCCTGCGGAAAACGCCCGTTGCCGTTGAGCCGTCGCCGACTTCCGCCTCCGGCACCGTTGGCCGGATCTTGGGCAGCCCGGCCGCCGTCTCCATCAGTGCTGCTGGAGGTCCTCGGCGAACGGGGGTCCGGTGACGGCCCTGACGATCTCTTCAGCCACGTGGTGCGGTTTGATGTTCGTGTTCTGGGAGACCGTCACGAGAACATCCCAGGCGTACTTGGGGGTCAGCCCGAAGGACGCCATCGGTACTCCGCGGGCGAGATCGATCACGGGTCGAGTCCGCATGGCCCCTCGCACCTGAACGAGTTCGATGCGCGGATCCTGGTGCGCTCCTGCCAAAGGACACGGATTCCTTCCAGGGGTGGGGTGCGGGATCGAACGACGCATCCCACGGGTGCCGGGTGCTCAGGTGGTGCTTGTCCGCGACGGTGACCAGGGAACGCGTGCCGGTGTCCGAGAAAGAGTCGGTGCACTATCGCGCTCGCGGTCCGGACGGTGATGGACCTGCCCTCGTCGAGGGCCTGCCGACGCGCGCGGCAACGCGTTTGCGCCGGCGCGGTCACAGAGGTCGACGCCCCGCTCAGATCGAGCTCGATTCCCCGTACCGATCGGCAAAGGGTCTGGCGCCGAGCGTCCTGCAGGGCTTGCTCGGTGTCACACTGCACCGAAGACGGCTAAGCGGACGCTTACCACGACTCTGGTCGGTACGCCGCGCGCCCCTCTCGAACAGGCCACCTCGATACGGCGAGGAGGCGCACTCCCGCCGGAACAGCCATGTCCAACCTCTGCTGGGGCCGGTGGAAACCACCATGCAGGGCGAGTGGTCACCCGCGCATGAGCTCATGGACTTGAGCCGCGATCAGCCCGTTTCGGGTCGTACGGACGGGGCACATGGGAGCGCAGTCACGTGCTCCCGCCGGCAGGCATACTCCCTTCCCTCCTCCAGCCCCCTCCAGGAGTGTCATCGTGCCGTCCCTCGCTCATCACGACTCCGACCCGTCGAGCCCCAGTGCCTCGCCTCGAAGGTGGAGGTCCCCCGTGATGGTCCCGGACCCATCTGTGCTGCAACAGACCGTCGACCGATATCTCGCGCTCGCGGCCGCCGAGGACGCGGCCGCCGCCGTCAGCGTGCGGGACGCCGCCTACACCCTGTGCGTCCTCACCGGCACCCGCACTGTCGAGGAGGCCATGACGGCCGTGCGGGTGCTGTGCCCCGGATCCCGGACGCCCGGACCTTCGCGACCGCCAAGACTGGCCGTCCCGACGGTCGAGAGCGGTGCCGGGCAGACGGAGAGCATCTCGTGATCCAGCGCCCGCACGACCCGCAGCTGAGGGTCGACGCGACCGGATTCGTCGTCCTCGCGGACGACGAAGGCGCCATCATCCCCACGGAGCTCGTCTACCAGCCCGACGACTGCCTGGCCGTGCGCCTGGTGCTGCTGGGCCCCGACGGGCTCGAAGTCACCTGGACCTTCGCCTGGGAACTGCTCGCCCAGGGCCTGATGTCCCCGGCCGGTGAGGGAGACATCACCGTGCGACCCGCACAGGGGCCGATCGACGGCGTCGAGGTGAGCCTCGTCGCCCCGACCCTCGCACGGGTGTGGCTGCCCGAAGACGGGGTGGCGCAATTCGTCCGGAAAGTGCGCGGGAGGGTCTGCCTCGACGCCCGCGGTATCGCTCCGGCGCTCGACAGAGAACTCGCCACGATCACCGACGGAACGTAGCCGGCAGTGCCCTCCCCCTGCCGAGCCACAGGTGGGTACGCTCTTCCCCTTTCGCCCGGATCCATGGGGGTACGCGGAATACCGTACGCAGTCCACGGAGGTGAGACGGATGGCCACCACCACCCAACACGGCGTGATACGGGCGCTGTTGGAAACGCACGGCCGCACCTACGCCGTCGAGGCGGGCATTCCCCTCAAGGACACTCCTCGGCCGTTGTACCGGCTGCTGGTGCTCGCCTGCCTGCTCAGTGCTCGTATCCGGGCCGACATCGCGGTCGCCGCCGCGAAAGAGCTGACCGCCGCCGGCCTGCGCGATCCGCGCCGGATGGCCGACGCCACCTGGCAGCAGCGGGTCGACGCGCTCGGCCGCGGTGGCTATCGGCGCTACGACGAACGCACCGCCACCCAACTCGGCGACGGCGCGACACTGGCCACCGAACGTTATGGAGGCGACCTGCGGCAGCTGCGCGATCGGGCCGACGGCGACACGGCCGAGATACGGCGCCTGCTCCAGGAGTTCCCCGGGCTGGGACCGGCCGGCGCCGACATCTTCCTGCGCGAGGCACAGGCCGTCTGGCCCGGCACGGCGCCGTATCTCGACGCCAAAGCCCTCCAGGGCGCCCGAGCCCTGGATCTGCCTACCAGTGCCGATGCGCTGCTCCGCATGGCGGACGGCGCGGAGCCGGCCGTCCTGGCAGCCGCCCTGGTCCGCGTCGCCCTCGACAAAAAGGCCCCTCCGGCAATCCGCGAAGCCACCCGTACCTGAGACCGCTCCCGGTACCGAGGCGGGCAGCCGGTGGCTGCCGTGGCGGCCGGTCATCAGCCGGTCAGGGCCTGCGGAAGGCTCGGGTAGCAGTCGACGAGCATGTCGAGGCCGACGAGCTGGATGGTGCGCCGTACCGAGGGAACAGCTCCGGCCAGCCGTAGCCAGCCGTTCGCGCGGGCAAGGTCGTGGTGCACGGCGATGAGAATGTTGATGCCGCTGGAATCCATGAAGGAAACCTGTCGCAGGTCGACGACGATGCGGGGAGGAACACCGTCAGTTATGTCCAGTGCCTGCCTGAGGGGGCTGCCCGTCTGATGGTCGACCTCTCCGGCCACGGTCACGACGAAGATGCCGTCGACCGTGTCGGTGCGGACCGACAACCCTGCGGACCGCCCCGCTTGTTGGGTGTCCACCATCCGGCCTCATCCACATCTCTGCGTGTCGGTGTTCGCGATTCTCGTCCGGAGGAGTGCCCCCTTTCCCACGGTTGATTCCCCCGCACCACCGCAGCCGCCGACAGCTGACCAAGGCGGCGCGCGTGCCACCGACGGCGGGCACCCCGGGAATCACTGCCAGAGGGGCGTTCCGGGGTTCTCGGGGCGGATACGTCCGCGCTCTTTTCGGCGACACCGGTCGGCTCGACCTCCATGGCAACTGGTCGACGATCTCGGTGTCGAACTCACGCCGCACCCCGCCGATGCTGGTGATCCGCCCCCTCCCGCGGTGTCCGCAAACCCTCTCCGCCGCTCGGTCCGCCCTCGCTCGCGGCGCGCGGCGCGCGGCGGGACAGCGTGCACTGGAAGAGGCGGGAGTGAGTGTGGCTCGCCCCGTACGGAGCACCCGAGGAGTAGGGAAACACATCCCCACGTCGATTCCGAGGTGAGGAGAGCAGTGATGCCGGCAGGTTCCAGCCCCAAGCGGGAGCGGCAGTACGAGCACATCAAGGACAGCGCGGAGAAGCGGGGAGCCTCCGCCGGGCGCGCGAAGGAGATCGCCGCGCGGACGGTCAACAAGGAACGGGCCCGCTCCGGCGAAGCGAAGCAGCCGGGCAAGGTCTCCACCCAGGACAAGAAGTCCGCCTCGCAGCGCGGAGGCGAGCGCTCGCACCGAGGCCCGGTGAGCCCCACCAGGGACCAGCTCTACGAGGAGGCCCGGAAGCGCAACATCCACGGCCGCTCCTCCATGAACAAGCAGCAGCTGGCCAAGACCCTCGGCCACTGAACCGCTCCAGGTCTGATGGAGGCTCCGGACTGCCCCCGGCCCTGCTGTGCTGGTGGGCCCGGACGGACGGCCTCGACCGTGCGCCGCCCCCGAATCACCGCCCCCGGCAGGCCACTTGATCCCCGACTTCTACGACCCCTGCGGCGCGGCCGAGGCCGACGAACGCCGGACCATCCACCTCCAGGCGGCACGGGACATCGTGCCCCCGGCGCTCGCGGCAGCCTGGGAAGATCACACCCGTGCCCGCAGCGGCGATCCCGCAGGCACGTTGTACCCCACGGAAGCAGTCCCCGTATGGCTGCCGGAGTGGCTGCCCGTGGCCGTCGACGGCGGAGGCGGCGGCCTGTTCACCGACCTGCGGCCGGGGCAACTCCACGGCTGCGTCGTCCCCTTCACCCGTACCGGACACGACCGGGCGCCCCGCTGGCCGGGCATCACGGAGATGCTGACCGACGTGGCCGACCGCCTCCAGTCCCTCAACGCGAACGAAGCCGTGACCATGACGGTGGGGCACTGGACGCCACCGCGCGGCTGAGCGTTGTCCGACGCCATACAGACCAGACCTATCAGAAGTCATGGACCTCACGGACGTCACGGACGGGCGGCACCGCACCTGTCGTAATGCCAGGCCACGGCATGAAAAGCCGCCTTCGGTTCCCAGCTGGACCCGTCCCACCTGGTCGCCTTCGTGCGGGCCGGAGCCCGCTTCGAGCGCGGTCGGCTTGTCGAACGCTCCGAGGCTCGCGCGCCTGAATCACCGCAACTGATCGACTGCTCTTCATTTCCGCCTCGTCAGGCCGATGAATCTGCCTGCTGCCTGAAGTCTTCCACTGCGACATTCCCACCCCTGCGGGGCGGGACGCGGAGCATCCCCATGTGATGGAGGAAAGATGGAGGCCAGAATGAGCAGTCCGATTCGGCTGTACATGTCGATGTCTCTCGACGGCTACGTTGCCGGTCCGGACGATCGGCCGGGCCAGGAGCTCGGCCGCGCCGGTGGACGCCTTTTCAACTGGCTCGACGACCGGGAATCCGACGGTCCCAGCGGACAGGTCTATCGCGAGGCACTGGCCACCGGCGCGGTGATCTCCGGCCGTCGGACCTTCGAACTCGCCGGGCGGTGGCAGGGCGACCACCACGACGGTGTGCCGATCTTCGTCCTCACCCACCATGTGGACGACCGGGATGTGCCACCCGGCCACGCGCGATTCGTCACCGACGTCGAGGACTGCGCCCGTCAGGCTCGCGCCGCCGCCGGGGACCGGCCGGTCATGGTCCACGGGGCGGGCGCGGCCCAAGCGCTTCTCCGAGCCGGGCAGATGGACGAGATGGAGATCCACCTGGTGCAGGTCCTCCTCGGGGACGGCCGACGGCTCTTCGACCACCTCGGTGGTGATCACATCGAACTCGACCTCGTCCGGCGTCTCGAGGACCGAGACGTCACGCACCTCCGCTACCGGGTGCGCCGATCCGACGAGGCCGCATGAAGACGCTCTTCGTCAGCTACCGCGTCACCGAGCTGGACCGCTCGCTCGCCTTCTACACCGCCCTGGGCTACGTCGAGTTGGGCAAGGTCGAGATCGGCGACGGGGCTCGCCTCGTGATCCTCAGCTTCCCCGGCGAACCGGCGGCCTCGCTCGAACTGGTCCACCGTCCCGTTGCCGGACGCGTCGACGTGGGCAGCGGCTTCGACCACCTCGCGATCCAGGTGGACACCCTGGCCGCCACCCTGGAACGGCTGACCGACTCCGGCCTGGAGCCGGGACCTGTCCAGCACCCGGGCGGCCCCCACGGCCCGAAGACGTCATGGCTCACCGACCCGGACGGCTACCGGATCGAGTTGGTGGAGTGGCCGCCCGGACACCCCGACGGCATCACCACCGCGGACTTCTCCTGAGCGGTCCGGTGAACGGAGCAACGAAGTTTCGCCTCGGGGCGGGCGCGGCGCAACGCGGGGCGGCATCCCCATTCCATCCGCAGGTCTTGACAAGACTCGGCGAGCCCGGACAGCAGCACTGCGGCCAGAACTGTTCAGGGGGCCGTGGCGACCACCGCTGGCCGCGACCGCGTCCAACTCGTCGTCCACGCCTAGCGCAGCGGCCTCACTGGGTAGTCCGCCCAGCCCACGACCGCCCCGAACGGCCAAGATGAGAACTTCCCGCTTGGGGTCAGGTAGTCGACTTTGAAGTCCCAGGAGCAGGGGTGGTGTTCTGCCCGAGGTCGATCTTCTTGTGGGCAAAGTAGGAGGAGTTCACGGTGTTCCCCGCGTCGTCGACTTCCATGGCCGGAGTTCCGGCTGGGTCTCTCAACGACAGGTAGACCGTCGGCGCCGGACCCGAGCCCTGGGGCGCTCGCCCACGTACGCGATCGAGCGGGCCGGAAGTGCAGCCGCCCCTCTACGCTGATCGCGGGCATGGCGTACACCGAGAAGCGGTTGCCCGAGCGCCGCACAATCGCGGTGCGTCTCTTCTCGCCCCAGATGCAGTCGGTGACCTGGTCAGAACGGATGCCGACCTGGTCGGCGAAGAAGACGGCGCGACCGGGTCCCCCGGCGATCCGCGCCGGAGCGAGCACGACGAGCGAGGAGCCGTCGGTTACCCTCCAGCACGAGGTCGCCGGTTCGCACGACCTGTGCGTCGTGGCGAAGGTCAACAGCCCTGTGTTCAGGATGAATTGACTGGCCATCAGGCCATCCCGAGCGATGCGGAAAACGTGTCGTCGGGTCCGAGGGCGGCCCGGTGGGCCGCCTGACACTCGACGACACGGCCGCGTCCTCCGGCTTCGCTACGGCAGACCCCAGGCCGGCCCCGGCTCGCTGACGGCAACGGGCTCGATGACGAGATCGGGACGGGAACCGGCGTACACCAGCACCTCGCGGCCTCGGGGAAGGTCGATGGCGAGCGTGCCGTCGCCCAGATCGTCGGTGTGGGCGGGAGTGCCGTCGTCCAGGAGCACGGTGAGGTGCCCGGTGAGGCCGTGCCGGAGCTTGAGCGGTTCGCCCGCCAGGCTTCTGATCCTGATGAACCGGGTCACCCCGGCTTTTCGCACGGCGCTGACCAGGAAGGCGCCCTGGGTGCGGAAGTCGTGCAGGGTGGCGTCCGCCCAGGAGGACGGGACGGCCGGGAAGACGCGGATCACGCCTCCCCAGCTCTGGCAGAACATGTCGTGCAGTGACTGCGAGGCGGAGAGCGGCGTCTCGATGACCGGCCCGGCCTCGGTGTAGTGCGTGTTGGCCCGGCAGGGGTAGCGCGTGCTGGGATCGAAGAACTTCCGCAGGTACGTGATCGCGGTGTCTCCGTCACCGGTCATGGCGTACATGGAGGCGGCGCCGGTGTAGCTGTAGCCCCGGTGGGCACCGGTCAGCGCGTGCCAATGAGCCACCGACTTCGCGATCAGGTCGCGGCTGCCGGGCTGGTCCCAGTTGACGAGATAGAGCGGATACACCATCAGCAGGTGCGAGTAGTGCCGGTGGGACTGTGCGTACGGGGTGTCGGCGCCGATCATGAAGCCGTTGTCGTCGACCGGGTAGGGCGTGAGCCTGGCCAGCACCTCCTGCCACCTCGGGATCAACTCGTCGTCGACTGCCAGCAGTTCGGCGGACTCGATGAGCGTCTGGCAGCCCCATCGGATCAGGGCCAGGTCGTAGTTCGTGTCCTGGGGCGGCACGACGGGGTATTCGGGCGAGAGCGTGCTGGGCAGGTGGAGTCTGCCGTCGCTGCCCGGGGTGAGGAAGTGCAGGTAGTAGTTGACCGCCCGGCGCAGCACGGGATAGATCGTGTCGCGCAGCAGTGCCTTGTCCATGGAGTGCCGGTACGACAGCCACACGTTGTGCAGCGCCCAGGTGAGGTCGCCGGTCTCGGCGCCTGTTCCCGGTCGGCCCACTTCACGGTTGGCGAACATGTCGGAGCTGCGGCCGATGCCGGAGCTGTCCGCCCGGTAGGCGGTGGGCACGTTGGCGGCGAGCTGTTCCTGGTTCTGCCGCAGCGTGGTGGCGAGCGAGTCGAGCTCGGGGTGGTTGAAGCCGTGGATGAGCCAGTACTCCAGCTGCACGTTGAGGTTCCACCAGACCGCGGGCCAGGGTGTGGGTTCCAGCCACGGCCCGGAGGTGGCCATGACGGGGCCACCGGCACGGCTGGCGGAGGCGACCTTGTAGAGCTGGATCCAGTGGAAGCTCTGCAGGCGCTGGTCGGGGAACGAGACGAAGCTCTTGCGGTAGAAGGCGTGCCACCACTGGGTGTGCCGTCGCCTGAGAGCGGTGTACGAGACCGCGCGCCGAAGATTGCGCAAGGAAGCGGCCTCGGCGGCGGTGTCGGAGGGCGAGCTGTGTCCGACGCTGAGCAGCAGGTCGTGGCCGGTGCGGCGGTAGGCGGTGGCGGTCTGGCCGCCGGTGAGGGGCTGGAGCACCTGCTCGGTGCCGTCGGCGGAAGTCCGGGGGATCCAGGGCGGGTTGGCGGTGTAGCCCGAGGGCGGGGCTTCGCTGATGTGCCGGGGGCTGAGCGCTTCTTCGGGGTGGAACGTCCAGGTGACCCGTTCGTCGCCGGCTGCCGTCACGCGGGCGGCGAAGACCTCGTCGTGGATGAGGGCGGAGAGGGTGAGCGTGCCCGCGGTGGTGGTGACGGTACCGGTGAGCTCGGCGTTCCACAGGCTCAGCCGCCAGTCGACGGAGGTGATGGTGCCGACCGGTTCGAGTGTGAGGTGGCCGACCGGCAGGCGACAGGTGCCCCAGCCGCTGCCGAACTCGGGCCGATGGTCCTGGACGCGGCCGTGCTGGACGGTGAAGCGGAGCTGGTTGGCGCCCGGCTCCTGGTACACCATGCTGCCGAGCTGGCCGTCGCCCAGGAACGGCCCCTCGTGCCAGAGGGTGGGCAGTCTGCTCCACAACAGATCCTGGCCCCGCAGAAATTCTTCCCAGGAACCGTCGGCACGCATGGTGTCGCGGAGTCTCCAGGGGCTTCTGCGGGTCCGGGCCGCCGGAACAACGTCGGCCACCCCCTCCGCCCGTACCGGTTCGTCGGCGTGGGCCGTCCCAGCGGGCAGGGCCGCGGCCGCAGCTCCCCCCAGCGCGGTACCGAGTAAGACTCTGCGAGGCAGCGGTGAGTGCGTTCCCGGCTGCGAGGTCATCATCGTCCTCCAGAACTGACGGTCACTGATACATCGGGTGTATCGAGGAACGTAGGCATGCATCAGGCACCTGTCAATGACCTCAACCGAGTGGCCTTCTACGTCGAAAAACCCTCTACACCTTGCTATTTGGGAAGATGTGCATCCACCCGCAATCCCATCCCAAGCCTTTGACTCCTCCGATGTATTGCGGTTGCCTGCCTTCGCGCTCCTCCCTCGCGTTCCGCGTTCGACCCACGGCTGCCCCCACCGGAAGGACTGCGCTCCATGCGCAAGGTCAGGATCCGGCGCCGCCGGACGACCTTGCTGGACCAGCACGTGGGAAGCCCCCGCATCCGCGTCTCCGACCGGCTCGGCACGACGCCGCTCCACATCGACGCCACGGCCTTCGCCGCACCGGAATCCACCACCTCGAAAATCTGAACTCCGCAGCTGGAACGAGGCGTTCAATCTCCTTCTACGCGCCACGTCCCTTACAGTCCCGGTCGGCCAGGACGCCGTGAGCGGTCTGGTTCCCGTACGGCGGGGACTGCGGCCGAATCGGGTCCCCACAGACCGCCTTCGCATACAGCCGGCAGAAGCCCTGGAACCTGGATCTCAGCAACCGGCACAGCTACAGGGGCGGTCTCCACCGCATGTGGTGTACGGCCACCGACGAGCCGTTCGCGGAGGGCAGTTCCACCGACCCGCGCACGGGAATGCGCTGGAAGGTCGACTGCACCACGGGCAACCACTTGTGGGACGCCGACGTCCGCCTCCCCTCCGGCGCCGACGGCGCCTCCTTCACCCAGATCCTGCGCAGCGCCCTCGCCACCGACATTTCGACGACTCCCTCGTCCGGACCGTCGCCAACTGGCGTCCCGCCACCCGCTATTTCAAGAACGGCGTGTACGACGACGGTTCCGGCCGTGCCGAGGCACGCTTCCGCAACCTCCGCCAGGGAGCGACGTCGGAGCCTGCTGTCTCCCACGACAGCACGTACGGACCGTCAGCCGCTGGTCGTGAAGTCGGTAAAATCGTCTTCGCTCGGGTAGCCCGGGTTGGCAGCGGTGCCGAAGAGGCCCACGTCCTGGGTATGCGCGGCGGCGGGAACGTCCGCGGTACTCAGGAGGGTCCAACTGGTGCCGTCGGTGGAGTAGTAGCCGGTGAAGGTGGTGCCGGAGCGGACCAGCCGGACCCAACTGGGCAGAACGGGCTTGCCGACGCCGGAGCCGTTGGGCGCGGTGCCGGCGTCGAGCCGCCCGTCGCCGTCTGCGTCCCACTGCATGAAGTAGCCCTTCTTCGCGCTCACTCCCACGGTCACGAAGCCGGGCGAGTTGCTCGCGCCGGTGATGTCGTTGCGCACCATGATTCCGGTCTTGGCCCCGGAGTTCTGGTACCGCTGCCACGTGACACGCACCGTCGTGACGGAGCCGTCGTGTTCCGCGCCGGGGACATAGAGCGCCCCGTATTCGTTCGTCGGTCCGTAGACGCCCGCGCCGGCCGCTCGAATGCCGAGTGCGGAGCCGACCTGTGAGAAGTTCGCGGGCTCCGGCGAAGAGGAAAAGGTGTGGAACGGAGCCTGAACGGGCTCCTCGAGCAGAACGGTCGTGTGTCCGGCGGCCGAGCCAGTGGCCCGTGCCCCGGTGCCGGTGTTCCAGTGGAAGTGGGCGACGCCGTCGAGCTGGACCGTCGGGAAGAGCTGGGTGGTGGAGGCCGGTGGCGTGACGCGGTAGGTGGCGCGGACGGTCGTGCCGGGCGCGACGGCGGCGAAGGAAGTGGGCGAGACGGGGGTGGCCGTCCATCCCTTCGGGACGGGCAGCGCCACGTGGACATCTGTCGCGGCGACGGTGCCCCAGTTGGTGAAGTCCGCGTTGGCGGTGGCCTGTTGGCCGGTCCCCAGGATGCCGGGGGCGGTCACGGCGAGGCCGGTCTGTGGGCGCCCCGGCGTCTTGCCCGCGGCCCACGGACGTACCCGGACCAGCGCCGCGCCGTGCACGGGCACCGAAGCGGAGACGGTGGCGCCGGAGGACCGGGTGACCTCGTGCGTCCACAGGTTGTCGAGGCGGTACGAGGAGGACACGGGCAGACCGGCCGCGTCCGCGGCGACGGAAACGGTCTGTGCGACGGCCCCGGTGTTGAACAGCCCCAGGATCACATCGCCGTTCGGCTCCGTTTTCGCGAAGACCTGCGCGGTCGCGCTCTTGCTCACCCGAGAGGCATTGACGGTGTCCTGGTCCACGGCGATCACGTCACGATTCGCCAGCAGCCTCAGATCGGCGGCGTCCAGCTTGGTCAGGTCCGTGCCCAGGAGCAGTGGGGAGGAGGCCAGCGACCACAGGCTCAGCTGGGTCTGCCGCTCGTCGGGGGTCAGCCCGCCGTCGCTGCCGTTGCCGACCTCGATCGAGTCGTAGTCGTTGAACGCGCCGGAGCCACCGAACGGTTGCCAGGCCGCGACCTGGTCGAAGCGGGCCGACGTCCGCTGCCAACTGGTCAACGGGGTACTGGATCCGTTGACACCGCAATAGCACTCGATGTCGCCGCCGGTGCGCCAGCCGTTGCTGGTGGCCTGCCAGGTGGCGGCGTCGGCGATACTCAGCGAGTTGGAGAGCTCCAGGTGCATCGGACGTCCGGTGGCGACGATCGCCTGGTGCCACGCCCGCATCTCGGGGCGGTTGTCGGCGGGGACGAGGCCGCCGCCGGGGCCGACGAAGTCCATCTTGATGTAGTCGACGCCCCAGGAGGCGAACAGGTCGGCGTAGCCCCGCACGTACTCCGCTGCGCCGGGCTTGGTGAAGTCGATGCGGTAGGAGTCGTTGTGGGTGTTGCCGGGCTGTGTCGGGTCCGCAATGTCCTGCATGTGGTACGCGGTGCCCTGGACCGGAAGGTTCTTCTGATACGCCTCGATCGGGACGCCCGGCGTGAGGTAGATGCCGAACTTGAGCCCCAGTCGGTGCAGATACGCAGCGAGAGCGGGGATTCCGTCCGGGAAGCGAGTGGTGTCCCAGGTGTTTCGCCCGTAGGCGTCCAGGTGGTCGGACCAGCCGGCGTCGATGTTGATGTAGCGGTAGCCGTAGCGCCGCAGCTTGTCGTGCATGACCCGCGCCTGAGCCTTGATGCCGTCCTGGGTCAGGCCACTGCCTTCGCGCAGCGCGCTCCAACTGCTCCAGCCCATGGGCGGCGTGGACGCAACGGGGGCGGCTACGTCCCTCGGGGCCACGGCGGCGGGCGCGGCCACCGCGGGCGACGTTCCCGCCGCGAGCCCGAGTAAGAGCAGCAGAGGCAACAAACATCTGGTCAATCTCGCATACATCGAACGGCTCCTCAGAGTGGCTAGCGATAACTTGCCTTGTCCCTGCCGGTCGAACCGCACATGTTCTATGCGCGATCCACTGCCACGTCAACACATTCATCCGATGTATCACCGAGGGTCATCACGTGATGGCTAGGTTTCCGTAGTCGAACAGCCCAAGGTCCGCGTCAGGGGCGGCGGCCATGACGACGGGCAGGTTCGGCGCGTGAAACGGGCCCCACCGATCGGTTGTCCGCAGCCTCCAACCAGTCCATCCCGGCCTTCTCGCAGTCGTACATGGCCACCCGCAGCACCTCGGCCGCCGCCGCGGCGGACAACGGCCCGGCGACGACGACGGCCACGACCGCGCTGCTGAACCGGCTCCACACCTCATGCGCCTCGGCGAAGGAGACCTGCCACTGCTCCGGCGTGGACTGCTCGTTCCGGACCACGTCGGAAAGCCGCCGGCACACGGCCGACAGCAACTTCGTGCTCGCGATCAACCCGCCATACGCCTCACGCCGGTGCTCGCGGGCGGTCTGCAACTGCCGCCGCTGCGAACGCTCTTGACCGAGCACGGAAACCCGACCACCGGCCAACCGCCCCCAGCGCGCCGATCGCCGTGCCCACCACGCCCGCCACACTCGCGTCCGTCACCGCGTATTGGACCGCGACGACGCCCGCCGGATTCCGCCCCGCAGGGCGATGTCCCGGGCGAGCGTGAGGCTCCCGATCAGCTCGGCGCGGGTGCCGAGGGCGGATGCGACGACCAGGACGCGGTTGTCGAAACCCGGTTGGGCGAGCCGTTCGATCGACTCGCGGACGCCGTCGACGAACGCCTCGCCCGCCTGGCTCATCTCGCCGCCGATGACGACGGCCGCGGGGTCGAGCAGTGCGCACAGATTGGCCAGGACGCGGCCGAGGGTGCGGCCGGATTCGGCGAAGATCTTCCGGGCCACCGGGTGCTGGGCGATCTCCGGCAGCCGGGCCCGCAGGTCGGTGTCGCCCGGGTAGAAGTGTCGGACCTGCTGGAGCACCTGGCGGACCGAGACGATGGTCTCCAGGCAACCGCGGTTGCCGCACCGGCACCAGTCCCCGTCCGGGATCACCTGAGTGTGCCCGATCTCGCCCGCGGCTCCGAAGCTGCCGCTGACCGGGATCCCGTGGACGATGAGGCCTGCTCCGATGCCGTCGGACGCCTTGACGTAGATGAGGTTGCCGCGGTGGTCGGCGCCGCCGTGCCGGTGTTCGGCGAGGGCTCCGAGGTTCGCGTCGTTGTCGAGGGAGACGGTCAGTCCCGTCCGGGAGCCCAGTTCGGCCGCGAGATCGAGTCCGGCCCAGCTGGACAGGATGGTGGGCGAGGCGATCGCCCGTTTGTTCATGTCCAGCGGCCCGGGTATGCCGACGGCGCACGCGCTCACGGGCCCGTGGTCAGTGAGCCGGACTTCCTCGACCGTCCGCCGGATCATGTCGGCCGTGATGTCGAGTGCCGCGGTCGGTCGGGTGTCCACATCGATCGCCACCCGGTGCTCGGTCCGGACGGTGAGGTCCAGGGTGGCCGCGGCGACGGTGAGATGCCGGTGGCTGACGTCGACTCCGATGACCGCGCCCGCCGGGTAGCGGGGCCGAAGGCGTCGGCCGGGGCGCCCGCGGCCGCCCGTGTTCTCCCCCTGGTGCTCGGTCAGCAGTTCCTCGGCGAGGAGGTCGCGGACGACGGCCGCGACGACCGGACGGCTCATGCCGAGCGCCGTCTGCAGTTCGGGGCGGGACGCGCTCCCGTGCCGCCGGACATGGGACAGGACCTTGTCACGCGCCGACACGTGTCACCTCCTTGTGAGGGCGTCAATTTAAGTCCGCCAAGTGCGGAATTCCAGAGGGTTGACGCATCGAATGTGCGAATTTAACCTCCTTGAGCATTCGATCTTTTATAGAGCCACCTGCATTGACTCGAATTCTGTCCATGGGAGACATAAATCGTCGGGCACTTCAGTGGTGAGGAGTTGGCATGGAACTCGATCGGAGATCGGTAAGACACAACGGCACCCGTTTACGCCGTACGGCGCTGATCGCGGGAGTGAGCGCGGCGCTGATCGCCGGGGGCACGGCCGCGGCGCCCGGCGCCTCGGGCACGGGCAGCGCGGGCGTGACGGTCAAAGTGTCCCCGCGCGTGGCCGCCCTCATCGCCCGGATGACGCTGGACGAAAAGCTGTCCTTCGTCCACGGCGGCACCGATCCGAAGACGCTCGGCCAGGCCGGATACATCCCGGGGGTGCCCCGTCTCGGCATCCCCGAACTGCGGCTCACCGACGGCCCGGCGGGCGTCCGGGTCAACGAGCACGCCACCGCGATGCCGGCACCGGTCGCCCTCGCCTCGTCCTTCGACGACGGACTGGCCCGGGAGTTCGGCCGGACCGTCGGACGCGACGGCCGTGCGCTCGGCCAGGACGTCCTGCTCGCCCCCATGACGAACACCATCCGAGTGCCGTACGCGGGGCGGAACTTCGAGACCTTCAGCGAGGACCCGCTGCTCAACTCCCGCATGGTGGCCGGTGAGGTCGAGGGCGTGCAGAGCCAGGGCCTGATCGCCACCGTCAAGCACTACGCGGAGAACAACCAGGAAGACAACCGCATGGGGGTGAACGTCAACGTCGACGAGCAGACCCTGCGTCAGATCGAACTGCCCGCCTTCGAGGCCGCCGTCAAGGCCGGCGCCGGTGCGGTGATGTGCTCGTACAACTCGGTGAACGGCAGCCACGGCTGCGGCAGCGACGAACTGCTCGACTCGATCCTCAAGGAGCAGTGGGGCTTTTCGGGCTGGGTCATGTCGGACTGGGGCGCGACCCACGCGACGACCGACATCGTGAACGGCCTCGACCAGGAGATGCCGAGCGGGGTCCACCTGGGCGGGGAACTGAAGACCGCGATAACCGACGGCACCATTCCCGTCTCGGAACTGAATGATTCGGTCGCGCGCATTCTGCAGCAGATGACGAAATTCGGTCTCCTCGACGGTGCGGCGACCCGGCGGCCCGCACGCGATACGAAAGGCGGCGCGAAGGTCGCCCAGAAAGTGGCCGAATCCGGCGCGGTCCTGCTGAAGAACACCGGCAGAGCACTTCCGCTGACCGGCAAGGACACCAGCATCGGACTCATCGGCCCGACCGCGAAGACACCGAAGGTCACCGGCGGCGGCAGCTCCAGCGTCGTACCGGACTCCGCGGCCTCGCCACTGGACACCATCACCGCGCGGGCCGGTCGGCACACCACGGTGCGCTACGCGGCCGGCGTCGACACCGGCGACCCCATCCCCGCCTCGGCCCTCAGCCCCGCCCTGCCGGTCGACGCGGACGGCACGATCCCCGTCACACCGGACGCCTCCTTCAACTACAGCGGCACCCTCACCGTGCCCACCGACGGCGACTACTCCTTCGTCTTCGACCTCCCCGCCGCCTACGGCCTGCTGAAGATCGACGGAAACAGCGTCATCACCGGCTTCCTCGGCTCCAGCACCGCCACGGTGCACCTCACGGCGGGCACGCACACCCTCGCGGCCGGCGCCCTCGCGATCCAGGGCGGACCGACGAAGGTCCGGCTGAACTGGGTCACCCCGCAGGCCGCGCAGGCCGCCCGCGAGCAGGCGGTGGCCCTGGCCCGCCAGGTGAAGACCCCCGTCGTCTTCGCCTACGACGACGGTACCGAGGGCTTCGACCGGAAGAACCTCTCCCTGCCGGCCGACCAGGACGGGCTCATCTCCGCCGTCGCCGACGCCAACCCGAACACGATCGTCGTCCTCAACACCGGATCGTCGATCACCATGCCGTGGCTGTCCAAGGTCAAGGCGGTCCTCGACATGTACTACCCCGGGGAGAACGGCGCCGAGGCCACCGCCGGGCTGCTCTACGGCGACGTGAATCCCTCGGGCAAGCTCACCCAGACGTTCCCCGCGAGCGAGTCCGTAACACCGGTGGCCGGCGACCCGCTCAGGTACCCGGGAGTGGACAACCAGGAGAACTACTCCGAGGGCATCTACGTGGGCTACCGCTGGTACGACAAGGAGCAGGCCGCCCCGCTCTTCCCCTTCGGCTACGGACTGTCGTACACCTCCTTCGCCTACCGCGACCTCGCGGTACGGCAGAGTCACGGCGCGCTGACCGTCTCGTTCACCCTGAAGAACACCGGCACCCGCGACGGTGCCGAGGTCCCCCAGGTCTACGTCGGCGCGAGCCCGGGGACCACCGAGCCGCAGGCGGTGCGCTCGCTCGGCGGCTACCAGAAGGTACGGCTGCGCGCGGGGCAGTCGACGACCGTACGCATCCGGGTCGACGCCCAGCAGCTGAGGTACTGGAACACGTCCTCCCACAGCTGGGTGCTCGGCACCGGAAAACGGGACGTGTGGGTCGGCTCCTCGTCGCGGACGCTGCCCCTGCACGGCAGCGTCGGCGTCACCCGCTGAGCGCGCTTCCATCCCCCACTCCCCACCAGGTGTGCCGGCCGCGGTGCCGCGGCCGGCATCCCACCTGAGAGGTCCCCATGACTGCCAGCAGAACACGTACTGCCCTGGGTGGCGCGCTGATCCTGTCCATGACCGCCGTCGGGCTGCTGTCCGCGACGCCGTCCGCGGCCGCGAGTACGGCGACCGTGGTGTCCACCGACAAGGGCTCCGTGCGCGGTGCCGTCTCCCACGGCGTCGAGCGGTTCGTCGGCATCCCCTACGCGGCGGCTCCCACCGGTTCCCTGCGCTGGACGCCGCCGCGGCCCGCGGCGCGCTGGCCCGGCGTCCGGGAGGCCACCGCCTTCGGCAACCCCTGCCCCGTACTGCCCAGCGGCAACGGCCCGCGCAGCGAGACCGAGGACTGTCTCGACGTCAACGTGTGGCGGCCGGCGGGAGTGCGGGCCGGCGCCCGTCTTCCCGTGCACGTGTTCATCCACGGCGGTGGCCTGACCAACGGCAGCGGTGCGCAGAACGACGAGTCGAAGCTCGTACGGGAAACGGGAGTCATCGGTGTCTCGCTCAACTACCGGCTCGGCGTCTTCGGTTTCCTCGGACTGCCCGCCCTCACCAAGGAGGGCGGAGAGTCCGGCAACTACGGCTTCATGGACCAGCAGGCCGCGCTGCGCTGGGTGCAGCGCAACATCGCGGCCTTCGGCGGGAACCCCGCCGCGGTCACCGTCGACGGCGAGTCCGCGGGCGGCTGGTCCGTCTGCGGGCATCTGGTTTCGCCCGGCTCGCGCGGTCTGTTCGCCCGCGCCGTGATCCAGAGCGGCTCCTGCCCCAGCGTGCCCGAGGCTCAAGCCGAGACCGCCGGAACGGCGTTCGCCCGGCAGGCGGGCTGCGACAGCACCGACCTGGCGGCCGTCCTCGGCTGTCTGCGGTCCACGTCGGTGGGTGCGCTCCTCGACGCGAGCCGGACCTTCTCGGCCGGCTTCGTGGACGGGACCCCGACCTTCCCGGTCAACGTGCGCCAGGCGGTGGACAGCGGGCACTTCACCCGGGTGACCCTGCTCGTCGGCGCCAACCGTGACGAGGGCCGCACCTTCGCGCAGGGCTACATAGGGGCAGGCAAGGAGGCCTACCTCGCCTTCGTCCAGGGCGTCGCCGGGGACCGCGCAGACGAGGTCCTCGCCCGCTACCCCTGGCCCGAAACGTCCGACGCGTACACCGCGGCGTACCTCGTCGGCGCGATCATGACCGACTCGGGGTTGGTCGGTGGGATCGGCGGGTGCGGTCAACGCTCGCTCGTCCATGCCTTCGGGCGATACACCCCCACCTACTCCTACGAGTTCGACCATCGGACAGGGCCCGGCCTCACGCAGATACCCGGTTACGTCTGGGGAGCCGGCCACGCCGCGGAACTCGCCTACATCTGGCCCAGCTTCGACAACGGCACCCCGATCGCCCCGCTGTTCAACGCCGCCGAGCGCCGGCTAGCCCGCGAGATGACGCAGTACTGGGGCGCCTTCACGAGGACCGGCCGACCGCATGTCGTCCGACAGAACGCTTGGCCCGCGTACCACAGCGGCAAGGGGTTGACGCTGTCGCTGCGGGCCGGGGGCAGGAGTGCTCTGATCGACGACGCCCAGTACTCCGCGGAACACCAGTGCTCGCTCTGGGACACCATGGCGGTCACAGACAGATCCTGAGGACGCGAGGCGTTCGCCGCGACCGATGACCGCACGTCAGCAGGCAGAGGTCGCCATCAGCAGGTCGTGGCCTTGGCGGTTGTACATCCGCCACACTCAACTGCCGCAACCGCAAGGACTGTGACGGGACGGACCGCAAGAAGGCCCGTGGTTCGCCCGAGGACGGGTTCCGGGCCGCGTTCGGAGATTCGGCGAGCATGCACGAAGCGCCCCGGGGCCACGGCGAGGTCGTCTCGCCCTCGCCCAAGGCCCGCAGTCTCTGACAGCACCTATTGGCACTCCTGATGCGACGTCAGAACGCCTTCGTTACAAGTCTGTTGAGCGTTCACCCATACTGTGGTGATCAACACGGCGCTCATCAGCGCGCCTTATGCAACGGAGAAACATCACCATGCGTCTGCTCCACTGTGCCACCGCGCTCGCCGCTACGTCCGCGCTCGCCCTGACACTCACCGCTTGCGGAAACGGCAGTGGCAACGACGCCGCAGGCGACCAGTCGTCCGCACCGACGTCCTCGTCCTCGGCCACTACGGCCGACGGCGCCACGGCCGAGAACGCGGGTGCCACCAAGGACGCGGGCAGCAGCACCGGTAGCAGTACGGGCACCGGCAGCAGTGACAGCACCGGCTCCAGCCGCTGCCACACCGCCGGGCTGGGCTTCTCGTTCGGCTCCGGCGACGGCACGATCAGCAGCTCGGACGACCAGCAGCAACTGGCCGTGGTGCTGAAGAACAAGACGTCCGCCGCGTGCACCGTCCAGGGCTTCCCCGGGGTCGACCTGAAGTCCTCCGGGGGAAGCTGGTCGCTGACCCGCAGCGGTGCGACGCCCACGAAGGTCACCCTGGCCGCCGGCGACAGCGCGACGTTCACCATCAGCTTCCTGCCGTGGACCCAGGGCAGCGGCACCGAGTTCAAGGCCACCTCCGTCGTCGTCACCCCGCCGAACGAAACCACCTCGGCCACCCTGACCTGGCCCGGCGGCAGCGTCCTGCTCCAGGACGGCGCCACGCATCCGGGCACGTACACCGGACCCGTGAGCGGCTGAAAGCCGGACCGAACGGAGACGTACGCACGGTCGCGCCCTCCGACAGACAAGCAGGAACGCGGCCGTGACCGTATCTCCAACACCCACCTGTGACGGTCGGATCGAACGCAGAACTGCCGCTGACAGCAGCCGAATTGGCAGGTGTGCTCGGTGCGGCACCGGTGAGCTGCGGGTCCCGGCACCCGATCACTGCGGACGGCGACGCGCGACACACCTCGGCCAGGACCGACCACCCACGGCCGGCCGACGCAGCCGAGCAGGTGGAACCGGACGGCACCTCAGGCGCCGGCAACACGCATGATCGGCGCGGGCGACGTCAGCGCGGCTCGGCTATGGTCCGGCGTACGACGAGGTGCGGGGCGAGAACGACCTCGCGGGGTTCGGTTCGGCCCTGGTCGAGGCGTTCCACCGCCGCGGCCACCGCATAGCGGGCCTGTTCCTCCGCTCCCTGGCTGACCGTGGTCAGGTCGAAGCAGCTCAGGCGGGAGAGTCTGTCGTCGTCGTATCCCGCGACGGACACCTCGCCGGGTACGGAGACACCGGCGCGGGCGAGTCCGGCCAGGACGCCGATCGCGCTCTGGTCGTTGAACGCGACTACTGCGGTGGGCAGTTGGTCCGCGTCGAGGAGGTGGCGGGCGGCGCGCTCGCCGGCCGCCTCGGTGTTGTCGCCGCGCAGCACCTTGATGTGCGCGTCCAGGCCGTGGCGCCGCATGGCGGTGCGGTAGCCGCGGCGCCGGTCGGTGGCGATCACGCCCTTGCCGCCGTCGACGTACGTGATCTCGCGGTGCCCGAGCGCCACGAGGCGGTCGACGATCTGGCCCACGCCGTCGTCGTCCGCGGTGCGGACCACGTCCAGCTCCCCGTCCTCGATGCGCCGGCCCACGACGATGACGGGGGCCTTGCCGTCGAGTGCGGCGAGCGTGTCGACGGGGGCGGTCGGGCCGAGCAGGATCAACGCCTCGCTGCGGAAGGCCAGCAGCGTCTCGATGGCGGTGCGCTCGTCGCGGGTGCGGGTCTGGGTGCTCAGGACGAGGTCGTAGCCGACATCCTCGGCGGCCGAGTGGAGGTGCTCGACCAGGTCGGCGTGGAAGGGGCTGTGCACGTCGACCATGACACCGAGCATCCGGGTGCGCCTGCTGGCCAGCAGACTGGCGGTGCGGTCCACCTGGTAGCCGAGGTCGGCGGCGGCCTTCAGGACGCGCTGCCGAGTGCGTTCGCTGGGGCCCGCCACACCGCGCAGCACGAGAGACACGGACGCGGTGGAGACACCTACGCGTGCCGCCACGTCCTCCAGCCGTGGGCGCTTCTTCTCCGCCCGGCGACGTTCCGCCCCAGCGTCCTCCACTTGTGCCTCCCGGCCGCATTCTTCTCGCGCAACGCCCTTGACACGCTCTCGAAACGAGTCGATAGTACCAGGAATTAAAGCGCTTTAAATTGTCCTGACGTTCCAGCGAAGGTCGTTGGCTCGTCGCCGCGACCGGCGGGGACACGCGCTCACCGTCGACATCGCCCACAAGGCGGAACAGCGGTCGCGGACGGTACATCCGGCCGCTACCGCTCGAGGTGAGCCCGCTCCGGTCCTCCCTTCCCACCCCGGCCCATCAAGCAGCCGCGGACCCACCGCCCTGCTACCTCTTCGACCTCTTCCAGCCGCACAGCGAGGTGCACGAACCATGAGCCGTACAGCCCTCCCCCGCCACCGCAGAATCGTCCCCGTCGTGGCCGTCGCCGCCGCGACCGCCCTCACCCTCGCGGGCTGCTCCAGCAGCTCCGGCGGCAAGAAGTCCGACGAGTCGGCGGGCAACGTCTCCGCGGGCAAGGCGACCACACCCCGCATGACCATCGCGATGGTCACCCACGCACCCTCCGGCGACACCTTCTGGGACACCATCCGCAAGGGCGCCGAGGCCGCCGCGGCCAAGGACAACGTCAAGCTCATCTACTCCAACGACGAGACCGCCGCCGACCAGGCCAACCTCGTGCAGAACGCGATCGACCAGAAGGTCGACGGCATCGCGGTCACCCTGGCCAAGCCCGACGCCATGAAGGACGTCGTCGCCAAGGCGGAGAAGGCCGGCATCCCCGTCGTGGGCTTCAACGCCGGGCTCAGCGACTGGAAGAAGCAGGGCCTGCTGTCGTTCTTCGGACAGGACGAGTCCGTCTCCGGGCAGGCCCTCGGCACCAAGCTCAACTCCACAGGCGCCAAGCACGCGTTGTGCGTGATCCAGGCCCAGGGCGACGTCAACCTCGAACAGCGCTGCGCCGGCGTGAAGAAGACCTTCACCGGCAAGACCGACATCCTCTACGTCAACGGCACGGACATGCCGTCGGTGAAGTCGACGATCACCGCCAAACTCACCCAGGACAAGACCATCGACGAGGTGGTCACCCTCGGCGCGCCCTTCGCGCTGACCGCGGTGCAGTCGCTGTCCGACGCGGGCAGCAAGGCGAAGGTCGCGACGTTCGACCTGAACAAGGACCTCATCTCCGCGATCGAGAAGGGCAGCATCCAGTTCGCCGTCGACCAACAGCCCTATCTCCAGGGCTACTTGGCGGTGGACTCGCTGTGGCTCTACAAGACGAACGGCAACTACAGCGGCGGTAGTGAGCAGCCCGTGCTGACCGGTCCGGCCTTCGTGGACAAGACCGACGTCGACACGGTGGCGAAGTTCGCCGCGAAGGGCACCCGGTGATGAGTACGACCCACCAGGCCGAGCCGGCGGTGACCTCACCGCCGGTTCCCGGCCCACAAGAGAGGGATGGCCGGACCTCTGAACGGCCCTTGCCGATAAGGCTGTTGGCGCGTCTGGAAGTGGGTGTCTTCCTCGGTGCCCTCGCCGTCTATGTCTTCTTCTTCGCCGCCGCTGCGCCGGTGCGCGAGGGCGCGTCGATGGCGAACATCCTCTACGGTTCGTCGACCATCGGGATCATGGCCCTGCCGGTCGCCCTGCTGATGATCGGCGGGGAGTTCGACCTCTCCGCCGGCGTCGCGGTGATCACCTCGGCGCTGACCGCGTCGATGCTGAGTTACCAACTCACCATGAACGTGTGGGTCGGTGTGATCGCGGCCCTGGTCGTCTCGCTCGGCGTCGGGTTCCTCAACGGCTGGCTCGTCGTCAAGACCGGTCTGCCGAGCTTCCTGATCACGCTGGGCAGCTTCCTGATCCTGCAGGGCGTCAACCTCGCCGTCACGAAACTGGTGACGGGGAACGTGGCGACCGACGACATCAGCAACATGGACGGCTTCGACCAGGCCAAGAAGGTCTTCGCGTCCTCGTTCGACGTCGGCGGCGTCCAGGTGAAGATCACCATCGTGTGGTGGCTGGTCTTCGCCGCCATCGCGACGTGGGTGCTGCTGCGCACGAAGTACGGCAACTGGATCTTCGCGGTCGGCGGCAACAAGGACTCCGCGCGTGCGGTCGGTGTCCCCGTCGCGTTCACGAAGATCTCGCTGTTCATGCTGGTCGGGTTCGGTGCCTGGTTCATCGGGATGCACCAGCTGTTCTCCTTCAACACCGTGCAGTCCGGCGAAGGCGTCGGCCAGGAGCTGATCTACATCTCGGCGGCCGTGATCGGCGGGTGTCTGCTGACCGGTGGTGCCGGCTCCGCGATCGGT
>NZ_BARG01000094.1 GCF_000376565.1 Streptomyces hokutonensis | reverse complement strand
GGGCGTTATGGAATTGCCCTCCGGGCATTCCATAACGTGCGTTCCTCCGGAACGAAAAGCGAATGGCGGGATTAGTGTTCCTCCGGAACAGAAAAGATGGCGAATTATCGTGCCTCCGACACGGAAAGAGGCTTATCTTGATTGTGAGTTGACGGTGGTTTAGCTGAGAGTGCGTCATATCCGTTTCCCTGATGGGATGGTGGGGAATCTCCGATTCTTTTCAAGAGAGCAGAGTCTGATTTTCATTCCGTGGTGGAAAGTATTCCACGGAATACGGGAAAAGGGAATAGGGAGCCCCTCCGGGGCCCGATCCCTGTGGAGACGTGAGGAGTTGAGAGCAAGAGCAGGGGTGAACCTGCCTCCGGCAGCTCGGTGGGATGTGGTGACCCCTTCAAGGGTTCGGGTGCGCCAGCGCCCGAGCGCGGAGGCCCCGCCGACGCGCAACCAGAAACCCCCGCCCCGATCCCCGATGCCGCCGCGCCGCCCTAGCCCGCCCCCACCTTTCTCTCATTCGGGCAGGGAGAGCGGCAGCAGAGGGGATGTCAGCAACCCCGACCAGGTCCAACACGGTATCTGACCAGGGAGGTTGGAGAGGCCGGCCGCGAGTCGAGGTCAGGAGATAGTGCAGGAGTTTGCGCGTGAGGTAGTGCAGCAGATCAGCGACTAATGTATTATGGAACATGTCAGGGGGTGGCCCCCACTGACACCGCCGAATGTTCGTCAGCAGAGAGGTACACACGTGGAAATCGTCATTCTCTACGGCACCGTGACGTCAGAGACGGGGGAAATCGACACCCCGCAGGCACAGAAGGCCCGCCGGATCGCGAACTTCCTCCCGCGCCCGGAGCTCCTCCGTGACGCCGTCATCGTTCATGACCTGGACGACAACACCACGTCAATTCGGTTCGACACCACAGCTGGACCTATTCGAATTCTCCTCCCCGTCGCTGAGGGGTTCGAGTTCCATTTCATCCACGACAGCGAAACGGGTCCCCGCATTCTCGGGACATTCCGGGGTGCGTCCCTTCCCGTTCGCGCTATCGCATTCCGCATCAGTGAATTTCTGCGGACGCGTGGACTGAAGTAGCCGAGCCGGGGGCTCGGCCCGACCGGGCCCCCTCAATTCCCGAGCGAAATGGAGGAGCGCAGTATGTCCAAGTACACCAATCATGTTCGTCTGACCCTCGACGGCCACACGTGGCCCGAGCGGATTGCGATGCGGTGGGCGCCCCCGGCCCAAGAGGGCACCGCTCCGGCTACGGCTTCCGATCAACTCTCCGAGGACGCCGTAGGCGCAGCAGTCGGAGTACTCGCCCGAGCCGAAGCCGTGTTCTTCGCTCTGCTGGACGTAGTCGGCCCTGGAGAACACACGTTGGTCTGCACCACCTACTCGGAGGACGGGTTGCGCGTCGGGAACTTCCATCTCTTCACCGACGACTCGGAACGCGCCTCCTGTGAGGAGACCGAGGCACTCGGATTCTGGGCAACGATCGCGAGCGGTTTCGTCCCGGGCAGTAAGGGAGCGGTCATCGTGCGCACCACGGCCCCGGACACCGTGGATTCTGTGCGTGCGTGGACCGTCGACGCCGCCCGACGCTGGCTCATGCCCTGCACCGCCGAGGAGGTACGCGCCGGATACCAGCAGGCCCGGAGGGAAGGTGAGCACGGCCCCGAGCCTGACCTGATCTACCGGCACGCCGAATCCCTGCCGGTTGAGCAATCGCTGTAGCAGGTCAGGGCGTTGCCCTGAGGGTGGGGCACGGAGGCAGTTTTAATCTGTTGCCCCACCCTCCTGGATAGGTATTATGGAACCAGTTCGGAACGGGTGGCCCCCGGACCGGACCGCCGAAAGTTCGTCACCCGAAGGGAAAGCCCAAGTGGCTCACGAGATCGAGCAGTTCACCGACGGAACCGCTGCGTTCGCCTCCGCCAACGAGAGCGCGTGGCACAAGCTGGGCACCGTCACCGAGGGCGCCATGACCGCCGAGGAGGCCATGAGCCTCGCGTCCCTGTCCGGATGGAACGTGCGTCTCCTCCCGCTGACCGCAACGGAGATCACGGCCGACGGCACGACGCCGGTCGAGGTTCCGGAGCACTTCGCGAGCGCGCGGACGCACCCGAAGACCGGCCGTACGCAGACGCTCGGAGTGGTCGGCAGCGACTACTTCCCCGTACAGAACGAGGAACACGCCGAGTTCCTCAACCTCCTTTCCGACGAGTCCGGGGCGCACTTCGAGACCGCCGGATCGCTCAGGGACGGCCGTCAGGTGTTCCTGACCATGAAGTTGCCGCAGTCCCTCACGATCGGAGGGAACGACGCCGTAGATCTCTATATCGCGGCGATCAACAGCCACGACGGAAGTTCCGCATTCCGCATCGTCACCACGCCGGTCCGGGTGGTGTGCGCGAACACGGCGCGCGCGGCGATCGCCGGAGCCCGTTCCTCGTTCGTGGTGCGGCACACGGCAGGCGCCAAAGCCCGTATCGCGCAGGCCCGTTCCGCGCTCGGTCTGACCGCCCGGTACACCGAGGAGTTCGAGAAGGCCGCACAGCGCATGATCCAGGCCGAGATGACGCTCAGCGAGCTCAAGTCGGTCGTGGACGAGATGTGGCCGGTCCAGGACAACGACAGCCCGCGCAAGAAGACCAACCAGCGGCAGCGGTGGGGAACGATCTCGAACCTGTTCGAGTACGCCGACACGCAGGCAGGTATCCGGGGCACGCGGTGGGCCGGTTACAACGCGCTCACCGAGTACGCCAACCACGTTGCCCCCGCCCAGGGCAAGACCGACGCCGAGAAGGCAGTCGCTCGCGCCGAGCGGGTCATCAGCGGAGCGGCGAACGGCTTGATGGAGAAGGCGTTCGCCCTCACGACGGTCTGACCCCCTGAACGCCGGGTGGGCGCCCAACTCCCCCATGGGTGCCCACCCGGCCCCCCACCGGCCAGCAGTGGCCGCCCGGACCCCGAGCGCGGAGCGCGCCACCCCCGCGCCGCCGGGGCGCGGAGCGCTCCCGCGCCGGCCCCTGTCGCGTAGCGGCAGCGCACCGCGTCTGCGGAGCAGACCGCGCGCAGGGCACACATGCCCGCCCCCCCTCCTGCGCGCAGCTGCTCCGGCCGGAGCACGCCGGACCCGCCGCCCTTCACCCACCGCCCCATGGAAGGCCTTTCATGCCCATCCCGAAGTGGACGATCAAAGGCATCGTCGACGATTACGACACCTGCGGTTGCTGCGGCCGCCGTGGCCTCAAGCGCACCGTCGCACTGATGCCGCTGGACGCCGACGGGAACGAGGACGGCACGGCCGAAGACGTCGCGTACTACGGCACGTCCTGCGCCGCTGCCGCGCTGGGCTGGACCCAGGGCAAGGTGACCGACACCGCGCGCGCCGCCCAGGCCGAGCAGGACCAGCGCGACGCCTACGCCCGCAGGATGATCAGCATCTACGCCCCGGTCGAGTTCGCCCCCGTCTGGGATCAGCTCAGCGTCTACTACGGCCGCAATCCCGGTCAGCGCGGCACAGGCGTACGGGCTACTGAGGAAGTGGCGAAGCTGCTGGCCGAGGCCCGCGCGCAGCTTGCCGACACCACGACCGGGCCCGCCCGCCCGTCGCGGATTGAGGACTTCCGCCGCTACGCGGTGATCTTCACCCGGGACCGTCGCGTCCACCTCGTGCAACACCTGTCCGACGACGAGACCGAGCGCCAGGCTCAGGGAGACGCCGCCGTGCGTCGTACCGAGGAGATCCGGGGCAGCCTCGCGGTCGTGGCCGCCCTGGACGGCGAGTCCGCGCGAGACGTCGCGTACGCCGACGACCTGACCCGTATGTGGAACGCGCAGGCCTGGCAGACCGCTCATGCCTGAGTCCGCGCCCCGCCTATACATCGGAAACGCCGTCACCTACACCGGCCCCTTCACCGAGATGCACGACCGCCCCCTTGCCGTTCTGCACTGCAACAGCATGGGCAGTTGCGAGGCCTGCCGCGAGTGGACCCTGAACAACGAGGGTGCTGACCGCGAACACTTCCTGGTCGCCGACCCGACGTCGGGACGCTACGTGCGGCACGCCGACCGGGCGAGTCTGAGCCTCATCCCGCACGAGTGGCCCGAGGACGCGGTCCCGTTCAGCATCAACGGCTACTGGTACGCCGCCGCCTACGCCACGGCCGGCGGAAGCGAGCGGACGAGGACCGTGCACTTCTACACCGCCCACGACGTCATGGGCCGCACGTGGTGCCACTTCCCCGAGATCACGCCGGAGATCCGCCGCCTGGACGAGCAGGCCCGCCGCCGCCCCGTCTGACCGGCCCCGTACAGCCCAGCCCGGACCCCCTCAAGGAGCGATGCGCCATGCCCGCACAACCCAGGCTCACCCGGCCCGAGGACGCCGCCACGGCGTCCGCCATGGGCCGCGCCATGAACGTTCTCGCCGCCCTGCTGCTGGCCCTGGGAGAGGGAAACCACCAGTTCAGCATGGTTGCCGAGCGCACGAACGGCACGATCGTGACCGCCGACTTCTCCCTGTCCGTCGGTATGGCCCCGGTGCGCGTGAGCCACAGCAAGAAGACCTATCTCCGGTTCTTCGCGCTGCTGACCTTCGCGCTGGAGTACAGCACGGTGCGCAGCGCCGTCCTGGTCGCCACGACCGCCGACGAACCGTTCCCGCGCGCCTGCGGCTGGAGCGTACGGGACGGATGGCTGCACCCCATGGACACCCGCGAACTCCAGGAAGCGGTCATGCCCTGCCCCGAGGTCGCCGCCACGCTGCGCCTGGTCTACCCCGCGCCCGCCCTGCACCACCCCGACGAGCCCAAGGAGTAGCGCCCCGGGCCGTCCGCCCCACGGCGGACGGCCCGGTCAGCACCGCGCCTCCCCCCGCACCCACACCCGCAGTCCGCCCTGCCACGAGAGGAACCGCCCATGTCCACCACGCTCACGATCGAGACGCCCAGCGGCACCGTGCGCGCCACCGCCGGCCCCCGGCGCACGGACTCCGTCGTGTTCGAGCTGCACGGCGCGATGCGCGGCAGCGTGCACGTCACCGGAACCCAACACCCGTCCCACTGGGACCAGTTCACCGCCGTCCGCGCCTGTCTCGGTCCGGTCGACGCCTACGAGACGACCGCCCCCGACGACGCCCTTCCACGGCTGGCCCGCGGCGGCACCGGTTACAGCGGCAGCCTGACCCTCTACCCCGCTGACTACTGCGACTACATCGAGGTGTCCGTACGGACACCGACGACCGCCGCAGGCAACGAGCCGTCCGCGAAGACGACCGCGACGCTCACCGCCGTACTGCGCGCGTGCGCCGACAGCGTCGCCCAGCGCGACGACCTGCCGCTGATCCAGGACGCGTCCCGGCTGCGCAAGACGCCCGGACTCCTGCGATTCCTCAACTGGGCCAGCGCGCACGCCGACGCCGAAGCCGTCCGCTGCGAGGCGGAATCGCGCTCCGCGCGCCCCGCGCTCAAGGCCGCCGTGGCCGCCTGGTGGACCGTCGCTCGCTGGTTCACCGCCCGCCCGCACCCCCTGCTGCTGGTGCTGCTGGCCGACCGTGACGACTCGCTGGCCCGCATCATCCACGTCATGGAGTGGCAAGGCCCGTACTTCGCCGACCGCGCAGCCGAGGAGAAGGAGCGCGCGGACAAGTACCGGGCCGAGGCTGTGTCGCTGCGCGCCCAGCAGCAGCGCGGCCGCAGCCGCCGCAGGGGAGCCCAGGCGTACCCCGGGACCAAGGAGACGGTGTGACCGTGCGCTGGCTGATGACCCTGGGCGAGCGCACCCGCCCCGATGCCCCCTCCTTCGCCGAGTGCCCGGGCCCGAACGAGGCCCGCGCGGTCGCCCTGGTCGACGACGTCGGGCAGCTCTTCCCCATCCTGCTGGAGTGGCGCCGCGCCTACGGCCAGGACCTGACCGGGTGGGCCTGCCAGGTCGAGGCGGACGACATCGAGGACCTGCCCCCGGACGTGACCGAGAACTGGGGGCCCGACGAACTCCGCCTGGACACGATGCCGGGTGACTACGTGAAGGTGTCCGACTACCGCGACCACCAGGCGCCCGCCGCCCTGCCGCACAGGACCAACGTCCTGATGCGCCCCTAGAGATCACCGGCACGGACGGGGTGGGGGCAGCCACCGGGAAACAAAACCCAGTTGCCCCACCCCAGTCTTAACGTATTATGGAACATGTCAGATTAAGTGCGAGTGAGGAGACACCCCGTGGCATCGTTCAACCACGCCACCCCGGAACGCTGCGCCCAGCTCGGCCGCGCGCTCACGGAGGCCGGCCTCGCCTGGAGCGACAACGGCCAGCAGGACAACCCGCAGTACCTCACCTACACCGTCACCGACCCGCGCGGCCGCACGTGGCAGATCACTCCGGCCACCAACTTCCAGATCCCCACGACGAACACTGCACAGATCTGGCAGGCCATCAGCGGGGAACTGGTGAGGACCACCCCGGTCCTGTCCGCCCCCAAGGTCGCCGAGGCCATCAAGACCGCCCCGTGAGCCTGCCGCCGTTCCGCCCCGAGGACTTCGACGAGGCGTGCGAAACCTGCCTGGCCCCGCCCGGGCAGCTCTGCCGCCCCTGGTGCGACACCGGATACACCGCCGACGACCACCGCGCCCAAGCCGAACGCCACATGGACCGCCCCGACGACCAGCCCGCGCGCCACAAGCGCACCGCCCCGAAGGATGGCCCCCGATGATGTCCGACCCCGCCAGCCCCGCACACGGCGCCCCCGGACAGAACGGCGCCCGGCACACCGCGCCGGACGCCGCCCCGGGGGGCGAGGCACTGCCGCTCCCCGCCGCGCCGCCGGACCAGGACCGCCCCTTCTTCGTGATCGGTCAGTGGCGGGGCGGGGGCAACATCGACATCTGGCACGTGGAAGAGGCCCCTGCCGATCCCGGCGAACGGTCCGACCGGTGCGACGAGTACCGCGAGGCAGCCGACGAGGCATTCGGCAGCGTCGAGATCGTCTACGCCACCAGTCCGCAGCACGCCGCCGAACAGGCCCGCCAGGAAGCCCACGAGACCAGCGAGCGCATCCACCGCGAGAGGCACCGCCCGTAGCCCGCCGGACCGCACAACACCACCCCCTGCCCCCGTCCCCGAAGGAGACCGTCATGGACCTGTCCACCACCACCGGCCTTGAGTCGCTCGCCCGCGCGATTGCCGAGCAGCTCGGCGCCGAGCACGCCGAGACGGACGGCACCCCGGACCGGGTGCGGATCGTCTACGCCGACGGCCGCGCCCTCCATCTCGTCCCCAATCGCTCCCGGACCCGGATCACCATCACCGCGGCTCTGCCGGAGCAGGCCGCCGACCAAGGCCTGAGCATCGAACCCATCACGGTGACCGCCCAGCCACGCCCCCGCCCCGGCGAAACCCAGGCCCAGGCCACCGCCCGGCACACCGCCTCCCACATATGGCGGCGCCTCGTGCCCCAGCATGCCGCAGCCCTGTCCCACCTGTCCGCCGCCGTCGCGCAGGCGCGGACGGCCCTCGCGTCCGCGCTCCCCGACCGCCCCGGGGAGCAGTGGGCCATCGCCGACCTGCCCGTGCACCACCCGCGCGGAGAGAACCGGCACTGCCCGATCGCCTGGTGGCACACGCCCGCCGGGGAATCCCGGGCCGTTGCCCCGTTCCTCGCGGACATCCTGCGCCGGGCCGGACTGGTGACGACGGAGCCGTACGGCAGCGCGCACGTGTTCTTCGCCCAGGCACCGGCCGAACAGCCCGAAGCCCGGCTCCACGTCGTACCGGCCGCTGGGCGCGGCGGGTGGGACCTCGTGGACCAGCTCACCGGGGCGTCCGTGCACACCTACACCGACGCCGACCGGGCCCGGGGACTGGCCGACAGCGAGAACCGCGAGGCCGAAGCCGCCAGGGACGCCGGAGTGGCGTCCCTGGACCTGCCGGGACTGTGGCCGGACTTGATCGACCGGGACGAATTCCGGTCGCTGGCCGTGGAGTTGGCGACCGCCGGACACATGCCCTACGGCCTGACCGACGTCGACTACACCCAGGTGCCGGGGTTCCTCATCCTCCCGGGCAGAAAGCCCGCCGTGGCCAGGGTGGCGCGGCTGCTGGAGCCCTGGGGCGCGATCCGGCCCGGTGTACGCAGGGAGGCGACCGCGCTGGAGGCCGAGCGCTTCGACAAGGACTTGGAGGACTACGCACGCGCTCTGGCGGCCCCGGGCCGGACCGTGGACGTCATGGAAGACGGTCTCCGGGTCACGTTCGATCCGGTACCAGACAGGCCCTGACCTGACGGTTTCAGGGCGGGGCAGCGCCGGGAAAAGCAGCTGCCCCATCCTAGATTTTAGGTATTATGGAACTCGACTTTTCGGGAGAGGTTCTCCATGGACCTGCACGATGCCGCCGCACTCCTGGCTTCTCACGCGCAGCACGCCTTCACCCTCCAGCAGCGAGCCGGAGCCGCCCTCACCCAGGGCATCCAGCGCGATCCCGTCCGGCTGGCGCGCCTCGCCCACCAGGCCGAACGCGCCGTGGAACTGGCCGTGTTGTGGGACGGAGTCCTGTGGGAGGCCCACGGCACCCACGAGCGGGACCTCTTCCCGCTCGCCGACCCCGCCCGCCTGGTCGCCGCCTCCCGCACCCTGCGCACCCTCACCCACGGCGGGATCACCCGCGCGTACGACCTCACCGGCTACGACCCCACCCGTCCGGAGTTCCGCGCGCTCGCCCCCGAGAGCCCGGCACGGCACTGGGCGGCCCGGCTCTTCCTTCTCCACACCAACATCGTCGACCACATGCCCGGCGCACCCACCGCCACCGCCGTCCTCGCCGAACTGCACACCCAGCTCACCGGCGAGGAAGCCCCCGCCACAACCGCTCTGGACATGGTCACCGCCCTGCGCGAGCGGCTCGACGCCCCGCCCGTGGCGGCCCGCGACATCCCCTGCCGCGCGGGCGACATCCTCATCCGCGCACTCGAACAGGCCACCTTCCACGGGGGCACCCTCACCGGAACCGGAGGCGAGCGCACCGCCGTCACCGTCCCCCTGGTCAACGGCTGGACGATCCGCATCGACGACCAGGGCTCGGCCGACCATCCGGAAGAAGACCACGGCACCAGCAGGGGCAGCACGGGACGGACCGCCCACCTGCACGACCCGGGGGGCGACACGATCGACGTGATCCGCCACCCCTCCCCCGGCACGGCGCACGAGTGCCTCGCCGACAGCGCGGCATGCGTGAGCCGGCTGGCACAGTGGCGGGCCGAAAACCAGGCGAAAGGCCCCGTACAGAACTGACGTCGCCCGTCCGACGCACAGGGAGAGCGCCATGCCCAGATCCGCCCCACCTCCACCCGCACCGCCCACGCCCGCCCCGGACGACGACCGCAGGTGCGTCAACTGCGGCGTGCCCTGCACCGAGCAGGTGGACTCCATTCCACGCCTCAACGGCGGAACGCGTGCCGTGTTCGCGTGCTCCGTGCACGCGGCACGTCGCCTCAGAGGCGCCTGAGCTGCACGTTTACGGGTGGGGTGGCGCTGAGAAATCCAGTTGCCCCACCCTTGGAATAACGTATTATGGAACATGTCGAGAGGGTGGCTCCCTCCCGGCACCGCTGAAAGTCCGTCAACCCAGCACAAGGAGGCCAGACATGGCCACAGCCACCGAGTCCACCCCCGACCAGAGCGCCGAGCACGCGCCGGTCGACGCCGACGAAGCGGGCCTGACCGCCGTCCTGCTCGACCCGGACACGATCGTGCGGGACGACTGCAACGCCCGCGAGCACGACACCGAGCCCGACGACGACCTGATCAACTCCGTCAAGGCCGTGGACGTCCAGGACCCCGTCAGCGTCCGGCCCCGCCCGGACGGCACCTACGGCGCGTTCAAGGGCTGGCGGCGCACCCAGGCCGCGCAGATCGCCAACGCCACCGCCGAGGAGGACGGGCGCACCAAGCGGCAGATCAAGGCGTTCGTCCGCAGCGACCTGGTCGGCCGGGACGCGTGGACGCGCTTCCTGTCCCTGATCGAGAACCACCAGCGCGAAGGCATGTCGGCCAAGGACACCCTCAAGGCCGCCGAACTCTCCCTGATCGGCATGGACGAGATCGAGCAGAAGGCCGCCGCGCGCGCCCTCGGGCTGAAGCGCGGCACCGGCCAGCGGCTCGCCCGCGCCCAGGAACTCGACGACGCCGCTCTGCGCCGCGCGTCGGCCGGGGGCATGGACCTGGAACAGATGGCCACGTTCGCCGAGGTCGCCGACGTACCCGACGCGGAACACCGACTGCTGCGGGCGCTGGCCCGTGACGAGGGCGAGGAGGACGGCGGGCGCGGCCACTGGGAGCAGGAACTCGCCCTGCTCAAGGCCGAGCAGGCCGACCGTGCCGCCCGCAAGGAGGCGGTCACCGCGCTCGAAGAGGCGGAGATCCCCCTGCTGCCCACACGGTTCGCGTACGGGGAGAAGAACACGGCCCACCCGCTCACCGACCTGACCACCGGGCTGGGCAACCCGCTGACCGAGGACAACCACAAGAACTGCCCCGGCCACAGCGCCCGGATCGACGACGAGCACCAGCCCGTGTGGTACTGCGCCGACCCTGCCGCCTACGGCCACAAGGTGCGCCCCAAGCCGAAGCCGAAGCCGGAGAAGACGGCCGAGGACGAGGCCAAGGCCGCCGAGCGGGCCCGCACCACCGCGTGCAACCGGGCCTGGAAGGCCGCCGCAGGCCCCCGGCAGGAGTTCGTCTCCCGGCTGGTGCGCTCCAGCAAGGCCCTGCCGGAGGACGCCTGGAAGTTCGCCGCCTCCGTGCTGCTGGACCTGCCCCACTTCTACGGCAAGTGGGCCGGTCGGCGGGAAGCCGAGGACGTCGCCCAGCTCCTGGGCGTGAAGCTGCCCGAGTCGCCGTTCGAGCGGGTGCTTCTGTCGGAGTTGGTCACCGTCTCCAAGGCCCGGCTGCCGCACGTGCTGTTCGCGCACGTCGCCGCCGCCTTCGAGCGCGACATGCGCGACCCGAAGGGCTGGAACGACGCCCGGATGCAGGTCCGCTTCCTGTGGGAGGCCCCCACCCCCCAGCAGGTCGCCTACCTGCTGCTGCTGGAGAAGCTCGGCCAGGACGACAAGGGCTCCTACCGCCTGTCGGAGGTCGAGGAGCAGGCACTCGCCCCGCACCGGGGCGCGGACGCGGACACCACCGGCGACGCCACCTGAATCGTACGGCCAGCCCGCACACGCACGACGGCCGGGCACCCACGGGTGCCCGACCCCGCAACCCGCGCTCACTCACCACTGGGAGTGCCTCATGTCCACATCCAGTCCTGCGGAACCGCCCGTTCGAGGGGACCAGCCGCTCACTCTCGCTGTGCTGCGCCGACTCGTCGGCAACACCTGGGCACGCCTCCCGGGTACCACCTTGGTCGTGCTCTCCACCGACCCCGAGGGCAACGGCTTCTCGCCGTTCAGCACCTACGCGCATGCCCGCTACGCCCCCGATCCCGATGGCGACGACCTGCGGGGCGAGGTCTATCCGCTGGAGAGCGAACTCGCTCGGGACGCCGAACTGCGGAGCCTGTTCCCGCAGGTTCCGGACAGCGCCGTCTCCGCCCTGGTGCTCTACCCGCTGGGCTGACCGACGCACGCCACGGTGGGCGCGCGCTGGGCGCGCACCCGGTCCGCCGGACGGCGGGACGGATTCCTCCACCGGGCGCACAGCGCCCGAACCACCACGCGAACGCGAACCACAAGAGGGGACACACCCATGCCCACGCTTGCCGAGATCCGCGCCTTCGTCGGCGGACTGTCCGAGGTCGGCGCCCTGGTCGCCGTCCAGGAGGCGGCCGCAGCCCGTCTGATCGAACTCGACGCCGCCAAGCGCCCGGTCATCCTCCCGGGCCGCATCGGGCGGATCAACACCACGATCACCCCGGCCTGCCTGCGCCGCCTGACCGGCACCGTCGGAGCGCCCAACAAGACGGGCAGCCGCTTCAACTTCGTGCTGGACGAGGACTCCACCGAGCAGCTGCGCCGCGACCCGCACAACACCCGCTTCACCATCTCCGAGGACCAGGAGCGCTACCGCGTCCCGAGGGTCCCGGCCGCCTGCATCGAGCTCACGGACACCCCGGCCGACTCCTAGGCCGCCCCGGACGCTGGGGGGCAGCGCGCCGAGCGCTGCCTCCCGGCCCCCACCCTCAACTTCCCTGAAGGGAGCGTGACTTCGGTGAGCCCCGCGATCCCCGTGCGCTGCCTGGCCCGGCCGCTGGCCGGCGGACTGGTCGTTCCCTATGTCTCCCTGATCCACAACGGGCACGCCGTCTTCGGCAGCCTCGACGCCGACCGTGCCCGCCGCGCCTTCCTCCAACGCCTGTGCCAGATCTGCGCCCAGCCTCTCCAGGAACAGTTCTTCGTCATCGTCCGCCCCGCCGACCAGGAACAGGGCTACTCCCCCGAACCGGCGCTGCACCCGGAGTGCCAGCCCTACACCGCGGCGAACTGCCCGATGCTCAACGGCACCGCCACCCACCCCGCGGGCCGCCCCTGCACCGACCCGTCATGCCCGTGCCCCGAGCAGACCCCGGACCAGGGCCACAGCGCCCGCAGCGGCCGGCCCGCCGAGCGCTACGAGGCGTGGATGATCGCGGCCCGGCACTACCGGGTCGTGTTCCGTGAGGACGCGTCCGACGTCCCGGCCGGGATCAGCCTGGACGTGCCCGTCCTGCGCAAGCGCGTCCTGCGGGATGCCGTCCTGCCCGCCGAGCACGCCACCCTGCTCGCCCTGGTGCGTGCCGCCCTGGGACTGGAGCAGCCCTAGCCCGGTGTCCCGGCCGCAGCCCGGGACACCGCCCCCATCTCCGTTACCCCGAAGGGGAGTTGGATGCCCACCACGTACCCCGTGACCCTGCCGCCCGTTCCCGACGACCCCGAGACCGCCTGGCACGCCCAGCGCATCAGCGACACGGTCATCGAGCGGCCCGACGAGGGATGGCCCAGCGCCACGACCCTCTTCGCGATCGACGCCTCCAGCCCGGCGGAGGCCGAACTGCGGGTCCTGGCGTGGATCAACCACAGCTACGAGGACGACCTCCGCCGGGCGACCACCACCGCCGAGCACCAGGCCGGCCCCCACCACTGGCACGTCAGCCTCCGCGTTCTCGGCGAGTTCTGAGCCGACCACGGCCGTGCCGCGCACCGCCGTCCTCACCCCGAACAGACAGGAAGTGCCATGTCCCTCCCTGAACCGAAGACGCCCGTCGACCTGACCGCCCCCGTGGGCAGAGCCGTCATCTCGCTGCGCCAGCAGCTGACCGACCTGGAGGAACGCGCGGGCGAGTGGCCCGGCGCGGACGTCGTCGACATCCTCGGCGCCTGGCTGGAGCAGTTCGACTTCACCGCCGCACCACAACCGGCCCTCACGCACATTCCGCCGCGCCCACCGGGGCAGGCCTGGGTACTGCACCGCTGGGACCGGCACGAGAACGCCGCCATCGAGCTCTTCGCCGACGAGGACTCCGCCCTGGCCGAACTCGCCCGGCACGCACGCGGAAACTGGGACAACCTCCTCAACGACGACGTCCCCGGCGAACCGCCCGCCGACGACGCCACGACCGTGGACCTCTACTACGGGCCCGACCGCGACAACCGCCCCGACGAGGGCTACTCGCTGTACGCCGAGACCGTCAGAGGCCGGGGCCGACCGCGGATCGTGCCGCTCGACTTCGCATTCCCCGACGCCGGCGCCTGCGAACGCGCCAACCGCGCCGCTGTCTTCCACCCGGGAGACCAGGGAGATCTTCCCTGTCTGGAGAACGACGACATCCTGGTCTTCGGCTACCTCGACCACGAGGTCGGTGCCTTCCGGGTATCCGTCCACGTCGACAACGCCCCGGACCACCTCGTCCGACCCGACGGATCGGTGCCGCTGCGGGTCGAGGTCGAGGACACGATCGTGCTCGACGACAGCAACGCAGAAGGCGCGCCCACACCGCCCCTGCTCGATGTGCTGCTGAACGCGGCCGACGCCGTACGGATCCGGAAGGAGCCCATCCTCGCTGCGGCTCTGGCAGCCGGCCTCCTGTGGCGCTGCCCGGTCTGCCAGTGGGACAACCCGGGCGCGGCAACCCGCTGCGAAGGACCGGGGCCCTGCCGGACTCCCAAGCCCGAGACGGGAGTTGAGGCGGAGGGCATGCCATACGAGCCGTAGGCCGGCCATAGCGGGGCGGGTGCCTCCCACGTGACGGATAAGGGGATGACACCCACCCCACATATAGGCATTATGGAACTTGTTCGGATGGCTCCCGGGCACCGCCAGACAGTTCGTCGCATCGAGGAGTGCCTCATGAGCGGAGAGACCACCGCTGTCATCCGCGGCCGCGTACACGGGGCCGTGCAACTGCGCCACACCGAACGCGGCACACCCGCCGCCCGGTTCACCGTGATCCAGGTCCCGCGAGAGTACGACCGCGCGCGCCGCCAGTGGCACGACGGCGAACCGGTCCCGGTCATCTGCACCGTCACCGGGCCGATCGCCCGGCATGTCGCCGAATGCCTCACCGACACCGTCCACGTGATCGCCACCGGCAACCTCGGCCTGCGTGCGGGCCTGCTGTACCTCGACGCAGCCCAGGTCGGGGTGGACCTCGCCCACCACGTCGCCTACATCGACGACACCCTGCCCGCCGTCCTCGCCGGACGCGCCCCCGCCCCGCCACCGCGCACGACCGCCGCCCCCGAGGACGCGTACCACGCCCAGCCCGGCCCGCCCGCGCCTCCCGCCGCACCGGCCGACTGGTGGCGCTCGCCAGGCAGTTCGCGGGACACGGTCACCGCGCCCGGCCGCTGAACACACACCCCGATCCGCAACCGCCCATCGCGGCCCCGGCATGCCCGCCGGCCGCCCCCTTCCACGGAGGTACGCCGTGCCCAGCACCCGCCTGTCCGAGCGCGCCGCGCTCGCCGTCCACTTCACCCCCCGCCCAGGTCGCCGCCCAACTCGCCCAGCACAGCCCCGAGGACGTCTGGCAATACGGCGTCGACCACGATGCCAGCGGCCGTCTCACCCAGTACCGGCCGCGCGAGGAACTCGCCAACGCCCAGCTGACGTACCGGTTCGTCATCCCGTCCGACGACACGTGGCCCGCCGCCCTGGCCGACCTGGGGCCCGGCTGCCCGCTCGGCCTGTGGGTGCGCGGACACCAGCAGCTGGACACGCTGACCGCCCGAGCTGTGGCCGTGACCGGCAACCGGGCCGCCACCTCGCAGGCCCTCACCCGGGCGCAGGACTTCGCCACCGTGCTCGCCGAGGCCGGACACACCGTCACCGCCACGCTCGCCTACGGCGTCGACTCCACCGCCCACCGGGCAGTCGCCCAGGCCGGACGGGCAACGCTCGCCGTCCTCCCGCGCGGCCTGGACCGCGCCCACCCGCACAGCCACGCCCAGCTGCTGAACTCGATCACCGGAAGCGGCGGAGCGGTCGTCAGCCCCTCTTCCCGCCCGGCACCGAGACCAGCGGAGCAACCCTCAAGGCCAGCGCCGCCCTGCTCGCCGGACTCGCGCGCGCGGTGATCCTCATCGAGGCCCTGGACTGCGCCGAAGCGGCGATGCACACCGCCGAAGTCGCCGCCGACCTCCACCGCCCCGTGCTCGTCCGCCGCCCACCTGCGCGCAGACGGCAACGACCGCCTGCTCGCCCAGCAGCACTCGTGTTGGTCGTCGAGCCCTCGGGACTGCGCTCCAGCAACGCCCGCAACGGCACCACCGCCTCCGCGCTGTGGTCACGTGTGCTCGCTGATGCGACCATCGGCATCAAAGCGCGCCCTCGCGCGCGATCGTACGAACGGGTACGTCCGCAGGGGCCACGCGTAGCCGGCGGGGCGGTTGTTGGGCGCCGCCTCGGGACCACGCGAGCGGCTCATCGGCGCCTCGTCAGCCCAGGTGCGGCGTTCGCGATGACGGTTCGCCGTTCGCCTGGGCTGAGTCATATGTGGAGGCCACCGTGGCCGAAGGGGGTGTCAATGTCGATGTCGAGGAATCGTGCTATGTCGATCGGCGAGAGGCCGCTGGCTTCAACGCCACTGACGGCACCTCCCGCCCCTGCCGTACCAGCCGCAGAGCGGCAGACGGGTGGCGCCTGCACGGGCATCGACAGGCCAGCAGGCCTGCATCCCGCTTCTTGGATAAATCGAGTGTCCATCACACTCATCTCCTTTCCTTCCTAATCATTCTGGGAGGCCGCCATGGAGATCGGCCGGAGGCACCCGCGAGTACGCTAATCCAGCCCCCGCCGACCCCATTGTCGGGATTCGAACAGCGTCACGGCCGCGTCGTCGCGCGCCTTCGATGGACGACGGCCGCAATCACCGCTTGGAGGGCGGGAAGGCCTTGCTCTATCGCGCTCCCGCGATGCGTCGCGGGAGCGCGTAGTCCAGCATCGCGAACAATGTGCGATCAGTACGCTCCCGTCCGCCGAAACAGGAAGGGAGAGCAGATGCCCGGAACGGTCAAAAGACGACGTACGGGCCGGAGGAGCCAAATGGGTTGTAGGGGTACCCTCCTGTCCCTGTCCACGGGGTGTTCCAGTCGAGCAGCGGCGGCGCGACGATGTTCGCTTCCACGCCGGAGGCCGCATTGGGGACACCAGTAGCGGCGGCTTGGGTTCGGTCGACGGGCGGCGCCTGCTGCGGCATGTTAATAAGTGCGGCAGCCAGGTAGGACGTTGCCTCGGCACACGAGGTCTGCTGGATCATGATCATGCTCCTTTCGCTTTATCGTCGTGCGTGACGAATGGGTGAGGGGTCGCTTGTGGTGCTCAGCCCGAGCGGCCGGGCCCGCGTCACCGATCGCTGGTGCGCAGTTCTCTCACGATCCCCGCGTTCTTCATGTCCGCACAAAGCCGGTAGCCAGCATGGGCATCCGCTCTGTGGAGCAGCCTGGCCTTTCACGCGGGGAGAGCCCGGCTGGGGTAACCGGGCGCCGGGCGGGCTGCCGGCTGAGCAGACCAGCGCACGTCCGCCCTTTCGCGCCGACAACAGCGGGTGGTGCCGACAGCCGCCGGGCCGCCGGCACCTCGTTCCTCAGAGACCGAACCAGCCCAGGACGTCGCCGACGGGGCCAGATCCAGGGATCATGTGTGACAGGCTGTCGATGAACGATCCGAGTCCGGCAGCCTCAACGCCACCGACGGCGCCCGCGGCGGCTGTGCCAACTGCTGAGCGGTAGACGGGTGGGGCCTGTACGGGCACGGACAGGCTGGCCAGCCTGTGTTCCGTTTCTTGGTCGAAACGAGTGTCCACCACGCTCATCTCCTTTCTGATCATTTGCAGCCCGCCGATGTGGGATCGGGCGGGAGGCACCTGCATCCCCGCAAACGACGAGGACTGTGATGCGGCCACCAGCCTCCACCGGGACCGTTGTGGGGATGTGTTCTGCAGCGTTCGAGTAGCGTCACCGTCGCGTCATCGCGGCATGCCGACCTGCGGTGCTATGGAGACAGCAAATCTTGCAAGAGGCTGGTCATCTGCGGCGAGGGGCTCACGTTGAGTTCGCGCAAGAGGAAGTCGGCGTAGTCCTGATAGAGCCGTACGGCGCTCGCTACGTTGCCCTCGGCAAGATGGATCTCTATCACTATCCGGCGGGCGGTCTCCCGAATTGGGTCGATGGAGATGGCCGCTATGGCTGCCTGGAGAGCAGGAAGGTGATGTCCTGCCGCCAGCAGTCGCTGGGCCAGGCTCTCGAGGGTGTAGAGGCGCACCTGATTCCAGCGTTCACGCTCCAGCTCCAGCCACTCGTCGGTCCAGCCGGGCAGCAGTTCCTGCGTCAAGTCATAGACGAGAGCTTCGGCGCTACCCGGTGGCGGGCCCGACCCATCGACGATCTTCCGCGCTTCCACGCCGACCGCATGCAGATCGATGCGGACCAGGGGCGACAGCCGCAGTCGTTGCCCAACGCAGTCAACGAGAGGGACACAGCCGGTGCGTCTCCCCTGACACAGAGCTGAGCGCAGATTGGCTGCCGCCCGGTGGCAGGGATAGTCGGGCCATATGTGCTGTGCCACGGCACCCCGATGGACACCGTCGCTCTGCAACGCCAGGAACGCCAGCAACCGTTGGGCCCCGAGAGACAGACGCACCCTGTGCCCAGAGCGGACGAGCCCAAAGTCACCCAGTAGTTCGAGCGCTACTCCGTTCGAAGATTCGTTCTGCAACACATCCCCACTCTGCGACTGGCATGTGCCACACGCATCCGGGTGCAGCCCGCTCTTTCCCGTTAGTCCCAGGTCCGCGGCCATGCCGTCGAACCTCTTGAGAAGCTCCCGGTGCTGCACCTGGCCTGCGCCAAGAACGCCCGGGGAACGCTCACGGAACGCCTCTTGCACCATCCGGACAACGCACGCCGCACAGGGCCGTTGGATGCTCGCGGACAGAACCAAACGAGCGAGCGGGGGTTGGGATGGAAGCCCGGTCCGTACTGCAAGGCCTGCAAGCCCCTCAGGAGGAGCTTTCTGGCAGCCCAGAGGTATGCGTTGCCATTCTTGACGGGCCCGTAGACCTGTCCCACCCCTGCTTCCAGGGCGCCGACCTGACAAGGATCGATACCCTGGTGACCGAGGCCCCCGGCCCCGGACCGATGTCGCTGCACGGCACCCTCGTTACCAGCCTGTTCTTCGGACAGCCCGGCACGGTCGTAACCGGCATCGCCCCACGCTGCCGAGGCCTGCTGCTCCCGGTGTTCCGGGACGGACACGAGGCCCGGATCCCCCAGCTTGACCTGGCCCGGGCCATCGAGCGGGCCGTCCAAGAGGGTGCCCACATCATCAACATCAGCGGCGGTGAGCGCGTACCGGACGGACAGGCAGACGAGCTGCTGGCACGTGCCCTGCAACTGTGTGACGACCACGGAGTCCTCGTAATCGCGGCCGCCGGCAACGACGGATGCGACTGCCTGCAAGTACCCGCCGCAGTGCCGAGCGTGCTGGCCGTCGGGGCAACCGACCCCAACGGCACACCCCTGCAGATCAGCAACTGGGGAGCCGCCTACGCCACGCACGGCGTCGTCGCCCCGGGAGAGGCCGTCGAAGGCGCAGCCCCCGGCGGCGGACGAGCCACTGTCACCGGCAGCAGTTTCGCCACACCCCTCGTGGCCGGCGTGGCCGCGCTGCTTGTGGCAGCACAACTGCGGATCGGGCGCCACGCCGACCCGAAGGCAGTCGGCAATGCCATCCTCACCACCGCCTCCGTGGCCGTGTGCCAGCCCCCCGATGCGCCCGCATGCCGCCGGTATCTCGGCGGCAGCCTGAATGCCGCACGCGCACACGCCCTGATCACCGCAACAGGAGACACAGCCATGACCAACCTCGACGGACCCACGCCTGACACGAGCCCCGTCGCACCCGAGCCAGCCGAGACGGCAGGAGCCACTGCAGATGCAGCCGGTGCCACCGACGCATCGATCACGCTCAGCGAGGCCGGTGCGCCCGAAGGTGTCCCAGGCTCGCACGACATGACGCCCAGTGGGCAGTCAGCAGCCGTCCAGCCCGCGCCCGTCGTCGAGCAGACCACAGGGGTGCGGGCCGCCTGCGGGGCAGAATCGCCCGCCAACAGCAGGCCACCGAGCGCCACAGCCGACATGCCTGAGCCCGGCGCGCCGAACACACAATCGCCCCCTTCTGCTGGGGACTGGCGTGGACCACGCGGCCGCAGTTCAGGGGTACGTCCCTCATGCGGTTGCGGTGGAAGCTCCGCATCGGAGTGCCAATGCGGAGGCGGCGCCAGTACCGGCCCGCAGCGGCAGCTGATCTACGCCATCGGCACCCTGGGGTTTGACTACCAAACCGAAGCACGCCGGGACACCTTCACCCAGCAGATGAAGAACCCCGTCTACCGGCAGGGCGACACAGATGTCGAAGCGCCGGCCAATCCCCAGGACGGACGACAGCTCGCCGATTACCTCGCGGAGAATCCCTGGGTATCCGACAAGGTCACCTGGACGCTGAACCTGGACGCCACGCCCGTCTACGCCCTGGAGGCCGAAACCCCGGTAGCCATGGACTGGAACGAACGCATCGACGTTGACGTCGACGGCGAAAACGTTGCTCAGGAGCTTCGGACTTTGCTGAAGAACCTCGCGCATCCGCCAGTCTCCATCATCTACCGGACATTCCGCGACGTGCTGCGGGGACAGATGCTCAACGACAACGAGCGCGACTACGTCTCACGCGTGTCCATCCCCGGTGTACTCACGGGACGAACCACACGCCTCTACTCAGGTCAGGTCGTACCGGTGGTCGAGGTCAAAAGCCGCGGACTGTGCGCCTGGAACGAAGCCCGACTCGTCGAGTCGATCTTGGGAGCGGTCAACACAGCGGCCACCAACTACGAGGAGAGCGCCCTGCCGGACAACGAGGTACGCGATCACGTCAAGACGTTCCTCGGCAAGGTCTACCACCAGTTCCGCAACCTGGGGCAGAGCTCGGCCGACCGTGCCCTGAACTTCGCGGGGACCAACGGCTTCCTGTTCGGATCCGTCGTCAAGGAGGGCCTGCTGGCCCCAGGAATCACCCACCGGGCCAGGCGGGCCGACGGCACGTTCGAGCAGCCGCGCCTGGGCGCGCTAGACACCATCCGCGTATCGAAGAGCCCGCACTGCCGTCCGGGCTCGGACTGCCAGGACGTCTTCGTCAGCTTCTTCGACCCGGAAAACGACCAACGCGCCAAATACGTCTACCAGTTCACGTTCGACGTCAGCGATGAACTCCCCGTCAGCCTGGCACCTGTCCACCAGTTCCTGGACCGGTAGACGCCCATCCATAGGAGCACGCCATGACCGACAAGAGGCTGCAGCCCACCAGTGCGCTGCCCATCCAGTCCCGCCCCATTCACCGGGACCAGCATTCAGAGCCAGCACCCGGCCCGCACAACAGCGGTGTCGAAGCTTCCAAGTCACGGTGCGCCGATCTGACCGGCCCGGCCCGGCAGATGTGCTATCAGGCCCTGTACGGCCTCTCCACATGACGGTGCCTGCAGGTTGGCGCGCACGGGGCTCACCCACCTGCAGGCCCCTAAGAAGCCTCTCAGCAGGCAGGCACGCGCCGCGCTCTCACGCGCAGTTATCGCCGCATCGCCGAACCCACCCCAAGCTGTCTCAAGCACCCGAGAAAGCACGTTGCCAGCGTGATCGTTCACCGGTCGGCCGGGGCCCCAACCGTAAACAGCCGCTATCGGCCCTGGCGGCCCACCCGAAAGGAACTACTCGCATGCGACTCGACCTGCCAGCCCAGACGAAAGCGATTGATCGCCGCGATCCACAGGAAACGCCCCTCCTTCCCGGGAAGAAGATCGTGGCCGACGGCACCCCGACCGTGATCATGGTGAGGCCGGCCCCGGACCGCGGCTATGGACCTGAACCCGGCGACCCGCCAGCAGCGTTGAACCTGGACGGCCGCGGCTGGTACTGCCAGGCCGGCGTCTGCATGTGGAGGGGACTGATCTGACCCCAAGTCCGCAGCTCTCCGAAGAGGAACCATGTATCAGAGCGTCTGGGATTCCTTCATTCCGTTCAGCGCACCGCTGGAAGGCCGCATCCAGTTCATGTATCTGGACGTTAAGAGCCTCGTCTCTACCGGCGTCGGCAACCTTCTCGACGCCGACGATCCGCAGCATTTCGGCACTAACCCGAAGCCGCTGCCGGACATTTTCACACTCGACTGGTACGACAAGGACACCCTCGCCCCGGCCACCCGCGCGGAAATCATACAGGAGTACAAGACCGTAAAGAACAGCAATACCGCCCACGCGACAATCGGACAGAAGGAAGCCATCACGCGGCTGCGCATCAGCAACGCAAGCATCGACGACCTGGTACGGAACAAGCTGTCCCAGTTCGAGCAGTACCTGCGGGGCCGCACCGACTTCGAAGAATTGGAGGACTGGCCGGCCGACGCACAGCTCGGGCTCTTCAGCATGGCTTGGGGCCTGGGGCCTGCCTTCAAGTTCCCCAAGTTCCAGGCAGCAGCCCAACAGCGGGACTGGCTGGTCATGGCGGGGGAAAGCAAGATGACCGAGACGGGAAACCCTGGCGTGATCCCCCGCAACGTCAGAAACGGCCTGCTGTTCACCCTGGCCGACTGGAACGCCGCCCCGCCTGCCGGAGATTTGGCCCAGCTCGTGTACAACGTGTCGCTGGACCTCGACGCGAACATGCGCTCCGGCATGTTTCCAGTTCCGCTCAACCTGGCCATCGGGATACAAACCGCGCTAGAGACCCTCGGCTTCGACCCGCACGGACTCGACGGTGTCTTCGGCCACAACACACGCACCGCGTTGACCTCGTTCCAAGACAGTAAGGGCCTTCCGAGCACGCCCACGGCTGCCAGCATCAATGACGTTCCAGAAGCGACGACCAAAGCGCTCGCCGACGAACTGCAAACCCTGGGATTTGTGCCTTATCCCTGAACACACAGCGTGGGTGACTGAGGCCACCGCCGTCGTCAGCTCGATCTCCACCTGCATGCCCGGCATCGGCCAGCCCCGACGCAAGCCTCGCACACAGGCATGACGGCGCCATGGACTGACCGTTGGAAGGACGTTGCTGATACGTCCTTCAACCGTCGATGCCCTACGACTGGCTGGCCGGGCCTTTGCGAGCTGATGGACCCCGAGGTCGAACAGGTGCGGGGCGACAGCTTCCGCGCGGACTGGCGCATCACCGACCTGATCCGGCACGCCCGGCGGTGCGGTGCGCCCGCCCCCGGCGTCATCTGCCCGGACAACGGCCTGGTGTTCACCGCCCTGCAGGACCAGGTGCGCGCCGTGGCTCCCCCACGGCGCGGCAGACGCCCCCTACAGTGGATACAGGAGATGACCACGGAGATGAACCCCACCGCCCTGCTGCTCGAACTCGCCGCCCAGGCCCGGAACATGAGCGCCCCGGACGCACTGCGCGACGTACTCTCCGCAGGCCACCGTGCCTGGTGCGAGGGTGTCGCCGACGTCCGGGCCGACATCGGCCGGGAGATCGCGCCCCTGTCCGACGCCGACATCGCCGAGCGGTGCGCCGTCGTCGGTGCGTCGTGGGAAGAGGGGATGACGCGCGGCGAGGCGGTTGCCGCTCTCGCGTTCGCAACCTGGGATGCCTCGCCGGCCGCCATAGTCTACACCGAGCTGGCGGAGCGTGCGGCGCGCTTCGGAGTGTGTCTGCTGGGCGAGGAAGTCCTGTAGGCCGATCTGGCGTCAGGCTGGACGGCAAACCCCGCCTTTGGCATTATCGAACCTGTCACGCTCGTCCGAGTGCCGGCGCCGCCGTGCTGATCCTTACAGAGGGGACCCGATGACTTCCACCGACCGGCTCGTGGACACCGCGCAGATCGTGTCCGAGTTCGGCACGAGCAAGTCCCGGGTCAGCGAGTGGAGCAACAACCCGGACAGCGGCTTCCCTGCAGCCGCACACACCGAGGGCCGCAAACGGTTCTGGCGCCACGCCGAGGTCGCCGCGTTCTTCGCGCAACGTGCCCCGAAAAAGCGCACACTGCCGGCCACGGTACTCAAGGCCGACCAGGACGAGCTGCTGACCAAGCGGGAAGTAACCCAGCTCCTGGGATACACGCGCACCTCGACCATCGACGCCTACTTCCGCGACCGGCCCGGTTACTTCCCCGAGCCGGACGAGGACACCGACGGCCAGATGTGGCGCCGCGGCACGATCGTCACCTGGGCGGCCAACCGCCCCGGCAAGGGCCGGCGCAGCTCCGCGCCGTCGGCAGCGCGGCCTGAGGTCTCGGCAGACGGCGATCCCAACGAACTCCTCGGCACGACCGAGGTCGCCGCCCTGCTCGGCTACAGCAGTACGGCTTCCTTCTCCAGCGCCCTGTACCAGGGGCGCATCCCCGAACTGCCTGAGCCCGACGCCCTGGAGAAGGAACAAGGCAGCCGCGGCCGGGCCCGTAAGAAGTGGCGCCGGGCCACCGTCGTCGCCATCGCCCGCAAGCGCGGCGTGCTGCCGCCAGCCGACCAGGACGAGAACGAGGACCTGGTCGGCGCCGCCGAAGCAGCCCGGATCCTCGGATACGCCAGCGCCGACAGCTTCATCAGCGCACTCGGGCACGGACTCCTGCCCGACCTCGATCAGCCCGACGGATACGAGTACCGGCGCGGCAGCGCCGGCCGCCCCCGCCAGCAGCGCTGGAAACGCTCCCGCCTCGAGGACCTCGCCGCCCGCCGGTCCCCGACGTCCTGACTGCAGCACGCTGACCGCGTCGCAGGCGGGATACCGTAAGACCGCGGCCTCTGGTTAAAGGGATCGACGAACTCCCGGCGGACCAGAACGCCGCACGATGGCCGGTACGGAGAGGCCAGCCACCCCTCCACCGCGAAACCACACGGCATCGCGGAACCGGCCATCGCCAAGGATGACCCGCTACTTCGACGTCGGAGCCTGTTTCAGACCCGACTTCTTGCAAGTAGAGGTTGCGCCGCAGCGCAGGAAACCTCCGGGCAGCCAACACAGCCCAGCTCTGGTACAACCCTGAGCGCCCACAAAACTGGGTCCTCGATCACGCCAAGGCCGACGAGCTGCCGCAGTAAGCGGGCGGGCTCGTGCTGGATCGGATGCCCTCTCAGGCGTCGGTTGTCTCCTTGCCGACCGGGTCGGCTTCCAGGGCATCTGCCATCATGCGGCGCATGAGCGCCGTCTGTGTACCTCTCACGCGAGGTGGCACCGTCCGGCGGTGATCACGCAGCGATGCGTCTGCGGCAACGAGGAGCACGAAGGTGTCCGGGTCCGGCAGTGACAATCTCAGCCTCGGTAGGGAAGAAATGCCGAGATGGGACACAGTGAAGGCGGCTGGAGTGTAGGAGGTGTTGAACTGCTCCACGACGCCCGCGACGTGGGAACGGATATCCCTCGCCATCTCATGCAGCGCAGCTTCTACGGGCGTTGCTTCCTGCGCAGGCTTGTCCTCGATCAGGGGAGTGAAGACGAAAGTGGAGTCCTCGTCGTCCAGGTCGATGGACAGCCGTGCTTCCAGTGCTTTCGCCAGGCGCCGCAGGAGAGCGAGCGTCGGCTCGGCGCCGGCCTGCTCGATGTTGGAGATCTGCGGTTGCGTCATGCCGGCGCGTTCAGCCACGTCCTTCTGCGAGAGGCCCAGTTCCTTACGCCGGTCGTGGACAGCCTGTCCCAGTGCCATGGCGTCGCCGGCGTTGGTGTAGGCCTCGGAGGGCTCGACCTTCTCACCGAGGAACTGGCGGGTACGGCGCGTCTTCCACTGTGCGTGGTTCATGACTCCTCCGTCCGGTCGTAGGTGTGCTCGGCCACGCCGTGTTGCGCTTCGCATTCCTTCTGAGCCTGGTGGGCCCGCTCCACTTGAGCATCTTCACGTTGCTTGGTCTTGCGAAAGACGGTCAGCAGAATGATGCGGCGTTCCGGGGCGAGCCAGTACGTGACCCGCATCTTTGCGTCGTCCAGCATGATCCGCAGCTCTCGGACTTTACCTCCGAGGTGTTTGGAGAACGGTTCGCCGAGTGTGGTCGGCTCGGCGAGAAGCTTGTCTGCGTGGCGTTCCACCTTGTCGTACTGCGCCTGGGGAAGCGTCTCCAGCCAGTCCAGTACCTCTGGCTCAACTTCGATCACCCAGAGCTCACCCACCCCGAGACTCATACAAATAAGTATATACCCTGGCGGGACTAGCGGCTCCGTACACGCGGCACCGGGCTCCGCAGAGGGTGAGAACGTCACGTCGGCGGATGGGGCAGGAGGTGACAGCCACCAGATCGCAGGCGGGCGGGAAGTGCGTCGGCCAGGGGCGGCAGCAGTCTCACCATGCCCGGTGCGGAGCCGGTACTGCGACAGAGCCGTTGCCGTCGGACCTGTTCTCTGGGTACACGAAGCCAGCCACACCCAATTGACCAAACAGACCGATCCGGCGGCACTGGCTCAGACAGCGGTCCCGTGACCCTCCGGGCTCGGACAGTCCCTCCGCCCAGCACGGGTCAACTGGCCAGTGTCAGGGCGTACCGCACGGCAAGCTTGCAGTCCGTGGTCGGGCCGACCACGGGCCCGACCACGGACTATGTGTCCCCATCGTGACCATGGTGGGGCCTTGTGGTCGGTGGCCGGGTCGGGGGCGGCAAGTTACCTCAAGGTCAGCAACACCCTGTTCCAACCTGGGAGCTTGCACATGTCTCCCGCCGACAAGGGATACCGGTGACCTCTACCGAAACCACTGCGTCGTTCACTCCCACGCCCGCCGAGCCACTGCCCCATCAGCTTCTGTCCGCGCTCGCCCAGCACCGGATGGCCACCACCAGCCAATTACACGATCTGCTTCGGCCGAACGTCGCCCGCCAGACCGTCTCCACCCCGCTGAACAAGCTGCGGCGCAAGGGTCTCGTCAACTACACCGTGCTGCCCCAGTCCAATCGCACCCGCGCCTGGTACCTCACGGGCGAAGGCGCCCGCCTCACACGGGACTTCCCCGCGCTGCGGGGCCGCCCTCCCTATCCGATCAGCTCCGCAACGGCCGCCTCGCTGAAGACACCGCACACGCTCACCGTCCTTCGCACCCACCTGACCTTCGCGGCAGACGCCCGCCGGCTGGGGCACGAGCACGGCCCGTGGGACTGGACCCCCGAGGTGTCCCACCCCATCGGCGAGGGCGAGCGGCTCTCGGCCGACGCCGTCATGCACTACACCGTCATCGACGGCGAACACCGGCGGAAGCTGCGCGCGTTCGTGGAAGTCGACCGCAGCACCATGAGCGCCGAGCGCCTGGCCGTGAAGCTAATCGACTACGCGCGGCTCTTCCAGTACGAGGCGCAGCCCCTCGGCCGCCGCAAGCCGGTCTCCGCCGGACCGGCGTGGCTCCGCTGGTATCCGGTCTTCCCCCGGTTGCTCTTCGTCCTCACCGGTGCTTCCCGCAGCAGGCTGAGTGGCCGCATCAGTGACCTGCAGGCGATGGTCGCTCAGCACCCGCTCGTCGCGGCACTCGCCCTCGAGGTTCAACTAGGAGCTACCGTCCTGGAGGACATCGAGGAGCACGGTCCGTCCGGAGCCGTGTGGGTGCCGTTGGCAGGGGGTGAACCCCGCCCGTGGACCGCCTTGTGACGACGCCGAGTACGCCCGCGTGGACGGGGGCGTCTGGGGGAGGTGCCCCTATATCTCTTTCATCAAGGAGCGAGGCGGTCGATTGGTGATTTTTCAGGCGGCTTTGGAGACGTCTTCAGGAAACCTGTGGGGCCAGCAAGCCGCGCCCCACAAGGCTTCAGGAGAAGGCGAGTTGACGGAAGGTGTTGCGTACGTCGGTCAGGGGCTGGCGGTCGCGCGTGTAGTAGAGCTTGTTGGTCAGCAGCACCGCCCAGCGGTGCTGCTGAGGAGAGATCCACATGCCGGTGCCGGTGAACCCGTAGTGGACCCACACGTCCTGTTCGTCGGTGGTGCTGGGAGCCGGGTGCCAGAACAGGCCTCGAGCGGGCTCCAGGCCGCCGGTCTGCACGGTCAAGGAGTGGGCTGTCCACTTGGCTCCGAAGCCTGCCTGTGCGAGGGCTGTAGAGGGGTCCAGCATGTAGCGCAGGAAGACGACGAGGTCGTCGAGAATGGTGAAGGCGCCGGCGATGCCGCACACTCCGCCCAGCAGACAGGCGGAGAAGTCGTGGGCGATCCCCTTGAGGTGGGTGTCGGTGTCCTGGTTGAGTTCGGTCGGGGCGCAGAGGCCAGCGATCTCGTCGGGCAGCGGGCCGAAGCGGGTGGAAGCCATGCCGAGTGAACGCCAGGTGCGGGCGTCGGCAAGCTGGTCCAGGGTCCGGCCGGAGAGGTGTTCGGCAAGGTATCCGAGGATGAGGGCGGCCCGGTCGGTGTATTCGACGGCCTCGCCGGGCGGCCGGTGCACAGCCTCGTGGAGCACGCCAGCCCGGATGATCTGCGGGTCGGTGCCGTAGAGGTTTTTCAGTTGGGCCCGCAGCGGGACGCCTGCGGTGTGGGTCAGCAGCTGGTGGGCGGTCACCGTGGTGAGCGGATGATCGGTGACCTCGGGCCAGAAGGTGCCGAGCGGGGCGTCGAGGTCGAGAACGCTGTCTTCCCACAGGGCGCCGATGGAAGACCACACGGCGAGGATCTTGGTGAGGCTGGCGGCGTCGAAGACGGTGTCGCGGCGCATCTTCACGTCCGGCTCGTCGGGGTCCAGGACCCCGGTGACGCCGGATGCGTGGATGCCGGCGGTGTCACCGACGGCCCACACGGCGCCGGGGTAGACCTTGTTGCGGACGCCTTCGTCCAGCAGAGCTTCGATACGGTCGGTGCGGTACGTCATGGTCTCCCTGTTCGCCGGCGGCTCCCGCCGGTCAGCGTAGTGATGCGGAGGAGGCGCAGCGGGCAATGGCGTGGCCAGCGGCAGCTGTGCCCCGCACCCCCGTGGCGGGGGGGCTGAGGTCTGACGGCCCTCGATGCCGGTTCCCGCTGCTCCCAGGCACCGAGCGGCCCAGCGGCCACGGTCTCCTGGTCGGGGAGGCCGGTTCAGGTGAGCTGATGGCCCAGGTCGGTCAGGGTCTCGCCGGTCACGGAGAGGGGGTAGCGGGCGGCGTTTGCATAGCCCGCCTGCCGTATGGCGCTCAGCAGCCCAGGCGTGGTCCGCAGCCGGTCGAGGTCGCGGGCGAGGGCGGCGGAGTGGGTGAAGTCGGTGGCTATGGCGGAAGCGGCCAGGGTCTCGCTCAGGCCCGGCACCGGCTGGTAGAGGACGGGCAGCCCGCAGGCCTGGGCTTCGAGGGCGACCAGGCCCATGGCCTCCAGGGTGGTGGACGGCATGACGAGGACGTCGTGCTCGGTGAACGCTTTCCACAGCTGGGGGCGCCGGAGCCAGCCCAGGTAGCGAGCCCGGACCCCGGCCCGGTGCAGCAGCGGCGCCAGTGCATGGAACTGGGCTCTGGGGGCGGCGATGCTCAGCTCGGCGCCCTGGACCGGGGCGAGGCTCTTGACCAGGGCTTCGGCGCCCTTCTCGGCGGTCAGGCGGCCTGCGTACAGCAGCCGCAAATAGCTCATTGGCGCGCGGGGTGGGCGGGCCGGTGGGTCGGTCAGCAGCCGGTCCGGGATGCCCCAGGGGATGTGGGTGATCTTCCGGCGGTCGGTCCGCGGGGCGAGTTTGATCAGGTGGTCGGCCATGGCGCCGGCGGGCACGACGATGGCGTCGGCTGCTCGGGCGGTCTCGCGCAGGATCTGGAGTTGGTCGTGGTGGGTCTCGGCGAACAGGAGGTCGGTGCCGTGGACCAGTGCGATGCGAGGGTGGGCAGGCAGGGTCTGCATCAGGGCAGGGGTGGCGCCGAAGGCGAGGTGCTGCAGGTGCACAACACTGATCTGGGCCGCGTCGAGCGCTTCCGTCAGCGACGTGCGCAGGGCTGCAACGTACCGGCCGAAGGCTGGGCTCTCCAGGCACTTTCCGGGGACGGACAGCAGTTCGAGTCCGGCCGGGAGGCGGGGGCGGACTCCGGTGGGGGCGAGCATGAATGCTCTCGCGGGGATGAGGGGTTTCTCGCCGGTGTACAGGTCGAGGAAGAGTTCGACGCTTCCGCCGGGGCTGCCGGCGGGCAGGTCCAGGAAGGTGGCGGCCAACGGACCGGGCGGGGGGCTCGCAAGGGGGCTCACCGGCTGCCTCCGTTGATCTCCTTGTAGAGGCGGGAGATGTCGATGCCGTCCGTGGCGGCGTACTTCGCCGCCTGGCGCTGGTAGCTGTCGGGGTGGCCGTGGGCGGCGATGAAGGCGAGCTTGCCGAAGGTCATGCCCGGGTAGACCCGCACGGGCTTGGCCACGCAGATCTCCAGGGTCCAGCGGATCGCGTGTCCCTGGTGGCCCAGCGGGGCGGAGACGTGGACCCAGATGCCCAGGGAGCCGGTGGTGCGGTCGCCGTTGAGTATCTGCGCGAACGTCTCCGAGCCCGTCCGTTCATGGGTGATGCCGAGGTAGAGCAGGCCGGGGACGAGGATGAGGCCGCGGGTGGGGATGTGCTGTTCGGTGAAGACGGTGGGGGCGGCGGCATCCAGGTCGCCGCCGCAGAGGCGGAGGGTGTCGCCGAGCCGCCAGTCGTAGGCGTTCGGGGAGATGCGGGCCGGGTCGTAGGGGTCGATGGTGATCTCGCCGGTGTGGACGGCGGCGGCGATCGCGGGGCCGGTGAGGATCACGAGGCGGCCGCCCGGATGCGGGCCGCATCCCGCCAGTAGCGGGAGGGCTGGGGCCCGGTGGCGGCCTGGTACTTGCCGCGGTAGAAGTCGATGTCTCCGGCTGCGATGAAGAACATGATCTGTCCGATCTTCATGCCTGCGTACACCCGTAGCGGCCGGATCGGGGAGAGCATCAGGGTCCACTGGCCGTGGAAGCCGATGTCGCCGATGGGGGCGGTGATCTCGACGAACAGGCCGAGCCGGCCGACGGAGGAGCGGCCGAACAGTAACGGCACGAAGGTGTCGGAGCCGACTTGTTCGAGGGTGTGGCCGAGGTAGAGCTCGCCGGGCTGGAGCACGAATCCGCCGGGGCCGATCTCGACGGTGGTGGTGGGGTTTGGCTGGTGGGCGTCGAGGACGGGGGCGGTGTAGGTCAGCAGGGTGGCGCCGAGGCGGACGTTGTAGCTGTTGGGGTTGACCTGGTCCGGCTCGAAGGGGTTGATCGCCAAGCGTCCGTCGTGGGCGGCGGCGGTGATCTCGGGGCCGGTGAGGATCATCGGGCACCTTCTTCGGGGGTGGGCAGCGGGGTGGCGATGGTGCGGCGGACGGCCTGGCCGAGCTGGAGTCCGGCCTGGCGGGTACGTCCGCCGAGGTGGGTGTCGGCGAGGTAGTCGGTGGTCAGTACGGACCGGGTGTCCTCCGGCAGCGGGCGGGGGGCGATGACCAGCGGCCCGACCTGCTCGGCCAGGTGTGTGAGCAGGATGTCGATGTCGGCCGTGCGCCCGGCGGGGAGGAAGGCGTGGACAAGCTGGTTGCCGAAGGGTTCGATCGCCAGCAGGTCTCCGAGGGTGAGCACGTCTTTGAGGTGGGTGGGGCGCAAGGCGGTGTCGTTGAGGATGACCGCGTCGGCGCCGAGTCCGGTGTGCAGCCGGTTGGCGATGTCCTGCAGGAGCCGGTGCCGGTCCAGTTCGGTGTCCTGGTAGGGCTCGTTGAGGGTGCCGAGCCGGGCGGTGAGCATCCGGCCGGTGGAGGCAATCTTCTCCCTCAGGGCAGCGAGGCTGCCGGGGACCCTGCCGGTGTCGGGGAAGAGAGAGGTATGGGCGGCCCATCCGGATCCGGCGGGTTGGGCGACGGCGTATCCGGTGCCGAGTTCGCCGCCCTTGACCACGAGGGTGTCGCCGACGTTCACCGGCCCGTAGATGTCGCTGTGGCAGTGTCCGGCGAAGATGACGTCCACGAACGGGCAGGCGACGGCGAGCCGAAGGTCCGCCTCGAAGCCGGAGTGGGACAGCACCATCCACGCGTCTACGTGGTGGTGGTGTTCCAGCATCAGCTGCCGCAAGGCGGTGGCCGGATCGGTGACGCGGTGCCCGGCCCTCCGGTCGGCGGGGATGGAGTGGAACGCGCTGACGCCGATGACCGCGGTGACGGCGACGCGGCGGCCGTGCACATCGATGATGCGGATGCGGTCGAACAATGGCCGGCCAGTGCTGTCGTCAACGGCGTTGGCGCACACGGTCATCTCGCGCAGGCCCGGCTCGAAGTAGTGGGGCCAGCCGTGGTTGCCGGGGGCGAGGACGTCATACAGCGTCGTGAGGATCTCGCGCTCGCTGGCTCCGTTGCCCAGCTGGTAGTAGCCAGTGCCCTCGAAGAAGTCGCCGCAGTCGGCGATCAGCGAGGTCTCCCGCAGATCGTGCAGGTGCGCAAGCAGGCAGTCGGCCCGCTCCAGGGCGGAGTGGACGTCGGTGGTGGCCGCGATCTGAGTGAAGGTCCTGGTCATCGCGATACCTCGATGATGTCGGCGCCGAGGGTGCGAAGTGTGGCGGGCAGGTCGGCGTGTCCACGCCTGAGCTGGTCGAAGCCGTTGATGGTGGTGGCGCCGCGGGCGTTCAGAGCGGCGATCAGCAGCGCGGAGCCGGTGCGGATGTCGGTGGCTTTGACGCCGGTCCCGCTCAGGAGCTGGGGGCCGGCCAGGCGGCACCGGGTGGGAGAGAGTTCTTCGATCACGCCGCCGAGGCGGGTGAGCTGAGGGATCAGATTGCCGTGGCGGCCGGGGTTGATGTCGTCACAGAACAGGTGGACGCCCGGCAGGGTGAGAGCCAGAGCCATCAGCGGGGGTTCGAAGTCGGCGTCCAGGCCGTCCGGGGCCAGTGAGGCGATGGCCCGCAGCGGCTGTTCGCCGACCGCGCGGGCCTGGTGGACGGTGATGGCATCGGGGGCGAGGGTGACGGGGACACCGACCCCGTCCAGGAGGCCCGCAAGGACCTTGAGGTCTGGGCCGTTGATCCCCTCGATGCGGCCCTCGCCGCCGGTGGCCGCGATCGCGCAGGCCAGGGTGCCCGCCTCGATCTTGTCGCCGGGGACCGTCCAGGCGACGGTGCCGGCCGGGACGCCCGGCGGCGGGTCCAGCATGATCTTCTCCTCGCCGGCGTGGGTCTGCCACCCGGCGGTGCGTAAGGCGGCCAGCACGCCGGTGGTCTCCGGGGACAGGTTCGGATTGCCCAGTTCCAGGCGGCTGTTGGAGGCGACCGCCCGGCACACTGCGGCGATGCTCGCTCCGCGTGAGCGGAACGGCAGTGTGAGGGCGACCGTGTCGCGAGCCTGGCCGGCGGCGAGTACGCGGTATCCCCCGTCGTCAAGGAGGACGGTGTCGCCGAACGCCTCGTACACCTTGAAGTGCAGGTCCATCCCGCGGTCGCCGATCCGGCAGCCACCCGGCCAGGGCAGCACCGCCCGCCCGCAGGCCACCAGCAGCGGCGCCACCAGGTAGTAGGAGGCCCTGATCCGGGCGGCGTCCGCCAGTTCGGGCACCTCGGCCGGGCCGCCCCTGGGCATCACGATCACGGTCCCCGGCTCGGCGACCGGGCGGGCGAGGCGGTATCCGCACTGCTCGAGAAGGCCCAGCATGCTCTGGACGTCGGTGCCGGCCGGGATGCCAGACAGGTACACCTCACGGCCAAGGGACGCGGCAGCGGCCAGCAGCGGCAGGGCCGCGTTCTTCGAGCCGTCCGCCCGCACCGTGCCGGCAAGCGGTCGGCCGGGCCGGACGGTGACGGCGTTTGTGCGGCTCACGCGGGTAGGAGCACGCTCCATCAAGAACCTCCTGGACACGAGCGGTTGGGGCTGAAGGTGGTGCCGGTCGGACAGTGCTCCGAAGGGGGATCTCCGGCCGCCGGCAGGGTGTGCGCCGGCGGCCGGACCGCGAACGGCACCGCCCTTGAGGAGGCAGAGCGCGGCACCCGCCGGGGCGCCGGACACGATGCGCGGCTCCGGTGCGGCGGGCTGCCCGAGGAAGAGGTGGCCACCGTGCGGGCCGAAGGACGGCGTCAGACGCTCACCGGGGCCGGCGCAGGCAGGGTGCAGGTGATCTGCTTGCCTACCGCGGTCGGCTCCACCGTCCAGCCCGGCGCGAGCGCGTCGAGGATCCACAGTCCCCGCCCGGCCTCGGCATCCGCGCTATCGGGAGCCTGTCCGCGCCGCTCGGGCAAAGCGGCGGACTCCGGGTCGTGCACCTGCACCAGAACGTGGTCCTCCTGCGGATGGACCTGGACGATCACCGGGGCCCACGGGCCGCACAACCGCACCGCGTTGCCGACCAGTTCGCTGGCCACCAGCCGGGCCGACTCCGCGATCGCCTCGCCTATCCCCGCCCCGGTGACCGCCTTGAACACCGCCTGCCGCATCTCCTGCAGATGCTCCGGGCTGGCGCTCATGTGCAAGGCAAACCCGGCACCGTGGTGCACCAGGTAGAAGCCGCAGGAAGCCTGCGGTGAAACGGCGGTCGGTCCCGTGTGGGCCCGGGCTTGGTTCATGGGCGTGCTCCCCAGTCGACAGAGCGGGCAGCTGGCCGGCGTCGGCCGGGCTCGCGCTGAGGGTCGGCACGTCGGCCTCCGAGGACAGCGATAGCCCGAGAAGTCGGCGTAGGACAACGACAGACGACACGAAGAGCGATGGAATCATCACACCCCGCGCTCGATAGACAGCATGCCCCTCAGCAACTCAATTGGGCAACATGCCCAATCAACATTCCTCAGACTGGTTGTTCATGCCGCAGGCAAGCGCCACACTGTCGCCATGGCCTGGAAGAGGAACCCCGCCCCCAAGTCCGTGTACCGCCGCCAACTGTCAGCCCAGCTCAAGGAGTTGCACGACCAGTCCGGCAAAACGCTGGCCGAGGTCGGAGCGATCATCGAGGTCAACCAGGGCTCGCTCAGCCGCATCATGAACGGCGACCGCGGCACCACCCCAATCCTGGTCAAAGCGATGCTCGACTGCTACGGCGTCACGGACCCCGCCGTCCGGGAGGACATCCTGGACCTGGTCCGCGCCGATCAGGCCCAGCGCAAGAAGTGGTGGCGCAAGTACTCCGCGGTCATCAACACCACGCAGTACGGCGGCTACCTCGAACTGGAGCAGAGCGCGACACTCCTGCGCTCCTACGAACCGCAACTGATTCCCGGACTCCTGCAGACGCCCGAGTACGCCCGCCAGGTCATCACCGCGATGCGCGTCGACCTGGACGCCAAACAGGTACAGGCCCTGGTGGACGTCCGGATGAACCGCCAGGACATCCTCTCCCGCGAGGACGCCCCGCCGCCGAAACTCTGGGCGGTCATCGACGAGGCCGCCTTCCGCCGCATCGAGTCGAAACCCGCCGTACTCAAGGAACAGCTGGAACAACTGCTGGACATCGAGCCCCGCACGAACATCACGCTGCAGCTCCTACCGTTCGACGCCGGATTCCACCCCGGCCTGTACGGGTCGTTCATGCTCATGGGCTTCCCCGAGCCCAATCCCGATGTGGTCTGGGTGGAGAATCTGACCAACTCGGTGTACTTCGAGGGATCTGACGATGTGGGGCGCTACACCGAGGTCTTCGATCATCTGCGGGCCACGGCCCTCGGTCCGCCCGAGACCCGCAGCCGCATCAAGAACATGCTCAAGGAGCTGTAAGTGAGCAACGCCAAGCCCGACCCCGCCGAGCTGGACTTCTCCACCGTCACCTGGGAGAAGAGCCCGTTCAGCGGGGGCAACGACAACTGCGTGGAATTCGGCGTGATCGGCGACCTGGTCGCCGTACGCGACTCCAAGCGGCCCGAGCAGACCCCCCTCCTCTACACCCGGGGCGAGATCGGGGCACTCCTGGCCGGAGCGAAGGCAGGCGCCTTCGACCACCTGGCCTGAACACCCACCGGCCCTGACCTGAAATGGCCGGAGACGAAAAACGGCGGCCGACCCCAGCGTTAGTGGGGTCGGCCGCCCTCCTCATCCTCGCAGACCTTGCCAACAACGCAGACGAATCCCACACCCCAGACTCGCCCCCGAGAAAGCCCTTGCCCCGACGCCGGCACTACGCCCACGCCGGGAAATCCACCGAGCTTTCAGGTGGTCTCAAACGGTCGCGTTCCCCGCCCTTGGCGGCCACCGGAGAAGACCTCTGTCATCCGGGACGGCGTTGCACTCGGCATCCCCGTCAGCGGGGGCCGCCCCCGGTGAGGCGCAGGGGCGCCTCCGCACCCCCGTCGGGATGGTTACGGAAGGTCAGGCGGGTACCGAGCGGCCGGGCCTGGCCGGAGGCAACGGTCAGGCCCAGGCCCGTTCCCGCGGGCTCGGGCCGGTGCAGAACCGCCGAGTGAGCACTCACCTAGACCTGCCGCAGCGTCCCGACCTGCCGCCGTACCATCCCGGCCATGACCACTGACGCCGTTCCCCGGGAGCGGGACCCCTTCTTGGAAGCTGTCGGACGCGTGACCCTTGCTGGTGGGCAACTCGACTTCGCCCTGCGCCATCTGCTCGGAGCGATCGCGCACGAGCCGACGCTGCTCATGTACGCGAACGCGGCCAACACCAGCCAGCTCATCGAATTCTGCAAGCTGGCCCTCAAGGTAGGACGCGTCACCCCGGAGGATGCCGCAGAGATCGAGGCCTGCCTCACTCGTGCGGAGAAGTTCCGCGACCGACGCAACACCATCGTGCACGCGCTCTACGCACAGGCCGAATCCGGCGTTGGCATCGAAGCGATGAACCCCGTGAAGAAGAACCTCGGCTACCGCACCTCCGCCGTTACGGTCGAGCAGATGGAGGCGTTGGCGGACGAAGTGGCACTTCTGCGGGAGGCCACGTTCCGAGTGGGCTGGAACGCAGGTGCCGGCAAGATGCCCGGCATGCGGAAACTCCCGCCCCCGGCCCCCGGCCAGACGGTCAACGGAGTCACTGTGCCCAAGTAGCGGGCTGTCCTCGCAGATCGGGTCCTGTGTCCCAGGGCCCGCCTGCTTCAGCAGGCGGGCCCGACGGCCACCTGTACCTTCTTCAGTCGCTTCGCTGGGGTGGCGTCGGCGTTGTAACCCGGGTTGTCGCTCGCCCACGCCGCTTCGGTGCAATACCCGGCCTGCGTTGGCGACGAGCGCGGCAACGACCTGAACGTGGTTTCGCAGTTCACCAGGTCGTAGTTCCCAACAACCTGGGCACTGTTGGGCAGCCCTGGCGTCTTGTACCAGAGGATGACGTCGCGCGTGGGTGAGAGGTTGCAGCCCTTCGACGAATGGGACGTCTTCGGCGTGGGCTTCGCGGCGCTGGAGCTGCTCTTTCGGGGCGCGGCCGTGGCATGGCTGCGCTTCGCGACCGGCTGACGCGAGCTGGGCGAAGACGCCGAGGCGGTGTGGCCGCCGCCGCTTCCGCAGGCGGCGGTCAGCAGGATGGCAGTAATGGGCAGGATGGTGCGGCGCACGATGCCCCCCTTGGTGGTGCGGAGTTGCGTGCGGCAACAGTGGCAGCCGTGCACGGACCGCGGGCGGATGTTGCCGGTCTGTGATGACCCGTTCGGGTTCGTATCCCTACGCTGCCGCTCGTGAAGCACCTTCGAGACTCCCGCGCGTGGGTCACAGTCGTCACCGTCATCGTTCTCGGGGCTGGTCCAGCCTGCTTGATCGGCATGGGCATCTGGGATTGGAAGCTGGGTCTGCACACAGAGGACCGAGTAGCCACCGTCAACACCGTGATTGCCGCAGCCTCCTGGCTCCTCGTCGCAGTCGCCGGCGTTGTCGCCCTCCTCGCCTATCGCGACGCCAGCGGACGCCCTGACCTCGACATCGAGATCACGTTCAACTTCAGCTTCCCGAACGAGCCCGTCTTCTTGGCGGGCGACGCCGGGACACCCGACCAGCACCGACAAATCGAGGCCTTCAAGCAGGTATCGGCGACCGTCACGCTCAGCAACACCAGCCTCTACGCGGCCAAGAACCCGGGCGTGCGCATTGAACTCGAAGGACTCAACGGCATCGGCCAACAGTCCGGATGGCAGGATGAGCGGGTCCATATGCTGGGGATCCGCTCGCTCCAATGGGAGGGCGGTACGGACAGCATCGTCCACGGCAAGTGGTCACGCACGCTGCCGGCCCTCGACTTCACCGACTTGACCGAGTTCGACCCCGGCAACGCCGCGCTCGTCGTAACGCTGGCAGCCGACGGCGTTGCGCCGGTTCGCACCCGCATGCCGGTGCGATTCCTCAACAGCGCCGAGTACGACGCCTACACCGGCGAACGCTCTGTCCGGCTCGGCGAAGACCCGCCGGTCACCGCCGCATGATGCACGCTGGCCACACCGCACAGGTCTGGGGTGGACAGGCTCTGTCAGCGTCTGGCCAGCCCTACAAACACCGCCACCGTCCCCCCGATCCCGGCACGGCGCAGAAAATCAGCACCCATCCGTGCGGGCGCGCTGTCCGCCCGCCTCACCGTGACCGACCCGGTCACCGGGCAGGACTGCGAGGTCGACATCCTCAAAGAGATCTTCTGGCGCCCCATCGCCCAGAGCCCCTACGGGCCCGTCCTCGCGGAGGAAGACGTGATCGGAGCCAAAGTCCGTGCCCTCGGCGACCGCGGTGCACCCCGCGACCTGATCGACGTATTCGCGGCGTGTCCCGGCGATGGAGCACCGCCGACCTGCTTGAGCCGCGTCCGCAGCACGACTTCCAGTCGGTCTCACGCGCTTCCGGGCCCCTCCGACAGCTGCTGGCCGAAGAACGGAACCTTCTCGGAGGCAGGGCCGGAAGACCCCACAGACTCTGCCATGTGAGATGGCGTCCAGGTGCGACAGCGCCCACCACGTCAGGGGCACAATCGGCGCAAGTCCCACTCCTCGGTCACGGTACGAGGGCGTCGAGATCGATATCCAGGGGGAAGGGCACGGACACCTTCAGCCGGCCTCTGTGGATGCCTGTGGGCACATAGGTACTGGTCATAGCGTCGAGTTCGTAGGTGTGGACAGTGGGGGCGCCCCCCTCGTCCTCGATACGCCAGAAGTGGGCGATCTTGGCCTGGCCATACTTGAAGGGTTTCAGAGACCGGTCACGGTCCGCCGACTCCTCCGAGACGACCTCGACGACCAGAGCGACATCCTCGGGCGCGTACCAGGTGCGGTCAGGGTCATATGCGGCGGTGGAGACAAGGATGTCGGGCTCGGGCCGGCTCTTCCTGTCCAGGCGGACCGTCATCTCCCGCTCCGCTTCGAAGCCCGCGGGAGCTGCCTGCCGCAAGCCGAACGTGAGACTCTCCACAAGCCGGGAGTGCCAGGACCGCTGCGGCGACATCATGAAGATCAATGCTCCGTCGATGAGTTCGGTGTGCCGCGGCGCCTGAGGAAGATGGTCAAGGTCCTCCGCCTCCCAGCCACTGGGCCTGGGTGGGATCATCCAGTCAGGAAGTCCGGCGGTCACGGCTGCCTCCAGGCGCCTTCGAAGGTGGTCAAGGGGCCTTGCTCCCGGAACACGGACACGGGCCACGCGATCAGTGACAGCGTAGTTGATGCAGCCACGCGCCCGGACAGATCGGGCAGGCGCGTGGTCTGCTCACCGGGAGCGGCTTCTCGTCGGCATCCAGCGGTCCCGGTCGCAGCGCGCGTCAACTCGGGCGCGGCGAGGGCACCTTCCCCTTCCACTGCAGCGTCTCGAAGGCCTCGAAGAGATCCTCCAGCAGCGTGCTGACGTCCTGCGCCGACCACGAGTACTCCCGCTGGTAGTACTCGATCTGGTAGCGGGCCTGCCCGAACAGCTCCTTCAGATCGAACGTGTCGCCCTGGATCGCCCCAGCCGCCGCCACGCCTCACCCCCGAGCAGATGCCTGTGCGCCCCAACTCGTCCAGCTCCGTTGGCATTTACCCAGCGTAGGCAGCCACGCAACCCACTCGACCCACACCGCTGTCCTCCGCCCGCCCGGGGCTGATCCGCCGGGCAGCGGTGCCCAGCAGGCGAGGTCTGCCGCGGTCCGACTGCCCACGGACAAAGCCGGGTTGCCACGGGAACGCCCGGGGGCGTGCCTCCTTGACCGGCTGACCGGACGGAGCGGTCCCGCTGGTGATCACTGACGTGGTGCGAGACCGGACCGAGCCACTGATGGCGGCTGACCCGATCCGTGGCAATGGCGGGCCGGCCCGAGCCCAGCCAGGCCGGTCCCCTGACCTCGAGGCCTTCGTGGGGGAAAGCGCGGGAGACGCCCGCCTTGCGGGCGACGGCCTGAGCCAAGCAGGGCCACGCCTTCATCAACATCGGGACGGCACACCTTCGTCGGCCGCTTCGGCGACCACATGGACAGCAACGACTGTGGCCGGCTCCAAAGCAGCGCAGGCGGCTGGTGCTTCTGCAACAGCCAGGGCGCCTGCGGCGCCTTCCTCGCACAAAAGGGGTCAGTCGCGGTAGGGGCGCGTCAGGGTCATGGGGGTCCGCGCGGTGTCGAGGGCGTCCTGCGGGAATGCGCGGCCCGCGGTGTAGTAGCGGGCACGGGTGCGGCCGACAGGCTCAAGGATGCCTGCGGCCGTGAGGTCACGCAGATCGCGCTGGGCCTGCTGAAGGCTGAGAGCTTCGCCATTCTGGTAGCGGGAGCGGCGTACGCGTCCGGCCATGGCCACGTCATGGCCGGGCGGTGACGGTGCGCTCGTCCAGACTCCGGCCGGCGGCGAAGGCGGCGAGACGGCTCCAGACGCGGCCCGAGCGGGCGAGGCGGCCCTGGACGGTCTGGGCCTGCTGGTGGTAGGCGGTGAGGTTGGATCTGATCCAGCCGGAAACGTCCTGATCGGGTCGATAGTGGCTGCCCCGGTCGTTCAGTTCGCGGTAGTACTCCCAGGTGTTGCCCGGCCGTCCCAGCCAGCTCTCGATGGAGGAGAACTCGGGCGCGAGAACTCCTTCCCTGGCGATCATGAGGGTTTGCAGGGAGCGGGACATGCGGCCGTTGCCGTCGGCCCAGGGGTGGATGGCGACCAGATGCAGGTGGGCCATCGCGGCCCGCACCAGGGCGTGTGTGCCGTCGCTTTCGTTGAGCCAGTCGATGAGTTCCTGCATCAGAGCGGCTACGAGCGGGGCGTCGGGGGCGGTGTAGGCGGCGATGCTCGGATCGCGGGCGTCGGTGACGTAGACCGGCCCCTTGCGCCACTGGCCCGCAGGCCGGCGGGCACTGTGCCGGTGCCCCTGCAGCATCCAGTGAAGACCGTTGAGCAGACCCTTGCTGTAGGAGAAGTCCTCCACGTCGTGGAGGGTCTGGATGTAGGTCATCATCCGCTGGCAGGCAAGGGTCTCCTCCCGGTTCTCCTCCGAGACGTCGACCTCGCTCTCGCCCTCCAGGAGGTCCTCGACGTCCACGGTGGCCACCTTGAAACCCTCGATGGAATTCGAGGCCGCCACCGCGTCCGCGGTGAGGAACTTGCGCAGGCCGGCCGTCCACTTCGTGGGAGTGCGCACGTCGTGCCGCAGCGCCGCACGCATCCGGTCGATCTGGTCGAGGACCTCACGGTCCGCCTCGGTGAGATCCGGCGCAGGGAAGAGCATCACCCCATGACGCATTGACGCAATCATCACGTCAAATATTCCATCGGGGCATTGCCCCACCACAGGCGTGAGCGCAGCGGCGATGACGGAGCGTCAACATCCGCTGCTCGACGGCACGGCGTACGCGGTCTCACGGAGGGTGGCCAACCGCAATCGAACGCCCTGGCGATGCTTCGCGATCGCTCTGCAGGATCCGTGACAGACTCCGCCGCCGACCGCCCCAGCCTGTCGGGGCAAGGCCGTGGGCGAGATAGGTGCCTGCCACGGGGCACCGACGCCAAGGTCGTTACGGCTGCGCGTGCCGGTTGCCTGCCGTGCGGGTACCGGCTGGCGCACGGTGCGAACGGGGTGTCTCGTGCCACTGGATCCTGACCGTTTGCCATCGGACGTTGACGGACGCGAGTTTGTGTCATCGGAGTTTAATCACCGCAGGTCAGCGACTCAGCTGAACCTTCGGTGCGCGCCGGGGGTGTGGTAAAACTCATGGCGCGCTGGAGGTGCTTCGGTCTGCCTTGACGGCCGTCTGCACGGGTGCAGCCTGTCGTCACCGTTCCGTCACAAGCAGTCGCCGCACGGAACCCTGCCGCTCTCCCGTCCCATCTGCACTCACGTACCACGACCACTCGTACCGCGGGGCACCAACCGACGACCGAAACCCGCGGACGAGACGACTCAGGGGGACCACAGCATGCGGCACAGCAACGGCATTCGCAGGGCGGCTCTGGCGACGACGGCGGTCACGGCCCTCGCGGCGGCGGTGACCGGCATCCTGCCCGGCACCGCCATGGCTGCGAGCACCACCACCTCCACCCCGCCGCCCGCCTGCCCGGCCTCCGCCCTCCAGGTCAGCGCCTGGCAGGCCGCCCACCCGCCCGTCGGGACCGGGACCGGGGCGGCGGTCGTGCAGTTCACCAACGTCTCCCGGAAGACGTGCGTCCTGAAGGGCCATCCGACGACGGTCGCGGGCGCCGGCAACGGCTCCCCCACCCACAACACCCCGCTCACGGTCACCCCCACCGGCAGGGCGGCCACCGTGACGGTCCGGCCGCACCACAAGGCGTGGGTGAAGCTGACCTTCGTCCAGGTCCAGGGGGAGGGCGACGGCTACTGCGTGTCGGGCAAGACCCCGAAGGCGTATCCGACGATGGTCATCGGGCTGCCGCACTCCGGGAAGCACCAGGTCGCCCTGAACGACGGGTGGTGGGCCGAGTGCGACAACAAGGTGACCGTCACCCCGGTCTCGGCGGTCAAGCCTTCCTGACGCCCCGTCCCCACAAAACGAGCAGCCTGCACGACGATCGCAACGCTCTGACCTAGACGTTTACGAAGTGCTGCACATAAGAAGCTGTATCTCAACCGAACCTGATCCGTTGATTTCTACTGGTCAGGCATGGTTTTACTCGGGGTGAGGGAGGCATGCGGCGGACGTCTTGTATCTGCTTCATGACCGAGGAGTGCGCGGTGGCGTCGGTGCTGGGAATGCTGGAGGAGCGGGAGGCGGCTGCCCGGGTACGGGTGGAGGGCCTGCGGGAGGAAGCCGCGCGGTTGGCTGAGGTGTTGGAGGCCGCGGAGATCGAGCTAGATCGGCGGGTGATCGCGGCGGGAGGAACTGGTCGAAGCCCTGGCCTTGTCCGCCGCCGGGACGACTGCCGTGACCGGGGCGGAGCAGGAAGCGGTGCCCTCACCGGTGCCAGGATCGGTGGTGCCGTCCTGGCGGGACGGGCTGCCGGTGACCGTACTCGCGCCCGACTACCAGCGGATTCTGGGCGTGTTGGAGAAGCGGCGGTCCGCGGGCGAGGGACCGGTGAAGGCCAAGGAGATCGCGGCGGAGTTGGACCTTGGGACGACGCCGGCGAAGGTCGAGGGGGTGCGTTCGAAGGCCAGGCGCCTGGCGGAGCGCGGGTGGCTCCTCCTGGAGGCGTCGGGGATGTTCAGTGCCGGCCGGCGGCCCGTGGCCGTGCCAGACGCCGGCTCATCCACGTGACCATCGACCACCGGATCACCGCCTCGCTGCTGGCCAGCACCGTCTCGTAGTCCCGGGCCAGACGGCGGGAGTTCATCAACCATGCGAACGTGTGCTCTGCCACCCGGCGTCTGGGGAGCACCACGAACCCTGTCATGTCGTCGGTGCACTTGACGATCTCCAAGGTCAGGGCGAGTTTGCCCACGGCAGAACGGTGCCGGGCTTGCCGGGCCTGCGAGCTACAGGAACTCGCTCCGGTAGGCCGACGCCAACTCGGCCGCCCGGTGACGCCGTTCGGCGAGTTCGTTGTCCGACAGCTGCGGGGGCGGTGCGTCTTTGCCGACGACGACGTCACCGATGCGTGTGAAGTACTCGTCCTGGCCGGCGGGGGTGCACATGCACAGCATGCGGGCCGACGCACCCGATGCGTTGCGGAAGCTGTGCGGCGCGTTGGCCGGGATGTTGATCGTGGACCCGGCTCGTACGGTGTGTTTTTCGCCGCGGAAGGTGAACTCGATCTCGCCCTCGAGGATCGTGAACATCTCCTCGAAGTCGTGCCGGTGCGGCGGCGGGCCGCCGCCGTTGGGGATGCGCATGTCGATCAGGCAGTATCGGCCGTCGGTCTGCTCGCCGGTGATCAGCATGCCGTAGGTGTTGCCCACCAGTGAGATGTACGTCGTGTCGGGGTCGTCAGGGTTCGCCACGGTCAGCGAGCGCGACGGATCGTCGTCGGGGATCATCGTGGTGGTTTCCTTCACAGCTCAGTCAGGTGGACGTGTCAGGCGCCGGGCGTGACGACGACCTTGCCGCTGGGCAGTACGCCCGCGGCAGCGTCGGCGTGCAGGGCCGGCAGCTCGGCCAGCGGCACCCGCCGGGCGACCTCGACGCGCAGCTCGCCGCCGTCGATCAGCTTCACCAGGTGCGACAGCTGCTCCGCGTCGCTGCGGACGAACAGGTCGATGCCGCGTACGCCGCGTTCCTCGTCGCTGGGCGCGGGCATCCACACGGTGGTGTTCACCAGGACACCGCCGGGCCGGATCAGACCGAGGAGCGCATCCATCTGTGCCGGTTCGACCGGCGCAAGGTTGAGCAGGACGTCGACCGGCTGGCTTACCGCCGCGACGACGTCGGCGGTCGTGTGGTCGATGACCTCGTCCGCACCCGCGGCCGTGACGCGCCGACTGCTGCGCGGACCGGCCGTGGCGATCACGTGGGCGCCGGCCTGCTTGGCCAACTGCACGGCGTAGCCGCCGACCGCGCCGCCCGCACCGTTGACCAGTACGCGCTGCCCGGCGGTCAGCTTGGCGTGATCGAACAGCGCCTGCCACGCGGTCAGGCCCACCAGCGGCAGCGCGGCCGCGTCGGCCAGCGCAACGCTCTTGGGCGCCGGCGTCAGGGCCTCAACCGGTACCAGGACGTACTCCGCGGCGGCGCCGGGTCCCGCCATCGGCAGGAAGCCGATGACCTGCTCCCCGGCCTGGATGCCGGTCACGCCCTCGCCGAGCGCGTCGACGGTGCCGGCGACGTCGATGCCGGGTGTGTGCGGCAGCGTCACGGGGATCGGCCCCTGCATGAACCCGGCGCGGATGTTGGCGTCGACGGGGTTGAACGACGTCGCTGCGACACGGACCCGCACCTGCCCGGCGCCTGGATCCGGCTGTTCCACATCCTCGTAGCGCAGGACGTCGGGGTCGCCGTACTGGTGGAAGCGCACTGCCTTCATAGTTCTTCTCACTTTCGCCCGCGAGGTCGCGGTCGCCCCTGCGCCGTGCGCGAGGTCAGGACGCAAAGCACGGTGGCTGCGACGCCGGGCGCGGTCGGCAGGCGGTAGATCGTCGTGGAGGTTGAATCGCCACCAAGCGTAGGAACAGGCGTGCGTGGAACGGGTGTACCTTCGCGACACGGAATGGGATTCCGGCGACATCCTCATCGGGGCGGAGGGCACATGACGGGCAGGCCGCGTTTACCTGGCCCGGCCACCAGGGTGGGCACGTTCAACGTCGACGCCGACTCCACCGGCACCGGCCGGGGCACGTGGGAGCCGTTCATCGACACCTGGAACGACCGTATGGGAGACCTGTACCCGCTGCCGGAATTCAGCGCTTCCACGGTCGACGGCTTCCAGGGCACGATGCGCTCGGTGACGCTGGAAGACACCGCCGTCAACGAGCTCTGGGCATCCTCACCCGTGAGCACCCGGGCGGTCGGAACGTACGAGCACGATCAGGTCAGGCTGTACGTCGGGCTGCGCGGCGCGGTGGCCCTGCAGGACCCGCACGATCAGGGCGGTGACGCGTACGTCTCGGCCGACACCTACTTCATGCACCACGTCGTGACGGAGAACCACTTCCACACCACGCCCGTGATCGGCACCCGCATCTTCATCTTTCCCGGCGACGCCCTGCGGTACCTGGTCGCCGGGAAACCGCGCACCGGTCAGGCCACGTCGCCCGCAGCGCAGATCCTCACGGCGCACACCAGCATGGTGCAGCGGACCGTGAGCGGCCTCGGCCCGGCGGGGGCGCACGCGTCCCGCAACGCCCTGCTCGAACTCGCCAAAGGGCTGGTCCTCGACCACTTCGACGACCGCGAGCCAGCCTTCACCCCTGCGCTGGCGCAGGCGGCCAAGGACCTGGCAGATGCCCGGCTCACCGACGCCGAGTTGTCGCCGGCCGCGGTCGCCGCGCAACTGCACGTCTCCGTCCGGACCCTGCAGCGATCCTTCGCGAGTGTGGACGAGTCATTCAGCGCCTACATACGCCGCCGACGTCTGGAGGAAGCGGCCGAGGCACTCACCGCCTCCGGGTCACGGCTCACCGTCTCCGAGGCGGCCGCGCGTTGGCACTTCACCGACAGCAGCCACTTCATCCGCGCGTTCAAGAAGCAATACCACGCGACACCAGCACAATTCGCACGCCGCCTGACGTAACGCCTCACCCGGCCGCCGCGCCGAGCAGCGTTGCGAAGGCCGCGAAGCTATCCACCACGTGCTCCGGTGTGACCACGCGGCTACCCATCAGTGCCGGCGGCGGCCCGTGGCCGTGCCAGACGCCGGCTCATCCGCGTGATCATCGACCACCGGATCGTCGCCTCGCTGGTAGCGGGCAGAGTTTCGTAATCCCTCGTCAGACGGCGGGAGTTCATCAGCCACGCGAACGTTCGCTCTGCCACCCACCGTCTCGGCAGCACCACGAAACCCTCCATGTCGTCGGTGCGCTTGACGATCTCCAAGGTCAGGGCGAGTTTGTCCCGGCACCAGTCGACGAGGGAGCCGGTGTAGCCGCCGTCGGCCCAGACGAGGGTGATGTCGCGGTGCAGGCGGCGCATCCGCCTCAGCAGGCCGACAGCGGCGTCCCGGTCGCCGATGTTCGCGGCGGTGACCGCGACGACCAGGAGCAGGCCCAGCGTGTCGGTCGCGATGTGCCGTTTGCGGCCCGGCACCTTCTTTCCGCCGTCGTAGCCGCGTGAGGCGGCTGGCACTGTCGCGGCGGCCCGCACCGACTGGGCGTCGATGATCCCCGCGGTGGGCTCGGCCTCGTGGCCTTCGCGTTCACGGACCTTCCCGCGTAGCCGGTCATGGAACTCGGTGATCAGCCCGTGCTCGCGCCAGCGGCGGAAGAAGGCGTAGACGCGGCCCCAATCGGGGAAGTCCGCAGGCATCGCCCGCCAGGAGATCCCGCCCGAGACCAGGTAACGGATCGCGTCCAGCAGTTGACGGTGGCAGTAGCTCTCGGGGCGTTCAGCCAGGCCGGCACCCGCAGCAACGGCCGCACGGCAGCCCACTCCGCGTCCATCATGTCCGACGGATACCTGCGCACCCGGTCAGGATGGTCGGCCGCGTTGCCGTACGCATGCGCGAGGCAATCACACGATGGAGCAGCCGAGTTGAGCTGGACCGGCTCGGACACGTACAACAAGGACACCAGGGCCTCCCGGCACTGCTCGGTCAGATTCGCATCCCCGAGCTACCGAGAGGCCCTGTCTTCATGCGCGTACAACGGGAAGATCACCCCGGCGGGAAACCTGTTCGAACCGCACGTTCCATGATCGGTTGAGATACGGCTTCTAAATGCAGGTCAGCGACTCAGCGCACCTCGGTGCGCTGAGTCGCTGACCTGCGGTGATCAAACTCCGATGACACAAACTCGTGTCCGTCAAAGTCCGATGGCAAACGGTCAAGATCCAGTGGCACGGGACACGGGGTACCCGAGGCGCGAGTCGCCTTGGTTGCGGAAGGGGTTCCCACCAGCGTGACTGTCGGCTCTCGCTGGGCATGAGGGCATGCCTAAGCCCTCTGCCGGGACCGTGCCCCCTATGCGGGCGGGTGGACGGGGAGCGCCCTGGCGGGTATGGAATTGGACCTCTTCACCGCCAGGGCCCGCTTCTTCGGGCAGCCGTGAGGCACTGCCGAAAGTGTTCGCGGCGACCGTCGGCGATCGTTTCCCGATCTGTGCCGGCTGCTACGGCGCGGGAGGCCCCGACCCGGTCACCGGCCTGTCCCGCCCGGGCGCCGCCCGCCGGTCGGCGTCGGCGCGATGGACGGAACTGGTCGGCCGCGGCGAGATCCTGGAGCCGACGCCGTGCGCCGGCTGCGGTCTGGTCGTGGTCCGGCGCACGGAAAGACTGCTTGCGGAAGTGACGTGCTCCCGGGCCTGTCGGACATCCCTCACGCGGATCCGTCACGGCGGCAGGGGATCGGGCCGGCCGTGCGGCAAGCCCGTTACGGCTGGACGTGCGGATTCCTCCTACTGCGGGCCTCGTGCCGACAGAAGGCCTACCGGCGCCGCGCCGCCGTCCGCCCGACGCCATAAGCCGCGGGAGACTCTCCAGAGCCCTCTGCTCAACCCGACGCCGGGAACCGGGTGTTGAGACACGCCGCCGCAGCGCTGCGCGCACGGTACCCCGGCAGTCCACGCCGCGGTGCGGCAGACCCGACGACTGACAAGACGGGGTGCGGCGCAGCAGCAGACGCCTGCGCGGGCTTCGCCGTCGGCTACCTGTTTCGAGCCGCGCCGAGACGCCCCTGCTGCTGGGCCCGGTTGCGCACCTCGCGCAGCGACAGCCGCAGGCCGTCGGCGGTGGTGATGTGCCAGAAGGTCATGCCGGTGCAGCGGCGGGTGCCGCAGACGGTTTTCCCGGCCTCGTCCGCGCTGGTGAAGCGGTCGCCGCTGGGCAGGGTGATGACTCCGTCGGCGTCGACGGTGGCCGTGTGGTGCCGGCCCGCGTGGTCGGCTTCGATCCGGATGCCGGGGGCCAGGACGCCCTGGCGCATCATGCGGGCCAGGTCGGTGCGCAGCGGGCGGCGGCGCGGGACGGGTACCGCGGCGGCCTGCGCGGCCGGGAGTGGCGGGCCGGCGGGTGTCTGGAAGGGGGGTGGGCGCAGGCCGAGACGGTGGGGGTCCCAGATGCGCAGGCACAGGCGGCGGTAGAGTTCGCCGCGGATTTCGACGGCCTGTCCCATCGTGGCGCTGCCCAGTTCACGGAAGTGGCCTTCGATGCCGTTGTCCGCGATGAACCGCCGCAGGGCGGGGTGGTTCTTGCGGTAGTCGGGGGCGAGGATCGCGGCCAGGGCGTTTTCGCGGGCGTAGTGGCGGCGTTTGGTCTCCAGGGGCAGGTCGTTGTAGCTGGCGTTGTCGCTGCGGCGCAGCAGGACCAGCACGCCCAGGCGGGCGCGCCAGGCCCGGAAGGTGGCCTCGTCGGGGGCGTCGTGGGGGACGTGGCGTTCGGGGTGGTTGGCGTAGAGGTGCTCGATCTGCCAGCGGCGTTCGGCACCGAGGTAGTCGGCGCTGAGGTCGGTTCTGCCCAGGCCGGTTTCGACGTGGGCGGTCAGGCGGGCCAGGAGGTAGCGCACCTGGGCCTTGGTGTTGCCGCGCATGCCGAAGGTGACGACCTGCCGGAAGGAGGTGTCGGGCAGTTCGGCCGAGAGAACCGAGGCGACGTCCGCGGTGGTGGCGCAGTGGCGCAGGCGGGGGATGAGGCGGTGGATGTCGTGGTGGAAGTCCTTGGCCTGGACGGGTTCGTCGTTGAGGATGCGCTCGACATAGAGCCGGTCCAGGAAGTTGGCGACCAGGGCCGCTTTCTGTTTGGCGGGGGTGTCCGTGTCGTGCGGCTGGATCGCCGCCAGGATCATCGCCATCTGGCCGCTGAGGCCGTTGGTGTCGTTGTAGTAGAGCGCGGACAGCCCCTGGTCGGGATAGGGGCGTTTGCAGGCCTCGAGGAAGGTGCGGTGGTGGCCGGCCAGCCGCAGCAGGTCCTCGACGAAGCGGAAGTAGTCGTCCGGGTGGCGCAGTCCGATGCGCTCGCGGTGCTTGCGTACCCAGATGTGCAGCGCGGCGTCGATCTCCGGCCCGTCACCGGTGTCGCTGTCCCCGTCGAGGTCGGCGTAGCGGGCCAGGAGGGCGGCTTTGAGGAAGGTGCGGGGGGCGTCGGTGTCGTCGCGGACGCCGGTGAGTTCGGCGAGCATGCGGCGCCACTGTTCGTTGAGTTTCTCCTCGTCCCTGCGGGCGTTCGAGAGCAGGAAGCTCTTGACCAGGTCGACCGGGGTCAGGCGGGCCCCGCGGTCGTTCATCGACTCGAAGATGCGGAATCCGCTGTCGCGGCTGGGTGCGCGGATGCCGACCAGCACGACCTTCGACAGCAGCCAGTCCACGAACTGCGGGCAGTGCTCCGCCTCCAGCCGCTCCTCCAGGAGATCGGCGATCTGCCGGCTGCGCTCGTGCAGGTTGCGCACCGACAGCGAGGCCTGCGGCGGGAGTTCGTAGAGCCGGTCGCGGTAGAGGGCCTCCAGCGCGTCCTGGCGCTCGTCGATGTCGAGGCGGAACATCAGGCGGTTGCCGGGGCCGAAATCAGTGATGACCCGTTCCAGTTTGCTCACCGCGTCGCGCTGCCTCCACCCGACCGCGGCCCTGAACAGGTGCAGAAACAGCAGATGCAGCGTGGTGAAGCGTTGCTGGCCGTCCACCAGGAACCGCTGGGTGCGGGACTGCTGGACGTAGACGAACGGGCCGAGGAAGAACGCCTCCGCGTCCCTGCTGTGCAGACGGCCCTGGCTCTGCAGCGTCTCGAAGGCCTCAAACAGGTCCTCCAGCAGCGTGCTGACGTCCTGCGCCGACCACGCGTACTCCCGCTGGTAGTACTCGATCTGGTAGCGGGCCTGCCCGAACAGTTCCTTCAGATCGAACGTGTCGCCCTGGATCGCCCCAGCCGCCACCACGCCTCACCCCCGAGCAGATGCCTGTGCGCCCCAACTCGTCCAGCTCCGTTGGCATTTACCCAGCGTAGGCAGCCACGCAACCCACCCGACCCACACCAGCACACGCGGCCGTGTCCGCGCACGCTCGGCCATGGCATCCGGCTTCCGCAGTGCACGACGGCCCTGCTTGCGGTCCCTCGATCTGGTATCCCGCCGACACCGCCTGGCGGAGCGCCGGGACAACAACACGATCAGCGATCCGAACGTCGTGTCGGGTTCGCCACCCGACGCCCGGGCGATGATGAACCACGAGCAGATACATAACGTCGGCGGGAGACCAATCAGCTACCGGCTGAGCGAGTACAGCGTGCTGTGGCGGGGCGGCAGTTGTGCCTGAGTCCGGCCGAAAGGACGACGCGTGCCGGGCTACGCAGGGCAAGGGAGCAGATGCGGGTGGGACTGCGTGCGGGGGTGCAGGGGGCGGTGCCGTCAGGTGAGCATGTGCCGGCGAGGCGCACCGCGGTGGCGCGCTCGGTGTGTCTGCCGGTGCAGCCGGTGTGGTGTGTGCAGCGGTCGGCCGCGGCGGGGAGCATGGTGTGACGGGAGAGGGCCGTGTGGGCCGGCCGATAGCGCAGTGCAGTCCGCACGATCTGGAGGTGCATCCCGCCGGTACTCTGCAGGATCGTCATGCGGGCAGCCGGGCCGGGTCGGAGGGGCTGCTGTCTGGCTACGTGGTCCGTGACCACGACCAGGTGCTGGCCGAGGTGGTGCATGCGGCGGCGCAGGGCCGCAGTCACATGACGGTGCTGGTCGGCTCGTCGTCGACCGGGAAGACCCGGGCCTGCTGGGAGGCCGTACGACCGCTGGCGCAGGCGGGGTGGTGGCTGTGGCATCCCTTCGCCCCCACTCGGGCCGAGGCGGCGCTTGCCGGCCTGCATGCGGTGCCGCCGGGCACGGTCGTGTGGCTGAATGAGGCCCAGCACTTCCTTGGTGATCCGGCCAGGGGTGAGCGGATTGCTGCGGCCCTGCACGGCTTGTTGACGGATACCGGCCGTGGCCCCGTTCTGGTCCTGGGAACGCTGTGGCCGCAGTTCGCCCGGCAGTACCTGGCACTGCCTCAGCCGGGTGAGGAGGATCCGCACAGCCGGGTGCGGGAACTGCTCGCCGCGCGGATGCTGTCGGTGCCCGAGGCCTTCGACCGCGAGGCGCTGGATGCGGCGGCCGCTTTGGCGGGCGAGGGGGATGTACTGCTGGCCGATGCGCTCGCCCGGGCCGGCGCCTCCGGACGGATCACTCAGGACCTGGCGGGGGCACCCGAGTTGCTGCATCGCTACCGGCACGGCTCACCGGCTGCCGTAGCCCTCCTGGAGGCGGCCATGGATGCGCGGCGTCTGGGGGTGGGCCTGTATCTGCCGCAGGCCTTTCTGACCGACGCGGCCGTCGATTACCTCGACGAGGTCGACTATGCCCAACTCGACGAGAACTGGGTGGAGTCGGCCTTTGCCGAACTCACCCGCCTGGTGCACGGCAAACAGGCTCCGTTGTCCCGAACCACCCCGCGTCCCCGGCACCGCTCCCCCGCAAGCGGGCCTCTGGCCGGTTCCGCAGCAGGCATGAGAAGTCCGCTCTTCCAGCTCTCCGGCTATCTGGAGCAGCACGGCCGTGCCACGCGCCGACGGCTGTGCCCGCCGGCCTCGTTTTGGAACGCCGCCTTCGTTCACCTGATGCACGCGGACGATCTCAGCAGCCTGGCCCGGGCGGCCCGTGCCCGGTACCGGCTGCAGTGGGCCGACCACCTGCAGCGGCGGGCCGCCGAGGCCGGTGAGGTGCGGGCGCTGCTGGCCCAGGCAGCCCGGTGCGAGCAGGCCGCGGATTGGGCGGGGGCCAAGGCCTTGTACCGGCGGGCCGCCGACGGTGGTCACCCCCGGGCTCTGGCGCTGCTGGCGGAAGTGCATGAGCAGGCCGACGAGCCTGATGTGGCGGAAGCTTTGGCCTGGCAGGCGGCCGCGGACGGCCATCCGCGGGCGCTGACCCGTATCGCGGGGATGCGGGAAGGGGCCGGCAACCGGTCCGGGGCGCAGGCCGTGGCGCTGCGGGCTGCCGACGCCGGCCACGGCCAGCCCCTCATCCGGCTGACGGCCCTGCGCGAAACGCGTGGCGAGCGAGATGATGCCGAAGCCACCGCCCGTCTTGCCGCCGACAGGGGCCACCCTCAAGTGCTGGCGTTCTTGGGAGGGTTGAGGGAGGCAGCCGAGGACCTGGCCAGTGCCCAGGTCCTCTACCGGCAGGCTGCCGACGCCGGCCACAGCTACGCTCTGGTCTGCCTCGCGGTGCTGCACGAAGAGGCCGGGAATCCCATCAGCGCCGACGACCTGGCGCTGGAGGCTGCGGAGGCCGGACACACCCGTGCTCTGACGGTCCTGGCCGGGCTGCGCGCCGAAGCCGGCCACCTGCACAGCGCCGAAGCCCTGTGCAGAAAAGCCGCCGACAGCGGCTGCACGCACGCTCTGGTCCCTTTGGCGGAGCTGAGAGAAGGGGCCGGCGACCTGGAGGACGCCGAGGCGCTCTACCGTCAGGCCGCCGACGCCGGCCACACGCACAGCCTGTTGTCCGCGGCCCGGCTGCGCGAGAAAGCCGGCGACCCGGCAGGCGCAGAAACCCTCTACCGTCGGGCCGCCGACGCCGGTCACACCTCCGCCCTCACTGCCATGGCCGCGCTGCGCGAGAACGCCGGCGACCCGGCGGGCGCCGAAGCCCTCGCCTGGCAGGCCGCGGACGCAGGTACCGCGCGCGCCCTGCTGCGCCTCGCGGCGGTGCGCAGCCGCGCCGACCCGGCCGGCGCCGAAGCCCTCGCCCGTCAGGCCATCGACGCCGGCTACGTCTTCCGCGTCGACACCCGCCGCGCCTCCCCACACGAGCGGTGGCCCCACGGCCTCGACCCCGACGGCACCCCCACACCCCCCTGGCACTAACCCCCAGCACGGTGCCGGCACCGATCTCCGGCCACCTCACCCCCGCAGGCAGTGCACCGGTGGCAAGCAGCCCGGGCAGACACAACAGATCCCGCCCCGGGGCACGTCCGGGGCCGGGAACCGCACCGCAGGGCGCCGGCAGACCTTGCGCCTGCCTCTCCTTGCATGAAGCGGGGCATCTTTCCGTGGAGCGCCAATGCACTATCAAGCAGCGAGGGTTGCGGCGATCAGAGTACGTTCGCATATGCCGCCCCACCGGCATCGTGCGTACATCCGACGTTCGCAGCGCCAAGACGCACGGCCCCGCCCTCCCCGAGCGGGCCCAATCGCCCCGGCGGGACCGTACCCGTGTACCGCGGACCACGCAGCAGCCGCTGCGAGCCCGTGCAGCGTCGAATATCCCCCGGCCGCCCGGGCCGGCCAGATGCGCGAGGCCGGTACCCCAGCGGTGGGTCAGGGTGCGTTCAAAGTGGTGCGTGCGGCGTCGAGGAAGGCGGTGTGCGCGCTCTGGTACCGGTCAAGGGACGCGTTCGCCTCGAGGGACTGCTCGAGAACTTCAGCGGCAGAACCGACCGGGTCGGGACCTTCGAGACGCACGAGCGTGAGTGCCTCGACAACGGCGGGCAGCGCGGCCCGGTAACGGTCGCGGCAGCCGGCCGCCTCGGGGCTGCCCAAGGCCTGCTGCCATGCCCGGTGGCACTGGTGGGCGGTGTCGGTAGCGGCCAGGAAGGCGGCGTAGGCGGCCCGTCGGACCTCACGCTGGGCGGCAAGGTGTTGGGCGGCAACGGTCTGGCGGGCGACATCGAGCTGGGCATCCGCCTGCAGGCGTCCGGCTTCCCAGGCGGCATCCGCCTGCCGGCGGCCTGCCTCCCAGGCGGCATCCGCCTGCCGCTGGCCCGCCGCCCACGCCGCATCCGCCTGCCGGGCAGCGGCATCGACCGTGCTCTGCGCCTGTTTCCGGGCGGCCGCCAAGGTGAACCATCCCGTCACCCCACCGCCGGCGAGCGCACCGGCCACCGCAGAGCCGGCGGCGATCCACGCCGTCATCACCGCGTCCGTCACACAGCCCCCTCATTGCCCAGCCCGCCCCTGAGGTGCAGGGTGCCAGCCGCATCAGCCCCTGTACTCCGGAGAACTGCCCTCACCCGCCCACCGACGGAAGCACTCCGCCACAGGTTCAAAGCTCCGGAGGCTGAGAACTTCGGCGACGGTGCAACTGACACGGTCCCTCCGTCAAGCAGGCCGGAGCACTCCCGCTCCCCCGCGGCGTGACCAGCGCCTGCACACCGGACTGACGTCGGCGCGGGCCGGACCCCAGGGCGCCGGAATGTCTTGACCGGTCACCGTCAGAGCCCGGTCCATGTCACGTTCCGGGGCGACGCGGCCGCCGGCGCCGGGCCGGTCCCGGCTCCCGCCTGGCCCGCGGCGGTGTCCGCCACGCGGCGAACAACATACCGGCCGCGCCGATCACTGCCTGGAGAGCCGCCGCACCGACGGACAGGCAGATCGCGGTGCAGGCGGCCAGGATGGACACCAGCGCGATCAAATCGACTGTGCGGTGATCGGGCCCTTCCGGGGACTCCCGGGCGGTATCCGAAACAACAGAGTTCTCTTCTGGTGGCTCAACCTGCGAGGGCACCGCCGTTCCTTCCCGGTCAGGAAGGACGGGCTCGCGAGGGACTGGGCCCCCGGAAAAGCAACAAGCCGCTCACGCCGCATGTCTCCTGGGGTTAATTCCCCGGCTTCCACCGCTCACGCGATGAAGCCCGTCCCCCAAAAACATGCAACCAAGCGGCTACACGCAGCAAACGTAAGTCGAGTACCGACAGCATGTCAACTCTCTTCCGAGAATGCCGTCAACGCCGCCTTCCCCGCCTGCACCGAGCGCCGCGCCGCCCCGCCGCCCGTCCGGTGCATCGCCCACAACCGCACCCGCCCTTCGACCGCTCTTCACCGCAGCCGAGAAGGAAACCGGCGCTCCGACCGGTCTCTTGACACACCATCACCCGGCGGCCGGGATCATGTGCCCCGGCCTGCGGCGTCACCTGTCAGCCGCCGCGGAGCGGCAACGAGGAACCCGCGCAGGACCGGCCCGGCAGACGGACCTTCCTCAGGCCGGCCGGCGCAACACCGTGCGGCGGGCGGGTCGGTGGGGCAGGCGGAGCAGGTCCTGCAGGGACGTTCCGTGCTCGGCCCAGCTGCGCAGCCGGTCACGGTCGACCCAGTACACGTGGTGGCGCTCGCCCCACATCCTGGCGTCGCGGGTGAAGGAGCCGTTGGTGACCACGACCGCCATCTGCGCGCCGTGGACCGGGCCGGCTGTCCCCTTGACCTGGTACATCACCGCCGAGCCGACTTTCGCGGCAACCCGGGTGTGTTTGGCCTGCAGGACGATCCTGCCCCGCTTGCGGTCCTGCCCGATGACGTCGGCGGCCTGGTCGCCCTGCCGGCCCACCCGCCGGGCCGTCCAGCCGTCCCGGACGAGCAGGTCGCGCAACGCGCACTCGAAGGCCCGGTCGTCCATCGCGTCGAGTTCGGCGAGGGTCAGCCGCAGGCGGGCCAGCGCCCGCACGCGCATCCGCCGGCCGCGCACCGCACGGAGAATCCGCCATGCGCCGACGACACCGGCAATGGCGGCACCGACGGCAAGCCACGGCCAGACCCGGAGAGCCGCATGCCAGGCAGCCGCGGCCAGCCGGGCCAGCAGCCATCCCGCGGCACAGGCGACGGCCGCGGCCGCGACCTGCTCGCCGCGGCCCCGGGGCGGGCGCGGCCGCAGCGGGCGGCGGGCCATCAGCGGCCCGCGCCCGCAGACCCGGGCACCGCCGGCCGCGGGGCACCCGGCGCCGCGGGGGCGGCCTCGCCGAAACCGATGAGCCGGCTCCCCGACCACACCCCGGCGATCAGCGCGGCGATCATCCAGCCGCTCAGCCTCCCCGCGCCCCGGCGCGGGCCGCTTCGGAGGTGCCTGCGGACAACGTGGTACCCCCCGGGCGGCTTCGCCACTGCATCCTCCCCTTTGATCACCGGCCCGCCAACTGCGGCCCCAGCCCTGGGAATTGGTGTAGCAGCAGGCACTGACACAACCACCCCAACGATCAGCAGCCAACAGGGGCCGCCCCTGCCCGAACACACCATGGGGCCGGGTGTCCGCCCTTCCGTGTCCGCAGGCGACCGGCACCGGCATTCCGGGCTGCGCACCCCACGCCCAACCCGGGTCAGGGCAGCGGACGCTGAAACCGTGCAGGTGCGGGGGGGCAGGTGCCCGAGCCCGCGCTGCCCAGCGGTACGCCCGCATCCCTGCCGGCACGGTCGGGAAAGGCGAAAAGCACCGGGTGCTCGACGGACTCCGCCCGGGCCTGACATAAGGCAGCAGGGCACGTGCGCCGGCCATTCAGGGCGAGCATTCCGGGACACTGCCAAAACCGGGAACCCGCCCGCCTTCAGCGCGGGTGCCCGGAATCCGGCAGCCCGGCTGCACGCCGCCTGTGCGGGAGGGTCACCTGCGGGTCAGCCGTAGGCTCCGAGCGGGTGTCGATACGAATAACCGGTCACGTTGCCGAAGCTCCGGATGCGGTGATGGTTCGTCACCGGCCAGATGCTTCGACGCCCGGCCTCTGGTCTTCCCCGCCCGGTGCCGGGCCGTCTCAAGGCCCGGCGGTGAGGGTCCCGCTCCGTGACCTCGAATCGGTGAATCCTCAACTGATCAGGCGTCAGCAGCTTCAACCGGCTTATAGCCTGCCGATCCGTCTCATCCCTGGGGGGACCATGACAGACACCATGCCGCCGCTGCCCGACACTCCACCGCTCCCGGCCCCACCGCCCGCGCCGCCCCGCAGAAACCTCAGCGCCACGGCCGCCGGCCTCCTCGGACTGGCAGCCGGGGCCGGCCTGATGGGCGCCGTCTGGGGCATCACCGCCACCACCGGCACCGGACCCGGCACCTTCACCCTCGAGGGAGCCTTCGCCCTCACCGAGGACGCCTCCGACAACGGCAGCGGCTGCGCGGGGACCGGCGGCTACGACGACATCGCGGAGGGAACCTCCGTCACCGTGTACGGCGCAGACGGAGACGTCATCGCCACCGGCCACCTCGGCGACAGCGACTCCCCCGGCCACGGTCGTGCCGCCCTCGAAGGCGACGCCAGTAATCGTCATGGCAGGGGACTCTGTGTCATGTACCCCTCGATACGCACATCAGCGCGTTCCGGCCTCGGAGGTACGCCGCCACGCGTTGTACGGAGCCTGCGAGGGTGACGAGAGCCGCGTCCGCGCTTGTCTTTCTCTTTTGATCATCTGGTCAGGATGGGGGCGGGGTCTGCCCCGAGCCGGACGTGAAGGTGACCGTCAGCCGGCAGTCCAGTGCCGAGGCAATGCGGTCCAGGAGTGCCAGGGTGGGCAGGTCCCGCCCGGATTCGATGCGTGAGATCGCGGCCTGCCCGGTCCCCGCGAGTTCGGCCAGGCGCGTCTGGGACATGCCCCGCTGCTGGCGCCAGGACCGCACCAGGCCGGCGGTGTCGTTCACCGTCCGGCGTCCGCGCTGTAGCGGGGCAGAGCAGCAGTGTCGATCTTCCAGCCGGTGACGGTGACGGTGTCCCCGAAGGCGTAGTGCTGCCTGTTGTCGTACGTGGGTTCGCCAGTGCGGCGTGTCGGCGCCCAGTGGTGGACAGCGGTCCCGTCCCGGGGGTCGACGATCAGGTAGTGCGGCACCCCCATGGCCGGATAGTCGCGCAGCTTGCCCTCGTAGTCGTTGCCCGGGTTGGACCGGGAGACGATCTCGATCACCAGGTGGCAGCGGCGCGGGTCGATGGCATCGCTCTCGGCTGTGGCCTCCTCCTCGTCGATCACGACGAGGTCGGGGACCCGCAGGATGCCCAGTGCCGCATCCTCCATGTCCGTTTCGAGCATGAGGACCAGGTCCGTACCCAGTTGTGGCTCCAGCTGGGTACGCAGGCGGTGGGCAACGAGCTGATGCTGCTTCTTCGGGCTCATCATCATCAGCAGCTGGCCATGGCTGATCTCAGGCCAGGCCAGCGGCTCAGGCTTGTCGAAGGCCTCACGGAACTCACGAAGATGCCCGTAAATGCTCTGCTCCGTCACACCCCCACCGTACATGACGAAATCGTCATGCCATGCATGTGGGGGTGCGACCGGCCCGACCCGCCAGACGCGGCACGCACCCGCAAGAACGTACCGAGCGCGCCGCCGGCGGTGCAGGGAGCAGCGGCCCGCCGCGGGATGCACGAACGTCACCCGCCGGCACCACCAGGGCAGTTCACTCGCTGAGTAGGCCCGGAGCCCGACCGTCGCCTAGGAAGCCACCGTGAGGGTGCCGGTGGCACGGAACGGCAGAGTCGGCACACGTACCGCCCGTGACAACGGGCGCGTTGGAGAAGCCGGAGGATCAGGATCGGAAAGCCAGCCCACGGCACCCGCGTTTCGAAACCGGCTCCGTTGCCAGCTCACGAAGGTGCCGTGAGCGGGGCGAGCAGGCCGTCGCCGGGCCACAGATCCCGTTCGGCCACGAGGACGGCGAGGAACACGCCGACGTCGGCCAGCGCCGCGGCCCGCTCGCCGGGCCCGTGGTCGATGAACTCGCCGGCCGCGGCGTCGTAGGCGCGCACATGGCTGTGCGGACCGGAACACAACAGAGCGCGCGCGATGCCGGGCAGGCCGAGGCTGAGGGCGTCGCAGTGTCCCGAGCGGACGAGCTGGACCAGGTCGGTGGTGACGCGCTCCCAGTCGCCGACGGCCGGCCAGTCGGCACCCCCGCGCAGTTCGTGGGTGAGGGTGGACAGCGGGACGATCTCGCCCGGCTGCCGTCCGTGGGTGAGGAGGCGGTGGATGCGGGCTCCGTCGGGCTGGAGCACCCGCGGGTGGAGCAGGGAGCCGGCGGCCACGACGGCGGTGTTGATCTCCCGGGCTCCGGGAGAGGGGTAGTACGGCTCGTGCGCGAAGAGCAGGTAGACGTCCGCCGTGCGGGCGGCCGGGCCGGATCCGGGCTGCGCCATGAGGAGGGTTCCCTTCAGAGATGACGTGCCGTGCGCCTACCGGGGTGTCTCAGACGCCGCCGGCCGGGCCCCAGGGAGGATTCGGGCCACGGGTCCGCCCGGACGTGTGGGCCCGCGCGTCCTCGGCCGCAGCGTCCTCGGGGGTGGTGTGCTCGGTGTTCTGGGTGACCTGGTCGGCGAGTTGGAGCATCAGCCGCTCGCAGGCGATCAGCTGAGGGGAGACCTGGCGGATGTCCTGCCCCTGGAGCAGGCCGGCGGCGTCCCACAGCAGATGCCGGCCGATCCCGGCGGCGCGGCGCAGCTCGTGGCGGTCACTGCCCGCGGCGGCACGGAGGAGACCGGTGTGCAGGACACCGAGGCGCTGCAGGTATCCGGTGGCCGCTGCTCCGTGTACGACCCGCACACGCTGCCGGGCGCGCAGGTCGAGGCGGTCGGGGAGATGGTCGGCGAGCAGCGGGGCCACCAGCGCCGCCGGCACGGCAACACCGAGGGGGACGCCGCGGGCGATCGCGTCGATGGCGGCGAAGCATCCGACGACGGCCACCGCGACGGCAAAGTAGCGCAGCGACCCGTGGCTCGTCGCGTGCAGGGCCATGCGGCCGGCCGGGCGCCGGGCCAGCCAACGGGCCGCCACACGGTCTACCCAGGTCGCCGAGGGCGGGAGAACACCGATGTGGTGGGGGCGTTCAGGCATGCTGCCGTCGGCGGGAACCGTCCAGGCCAGCCAGCCCCAGCCGGTGCGCTCGCACACCAGATACGGCTCCGCAGCAGTGGTGCAAGATCCGGTGTCGCATGCCATCCGCCCCCGGTGCAGGGCACAGGAGCGTTCCGCGTCCCAGCGGGCCGGATCGCCGGCGAACGGCCGCAGGCCCGGCGCGGCCGGATGCGATGTGGTGCGCAGCGGGTCCCTCATGAAGTGCTTCCTTCCAGCAGGTCGGTCACAGCACAGGCCCAGGCGCGGGCGCGGGCGCAGGTCGCACAGCGGCCGCCGCCGGGACGGGCGACGGCCGTCCGCCGGCCGTCCCGGTGTGTGGAGAGCAGTCCGGACAGTCCCTCGGACTTGAAGGACAACCGGGTCTCGCGGAACAGCGCGTTGGAGATCTGGGTGAACTGATCGGCCGCCATCACGCCACGGCGGATCCCCGCCCCGAAACGGCTCACCGCGCTGCCCCGGCACGGGCCGCGCGCCATCGCCGGGGCAGGGCGCTTGGGCCCCACCGGCGTGAGGGCCGGCAGGCCCGGGCACGTGCGTGTGTTCCATGCCGTCAGCTCATCGGCCGGCCCCGACCGGACCGGCGGCCATGAGTCCCGACCACCGGTCACGATCCGGCAACGCGGCCGTCCAACTGCCGTGGTCGGGCTCATGGTCGGGCCGACCACGCCGCCTTCGCCCCCGCGGTGCGCAGCAGTTGCGCATCCGACTGCGCAGCCTTCGGCGGGCAGTGCGCGATAGGGCTGCGCAACCGGCCGAGGATCGTGCTCAGTCGGGTCGTGCGGGGCGGCTGCGCAACCGGCGCGAGAACTCCGGATCTTCTGCTGCGCAGGGTGGGGTCGCGCACTGCGTAGATGCCTCACAAGATCCGGACGGCACCTGTCTGCGCAGGGGCCTGCGGGTCCGTTGCCCGCGGGGCACGTGGTCACCCAGTTCCAGCCCGGGGGGCCGTGGGCGGATGCGGTGCCCTTTGCCCGGCCACCCCATGGTGGGGCCCGTGGTCGGGCCGACCATGACCCCGACCACGGGCTTCGTGTCCCCATCGTGACCGTGGTCGGGGTCTCGTGGTCGGTGGTCGGGTCGGGGTCGGCGGGTTTTCTCAAGTCAGCAAGTACACGTTCTGACCTGGGAGTTCGACCATGCCTCCTGGCAAGCAGGCTCCGGAGAGCGGGGCCGCCGCACCGATGGCCGCAGGCGCCCGCCTCGAAGCGATGCGGCGCCGCGTGCGCCTTTCACGCCTGGCAGTCTGGACCGCGGTCGCGGCCGGCCCCATCGCCCTGGGCCTCGCCATCACCTCCAGCCCGACCGCCGTCGAGGCCGCCACACCGACCACGTCCACCACTGTGCGCACCACGCGGGCCGCCGCCGATCCGGGCGGCTATGCGCAGGTGTTCGTCGGCGCGTGGCTGCGCAGCAGCGCCGGCGATGAGACCAGTGCGCAGGCCCGTCTTGCGCAGTCGCTCGCGCCGGACGTCGGCCTACCCGCCCCGGTCTCCGCTGCGCAGGCGAAGCCGGAGTCCGTCATCGCGGTGCGCAGTGCGCAGCGAGCCGACGACGCGTGGTCGGTCACGGTGGCTGCGCAGTACGCCGACGGACGGTTGCGCTACTACGCCGTCCCGCTGGTGTCGGACAGCACCGGTGGCTCGTTCACGGTGACCGGTGCCCCCGGTGTGGTGGCCGGCCCGGGGCGGGCCACGGTGCCCGCGTCGCCGTACCGGGTGAGTGTCTCCGACGGTGATCTGACGTCCGCGCTCACGGAGTTCTTCGCCGCCTACCTGACCGGCGCCGGAGAGGTCGACCGCTACCTTGCGCCCGGCGTGAACCTGCCGGCCGTCTCCCCCGCCCCGTACACGGAGGCCACCGTGCAGCAGGTGTCCGCCGTCGAACAGGCCGCGGCCGCCGAGCACATGCCGGCCGACGGCACCCAGGTCCATGTCCTCACACAGGTGGACACCCAGAACACGGACGGCCGGTGGCCGCTGGCCTACGAGCTGACGCTCAGGGCCCGCTCGGGCCGGTGGGAAGTCGCCGCGCTGGAGTCCGGGACCGTGCAGGACGGGGGTTCCCGGTGAACACGGTGTACGGCCTGATGCTCGCCGGGGAGCTCAACGACCTCGGCAACAGCTGGATCACCATGTTCAAGACCTGGGCGACCAACGGGCTTCAGGCCGGCCTGGTCGTACTGGTGGTCGTCATCATGATCCAGAAGTTCTCGTTGAAGGCGGGGATCGGGGCCCTGCTGCTGATGGTGATCGCGCTGGGCCTCTACAACTCACGCAACGACCTGGCGAACATGTTCGAGGACGAGGTGAAGAACCCGGCCAGGGGCGCACCCGCCGTCCCCGGCATCGTCCGGTCCGACCTCCCGGGCTCGCGTGACCACTCACCGGGCGTTGGGGGCTGGCTGTGAGCGCGGCCGTTCCCGCGCGGGTGGGACGCTTCTACACCTCTGCCCGCCGCCACCCCTGGGTGCTGGGCAAAATCGCGGACTGGAAGATCCCGCTCGGCCCCTACACACCCGCACAGATCACGATCGCCGTCGGAGGCGGCTTCCTCCTCGCCAAGACCATCAGCTGGTGGTCGTGGATGGGACCGGTCCCTATCGCGGCCTGGCTGCTGACGGTGTGGGCGGTGCGCCGGCCGAAGGTCGGGGGCCGCGCCCCGATGCAGGCCGCCCTGGGCTGGCTGATGCTCGGCCGGCGGCCGCGCGGGGGACGGATCGGCGGACACGCCGCCCGCGACCGTACTCCCCACCCGCTGCTCGGCGGCTTCACCATCGAGGACGCACCCCCACCCGCTCCGGCGCCCGCGCCACGGCGTGCCTCCCGGCCCTCCACCGATCGGACGCCCCGTCGTCGTAGCCCGGCAACACCGTGCTCGGCACCACGCCGTCGTACGACTCCGGCTGCCCCACCGACGCCGGCCCCTCCGGTCTCGGGAGTACAGCAACTACTCACCCTCACCGCCCAGAACGGGGATGCGCGATGAGAGTGCCGGTCCGTCATATCTCCGGACACCTGGTGTGGTCGACGCACGGCAGCGTGTGGGCGATCTACCGGCTGCACCCCGGCCCGGACGCCCGCGGCCACAGCGAGGAGACCGTCCAGGGCACATATGTGCCCGCCGCGGTCCGCGACGAGCAACTCGCCAAGATCACTCACCTGATCCGGTCGTTGTCGGGTGCGCCGCGGCTGATCGGGCTGTGCGCGCAGGTCGATCCGGGGGAGATCGCCCTGCGCATGATCGAGGGCATCGAGCCGGCCGAGACCGTGCCGGTCGACGGCACACACCCATGGGTGGAGAACGTCGAAGCCACGCTGGACCTGCTGGACCGTCAGGAGATGCACCACCGCACCCTGTGGCTGGCCGTACCCCTGCAGACCGAAGGCGCCGGCGGTCAGGTGTCGGCGTCGCTCGGTGCGATGTGGGCGGACGTGGCCCCCGCGCTGGGCATGCGGGCCGCGCCCGTGACGCGGCGTGAGGTGACCGCGTACCGCGAACAGGCCTCCCGGGTCCAGGCCGCGCTCGCCGGCGGCATCGCCTTCCGTCCCGCCCGCCCCGCGGAGGTCGTGTGGATGATCCAGCACGCCCTGCACCGCGGTCTCGCGGAGCCGCTGCTGGCCGAGTCCGAGGTCAGCGAACTGTACGGAAGTCAGATCCGCGAGGGGGTGCTGCACTCCCCCAGCTACGCCGACCTCGGCCAGGTCCGCCTCCAGGAAGGCGGCATCGACCCCGAACTCGACGACACCGACGACCTCAAGAGGGCCGGACAGATAACGCGGTCGGGCCGGAACGCCTGGTGGCGGCTGAAGGCGGCTTCCCCGCTCCGGCGCCGCTGGCTGCAGGTCGAAACGGACGCAGGCACCGGCTACCAGGCGCAGTTGGCGCTGGCCGAGTGCCCGCCCACCATCAGCCAGGACTCCGCCGATCTCTTCGCCCAGCTGGAAACCCTGGACTTCCCCGTCGACTACACCATCGACCTCACCCTGGTGCCCGCGGAGAAGGCACGTCAGCAGGTACGGCGCAAGAAGAACGAACTCATCGACCAGGCCGACCAGTACGACGCCCGCCCCACCGGCATGCCGGCCTCACTCAGCGAAGCCGCCCGGGATCTGGGCGAGCTGGATGCCCGGCTGTCGCGTACCTCGGTCGAGGTCGAGGTCCAGTCGGTGACCGTACTGACGGTATGGGGGCCGACCGCCGCCGTCTGCGACGCCCGCGCCCGCGCCCTGACCGCCCTGCTCGCCGCCGCCGACTACCGTGCCATACGCCCGACCGGCCTCCAAGAAGCCCTGTTCACCCTCAGCCTGCCCGGGACCGTACGGCCGGGCGTGCTGCGCGAGTTCACCCAGCACCAGGTCTCCGAGGACTGGGCGCTGGGCGGCGCCTTCACCGTGGGCGAGGTCGGCGACCCGGCCGGCATGTTCCTCGGGATCGACCTCGACTCGGGCACCACCCGCCCGGTCATGATCAACGTGGCGGATGCGCCCAAGGTGGACGCGTCCGCGTCGATGGGCATCGTCGGCGACCTCGGCGCGGGCAAGTCCGTGCTGCAGAAACTGATCACGGAAGCGGTGTGGGCGCGCGGCGGCTGCGCGATCTGCATCGACCGCACCCCGGTCCGCGAGTGGGCCACGTTCGCCCGGACCGCGGCGAAGGGCCGCGTCCAGATCGTCGACGCCGCCCGGGCCGAGGTCTCCATCGACCCGCTGCGCATGTTCACCGGCCCCGAGGGCCGCCACTACGCCCTGTCCTACCTCACCCTGCAGCTCGGTATCGGGCCGATGAGCACAGGCGGCGAGGTGCTGCACCACGCCGTCGAGCAGGCCGCCACCGGCGAGCAGCCGTCCATGCACCGCGTAGTGGAGGTCCTCGACGGGATGGCCGCGAGCGAGGTGGGCAAGCGGCAGGACGCGGCCGCCACCCTCGCCGGTCTCCTGCGGGTCGTGGCCACCAACTCCCTGGCCCGAATGGTCTTCGACCCGGCGCTGCCGCCGGTGCGGCTGGACGCCTCCAGCACCTCCGACATGATCGTCATCACCACCACGGGGCTGAAGCTGCCGCCGAAGGCGGCGTTCGACAAGCCGGAGATTCTCCTCCAGCAGCCGCTGGAGGCGCTGATCGGCCGCGCGGTGCTCTACCTGATCGCGGCGATCGCCCGCCAGACCGCCTTCGAAGACCCCCAGCGGTTCACCGCCGTGGTCCTGGACGAGTTGTACTGGCTCACCTCGTCTGCCGAAGGCACCGCCCTGGTCCACGAAATCCTCCACGACGGCCGCAAACACGGCGCCGGCCTCCTCGCCGCTTCCCACGACGCCGCAGAACTCGGCCCCGACCGCGGACTGATGGCCTACCGGGCGCTGGCCCGCACCACCGACCGCGAACGCGCCCGACGCGGACTGGAGTTCGTCGGCCTCGATCCGGGCGACCCAGAGCTGCTGCGGCTGGTGACCACCGGCCTGTCCCCCGTGGGCCGCAGGGGCCGGGAGGGCGAGTTCCTGCTGGCCTGCCCGCGACAGAACACCGGCCGGGTGAAAGCCGTCATCCCCCGCATCCCGCGCATCGAGTCGTCCATCACCACCACACCGGGACACCGCTCCGCCAACGCCTCCCACCACGCGAGTTCAGCGGAGCAGCTGCTCGCCGGTGCAGCCGTCGCCCGCCCGAAGGAACACATTCAATGATCTCTTCCTCGTGGGACCGCTCCCGGCACATCCGCGCGGCCGCGGCCGTCCTCACCGTTCTCGCCGTGACCATCGGCGTGCTCGTCCTGGTCTGCGGGGCGGGCGTGCCGGACGCATGGTGGCCACACACCGGGCAGGCCTTCGCGTCCAGTTCACCACCGGCACACGATGATCCGTGCCGCCTGATCCTGGGCGAGGCCAAGAAATACTGCGAGCGCGGCACCACACACGCCGCCCCGGCCCAGCACCACGGCAGGGCTTCGGCAGCGTGGAGGCTGGTGTCCGTCGGAGCGGGCCTGGGCGCTCTCACCGTCTGGTGGCGCCGCGCCGCCCGGCAGAAGCGGCGCTGACATGCGGCGCCCAGACCGCCCCACCCTGCGCTCGGCCGGTTTCGTCGTCCTGCTCACCGGCGTGTTCGTCCTGGTCAACACCCAGGTCGTGTACGCGGCGAGCAGCAGCAGCGAGAGCGGAGGCCTCCTCGCCCCGCTGAACATCACCTCGTCCGAAGGCGTGCCGATCGACGGCTACGACCTCAGCTCCGAGGGCGGTTCCATCCTCGACTTCAAGGGCCAGGCCCTCGCCTTCGCCCTGTCCGGCCTGTTCACCGTGATCCGCCTGCTGACCGGACTGGCCGGCTGGGCGATCGAACTCGCCTTCCGGTTCCCGCTGCTGAAGATCCTGATCCGTCCGGCACAGAAGGCCGCCGACGTCTACGACCACCTGGTCGTCGACACACTCGGTCTGAAAGGGCTGCTTCTCGCCTGGGCGTTCGTCTTCGCCGGGTTCATGATCGTCCGTGGCCGGATCGGCCGCGGACTGGGCGAAATCTTCCTGACCCTGCTGATCGGCGCGTTCGCCGCCTCCACGTTCGTGCGCCCCGACTACCTCCTCACCCAGGACGGCCCGCTCGGCCAGACGCAGCAGGTGGCCGCCGAGGTCGCCCAGCAGAGCTTCAACTCCTACGACTGGGGCGGCAAGATCGCCTCCACCGACCCGTGCGCGGGAATGGCAGGCAACGCCGAACTCAAGTGCCTGCAACGAGAAGACGAGGCGCCCGTCTCCGCGGCGGAGGTGGCCCGCCCGCTGCAGGACTCGATCACCAACGCGCTGATCGTCAAGCCCTACATGCTCCTCGAGTACGGGCGCATCCTCGACCCGGGCAAGGCCTCCGACCGCAAGGCGTACGCCATCCACCTGAAGTGGATCACCGGCGGATACCTGCCCAACCCGGACTGGACCCCCTCCGAGGAGGCGAAGCACGCCTGCAGGCTGATCATTGGCGACGCCAAGGACATCTGCGAGCGCGGTCACGACCACGCGGAGACCGCTGTGGACGACAATCTCCCGGCGCTCACCCCCGGCAGCGAACTCCTGGACACCTCCACCCCGGCGCTCATCACCGACGAGGACCGTTCGTTCTCCCTGTTCCTGGCCGACATGAAGAAGGCCGGTCCCGTCGGCAAGGCGTGCGCCGCCTACGCGCAGAAGCCCACCTGGTGGCGGGTCGGCGGCGCCGCCCTGCTGCTGGTCGCCGCGCTGTTCATCTGCGGCATGCTGCTCTCCAGCGCGATCGTGATGCTCGCCACCCAGGGCATCTGCGCCGCGGCCGCCGCGGCCGGCGGCGTCACCTTCGTCGCCGGCATGCTGCCTGGGCCACCGCGCCAGAGCGTGTGGAAATGGCTGTCGCTGTGGGGGATCTCGATCTGCGCGCTCGTCGCGGTCTGCGCGTTCATCCCGTTCTTCGGCATCGCCGTCGACGCCACCATCACCAACGGGCCCGACCTCATGGTCGAACGGATCCTGCTCATCGACGTGCTGGCCATCGCGGGCGCGGCCGGGCACCGCCGGCTGCTGGCCGGCATCACGTCCTTCGGCCGGCGCACGGCGATGCGGATGCGCTACGCGAAGGTCGGCGGCACCCACCTGCCCGGTGACACCTCCGAGCTCGGCGCCGCCCTCGCCATGAACTCCCCCGCGGCGATGGGCGGTTACGGCGGGCTCCGCGTGTTCGCCGGTAGTGGGGGCGGCCGGTTCGGTCTGCTCGGCACCCGCTACCGGCTGCTGAGCGCGCTCACCTCCCTCGTCGACGGCGCCGGCATGCCGGTGGACACCGGCGGGATGCTCGCCGACGCCACCGCCGAAGCCGGCCGGGGCCTGGCCCCGTTGACTGCGGCGGCGGCGGTGGGCGGGTTGGGGGCGCGGCTCGGCGTCAAGGGCGCGCACTGGCTGCTGATCGGCAAGCGGCCGGACCGGGAGAAGCTGGAAAAGTGGCGCAAGCCCACGGCAGCAGGCGGTCCGGAAACCGGCGGATTCCCCGGTGGCGGTCCCGGGGGGCCGGGAGGACAAGGAGGCCAGGGGGGACCGGGCAGGCCCTCGGGCCCGCCCGACCGGTACCGCAACGACCAGGGCCAGATCGTCGACCGCACCACCGGTCAGATCCTGCACGACCAGAACTCCGACCGCACCCTGCTGTCGACGCGCGCCCACAACCGGCTGGTCCGCCTGCGCGGCTACCGCATCCTCCACCGCGGCGGCAGGGCCGCCTACGGGGCAACGGTAGGCCTACCGGCCAACATCCGCCGTGGTCGCCAGGGCGGCTCGCGCTACACACAGGACGCAGCCCAGCAGGTGCGGGTGTGGGGCAACACCGTGCGCGAGGACGCCCGCGTCTGGGGCGACACCGGCCGCCACGTGGCCCAGGCCATACGGGAAGCAGACGACAGAGGCGGTTCGGGGCCCTTCAGCACGCAGCGCCTGCCCGTTAGGCCGCCGGCATCGCCCAGCGCGTCCCGGCCGGTACCTCCCCGTCCCACCTTCCCGCCTCGCCCGGCCACGCCACCTCGCCCGACCGCGCCGCCGCCTCCCGGGCCGTCGTGGACGTCCCGTCTCACTCCCGGGCCCATGGCCCGGCCGGGAGGCGGAGCACGGCCGGACCCGAGCGGCAGCGGCGGTGTGGGCGGCTGGCGCCGGCCGGGTGATCAGGACCGGGTGCGGGAGCTCATGCGGCAGGCCGAGGTACTGCGCGCCATGCGGGAACGGCGGCAGTCCGAGAGCGGTGAGGACGAGTGAGCCGGCCCGCGCGCCGTACGAAACGGATCAGGCGGTGGGCCTGCGTGATCGCCGTGTTGATGTTCGCCGCCGTGTGCTGCGCCGCACCGGTCTCAGGCACGATCGGCGCCTACACGGCGCTGAAGACGGGGGTAATCGACGACGGCGGGATCGCCGAGGGCGGCAGTACAGCCGACATCCCGGCGCGCATGCTCGCCGCCTACAAGAAGGCCGTCCAGCAGGTCGGCACGTACGTGCCCACGTGCCGGGGCATGCGCTGGCCGATCCTGGCCGGGATCGCCAAGGTCGAGTCCAACCACGCCATCGACCACAACATCGCTGCCAACGGCGACATTACCCCCAAGATCTACGGGGTCCTCCTCAACGGCTCCGGTGCCGGCGGCAACACCACCGCCGTCGCGGACACCGACGGCGGCACATGGGACGGCACCGCGAACGGGGAGCGCGCCGTCGGCCCGTTCCAGTTCCTGCCCTCCACCTGGGAAAGCGTCGGCGAGGACGGCAACGGAGACAAGGTCGCCGACCCGCACAACGCCGACGACGCAGCCCTCGGCGCCGCCGTCTACCTGTGCGCAGGAGGCCGTGATCTCGCCCAGCGTTCGCAGCTCAGGGCGGCGATCCTGCAGTACAACCACTCCGACGCCTACGTCACCGACGTGCTCGGATGGATCAACCAGTACACGGCAGCCGCCAAGGACCCGGACCTGAAGAACGTCACGGGCAAGGTCCGCACCGTCATCGAGGCCGCGCTCTCCCAACGGGGTGTCCCATACTCCTGGGGCGGCGGCAACGCGCACGGCACGTCCTACGGCGCCTGCTGCTCGCCGGGCGGCAAGAGCGGCACGGACATCAAGGGCTTCGACTGCTCGGGGCTGACCCAGTACGCCTACGCGAGAGCCGGTATCACCCTGCCGCGCGTCGCGGCCGCCCAGGCCGGCGTGGGCCAGCGGATCCCCGCCGGTCTCGGGCCGCTCGTACTCAAGCCCGGTGACCTCGTCTTCTTCGCCACCGCACCCGGCCACGATGCCACGATCTACCACGTCGGGATCTACCTGGGCAGCGGACAGATGGTCAACGCCCCCCGCCCGGGCACCGTCGTGCGCCTGGACGCCGTCGACACGATGCCCGGCTACGCGGGGGGAGCACGGCTGCTGTGACCACCACCCCGCGCACCCCGCGTCTGCTGCTGAGCACGGTCATCCTCGCCGTCGCCGGCGTCGCCCTGCTGGGCGTGCCGCATGGTCAGGAACCGTCGGCGCCGGCGGTGGCGCCAACCGTGCACGCGGCCACGATTCCGTCCTCGGCAGCCGCTGCGCCCCCGATGGGCGAGCCGGCCGCTGGTGCGGTTGCCAGTGTGGCTCCCTCGGCAGAGACATCGTCGGCCGTCGAGTCGTCCGTGCTGCCGCCGCACGGCGAGGGCGTGGACGGCGACGCTGCTGTCCAGCGGAACCTGGTCGCAGCCTGGCCCGCCGATCTTCCGGCCTCCGACGAGCGGGAGTTGCTCACCACCGGCCGCGCGCTGCTGCGCGCGGACGCCACCGGCATCGACCGCGCCACGTGGCCGGACGTCTTCCCTGAGTCGAGCCGGGCGGTGGCCCCGGCGTTCGCCACCGCCCGTTTCCGCATCCAGGCCGCGATCGCCCGCCGCGACGGCAGTCCCGACAAGGCGGTGGTCCATCTGGTGTGGGCGGGGTCGGACCGCGGCGGCACCTTCACCGACCTCCGCATCACCGACCGTCACTTCACCCGCACGATCAAGAAGGGAACCGCGACGTGGACTCCGCAGCCCCGCACCTCACCAGCCGGGCCGACGAGACAGCTGCCGGTCAGGTGATCGACCTTCTCACCGGTCTCATCGACGCCGTCGACTGGCTCTACGACCACTGGTATCTGCTCGCCCTGGTCATCGCCGCCTGCTGGGGCGTGGGCGAGTGGCTGGTCCGCCGGCTCGCGGAGCGGGCCTCGGCCGAGCGAATGGCCTTGGAGCTTGTCTCCAACCGGCACTTCGACCCGGGTCTGGAGGAGATTTTCCGGCGCGGTGTCCAGCTCGCCCGCGCGTCCACGGCGATGCCGTGGTGGGCGCCGCGACGGGCGAAGACCGTACAGATCCGGCTGCGCGCGGACGGCAGCACTCCGCTGCGCTACCGCATCGAAGGCCCGGTCGGCGGTGAACGGTTGCTGTCCATCACACCGTTCGGGCCGGACATCACCGTCAACCGGGCGAGGCCGATCGTCGACGAGCCCCGGACGCACACCGTGCGAGCCGAGTTCATCCTGCGCGGCAAGGTCACCTCACCGCTGCGCGAGGTACCGCTCGCCCCCGACCCGCTCCAGCCGCTCGTCGACGCCGTGTCCGACCTTCGGGCCGAGCTCGGCGACCTCGCCGAGATCCGCCTCGACGTCCAGCGCGCCCCGAAGTGGACCCTGCGGGCCCGCCGCCTGCAGCTGATGAGCGCAGCTCGCCGCTCGGAGCGCCGGGAGGCCCAGCGGGCCGCACGCTGGCTTCGGCAGGACGCCAGCGGCATCGAGGACTCCTGGGGCGGGCAGCTGCAGCAACTCCTCAGCGACAAGTCCGGATCAGGTGCGGGACGGCGGCTGGTGATGCCGCCAGTGCCTCGCCGGGTGGAGCCAACGGAGGCGCTAGGCAAGCTCGCCGAGGACGACCACCTGGTCCGGATCCAGCTCCTCGTGATGTGCGCCTCCAACATTGAAGGCCGCGCACAGGCCCGCCTCGCCCAACTCCAGGCCGCCCTCGACGTGTTCGGCAGCCGCTCACGATGGGCGATGCGCGGCTGGAGGCTGGGACCGTGGCGGATCGGCGCCGACCACTGGCCCACCCGCCGTGGGTTCGAGCGGCGCTGGAACCTGGGGCACTGCCAGCCCCCACGCGCGAACTGGGTGAGGCTGGAGGAACTGACCGGCCTGCTCAAGCCCCCGACCGTCAACTGCCGCCAGCCGGTCCTCGCCGGTGACCTGCCCACCTTCGCCTTCGGCGACCCCGAATTCCTGCTCCAGGGCATCTACCGAGGTCCGGACGGCCGGCAGCGGCTGGTCGCCACCTACGCCGAGGAGACCCTGTTCGAGGTCGGCGTCGGCAAGGCGGGCGGCGGCAAGACCGAGCGGGCCCTGGCGCAGGCGATCGGCTGGGCGCACGCGGGCGGAGGGCTGGTCTTCGTCGACCCGCACCGCGACTCGTGGCCGCGGGCCACGACGTTCCTGGCCCACGCGCACCTGGCGCCACGCATCGCTCTGGTTGACCTCAACGCTCTCGGCCCCAACCCCATGGTCAGCTCGTGGAATCCGCTTGGCATGCACCATGGGCAGGCGGTACACGAGGTCGTCGAGGCGATCGCCGACGCCTACGCCTCCGTGCTGGCCTGGGACGACGCGACCGCTCCGCGCGCGCTCACCATCCTCACCTCCGCGCTCGCCGTCCTGGTCGCGGTCAACGAGGCCGCCTGCCAGGCCGGCCGGCCCGAGGACCAGGCCACGATCTTCCACGTGCGGGCCCTGCTCAGCGACGCGGCGTTCCGCACGGCGGCGCTCGCCTCAGTGGCGGACCGCCTGAACGAGGAGACCCGCTCGTGGTGGAAGGTGGTCTTCCCGACGCTGTCGCCGGACGCGTTCGCCGTGGTCCTCAACCCGATCGCCCGCCTCGCCGCCAACCCTGTCACCCGGGCGTTCCTCGGCCAGCCGGTCGGCGTCTACAACATCCGCGCGGCGATGGACTCCCAGATGATCGTGTGGGTGTGCCCGGGCGGCAACGGGCCCACCGACCGGCTCCTGACCGCGCTGCTCGCCCGCGATCTGCTGCGCGCGGCGCGCTCCCGGCGCGACACCCCCGAACACCAGCGGGTGCCGTTCCGCCCGTACTTCGACGAACTGATCACCCTGACCGGCGCGGCCCCGGAAACCATCGCCGCCATGTTCGAGGACCTGCGCAAGTACCGGTGCCACGTCCACGGCATGACCCAGCTGCTGTCCCGGCTGCCCACCTCGGTCCGGCTGTCCCTGGTGCAGAACGCGTCCACGCTGGCCACCACCGCCGGGTCGACATCGGCAATCGCGCCGATCACCGCGGAGTGGGGCGACAACCCGAGCCCGCACCGGGTCGCCACCATGGAACGTTTCGAGCACTTCGTCTCGCTGAACGTCCGCGGCCATCGTGTCGGGCCCATCCAGTTGCGCGGGCCTCACCTCGACGACGTCTTCGCCGCCCAGGCCCGCCCGAAGAACGTCCCCGCGCTGGAGCGGGCCGCCCAGGCCAACGCCGGGGCGCTCCCGCTGGACCAGCTCACCGCTCGCGCGGCCGGGCAGCTCGGCCGCGTCACCGCCTTCCTCGCCGCGCACACTCCGGCCGGCACCTCTGTCCGCCTGTCGAAGGACAACGGCTGGAACTGATCTTGTCCGAGAGGCTCCCCCTTCTCGCGGGCTGGTTGAGGTCGTGGACGACCATGCGCCTCCCCATCCCGCGCGCCACCGTCCCGTCATCCGTGCCCTTCGCGACCTACTCGCCTGCGCTGCAGCTGCTCCTCGCGAGCTTCGAGGAGCGCCGCCAAGCTGGAGTGCAGGGGCGGCCAAGTGGCCTGCGGTTTCAGGATGTTGCGGGGCAGCGAGTTCATCGCAATCACGAGTTGAACCGCGAGATGGTGTTGTCCGATCACGGCGAGCCACCCAGCGCACCAGGGCAGCGGCTGGGCGGCGTCCAACTCACCGAACGGGCAGTCCACGACGGGGGCCTCGAAGGAAGCCAGTTCGCGGGGTCTGCCGTCGGCTCGGGCCAGCATCGCCATGTCATGATCCGATGTGGCAGTCAGATCGCTGTCCGTACGCCACAGGCACTGGGCGCACGGATGGCCCCGGGAGTCGTATGTTGCACCGGGTTCGAAGGCCAGGACCGTGACGTGGACGGCATCGTCGGTGTGCGGTTCGCTGGCGTGCTCCACGTTCAATCTCCCCATGGACTCGGCGGCTCGGCGCCCTGACTCGGACGGTTAGGAAACGCTCTTCCATTCCTGCTCACTCAGAGGGGCCTGGGGCAGGTGTGGTTTCTTCGGGCCGAGGAGCATGGGGATGAGCATGTCGGGCGAGAAGAGGCGGGTGGCGGGTTTCTCCAGGCTCATCACGTCCAGCAGCGCGCCAAGGGCCCGGGGGTTGCGGGCTCCGGTGGCGACTGCCTGGTCGACGAATCGGGCGAGGAGCTTCTCCACGGCGGTGGGTGGTGTGTCTGCGGCCCCGGGGTAGAAGGCGTCCTGTCCGACGGCGAGGTCCCAGGCGGCGGCGACCGGGCGGGCGGCGGCACGCTGGAGACGCTTGGCCGTGCCGGGTGCGGTGATGCTGGTGGACTGCAGGATGTCCCGGACGGCTATCGCGCACTGGGCGGCGACGGTCAGGCCGTGCCCGTAGACGGGGTTGTACGCGGCGATGGCGTCACCGAGGACCGCGTAGCCGTCGGGCCAGCGGTCCTCCTTCTCGTAGTAGCGGCGGTTGTTGCCCGTGCTTCGCGTGGTGGCGATCTCTCCGAGCGGTTCGGCGTCCTTGATGAGTTGGCCGATGACGGGGTGGCCGAGGCTGAGGGCGAAGTCTTCGAAGGCGTTCGGGTCGTCGGTCGGCTCTCCCCCGCGGGTTCCGGCGAGGGTGACGATCCACTGGTTGTCTTCGATGGGCAGGATGATGCCGCCCTGGCCTGGCGCCTTGGCGGGGTTGGCCTGGACGTTGACGAGCGGGAAGGTGATGTCGGCGGTGCGGCCCGGAGCCCGGTAGAGGCGGGTGGCGTAGGCGACGCCGGCGTTGACTTCCCGTTCGGGAGTCTTGGGCAGGCCCAGGCCTTCGAGCCACGCGGGACTGCGGGAGCCCCGGCCGGACGCATCGATGACAAGGTCGGCGGCCAGGGTGGCTTCGTCGCCGTCGGTGCTGACGTGCAGGCCGGTGACACGGGCGGCGTCTCCGACGAGTCCGAGCGCGGTGGTGTTCTCGCGGATCGTGACGTTCTCCAGAGCTCGGACGCGGTCGCGGAGCACGGAGTCGAGGAGGTCGCGGGAGCAGACGAGATTGCGGTGATGGGTCGCTGTGAAGCGGCGGAACCACACTTCGTTGGGCGCACGGGAGACCATGTCGCCCATGATGTGGACCAGGCGGCCGCCCTTGGCGAGGACGTCGTCGGTGACGCCTGGCAGCAGGTCGTTGAAGGCCTTCACCCCGCCGCTCCACACCAAGTGAGCGTGGCGCGCTTGCGGGACTCCGCGGCGCGGCTCGGCCCCGTGGGGCAGCAGGTCGCGCTCGACGATGGTGACGTCGGCGATCTCGCTCAGGGCGGCCGCTGCGAAGAGCCCGGCTGCGCTTGCCCCGATGACGACGGAGGTGGGTCGGCGGTTCGTAGCACTAGGGGGCATAGGTATCGGCGCTTTCTGTGCTGGTCACCCGCTGGCGGATGCTGTCGACGAGGCGAGGGCGATGCAGGGCCTGCGCGATCGTGTCGATGTGCTCGTGCATATCGGTGCCGAATTCGAGCTGCCGTGCGGTGAGGCTCTCCGAGCTGGGCCATTCGGTGCGGTGGGCGTCGATGGCTGCGCGGACGGTGACTGCGCGGGCCAGGGCGCAGGCCTTCTCCTCGGTGTTGTCGGCCAGTGCCGTTTGGTGTGCCTTCTGGTAGAGGTCCTGGTCGAAATAGGGGGCCAGGACGCGCAGGGCGTCGTGAATGCGCTGTTGGCGTTGGACCAGGCGGAGGTCGAGGGGCACCCAGAGGCCGAACCGGGCCGGGGCGCTCGAGGGGGTGACGTCGTACAGGGCCCGCCACAGTGCGCGCAAGTGCCGGTACTCACGCCGGTCGCGGAACCACCTCTGCTGGAGGGGCCCGGCCTGGGGGACGATGAACCCCATGGCGACGAGGATGCCTGACAGGAGGGCGAAGGGCGGCGCGACGTTGGTGCTGAGGCTGTCCCAGTTGTGGCCGGACCAGCGGGCGCCGATCGCGATCAGCTTCGTCGTGTCGTAGAGGAGCCCGGAGGTGAAGCCGAGCTGCAGGAAGACGACGCCCGATTTCAGCCAGCGGTTTTCAACCTTGGGGAACCACTTGACCAGCATGGACGTGGCGACCACGGACGTCACCATGTGGGCGCCCAGGTACAGGAGGATGTGCTCGCTCATCCAGGGGGTGCTGGCGTAGTAGGTGTCGAGGTCGTAGATCCTCGGCTCGGGCACATGGGCCAGCAGAAACGTCACCCACAGCAGGACGACGATACCGGCGTAGATCCAGTAGATGCGGCGCATCCGCCGCTGACGCTGGGCCGACGGTTCCTCCCGCCAGCGCATGATCATGGTGAGGGCGGTGGCGCAGAACGCAGTCAGGAACGAATAGGCCCAGGGTGATGCGATGTTGGGGACGCCGGTCAGCTGGTTGAGTCGTTCGATGTTGACGGGCGTGATGACGACGAGTACGGCCGTCGCGAAGGCCAGCAGGAGCGTGGTGGCCTTGACGTTGGGATCACGCCAGGCCCGCACGAGGGTAGGTAATTTGAGGAGAAGGGCGATCGCCAGGAGCGCGGTGGGGATGGCGTAGGGGATGTGGAAGTGTGCACTCATAAGAGGGTGCCGCCGCGGCTGAGGAGGGAGAGGTTGATGCGTCCCTCGACGGTCGCGTCGCTGACGGGTCCCTGCGCGTACCGCCCCCTTATCCAGGGCCTCACGGCGGCGGCGAACAGAAGGCCGAAGGTCTCCGCGTCTATCTCGTGCTCGTCGGCGCAATGATCGCGGGCCGACACAGTCAGGACGGCCTCACTCGTCAAATCGTATTCGTCAAGGATTTGCTGGAGCGCGCGGCGGACGGCTTCGGGCTGTTGAAGAGTGCCGTGAGTGCGGGCCGCTGCCGGCATTCCGGCCGCGTGATGGCCGGTGCCCATGTCCGCGTGCTTGAGCTCATGGCCCACAATGACGAGTTGGGCCTCGGAGGCGGTGGCTTCCTCAACGACGATGATCGAACGGTCGCCGAGGTCCAGGCACAAGCCCGAAACTCCCGCATCCGGCGGGAAGGAGTAGAACTTGAGTTCTATGAGCCGGCCCTTGCGGACGCTCATGGCCCGGCAGAACTGGCGCATCACATCCCGGGGTTCCGCCGGGCGCTGAAGTTCCTTCGCTGCTTCCTCCCCCAGGGCACTGATCAGTAACTTCATCTCCTTGGTGCTCATTTGCCGGACTCTCCCTCTTGCGGCAGCACCGATCGCAGCACTCCCTCAAAAATGCGTTCGATTTGGGCTCGTGTCATGGAGCCGTCCTGCCGCATGTGCGCGTTTTTCACGCCGTAGCGGCGCATGAGCACTTCGACAGGATCTTCTTCGGGGCTATCGAGTTCTCGCAGGGTGGGCAGCAGTACGCGGTTGAGGGCTTCCTCGGGTGGCGCCGTGAAGAAGCGTTCGTCGTCCTCGACGCCGAAGTACGCGGCCAAGTGGTGCAGGAGATCAATGTTGGGTGTTTTCCGGCCTTCGCAAACGTTGCGTGCCCACACGTCGGAGATGCCCAGTCGTGCATGGAGGTCGGCGGCCAGCTCCGACATGCGTTTGCCGGTGCGGGCCAGGTAAGCGGTGCTGACGACCTTCATGCGTGCGCAGACGCGCTCATTGACCGTATCGGCTGCGGGCTTGCGGCCCTTGAGCAGGCGGCTGATGACCGCGTCCGGCAGGGCCGTCTTCGCGGCCAGCGCCTGCGGGTCGAAGATGTCCGCGCGCTTCAGGCCTCGTTCGTGGATCAGCTCTTCCAGACGCTGAAGCGTCTCGGGCAGTGACGTCGAAGGCTCCAACGAGGTTCTCCCTACGGGCCCATGGGGGCAGCGGCTCCCGTACATGTGCATGGCAGAGTACGCGCAACACCCACAGTTCTCAACGATCGTTTATTGGCCATATTCGATCGTTAAATTCCCGGCGTTCTTCCCGGATGGGGCCAGACCGCCCCGGAGGCCACAAGACCGCACCACCGGCCATCTACCGAGATGAAACGATCGTTCTGGATTTCAGAACTATCGTTGACACATGGTGTGCGCACGTAGCACTATCACCCGGCAGCGGAGGTGAATCGTCCGGCTGCCGGGCGGGATCACCGTCGTTGGCGCTGTCTTGAACCGCACCCAACCACCAGGAGACCCCCTTGCACGCGCCACGCACACCACCTGACACCCGCCGCGCGCGGTTTGGTTCCCGCCCCAGCGGTGTCGGGCAGTTCCTCCCACTGCTTCCGGTCGCCCTCCGAACCCCCTAAACGGGGGCTGCCGGAAGTACCGGGCAGGGGCCTGTCCATCCCACCGTCGCAGGACCGGCCCCTGCCCACGGTCCAGCAACCGCCGCCCGCCGGCCGTGCTGCCGCGTCGGACCGCACCCGCACGCAGGCGCCAGCGTCACCGAGCAGCCACTCCGCACGGAAGACAGCGCGTGCAGCGCCGTCCGACGCCGCGGGCCAGGTGCTGGACCTCCTCGGTCCCCGCTCTCGCCGCACCAACCTCCCAGGAAGGACGCGCTCATGAGCAAGTCACCGCTGACACACCGCGGCAGGCCGGGCCGCCGCAGCCGTTGGCGTGCCGCCCCGGCAGCGGATGCGGCTATGCCCTGGACAGCGCCGCCGGCCGAAGAACGCCTCCAGGTCCGAGAGCCACAGGCCGCCCTGTCCGCCCTGCCGCACCTCCCTGACGAGCCCTCACCAGTGAACCTGTTCGGAGTGCCCGCGGGTGAGGTGACCACTCCCGGCTTCGACCTGAGTCGGCTGCGCCAGATCCGTTGCACCGACGCGCCGCCGAAGAACACGCCATGACCCCCACCGCCTTAAGAACCCACCGGCTCTCGGCAGCAGACTGGAATGAGTGGGCCGCGTCTTTCCCGCCGGTCGCCGTCAGTCCGGCCGAGAGCGCACTCTTCGAGCAGGCCACCGCCCCGCACCCCGGTATGACCGCCATCGACCTCGCGTGCGGCACGGGCCAGTGGACACGCCAACTTGCCTCCTGGGGCCTCGCGGTAACCGGGTACGACTTCTCCGACGAGGCCCTTCGGCGGGCCGAAAGGGCAGCGCCTCTCAAAGGCCTGTCGTACGCGCTCTGGGACATCGTCGCGGATCCGATACCCGGCCATCTGGCACCCGGCAGCGTCGACATCGTCACCTGCCGCTACGGCCTGCCGTATCTGGAACCGGGTCGGCTCCTCACGGACGTGGGCCGCTGGCTGAAGCCGGGCGGCATGTTCTACGCACTCGTGCACGTCACCGCAGACGCTGACCGCGCCGACGCCTCCGAATGGAGGGCTCACGCCAGCAGTCCCGCGGACCGGACCCCGTTCGACCTAGGGCTCACCGAGGCGCATCTCCGCGACATCGGCGCCGGTTGGGCACGTCGCGAGGTGCACCACCTCGACCGCCGTCTCCGGACGATCGTCCTGAGCGGGTACGACAGCCCTCCTCCACAGCATCCGCCGCCGGTGAACAGCTCAGTCCCCGCGGGACGCATGCCGCCCGGCCAGGTGCTCCGGGACGGCGCACGAGCTCAGCCGGTCGCCCAGGCCGTCTCGTCCGCAGCCGTCGCCAGCGCGCTCGGAGGTCCCGCGGGCATACAGCCTGTCGGCGCCGTCGCCTGCACGGCACAGGCCTGAGTGGCCGCCTTGACCGCTCCCGGCTCGTACCGGCTCCCCGTACCGGTCCGCGCCGAGAGCTGCGGACGGGGGCCTGACCGGCTGGCCAGGCAGTCACATCAGGCCCCCGTCACGTGCCCGCAGCGAGCGCCGAGCCCAGTGGGCGAGATCCGGCAAGACGCCCCCGGCGTCCGACCGGCCCAGCCTCTGCCCGGCGGTCTTCTTCCTGCGGACATCCCGTCCCATACCGCTCGACCGGTGCACTCCGGGCTGAGGAGGATTCATGCGCCGCTCCCGTCGGCCACAAGCAAGGGCCGGCTTCACCTGTCCCGCACCCACACACCACGGGCTGTGTGTGCTGGAGATCGTCGCCGCCCAGTCCACCACCAACAGTGCCGAGGCCCTGGAGACGGCGGTCGTGGTGCACGGAACGTTCTCCGAGAAGGAACTCCACGATGTCCGCACGAGCCATCCCGGACGCTACGTCACGCTCGACGACAACGTTCTCGTCCTCTGGCCCGGCGGACAGATCTCATGACACCGGGTCGCGCCGTAGGGGCCGCCCCCAGGCGAGCAGTTGATCCGGTGGAGCAACACATCGTGCGCGAGGAGAAGAGGCAAGAACGACTCCGACCAGGACCATCTGCCAGAAAGGACGGACATAGCGCCATGAGAACGTGCTTCACCATCCCGCTGCGCAGACGACTGCTCATACCGGTCCTTGCAGCGGGCCTGGTCCTGGGAGCCGCAGGCTGCGCAGGCGGCGGCGAACTGGCCGCGGCTTCGGCAACGAGCGGCTCCGCCCCGCGCGCGAAGCAGGGCCTGGGCGGCACGGGGCTGGCCGAGCTCCAGGGACAGAACGGCCTGGCGCTGACGATCACATCCGCCGACCGGGATCCGGCCGGGTACCTCACCGTCCGCGGCGACCTCAAAAACGACGGGACCCAAAAGGCCGTCGTACCCGCCGAGTTGCGCGGCGACGAGCTCGCCGTTCTCAGGACCGGACCGTCGCTGGCCGGAGCCACGGTCACCGACTTCGTGCAGCGCAAGCGCTACTACGTGCTGCGCGACACGAGCGGCCATCCCCTCACCACGACAGGCCTCACCACGCTGAACGCCGGGGAGAGCGTCCACGTCTTCATGCAGTTCCCCGCACCGCCGGCGAGTACGACCTCGGTCGGCTTCCAGCTCCCTCTGTTCGACACCGCGACCATCAAGATCTCCGGGTGAGGTGAGGTACCCCATGCGGCCACTACCGTCGCGCCTTGCAGCGGGGCTCTTCGCGCTCACCACTCTGGCTGCGGCCCTCAGTGCGACCGCCGCCAGCGGTGCCCAGGAGGCCGTTGCCTTCCCGAACCACAGCGGCACCGGCCTCGCGCTCCGCGGCGGCGCCGCACTCGCCCCGCCCAAGATTCTCGATTTCGGCTCGGACCCTGTTGCCGTCAGCCGGGTGGTCGCGGACCAGGACGGCTCCGAACGGCGCACGGACACGAACACGGAGGTGACGTACGCGCTCCAGGCCGAGGTGCTGTTCGCCAAGGACAGCGCGCTGCTGAGCGGTTCGGCGCAGTCCCGCATCGCTGCGATCGCCCGCGCGATCAGCCATGAGCAGCCGGTAAGGATCCGCATTTTCGGCTTCACCGACAACCTCGGGTCCTCGGCCCACGGCGACGCGCTGTCCGCGCAGCGTGCCCAGGCCGTGCGAGGGGTCCTGGCCCACCGGCTCCCGCCGACGATCGCCTTCGAGACCCGGGGTTTCGGCGAACGTGATCCGGTCGCGTCGAACACCACGGAGGCCGGCCGGAGAGCGAACCGACGCGTCGAGATCTCCTTCTCGCGGTCGTGACGTTGGCCGCAGGAGAGAGGAGGAGCCAGCACGACGAACCGACATCCAGTTCTGAACGTGACCCGATACATCCCGGGTTGTGCGAGCGAACTCACTGAACTAGCTGGGAAGTTGACTGGCATATGCGCGAACTTGCGGTTCCGCAGACGCATCACCGCAGCCGGCTCTGGCCGCGAATCCAGAGCGCCGTATGCCGACAACCGCCAGTGATCATGCCGCACCACGTCGTACGGGGAGACAACATGACACGTGTACAACGACTCCCGGGAGGGCTCACCGCTGTCCGCATCCGGGAGTACGCAACCGCTGTACTGATCGCCGGCGGTCTGCTGCTCGTGACCGCCTGCGGAGACGGCGGTGACTCCGGGTCGTCCGCCAAGAATTCGCCGCCGGCCAGGAGCACTTCTACGCCGCCGGCCGCTTCCGCACGTACCGACCCGCAGGCTCAGGCCAAGGCCGGCGTTCTCACGGCGTACGACGGATTCTGGGACGCCCAGGTCAAGGCGTACGCACAGGCCAGCATCAAGGGCACGGACCTGGAGAAGTACGCCACGAAGAAGGCCCTGGGCCGCGCCATGGGCGACGTGCTGGTCATGCAGAAGGCTGGCACCGCCACCACGGGCGCTCCGACGCACGACGCGAAGGTCACGTCCCTGACGCTCACCGGCTCAACGCCGAAAGCCACCGTGCAGGACTGCCTGGACATCTCGAACTGGAAGACCGTCACGAGGAAGACGGGCGCCGTGCGGCCATTCCCGTCGACTCAGCCCTTGCGATACATGACGACAGCTCAGGTAGAGAAGTGGGGGAAACAGTGGATGATCACAGAGATCACGCCAGACGGAACGCACACATGCTGAACCGCTCCATGCTGGCCACGTTCCTGGCTACCGCAGCGCTCTGCACGCTGCCCGCGACGTCGGCGAGCGCCGGCAACGACCCGGTGATCGGCGGCGACTGCCCCGGTGCGAGCTCCTACGTCACGGTCTGCGAACAGCAGCCGGGAACCTCGAACAGGCGAAGCCCATCGGGCGATCCGAGCGCCAAGGGTTCGGACAAGGACACCAGCCCCCAGCTGTGCTCGGTGAAGCGCCTCGATCCGCAACCCCCCGCCAGCGACCCGGTCTGGGACGGGCACAAGCCCGGCGACGGAGCGATCTACACGCGCATCTGCCTGAGCGACGCGCTCGCGGCCGCTGCAGGAGCGCAGATCGCCCCCGAGATGTTCTGGGCGGCCCAGGCCCCGGCGGTCAACGTCGACCCCGAGCAACTGGCGCGCGAGGCCGTGGACCGGATGCTGCTGACCGGCCCGAGCATCGCCAGCCCGCGCGCCACCGGACAGTACGTGGTCGGCGTGCCGATGTGGATGTGGGTCAACGAAAGCCCCACCACGTACGGACCCAACGCAGCGTCCGCGTCACTGGCCGGTGTGACGGTCAGCGCAACAGCGAAGGTCAGCAAGATCAAGTGGTCGTTGGGCGATGGAAGCGCGGTCATCTGCAACGGGCCCGGCACCGAGTACGCGGCCGCGTACGGCAAACGGGAGTCCCCGACCTGCGGCCACACGTACAGCACGACGTCCGCCTCCCGGGCCGGAGGCAAGTACGCCCTGACCGCGACAGCCACGTGGACGGTCAACTGGCAGGTCGTCGGAGGTGCCGGAGAGACCGGCCAATTCACCGAAACCCGTCAGTCCCAGATGCAGGTGGCGATCGGCGAACTCCAGGTCGTCAGATAACGCCACCGGAAGGATGAACGTTGAGCAGGACCAAGACCCAAGAACGCGCGGAGACAGCAAGCGGGGCCGGAGTCCCCCAGCAGGGGCAAGTGGCCGCGCCGGTCGCGCCGCCGCGGGTGTCGGCCCGCAGGCGCCGTCCCGGGGTGATCGCCCTGTCGCTCGCACTGATCGCCGCCGGTGGAGCGGGTGTTGCCGTCCTGCTGCTGCAGGTCGGCCACCGCACCCAGGTCGTCACCGTGGTCCGCGACGTCCAGGTCGGCCAGGTTCTCACCGAACAGGACCTCGGCAAGGCCTCGATCTCCCTGGATCCGGCGGTGAAGGCCGTCCACGCGGACGATGTGAAGGCGGTGGTGGGCAAGCGGGCGGCCGTGGAACTGAAGCCCGGCTCGCTGCTGACGCCGTCACAGGTGACGAGCGACTCCCTGGTCAAGGCTGGCGAGCAGTTGGTGCCGATCGGACTCAAGCCCGAACAGGTTCCCGCCACCAGCCTGGTACCCGGCCAGAAGGTCGAGCTGGTTCACGTTCCCGCGCAGGGCGACACGGACACCGACAGGACGTCCGCCGCTCCGCAGACCATCACCGGGCGCGTCGTGAAGGCGTCCAAAGCCGCCCCCGGCACCGGAATCGTCGTCGTCGACGTCGCAACCTCCTCTACCGACGGGCCGACCGTCGCCGCGTGGGTGTCGGCGAGCGCACTGCGCCTAGTCCTGACCGCACCGGACGGCAGCTGATGGCTGTCATCGCGCTGGCCGGCTGCACTGGCGCCCCCGGGGTGACGACCAGTGCGCTCGCGCTGCTGTTGTCGTGGCCGCTGGAGCCGGGCCGGAAGATGATCCTGGCCGAGTGCGATCCGGACGGCGGGGCCGTGCTGCACGGACTGCTGCAGAGCACGCTCGGCGAACGGTACGGGCTGCGCAACCTCTCGGTGGCCGCCCGAACGGGCCGGTTCGGCGACGCCTTCTGGCGCCAGTTGATCGATTTGAGCGGCGAGGGCGGACAGCGGGAGTCACCGCGTGACCGGCTGCTGCTGCCGGGCATCACCGATCCTGCCCAGGCGGCGAGCCTGGGCTCGGTGTGGAAGGGCCTGGCGTCCGTGTTCCGGGGCATCGAGACTGACCACGGCCACGACGTCCTGATCGACCTCGGCCGCAGCGGCGCCTTCGGTCTCTCCGGGGTCCTGGCCGAACAGGCGGATGCCGTCGTCGTGGTGGTGCGCAACACCCTCCGTAGTCTTCAGGCCGCTCAGTCCCGGGTGATGGCGTTGGAGGAACGCGTCGGGGACGTCGGCCTGCTCGTCATCGATGAAGGTCCCTACCCCGCCGGCGAGATCCAGCGCGTGCTGCAGGTGCCGGTCGTGGCGACACTCCCGTACGCGCCGGGTGACGCCCGGGTGCTGTCCGACGGCGCCGAGCAGCCCCGCCGCTTCACCAGGTCGCCGCTGATGAAGGCCGCCCGTACCAGCAGTGCCCTGCTGGTGCAGCGGGCCGCTGTGCGCCGCTCCCGCCTCGGCCAGCGCCGCGCCTTCGCCGCTGGGGAGGCAAACCGTGGACGCTAAGCCCCTGCACCCCGATCCGTCCGTCACTCACCCGCCCGGCCGCCCTCAGCGGGCCTACTGGACTGCGGCCGGAACCGCCTCGACTCCGCACGCGGTCGGCACCGCGGCACCGCAGGTCACCGTCGACTACCAGGCCGCCCGGAGCATCGCGGCCCAAGTCGCCCGGCAGCGTGAGGAGTTACTCAAGAGCGCCTGGGGCATGGACCGGGCCAGCGAGGAACAGCGCTGCCTGGACTGGATCAACGAGGCGGTCGCGTTGTGGTCGGACGCGCACGCGATGACACCGCAGGAGGACGGGGCGCTGCGGCGCGCTGTGTACGACCTGCTCTACCGGGCCGGGCGGTTGCAGCCGTATCTGGACGACGAGCGGGTCGAGGACATCATCATCCAGGGCCCGGGCGAGGTGTGGCTGGACTACGGCGACGGCGAACGCCGGATGGTCGGCCCGATCGCGGACTCGGAGGAGGAACTCCTCGAACTATTGCGGGAGTTGGCCCGCGACTCCGGGCACAGCGAGCGGACCATCTCCACCGCGAACCCCACCCTCGCCCTGTCGCTTCAGGACGGCTCCCGTCTGCAGGCGATCACCGGGCTCGGCCCGATGACGTATGCGGTCATCCGCCGCCACCGGGTCTCCCACGCCGATCTCGACGGCCTGGTGCGGCTGGGCACGATCGACCCGATCCTGCGGGAGTTCCTCGGCGCGTGCGTGCGCGCGGAGAAGAACGTCATGATCGCGGGAAAGCAGAAGGCCGGGAAGACCACGCTGCTGCGGGCGATGCTCAAGGAATTCGATCCGGACTGCCGCTTCGCCACCATCCAGACCGAGGACGAGCTGTTCGCCCACGCCAACGGCTACCACCGCCAGGTCGTCAACCTGGTGGGGCGGGAGTCCAACGGGGAGAAGGACGTCACCGGCCGCGGCGCGGGCGAGATCACGCTGCTGGACCTGATGCATCCGGCGCTGCGGATGTCGCTGGAGCGGATCGTGGTCGGTGAGGTCCGCGGTCCCGAAGTCGTCGCCATGATGCAGGCGTTGACGAACGGCTCGGGCGGAAATCTGTGCACCATCCACGCGCGTCGTCCCGACATCGTCTTCGACCGGATCGCCGAGCTGTATGCGCTGGCCCAGGGCAACCTGTCCGAGCAACTGGCCTACCGGCAGACCGCCAACGGCCTGGACTTCATCGTGTACGTGGACATGACGGACGAGACACGGATCGGCGGCTACCGCCACCGCTATGTCTCCCATGTCCTGGAGGTGACCGGGATCGGCGAGTCCGGACGCCCGGCCACCAACGAGATCTTCGCTCCGAGGAGGGAGTTCGGGGAGCTGCGTGCGGTACCGCGGATGGACCCGGGCTGCGTGGATGACCTGCGCCGTGTGGGCTTCGACTCCGGCCTGCTCCAACTGACCTACGGGGCCTGGGAGCGGCCGCTGGAGCTGATGGTGGGGGCCGGCCGGTGATCCTGTTGTGGGCGCTGCTCAGCGGCATGGCCGTCATCGGCGGGCTGATCGGGACCGTCGCCGGTGCAGTGGGGACTTCCGCCCCGCGCCGGGCGCGGCTGCGCGAGCGGTGGAAGGCGATGCGCGGCGGCACCGAGCAGGGCGAGGAGGTCCGGCTGCGGCGGCGCACGCTGACCGCCGTGGCGCTGGTGGTGTTCGTGGGCGTGTGGCTGGTCTCCGGGAATTTCGTGGCCGGTGCGATGGTGGGCGCGGCTGTGGTCGGGGTGCCGTGGCTGATTGCGCCGGCGCAGATCGCGCAGGAGCGCATCGGGCAGCTGGAGGCGCTGAGCGCGTGGACGCAGCATCTGGCCGGACTGCTGCGGCTGGGTATGGGCCTGGAACAGGCGATGATCACTAGCCGTCGGGGTGCCCCGGAGGAGCTGGCCGGGCAGATCGTCAATCTCTCCGACCGGCTGCGCCTGGGATGGCGGCCCGAGGAGGCGCTCCGTGCGTTCGCCGACGAGCTCGACGACATCACGGCCGACAAGGTGGCGGCCGCGCTGATCCTCTCGGCGGGCGACCGCGGCCCGGGCCTCGCGCAGGGGCTGGAGGACCTGGCCGCGACCGTCCGTGAGGAGGTGGCCGGCAAGCGGAAGGTGGAGGCCGACCGGGCCAAGTCGCGGACGACCGTGCGGTGGATGACCCTGATCACGCTGGGGATCGTCGGCGGCGGATTCTTCGTGCCGTCCTTCACCCGCCCCTACAACACCCTGCTGGGCCAGCTGGTGTTGGCGTTCCTGACCGCCGGGTTTATCGCCACGCTCGCCCTGATGCGCTCGCTGGGCACCTTCCGCCGCATCGCCCGGTTCCTGATCGCCGACGCGCGCAGCACCGTCCGCCTGCCCACACCCGCTGCAGAACCGGACCAGGGGCGCATGCGGGAAGGGGTCACGCCGTGAATCTGCTTCCCGTCGTAGCGGCCGGAGGCACCGTGGGCGGCGGTGTCGCCCTGCTGGTGCGTGAATTGCTGCAGCAGCAGCAGCCCGCGTTGGCGGTGGCACTCAAGCGCACCGGTCCCGCGCGCCTGAGCATGCCCGAGCCGGAGCTGGACCGGGAGGAGCGGTGGGGCAGGTGGCTGCTGGCCCGCCTCGAGCACCTGCCCGGCGTACGGATCCCCGTCACGAATCTTGCCCTGCTCGGACAGGGGCCGGGCCAGTTCATGCTGAAGAAGACGGCGCTCGCCGCGCTTGGCCTGCTCTGCCCTGTGCTGGTGTCCGTCCCGTGGATCATCGCGGGCGTCTCCCTGCCCTTCTATGTGCCCGCGGCCGCCGGACTGGCCATCGCCGGCCTGCTGTTCATCACTCCCGATCTCGCCGTACGTGACCAGGCCAAGCGGGCGCGGGAGGAGTTCGCGCACGCTCTGTCCGCCTACCTCGACCTGGTGGCGCTCAAGCGGGCCGCGGACGCCGGGCCGGCTGAGGCGCTGGAGAAGGCAGCGGCTGTCGGGCGGGGGTGGCCGTTCCTGTATCTGCAGGGCGCGCTGCGCCGTGCCCGGCTGGAGAAGATCCCGCCGTACCAGGCGCTGTCCGAACTCGCCGACGAGTACGACCTGCCTGTCCTGACGGATGTCGCCGACATCATGCGCGGCTCGGCCACCGACGGCGCCGCCGTCTACAAGGCCCTGCGGGCCCGCACCGCCGCACTGAACACCGAACTGCTCGCCGACCAGGCCGCCGAGGCCAACACGGCCAGCGAGAAAATGACCGCCCCCGGCGCTCTCCTCGCCGTTCTGGTCATGTTGCTGATGGCGTTTCCCGCGGTGATCCGCATGCTCACTGTCTGAATCCGTTTCCGACCGTCGAACTCGCTCAATCTGGTGGAGGAGCACGCCCGATGAAGTACACCGTCTTACGGTCCTGCCGCGCCGTCCGCCGGCTGGCCACGCGCATGGAGGAGGCCACGCGTCAGCCGGACCGTGGCGACATCAGCATCACCACCGTCATCATCTGGGTCGCCGCCGTCGGCGGCGCCCTGGCGATCGCCGGCACGATCGCCGTAGTGATCGCGAAATACAACCTGAGCCTGAGCGGGATCTGATGCCGGGCGGCCCCCGTATCCGGGCCTGGTGGCACGGGCGGCGCTGGGGGGACGACCGGGGCGACGCCTCCGTCCAGATGGCGATCGTCTTCCCTTTCATCCTGCTCACCACGATCGCCGTCATCCAGGCCTCCATGTGGTACTACGCCCGGGAGATCGCCCTGACCGCGGCCCGCGAGGGCCTCACCGCGGCCCGCGCCTACCAGGCGTCTCCCGCCGATGGCACGGCCCGCGCGCAGGACGTCCTTGCGCGCAGTGCGGGGGACAGCCTGCGCGGCTACGGCGTCTTGGCCAGCAGCGACGGGCAGCGCGTACGCGTACGGGTGTCCGGTACGGCCTTGTCGATGATCCCGGGCCTGTCCGGGCTCAAGATCACGCAGTCGGCGTCGGGGCCTGTCGAACGCTGGACGACGGAGGCTCGTGGGTTCACGAATTCCGAAGCGTTCGAGGCCGGAATTCGCAGGAGTGTGACCGCACCGTGCCGACCTGGTCCGTATGCCTGCCAGGGATCTCGCCCTTTACGAGAACTCGCGACAGTTCAGACAGCCGGGGGGTGAATCCGTTGCGCATCAGGGCCTGTTGGAGGCAGCCGGCGGGTGGGGACGAGGGCAGTGTCGCGATCGAGGCCGCCATCGTCCTCCCCTCTCTGATCATGTTCCTGTGCCTGGCGATCGCCGGCGGACGCCTCGTCACCTCCGGCGCGAAAATCGACGCGGCGTCCGAGGACGCGGCACGCGAGGCGTCCATCCACCGCACCGTGGCCTCCGCGCAGGCCGCCGCGCACGCGGCCGCCCTCGAGTCCCTGAACGATCAGGGCATCACGTGCGCGTCCGTCAGCGTCCATGTGAACACCGGCGGCCTCAATGTGCCCGTGGGGCAGGTGGGGACGGTCACCGTGACCGTGAGCTGCACGGTCAACCTGTCCGATCTCCTGCTGCCGGGCGTGCCCGGTGCCCGGACGCTGACGTCGACGGCAACGTCGGTCGTTGATCAGTACCGGCAG
>NZ_BARG01000095.1 GCF_000376565.1 Streptomyces hokutonensis | reverse complement strand
GCGGTGTGAACGACCGCCACTTCAGGTGCACGGGGGCTGGGTGGGGCTCGGTGACATCACTCATCGAGCCCCAGCGCACCGCTCCCCCAAGACGTCAGTCAGGGGGTAGTGATGCCGGCCAGGGTGAGGAGCAGGTCCTTGACGTCGGTCGCCTCGATGTCGTCGCGGGCGGGACCGGGGCGCGAGCACAGCAGGACGGGGCTGTCCTGCGGGTCCTGCGGGAGGCGGCCGTGGCTGCCGCGCACGCCGGAGGGGTCCAGGGGGACCGTTTTGATGCGGTAGCGCAGGCCCGCCTTCTTGCGGGCGACCTGGCCGATGGCGCGTGCCTTCACGCCGGGCACGGTCGGGTCGTAGAGGAGTTCGGCGGGGTCGTAGCCGGGTTTGCGGTGGATCTCTACCTGGCGGGCGAAGTCCGGGGCGCGTTCGTCGTCCAGCCAGTAGTAGTACGTGAACCAGGCGTCCGGCTCCGCGATGGCGACCAGCTCGCCGGAGCGTTCGTGGTCCAGCCCGTGGAACGCCTTGCCCTTCTCGTCCAACACCTGCTCCACGCCCGGGAGTTCGGCGATGATGTCCGCCACCGCGTCCGTGTCGGCGGGGTCGCGGACGTAGACATGGGCGACCTGGTGGTCGGCGACCGCGAAGGCGCGGGAGGTCCACGGGTCGAGGTACTCCATGCCGTCCTGCGTGTGGACTTCGAGCAGCCCGGCCCGGCGCAGAGCGCGGTTGATGTCGACCGGGCGGGAGACGGGCGCGATGCCGTACTCGCTCAAGATCACGACCGTGGCGTCCTCGCGCCGGAAGTGGTCCAGCAGGGGGCGCAGCGCGTCGTCGAGCCGTCGGGCCTCGCGGGCGGACTGCGGTGAGCCGGGGCCGGAGCGCTGGGGTTCGTAGTCGAGGTGGGGGACGTAGACGAGGGTCAGGTCGGGGCGGTGTTCGTCGAAGATCTGGCGGGCCGCGGCCAGGATCCACTGGCTGGAGGGGATGCCCGCGTTGGGGCCCCAGTAGGTGAAGAGGGGGAACGGGCCCAGCCTGGTGGTGAGTTCGTCGTGCAGAGTGGGGGGCCAGGTGTAGCAGTCGGGTTCCTTGCGGCCGTCGGAGTAGTAGACGGGGCGCGGGGTGACGGTGAGGTCGACGTCGGCGCCCATGGCGTACCACCAGCACACGTTGGCGACCTTGTAGTCGGGCTTGGCGCGGCGGGCGGTGTGCCACAGCTTCTCGCCGCCTACGAGGGCGTTGTGCTGGCGCCACAGCAGGACTTCGCCCAGGTCGCGGAAGTACCAGCCGTTGCCTACGACGCCGTGCTCGGCGGGCGGCGCGCCGGTGAGGAGGGTGGACTGCACCGAGCAGGTGACGGCGGGCAGCACGGGGTTGAGCCGGGCCTGGAAACCCTGTGCAGCGAGGGCCGAGACGGCGGGCATGTGCTGTAGCAGGCGGGGGGTGAGGCCTGCGATGTCGAGAACGACCAGTCTCGTCATGAGACGGTCTCCTTTCGCGTGAGGGACTGGGGAAGCAGGCCGAGTTCCTCGAACCGGTCGCGGGTCCAGGCGAGTTCGGCGGCCAGGCCCACGACGAGACCGGAGCGGTCGTGCGGGCGCAGGTGCTCGGGCAGGACGGACCAGGTGTAGGTCTCGACCTCGACGTGGTCGCAGACGGCGTGCGGGCCGCCGAGCAACTCGCCCAGGGCGGTGGTCAGTTCGGCGGCAGTGGTGCGCAGCGGTGGTTCGGGCTCGGCGTGCAACGGCGCGTGGAAATGGACCCGCCAGGCGGATGCGGGGTCCAGCCCCCCGGCGAGGGCGTCCGGGAGGTCGTCCACGCCGGTGACGGCACCGCCGGGGGCCGTACGGGTCTGGTGCAGGAAGCGGGGTTCGGCGAACCGGGCGAGCGCCCGGCGCGCGGCCGGGTCGGCGGGATCGTCGGCCTGGAGGGCGCTGGACGCCTGGACCTTGACCACCGGGAGATCGGCGTCGGCGAGGCGACGCAGTGCCTGCGCCGGTTCTTCGAACTGCACGGCGAGATGGCAGGTGTCGAGGCAGATGCCGAGCCGCTCGGGGTCCAGTCCCCCGAGCTCCCGGGCGGCCTGGACGGTATTCTCCACCACGCATCCGGGCTCGGGCTCGAAGCCCACCCGGATCATACGGCCCGTGTCGCGCTCCAACTCGGCGAGTTCGGCAGCGAGTTGGTCCAAAGCCCGGCGGGCGGTGTCGCGCGCGGCCGGTGGCCAGGGTGTGCGCCAGGCCAGGGGCAGGGTCGAGACGCTGCCGCGTCGCGCGTCGTCGGGCAGCAGTCCGGCGAGCACCCGGGCGCAGTCGACGGTGTAGTGCAGGCGGGCGGGGTCGGTCCAGTCGGGCAGGTAGACGTCCTTCTTGACCACCTCGCGGTGGAAACCGCCGTAGGGGAAGGCGTTGAGGGTGACGGTCTCCAGTCCGCGTGCGGTCAACTCGGTCCGCAGTCGGTGGACGGCGTCGGGCCGGGCGGACAGTTCGGTGACCACGTCTCGGGCCAGCCACAGGCCGATGCCGAGCAGGTCGGCGCCGAGTGATTCCCGTACGGGCTCGGCGTGGGAGGCGAGTTGGGCGATCACTCCGTCGAGGTCCTCGGCCTGGTGGACGTTGCTGCAGTAGGCGAGGTGGACGGTCGTGCCGTCGGTGTGCCGGAAGCGCACGGTGGCCTCACTCCCCGCCGCGCTTGACCGAGTTGCCCTCGAAAAGGGCCGTCTCGTCCGGCTTGACGTCCTCCAGGTCCAGTCGCCCGCTCTGCCCGTAGAAGGCCACCGGGTTACCCCACATGACCTGGTCGACGGTGTCGGCGTCGAAGCCGGCGGCGAGCATCGCGTCGGCGGTCTTGCGGGTCTTGAGGGGATCGCTGCGCCCCCAGTCGGCGGCCGAGTTGACGAGCATCCGCTCCGTGCCGTGTTCCTGGAGGATCCGCACCATGCGGTCCTCGCTCATCTTCGTGTGCGGGTAGATGGAGAAGCCCATCCAGCAGCCGCTGTCGGCGACCATGGACACGGTGAGTTCGTTGAGGTGGTCGACGAGGACGTGCTCGGGCGGGATGCCGGACTCGCGGACCACGTCGAGGGTGCGGCGGGTGCCGACGGCCTTGTCGCGGTGCGGAGTGTGGACGAGGACCGGCAGGTCGTGCTCGACGGCGAGTTCGAGCTGGCGGGCCAGGGCCTCGTCCTCCTCGGGTGTCATGGAGTCGTAGCCGATCTCGCCGACAGCCACCACCCCGTCCTTGGCCAGGTAGCGCGGCAGCACGTCCAACACCCCCGCGCAGCGCGGGTCGTTGGCCTCCTTGGGGTTGAGGGCGATCGTGCAGCGGTGCTGGATGCCGAACTGCGCGGCGCGGTACGGCTCCCAGCCGAGCAGCGCGTCGAAGTAGTCGGTGAAGCTGTCCACGGAGGTGCGGGGCTGGCCGAGCCAGAACGACGGCTCCACCACCGCCCGGACACCGGCCGCGTACATCGCCTCGTAGTCGTCGGTGGTGCGCGAGGTCATGTGGATGTGGGGGTCGAAGATACGCATCATTCAGCTCCGGTGAAGGCGGCGAGCGCCGCTGCGGCGGCGGCTCGGCGGTCGGACGAGGACGAGGTGGCTTCCGCGGGCAGTCCCGAGGCCTCCAGCGCGCCGGGGTGCGCGCGCACGATCGGCCAGATGTCGGAGGGCACGTCACGGCCGGCGGCGACCCGTTCGTGGGCGAAGTCGGCCAGCATGCGGGCGAGTTCGCGGTCCGCGCGCTCCGTGAGGCCCGCCACACGGTCAAGGGGGATGCCGCAGAAGACGCACTTCAGTACGGCGTGCCGGTAGCCGTCCTCATCCAGGTGCCGCGCGGCGTAGGGGCCGAGGGCCGCCTCGATCAGGTCCGTGTCGTTGCCCCGCAGCGCCGCACGCACGAGGGGCACCCCCAGGTCGGCGAACGAGGCGTCCGCATCCTCCAGCAGCGCCAACGAGCGCAGCACCGCACGCTGTTCGGCGCTGTCGCCGTACCGGTGCAGGGCGGTGATCTCCTCGGCGAGTGCCGCTCCGCGCAGCGGCAGGGCGGCGAGCAGGCGGGCTCGGGCGGCGTCCGCCACCGTCCAGCCGTCGACGAGCGGTCCGCGCCCGCAGTGTCGGCCGACGGCGGGGAAGACGGTGCGCACCGCTGTCGGGTCGTCGCCGACGCGGGCGACGGCATCCGTCAGCCAGCGCCGCGCCTCCGGGGTGAGGTGGTGGTCTAGGGCGGTAGGGATGGGTGGGGCCACCGCGCATGCCTCCTTTTGGAATGTGTGTTCGATCGCGACTTTGTGGGAGTGGCGAGATGGCAGTACAGGACGGATCGCCGCAGCTTCAGAGCGGCTCAGCGGCCTTGAGGAACTCCAGGGAGTGGCGGGCGACTTCGGGGGCGTTCAGGGACGCGCCCTGGATCTCCACCGAGACCGGTCCCTGGTAGCCCGAAGCCTTCAGGGCGGCCAGGACGGGCGGGAAGTCGATCTCGCCCGTGCCGAGTTCGAGGTGCTCGTGGACGCCGCGCCGCATGTCCTCGATCTGCACGTTCACCAGATACGGCGCCGCCAGTTCGACACAGCCCAGCAGAGGCAGGTCGTCGACACAGTGGGCGTGACCGATGTCGAGCGTGATGCCGAACAGGTCGGGGTCGCCCAGCCGGCGTCGTAGATCCACCACACGTTCCACGGTGTCGACGAACATGTACGGCTCGGGCTCGAACCCCAGCGCCACCCCGTACTCCTGGGCGATACCCAGGACTTCCTCGCAGCCGGCGGCCAGCCGCTTCCAGGCCTCCCCCGCCGCCATACCCTCGGGTGCCGGGCCGCTGCACAACTGGACGGCCGGGGCGCCGAGGTCGGCCGCGATGCGCACCGCACGCGCCAGCAGGTCGACGCGCCGCCCGGCGTCCGTGGCCGACATCAGCGTGGGGACGTGCTTGTGCCACGGGTCCAGCAGATACGGCGCCCCCGTCTCCACCATCACCGCCAGGCCGAGCCGGTCCAACCGCCGTGCGAGACGGGCGACTTGACGAGGCAGGTCGGCGGCGAACGGGTCGAGGTGACCGTGGTCGAGCGTGAGGCCGACCGAGTCGTACCCCAGGTCGGCGAGCACACTCAGCACATCGTCGAGCCGGTGGCAGCCGAAACCGTTGGTCCCGAAACCGAACCGGAGCCGCCCGGCGGGACCGGGTATCGGGCTCACGTCGGTGACACCTTCCGGGCGAGCCTGCGCGCCAGCGGATGCGCCACGGCCAGCACACCGGCCAGGCCCGTGCCACCGCCGGCGGCGGTGAGCGCGGCTTGGAGGGGCAGCAGCGACATGATCCCGGTGCCGACGGCCTGCCGGACGTTCGCGGCCGACGGCTCGCGCGCGGCCCGCGCCTGCGCCGTGCCGTACGAGGCGATATAGCCGAGCGCTCCGACAGCGGCACCGACCCGCGCCGCCCGGCCGCCCCGACGCAGAGCGGGAAGCGCGGCGGCGGCCAAGGCGGTTGCCGTACTGCCGGCCAGGGTGGCGACGGGTACGGCGCGCGGCGCGCCGGACACCTCGTGGCGGCTGAGCGCGGTGACGGTGTAGGTGTGCGCGCCGACCAGCAGGGCGGCCGGCACCGCGGTCGCCCGGCGCCCTGGCTCCGCGCCGGCCAGCACGTTCAGCGTCCTTGCGCCCGCCATCGCGGCGGGACCGGCGGGTGTGGACTTCAGACCCAGGTCGTACGCCCATACCAGTCCGGTCAGGGGAAGCGTCACACTCAACGCCCGCCGCCCGCCCGCCAGGGCGGCGAGGCCGAGGCCCGCAGCCGTGAGGCCGCACGCGGTGGCCAGCGCGGTACGGCGGGCAACCCGCCCGGCGGGTATGGGACGTTCGGGGCGCTCCACCGCGTCGACGGTCGCGTCCGCGTAGTCGTTGAGCGCCATTCCGGCCCAGTAGAGGGCGACGGACGACGCCATCGTGGCGACAATACGGGGCCGGGGCGTCCCACCCGCAGCGACAGCACCGGCAAGGACGTCACCGGGAACGCTGAGGGCGGCGGGAAATCGGATCAGGTTTGCCAGATCAGCAAGACCGGGAGAAGGACGGAACTCTTTCGGGCCTTTCATGATCGGACCCTAATGCGAGTACTTGAACCTTCATGCATAATTCCGCCCTCATCTTTGTGAAGAAATCGTGCAACCTCGAACTGAACAGCCGTCAGGCCGCCGGTTGTACGAGGCCGGATTCGTAGGCGTAGGTCACCGCCTGGACGCGGGAGCGGGCCCGGATCTTGGCGAGGATGTGGCTGACGTGTGATTTGACGGTGGCCGGCGCGATGCACAGCCGGGCGGCGATCTCGGCGTTGGACCAGCCCGAGGCCACGGCGAGGAGGACGTCGCGTTCGCGTCCGGTGAAGGCGTCGGACCCGGTGTGCTGGTCAAGGGGATAGGGGGTGCGCTGTTCGCAGACGGCGTCGATGAGTGCGCGGGTCAGGCCGGGGGTGATGACGGCGTCTCCGGTGGCGACGATGCGGACAGCGGCGGTGAGTTGGTCCGGGCCGGCGTCGTGCGGGAGGACTCCCCCGGCTCCGGCGCGCAGGGCGGCTTGGGCGTGTCCCTCGCGACCGGTCGAGGCCAGGACCAGGACGCGGGGCGGGACCTGATCCGCTCCGGCGGAGTCGGGGAGAAGGCGTACGGATCGGGTGATGCGTCGGATGGCCTCGATGCCCTCCGCGTCGAGAGGAGGGATGGCCATCAGGACGACGTCGGGCCGCAGCGAAACGCTCAGGCGGACCGCCTCGGCTCCTCTGGCCGCTTCGCCGACGACGGTCAGGTCGGGCTCGGCGGTCAGGAGCATACGGAGGCCGAGTCGCTGCAAGGACTGGTCGCTGACGATGAGTACGGAGGCCATGCCGGTCGTTCTCCTTGCCGGGTGTGGGGATGCGACGTCAGCGACGACAGTGCTCGGATGCCGGGCCGAGGCGACCCGCCGGGTTGGCGGGCGGGCCGTCTCGGGGGGCGGTCGGTCGCGGCCCGTCGGGGTCCTACATGTGGACGACGGGCGCCGCGTCCGGGTCGTGGGTAGGTACACCTCGGCGGTAGAGGACGACGCTGATGACCAGACCGACGGCGAAGAAGGCGGCCGACCACCAGTAGGCGGTGGAGTAGCCCTCCAGGCCGGCCTTGGCCTGGACGACCGGGTCCGCCGGGTTCTTGCCGTCGAGGTAGTTGGTGACAGCGCTGGAGAAGAGGGTGTTGAGCAGGGCGGTGCCGAGGGAGCCGCCGACCTGCTGCATGGTGTTGACGGCGGCGGAGGCCACGCCGGCATCCTCGGCACCCACGCCCGCGGTGGCCAGACTCATGGCCGGGGCCATCACCAGGCCGAGGCCGAGACCCGCCACGACCAGCGGGGGCATGATGTCGGTGGCATAGCTGCTGTTCAGGTCGAGCCCGGTGAGCCAGACCATGCCGGCGGTGGCGAGCCCCATACCCAGCGGCACGATCGCCTTGGGGCCTATACGGGGGATCAGCACGGTGGTGGCAAGGGTGGAGGCGAGCATGAGACCGGCGACCATGGGCAGGAACGCCAGTCCGGTCTTGACGGGCGTGTAGCCCAGGCTCTGCTGGAGGTAGTAGGTCAGGAACAGGAAGACACCGAACATGCCGGCGCCGGTGATCAGAACGGAGATGAAGGAGGCGCCGCGATTGCGGTCGAGCAGGACCCGCAGCGGCAGCAGGGGGTGGGCGGCGCGAGTCTGCCACCAGGCGAAGACGGCGAGCAGCACCGCTCCGGCGACGAGGAAGAGCCACGTCTGCGGAGAGCTCCAGTCATGGCTCTCGGCATTGGAGAAGCCGTAGACCACGCAGAACAGGCCGCTGATGACCAGGAGCGCGCCGGGGATGTCGAGGGTGGCGGACTTGTCGCGGGTGGTGCGCTGCAGCAGGATCACACCGCCGACGAAGGCGACCGCGGCGAAGGCGAGGTTGACGTACAGCGTCCAGCGCCAGTCGAGGTACTCGGTCAGCACGCCGCCCAGCAGCAACCCGATGGCTCCGCCGGCACCGGCGATGGCGCCGAACACACCGAAGGCCTTGGCGCGTTCCTTGGGATCGGTGAAGGTCGTGGTCAACAGGGACAGGGCGGCCGGGGCGAGCAGGGCACCGAACAGGCCCTGCCCGGCACGGGCGACGACGAGCATCTCGAAGCTGGTGGCGGCGCCGCCCAGCGCGGAGGTGCCGGCGAAGCCGACCAGCCCGACCAGGAAGGTCATCTTGCGGCCGAAGAGGTCGCCTATGCGTCCCCCGAGCAGGAGCAGGCTGCCGAAGGCGAGGGCGTAGGCGGTGACGACCCACTGCCGGTCACCGTCGGAGAAGCCCAGGTCCTTCTGGGCCGAGGGCAGGGCGATGTTCACGATCGTCGCGTCCAGCACCACCATGAGCTGGGCCAGGCCGATGACGACAAGGATCCACCAGCGGTGGCGAGGCGGTGCGTCGGCAGACGGAAGGGCGGACACGGTGGCCACGTCCGACGTGTCGGCGGGTGTTCGAGGCATGACGAAACTCCAGAACCGGGCGAAAGGATAGGGCAGTTGGGCAGTACGTGGGCAGGCAGAAGGGTCTTGCGGCCGAGTCGTCGTGCGGCGGCCGCGGACGGCTACTGTCCGCCGGTGAGCTCGACGTAGGTGGTGCCGGTGACCGTGCGGTGGCCGTAGGTACCGGTGACGGCTGCGCTGCCTTCGTAGCGAGGCCCGGGGACCGTCAGTTCCTGGTCCTTGGCGTACGTCTCGACGTTGAGCTTGGCGTGCTCGCCGGGGATGGTGACCTTCCAGCGGGTGGGGTACTTCTTGCCGGTGGTCGGGCTGGTCCAGAGGGTGGAGCTGTCAGGTGTGAGGGTCGCCTCGGCGACGGTCTGGGAACCGTCGGGCTTCTGGACGGTCGCCCAGGTGTTCTCCTTGTTCTCCTTCGTCTTCCAGAGGCTGACCTCGTCGCCGTTGGAGAGGTCGAGATTCATCCAGGACCATGAGGCATTGCCTGCGGCGATGTCGGGAAGGGGCCCCCACTGGTGGTCCAGCCAGGACCGCCCGCGGACCTTTTCGGTGCGGCCGTTCAGGGTCAACGCCCCCGAGGTCTGCATGGTGGGGAAGGCGTATTCGTAGTTCGGGTATTTGGCGTCGCCGAACATGGGGAAGTAGCCCGTCCCCATGTTGTAGAGAACGTTGCCCTGGGGGCGGAAGGTGACGTCGATGGTCCCCTCGGGGACCTTGGCACGCAGCTTCTGTTCCTTGGCGTCGCCGGTCCAGCTGATGTTGTCGGTGTGGATGTCCACGCCCTGCTTGCCGGACAGGCCCGTGCGGGGCGGAAGAGCGATCTCCGACTTGGTGTACCAGCCGGTGTCCTCGTCGATGAGCGAGACGGTCGAGAGGGTGTGCCCCGTCTTGGCGTCGCCAGAAATCAGGTGGTTGGCCATGAATCCGTAGTGGTGGCCTCCGGCGGTCACGTGCGCGGTGACGTACCAGGACTCGTTGAGCCGGTCGGGGTGGGCGGTGAGGTCCGCGGCGGGGTCGACGGCGACCGGGAGGCTGGTCTGCCTCAGTCCCTGCCCGGAGGCTGTGGTCGCGGTGGCCGTTCCGCCCGAGGCGAGGGCGAGCGAGGCGATGAGTGCGGCGGTGACGGTGGGCGCGCCGACAGTGGTCTTGCGCATGATGACTCCTTGTGCAGATGGACTGCACGGATTGCATGAATGTACGAAACGGTTTCGTACTCTCGAAGGTTGCAGTTGTGGGCGGAAGGGAAATCCGCTGACGCCGGATGGACGCTGCGCCGGCTCGTCGGCGGGCGGCGTCTGTCCTCGGGTGCTTCGCATCGGGCACCCGAAAGAAATATCCAACACTCGTAGGATTATTGAAATGGTTGCCCGTGTCAAGCCGGTGTCCGGGCAGGGGCCGCTGCGTCGGATCCGGGACCGGCGCTGACCTCGGACGGTGCTCAGCCGTACCGACCGGGGCGGATACGCTGGTGCGATTGACGGGCGCCCGCCCGCAGAGCCGACTGAGGAGGACACGTGGGAGGCAAGCCGACCACCACGCGACGCCCGGGGCGTCCCGGCGCGGATTCCGCCGAGTTGCCCTCGGCGCCGGACGTGCTGCTGCGGGGCCTGGAGGCGTTCGCGGAACTGGGATACGACCGGGCGTCCGCGCGGGAGTTCGCGCGCCGTCTCGGGGTCGGCCCCACCTTCATCAATGACCGCTACGGTTCCAAGGCGGCCTACTGGCGTGCGGTGGTGGATGCCGCCCTGGGGGCTCAGCTCACGCGCATGGTGCCGGCCGCCCCGGGGAGCGACGACGAGGACGTGGTGCGGCAGTTCGTCAGGGAGTTCTACCGCACGACCATCGGCGAGCCGTACCTGGCCATGTTGATGGCGGACGAATCCGCGCGGGACACCGAGCGGCTGGACTACCTCTACCAGAGCTACATCGAACCGACGCTCGCCCTCGTCGCGCCCAGCATCGAGAGGCTGATGGCATCCGGGCGCATGACGCGGGTCTCGATGGACGTCGTGTTCTTCGCCCTCATCCTTCCGGTGTCAGGACTGGTGCAGGAGCCGCTGGCCCGGCGCATGGGCGGCTACGAGCACATGACGCAGGCGGACCGTCTCGCCAAGGCGGAGGCCCTGGCCGCACTGGTGATGGACGGCCTACTGGCCCCCGGTAACGCAAAGAGCCGGTAGCGAGGTGTGAAATGGCATGTTCCGCGCGGGAGGACTACTGTGCTCGCCGTCCAGGACGTGGTCAGTGCCTCCAGTCGCCCACCTGCTCGGTGTAGTTCGTGCCGGTGACTTTCTTGCCCTCGTAGACCCTGGTGTAGACAGCCGGCGCCTCGTAGACGCCGTCGCCGGCCTTGTCCGCGGCCTCCTGGTCCTCGGGGCCGTTGACGCGGACGGTGAGACGGGTCTTCAGCGAGGGGATCTCGACATGCCAGCCGGTGGCATAGGTCTTGCCGGTCTTGGCGCTGGTCCAGGTCCTGTCGACGCCGCCGGCCAGGGGCTTGACCGCCGCCAGGTCGTAGGAGCCGTCCGGATGCAGGACGGTGGCCCAGGAGTTCTCGCTCTTGCTGTTCACGGCGTCCCAGAGGGCGAGCGTGTCGTTGTTCGGCAGGCGGACGCTCATCCAGGTCCAGCGCATGGTGGGATCGTCCACGGGGGTTTCGCCCCACTGCCGGTCCAGCCAGCTCTCTCCGGAGATCTTCTGGGTCTTTCCGTTCAGTGTGAGGGTGCCGCTGGTCCGCATGGACGGCAGGGCGAATTCGCACTGTGTGTCACCCAGCAGCATCGACCCGGTGCCGGTCCTCCGGCCGCTGGTCCGTCCGGCGCTGTGGCCGGTCACGCCCGATGCGGGCGGCCGGCGATATGGTCGGCAGCGGAGCGACATGCGCCAGCCGCACCCGTCACAGCCGCCTCTGATGTCTCAGGGCGGCGCTGCCCGCCCCGTCGCGGCTGGAGGACGGGCGAGGCGAGGCCTCAGTCGGCTTTCTGATGGCCCTTCAGTGCTGATTCCGGCAGCAGTGCCTCGACGGCCGGGCGCAGATGGGCGACGAGGTCATCGACGCTGGCATGCTCGACTGCGGAGGCCTTCAGTAGGTAGCGCGTGATGGCGACACCCAGCGTCAGTGCGGCCACCAACTGGCCACGCAGCTCGCTCGATTCGCCGTCGGGTGCGCCCGAAACGCGGCTGTGCTGAGCGATGGCCGTTACGTTGAAGAGTTTCAACGCCTCCTCGGCGCTCTCGTCGTGGGTGAGCATGGAGCGGAAGGTGGAGGCGGTCGCCTCCGGTTGTTCGTCCATCGGCTCCAACACCGCGCGGATCAGCCGCTCGCTCAATTCCTCGGCCGGTCCGGCTGCCACTGCCGCCATGTCCAGATTCAGCTGCACCGCGGCCCGGAACAGCTCCTGCTTGCTGCCGAAGTGCTGCATGACCAGTGAGGGATCGCACCCCGCCCGTTCGGCCACCGCCCTGATCGTGGCCTTCTGGTAGCCGGACTTGGAGAACTCCTGCCGGGCGGCATTCAGGATGGCCGAACGCGTACGGGCGCGGCGCTGCGCCCTGGTGTTGATCGGCGTATCCGACATCACATCACCCAATTCGCTCAACGCACGCTGAAAGTCATCGCGGCGCGCACCTGCGATGACTCTATGTGCGTTGAGCGAAGAGGCCCCATAGCTGACACACGCCCGCCGGTCGGGTGGGGGTTCAGCAGTCGTTGTCCGGGATGAGCGCCTCGCGCTGAGCCGTCTGGGCCACCCGCATGAGAAGACGGCGGAGGTGGTGGGCGTCGTCCTCGTCGAGGTCGGCGAGCAGGCGTGCCTCGGCGAGGGAGAGGCCGTGTTGGGCGCGTTCGAGGTGGGCGCGTCCTTCGTCGGTGATCAGGACCTGGCGGGCCCGTCGGTCCCGCGGGTCGGGCCTGCGCGTGATCAGCTGACGAGCCTCGAGATCGTCGAGCAGGTACGTCACGACGGTGCGGTCGAGGTTCACCTGCTGTGCGAGGGCGAGCTGGGACGGGGGCTCGCCGTGGGCCAGGGCGACCAGGACGAGGTAGCCCCGGGGCCCGCCCGGCAGGTCCGCCACGGAACTGGTGGCCATTCGACCGAAGGTCGAGGAGACCGTGCGGATTGCCCACCCCAGCTCCGACTCGACCCCGGCTCCGTTGGCAGAGGAAGGGGATGCGCTCATCTGGCCAATGTACCGCACTTGCACAGCCTGCCAGATAGTCTTGTCATAAGAACATCTGTGGTGCATAGTTTCTGGCCATGAACCCGACCTGCGCGGACAGGAAGTGAGAACGTGATGAGTGCCGGTACCCCGCTGCAGGGCAGCACTGCCCTCGCGACCGGAGCCACCGCGGGCATCGGCCGTGCCGTGGCGCAGCGACTGGCCGAGCAGGGTGCGGAGGTCGTCCTTCACGGGAGAGACCGCACCCGCGGAGAGGCCCTGGCCAAGACCATCGAGCAGGCGGGCGGATCCGCCCGTTTCATCGCCCCGGCGCCGAGCGTCCGCAGACAACACGCGGAGTCCGGCCCGCAGCTCGGGCGAGGTGGCCGAAGCGGACGTGAGCGGCGTGGACGAGTCGGCAGCCGCTCCGGCGAGTGTCCGGCGCCGGACCGAGTCGGGCGCGGTCACGCGTTCGGCAGCCAGGGCGCGAGCGCGGCGTCGACCAGGCTGACCACCAGGTCCTTTTCAAGGTGTACGCCGTGCAGGAAGCGTTCGAAGAGCAGCGGTCCGATGATGCGGGCGACGAGATCCCTGGCGTGTCCCTGGGTGCCGGGGCGGAGTTCGCCGCGTTCCACGGCGGCGGCCAGCGCGCGGGTGAGGTCCTCATCGGCCTGGCCGAACATCTCCTCGCGGAGGCGCCGCGCCTCCTCGTCCCGCTCGGCCCGCTGGATGACCGTGGCGAGGATCGACACGGCGCTCGGCTGGTTGAGGCGATGAGCCAGCTGTTCCGCCTGGAAAACCAGCTGGTCGCGGACGGGGCTGTCGTCGAAGGAGAGCAGGGGGCGGACGTCGCCCGCGAGTGCGTCGAGAAGGAGGGCCTGCTGGTCGGGCCAGTGCCGGTAGACGGTGGCGCGGCCGATTCCGGCCCGTTTGGCGACGGTGGCGTGGGTGACGTTCTCGGGGCCGCCTTCGACGAGGAGTTCCGTGGCGGCGGCCAGGGCGGCGGCGCGGCTGCGCAGAGCGCGGGGGTCGTCGTTGCTCCGGAGCATCGGAACACCTCTTTCTCGGCAACTTGTGAGACGCATTGACTCACAACTTCTCTTCGATACATACTGTCTCACAGACGGTCGCGGAAGTCCCGTCGAGGTCGACACCGTGGCCGTCCCCCTCATACCTGACCCCTTGCGGGTCCACCGACCGAAGGAGAGCTCATGTCCGTGAACGAGAACGCCGTCACCCTGCGCTTCCCCGACCGCGCCGCCGCCTACCAGGCACTCAGCGACCTGAAGCACCTCAGCCCCGCCACCACGGAGGTCCGCGCCGCCGTGCTGATCGAGCGCCTCGAGGACGGCGCGGTGCGCGTCCCGGAGGGAATGGACACCGAGCAGGGGCGCAACACAGCGGTCGGCGGACTGGTCGGCTCGCTGGTCGGCATCCTCGGCGGACCCCTCGGCGTCCTGATGGGTGTGGGCGTCGGCGCGCTGATCGGCGGAGGCTACGACTACCAGCGGGCAGAAGAGACCACCGCCGCCGTCGGCACCTTCGTCCAACAGGTCCCGCCCGGCGGCACAGCCCTCCTGGCCGAGGTCAGGGAGAGTGACACCCAGGCCCTGGACCTGCTGGCCATGCGCTACGACGCCGTCATCGAGCGCCGCCCGACCGACTCCGTACGAGCCGAGCTGAAGGCCATGGAGGAGGCCGCCGAGCAGGTCCGCAAGGACGAGGCGAAGGCCAGGCGCGAGCACAAGCGCGCCGAGATCGCGCAGAAGCTCGGCCGGCGCCCCGGCGGACGTAAGGAGGACGTCGCGGCACCGAAGGAGACGCTCGCGGTGTGAGGCGCTGCGAGCGCCACAGACGCGGGGCACGGACCGCACCGCGGTTCAACTCCCCCTGTGCCCCGCCGGTCGGGGCGAGCCGATACCCCCGGCCCGCCCCGACCACTTCAACCTGACACCGAGCGCTACACCGGGCCGGGAGACCCCGCCTCCGTCGGCAAGCTCCGTACCGCCCGCGCGAGGTCCACGCGGAGATCGTCGAGGCCGTAGTCGGCACCGAGGACCATGCGCCGCAGTTGGGGCATGGCGATGCTCCAGCCGGTCAGGGCGAGGGTGAAGAACACGCGGGTACGCGCGTCGCCGCCCGGACCTGCGGACTCGGCGGCGTCGATCTTGTCCTGGTAGTGGCGGGTGCGGGCCTCTTCCGCCGGGACGGGCTGTTCGCCGATCTCCAGGGCCTCCCACATCACCAGGCGCAGGGCCTCCGGGTGAGCGCGGTGGTAGTCGAAGAGGCGCTCGGCGTAGCCGGGCAGGTCGTCGCTCGGCGGCACGGCCTCGGCGAGGTCGGCCAGCACGCGTTCGAGGACGACGGCGAAGAGCTTGCTCTTGTCCCCGAAGTAGTCATAGATCGCACGCTTGTTGGCCCTGGCCCCGGCGGCGATACGGTCCACCCGGGCACCGGCGACCCCGTGCGCGGCGAACTCCGCAGTCGCCGCCGCGAGGATGCGTTCCTTGGTCGCCGTGGAGTCATATGCCATGCATGCCAGGGTAACGAACTGGTTCGTTTGACGAATCCAATGCCGACATGTCAGCCTCGAAAACGAACCATCCAGTTCGTTCGGTTGGAGAGGAACGATGTCCCGCAAGCTGCCCCTGCTGATGGCGCTGGCCTGTGGTGTCGGCGTCGCGAACGTCTACTTCCCCCAGGCCCTCACCCCGCTCATCGCCGACGGACTGGGGGTCGCCCCGGCCACCGCGGCGATCGTCGCGACGGTGACCCAGCTCGGCTACGCCGTCGGCATCTTCCTGCTGGTGCCGCTCGGCGACCGCCTCCCCCGCCGCCCGCTGATCACCGGGCTGCTCGCCACGACCGGCCTCGCCCTCTTGGCCGCCGGTCTAGCTCCGGCCACCGGCCCGCTTCTCGCGGCCGGCGCCGTGGTGGGTATCGCGACCGTGGTCCCGCAACTCCTGCTGCCCATGGCGGCCGGTCTGGTCGAGCCCGATCGACGGGGCAGCGTGATCGGCACCCTGCAGGCCGGCCTCATCGGCGGCATCCTGCTGGCCCGCACCTTCGGCGGCGTACTGGGCGAGCATCTGGGCTGGCGTGCGCCGTACCTCGTCGCCGCCGTGTTGACCGGGCTGCTCGCCGTCGTTCTCGGCCTCGCCCTGCCCAACGACGTCCCGGCCGTGCACGATCGCTATCCGACCCTGCTCGCCGACACTCTGCGGATGCTGCGCACCGAGAAGGAGCTACAGCGCTCCGTGCTCTTCCAGGTCACCGTCTTCGGCGGGTTCAGCGCGGCCTGGACCGCCCTGGCCCTCCTGGTGACCGGCCCCCGGTACGGCATGGGGACACAGGCGGTGGGCCTGCTGGCCCTGATCGGGGCGGGCAGCATGTTCTGCGCGCCCGCGGCCGGACGCTGGGTGGACCGGCTCGGTGCCGACCGGGTGAACCTGTGGTGCGTCCTGGCCGCCCTCGCCGCGGCGGCGGTACTCACCGGAGGCTCACTGGGTGGAGCCGCGGGACTCGTGGCCCTGGCCGCCGGGCTGCTCCTGCTGGACGTGGCGGTGCAGTGCGGCCAAGTCGCCAACCAGGCCCGCATCTTCGCCCTGCGACCAGAGGCCCGCAGCCGTCTCAACACCGGCTACATGACCTGCACGTTCCTCGGCGGCAGTGCCGGATCATGGCTCGGCACCCGTGCCTACGTCCAGTTCGGCTGGGGTGCCGTCTGCGGCCTCATCGCCCTGGCCGCACTCCTCGCCCTCGCCGCATACCTGGTCGGCCGCGGTCGGCACAGCGCGGTGAACACCCTTGCTGCCGAGTTCCCTTCCGCGCGACCCACGCAGAAGGGAACTGGCCAGGTCACGCGTTGAAGCGGTACGAGCCCGCACGCGCCCGGTAGACCTTGTAGGGCGCACCGCCCGAGATGTCGTCACGGACGAAGGCGGCACCCCGGGGCGCGCTGACGGGCTTGCCCAGTGTGGGCACCCAGATCTCGGCCTCGGTGTTGTACGGCACGGTCACCGCGAGGTCGATCCGGCCGTCCGGGCGGCGTCTCCACTCCGAGGAGACCGTGCCGCGCACGGTGTCGATCGAGGCACTGACGTGGTCGAGGGTCGCGGGAGACAGGTCGGTGTCGTCGGTGTTCTTCGGGACCCGGCTGTTGACCGGGGTCGAGGGGATGTACGGGCGGATGCGCAGCGACTCGTAGGCGGTCTCGGTCGGCTTGATGCCGGCCAGGCTCTGGTAGAACCACGTGGCCACGTTGGAGCGGTAGTGGTGGTCGACCGAGAGCCGGTCGGTCCACTGTTCCCACAGCGAGGTGGCGCCCTTGGCGATCTGGTAGACGTAGCCGGGGATGCCGGTCTGGGTGACGGCCTTCAACGCCACGTCCGTGTAGCCGTATTCGCTCAGGATGTTGAACTCGTAGCGCGAGCCGTACATGTCGTTCTGGATGTGCTGGTCGGCGGCCACGATCCGGTCGGCCAATAGCTTCGCGAGGGCCTTCTTGTTCTCGGCGACCGGCTTCGTGCCCGCCAGGTAGCGGGGGTCGTCGGGCTTCAGGTCCGAGCCGGGAACCAGGTCGAAGGCGATGGCCAGGGCGTTCTCGCTGGAGATGCTGCCCTGGGTGAAGTGGCCCTGGGCGGCGTCCCAGTAGTTCGCGATGAACGCCTTGCGCAGAGTGCGCGCCAACTGGGCGTAGTGGGCGGCGCGTTCGGTGCGGCCGAGTCTGCGGCCCACCTCGTCCATGTAGTCGCAGAAGTGGATGTAGAAGGCGAGGCTGATGACGGCGTTGCTGCCGGGCGGCTCGGCGCCGGAGTAGGCGCCCAGCGAGGCCTCGAACTTGTAGTCGTTCTCGGCGGTGAACAGCGTCTCGTAGTACGTCAGGAGCGTGTCCTGGTGGTCGTAGAGGTCGGCGAAGAGGCTGCTGTTGCCGTAGTACGTGTACAGCTCCCTCGGGATGACGAAGTACGCCGAGTCCCAGGCCGGTACCGCCTTCCACGTGGCGTTCCAGCCGGGGGTGCGGTCGTAGCCGTAGCCGCCCTTGGCGATGGGGACGAACATGGGCAGCTGGCCGGTGGAGATCTGGGTGTCGGGGAAGTGGCGCAGGTAGTTGGTGAGCACGGCGTTGACGTCCCAGGTGAGGGACTCGGACTCGGAGCTGGCCATGGCGTCGCCGGTCCAGCCGTTCTTCTCACGGGACGGGGTGTCGGTCGGCTTCTGGACGAGGTTGTTCTGCTCGGCCCACTCCAGGTTGCGCTGAAGGCGGTTGAGCAGCGCGTTGTCCGTGGTGAAGGTGCCGGTGCGGGCGAAACCGGTGCGCGCGACGCCCACGGTCAGCAGGTCCGCGTCCCGCTTCGGGTCGGGGGCCCGTCCGAGGACCGCCTCCAGGTTCATCACTTCCAGGTAGCGGAAGCCGAAGTGGCTGAACTGCTGCTCCCAGGTCTGCGTCGGCCGCTTGCCGAGGGTGTAGTAGTGCGTCTGGAGGTTGGCGTCGTGCTGGAAGTTCTCCTCCTCGACGGACAGCGGGGAGGCGGCCGTGCCATCGCCCGCGCTGATCCGGTTGCCGCCGCGGATCCGCAGGGTGAGGCCCTCCTTGTCCGGGCGTATGCCGGTCAGTTGGAGGCGGACGAGGCCGGTGAGGATCTGGCCGTAGTCCAGGACCCACGTCCCCGATCCGGGGGCCGTCTCGGTGAGGGAGACCGGGCGCAGCGTCTGGCCGACCAGCACCGGCTCCGCCTCGTGCGCCCTCATGACGGCGGGTCTGAAACCGACGGGAATCGTCGTGGCGGGCAGCGCGCCGTGGTACTTCGGTGAAGGGCCCGAGCAACTGCCCGGCGGGATCAGCACGGTGGCCGGGCTCCACTCGCGGCCGGTGCGGTAGCCGGCCGAGCGCCACTCCCCCAGTTCCTCCGCACGCCGGGCGTCGTACTTCTCGCCCGAGTAGACGGAGTCGTACGTCGTGGGCCCGTCCGTGCCGAGCCAGTCCTTGTCCGTGATCAGCGTGGTGGCGGAACCGTCGGTGTAGGTCACGACGAGCTTCGCGCGCAGGCGCGGCTGGCCGGCGTAGGGCGCGAGCTGCCAGTACCACTCCTGGGGCGTGGTCACGCCGTACCAGCCGCGGCCGAGTTCCGCGGCGACGACGTTCTCCTGTCCGGAGTGGAGCAGTTCGGTCACGTCGAAGGTGTCGTAGAGGACCGTGCGGTCGTAGGTGCTCTGGTCGGTGAGCAGTCTGGGCACGTTGGTCCGGCTCGTGGTCGCCCGCTCGCCGTCGACGGTGATCGGGTCGCCGTTGACGGTGAACGTGACGTTGCCCGCCGCGCTCAGGTGCAGCCGGGCCTTGGCTATGCGGCGGCCCTTGGGAAGGGCGAACGCTCGGCGCAGGACAGGTGCCGGGTTGGCGATGGGCAGCACGCTGTTCTTGGACGGGATGAACGGGTTCTTCGGGGGGAAGGTGAGGCCGGCGAGAGTGCCGATGCCGTTCTCGAACGGGTTCGTGCCCGTGGTGAGGTCGACGGAGAAGTCGGCGGCTCCGGTGCCGGTCACCTCGACGCTGCGGACGGTGGCGCTGGTGCCGCCGGCGAAGCCGAAGCTGCCGTGACGGCGGATCTGGTCGCCGGTGAGGGTGCGGCTGTCGACCTCGACGCCGTTGACGGTGGTGGTCACGGTGAGGCCGGTCACGGCGACCACCACCGTGTGGTCACGCGTGGCCCAGGTGTCCTTGGTCAGTCCGGTGGAGGCGGGGAGGGTGACCGTGCCGACCGGGACGCTGCGGGTGCCCGCGGTGGTGGGGTTGGTCTCGCTCTGCGGGTCGTAGTGGTTGACGCCCCAGTCCGGCTCCGAAGTGCCGTCGTCCACCCAGGTGTTGCCGGCGTAGTGGCTGGTCCTCATGACCAGCTGCATGTCGTCGCCGCTCTGCCGGACGGTCCAGTTGAGACCCTCGCCCCAGGTCTTGCCGATGGGTTCGGCGCGCAGGAGCAGGGACAGCCCGCCGGCGGGGTCGGGGCCGCCTCGGAAGACGACGGTTCCGGTCAGGTCCTTCCAGTCGTGGTCCCGGGTCTCGCGTCCGCCAATCCACCGTGCGCCCGACCAGTCCTTCTCGCCTCTCAGCAGGCCGGTCTCCCACGTCGCCGGCTCACTCCACGGGCCGGGGGCGCCCTTCTCGTCCCAGGCCCGCACCCGCCAGAAGTAGGCCCGCCCCGAGTCCAGCGGCCCGCCCTGGTAGGCCACCTCGACGCTGTTCGAACTCGCCACCTTGCCGCTGCGCCAGACGTCGGCCCTGCCCGGCCCGGTTCCGACCTGGATCTCGTACGCCGTCTGCCCGGCCACCGGAGGCAGCCAGCTGAACGCCGGCGGGGTCTCCGTTCCCACGGGAGCGACCCGCGAGTTGACCTGCAACTCCGCCGGTGCGGCACGGTGCCCGCGCGCTGCCGTCGTGCTCGCCGCCTCGGCGTCGGGCGCGGCGGCGAGCGGGAGCGAGGCCCCGGCCGCCGCGGCCGTCATGATGCCGAGCATGTGTCGGCGGCTCAGCGCACGTCTGTTCTCCTCGGTCACGGCTCAGATTCCCTTCGTAAGCACACAGCGCTGGAAGCAGGGGTGTCCCTCCCCCCGAAGGCATTGAAACGTTTCAATACCTTCCATGTGGAAAGCTTACGAACAGGTTCGGACAAAACACAATGGTCTGGAGCGACGGCTCACGGCGCGGAAGCCGGTCAGAGCGTCTGCCGGGCCATGTCGGCCTCGCCCTTGGACGCCCACGCTGTCTCCACCGCGTCCGCGAGGGCCTCCCCCTTGGCGAAGCCGTAGTACGCGGCGAACTGCAGCACGATCTCGTCCATCTCCTCCTTGCCGAGGTCTCCGGAGTGGAGCGCGGCCCTGACATGCGTCTGGAGGGGGACGGGCGAGTCATCGAGGGCGACACTGGCGACCGTGACGATCCGGCGCTCGCGCCGGGTCAGCCCGGGGCGCTGCCAGACGTGCCCGAACACGAAGTTGAGAATGCCGGCGTGCCGGTACGGCGAGTTCGGGGGCGGTGCGGGCGTGAGGTTGACGTCGATGAACTCCTCCACGCCGCGTGCGAGCCGTTCGTCCCAGGCTGCGGGGCCGAGGGTGTCGTCGCCCAACTGCGGCCAGGGAGGGGTCTGTTCGCCGCGTTCGCGGTGGATGCGGTCCCACTGCCGAGCGATGGCCCCCTCCACGTGGGACGCCTTGGGCCAGCCGCAGTACACCGCGAAGTGCAGGACGAACTCCAGCATGGCCTCGAGGCCGATGTCGCCGCTCGCGAGTGCCGCGTGGACGTGGTCCTCGATGGGCTGAGGCGAGTCGGCAGCGGCCACGCACGTCAGGGTGACCCAGCGGCGGTCCCGGCGGCTCAGGCCGGGGCGTGACCAGACCTCGCCGTAGAGGAAGTCCCGTGCGGCGCGGCCGAACGGGGTGGCAACCGAGGGTGGTTCGTGGGCGGGCAGGACCTCTGCCAGGGTGCGGTCCGCCTGGGTGTAATCCATGAGGCCTCCGTAGGTTGTGGGGTGGCCCGGGCGGGCCGGGTGTGGCTCGGGAACACATCACGCCAGAACGACGAGTCGGCGATCCTGGCCTCCTGCGGCCGGATGGCGCACCGCCTTACGCGCGGATGAAGACGTTCTTGGTCTGGAGGAACTCGTAGAGGCCCTCCTTGCCGCCTTCACGCCCGTAGCCGCTCTGCTTGTAGCCGCCGAACGGGGCGCCCGGCGGCTGGCCCGAGGCGCCGTTGACGAGGACGGTGCCCGACTCGAGGTGCGGGACGATGCGCTGGACGCGGGACACGTCATGGGTGTGTACGGCGGTGCCCAGGCCGTAGGGCGTGGAGTTGGCCAGTTCGACCGCCTCGTCCTCGGTCGTGAAGGGGATCAGGGACAGCACGGGACCGAAGACCTCGTGCTGTCCGACCTCGCTGTGCGGGTCGACGTCGGCGAGGACCGTCGGGTCGATGAAGTAGCCGTCGCGGTTGTCCGGGGGCAGCGTGGAGGGGTCGGTGGCGTGGCCGCCGGCGATGACACGGCTGTCCTTGGCGGCGCGTTCGATCATGCCGAGGACGCGCTCGTGGGCTGCCTTGCCGACGACCGGGCCGAGGGCGGTCGACTGGTCGAAGGGGTCTCCGACGCGCAGGACGCCGGCCGCCTCAGCGGTGGCGGTGACCACCTGGTCGTACACCTCGCGGTGGACCAGCATGCGGGTGGTGAGGTTGCAGCCCTGGCCGGAGAGGGTGTAGCAGGAGCGGACGGTCTCGGCGACGGCCTCGTCGAGGTCGGCGTCGGGGAAGACGATGTCGGCCGTCTTGCCGCCGAGTTCGAGCAGGACGGGCTTGAGGGTGTGGCGGGCCGCGTCGAGGATCTTCTTCGCGGTCGGGATGCCGCCGGTGAAGGAGATCTTCGCGACGTCGGGGTGACGGACCAGTCGCTCTCCGGCCTCCGGGCCGCCGGGCAGGACGTGCAGCACGCCCGGGGGCAGCCCGGCCTCCAGGGCGATCTCGGCGAACCGGGCCACGGTGAAGGGGGCCAGGTCGGGGGACTTGACGACGACGCAGTTCCCGGCGGCGAGCGCGGGGGCGATCTTCATGCCGACCGACATGATCGGGCCGTTCCAGGTCAGGATGATGCCGATGACGCCGTACGGCTCGGGGACGGTGTAGTCGAGGCCCGGCACCATGCGCGGGCTGGCCGGGATGGTGGCGCCCTCCAGCTTGTCGGCCCAGCCGGCGTAGTAGCCGAACCAGCCGGCGGACAGGTGGGCCAGCCCCGCCGACGTACGGAAGGGGACGCCGAGTTCGAAGGTGTTGAGCCGGGCGAGTTCCGGCACGCGCTCCAGCATCAGATCCTCGACGCGCTGGAGGATGCGGCGGCGCCGGTCCGGGGACATCGCCCGCCACTCGGGGAAGGCGTTCTTCGCCGAAGCGACGGCCGCGTCGACCTCCTGCGGTCCGGCGAGCAGGACGGTGCCGTTGGCGCGGGCGGTCGCGGGGTTGATGTGGTCCTGTCGGCCGGCGGACGTGGTGTCGAGCCAGGTGCCGTCGACGAGGGGGCCGGTGGTGCCGAGGTCGTGGGACAGGGATGTGGTCATGTCGGTGCCGCCTTGGGGTCGTCCGGGTGGGGCGGTGGTCAGGGCGCCGGACTCCGGTCCAGCGTCGACAGGGTGTGCGTGGTGAGGTCCGCGAGCGTCCGGGGCCGGGGAGCGCGGGCCGTGTCGGCGACGTCGAGCAGGAGGCCGACGTCCTTGCGCAGCAGCGGCAGGGCCCGGCGCAGCCCGTCGGTGTTGAAGCCGGAAGCGGCGAGGATCGCGGCGGCGCGGCTGCCGCCGGTGCCGTGCGCGAGCACCTGTGCGACGGCGGTGCGGTCCATGCCGAGTCCGTCGGCGAGGGAGTAGGTGTCCAGCGCCAGGCCGACCTGGGCGGTGAACACGAAGTTGTTGAGCAGCTTGGCGAGTTGGCCGCTGCCCAGCGGTCCGAGGTGGATGACCGGGTCGGCGAACGTGTCGAACACCGGGCGGCAGCGGGCGACGTCCGCCTCCTGTCCGCCGGCCATGACCAGGAGCCTGCGTTCCGCGGCCGCTCCGCCTCCGCCGCTGACCGGAGCGTCCACCACGGCGACCTCCCGCTTGGCGGCCTCGTCGGCGACGCGTCGGCAGGTGTCGGGATGGATGGTGGAGTGGAGGACGACGACCCCGCCGGGAGCCATGCCGGTCAGTACGCCGTCGGGTCGCAGGAGGACGTCCTCGACGTCCGCGTCCGCCACGACGCACAGGCACACGATGTCGCTCGCCGCCCCCAGCTCGGCCGGGGTCGCCGCCACCGTGGCGGCCGTATCGGCGAAGGCGTCCGTGGACGTACGGCGACGCGCCCACAGCGTCAGAGGGAACGACTCCTCGGCGATGCGGCGGGCCATCGGCGCGCCCTGGCTGCCCAGTCCGATGAAACCCACCCGTGTCCCGGCGCGCGTCACAGCCGGGTGACCCAGCCGCCGTCGACGCTGATGGCCTGGCCGTTGATCCATTCGCCGGCCGGGGAGGCGAGCAGCAGCAGCGTGCCGAGCAGGTCTTCGGCGGGCGCGGACTTCTTGCCCGGGATGGCGGCCGTAAGGGCGGCGCGTGCGGGGTGGTCGGCGGGGAGGCTGCGCAGGCCGGGTTCGTTCTCGACCAGGCCGGGGGCGATGGCGTTGACGTTGATGCCGAGCGGGCCGAGCGAGCGGGCGAGGCCGACGGTGATGTTGACCAGGGCAAGTTTGCTGACGCCGTAGATGCCGCCGCCCATGAAGGCGCCTGCGGAGACCTGGTTGATGATGCGTCCGCCGCCTCGCTCGACCATGGAGGCCTTCACCGCGCCCGCGCAGATGACGGCGCCGAGGACGTTGACGCGCATGACGCGGTCGAACCAGTCCGTGGGCAGGTCCAGGATGTCGACCTGGGGGATCTCGGCCATCAACGCGGCGTTGTTCACAAGGATGTCGATGCCGCCGAAGGCGTCGGTGGTCTTCGCTGCCAGGTCGGCCGCGGAGTCGCGGTCGGTGATGTCGACCTGCACGCCGCGCGCGCGCAGTCCGTCGGCGGCCAGTGTCTTGGCGGCCTGCTCGGCGCCTTCGCCGTTGAGGTCCGCGAGGACGACGGCGGCGCCGGCCTCGGCGAGTGCCCGGCCGTAGACCTGGCCGATGGCGCCGGCGCCCCCGGTGACGACGGCGACCTTGCCGTCCAGGCGGAGCCGGTCGAGTGTGCTGCTCATGGGGCTTCCTTCGTCAGACGGGACAGATAGGCGTCGACATCGGCACCGTGCTCGCGCAGCTCGTCGGCGGCCTGCGGTGCGGTGAGGATGAGGAAACGGTCGTGGGTGACGCCCTCGGCGACGAGTTCGCCGACCGAATCCGCGTCCAGGACCGGGAAGTCGGGGCCTCGGGGCGGTGCCGGTTCCCCATAGAAACTGATCTGCTCGACGATGTTGGTGGCGACACCGGCCGGGCACAGACAGGAGACGCCGATGCCGCGCGGGCGCAGGTACAGGGCGAGCGCCTCGGACAGACCGACCACCGCGTGCTTGGTCGCGGTGTACGGCAGTCGGTCGAATCCGTAGGGCAACAGGCCTGCCGTGGAAGCGGTGTTGACGACGTGACCGGATCCCTGCTCCAACAGGTGTGGCAGGAACACCAGGTTGCTGCGGACGACGCCCAACAGGTTGACGTCCACGACGCGTTGCCACGCGTCCAGGGGAATGTCCTCGACGGGGCCGACTGCCAGGATGCCGACGTTGTTCATGACCAGGTCGATGCGGCCGAAGCGGTCGAGGGCCAGTTTCCGCACCGCTTGCAGGTCGTCGAGGCTGGTGACGTCGCACTCCAAGGCGGCGCCCAGGTCGCCGAGTTCACCGGCCACGGTGTGTGCGCGCTCGCCGACGAGGTCGGTGACCACGACACGCGCGCCGCGCCGGGCGAAGGCGTGGGCGGCGGCACGGCCGATCCCGCTGCCGGCGCCGGTGATCACCGCCACGGCGTTGTGCAGATCGATACTCATCGGGACGTCGTTCCTCCGCTCGTGGGTGGGAGGGCGGCTGTTCAGGGATGAAGCGGCAGGACCGGTTCACTCGCTCCGGTCCCGGTCCCGGTCCCGGTCCCGGTCTCGGTCTCGCCGAGCACGGACGAGGTCGTCTGGGACACCGGGGCCTGGAGGAAGCCGACCAGGCCGTCCAGCAGGTCCCCGACATGGACGGCGAAGGACAGCACGTGCCCGCCGCGGGCCCGGGTGCGTTCACGTTCGGAGGCGGCATGCACGCCGAAGGCCAGGGCCTGCGAGATGCGGTGGCCGCGCAACGGCTCGGGAAGGTGCGGCAGCAGGGTGCCGATCCGCTCGACGAAGTCGTTGGTGGGCTTGCTCAGTTCGGCCGAAAGGCGTTCGAAGACGTCCCGGCGGCCGTGCTGCTGGAGCATCGCGACGAAGCTGAGGTAGTGACTGCCCTCCTGTTCGCCCTGTTCCAGGACGGGCAGGAGGTGGCACTCCACCCAGGTCCTGAGATCGTCCGGGCGCCGGCGCGCGACCAGCAGCCTGCGTCGTTCGTTCAGCTCCGGCAGCCGGTACTCGAAGATCTCCTGGACAAGGTGCTCCTTCGTGCCGAAGTGGTACTGCACCGCCGTGTTGTTGCCGTTCCCGGCCGCCGCGCTGATCTGACGCAGAGACACCCCGTCGAGGCCGTGCTCGGCGAAGAGCCGCTCGGCGGCCAGGACGATCTGTTCCTTCACGGACGGTTGAACCACGACACCAGACTCCTTGAAGAGCAGTGTTGCGCAGATTTGAGAACGTCATTTCCGCATGACAGGAATCTAGTTTCGCCATGGCGTGAAGTCAACTGCCTTAGCAGTCAGTCAGTTGGAGAAATGTTCAGGAGCCCGGCGGCGGGAAGACCTGCTCACCGGTGTCCGCGTCCCTGATACCGATGGCCTCGATCGGGCACGACTCGGCCACCTCCAGCACCTCTTCGGATGCCGGAAGGGTGGCGGACCTCGCATGCCCCTGGCCGTTCGCGTCGAGTTCGAAGTGCTCGGGCGCGGAGGCGGCGCACAGCCCGGTGCGGACGCACATCCGTGTGTCGACGGTGACGTTCCACCACTCGGTCGTCATCGGGCTCCTTCGACGACAAGCGGCAGGGTCTTCCAGCCGCGCACGGTCGAGGTCTGCGCCAGCTCGGCGTGGTCCCAGTCGACGTCCCAGCCGGGGAACCGCTCGAGGATCTCCTCCGCCGCGATCCGGCCCTCCAGCCGGGCCAGGGCCGCGCCCAGGCAGTAGTGGGCGCCGACGCCGAAGCTCATGTGCTGGGTGACGCGGTGGATGTCGAAGCGGTCGGGGTCGTCGAAGCGGCGGGGGTCACGGTTGGCGGCGGCCTGGATGAAGAGGACGGCGCTGCCGGCCGGCACCGTGCGGTCGTACAGCTCCACGTCCTTGGTGACGTACCGCCCGGTGAACGGGCCGGTCGGCTCGAAGCGCAGGATCTCCTCGATGGCGTTGGGGATGAGGGTGGGGTCGGCCGCCAACTCCCGGCGGGCTTGCGGGTATCGGGCCATGAGCGCGCCGAACCAGCCGATGAGGCGGCCCGTGGTCTCGTTGCCTGCGCCGGCAACCACGGAGCAGTAGGTCAGGACCTCGTCGTCGGTGAGTGTGCGCGTGATGCCGTTCTCGTCCTCGAACTCCGCGGTCATCAGCTCGGTCATGAGGTCATCGGAGGGGTGCCGCTTGCGCCACTCGATGTAGTCCTTGAAGGCGTCCGTACTGAGGATGTCCTCGTGATTGATCTTTCCGCCGCCCTCAGTGCCCAGCGTCTCGTCGGTAAGGTCGCGGATGGCGGGCTGGTCGGCCTCCGGGATCCCCAAGAGCATCCCGATCACCCGCATCGGCATCTCGGCGCCGACGGCCTCGACGAGGTCGAACCGCTCGGCACCGGTCACCGGCTCCAGTGCGCGTCGGCAGTAGGCCCGTACACGCGGCTCCAGGGTGGCGATGCGGCGGGGTGTGAACACCCGGGCGAGGAGCTTGCGGTGGATGTCGTGGACGGGCGGGTCCTCGAAGATGAGGGTGCCGGGCGGGAGTTCGATGTCCGCCTGGATGATTTCGAGGATGTCACCGCGGGACGAGGAGTAGGTCTGCCAGTCCGCGAGGCCGCGCTGGACGTCGGCGTGGCGGCTGACGGCGTAGAACTTGTGCTGCTCGTTGTAGTAGAGCGGCGCCTCCTCGCGCATCCGTGCGTAGAGGGGGTAGGGGTCGCGGGCGAGGGCCGGGTCGTAGGGGTCCCAGTAGACGGTGTCGACAGTGGTCATGGACGCATCTCCCTGTGGTGTGCGGCTCACTTGAGCAGGGCGCCGGCGTCGATCGGCAGGGTGACGCCGGTGACGAAGCGGGCCTCGTCGGAGGCGAGGAAGAGGACGGCGTTGCTGATGTCCAGCGGCTCCACCCACGGGGTGGGGAGCATGTGCATGCCCTGGGACACCGCCGCGAAGTCGTCGACGGTGGGGTTCTCCAGGTCGGGGCGGAACATGCGGTAGGTGGCCTCGTGCATCACCATCGGGGTGTTCACCTGGGTGGGGTGCACGGTGTTGACGCGGATGTTGTGTGCCCCCAGCTCCCCTGCCATCGTGCGCATCAGGCCCACCACGCCGTGCTTGGCGGCGATGTAGTGGCCGATGTTCGCGTAGCCCTTGAGGCCGCCGACGGAGCTGGTCAGGATGATGGAGCCGCCTCGTCCGCCCGCGACGATGTGCGGGATGGAGACCTTGGCGGACAACCAGACGCCGGTCAGGTTGACGTCGATCATGTCGCGCCAGGTCTTCTCCTCCATGGCGTCGAGCGTGGCGCCGTCGCTGCCGAGGCCGGCGTTGGCCGCGACGATGTCCAGCCGGCCGAATTCGGCGACGCCGTCGTCCACGGCTGCCTTGAGCGCGTCGTGGTCGCGGACGTCGGCCTGTACGGCGTGGATCCGGCGGCCCAGCTTCTGGACCTGGTTGACCGTCTCCTCCAGGTCTTCGGGGGTCGACATCGGGAACGTGACGCCGTCGAGCTGCTTGCACACGTCGACGGCGATGATGTCGGCGCCTTCCTCCGCCAGCCGTACGGCATGGCTGCGGCCCTGACCTCGGGCGGCGCCGGTGATGAAGGCGACCTTGCCTTCCACTCGTCCGGGCATGAGTGACCTCGTTTCGTGAGTAAGGGATGGGATGGGATGGGTCGGGGCGGGGCGGGGTGACGGCGGCGGGGAGGCCTGGTCACCGGTCGGTGCGTCGGCGGCCGCGTACCAGGAGCACGAGAAGGAGCAGCGCGGCGAGTGCGGTGGCCGGCGGTGCGATGCGCTTGAGGGCGCTCGCGCCGGCGGCGTCGATGAGGTCGATGGGTTCGGCTACGGCGGGATCGGAGGGACGTGTCACGGGATCCGGCTCGGCTACGGCGAGTTCGGCGGCCAGGTTCTCGGCGAACCGCCCGATGAGGGTGCCCGCGACCTCGGCGAGGGTGCCGCGGCCGAACTGGGCGGGCTTGCCCGTGATCGCGAGGTCGGTGTCCACGAGGACGTCGGTGGAGTTCGTGCCCGACGCGACCAGTCGGCACGTCACCCGCGCCTTGGCCGTCCCGTTGCCGCGGATCTCCCTTCCGCCGGCCTCCAGCACGACTGTCCTGTCCGCCTCGTTCCGCGAAAGGAAGGTGACGGTGCCGTGATAGGTCAGGCTGACGGGGCCGAGCTTGACCTTGATCCGGCCCTGGAAGCTGTCGCCGTCGCGGGAGGTGAGCGTCGCACCGGGGACGCACGGAGTGACGCGTTCGATGTCGAGCAGGACCCGCCAAGCCTCGTCCACGGACGCGGGAACGGTGAGCCTGTTCTCCAGTTTCATACGGAGTCCTCGCGGTCGGCGGCGGCCCGGACGGCGTTGACGATCCCCTGGTATCCCGTGCAGCGGCACAGATTGCCGGACAGGGCGGCGCGGATCTCCTCGTCGGTGGGTTTGGGGTTCTCGGCGAGGAAGGCGGTGACCGAGACGACGAAGCCCGGGGTGCAGAACCCGCACTGGAGCCCGTGGTGTTCACGGAACGCGGCCTGTACGACTGAGAGTTCACCGTCGGGCGAGGCGATCCCCTCGACGGTGGTGACGTCGCTTCCGTCGGCCTGTACGGCGAACACCAGGCAGGCGCGCACGGCTTCGCGGTCCAGCAGCACCGTGCAGGCGCCGCAGACACCGTGCTCACACCCCAAGTGCGTGCCGGTGAGGCCGCAGTTGACGCGCAGGAAGTCGGCGAGGGTGAGCCGGGGCGGAACGGTGGCACGACGTGGAAGGCCGTTGACCCGTATCCGGATGTCGATGTCGTCAGCCATGGACCGCCTCCCGTACGGCGCGCCGCCAGGCGCGGGCCACCATGGCCGCACCGACGCGTTTGCGATAGCCGGCCGATCCGTGCAGGTCGGACGGGATGGAGTCGAGGTCGGCCAGGGCCTGGCGCCCGATGTCGTCGGCCATGTCCTCGGCGGGTTCGCGTCCCATGGTCCCGGCCTCCGCGGTGTGGGCCCGGCATGCGCTCGGACCGAGTCCGAACAGGCCGATGGCACACCGGTCGACCCGTCCGCCGGCGTCCAGGCCGACGGCGACAGCGGCACCGGCGAGCGCGAAGTCCCCGCTTCTGCGGGCGAATTCCTCGATCGCGAAGCCGCGGGGCCGCCGCCAGACCGGGAAGGTGACGGCTGTGAGCAGCTCGTCCTCGGCCAGGGCGGTGGTCCAGGTCCCGGTGAGGAAGCGTGCGGCGGGGATGGTCCGGCGCCCCCGCACCGACAGCGCTTCGAGCTCGGCGTCCAGGGTGAGGGCCACCGCCGGGTACTCGGCCGCGGCGTCGGCGTGGGCGAGTGAGCCGCCGACGGTGCCGCGGCTACGGATCTGGAAATGGCCGATCAGCGGGGTGGCTCGGGCGAGCAGCGGCACCAAGTCCCTTATGTCCTCGGAGCGTTGGAGAGTGGCCTGGGTGGTCGTGGCACCGATGCGCACCGTCCCGTCGCGTTGTTCGATGCCTCGGAGTTCGTGCACGCGGCGCAGATCGACGAGGTGTCCGAAGGTGGCAAGGCGCAGCGCCAGCATGGGGACCAGGCTCTGGCCTCCGGCGATGGTCTTCCCTTCGTCGCCCAACTCGGCGAGCAGCGCGACCGTCTCTTCGGCGCTGGTGGGTGCGTGGTACTCGAATGCTGCCGGCTTCATGGGGTCATCACCCCTGCCTGCTCGACGAGTTCGACGATCGACGCCGGGGTCAGTGGCAGTCGGCCGATCTCCACACCGAGCGGTGCGAGGGCGTCGGCGACCGCGTTCACGATGGCTGGGGCGGAGCCGATCGCGCCGCCCTCCCCCACACCCTTGTGGCCACCGGGTCCCGGGCTCGGTGTCTCGATGTGCCCCAGTTCGATGACCGGCACCTCGGTGGCGGTGGGCAGGAGGTAGTCCATGAAGGTGGTGGCGAGGGGGTTGCCGTCCTCGTCGTAGGCGAGGTGCTCGTAGAGGGCACCACCGATCCCCTGGACGGTTCCGCCGTAGATCTGGCCCTCCACCACACTGGGGTTGATCATGGGGCCGCAGTCCTCGCTGACGATGTAGCGCAGGAGCTTCACGCCGCCGGTGACGATGTCCACCTCGCAGGTGCACAGGTGTGTGGCGTTGGCCCAGATCATGAGGTGCGGTGAGCGGTAGCGTCCGCTGGCTTCCAGGCCGGCCGGCACACCTGGCGGCATGGCGTGGGGCTGGAAATAGGCGATGTCCGCGATCTCGGCGAGGGTGAGGGACTTCTCGGGGTCACCCGTCACGGACGCCCGGCTGCCTGTCAACTCCAGCTTCTCCACGGCGACTTCGAGTCGGTGACCGGCGATCGCGAGGATCCGGTCACGTAATCCGGCCGCGGTCTCGGCGATTGCGCCTGCGGTCATGGGACCGGACCGGCTGCCGCCGGTCCCGGCGCCGTACGGAGTGAGTGCCGTGTCTCCCTGGATGGTGCTGACGTCCTCGATGGCCGCGCCGAGCGCGTCGGCGGTGAGCTGGACGACGGTCGTCTCCAGGCTGTTGCCGCACGATCCCCCGGCGACGTAGACGTTGACCTTGCCGGAGGGCTCGATGCGGATGGTCGCGCCCTCGGTGCCGTGGAACGGGGTGGCCCCGGCGGTCGGTTCGACGTAGGTGCAGGTGCCGAGGCCCAGGTAGCGGCCCTGGGCGCGGGCCTGCTCCTGCTCGCGCCGGAACGCCGGACAGTCGAGCATCTCCAGGGCCTGCTCAAAGGTCTCGTACGGGGTGATGTGGTCGTAGGGCATGCCGTTGAAGTTCGCTGTCGGCAGGTCCTCGCGGCGCAGCATGTTGCGGCGGCGCAGTTCGACCGGGTCCATGCCGATGCGGCGGGCGGCGGTGTCGAGGAGGACCTCGCGGGCCATCGACTCGAACTGCCAGGGGCCGCGATAGGCCACCCGTCCGCTGGTGTTGGAGAACACGAACCGGGAGCGGAAGGTGCCCTGGGGGATGCGGTAGGGGCCGGGGAAGAGCAGGCCGACGGCGAGGCCGCTCTGCACGGGGGATGGGGTCGGGTAGGCGCCGGCGTCCTGGACGTGGTCGAGGGTGGCGGCGAGGATCCGGCCTTCGTCGTCGAGGGCCAGTCTCGCCTCGCCGTGCTCGTGGCGGGCCTGGCCGGCCGCCATGAGATGTTCCTGGCGGTCCTCGATCCACTTGAGCGCGGCGGGCAGTTTGGCGGCGGCGAGCAGCACGCACATGTCCTCGCGCTGCGGCAGCACCTTCTGTCCGAACCCGCCGCCGGTGTCCCGCATCACCACCCGCACCCGGTGCTCGTCGACACCGAGCAGACGTGCGCAGAAGGAGCGGACCTCGTGCGGGGACTGGGTGGCCGCCCAGACGGTCATCTCCCCGGCGGGCGCGGACCACTCCGCGACGATGCCACGGGTCTCCAACGGCACAGGGCAGTACGCCTGTTGACGGATCGTCACGCCGACCACGTGCGGCGCGTCCTCGAAGACCGGGGCGAGTTCCTCCATCGGGCGTCCGGCGAGTTCACCCACCAGATTGCCCGGATGAGTGGCGTGGACCGACTCGGTCGACTCCAGGGCGGTGGCGTAGTCGACGACCGGCGGGAGCTCGTCGTAGTCCACGACCACCAACTCGGCGGCGTCCTCGGCCCGGTAGCGGTCCACGGCGACGACCATGGCCACCGGGTCGCCGACGAACCGCACCTCGTCCGCGGCCAGCGGCGGGCGTGGCGTGTCGGGATCCTCGGGCCCGTTCAACGTGTACCACTGCTCGTGTACGCCGGAGTTGAGGTCCTGGGCGACGAACACGGCGTGCACGCCGTCCAGTCGGAGCGCCTCGGACACGTCGATCGCGGCGATGCGGGCCCGCGCGACGGGGCTGCGGACGAAACAGGCGTGCAGCATTCCGGGCCGTACGACGTCGTCGACGTAGGTGCCGGTGCCGGTCAGCAGTCGCGGATCCTCGACGCGCGGAGTGCGGGTGCCCGTATAGGGAGCCATCAGCAGGTGCCCTCCGTTCGTTCATGTTGAACGAGTGTTTAACACGAGCGCTGAACACTTGTTTAACAGCGCCCCGGGGAGCCGTCAAGGACAATGAGCGGCATGACTGCGCCTCGCCGTATGGGCACCGAGAACTCGAAGACGCGCCAGGTCCTGCTCGACGTCACCGAGCGGCTGATGCTCGAGGAGGGGTACGCCTCCGTCGGCGTGCGCCGGGTGGCCCGCGAGGCCGAGGTGGCCCCGGCGCTGGTGCTGTACTACTTCCGCACCCTCGACGACCTCTTCCTCGCGGTGCTGCGACGACGGGGCGACGAGGAGCTGGAGCGGGTGGCCCGCCGACTGGACGGCCCCCAGCCGATACGCGCCCTGTGGCAGGTCACCAGTCACCCGGGGAACGCGCTGACCACGGAGTTCACCGCGCTGGCCAACCACCGCAAGGCGATCCGTGCCGAACTCGCCGCCCGCGCCGAGCGCTACCGCGAGGTAGAGCTGGAGGCACTCACGCGACGGCTCGCGGAGACAGGCGTCGAGCTGCCGCCGGGGGTGTCCCCCACCGTGCTGCTCATGCTGGCCAACGCCCTCGGGCGGATCCTCATGATGGAGAACACGATGGGCATGACTACCCGGCACGCCGAGGCCCTCGATTTCGTGGAAAAGTTCCTCCAACGCTACGAAAGCGCCCCCGCCGACGACTGAAGGGCATGGCCGGCCCCCCGACCGACTCGGCGGCCAACTCTTACCGCACGGTTGGTTTCCGGTCAGACGTTAGACCCGCGCGACAGACAGGGGAAGGGTGTGCGCAGACACGAATCTTGACCATGTGGGAAGCTTTGAGGTCTCAGCAGCCGCGCAGGACCGTCCCGGACCAGGCTTCGTCGAGGAGAGTGAGCGCACCGTGGGCCAGGCAAAAGCGCGTGGACCGTATGCCAAGACGCCTGCCCGCAGGACGGAGATCGTACGAGCGGCGCGCGACAGTTTCGCCGAGAACGGCTACGCCAAGGCCTCCCTGCGCGACATCGCGGAACGAGCAGGCATCACCCACGCCGGCCTCCTGCACCACTTCCGGAACAAGGACGAACTCCTCGCCGAGGTGCTCGCCGAACGCGACGCGGAGGAATGGCAGCAGGGCCTGGAGGCGGTGGACAGCCCGGACCAGCTCGCCCCCTATCTCGGCGAGCTCATCCGCCACCACCAGAAGGCGCCCGAACTGATGCGCCTGTGGATCGAGCTCGCCGCCGCGGCCGCACGGCCGGACCATCCCGCCCACGCCTACTTCGTGGAACGCTACGAACGCGGGCGCACGCAGTTCGCCGAGGGACTCGACAGCGAGGCCGCGCACAGCAGGCTGCGCGAGGGCGTCACCCCGGAGAACGCGGCGGTCCTCTTCCACGCCGTGCTCAACGGACTCCAGTTGCAGTGGGTGCTGGACCAGGACCTCGACATCGCCGGGCCCGTCACCGACTTCGTACGCCTGCTCTTCGAGAACGACCGCGGCGACCGGTGAACGTGTCGCCGAGCAGCGCATCGCGCACCCTCTGAAGGCACGCCCGCGCACGACCTCGCGGGCGGCCCGAGGGACCTCACTCACACCTGGCGGCCACGAAACGCGCTCCTCGCAGGAGCGACGGTGCCGCCATGGGTTGGACGTGTACCGCTTCCGTCCGCCCACTCCGGGCTGACGGCCACCCTCACCGGCCGAGACGTCGCCGCATAACGTTCTGATCACGAAGCCGAGCGGCAGCCTTCCCGCCCTTGTGATCCCGGTCTACCGTCCCAACGAAAACTAACCACACGGTAAGAGTTGGTCGGCCGGACACCGGCACTCACGAACCGACGAACCGGCAAGGCCGCAACCCGCTCTGCCGAGAGCTCGCTCAACCCCCAACGCCCCTCCGCACTCGGGCCGTTGCCCACCCGCGCCCGAACGGCCGGACCGTGGCCCAGGTGCCACGAGGCCCACACCACCGACACTCAGGAAAGCAGTCGACGATGACCGAATTCCCGCCCGCGTTCCTCTGGGGAGCCTCCACCGCACCGCACCAGATCGAGGGCAACAACCTCAACAGCGACTTCTGGGCGAACGAGGGACGCATCCCGGGCATGGAGCGCAGCGGCGACGCCTGCGACAGCTACCACCGGTACCGCGAGGACATGCGGTTGCTCGCGGACGCCGGGCTGAACGCCTACCGCTTCGGCGTCGAATGGGCCCGTATCGAGCCGCTCCCCGGCCTGGTCTCGCGCGCCGAACTGGCCCACTACCGGCGCATGATCGAAACAGCCCTCGAACTCGGCCTGACGCCGGTCGTCACCCTGCACCACTTCACCAGCCCGCTCTGGTTCGCGGAGGAAGGCGGCTGGCTCGGCAACCGTGCGGTGGACCGGTTCCGGACCTACGTCGAAACGGTCGCGCCGATCCTCGAAGGGGTCGAGTGGGTCGTCACCATGAACGAGCCGAACATGCTGGCCATCATGGTCGGTATGGCGCGGGCCTTCCAGAACCCGCAGGCCGGCGAGGAGTGGCAGAGCCCCACCCTCGACAACGAGGGCCCGCGCCCGCAACTGCCCGCCCCCGACGTGGTGATCGGTCAGCGGCTCGTCGAGGCACATCAGGCCGCGCGAACGGTGCTGCACGAGCGGACCGACGCCAAGGTCGGCTGGACGGTCGCCAACCGCGCCTTCGTGGCCCGTCCCGGAGCGGAGAACAACAAGCGGGATCTGGAGTACGTGTGGGAGGACCTCTACCTGGCGGGCTCGCGCGGCGACGACTTCGTGGGCGTGCAGTCCTACTCCAGCCAGTGGGTCGATCTGGACGGCATCGAGCCCCACCCGCAGCACCCGGACAACACGCTCGTGGGCACCGCCTACCGGCCCGACGCCCTGGGCATCGCGGTACGGCACACCGCCGAGGTCACCGGCGGCCTGCCGATCCTGGTCACCGAGAACGGCATCGCCACCGGCGACGACGCCCGTCGAATCGCCTACACGGGCGAGGCCCTTGAGCACCTCGGCAAGGCGATCGCCGACGGCGTGGACGTACGCGGCTATCTGCACTGGAGCCTGCTCGACAACTACGAGTGGGGTCACTGGGCGCCGACCTTCGGTCTGGTCGAGGTGGACCGCGAGACGTTCGAGCGCCGCCCCAAGCCCTCTCTCTTCTGGCTGGGCGAGACCGCCCGCCGCGGCCGGATCTGACCCGCACTTCCAACGGAGGGACACACCGTGCAGATATCCGTACCCGACGTCTCGTCCAAGTCCCTGACCGAACTCGTCTCCCTGGCCGGGCGGCGCGCCGTCGTGACCGGCGCGGGCCAGGGGCTCGGCCGGGCCGTCGCCGAGCGGCTGGCCGAGGCGGGAGCCGATGTGCTCGTCGCGGACATCCATGACGAGCTCGCCACCGCCGTCACCGAGGAACTCGGCGCCCGAGGCCCCGGCCGTGCCCTGGCCGCCCGTCTGGACGTCACCGACCCCGACAGCGTGGTGGCCGCCGCCGACCTCGCGGTCCGGGAGCTGGGCGGCATCGACATCTGGGTGAACAACGCCGGGATCTTCCCCAGCGTGCCCGCGCTGGAGATGTCCGCCAAGGCCTTCGACGAGGTGTTCGCGGTCAACACCCGCGGCGTCTTCCTCGGCTCCCGCGAGGCCGCGCGCCGGATGAGCGACGCCGGACACGGGGGCGTCATCGTCAACGTCGTCTCCACGGCCGGGTTCCGCGGGACGGCCCCCGGGCTCGCCGCGTACGTCGGCTCCAAGCACGCGGCACGCGGCCTCACCCGCCAACTCGCCCTGGAGTTCGCCCCGTTGGGCATCCGCGTACTGGGCGTCGCACCGACGTTCGTACCGACCGAGGGGAACATGGCGGCGGCCGCCGCGGCCGGAGTGGACGCCGACTCCTTCATGTCCGTGATGCAGCCGGGCCCGCTCGGCCGGCTCGGCGTGCCCGACGACATCGCCCGGGTGGTGCTGTTCTGCGCGAGCGATCTCTCGGCCTTCATGACGGGCAGCACGCTCCTCGCCGACGCCGGCGAGACCTCGTAACCGCGCGCCCCCCACCCCCACCGCTCCGACGACCCGGTAGGAACCCCATGCTCTCGCCCCGCACCACCCCCACCCGCGACCTCGTCGGTCTCGACGGCCTGTGGCGGTTCGCTCTCGGCACCCGGGCCGGCGCGACCCCGTGGGCGTCGCGTCTCGCCCCACCGCTCGAAGTCCCCGTGCCCGCCAGCTACAACGACCTGTTCGTGGACCCGGAGATCCGTGACCACGTCGGAGTCGTCTGGTACCAGCGCGACGTGCGCGTGCCGCGCGGCTGGACCGGCGAACGCGTGGTCCTGCGCTTCGGTTCCGTCACCCACGCCGCGCAGGTCTACGTCGACCAACGGCTCGTGGCCGAACACACCGGCGGCTACACACCGTTCGAGGCGGATCTCACCGGCGTCGTCGAGCCCGGCGCCGAGTTCCGGCTGACGGTCGGCGTCGACAACCGGCTGACGAACGTGACGATCCCGCCCGGCACCGTCACGACCGGCCCCGACGGCCGGGAACGGCAGTCGTATCTGCATGACTTCTACAACTACGCGGGCATCGCGCGCCCGGTCCGCCTGTACAGCACGCCGACGACCTTCGTCGAGGACGTCACCGTCGTCACCGGACGGGACGGCGCGGCCGGCACCGTCGAGTACCGCGTGGAGACCGTCGGCGAGCGCGCCGACACGGTCACCGTGCGGGTGCGTGCGGTGGACGAGTCCGGCCGGACCGTCGCGGAGGGCCACGGCCCCGAGGGCGTCCTGCGCATCGAGGACGTCACGCTCTGGCAGCCGGGCGCCGCCTATCTCTACGACCTCGTCGTGGAACTGGCCGTCGACGGCGAGACCGTGGACAGCTACGCCCAGCCCTTCGGCGTCCGTACCGTCGAGGTACGGGGCACCGACTTCCTCATCAACGGCGAGCCCTTCTACTTCACCGGCTTCGGCAAACACGAGGACACCCCGGTCCGCGGCAAGGGCCACGACGATGCCTACCTCGTGCACGACTTCCAGCTGATGCAGTGGACGGGCGCCAACTCCTTCCGCACCTCCCACTACCCCTACGCCGAAGAGGTCCTGGACTTCGCCGACCGGCACGGCATCGTCGTCATCGACGAGACCGCCGCCGTCGGCCTCAACCTGGGAGTCCAGGGCGGGCTCACCGGTGTTCCGCCGACCCCCACCTTCGCGCCGGAGAACTTCGGCGGAACGACACGGGACGTCCACGCCCAGCACCTGCGGGAGCTGATCGAGCGGGACAGGAACCACCCGAGCGTGGTGATGTGGTGCCTCGCCAACGAGCCGGCCTCCAACGAGGACGGCGCGCGCGACTACTTCGAGCCCTTGGTCGAACTGGCCCGCAAACTCGACCCGACCCGGCCCCTCACCTACGCCGCCGTCATGTTCGCGACCCCGCAGAACGACCAGATCGGCGACCTGTTCGACGTCCTGAGCATCAACCGCTACTACGGCTGGTACCTGTTCACGGGCGACCTCGCGACCGCCGAGGGGTATCTGGAACAGGACCTGCGCGGGTGGGTCCAGCGCTTCGGCAAGCCCGTCATGATGTCCGAGTACGGCGCCGACACCCAGCCCGGCCTGCACTCCGTCTGGGACACCCCGTGGAGCGAGGAGTACCAGAGCGACTTCCTCGCCATGTACCACCGCGTGTTCGACCGCATCCCCGAGTTCGTCGGCGAACACGTCTGGAACTTCGCCGACTTCCAGACCTCGCCCGGCATCCACCGCGTCGACGGCAACAAGAAGGGCGTGTTCACCCGCGACCGCAAGCCCAAGTCCGCCGCGTTCGCCCTGCGCCGACGCTGGCACGGCCTGGCCGGCCGCAAGCCCGGCGAGGCCACGGCCGACTGACAGCTCTGGGGGCGCGCGGCGTCGCGCTTTCGTTGCGCAGCAGGGGGCTTGCGTTGCGCAGCGCTGGGCTGCCGCTGCGCCGCGCGACCGAGAAGGCGGCCCATGTCTCGACCCCGGGACCGGTCGGCGGTACGGCATCGACCGTGCCGCCGGCATCCTCGCCCGCCGTCCCGGAGGCGGCCGTCCCTGGCGCCCGCCGGCTGCCGCCACCCCTCGTGACCATGTGACAAAGGAGTCCTCATGCCTCACGCCGACCGAGACGTCAGCGTGGTGGTGCCCCCGTTGACGGTGTCGCCGCAGGACGCCGCCGGGGTTCCCACCGAGCCGCCCGCCGAGCCCGAGATCGAGGCACCGCCGCTCCAGAAGGTCGGCAGGGACTACCTCCTCTGGCTGATGATCGCCAGTTTCGGCGCTTCCCTGGCCCTGATGGTGCCCCTCTCCTACTCGCTCGCGGTGCGGATCTCCGACCTGGCGCCCGGGCACGAGGAACAGCTCGGCTACGTCACCGGGTCCGCGCAGTTCGTCTACCTGGTCCTCAGCCCCATGATCGGCCTCTGGAGCGACCGGACCCGTTCCCGGCTCGGCCGCCGGACCCCCTTCATGATCGGCGGCGCCCTGCTCGGCACCGTCGCGCTCGTCGGAGTGGCCCTCGCCCCGTCGGTCCTCCTGCTGGGCCTGGCGTGGGTGGTCGGCATGATCGGCTGGTCCACGACCGGGCAGGCCGTCCAGAACGTCCAGGCGGACCGGGTGCCCGAGGAGCAGCGCGGCCGGGTCTCGGCGCTGACCAGTGTCATGGCCCAGATCGCCCCCGTGATCGGCATCGGCCTCGCGTACGGGGTGGCCTCCAGCACGTTTCTGGTGTTCCTGGTCCCGGGCGTGCTGGGCGCGGCCCTGGTGATCCTGTTCCCGGTGTTCAAGCCCGAGGGCGACTCCCGCGCGCTCGTGCGCGCCGGCGGCGTGACGGTGCGGAACGTGGTCGCCAGCTACGGCTTCAACCCGCGCAAGTACCCGGATTTCGGCTGGAACTGGCTCGGCCGGTTCGTCTTCTTCATGGGCCTGTACTTCAACACCACCTTCGGCACCTTCTTCTACGCGCAGCGGCTCGACCTGCCGGTCAAGGAGGTCGCCGGGATCGTGGCGGTCATCGGGACCGTGGGTGTGATGGCCGCCGCCGGCGGTGCCATCGGGGGCGGCTTCCTCTCCGACAAGCTCGGCCGGCGCAAGCTGTTCGCCCTGATCGGCTCCGCGGTGTTCGTCACCGGGGCGGTCACCGAGGCGTTCGCCCACTCGCTGGCCCAACTGGTCGTCGGCGCGGTGCTGATGCAGTTCGCCATCGCGTTGTTCAGCGCCGTCGACCAGGCGATCGTGTTCGCCGTCCTGCCGGACCGGGCCGAGGCGGGCCGCTATCTCGCCGTCGTCGCCTTCGCGCAGAAGATCCCCAGCGCCGTCGCCCCGCTGATAGCCCCGCTCGTCATCACCCTCGGCGTCAGCGACGGCGGCGAGAAGAACTACACCCAGCTCTACCTGATCGGCGCGGTCCTGGCCCTGGTCGGGGGCCTCATCGTCAAGTTCAAGATCAAGTCTGTCCGGTAGCGGCGCCCCGGCCGGCGTCCCAAGAACCGTCCTGTTCCACTGAGTTCCGAGAAGGCACAGCATGCACAACGCACCGTACGACCTGAGCATCGACAGCGGCGGGGACACCTTCCCCGTGTCGGGGCCCACGCCCCGGCTGTCGTGGAAGCCGCCGTCGGACGCGGCACGCCCGGTGGCGTACGAGGTGGAGTGCACCGTCGACGGCGAGGCGCGGCCCGCAGTGACCACTGCGGTGGGCGCGCACCGGTTCCTCCCCTGGCCGTGGGCGGTGCTGGACAGCGGCCGTCGGGTGGCCTGGCGGGTCCGGGCGCTCGGCGCCGACGGCGATTCGCCGTGGTCGCGGTGGCACACGTTCGAGAGCGGTCTGCAGGCCGCCGACTGGCGGGCGCGCTGGATCAGTCCCGCCGAGTCCGGCGACCGCGGATACGGCAGGCGGCCCGCATACGCGCTGTCGGCCCGGTTCTCGGTGCGGGCCGGGGTGCACTCGGCACGGCTGTACGCGACGGCACTCGGGCTCTACGAGGCGTACGTCAACGGCGAGCGGGCCGGCACCGCCGAACTCACCCCCGGGGCCACCTCGTACGACCGTACGCTCCACGCCCAGGCCTACGACGTCACGGACGCCGTCGTCACGGGCGACAACCGGATCGAGATCCTGCTGTCCGACGGCTGGTACCGGGGCCAGGTGGGCGCCTTCCGCCAACCGGCCGGCTGGGGCACGGTGCCCGGCGCGCGGGCCGAACTCCACCTCGTGCACGAGGACGGCACACGGCAGGTCGTCCGCACCGACGGGACGTGGACGAGCGCGGAGTCGGCCATCACCCGGGCCGACCTCATGGACGGGCAGACCACCGACTTCGGCGTCGGCCCCGGCACCGAACGGCCCGTCCTCGTGGACCGGGTCGAGGCACCCGCGATCACCTGGTCGCCGGCCCCGCCGGTGCGGGTCGTGGAATCGCGCCCCGCACAGTCGGTCCAGCGGATCGGGGACGGGCTCTGGATCGCCGACTTCGGTCAGAACGCCTCCGGCCGGATCACTCTGAGCGACCTCGGACCGGCCGGGACCCGTACCGTCATCGACTACGGCGAACACCTTGGCCCCGACGGCGACCTGACGACCCGTCACCTGGACGCGACCCGGCCGGGCCAGGCATCGATCCCCTTCGTCCAGCGCGACGAGGTGGTGTCCGCGGGCGGCGGTGAGACGTTCGAGCCGCGCCATACCGTGCACGGCTTCCGGTACGTCCGGGTCCGCCGCGACGGCGCCCCGCTCGACCCGGCGAGCCTCGTCATGCGGGTCGTCCACTCCGACCTGCGCCGTACCGGCACCTTCACCAGCGGCCACGAGGATCTCAACCGCCTCCACGAGATCGCCGAGTGGAGCTTCCGCGGCAACGCCGTCGACGTGCCCACCGACTGTCCGACCCGTGAACGGCTCGCCTGGACCGGCGACTACCAGGTCTTCGCCCCCACCGCGACACGTCTGTACGACGTCCTGGGCTTCAGCCGCAAATGGCTGTGCTCCGTCCGCGACGACCAGCTGCCCGACGGCCGGATCGCCAACTTCTCGCCCGACGGACGCCGTATCAAACACCACCTCGACGACCAGTTCGCCCTGATGACCGGCTCGGCCGGCTGGGGCGACGCCGTCGTCGCCGTCCCGTGGGAGCTGTACGAGTCGTACGGCGACCGGGAGGTGCTGGCGGAGAACTGGGAGGCGATGGTCGGCTGGGTGGAGTGGGCGCTCACGACCGCCCGTACGCTCCGTCACCCGTCCCGGACCGAGCGCTCGGCCGAACCGCGGCCGCACGAGCGGTACTTGTGGGACGGCTCCTTCCACTGGGGTGAGTGGACCGAGCCCCGGGTGAGGGCGGCCGACGGGAGCCGTGTCGACCCGGTCAAGGACGATCCCGTCGCCTGGTTCCTGGCCGACAAGGGCGAGATCGGCACGGCCTTCCTGTACCGCTCGACGGCGACCCTGGCCCGCGTGGCACGGGTGCTGGACCGTACCGAGGACGCGGACCGCTACGCCGAGATCGCCGAGCGGGTACGTGACGCGTGGCGCACCGAGTTCCTCTCCCCCGACGGACGCACGGTCGGCGACACCCAGGCCGGTTACGTGCGCGCGCTGTCGCTCGACCTCGTCCCCTGTGCACTGCGTGAGGCCGCCGCCGCGCGCCTGGTCGAGCTGATCCGCGCGGCCGGCACGCATCTCGGCACCGGCTTCCTCGCGACCGGCGACCTGCTTCCCGTCCTCGCCGATACGGGTCACCCCGACGTCGCCTACGAGTTGCTCCTCCAGCGCAGCGCGCCGTCCTGGCTGTACATGGTCGACCGCGGCGCGACGACCATCTGGGAGGACTGGGAGGGCGTCGACGACACCGGCACCGCGCACGATTCGCTGAACCACTACAGCAAGGGCGCGGTGGTCCGCTTCCTGCACACCCACGTCCTGGGTCTGCGGCAGACGCCGGGGTCGGTCGCCTGGGAGTCCTTCGAGGTCGCGCCCGTCCCGCACCCGTCCGTGCCGTGGGCCCGGGGCACGCACGAGTCCCCGCAGGGCACGATCGCCGTCGAGTGGCGGACGACCGGCGATCTACTCACGGTCACGCTCGACGTCCCCCCGGCCACCACCGCACGCGTCGTCTTCCCGGACGGCACCACGGTGGAACCCCTCCGTTGCGGCAACTTCAGCGCCACCCGCCGCGTGGGGAAGACGAGTTGAGCCGAGCGGCGGGCAGTCCCCGAGGACGGCAACCCTTCAGGACGTGGCGTCCGGCGGAGCCTCGCGCATCGCCACCACCCTGGACTGCCGCGAACCGGTAGTCCGGCACAGGCCTACGCCTCTCGAAGCGGTCGACGATGTCAGGGGACGGTCAGGCCGCCTGCCAGGAGCGTTTGCCGGTTGGCCGCGAGAAGTTCGAAGCGGTCGGCTTCGGTGCGGTCGATCTCCGTGATGTGCCAGCGCAGATGGGTCCCGGCGCGCAACGCGGCCGGAATGTCGATGTCACCGGTGCCGATGGGCGTCTGCGCGGTGTCCAATGTGGCGGGGCCGTCCTTGACGTGGGCGGCCACGGCGCGCTCTCCGAGACGTTTCAGGACCTCGGCCGGGTCCTGGCCGGCCACGGCGGCCCAGTAGACGTCGACCTCGGCGAGGACCTCGGGGTCGAGCAGATCCCACAGCACGTCGAAGGCGTGGGCGCCGCCCGGCAGCCGGGCCCACTCGAAGTGGTGGTTGTGGTAACCGAGCCGGATCCCCGCCCCTGCCAGCTCCCGTGCCGCCTCGTTGAGACGGCCGGCGAAGGCGCGCACCCCGTCGTGGCTCTCCAGGGACCGCTCGTCGAAACCGTCGACGAGCCACGGAATCGGCACGAAAGCGGTGTCCGTGCCGAGGATGCGGCAGACCTCGACCGCGGCTGCCTGGCCGTCGGCCGAGACGGCGATGTGCACCGAGCCGACACCGAGACCGGCCTCGTCCAGGTCCGCGCGCAACGCACGTGCGGTGGCGGCCAGTTCATCGGGAGGCGTGTTCCACAGGCCGAGCGCGAACGGCTCGACGTGACGGAAGCCGAGCGCGGCCAGGCGCGCGAGCGTGCCGGGGCGGTCGGCCTCCAGGGCGTCGATCACGCTGTACAGCTGGACGGCGAGAGTGCCACGTCTCATTCTGCGTCCTCCGGTGGTGCGGCCTGCGGGAAGGTCATCCTCATGAAGGCCCGGACCGGGCCGACGATGTCGAGATCCTGGTCGAGCAGCCATTGCAACTGCAGGCCGTTGAGCACGGCTTGGAGCAGGGTGGCGGCGTGTTCAGGGGCGAGCGCCTCGTGCAGTTCTCCGCGGTCGGCCTTGCCGCGCATGCCCCGCGCGAACTGATCGCTTCCCCAGGCGTAGCGCCGCACGAAGTAGCCGTGTGCGGGATGCTCCGGACGTGAGGCGGCCGCCGCGAGCTCGATCCACAGCCGCATCAGCTCGGGGGCCTTCTGGTGGTGGCGCAACATGTCGCCGAGGTACGGCGCCAGATGGTCCATGTCCGGGACCTTCGACTCGGCGTACCGCCGTTCCTCGGTGTCGCGTTCGGCGAGCACGGCGGCGAGCAGGTCGTCCTTGGTGCGGAAGTGGTGCAGCAGCCCGGCGTGGGTGATGCCGGCCCGCTCGGCGATGTCCCGCAGCGAAGCCTTCGTGAACCCGTGTTCCGCGAAGCTCTCGCGCGCCGCCCGGACGATCTCCGCCCGTCTCGCCGGGGTCTTGGTGTACGGGCCGCGGGCCTTGGCCGGGGTCACAGTGCGCTTCCTCTTCCCGCATCCCGCATCACCATTCCAAAAACCTTCCAAGCCTTAACATTTCGCGGTCTGCTCGGAGTGTGGGCGGCGGCGGCCCCGAGCGCAAGAGGCGGGACGCGGCGAGTTCCCGCCGGATAACGCTCTGATTACGAACGCGGTCCCCACTCTTCCCGCGCTTCCCGCCGGGGCTTACCTTCCGAATGAAATTCGACCACGTGGTAACTGTTCGCGTGACAGGGTGCGCCGGCGGAGCAACGACCGGCGCAGCGGGCCCTGTTCACCACCGCATGCCGACGTCACTCAGGGCTCCGCCGCACACCCCCACGCGTGTGTCGCCCCACTCGTGCACCCGTGCATGACCGCACCGGCCTACCGACACACCGACGAAGGCCTCGGCTCTCCAGGTTCCAGGACGAAGGAATCCACCCATGCGCATCCGCTTCTCGCCTTCCCGGCCCGGGCCACGGCCGCGACAGCGCTCCCAGGCACTGGCCGCCGTCGCCGCCGTCGCCCTGCTGGCGACGGCCACCTCGGCGTGCGACAGCAGCACCCCGACCTCCGCGTCGGACTCCGGCGCCGACCGGACCCTCGCGCTGTCCATCCTCGGCACACCCAACTCGTTCGACCCCGCCCAGCTCGTCGAGGGCCAGCAGACCTACGTCTGGGACTCGATCTTCGACACACTCCTTCTCCAGGACAACAAGGGCGAACTCCACCCCGGCGCCGCGCAGAGCTGGTCGTACTCGAAGGACGGCCGCACGCTGACCCTGAAGATCCGCCCGGGCATGAAGTTCAGCTCGGGCGACCCGGTGGACGCGAACGCGGTGAAGGCCACCCTGGAGCGGATCCGCTCGACGCCGGGGCAGAGCCAGCTGTCGTTGGCGTCCGTCGCTTCGGTCGAGGCCCCCGACGCCTCGACGGTCGTCATCAACCTCAAGCAGCCCGACGCCTCACTGCTCGCCGCGCTGTCGACGTCGCCCGGTGTGATCGGCGACCCGAAGACGATGGCGAACAAGAGCACCGCCCTGAACCCGGTCGGCTCGGGGCCGTACACCCTGGACCCGAAGACCACGGTCAACGGCTCGGTGTACGTCCTCAACCGGCGCGACGACTACTGGAACAAGAAGGCGTACCCCTTCAAGACGGTCAAGATCCGGGTGATCACCGACCCGACCGCGTCCGCCAACGCCCTCAAGGCGGGCGAGACCAACGCCGGCACCGCCGACGTCTCCCAGCTGCCCGCACTCAAGGCGGCCGGCTTCCGGATCACGCATGTGCAGGCGACCGCGGGCGCCTTCCTGGTCCTGGCCGACCGTGCGGGCACCAAGCTGAAGCCGCTCGGCGATCTGCGCGTCCGCAAGGCCATCAACATGGCCTTCGACCGGCAGAAGATGGTCACGCAGGTGCTGCGCGGCTCCGGCAAGGCCACCGACCAGCTGTTCAACCCGAAGAGCAAGGCCTACGACGAGGCGCTCAACCAGCTGTATCCCTACGACGTCGCCGGGGCCAAGAAACTGCTCGCCGAGGCCGGTTACCCGAACGGTTTCAAGGTCACCATGCCGAGCCTCGTCTTCACCAAGTCCTTCGAGCCGCTGTTCACCCAGGCGCTCGCCGACATCGGCATCAAGGTGACCTGGGAACCGGTGCCGGCCCAGCAGACCACCACCGCCGTCGCGTCCGGCAAGTACCCCATGTTCCTGCTCGTGGAGGGCCTCGCCTCCGACGCGGTCATGACCCGCAGCTTCTACACCCCGACCGGCTTCCGCAACGTCTTCCGCTCCACCGACCCGAAGCTGACCGAGCTCCTCGGCCAGGCCGCCCGGGAACTCGACCCGGCCAAGGCCGGCGGAATCTACCGGGAGATCAACAAGTTCGGCGTCGACAACGCGTGGCTGGCGCCCGTCTTCTACCTGGGCAGCGACTGGGCCACCAAGAAGGGCATCACCTACCTCGGCGACGGCTCCTCCACGATGTCCACCGTCCGGCAGTTCGGCGTCGCCGACTCGTCGCGGTCCGGAGGGTGAGCGGCCACCCATGACGGTCTATGTACTGCGTCGCCTGACCGCGGGCCTCGTGCTCGCGGTCCTGGTGACCATGATCACCTTCCTGCTGCTCAGCACGTCCTTCGACGACGTGGCGAGCAGTGTCCTCGGTAACGGCGCCAGCCCGGGCCAGATCGCCGCCCAGAAGGCGCAGATGGGCCTCGACCGACCCTTGGCCGTGCAGTACGGCGACTGGCTCTCACACGCGATCCGCGGAGATCTCGGCGCCTCGTACTTCACCAGCGAACCGGTCCGCTCCGCGATCACCGCCCGGCTCGGCGTCACCCTGTCGATCGTCGTCGTCGCGCTCCTGGCCACCTCGGTCATCAGCGTCGCCCTGGGGGTGGCCGCCGCCGCACGCGGCGGCGCCGTCGACCGGTTCGCGCAGGGCGCCGCGATGACCGGCTACCTCGTCCCGAGCCTGCTCGTCGCCATCGCGCTGGTCTATGTGTTCGCCGTCAAGCTGCACGTGTTCCCGGCCACCGGATACACGGACTTCAGCGAGAGCCCGGCCCGCTGGGCGAGTTCCATCGCCATTCCCGTGGTCGCCCTGATGATGGGCGGGGTCGCCAGTCTGACCTCGCAGATCCGCGGCGCCATGATCGGCGAACTGCGCAAGGACTACGTCCGCACCCTGCGCACCCGGGGCATCCCCACCCGCTCCATCGTGCTGCGGCACGCCCTGCGCAACGCCGCAGGACCGGCCCTCACGGTCCTGTCCCTGGAGTTCATCCAGATGCTCGGCGGGGCCCTGATCATCGAGCAGATCTTCGCCCTGCCGGGCTTCGGTCAGTACGCGTTCAACGCCTCCTTGCAGGGCGACGTGCCGATCATCATGGGCATCAGCCTCTTCGGTGTGCTGCTCGTCGTGGCCGTCAACCTCGTCGTCGATCTCCTCAACGGATGGCTCAACCCGAAGGCGAGGATCGTCAGTTGACCACACCCCATGCGGACACGCGGCGCCGCTCCACCCTGCGACGCCTGACCGCCGACCCCCAGGCCGTCGTCAGCGCGAGCCTGCTCGCCGTCATCGTCCTGCTCGGGCTGCTGGCCCCCGTCCTCACCTCCCACGGTGCCAACGAGGCGAACCTGGACGCGGTCAACGCCGGCGCCGGCGACCACGGCTATCTGCTCGGCGGCGACAAGAGCGGCCGCGACATCTTCGCCAGGCTCCTGTTCTCGATCAACACGAGCGTGGTCTCGGCGCTCATCGGCACGAGCATCGCCCTCGCGATCGGGATCACGTCCGGGCTGGTCGGCGGGTACTTCGGGCGGCGCGTGCGCGGAGTCGCCGAGTGGGTGTTCAGCCTGATCATGACGTTCCCCGGGCTGCTCCTGCTCATCGTGCTGATGCCGGTGACCAAGGGCGACTACAAGGCCACCATGGTCGTCTTCGGCGTGCTGCTCTCCCCGGGCATCTACCGGCTCGTACGCAATCTCGTCCTCGGCGTGAAGAACGAGCTGTACGTGGACGCCGCCCGGGTCTCCGGACTCCCCGACCGGCGCATCCTGCGCCGGCATGTCCTCACCGTGGTGCGCGGGCCGGTGATCATCGCCACCGCGTTCCTGGCCGGGTCGTCCATCGCCGTCCAGTCGGGCCTGGCCTTCCTCGGCGTCGGCTCGAACACGGTGCCCAGCTTCGGCGCGATGATCTCCGACGGATTCACCAACCTGTACGAGGAGCCCCTGCAGTTCCTGTGGCCGAGCCTCGCCCTCGGGATCATCACCGCCTCGCTCGTGCTCCTCGGCAACGCGCTGCGGGACGCCCTGGAGGGCGGGCGCCCGAAGCCGGCCCGGATCGTCACCGCCACCACGTACCGGGCGCCCGCCACAGAGGGCACCGTCTCCGGGCTGCTCACCGTCGACGACCTGGCGATCGCCTACCCGACACCGACCGGCGAACTGAAGGAGGTCGTCAGCGGCGTCACCCTGAGCGTGGCGGCCGGGGAGACCCTCGGCCTGGTCGGCGAATCCGGCTCCGGCAAGACCCAGACCGCGTTCGCCGCACTCGGCGTACTGCCCGCGGAGGCGGTGGTTACCCGCGGCTCGATCCGCCTCGACGGCCGCGAACTGCTCGGCCTGAGCGAACGCGAACTGCGGGCGGTACGGGGAACGTCCATCGCCTACGTCCCCCAGGAACCGATGTCCAACCTGGACCCGTCCTGCACGGTCGGCGCACAGCTCGTCGAGGGCGTGCGCGCGGCGACGCCCATGTCGAGGGGCGAGGCCCGCGACCGGGTCCTGGCACTCCTGGCCCGGGTCGGCATCCCCGAACCCGAACGCACCTTCCGCTCCTATCCGCACCAGATCTCCGGCGGCATGGCTCAACGCGTCCTCATCGCGGGCGCCGTCGCCAGCCGGCCCCTGCTGCTCATCGCCGACGAACCGACCACCGCCCTCGACGTCACCGTCCAGGCGGAGATCCTCGACCTGCTGCGCGACCTGCGCAGGGAACTGAACATGGCCGTACTGCTCGTGACGCACAACTTCGGTGTGGTCGCCGACATCTGCGACCGCGTGGCCGTGATGCGGGAGGGAACGGTCGTCGAAACCGGCACGACGGAAGAACTGTTCGCGACACCCCGGCACCCCTACACGCGCACGCTCCTCGACTCCATCCTCGACGAGACCACGCTGCGCACCGACCCGCCGGCCACCCCGGCGGGCGCGCTCGAAACGGAGAAGCGATGACCACACTGCTGGAGGTGAGCGATCTGCGCGTCACCTACCCGGGGCGGGGCTTCAGAGCCCGCTCCCACGAGGTCCTCCACGGCGTGTCGCTCACCGTGGGGCAGAGCGAGACCCTCGGCGTCGTCGGCGAGTCGGGCTCCGGGAAGACGACCATCGGCCGGGCCGTGCTCGGCCTGGTCGCGCCCAGCGGCGGCACGGTCCGCTTCCAGGGCAACGACATCACCCGCGCCGGGCGCGCGGAGCGCCGTGCCCTGGCCCGGGACATCCAGGTCGTCTTCCAGGACCCGTACTCCTCCCTCAACCCGGCCCTCACCATCGGTGACATCCTCGGCGAACCGCTCATCGTGCAGGGCAGCGGGACGAGTGAGGCCCGGCGCCGGGTGGCGGAGCTGCTCGACCAGGTGGGGCTGCCGAAGGACGCGTCGCAGCGACTGCCACGGGAGTTCAGCGGCGGCCAGCGGCAGCGCGTGGCGATAGCCCGCGCCCTCGCACCCGCCCCCCGGCTCATCGTCTGCGACGAACCCGTCTCCGCACTCGACCTCACCACCCAGGCCCGCGTCCTCGACCTGCTCGTCGACATCCAGCGCCGCACCGGCGTCGCGTACCTGTTCATCTCGCACGATCTGGCGGTCATCAGGCACGTCAGTCACCGCGTGAGCGTGATCCACCGCGGGGACATCGTCGAGACCGGGACGGCGGGCCAGGTCACCACGGCCCCCGAACACCCCTACACACAAAGGCTCTTGCTCGCGGCCCCGGTCGCGGACCCGGCCGAACAGCGTCGGCGGCGCGAGGCGCGACAACGCCTGTGACCTGTTCGCCGTACCGCGTCGGGCGGACACTTCAGAACCGCTAGCAGAAAGCCCCCCTTGGGCCACGGCTCTTTCAGGAGGACTGTGTCGCGGGCTACGAGGCAGCGTGATGCCGAGTCGTTCCGCGAGTTCGTCGGCGCCGATGCCGTACGTCTCCCGGATCCGTACGCCGTCGGGGCCGACGTCGAAGACGCCGTGGTCCGTATAGACGTGACTGACGCAGCCGACGCCGGTGAGTGGGTAGGTGCAGCGCGGCACGAGCTTGGGCTCACCCGAGCGTCATCATCACGTAGACGTCCTTGGCCCCGGTGGCGAGGTCCATGGCGCCCCCGACGGCGGAGATGTCGTCGGGCTTGGAAACGACCGGTATTTCTCCCCGCCTCACCTGATCCAGTTCTCAACGACCCGGGAGGGTTGGCCGGTATCACGCCGGCGACAAGCAGGTGCCGCGAGGCTGGTCAGGTGCAGCCGTGCCAGCGGCCCTGCCCAAGGCTGTACGAGGCTCCTCCGGGCGGACTTACGCCTCTTCCGCGGGAATGGTCGGCCGTGCCGCGTAGCGGCTGCGCATCGCGTCGCTGGCCGCGGGGCCCGCAGTGAAGACGTAGGCGGCGCTGTCGTCGAGTCGGCGGCCGGTTCTGGCGTCGACGACCACGGGCTCGACCTCCTCGCCGGTGTGCGCGTCGACGAGGATCATGCTGCGTTCCGACGGTGCGAGGCGGGAGTTGCCCCATGCGGCCAGGGCGACGATCACCGGGCGCAGCGAGCGCCCGAGTTCGGTGAGTACGTACTCGTGCCGTACGGGGCTGGTCTGGTAGGGCCGGCGCTCCAGCAGTCCGTCCGCGACCAGAGTCTTCAGCCGGGTGGTGAGCATGCTGGAGGAGATGCCCAGGCTCTCCTGGAACTGGTCGAAGCGGGTGTAGCCGTCGAAGGCGTCGTGGAGGATCAGCAGTGTCCACCACTCGCCGACGTGTTCCACCGTCGTGGACAGCGGGCACTCCCGGTCCTCCAGCCTGATCCGGCTTGCCACGGCGACCATCCCCTCAGTTACTGCTAAAGTCGAAGTTAGTAGCTTCTATTTTAGCAGTCGAGAAGGGAGCGGTGCCCTACGCGCCCGCACCCGGGTACGGAGCACAACGTGACCCCATCCATCAGCGAATCCCTCGAAGGCCGACGCGCTCTGGTCACCGGCGGCACCAAGGGCACCGGAGCCGCGATCGCCCGACGCCTCACCGAGGCCGGCGCGACCGTGCTGGTCACCGCCCGCAGCCGCCCCGACGACGTCGAGGAGAAGACGTTCATCACCGCCGACCTGTCCACCGCCCAGGGCGCCGCCCACGTCGCCTCCGAGGTGGACGCCCGCGTGGGAGGCGTCGACATCCTGGTCAACACGCTCGGCGGCTCCGAGGCACCGGCAGGAGGATTCGCCGCGCTCGGCGAGGACGACTGGGCCAGGGAGCTGAACACGAACCTGCTGGCCGCCGTCCGCCTGGACCGCGCGCTCCTTCCGCACATGATCGCCACGGGCAGGGGCGCGGTCGTGCACGTCACCTCGATCCAGCGCCGCATGCCACTGTGGAACGGCACCCTGGCCTACGCCGCCGCCAAGGCCGCCCTGACCACCTACAGCAAGGGCCTGGCCAACCAGGTCGCCCCGCACGGCGTCCGCGTCAACACCGTCTCGCCCGGCTTCGTCCAGACCTCGGCCGCCGACAATCTCGTCGCCCGGATCGCCCACGACGCCGGCATCAGCCAGGAAGCGGCGCTGGGCCAGCTCATGGACTCCCTGGGAGGCATCCCGCTCGGCCGCCCCAACCGGCCCGAGGAGGTCGCCGAACTCGTCGCCTTCCTCGTCTCCGACCGCGCCTCGGCCATCGTCGGCGCCGAACACGTCATCGACGGCGGCACCACCCCCACCGTCTGAACCCGCCACCACCATCAGGAGCGTCATGCACGACAACCAGCCCCGGACCATCGCCCCGGCCGACCTGCCCGAGGTGATCACCCGCTACCTCGCAGCGCACCGCGCCCACGACACCGCCACCGCGGTCACAACGTTCACCGACGACGCCACAGTGATCGACGACGGCAACACCTACCAGGGCAGCACCGCGATCAAGCGGTGGCTGGACCGATCCGCCACCGAATTCACCTACACCATCCACCTCACGAACGCCCAACAGACCGACACCGCCCACTACATCGCCACACACCACCTCGAAGGCAACTTCCCCGGCGGCACCATCGATCTCCACTATCGGTTCACGCTCCGCGACGACCTCATCGAACACCTCGCCATCGAACCCTGAACCCGCTCCCACACCACCTGCTCCCGCCCATGAAAGAGGCCCCACCCACCCCAGAACGCCCCGTCCCAGCCCCCGTGCCCACCCAGCCACCCGACCAAGAACCAGCCCTCAAGTTCGGCATCCACCCGCAGATCAGCACTTGCACACCTGAGGAATCAAGGCGAGCAACTCCGGGGCCATCCTCAGCACAGGGTGCGGGGAATCAAAGATCCCCATCACCCGATGAAGCAAAGGCGTCGGATAAGCGCCTTCGGGACACTCCCGACAGGCAGTACCAGCAGGCTCATCGGGCCCACGGCCCCCCGACGCTTGGCTCGAGGACAACCACTGTCCACCCCCGGAAGTGGGCATCAGCCAGTACTCCTCCTAGGGTGTCGCCGATTCACTCGGCGAGAACGCCGTCATCACCGGCCAGGTGGCGCGAGGTGCCCCAGTACACCGAGTCCGGCGAGGTGGGGTGACCAGGATCGATGAGGTGGTACGGATGCAGGGGCGCCTCCATGGGTTCCGGGGTGAATCACTGGTCGGCGTTCGGCCCGGTCGCGCCGCGACGGCGCGGGGGCGCCTCGACCGGATCCTCCCAGGTCAGAGCGACGGCCACTGCGGGCGGCAGCGGGAGGAACTGCTCGGCCTCCAGAGACTCGGCGATGTAGACCATCGGCCGGCCGTGCTCGTCCACCGCCTTCTCCACGCCGCCCAGACGGTGAACCATGGGGAAGAATGGGTTGATGGCAAGACGGACGGGTGTGTCGCGGTCACAGGTGGACAGCAGGTCGAGGATGTCGCCAACCGTCATCTCGGGCGAGTGCGGCTCCGAGGCGTTCTCCTAGCGGTAGCGGCCAAGGCCGCGCCTGCAGGGGCAGGGTACGGCGTCGCATACACGTATATAAGGAAGAAAAGGAAGAAGAGGATGCGCCCGTCACAGGGGCCGGGAGTTGACAGGATCCGGGCCACTACGTCGGCGACGATCTCCGCAGGCGTGTCCGTACCGAAGGTCTCGCCGGGGCAGTACGAGATCGCTTCCGGCCTGTTCGGCCACCTCGCACCACGGCTGCGCATCGTGTCGTGCGACGCCGCGTCGCATCTGAAGGCGACACCCGGCGCATACGACGTGCTCTACAGCGTCTTCGGCGCGCTCGACTTCACCGACCCCCGTGAGTTGCTGCCGGTGGCGGTCACCGCTCTCAGGCCGGGCGGACAGCTGGCGTTCTCTCCCCCCCCTTGCGCACTACGGAGACGGCGCTCCCGCGCAGCCCGATGTCGTGGCCGCCTCTGTACCGGCAAGGACTCCCGAGGGGAAGCAACCACGATGAACCGGTGGGTGCTCCAGGAGCACGTCTGGGTGAAGGTCTTGGACGAGGCCGGATTCACCGGGATCAGCGTGGACATACTGCCGTCCGGGGGCCGCGCACCACGGGCACACTGCTGGTGACCGCAACACGCCGACCTTGACCGTTCGCCCGACCCCGGGGTGGGATGGCGGCACAGCCCGCCTGACTAGTAGTGATCAGTCGTCCTTGGCCTGCCGGCGGCCGGCGGGGCCGTAGAGGACATCACGCAGGGCCTCGTGGACCGGAAGGCATCATCCCCTGCCACCTCCCGGCGGTGCCGCGACGGCGCGGCGGCGTGCTCCGGTTCGAGGTCGACGGGCACTTGATGTTCACCCGGCTGGTACGGCACCCGGGCACGAGGCCGAACAACTTCAGGGCGAGGGTGATCCGCCTGGGGCGCTGAGAACCTGTGCAGACGTCCTCGTTGATCTCTTGCTCGGCTGCCCCTCTGCCCGAACCGGGGACGTCCGACGCGACTCCGAACCAGGCTGTCGAGCCGGACGAACCCCGGTCACGGGCCTCCCTCGCCTGCCTCACTGGCACTGCGCAGGGCGAAAGAGGGGCCATGTCCGATGTGCAGGTGCGCCCCTATTCGGAGGGCCGTTGACGCCACTCAGCAGTTCTTCACCCAGTGGACCCAGTACCAGGGCGCGTCGTCGTCCCAGCTGAGGGCACCTTCGTCGTGCCAGCGCGAGACGCCACTGTCGTCCAGGAAGTTGGCAACGGTACCCGTGGTTTGGTTGTTGATCCACGACCCGTCAGCCGTCCACGGGATCCTGTAGCGGGCGCAGCTGTACATGGGGATCGACGAGCCCGTGAAGTTGATGCCGCTGTAGGCGCAGAAGTATCCGTAGGAGACAGACGCGCCGCAGTGGTCGACCAGTGCCCCCTTGGTCATGTCGCGGGGGTGAGCTTCGCCAGGGACAGCCACGAACATCAGGCTCTTGTCGCCCAGGTCGATCACGTTGGCGGCCACCTGCTTTCCGCCTGTCTGGGCGAGATACCGGTCCACTTCGTTCTGGAGTGCCGAAGTCTGAGAGGCGGTGAGTCCCGCCTGCTTGGCCTGGGAGACGTAGGGACTGGTGGCGCCTTCAGCACCGGCTGATGCGACGCCGGCGCCGAAGGTCAGCGCCAGAGTGGCCACGGCAACCGCGAACATCGCCCTGATCTTTGACAATCTGCTTTGCACTGGTACCCCCTTATGAAGCGTGCCAAGGATTGCTGCTCGGAGGTGGATCGCAGGACGCCTCAACTTAGGTGTCGCCGAATGAGGGGCACCAAGCTTTCGACGGTCGTCGAAACGTGTTTGACGGCGAAGCGACCGCCAGTCGCGCGGTGTGCGACGTCTCCGACCGCGAGACCTCCCTGACCCGGTCAGGCGTGCGGCTCCCCTCTGTGGTGGCTATGACGTTGGTTCATCGGCCCCGACATGTTGGCTTCGAGCGGCCCCAGTTGGTGGGTCGCGTGGGCGCATTGAGGGGCGGTGACGGGGCGAAGTGGCCCCACCTCGGCTCGTGCGATGAGACGGTTCCTGTGGTGTACGGCAGGGGCGGTGCGGCTCGTACCCCCGCTCGTAGACGGGTACCTGCTGGCCTGGTCGCTTACGGGCTCCTCGCTGGGACCGGGGCCCTGGTGGACGAGCACCCGAGCGCGGGGCACTGGATCGGCACCGGGGTCTTCCTGGTCGATCGTGTCAATGCCGATCCCCACCGGTTCTGTGGGTCGCCGGCCTGGGCCGGCGCGGCAGCGCGGCGTTCCCGTAACTCCCGTGCTGGGGACCAGGGTTACGGTGCGACGTGCGTGCGCGAGAGCCGTGAAGAGTTCCCGCATGGTTCTGGTGATTCGGTCACGGGAACGGAAAGATCCGGGGGGCTCACTCGGCGCTCGCGAACAGGGCGGGCGCCGCTCCATGCGATGGGAGACCGATCAACGATGTTCACTCCGGTGCGGAGCAGAATACGGACGGCCGCGCTCGCGCTCTCGGCCATGACGGCCCTCGCCTTAGGCGCGACCGCCACGACCGGCGCGGCAGCGGCCCCCACTCCCGCGAAACAGGGACCGACCTCGGTCGCGTACGTCGAGGTGAACAACAACAGCATGCTGAACGTCGGCAAGTACACCCTCTCCAACGGCGGCGCCAACGTCTTCGACGTCGCCGTGATCTTCGCGGCGAACATCAACTACGACGCGGGCACGAAGGCGGGGACCCTGTACTTCAACCCGAACGTGCAGCGCGTTCTCGACAACGCCGCCACGCAGATACGGCCGTTGCAGCAGAAGGGCATCAAGGTCGTCCTCTCGGTGCTCGGCAACCACCAGGGCTCGGGCTTCGCCAACTTCCCGTCCCAGCAGACGGCTTCCACGTTCGCGAAGCAGCTGTCGGACACCGTGACCAAGTACGGCCTCGACGGCATCGACTTCGACGACGAGTACGCCGACTACGGCAACAACGGCACCACCCAGCCCAACGCCAGCTCGTTCGTGTACCTGGTGTCGGCACTGCGCGCCAGCATGCCGGGCAAGATCATCAGCCTCTACAACATCGGACCGTCCGCGTCGCGCCTGTCCTACGGCGGCGTCGACGTCTCGTCCAAGTTCGACTACGCCTGGAACCCGTACTACGGCTCCTGGCAGGTTCCCGGCATCGCACTGCCCAAGTCGAAGCTGTCGCCGGCGGCCGTCCAGATCGGCGGGACCTCGCAGAGTACGGCCGCCGCCCTCGCCGCCCGCACGGTCAGTGAGGGATACGGCGTCTATCTGACCTACAACCTCGACGGCGCCGACCGCAGCGCCGATGTCTCCGCGTTCACCAGGGAGTTGTACGGCAGTGACGCCCGCTACACGCCGTAGGCCGCCTGTGTTCCCCGGCGTCGGGTGCCCCCTCGGGGTGTGCTGCATCCCGTAGGTCCGCGCCCCTGGCAGGCCGCGTTTTCGACAACGATGTCGGAGGCGCGGCGCCGCAGGTACCGTGACCTGCGCTGTACCAAAGTGCCAATTGTCTCTCTGGTTCTGTGCCTCCGGCCGCTGGAGCTGGTTGGCATCAGCGCAGGTCACGAACGTCGCCCGACCAGCAGTCTTCGTCACACCCGCGCGACATGCTCGACGCCCGGCAGTCGGAGATGAAGGCCGTGGCCGACCTCCTCCGAGAGCGCGGATCAACGCCCCGACTTCACCGGTGGAGCCGCCCCCGGACGGCTCACCTGTGGGGTCAGGGCAGTACGTCGTACGCGTAGATTGCGGAGATGTCCAGAACCCCTCGGGGCGTAGCGCCCGCGCCGAGCGGGGAGACGATCGGGTCGTCGATGCGCTCGCCCTTGTAGGTGGCTGCGGGGGCTGTCATGTCGGGGGCGTAGAGACGGCCGTAGCGGTTCATCCAGCCCTCCCAGATCCGGTCCACGTTGCAGTGGTGCAGGAAGAACACCGGGTCGTTGGGTGAGGTGGCGGGTGCCATGTCGCCGCCGATCCACAGATGGACCTGGTTGTGGAGATGGACCGGCTGGGTCGGCGTGCGCGGTATGAAGCCTTCGAGTCGGTTGCGGAAGCCCTGCGAGGAGGAGTTGAAGGAGAGTGTGTCGTACCGGTCCACCGGATTGCCGCCGAGCGGTGTGAAGGCGAGGGCGCTCTTCACGTCCGAACTCGTCGGCAGGGTCGGCCAGCCGACCGGGAATGTCCGGGCGAAGTTCCGGTTCAGGCCCCGTTCGGTCTGGGCGAGCATCCCGTTGAGGTCACTCTCAATGCGGACCGTGAAGCTGGTCGGATCGGCCGGGTCGAACGCGAAGGGGCCGTCGGCGACCGGGGTGCCCTGCCCGCCCAGGTATGCGGGTGTCCAGATCGGGGCGCCCGTCGGCGAGCCCAGGTCCCCGTCGGCCGACCAGTCCCAGTAGGGCAGCGCGAAGCCGGCTCTGCCGAGCACCCGTTGGAGGTTGGCCTCCAGGACGGCCAGCATCACCCTGTGCCACGGCAGGAAGATCGGCCCGCGGTGAGCCGCGTTCCGCGCGAGCGCGTTTCCGCCCGGTGGGATGGGGGTCATCATCGTCAGGCCGTGCCAGATCACGAACAGGTCGTAGGTGTGCACCACAGCGGTCGGGCCCGGGATGTTGAAGTCGGCGGTGGTGAACTGGCTCGCCTCCTGCTTCAGCAGGCCGACGCCACGAACGTAGTCGTCTCGCGAGGCCTGGTCGGTCACGATGCTCTTGCGGACCACGGGCATCTCAGGCACCTCCCCGGAAGCGGTCGGGGTAGTTGGCGATCAGCGCCCGGACGGTGTCCAGTGCCGAGACGAACTGGTAGTTGGGCAGGCCGTGGCAGTACAGCGTGCCGTTGTCGTCCACCTGGAGGTCGGCCTTGACCGGCTCCTCGTCCACGGTGACCTCGTAGGTGGTGGTGACCACGATCCGATGCCCCTCATACTCCGTCGTGCGGACGGTCTTGGCCGGGCCGTGCTGGTGGTGCATGGGAAGCATGGGCAACCCGGCCAGATACCTTCCGAGCCCGTCAGGCGCGGCGGCAGCGGCCAGTTCGGCCGGGTCGAGGGCTGGATCCATGGCGCTCTCCCTTGCGGTGGCGACTCCTGCGGAACCGGCTGCGGGCATCCCTGTTTCCACCATCACGCCGGAACCCGGCCGCCGCATCCGCACCTCGTCGGGGCCGCCCCGGACGCCCGTCATCGCCGTCCCTCGCGGCCTTCGACGCACCAGGCAGACACCGGTGGCAAGCAGGGCTCCCGCCCCCTGCGCTTTTGAGCCCTCTGATTCTGTGATGTGCTGGAGGTGTCTTCGGAGTGCCCGTCGCGGCCACCGGAGCGGCGGGCTTCCACGGGAGGCACGCCATGCCCCATCTCCCTGTCGCCCCGCCAGTGTCCACTCGGCCGGGGGTCCTGTTGCCGAGGCGCGATCTCGCCCTCGGCTGGCTGTTCCTGGTGCTGATCGCCGCTCTGGCCTGGGTGCTCACCACCGCCCAGGCCCGCGACATGGGGATGGAGCCGGGCACCATGGGCCTGGCCCTCCCGCTCTTCTGCTCCTGTGGGTGATCATGATGGCGGCGATGATGCTGCCGTCGCTGGCCCCCGTCGCCCTGACCTGGGTCCAGGCGATCAACCGCAGCACTGCGGGCCGCGTCCGCGCACTGCGCATCACGGAGTTCATCGGCGGCTATCTACTGGCCTGGGCCGGATTCGGAGTGCTCGTGTACGCCGCCCTGGCCGCGAGCGGGCACCTGGTCAACAGCCACCCAGACGCGGGCCGTTGGATCGGCGCGGGCGCGTTCCTGCTCGCGGGAGTACAGCAGTTCGGGCCCCTGAAACGGGTCTGCCTGCGGCACTGCCGCAGCCCGATGTTCCAGCTGCTGCGCTACGCCCGCTTCCGGCCGTGGGCGAAGGACCTGCGCGTGGGCGCACACCACGGGCTCTACTGAGTCGGCTGCTGCTGGGGCCTGATGCTCGTCCTGATCCCGCTCGGAGTGATGAACGTGGCCGCGATGGCGGGACTGGCGGCCGTGATCTTCCTGGAGAAGCTGTGGCGCGGCGGCCCCTGGCTCAGCTGGGCGGTCGGCATCGCCTTCCTCGTGCTGGCCGTGCTCGCCCCGTTCCAGGACTGGCTGCTGCCCGGCCTGCAGATGTCCAGCCCGTCGATGGACCGAATGCTGGGTCCGGCGCTCTGAGCCGGGGCCGCCGCCCGCTCTGTGACACGACAGCAGGTGAAGCGGCCGATGCTCGACGTGCGGAATGGCACAGCGAAGCTCCCGCCTACGCGGGAGAAGGATTCGCGTCCTCCTACCGCCCGGTGGGCGCGCCTTCGAGTTGTTCGCTGGAGAACGCGTACTCGGATGCTTCGCCGTAGGACGGCTCAAAAGTCAGGCCGAACGCCTGCGAACTGCCGCTGGTGGTGCCGATGGTGAACTCGGGCGCGAACCCGAACATCGCGTTCTTCACCGTCGTCGGTCCCCCGTCGGGCCCGCGCAGCGGCTCGAATTCGAGCTGCGTCTTCCCGTTGACGCTGAGCCGGGGCTTCTCGCCGACTCACTCAACGGGCCGACACTTCAGCCCCTGTGAGCCCCTTCTTCTTCAAGCGTAGGCGCGCCTACAGAAGGTGTACAGATCACCTTCCAGTTGCCCGCAGTCAGATGGGAGGGGAACTGGTTGTACAGGGCGAAGTCCACGCCGGACAGGTCCACCTCGTCCAAGTGCCCCTCGGACACGTGGAAGGCGGCGCACCCGAGGCATTCCTCGCGTCCTTGAGGGTCGTGCGGCATCGCGTCGACCGCGCACCCGCAGACCAATGCACATGAGCAACCAACCAGGTAGTTGCCCGAAAGACTCCACGTCATGACTGCTCCTGAGTGCTGGACGGTGATCGTCGTCCGAATGCGCGGACGACGCCGGCATCAGGAGTGGTAGGTGGAGAGCGAGCACCCGGCGGTGAGCGTACACACGACGTCCCGGCCCCGAGCATGCCCATAACGTCTGCCGTTAGCGCCACCCTCCAGGAGAAGCACCTCGAGAAAGGGCGGGTCGTCCCGACGTCGCTCGCGGACTCGCAGCGCAGGAAGTCGCCGGCCGCGGCGAGCCGGGCCTCGGGACTGATCTCGGCGACCTCGCCGCCGGGAGAGTCGACCGGGCAGCCGACGTGGGACCACAGTCTGAGCGGTTTCCTCAACGAGGGTGTCCCGCCTGTGCAGTGGGCTGTCCGCTGCGTCCAGTCCGCGGATCGCTCCATGCCAAACGCGGGTGCCGGACCGGTCCATCCACCGACGCGCTCATCGGAGGCCGTGGCAGCGGCCTCCGTGGAGTATTTTCAGGCGCCAGCGACTGGGGCGGTGTCCGAGGCGGCCCTGGTCAAGCGCGGCAGTGCGGCCACACCGACGGCGAGCAGGGCGACGATGCCCATCTGCACGTACTCGACGCCGGCGAACGCGTGGGCGATGTTGTGCGGGGCCAGGGTCAGGTAGAGGGTGCCGAGGGCGGCCACACCGAGGGCGAGGCCGCTCTGCTGAAGGGTGATCAGCGCGCCGCTGCCGATGCCGCCGAGATGGGTGGGGACGTCGGCGAGCACACTGCGGAACAGGCCGGCGAACAGCATCGACTGTCCAGCACCGACCAGCGCGAGTGGCAGGGCCATGGCCCACAGGCTGACGTGCGGCCAGTTGGCAAGCAGGACCGTCACCAGGGAGGCCAGTCCGGCGAGCTGAACGACCGCACCGACAGAGAGGGCGGCCCGGCCGAATCGTATGAGAATGCGGGGTGCGAGCAGGGAGCCGGCGAGGAACAGCAGGGCCATCGGCAGGATCGCCAGACCGCTGTGCAGGGCGTCGGCGTGCAGGCCGTTCTGGACGGTGAGGGCGAAGACGAACATGAACGCGCCGAATCCGATACTGAAGGCGAACACCATGGCCAGCCCGCGGGACATCGACGGCAGGCGCAGCAGGGAGGGCGGCAGCAACGGAACCTCGCCGCGCCGCTCGGTGCGCTTCTCCACGACGTAGGTGGCGGCGCCGAGGATCACCGCGACGGCGAGCATCATCCAGGTCCACCACGGCCAGCCCAGGGAGTGCCCCTCGGTCAGCGGGACGAGCAGGGCGGTCAGGGTGGCGGCGAACAACACGGTGCCGGGCAGGTCGATGCCGACCGGGTGGGGCGAGCGGGTGCTGGGCACGATCCGTGCCGCCACCACCAGCACGACCATGCCGATGGGCACGTTGACCAGGAAGATCGGGCGCCAGGAGGTGCCGGCGACGTCGGCGCTGACCAGCAGTCCGCCCACCAACTGCCCGACCACGGCGGCAATTCCGGAGGTCGCTCCGTACAGGGCCACGGCACGGGTCTTGCGCTCTCCTTCGAGGACGTGGTGGAAGGTCGCCAGCACCTGCGGGATGAGGAGGGCGGCGGTGGCGCCCTGAATGATGCGGGCGGCGATCAGCGCGCCCACGCCCGGGGCGATTCCGCAGGCCAGGGAGGCCAGCACGAAGCCCACCAGGGCGCCGAGGAAGATCCGGCGGCGGCCGTAGCGGTCGCCCAGCCGTCCACCGAGGACGAGCAGGGTCGCGTACGCGACGCCGTACCCGGCGATCACCAGCTCCAGCGACGACGCCGAGGCGTGCAGGGAGGCGTCGATGCTGGGCAGGGCCACGTTGGTGATGAAGAAGTCCATGATCGGCAGGAACGCGCCGGCCAGCAGGATGAAGACCCCGATCGGGTGCAGCCTGCCCGCCCGGGCCATGCCCCGGGGAGAAGCCGTCGCAGTCCCGGCGCGCCGGGAGGAAGTGGTTGTTGTCATGACACTCCAAAGAAGTTATGACCTCATAACTATGAAGCCATCACGAGTATGGGGTCATAATCAGTTCCCGGCAACCCGCACTCGGGGAGATGTGATGCACGACGAAACGCACCAAACCGGCTCGACGACGGCACCGGCCGGATCGACCGCACCTGCCGACGATCGACGGTGGGCCGACCTGGCCGACCTCGTACTGATCATCAGCCGGGAGATCCAGTTCCGCGGCTACACCGACGAGCAGGCCATCCCCCTGTCACCGTCCGAGGGCATGGTGATGCGCCACCTGCAGCACGACCCCACCGCCATGCCCAGCCACATCGCCGCCGCCACCGGGCTGCAGCGCACCAACCTCTCCGCTGTACTGCGCGGACTCGAACAGAAGGGCCTCGTGGAGCGACACGCCAGCCCCGGCGACGGGCGCGGGGTGACCGTCCACCTCACCGAACTCGGACGCGCCAACTACACCCTCGTCCGGCGGGAGTGGGCCACCGCCGTCTCCGCCGCCGCCGGCCACGACACCGGCAACCTCGCCGCGGCCCTCGCGCTCCTCACCACCGTGGAGAACGGGCTCACCGCAACACGGCCGCAGACCCGCGGCACACGCCCCGCGCGATAGTCGGCCTCCCTCTATGTGTGGCTCGCGTACCACCAGCGAACCAGCCCTCCGAAGCACCAAGACCGTCTACATTCGCGAGGCCCCCCGCTGGGCGCGCTCGGCGCCGAATCAAACGGCGGCCCCGGTACGGAACCCGGACACCACGGGCTCCTTATTGCACCTGCCAGCCCGGCATGTGAGCCCGCATCGGTCAGCGTCTGAGCAACTGAAACCACCGTGTCCACCGGCACTGCCCGGTCGCACCCCGGAGGCGTGTAGGGATCTCCGACTCAGGGAAGACACCCGCCAACGGAGACAACGCATAGGGGGATGCACATGCCAGGGGCGACGCCAACGGCGTCACCGGCATGCCGAACCCGGTGACCGGCCGCCCCACCTGGAAACTACGCGCCATCGGCCAGGGCTGGGCAGACGGCCTCAACGGCCTTGCCCGCGCCTACGGAGTCGACGTCGATTGATGATCAGGGTCCAGCGCGACACCTCCGACGCCTCAGTCCGCCTGGCGGGCGCGACCGATGGCAGACCCCAGTTCGCGAACGTGACCGTGGCGTGGCGGCGGTCCGGCATCTCCGACACCAGTGGCCTGAGCAGGCGCCTTCTTAACGTGGTACCTGATCAGGCAGTTGCTGACGAGCAGTGAAGTGGCCGAAGTTCCGGTTCGTGATCCGCCACCGTCACCGTGTGTCGCGCCTGACCAAAACCTTGCTTGCTCGTTCCGTCCACGGCTTGCCGAGACAGCGGGATGTCCGGTCTGCCTGGATCACGGCGCGACCACGATCGAACGCGCAGCTTCGAGCCTGCCGGCTTGGTGGCGAGCGCCCGCCATCAACCACGTCCCGGACCCCAACACGCAGGTCGGCCAAAGAACCTGCTCGCCCCCGAGGTACCTCCACCGCCGGTGCCGACGAAGACCGTTCAACCGAACGATTGAATCCGGTGACAGCCTTTGGCCGACGCGGAACAGCGCAGTTCATCGGCATGATGGGCGCGCCGCCGCCTACAGAACGTGGCGGTGGATCCAGCAGGAGGACCCCCACGATGCCCAGGAACTTCAGCAGGCGCCGGCTGCTCACCACCGGAGCCGGTGTCGCCCTCGGCGGCGCCGCCGCTGCCGTCGCGACCAATGCGCAGGCGGCCACCCCCGTCGGCGCCTCGCTCACCGGTGTTCGCGAGGAGACCCGCTCCCTCGACGAGCTCTACGAGGCGGCCATCGCCGAGGGCGGCAAGCTCGTCCTCTACCAGGGCGGGGACGTCGACGGCCAGGCAGCGGGGGTACGGGCCGCCTGGGCAGCGCGCTTCCCGAAGGTCCCGCTGACGGTGTCCGTGGACTACAGCAAGTACCACGACGTCCGCGTGGACAACCAGCTCGCGACGGACACCCTGGTCCCCGACGTCGTCCAGTTGCAGACGCTCCAGGACTTCACCCGCTGGAAGCAGGAGGGCAAGCTGCTGCGCTACAAGCCCGCCGGCTTCTCCAAGGTCCACAAGGGCTTCAAGGACCCGGACGGGGCGTGGACGGCGCTCTTCGTGATCGCCTTCAGCTTCATGTACGACATCCAGGCCGCCGGGGCGAACGCTCCCAAGACACCGCTGGACCTGCTCGACGAACGGTGGAAGGGCGCCATCGCCTCCTCGTACCCGAACGACGACGACGCGGTGCTGTACCTCTACTCCCTCTACCAGCAGAAGTACGGCTGGGACTGGGTGGCGCAGTTCGCCGCGCAGCAGCCCCAGTTCGCCCGGGGTACGAACACCCCGGGTGCGGCGGTCAGCGGCGGGGGGAAGACCATCGGAGTGGGCGGCGCGGGCAGCGCGGTCTCCACGTCGACCACCGTGAAGTGGGTCGTACCGGCCGGCGACCACCCCTTCATGGCCTGGGGGCAGCGGGCCGCGATCCTGAAGAAGGCGGCGCACCCGGCCGCCGCGAAGCTGTACCTGAACTGGGTGCTCTCGCAGGAGCGCCAGATGGCCAGCTTCAACGGCTGGTCGGTGCGTACGGACGTCACGCCGAACGCCGGCCTGAAGCCGGTGTGGGAGTTCCCCAACGCCCATGTCGACGGCTTCCCCCGGTTCATGGAGGACCGCGCCGCGGCCGAACGGTTGCGGCAGACGTTCTCCCTCTACTTCGGCGAGGTCAAGGGCGACCCTTCGCCGGGCTGGCTCGGTCTGCACCCGGGGAGCTGACATCAGCACGGGCACGGCCCCACCTGGGCGTTTACAGCGTTCAAACAGGTCACGGCTTACACTTCTGGCCCTGTTGTCGCCTCCGCCCGGCCCGCCCCAGGGAGCCGCAGCCGTGCCCGTCGCCCCTCTCGCCGTACGCCGGCCCTCCGCCTCCGCACGGTATCTCCCGCACCTGGTGTTCCTGGTCGCCGTCGTCGGCACCCTGGTGCGGCTCTTCGAGCTGAACCACGAGCTGTGCTGGCGCATCGCGCCGCCCACGGCCGCGCTGGCCCTGCTGTACGCGGCCGGACTGGCTCGGTGGGACCGGCTGGGCTCCTGGGCCCAGCCGGCCTGGCTCGGCCTTCTCCTGCTGCTGTGGTCCTGGGTGGCCTGGAACCTCCCCGCCCAACTCACCCTCGGCTACGCGTGGCTGGCCGTACCACTCGCCGTCCTGGCACTGCGCATGCCCACCCGCGCGGCACGGGCCACGGGGCTCGGCATCCTCACGGCGCTGCTGGTCGCGTCCCTGCTGCGGGCCGCCGACGGATTCGATCCCGATGTGCTGGCACCACCGGTCGCCGCTCTGTGGGCGACCGTGTTCCTCTACCGTGCCCAGCAGCGACTTACCCGCGAACTCGCCGCCACGAGGGGCGAGTTGGCGCGGCAACAGCAAGAAGCCGGGCGACTCGCCGAGCGCGCCCGCATCGCACGGGACTTGCACGACACCCTCGCCCAGGAACTCTCGGGCAGCCGCATGCTGCTCCAGGCCGCCGAACGGGCCTGGGACCGCCGGCCGGACGTCGCCCGGCGGCAGGTGCGGGCGGTGACCGGAGCTCTCGGCGAGCATCTCGCGCAGACGCGCGGCATCATCGACGACCTCACCCCACCCCTGCTCGCGCGGGACGGCCTGGAGGCGGCACTGCGCGACCTGTGCGCCCGAACCGGCTCCGCCGCCGGGGCGCCCCAGATCACCTTCCGCACCGAGCACGAGCCCTGCTCGCTGCGCACGGATCAGGCCGTGGCCCTGCTGCGAGTCACCCAGGGAGCCCTGGCCAACGCCTGCGAACACGCGCGAGCCCGGCACGTACACGTCACCCTGACTTACGGGGACAGGACGACGGCCGCCGTCGAGGTCCTGGACGACGGAGTGGGATTCGACATGACGGCCCCACTGCTGACCGGCAGCGGACGCGGATTCGGACTGGCCGCGGCGCGTGACCGACTGGCCGTGCTCGAAGGCACCCTCCACATCGACAGCGAACCCGGACAGGGCACCCGCGTGCACGCGGCTCTGCGGGCCGAGGACCGCGTTCCCGTGGGCACCCGATGAGCGAGAGTCCCGGTCCCGCGCTGCGGATTCTGATCGTGGACGACCACACCGTCGTACGAGCCGGTCTGCGTGCTCTGCTTGAGAGCGAGCCCGGCTTCGCCGTAATCGGCGAGACCGGCGACGGCATCGACGCGGTGAATCAGGTAGCTGATCTGCGTCCCGATGTGGTGCTGATGGACCTCCGGCTGTCGGACACCGGCGCGACGGGCAGCGTCATCGACGGCATCGAGGCGACCCGCCGGATCCTGGCCACCTCCACCGCTGCCCGGGTCGTCGTACTCACCAGCCACGGCCACCAGGTCGATGTCCTACGAGCCGTGGAGGCCGGCGCGCGTGGCTACGTCCTCAAGGCGGGCCCTCCCGAGGAACTGTTCCGCGCCGTACGCGCCGCGGCGGCCGGCGGCATGACGCTGGCACCGGAAGCCGCAGCACAGTTCGCCGGGTCGGCCTCCGACTCCGTTCCAGTACTGAGCGCGCGGGAGATCGAGGTCGTCCGGCTCCTGGCTCACGGCCACACCAACCGTACGATCGCCGGCACGCTCCACCTGGCCGAGGCAACGATCAAGACCCACCTCGTCCGCATCTACCGCAAGCTCGGTACCGAGAACCGCGCCGGCACGGTCACAGAGGCCGTCCGACTCGGCCTGATCGAACTCAACTGAGCCTGCCCCGGGCACGAGCGCTCGGCCGATCCCCGCGATCGAAACGACTTCACGGAACCCGTCACCATGGTCGCCAAGTCGCCATAGGCCATCACAGGGGCCTCGTGCACGGTTGGCCGTGACACGTCGAGGTCAGCGGCCCGCCTGGTGGAAATGCCTGGCGTCCTCCGGCCGCCCTCGGCGAAAAGACCGGACCACCCCGAGGGAGTCGGTGCCGGTCGGGTGGCGTCCGAGGCCCAGTGGCGGTTCTGGCGCCGCCCTTCGCGGCGGGGCCGAGTTCACCGTCGCCGAAGAAGGCATTGCGGCCAGCGAGGTGTCACTGCGATCCACCGGGTTCATGGGAGCGAGTTCCCCTTGGGTATGGAGTTCAGGGTTCGAGCCCAAAGTTATTTCGTAAATAATGAATTGAGCCAGCGTGACGCCGTCGAGCCGCCGAAGGCGTCCCACCGCACGCGAACGAGGGGTGACCCCATGACCGCACCGCAGCAACCCACCACGCCCGCAGCCACGGACCGACTGGCCATCACCTTGTGGGACTTCAGCTGGTACACGCAGGCAGGACCCGGCGAGCCCTTCGCCGACCTCGACCGCGCCTTCGCCGAGGCGGTGGAGCGCGGCTTCAACACCGTGCGGATCTGCGCCATGCCCTTCCTGCTGTTCTCCGGACGCGTCCCCGCCCCGGAGAGCCTCCAAGTCCGCGGCCTGGGTCAGCAGTTCGGCCAGCGCACTCGCTGGTACAACGTCCGCGGCGGCTACCCGCTGGACGGCCGCCGAAGGCTCGTCGAGCTGTTCGAGGCCGCCGCCCGCCACGACTGCAAGGTCATCGTGTCCTCGTGGGAGTACCAGCAGTCCCCCAGCTTCGCCGACACCGACGCCTGGCACCGTGCCCTGGCCGCCGTCCCCGGCCCGGACCGCGCCGAGGCCGTGGCCGAAGCCCTCGCCGGCCTGCTGGACTTCCTCGACGAGCGCGGTCTGGCCGACCGGGTCGCCTACGTCGAAGTCCACAACGAGGTCGACAACTGCTCCCTCGTGCCGCCCGACGGCACCCCCGGCCACTACGCCCGGTTGCGCGGCCCCCTCGAACGCGCGGTGAAGCTGTTGCAGGCTCGCCACCCCGCCGTCCCCGTGACCTACTCCCTGGGCGAGCCCTGGCCCGGTGAACTCGACGACCTGCCCGAGCAGGCACAGATCGCGCACTTCCACTTCTACGTCTACGGCGTGCTCGGCGCCCTGTACGAAGTGGTCGGGCTCGGGCACGGCACGGAAGCAGCACCCGAGACGACCAACTGGCCCACTCCCGAACTGGCCGCCATGCTGCGCCCTGAGGCGCCCGCTTTCGCCGACTACCTGCCGGACGAACCCTGGCGACTGGCCGCCACCGGGATACCGCGCGAACTGTTCTACGCGCACGACTGGGTGGACCCCGACCGCTGGGACCTGTGGCTCTACGAGAACTATCCGGCACACCGGCAGGCCATGCGGGAGACCTTGGCTCAATGGGTGGACTCCGTCGCCGAGTTCGCCCACCTGCGCGGCATCCCCGCGGTCCTCGGTGAAGGCGTGGTCGGCTACACCCCGCTCCTGACCCGCTTCGAGGAGGACGCCGTCGGCAAGGACATCGCGGAGTTCGTCGTCGACCGCTGCCTCGCGGCCGGCTTCCTCGGCGTCGTCCTCACCTCCAACGCGGCCCCACACCACCCCATGTGGCACACAGACCGGGACTGGATGCGGCAGGTCAACGCCCGTATCACCGCCGGCCGAAGCTGAGTGTCCTCGGAGCGCCGCCGTGGGCGAGAGCTCACGGGGCGCTTGTCTGGCCAGGCGCTCTCCGAAAGTCCGGTCGGTACGGCCATGGGGACAGCTCCTGGGGCGACGAGGCGCCGGGCAACAGCTCCTGGCGAAGCGCCCAAGGCGCCTCCTGCCAGTCGGCCGTTGGCGAGATCCAGCATCAGCGGCTCCTCGTCGACGGCCGACCGGTGGGGCCCCGGCCGGCTCCCGGTAGGGCGCGCCCTGACCACGCGGGACGGCAATCGACAGGTTCGACGAGTCAGTCCGCGCGAGGGAAAAGGCTCGCGACGGCGGCCACCACGGCGGCTCGGCGGGCGGTGAGGGAGGGATCTCTGGCGTGTTCGGCCGCGGCCTCGGTGAATTCGGGCTGCGACGCCCACGTCATGGCAATCTGATTGACCAGCGCGAGGATGTCGACCGGGTCCCAGGCGGAATCCAGCTGTCCGGCCTCCTGGGCGCGGCGCAGTTGCTCCAGTTTGCGGCTGATGGTCGCCCGCGTGGGGTCGTCGGCGACGGTCCGGGGACCCGACAGTTCGAGGCGGCCCCAGCTGATCAGGCGATGGTGGTCGGGGCGGGCGACGAAGTAGTCGAACAAGCGGCCCGCGTAGCCGGGAAGGTCTGTCGGGTCCATCTGGGTGGCCTCCGCGATGACGGCCAGCTCACGTTCACTGATGTGCGCGTAGAGCGCTTCCTTGCCGCGGAAGTAGGTGTAGACGCGGTCCTTGCTGGTCCTGGCGAGTTTGGCGATGCGGTCCACCCGGGCGCCGGCGATGCCATGAAGCGCGAACTCCTCCATCGCGGCGGCGATGATCCGCTCGCGCGTGCTCTCGCCGCCGTCGGAAGCACCTGTGGGTCCGGTGGTCCGGCCGTGATCGAGGGAGCGAGGCATGACCCCACGATAAGCGACGGAACTATTCGGTTTGGCGTTCGCCTCCCCCGCGGCTAGGCTCAGTACCGAACAGTTCGGTACTGGCCGCTGTGGGTGGCAGGACCGACGGGCGAGCAACCGAGGAAGTGAACTCATGCAGCACCGGATTCTGGGCTCGCAGGGCCTGCGCGTCTCCGCACTCGGCCTGGGCACCATGGGAATGACCATGGCCTACGGCGCCTCGAACGACGACGAAGGCATCGCGACCATCCGCCGCGCCCATGAACTGGGCATCGACTTCTTCGACACCGCCGAGCTGTACGGCCTCGGCACCGGCAGCAACGAGATCCTGCTCGGCACGGCGGTGCGGGACTTCCGCGACGAGGTGGTCCTGGCCACCAAGTTCGGCTTCGACGTGACCGCCGAGCCTGTCGGGTCCGGTTTCGACAGCCGTCCCGAGAACATCCGCAAGGTCGCCGAGAACAGCCTGCGTTACCTGCAGACCGACCGGATCGACCTCTTCTACCAGCACATCTCCGACCCCGAGGTGCCCGCGGAGGAGGTCGCCGGTGTCGTCGGCCAACTGATCGCGGAGGGCAAGGTGAAGTACTTCGGCCTGAGCAACGTCGGCCCCCAGTACATCCGCCGCGCCCACGCGGTCACGCCCGTCACGGCACTTCAGTACGAGTACTCGCTCTTCGAGCGGGAGGTGGAGGAGAAGATCCTGCCGGTCCTGCGGGAACTCGGCATCGGGCTGGTGCCCTACTCCCCGCTCGGCCGCGGCTTCCTGACCGGCACGGTCAAGCCCGCCGACCAGTACCCCGCCGACGACATGCGCAGTTGGGACGAGCGCTGGCAGGGCGAGAACTACGTCTACAACCTGCGCGCCACCGAGCAGCTCAAGGAGTTCGCCACCACCAAGGGCGTCACCACCGCCCAACTCGCGCTGGCCTGGCTGCTCCACCAGGGCCAGGACGTCGTCCCGATCCCCGGCACGCGCAGCGCCCTTCGCCTGGAGGAGAACGCCGGCGCCGCCGAGGTCGACCTCACCGACGCCGACCTCGCCCACATCGCCGAGATCCTGCCGCACGGCTCGGCCGGCAGCCGCTACCCCGCCGAGATGCTGGTGGGCTTCACGACCGACTGACCCCACCTCCCCGGCCCGCTGCGCAGCGTGTTGAGCCAGCAGGTTGTCGGCTTGCCCGATCGGCTCGCGACTATGAAGGCCCCCACCGGCGTCCCCCGTTATCGGCGAGGAGGCGGGGACCCTCTCCCGGGGCGCTCCATGCGGAGACGGAAGCGACCGAGCTGCACGGGGGCCGCCGTACGTTGCGTGACGGCGGCTCCCCCCTCTCCCCATCATCGGGCGACGTAACCGCCGTCGACGGGCAGGGCGACGCCGACGACGAAGCTCGCTCCGGCGCTGCACAGCCACAGGACGGCCTGTGCGATCTCCTCGGCGGTGCCGAGCCGGTTGATGGGCTGGTTGGCCTCGGCCTCGGCGCGGTCGAGGTCCCCCTTGGCGATCATGTCGCTGACTATCAGGGTGTCGATGGTGCCGGGGCAGACGGCGTTGATCCGGACGCCGCGCGGGGCGTATTCGAGGGCCGCGCTGGTGGTCAGGCCGATAACGCCGTGCTTGGAGGCGTGGTAGGAGGCGCGGCCGGGAAGGCCCACCAGGCCCCCGAGGGAGGAGCAGTTGACGATGGCGCCGCTGCCCTGGGCGCGCATGTGCCGCAGCTCGTGCTGGAGAGCGTGTCGTCTTCTCTCGGCAGTACGCCTGCTACTTGCCATGAACGTGCCGCGAGAGGACTTCGTCCGGCGTTGATGGCGGAGAGGTGGCGGCTTGTCGAGGACACAGGGACAACTGGCGCCGCCTTCGGGCCCGATGGCCGCTCGCTGTCGGTTGACGAACGCGAAGTGGGCTCCGGCTGTACATCCGCTTGGCGATCGAGGTCAGTCCGAATCGTCTCGACGTCGACGTGATCGACCTGTGCGCCATGCGCCCTTGCCGCTTCGACCTGTGCGTGACCCCTTCCGAAACTTTCTCCGGAGTGCACGGTTCTGCCGGCCGATGTGCGTGAGCCAGGCCTTCTCGTCGGTCCCGCAGGCAACGACCCGCCGACAGGTCATAGCGGTCGGAATCATCCTGAACTACCGCACGACGTCAGTGTTCGACGCCCCCTTGGCGTATTCCAGAGCGATCCCCGTCAGCTGGGCCCACCCCTGAGCAGTCATGGGGTGGTTCGCCCATCGTCCAGGCATCCGACGCTACTGCTCTGACCGCATACGTTCGCCGGATCCGGTGACGCGGCGGTCGGCGTCCGTGGTATCAGGATCTGTGGATGTCGTCTGGCGGCGGTAGGCCCCGGGGGTCAGACCGTGCTCCCGCTTGAAGGCCGTGCTGAACGCGAACTCGGATGTGTATCCGATCCGGCTGGCCACGGTCTTCAGCGGAGCATCGGAGTTGCGGAGGAGCCGGGCTGCGGTGGTCATGCGCCACCAGGTCAGGTACGACAGCGGTGGCTGACCCACCAAGGTCGTGAACCGCCGCGCGAACGCCGCTCGGGACAGCCCCGCCAGTGCTCCCAGCTCTTCCACCGTCCACGGCCGATGCGGGGCGCCGTGAATGCCTTGGAGTGCGGCGTGGATGGCCGGGTCGTGCAGGGCCGCGGTCCAGCCGGTGGTTGCATCGTGCCGGGGCCGCTCATCGAGCCAGGCTCGCATGACGTACAGCAACAGGGCGTCGAGCAGTGCGGGCAGCAGGGCGTCACTTCCGAGACGGGGCTCTGCCAGTTCGGTCGCGAGGAGTTCGGTGGCTCCGCGCAGTGACGAGTGCTGTCCGAGGCGGGCCGGCAGGTGAACGAACTCCGGGAACTCCCGTAGTAGTGGGTGGGGCCGGGCCCGGTCCATGAGGTAGGCGCCGCAGAGCATCACGGTCCGGGACCCCGCCCCGGCGCCGTCGGAGTGATCGTCTTGGAAGGGATCGGCGAGCGGCGCGGAGAGGAGGCCAGCCAACTGAACGGCGGGATCACCGGCCACGGAGTGGGCACTGCCGTGGGGGAGGAAGGCAACATCTCCGGCCTGGAGTTCGATCGGTTCGCCGTCCGGAGGGATCAGCCAGCTCTTCCCCTCCAGGACGAGGTGGAAGCCAGCACCAGCGAAGGGCCGGTGGCGTACCGCCCACGGCGCGTGCCGCTCGCTGCACGCATAGTGCGGCCGCCCCATGCGCATGGCGGCGATCACGTCACTGAGCAGGTCCATTCGGCCAGCGTATTCGGATCCTCGGTGCCCGAGACGATCACGTATGCAGAGGAGACGTTGACGAATTAACCGTCTCGTCCAAGAGCCATACGCTGCCTTCGGAGGTCGTCGAAAGGACATCGGACATGCGGATCGCGGTATACGGCGCCGGTGGTTACACCGGCAAGCTCGTCGTCGCCGAGTTGGTCCGGCGGGGCATCGAGACGGTGCTGGTCGGCCGGAACGTCGAACGCCTCGGCGAGGCAGCCGCCCGAGCTGGACTCGCCGCAGTCGACGGCGCCGCAATACGGCGCGCCGCGTCCGGGGACCACGCCGCACTCGTCCGTGCCTTCCAGGACTGCGCCGCGGTCATCAACTGCGCGGGGCCATTCGTTCTGTCCGGCGAAGCGGTCGTGCGGGCCGCCATCGCCGCCAGGTGTCATTACGTCGACATCGCTGGTGAACAGCGCCACCTCGATCGGATCTTCAGCGCCTTCGCCGCGCCGGCCGAGGCGGCCGGGGTGACAGTGGTCCCGGGCACCAACGACGACGGCCTGCCCAGCGACCTACTCGCTCACCTCGTCGCCGAACGTGTCCGTCCTGTACGGGAACTCGTCATCGGCCTGGAGCTGGTCCGCAGTGGCGCGATGCCGTCCCGCGGCACTCTCCGGTCGGCGCTGGAGAACATCGACACGTTCACCGGCGGCGGCCTCGGCTACGAAGACGGCCGCTGGCATCCCGATATCGCCGCACGGCGCACGGCACTCACTTTTCCCGACGACTCCGACGCGGTGCCGGTGGTGAAGTTCCCTCTTCCGGCGGTGGTCACGGTTCCCCACCACGTCGCGGCGCGCACGGTCGAGGGTGTGGTCCGTGCGGAACTGGCGACCGCATTCGCCGACATCACCCCCGCGCTCGTCGACAGCGTTCCCGAAGGACCGCCCGTGGACAGCCGCCGCACTGCGCGTTGGATCATCGTGGTCGAGGCGACCAGCGAGGACGGCCGGCACGCTCGCGGCATCGTCCAGGGCACCGACATGCAGGGGAGCACAGCAGTCATCGCGGTCGAAAGCGCGCGCCGGCTCGTTGCCGACGGCGCCAAGCCTGGTGTCCTCGCCCCGGCCCAGGTCTACCCACCCGCCGACTTCCTGGAGTTCCTCGTCCAGCACGGCGTGCACTGGAGTGTCGATGCCACGGGCGGCGCTGTCGATGTCCGCCAGGTGCTGTGACCGCATCGGCTCGCTGAGTTGGGTCAGGCTGCGGCTTTGAGCGGGCGTCCGCCCCAGCGGATGCCCTTCCCACTGCGGATGCGGGCGCGATCCCTGCGTTCGGCGGTCAGGACGTCGCGATGGCGGGCGTTGGCGTTTCGCCACCGCAGGTAGGCGTGCAGGGCCCGGGTCTGCACGGTGTGGTTGGCGTGGTTCGAGTTGGCGATGGTCAACTGCCTCAGCGGCCCGAAGTGCGCCTCGATCGGGTTCGCCCACGAGGCGTGAGTCGGGGTGAAGCACAACTCGACCTTGTGCTTCTTCGCCCAGCGGCGGATGTCGGCGCCTTTGTGGGCGGACAGGTTATCCAGGATCACGTAGATGGGTGCGTCCGGGACCGTTCGCCAGGCCGCGACCGTAGCAGCTCGGCAAACCCACCACCGGCCCCCTCACATCCTTCTGCCGGCCGCCGAGGAAACCCGTTGCGAGTGGGCCGTATCGGATGTCTGATTGATCGGCCACCGATCACGGGATGGAACATGAATACGCCGCTGCCCGCCCCCTCGTTGCACACTCCTCGCCTTCGACTGCGTGCCTTCGAAGACGCGGACGCGAACGACCTGTTCGCGCTGCAGAGCAACGCCTACGTGCTGCGCTACTGGGACGATCCACCGTGGACCGAACGCGCGCGTGCCGAGAAGTTCATCGCCCGTTGCCGAGAGATGGAAAAGGAAGGCACCGGGGCGCGGCTGGCCGTGGATCGTGTCTCCGACGGGGCGTTCATCGGCTGGTGCACCCTGAACAGGTGGAATCCGGACTTCCGCAGCGCGTCGCTGGGCTAC
>NZ_BARG01000096.1 GCF_000376565.1 Streptomyces hokutonensis | reverse complement strand
CCGCCCAAGACGCCCCCCGCCCCGGCTTCGCCCCGGAGTCCTGGTCCGACCCGGCGCAGCCCCCGCACGCGCCCCAGATCCCCCCGCAGTCCGGCGACCCACGGCACCCCGGTCCGCACCCGCAGGCGCAGCCGCAACCGCTGCCGCCGCAGTCCCACCCCCAGGCTCCCTCCGCGCCCCCGATCGACCCCCGCACCGGTGCCGCCTGGCCGCAGCCCATGCAGCACGACCACCGGCAGCCGGTGAACCCCGGTGCCGCGCCGCTGGGTTACACCGCGGCCGTGGAGCTGTCGTCGGACCGGCTGCTCAGCAACAAGAAGCAGAAGGCGAAGAGCGGCCGGCCGGGTGCCGCGCCCTCCCGGTTCAAGCTGGGCGGCAAGAAGGAAGAGGCCGAGCGGCAGCGGAAGTTGGAGCTGATCCGCACCCCCGTGCTGTCCTGCTACCGGATCGCGGTCATCAGCCTCAAGGGCGGTGTCGGCAAGACCACGACGACCACCGCGCTCGGCTCCACCCTCGCCACCGAACGCCAGGACAAGATCCTCGCGATCGACGCCAACCCGGACGCCGGCACGCTCGGCCGCCGCGTGCGCCGCGAGACCGGTGCCACCATCCGCGACCTGGTCCAGGCGATCCCGTACCTCAACTCGTACATGGACATCCGCCGGTTCACGTCCCAGGCGCCCTCCGGTCTGGAGATCATCGCCAACGACGTCGACCCGGCCGTCTCGACGACCTTCAACGACGAGGACTACCGGCGCGCGATCGACGTGCTGGGCAAGCAGTACCCGATCATCCTCACCGACTCCGGTACGGGTCTCCTCTACAGCGCCATGCGCGGTGTGCTGGACCTCGCCGACCAGCTCATCATCATCTCGACGCCGTCCGTGGACGGTGCGAGCAGCGCGAGTACGACGCTGGACTGGCTGTCGGCGCACGGGTACGCGGACCTCGTCTCGCGCTCGCTCACCGTCATCTCGGGGGTGCGCGAGACCGGCAAGACGATCAAGGTGGAGGACATCGTCAGCCACTTCGAGACGCGCTGCCGCGGTGTCGTGGTCGTGCCGTTCGACGAGCATCTCGCCGCCGGTGCGGAGGTCGACCTCGACATGATGCGGCCGAAGGTCCGGGAGTCGTACTTCAACCTCGCGGCCCTGGTCGCCGAGGACTTCGTCCGCCACCAGCAGATGCACGGCCTGTGGACGAGCGACGGCAACCCCCCGCCGGTGCTGGCCCCGCCGATGCCGGGCCAGCAGGGCTACCCGGGAGCGCAGGGCTATCCCGGACAGCAGGGCTACCCGGCGCAACAGCAGCCGTACCCGGGCCAACCCGCTCCGGGCCAGCAGGCTCCGTACCCTCCGCAGCAGCCCCAACAGCAGCCGGGCCAGCAGCCGTACGGCCAGCAGCCCTACCCCCAGCACCCGGGACAGCAGGCGCAGCCCTACCCGCAGCACCCCGGCTACGCTCAGCCGCCGGAGGGCACCCCGCCCCCGCCGTCCGCACCCCCGCAGCAGTAGCGCCACCCCGAACGCCGAAGGGCGGCTGGTGCCCCATCAAGCACCGGCCGCCCTTCGGCGTCGTAGAAAGTCGTAGGAACGAAAACAGCTACTCGCCGTCGCCGGAGTCCGTGTCCGCCGAGATCAGCTCCCGGCAGCGCTTCACGTCCTGCGCGATCTGCTCCAGCAGACCCTCCAGCGACTCGAACTTCGCCTGGCCGCGCACGAAGGCGAGGAAGTCGACGGCGACGTGCAGGCCGTAGAGGTCGAGGCCGACGCGGTCGATGGCGTAGGCCTCCACCGTGCGCTCGGTGCCGTCGAACTGCGGGTTCGTGCCGACGGAGATCGCGGCCGGCATGGCCTCGCCCTCGACGTGGAGGTAACCGGCGTAGACGCCGTCCGCCGGGATCGCCGTGTGGGGCAGGGTCTCGACGTTGGCCGTCGGGAAGCCCATTTCGCGACCGCGCTGGGCGCCGCGCACGACGACACCCTCGACCCGGTGCGGGCGACCGAGAATCTCGCGGGCGCCCTCGACGTCGCCCTCGGCGACCAGCCGCCTGGTCAGTGTGGAGGAGAAGGGCTCGCCGCCGCCCGCCGCACCGCTCACGTAAAGATCCACCACCTCTACCTCGAAGTCGTATGTCCGGCCCTGCTCGATCAGGAAGGCCACATTGCCCGCGGCCTTGTGGCCGAAGCGGAAGTTGGGGCCCTCGACGACCGCTTTCGCGTGCAGCTTGTCCACCAGGACCTTGACCACGAAGTCGGCCGGGGACAGCTTTGAGAACTCTTTGGTGAACGGCAGGATCAGCGCCGCGTCGACACCCAGCTCGGCCATCAGTTCGGCACGGCGGTGGTGCGGGGCGAGCAGCGGGGGGTGGCTGCCGGGGCGCACGACCTCGCTGGGGTGCGGGTCGAAGGTGACGACGACGGAGGGAACGCCCAGCTCACGGGCGCGTTCCACGGCATGCCGGATGATCAGCTGGTGCCCGCGGTGGACCCCGTCATAAGAACCGATGGTGACGACGCTGCGCCCCCAGTCCTCGGGGATGTCCTCCAAGCCACGCCAGCGCTGCACTGTGACCGCTCCTCATCGAACCCGTGTCCGGATGTAGACCTGTGTCGTTGACCTCTTACGCAGGTCTAAGGGTGCCATGCCGGGGGCTTTCGGCCCGCATCGGCATGGTGGCTGTGACCGGGCGCACGTACGAATCCCGCTAGGCGGGAACCTCCACCCCGGCCAGGTTCTCGATCATGCGCCGGGTGCTGGGTCCGACCACCGCGGCCCAGTCCTCCGGGGTGTCCGCCAGCCAGCGGGCCATCAGCGCGGCGAAGCCCGGCACCTGACGGCCGAGGTCGACGAGTCCGCGGTCGAATCGGGTCGCTCCGGCGGGGGTGCGGACGAGCAGCCGGCCGGTCCGGTGGACGAGGTCGCGGAGCTCGTCGTCGTCGCGCCGGGCCGCCGCGTGCAGCAGCGCGTCCAGTACGGCGGGGTCGTGCTCGTGCGCGAGCAGGAACTCCAGGAGTTCGCGGCGCAGCGGCCGGGAGGCGGGGGTGCCGGGCGCGGCGAGCACGGCGGCGAGGACCGTCCGCACCGGTTCGGGGCCGCCGTCGAGGAGGCCGGTGACCAGAGGGAGGAGGACGGCCCGCGCGGTGGGGCCGTGGTCGAGGCACCGGTCGACGTAGACGCCGAGGTGGGCGGCCGTCTCCGGCCACCGTACGACGGTCTCGCGGACCAGGGCGGCGGCCCGGCGGGCGAGGGCGGGGGTCGTGACCTCGGCGAGCGTGCGGACCGCCTCGCCCGCGTCCGGGCCGTGCAGCCGGGCCCGGAAGGCTTCGAGGACGGGGTCGGAGTGGGTGGTGAGGGCGGCGGCCAGCGCGCTCGGCGGGAACTGCGGGTCGCCGGACGCGAAGTGCCGCAGCGCCTGCGGGAGATGGCGGGCGCGGGTGTGCGGATCGCGGACGAGGAGGGCGAGCGCGCCGCCGTGCAGGGAGCGGTCGGCGGGCCGCGCCAGCAGGAACTGGGCGGCGTAGCGGAGGAGTTCGCGGTCGGCCTCGGTCCGTACGTGCGGGGCGGCCCGCAGCCCGTACGCCACCGCCGCCACCCGCCGCCCCGGCCGCTCGTCGTGCGCCCACCGGTCCACGGCCCGGCACACGGCCGACGGCTCCTCCTCGGCCAGTACGGCGAGGAGTTCGTCGGCCCGCCCGTGCGCACAGCCGACCAGCACCTCGGTCAGATCGTCCAGCGCCCGCCGCCGATGCGTGTGCAGCAGCGCCTGCGCGGCCGTCGCCACGGTCGCGTGCGGGGTCGCGGGCAACGGCCGCTCGTCGTCGAACCACCGGGTCAGCAACGGCTGTACGGTGGCGGGGTCGGCGGCGAGCAACTCGGCGGCGGTGTCCAGGAATCGGGGCCCGCCGCCCTCCTGCGGAGCACCGTCGGCGAGCACCAGCCGCCGCAGCAACTCGAACCGCTCGGCCTCCGGCAGCGCCAGCGAGGTCCAGAAGTCCGGCCCGAACTCCTCCGGTACCTCGCCCTGTTGATGCCGCCGCCCCACCAACTGGTCGGCGAGCAGCCGCAGTACACGGCTGTACGGCGTCGCGTCCGGCACCCGTGCCAGCACTTCGGCGAGCAGCCGCGCGGCCCACCAGGAGTGCGGGTCGGCGTCGAGAGCCTGCGTCAACTCCTTCAGCCGTAGCGCGAGTTGACCAGTGCCGTGCTCACGGGCGAGGAGCAGCAGGGCCTGTACGACGGGGCCGATGCGGTGGTGCGGGACGGGGAGGAGATGCGCGGCCCGCTCGGTGTGCGGGCGGTGCACGAGAGCGTGCAGGGCCTCGTCGAGGTCGAGGTGCGTGCCCTGGATCCAGTCGGCCAACTCCTCGTGGGCGAAGCGGTATCCGCTGCCGGCCGGCACCAGCAGCCCCTCGGTGAGGACGGCGGACGCCCACCCGGTACCACCGCCGAGCCGCGCCGGTGCGGGCCCCCACGGGAACACCGCCTCGAACGCCTCCCGCCCCAACTCCCCCTGCCCCGGCCCGAGACTGCGCCGCGCCGCCTCGTGCACCTGCCCGGACACCTTGGCGGCGAGCCGTCGTACGGCGGTACCGCGCAGGCCGTTCTCGGCGGCGAGCCGGACGGCGACGCGGAGGCACATGAGGTCGAGGTAGGCCGAGAACACGTCGTCGCGGTGGACTCGGGCGGCGGGGGCGGTCGGCAGCGCGGCGAGAACCTCGGAGAGCAGCCGGAGGGTGAGGGGGTGCCGGGCGTCGGCGTCGGCGAGGATGCCCTCCGGGACGCCGTAGGCCGCGCGGGCCCGGCGGGCCTCGTCGTCCCGCAGGTCACCCAGGCGCACACAACTCTCCGAGGTGTCCCCTCCGTACAGCAACTCCGTTGAAAACCCAGCCCCTTCCCAGTACTCCGCCCTGCACCCCACCATCAGCCGCGCCCCGCTCTCCCGCAGCCACTCCCCCGTCCCCCGGGTCCACTCGGCCAGCCGGTGGGCCAGCACGGGCGGCATCTCCTCGGGCCCGTCGAGCAGGAGCAGCAAAGGCCTTCCGGCATCGGCCGCGACCCGCGCCAGCCGCTCGGGGCCGACGTCGCCGAGGCCGCCGGGCAGGGCGACGGAGGCGGCCAGGATGCGGGCGGCCCGCTCCACCGTCCGCCGTACCGCGTCCCCCACCGACGCGTCGCCGTCGCGCAGATCGGCGCCGCGCAGCCACAGCGTGGGGGCCGGTTCCGCACCGCCGCCGCGCCGGGCGGCGAACGCCGCGAGTTCCGTCGTACGACCGCTGCCCGGGGGTCCGACGAGGGCGAGTACGGCGGCCGGGCTGGTGGTGAAGCGGGCGAACTCCCTTGCCACCGAAGGGCGTTCGACCGGATCCGGCACGTATGAGCCCTCGCGGTCGCGGCCGACGAAGCCCGCGAGGGTGCCTGGCGGGCCGTCCGAGCCCACCGAGGTGGCCGTCAGTTCCAGCACGCCTGCCAGGTTGAGGTCGGCGCCGTACGCGGGCACGGTCGCCGCGTTGCGGGCGAGGAGGTCGGCCAGCGGGCCGTCGGGCGCGCGCAGGGGTACCGCGAAGCCCGTGTCCCGCTGTCCGGACTGGAGCGCCGTGCCGAGGACGGCGACCACCGCGCCGGTCACCGTGTCGAGGACCGGTCCGCCGGCCGCTCCGCCGCCCAGCCGCAGCGCGTCCCGGCCGGATGTGCCGATCGCCAACTCCAGTGCGTCGTCGAGGAGATGGAAGCGGTCGGTGGCCGTGTACGTGACGGAGGTCGCGCCCAGGACGCGGGCCTCGCGCCAGCAGCCCGCGGCGATCCGGACGTAGGTGCCGGTCCCGATCCGGTCCCGGACGGTGACGGGGAGCGGGTCGACGCCGAGTCCCTCGGTGCGGACGAGGGCCAGGTCGAGGGCGGGCAGGGGGGTCACCGCGTCGGCGGTCACCAGGCAGCTGCGGTCGCCGGCGGCGTGCAGGACGAGCCGGGGCAGTCCGTCGACGGCCTCGTGGCTGGTGATCACCGTGCCGTGGTGGTCGGCGACGAATCCGGTGCCGCGCGGGCGTCCGGCCAGATCGCGGATCCCCACGAGGCGCTCCGCCGGGGCCGCGATGTGCCGTCGTTCATCTGCGGCGCCGTCGTGGCTGGTCGCGCAGTTCCCCGCGCCCCTTTGGGGCGCTGTCGCATCGCCCCCGGTGGATCGCCGCGGGCCCCGTCCCACCATGGTCGAACCTCCCCGCTGTACCCCTGCCCTGTGTTCGACGGTAGGCGTGGCGTGATCAGCGGGACAGATCGCGTGGTGAACGCGCCCCCTTCCGCTCCCTCGGTTCACTCCGAGCGCCTGCCCAGGTGGGTGAATAGACGAGGAGCGTTGGATACACCCTAGGGGTGGGGGAACCGAGGGGGGACCGTGGAGCGGCGGGAACGTGGACCCCGTGACCGCCGCTCCACGGGCGGGAGTCGAGGCCCCCGGAGAAATCTCCGGGGGTGTCGCTCAGGCGAAGACGGCGAGGCTCTTGGCCTTGCCCTTCTGTTCCTCGACGAGCGCCAGGAAGCGGCCCTCCGGGTCGAAGACGCCGACCGCGCCGAGACCCGCGTACTCCTCGGGCATGTCCAGGCGGACTCCGTTGAGCAGCAGCTTGGCCCGCCTCTCGTCCACCGACCAGCGCGGGAACGCGGCCTTGGCGGCCTCGGCGATCGGCATCACGGTCAGCTCCTGCTGGAGCTGGTCCAGGGTCCTGGCCGTGTCCAGCTTGTACGGGCCTACGCGGGTGCGGCGCAGGGCGGTGAGGTGGCCGCCCACGCCGAGGTCGGCGCCCAGGTCCCGGGCGAGCGCCCGGATGTAGGTGCCGGACGAACAGACCACCGAGACGACCAGGTCGAGGACAGGGGTGCCGTCCTCGGCGACGGCGTCGCGGACGTCGTAGACCGCGAAGGAGGAGATGGTGACGGGGCGGGCGGGGATCTCGAAGTCCTCGCCGTCGCGGGCCCGTTTGTAGGAGCGCACGCCGTTGATCTTGATGGCGCTGACCTTGGACGGGACCTGCATGATCTCGCCGCTGAGCTTGGCGATCCCGGCGTCGACTGCCTCCCGGGTGACCTTCGAGGCGTCGACCGACCCCGTGATCTCGCCCTCGGCGTCGTCGGTCAGGGTGCTTTGGCCCAGGCGGATGGTGCCCAGGTACTCCTTCTCCGTCAGCGCGAGATGGCCGAGGAGCTTTGTCGCCTTCTCGACACCGAGGACGAGCACGCCCGTCGCCATGGGGTCGAGGGTGCCGGCGTGCCCGACGCGGCGGGTGCGGGCGATGCCGCGCATCTTGGCGACCACGTCGTGCGAGGTGAAGCCCGACGGCTTGTCCACGATGACAAGGCCGTCGGGCGTCTGGGTCTTCTGGGTCATTCGGCGGCGTCGTCCTCGTCGTCCGGCTTCTTGTACGGGTCCGCGTCGCCCGCGTAGGCGGCGCCGGCCGAGACCTCGCGCACCTTCTGGTCGGACTGCCGGGCCTTGTCGAGGAGGTCCTCGATGGTCTTGGCGGTGTCCGGCAGGGCGTCCGCGACGAAGGTGAGGGTCGGCGTGAACTTCACGCCGGCCGCGGCACCCACGGCCGAGCGGAGCACGCCCTTGGCGCTCTCCAGACCGGCGGCGGCCGCCGCGCGCTCCTCGTCGTCCCCGTACACGGTGTAGAAGACGGTCGCCTCCCGCAGGTCCCCGGTGACCCGGGTGTCCGTGATGGTGACGTGAGTGCCGAGCCGCGGGTCCTTGATCCCGCGCTGCAGCTTCTGGGCCACCACCTCTCGGATGAGGTCCGCCAGCCTCTTGGCACGCGCGTTGTCGGCCACTGGTCCGTCTCCTTAGTAACTACGTCTTGCTGCTTGCTTCAGTCTTCGTCGCTGTGGAGCCTGCGTCGAACCGAGAGCAGTTCCACCTCGGGCCGCCCGGCCACCAGCCGTTCACAGCGGTCCAGTACGTCGGTGAGGTGTCCCGTGTCCCCGGAGACCACCGCGAGCCCGATCTCGGCCCTGCGGTGCAGGTCCTGACTGCCCGTCTCGGCCGCGCTCACCGCGTACTTGCGCTGGAGTTCGGCCACGATCGGACGGACGAGAGAGCGTTTCTCCTTCAGCGAGTGGACGTCGCCGAGGAGCAGATCGAAGGACAGAGTCCCCACATACATGTGTGTCCGGATGTCCCGCCGGTTCGGGGTATGGGCGCCGGTCTCGGACGCCGATACAGGAACCGTACACGCAACGGCCGGGGCCGATCGACGGAATTCTGTCTCCGCCGACCGGCCCCGATCGCGTGCTGTGACGATCAGCCGCGAGGCTTCTCGCGCATCTCGTACGTCGCGATGACGTCGTCGACCTTGATGTCGTTGAAGTTGCCGAGGTTGATACCGCCCTCGAACCCTTCGCGGATCTCGGTGACGTCGTCCTTGAAGCGACGCAGACCGGAGATGGTGAGGCTCTCCGCGATGACCTTGCCGTCGCGGACGAGGCGCGCCTTGGTGTTGCGCTTGACCTCTCCGGAGCGGACCAGGACACCGGCGATGTTGCCCAGCTTGGACGACTTGAAGACCTCGCGGATCTCCGCCGTGCCGAGCTCGACCTCCTCGTACTCCGGCTTGAGCATGCCCTTGAGGGCCGCCTCGATCTCCTCGATGGCCTGGTAGATCACCGAGTAGTACCGGACGTCGACGCCCTCGCGCTCCGCCATCTGCGCCGCTCGGCCCGCTGCGCGGACGTTGAAGCCGATGACGATCGCGTCGGAGCCGGTCGCCAGGTCGATGTCCGACTCGGTGACCGCACCCACGCCGCGGTGCAGGACGCGGATGTCGACCTCGTCGCCGACGTCGAGCTGGAGCAGCGAGGACTCGAGAGCCTCCACCGAACCGGACGCGTCGCCCTTGATGATGAGGTTGAGTTCCTGCACCAGACCGGCCTTGAGGGCCTCGTCCAGGTTCTCCAGGGAGAACCGGACTCCGCGCCGGGCGAAGTTGGCGTTGCGCTCGCGCGCCGCGCGCTTCTCGGCGATCTGACGTGCCGTGCGGTCCTCGTCGACGACGAGGAAGTTGTCGCCGGCGCCCGGGACGTTGGTGAGTCCGAGGACGAGGACCGGGGTCGAGGGACCCGCCTCTTCCACGTTGTCGCCCTTGTCGTCGAGCATCGCGCGGACACGGCCGTAGGCGTCGCCGACCACCATGGTGTCGCCGACCCGCAGGGTGCCGCGCTGGACCAGGACGGTCGCGACGGCGCCGCGACCACGGTCGAGGTGGGACTCGATCGCGATGCCCTGCGCGTCCTGCTCCGGGTTGGCCCGCAGGTCGAGCGAGGCGTCCGCGGTCAGGACCACGGCCTCGAGCAGCTGGTCGATGTTCAGACCCTGCTTGGCGGAGATGTCGACGAACATGGTGTCGCCGCCGTACTCCTCGGCCACCAGACCGAACTCGGTGAGCTGACCGCGCACCTTGGTCGGGTCGGCGCCCTCGACGTCGATCTTGTTGACCGCGACCACGATCGGCACGTCGGCCGCCTTGGCGTGGTTCAACGCCTCGATCGTCTGGGGCATCACACCGTCGTTGGCCGCCACCACGAGGATCGCGATGTCGGTCGACTTGGCACCACGGGCACGCATGGCGGTGAACGCCTCGTGACCCGGGGTGTCGATGAAGGTGATCTTGCGCTCTTCGTCGTTGACCTCGGTCGTGACCTGGTACGCGCCGATGTGCTGCGTGATACCGCCGGCCTCGCCCGCGACGACGTTCGTCTTGCGGATGGTGTCGAGGAGTCGGGTCTTACCGTGGTCGACGTGACCCATGACGGTCACGACCGGCGGACGCGCGACGAGGAACTCCTCGCCACCCTCGTCCTCGCCGAACTCGATGTCGAAGGACTCGAGCAGCTCGCGGTCCTCCTCCTCGGGGCTGACGATCTCGAGGACGAAGTTCATCTCGTCCGCGAGGAGCTTCAGCGTCTCGTCGGAGACGGACTGCGTGGCAGTGACCATCTCGCCGAGGTTCATCATCACGCCGACGAGCGACGCCGGGTTGGCGTTGATCTTCTCGGCGAAGTCGGTGAGGGACGCACCGCGCGACAGACGGACGGACTGTCCGTTGCCACGAGGCAGCATCACACCGCCGACCGACGGGGCCTGCATGGCCTCGTACTCCTGGCGCCTCTGCCGCTTCGACTTGCGACCACGACGCGCGGGACCACCGGGACGGCCGAAGGCGCCCTGTGTGCCACCACGGCCACCCGGACCACCGGGACGACCGCCGAAGCCGGGACGGCCACCGCCGCCACCCGCCGGAGCACCCGGACGGCCGGCGAAACCGCCGCCACCGCCACCGGGACCCGCGGGACGACCGGCGAAACCGCCACCGCCGCCACCGGGACGACCGGCGAAGCCGCCGCCGCCACCGGGACGACCGCCGCCGCCGGGACCGCCCGGACGACCGCCGCCGGCACCGGGACCACGGCCACCGGGGCCGCCACCGGGACGGGGGCTGCTACCGGCAGCGGGACGCTGCGGCATCATGCCGGGGTTCGGACGGTTGCCACCGGGGCCACCGCCCGGACGCGGAGCGCCGCCCTGCGGACGGGGCATGCCGCCCGGGGTCGGACGCGCGCCACCCGGAGCACCGGGACGGGGACCGCCCGCGGCACCCTGGGGACGGGGACCACCCTGACCGGCACCCTGCGGACGCGGAGCGCCGCCGGGAGCACCGCCCGGGCGGTCCTGGCCGCCGGGACGCGGGGCACCGGGACGGGGCGCGCCGGGGCGCGCCATGCCGGTGGAGCCGCCGGAGGTGAAGGGGTTGTTGCCCGGACGGGGACCGGCCGGACGAGCACCGGGGCGTGCGCCCTGGCCACCCGGACGCGGAGCGCCGGGACGGTCGCCGCCACGCTCGGGGCGGTCGCCACGACCCTGACCGCCCTGACCGGGACCGGCCGGACGTGCAGCGCCCGGACGGGGCGCCTGGCTCGCCGGACGCGGGGCGCCCGGACGAGGTGCGGAACCGCCGGTGGAGGCAGGGGCGGCCGGAGCCGCGGGAGCCGCCGGAGGCGCGGTGAACTCGGGCGCGGTCGGCGCCGGCGAGACCGGGGCGGGCCGCGGCGCGGGCCTCGGGCCCGGACGGGGACCACCGGTGGAGGCCGGGGCTGCGGGCGCGGCCGGGGCTGCGGGAGCCGCGGCGGCGCTGTCCGCGACGACCGGCTTCGGGGCCGGCGGACGCGGCGCGGCGGGGCCCGGACGGGCACCCTGCGCCGGAGAGGGGGCGCCCGGACGTGCCGGGGCAGCCTTGCGTGCGGGGGCGGGCTTGCCGCCTCCGCTGCCCTGCTGGAGGGCGTCTGTCAGCTTGCGTACAACGGGCGCCTCGATCGTCGAGGACGCCGAACGGACAAATTCACCGAGTTCTTGGAGCTTGGCCATGACGACCTTGCTCTCCACCCCGAACTCCTTGGCGAGTTCGTATACCCGGACCTTAGCCACTTCGCTCCTTTTAGGTCCGGGTGCGTCCGGACCGTCGCTACTTCATGGGCGTACTCATCGCGTGCTCATCGAGTGCTCATCGCAATCTCGACCTACTTCCAACTCGCGGAATACCGGGCCGCACGGAGGTTCCGTACGACTCGCTCTTACGGTGTTGCCTGCTCGACGTGGAGACGCAACGCCTTTGTGTCGAGCGTCCCCTGGGCACGCAGCGCCCGTGGGAACGCCCGGCGGCGTACCGCCAGGTCGAGACAGACCAGGGCGGGGTGCAGATATGCGCCCCGGCCGGGCAGCGTACCGCGATGATCGGGGACGCATTCGCCCTCGACCGCCACGATCCGCAGCAGTTCCTTCTTGGCCGCTCGCTCCCGACACCCCACACAGGTGCGTTCAGGGCATGCGCGGGCTCGCGTCCGGCCAGACACGTCTAAGTCTACCTCCCCGCACCGACCTCACCCCTTCGGGGCAAGAATCGAACGGCTGTTGTCGTGATCTAAGCCACTGGCGGCCGAGAACTATTCCCCTGGCTGGTCGGACGGCTGTTCGGTGTCCGGACGGATGTCGATCCGCCAGCCCGTGAGGCGGGCCGCGAGCCGGGCATTCTGCCCTTCCTTGCCGATCGCCAGCGACAGCTGGTAGTCCGGCACCGTCACGCGCGCGGAACGGGTCGCGAGGTCCACCACCTCGACCTTGGAGACCCGCGCCGGGGACAGCGCGTTGGCCACCATCTCGGCCGGGTCGTCCGACCAGTCGACGATGTCGATCTTCTCGCCGTGCAGCTCGCCCATCACCGCGCGCACCCGGCCGCCCATGGGGCCGATGCAGGCGCCCTTGGCGTTCAGGCCGCTGCGGGTGGAGCGGACGGCGATCTTCGTGCGGTGGCCGGCCTCACGCGCGATGGCGGCGATCTCCACCGACCCGTCGGCGACCTCCGGCACCTCCATGGCGAACAGCGCCTTCACCAGGTTGGGGTGCGTACGGGACAGGGTCACGGACGGACCGCGCATGCCCTTCGCCACCCGGACGACGTACGACCGCAGGCGCAGCCCGTGCGGGTACTCCTCGCCCGGCACCTGCTCCTGCACCGGCAGGATGGCCTCCAGCTTGCCGATGTCGACGAGCACGTTCTTCGGGTCGCGGCCCTGCTGGACCACACCGGCGACGATGTCGCCCTCACGGCCGGCGAACTCGCCGAACGTCACCTCGTCCTCGGCGTCCCGCAGCCGCTGCAGGATGACCTGCTTGGCGGTGGTGGCGGCGATCCGGCCGAAGTCGGACGGGGTGTCGTCGAACTCGCGCGGCTCCTCCCCCTCCTCCAGGTCCTCGGGGTCCTCTTTCGCCCAGACCGTCACATGGCCGTTCTCACGGTCGAGCACCACGCGCGCGTGGCGGCGGCTTCCCTCGGTGCGGTGGTAGGCGATGAGGAGGGCCGACTCGATCGCTCCGACCAGCAGGTCGAAGGAGATCTCCTTCTCCCGTACCAGGCCCCGCAGGGCACTCATGTCGATGTCCACGGCTACGCCTCCTCTGCGTTCTCTGTGTTTTCTTCGTGCTCTTCGTTCTTGCTCTTACGGTTGAACTCGACCTGCACGCGGGCCTTGACGACATCCGCGAAGGCGAGCCGCCTGGCGGTGGGCTTGCGCCCCTTCACACCCGGCACCTCCACATCGATCCCGTCGTCGTCCACGCCGAGGATCCGGGCGACCAGCTCACCGCTCTCGGCCAGCTGGAACTTCACCAGCCGGTCGGTGGCGCGCACGTAGTGACGGTGCTCGGTGAGCTCGCGCTCGGCACCGGGGGTCCCGACCTCGAGGGTGTACTCGCCGGCGCCCATCGCGTCGGTCTCGTCGAGCTTCGCGGAGAGCGCGCGGCTCACATCCGCGATCTGGTCCAGATCGGCACCCGTGTCGGAATCGACGACCACGCGCAGCACCCGCTTGCGTCCGACCGAGTCCACTTCGACCTCTTCGAGATCGAGTCCCTGGGAGCTGACGAGCGGTTCCAGCAGTACTCGCAGCCTCTCGCTCTGGGTCGTGCTCATCCGGGTGACTCCTCGGCCGCGTGTGCTGTTGTGGGTAGGGCGCGTGTCTGCTCAAAGGGTATCCGGTCCTGGGGTGTGTTGCCGTCCACCTGCGGACAGACCGGTGCCGGTGACTGGCAGGGATCCGGTGCGCGGGTACCGTGATCACGGGCGCGCAGCCCTTCCCGTGTTTTCGTTCGTACGAGCCCCCCGAGGACGATCCGCCGTGCCGTTCCCCCCACCTCCGCGCACCCTCACGGGACCGCGCAGAAGGAGCCTGCTCGCCTCGGCCGCCGGAGCCGCGCTCCTGGTGGGCTGCTCCACCGACGGCGACGACACCGAGAACACCGCGGGCAGCCCCTCGGCCGCCGAACGCGCACGCGCGCGTGCGGCCTCCGACAGCGAGGCCCTGCTCCAGCACTACGACGCGGTACTCGCCGCCCACCCGACGCTCGCGGAGCGCCTGACCCCGCTCCGCGCGGAGGTCGTCCGGCACGCGACGGCCTTCGGGGGCAGCGGTTCCACGCCGTCTTCTACGGCCACTGCCGAGCCGTCGGCCTCGGCTTCGGCCTCCGCCGTGCCCGCGACCGCGAGCGACGCCCTGGCCGGGCTGGCGGCGGCCGAGCGGAGCCTCGCCGACAAGCGGGCCAAGGCGCTGCTCGACGTACCGGGCGAGCTGGCCCGGCTGCTGGCCTCGGTGGCGGCGGCCGGGGCAGGGCACGCGTATCTGCTGACGGAGGATGCCAAGTGAGCGAGGAGAAGGCCGCGGAACTGACCGCACTGCAGGCGGCCCTGGCCGCCGAGCACGCGGCGGTCTACGGCTACGGCGTGGTCGGCGGCCGTATCCGCGAGGGCCGGCGCACCGAGGCCAAGGCGGCCTACGACGGACACCGGGCCCGGCGGGACGCCCTGGTCCGGGAGGTACGAGACCTCGGCGGCAAGCCGGTGGCCGCGTCGGCCGCGTACGCGCTGCCGTTCGCGGTACCGGACTCGGCCGCCGCCGTACGGCTCGCCGCCGAGCTGGAGGAACGGGTCGCCGGGGTCTACTCCGACCTGGTGCGGGCGTCGACCGGCGGGGTGCGCGGCATCGCCGCGGAGGCGCTGCGGGAAGCGGCGGTCCGGGCGGTGCGCTGGCGCGGCGGCAGCGTACCCTTCCCAGGTCTCGCCGAGCGGGCCGCGACCCCCACGGCCTCGGCGACACCCACGGCGTAACACCGCACCGGGCCGCAGGACCGTACGAAGGGAACAACTCGCGCATGGCTTTCGAACCGCCGCAGCGTCTGGTGAGGGCGCTCGGTGAGACGGCACCGAGCGGTGACGACTGGTTGGAGAAGCTGCCCGAGGTGGCCCAACAGGCCGTTGATCTACGCGAGTTGACCACGGAACGGGTGCAGGTGCCCGGCGGGCGCAGCAGCCTGGTCGTGCTGGTACGGCGGGCCGACGGAACGCCTGCGGTCCTGAAGCTGGCCCCGCGCAGGGCCCGGCCGGAGAGCGAGCGGGCCGCGCTCGCGCACTGGGGCGGCCGGGGGGCCGTACAGCTAATTGAGGCGGCTGCCGGTGAGGGGGTGCTTCTGCTGGAGCGGTTGCATCCGGATGTGTCGGTGCGGTCGTTGCCCGAGGCGAAGGCGTTGCTGGAGGCGGCGGGGGCGTTGCGGCGGCTGTGGGTGGAGCCGCCCGCGGATCATGTTTTCGAGACCGTGAGCGAGCGGACCGGCCGGCAGGCGGAGGTGATGCGGGGCGCGTCCGCGGAGGTGGCCCCGCTGGTGAACGCGGCTCTCGAAGCACGTGAGGAGCTACTGGCCGCGCCGCCTGAGGTGCGGTTGCTGCATGGCACTTTTCGGCAGAGCAAGGTGCTGGCCGGGGATCGGGTGCCGTGGTTGGCCGTGGGGCCGGATCCGGTGGTGGGTGAGTGCGCCTTCGATCTGGCTCGGTTGGTGCGGGATCGGGTGGAGGATCTGATCGCGACGCCTTCGGGGGCGTCCACAACTCGGCGGCGGATCAAGCGACTTGCCGAGTCTCTTGATGTGGATCAGGAGCGGTTGCGGGGGTGGACGTTGTTCCGGGCTGTTGAGTCGGGAGTGCGGGCGTTGCGGGTGGGGCGGCCTCGGGATGCCGAGTTGTTGCTGGAATTTGCCGGGTGGCTCTAGGTCGTGGTGTGACTGCGGCTGAGTGAGGGCTGGGCGCGCCCACGCGGCGGAGCCGCAAATCGATCCAGCCCCGCGCCCCTGAAGACACCTGGCCCCGTCGGTCTACACGGCCGCCCGGACTCCGTCCTTCCATACCTCCGTCACGTTGGCAGGCAGCGCCGTCAGGTCGTAGGCGTCGCCCTCGACGAGCACCAGGTCGGCTCTGCGACCTGGTTCTACGGTGCCCAGGTCGTCGTAGCCCAGTAGGCGGGCGGACGACGACGTGGTGGCCGCCAGCACCTCGCCCGGAGTCATGCCGCACGCCTCCATCAGTGGCAGTTCGTCGAGGTTGGTGCCGTGCGGGCCGATGCCGCTGTCCGTGCCCATTGCGATGCGGACGCCCGCCTCGGCGGCCCGGCGTACGGAGTCGGTGTGGGCCTCGGTGACCTCCCGCGCCTTGCGGACCATGGCGTCGGGGATCTGGACGCCGGCCTCGGCCGCGCGGATCACGGCCACGGGGGCGATCAGTGTGGGGACGAGCCAGGTGCCGTGTCGCAGCATGAGGTCGATCGCCTCGTCGTCCAGGTGGATGCCGTGCTCGATGGAGCGGACCCCGGCGCGGACGGCGTTCTTGATGCCGTCCGCGCCCTGGGCGTGGGCCATGACGTAGCGGCCCTGGGCGCTCGCCTCGGCCACCAGGACGTCGAGTTCCGCGGGGGTGAACTGGCTGTGCCGGGGGTCGTCGCGCGGGGACAGGACACCGCCGGTGGTGCACACCTTGAGGACCTCGGCGCCGGCCCGCAGCAGGGTGCGGGCGGTGCTGCGCATCTCGTCCGGGCCGTCGGCGATCGCGGGCGGGCGGCCCGGGTGCGGTACGGCGAGACCGGCGCACTGGCCCGAGGGCATCCAGTTGTCGCCGTGGCCGCCGGTCTGGCTGATCAGGCCGATCGAGATCTGGACGCGGGGGCCCGGCACCAGGCCGTCCTCGACCGCCTGTTTGACGCCCAGGTCGGCGCCCGCGGCGTCGCGGACGGTGGTGATGCCGGCTTGGAGGGTGCGGCGCAGGTTCACCGCCGCCTCGAAGAACTGGTACGAGAAGGGCTTCTGGAGCGCCCCGAGCAGCCCGATGCCGTTGAGCGTGAGGTGGACGTGGCAGTCGAACAGGCCCGGGAGGAGGGTGCGGCCCGTGCAGTCGACGGCTGTGTCGCCGTCCAGGCCCGTCCCCACGTCCACGATGCGGCCGTCGGCCACCACCACGTCGGCGGGGGCGGGGTCGGCTCCGGTGCCGTCGAAGACGAGGCCGCCCGAAAAGACCGTACGGAGTGCGGAGTTGGTCATGCGGTCACCGCGACTTGCTTGTCGGGGTCGGGAGTTGTGCTGCGGGTCAGGAGACGTTCGGCGAGGGCCGCGAGAGTCAGGACGATCATGTTGGCGGCCAGGCCGACCAGGCCCACGTTGACGTTGCCCGCCAGGCCCTTGTCCCAGAACGTCAGCCAGATGACGACCAGTTCGCCGACGAACAGCCCGGCGAGGACCGGGACCTTGCCCACCGGGCGGCGGGCCAGGAAGCCCAGGGCGATGGCGGGGGCGAGCTGGACGGTGCCGCTGTAGGTGAGCAGCAACAGGTTGGCCAGCAGGTCGGGGCGGAAGATCGCCAGGAGGAGGGACAGGCCGCAGGCCGCGACCACTGTGCCGTGGTTGATCCAGAACTGGGTGCGCTCGCCCTTCACCCGCGCGATGTTGCGGGCCACCAGGGACGAGATGCCGATCAGGATGCCCGCGGCCGGCACCATCGCCGTCGCCACGGCCGCGATCACCACCAGGCCCGTCGCCCACGCGGGCAGGACCTGCTTGCTCAGGGTCAGCAGGATGCCGTTGGCCGAACTGCCCGGCTTGACGACGAGGACGGCGGCGAAGCCGACGATGATCGGCATCAGCAGGCAGAGCTCGTACAGCGGCATCCAGGTGTAGTTGCGGCGCAGGACCTTCGGGTCACGGGCGGACATCACCGCGGGCCAGGCGTGCGGCAGGCACATCAGGCCGACGCCGATCGCGCTGACCAGCATGCTCGTGGTGAACCAGACCTGGTCGGCGGGGCCGGCGTGGATCGTCAGCATCTCGGGGTGCAGCTTGTCGATGCGGTGGAACATCGCGCTGACACCGCCCGCGAAGTGCGCGGGGACGGCGACGAGGAGGACGGCAAGGACGACCAGCATGACGACGTCCTTGAAGTACGACGTCATCGCGACGCCGTGCAGCCCCGCCCACAGGACGAAGGCCACGACCAGCGCGCTGCCGATGATCATGCTGAGGGTGCCGGAGGAGGAGTTGCCGGTGACCAGCTGGACGATCAACCCCAGTCCGGTGATCTGGAGTTGGAGGTACGGCAGCACGAAGACGACGCCGAGGACGGCCGCGACCGTGCCGAGCAGTCTGCTGTCGTAGCGGTCCTCCAGGTAATCGCCCTGGGTGAGGTAGCCGCGCTCCTTGCCGAGCGACCACAGGCGCTTGGCGAGGAAGAACAGCACCATGTAGCCGATGGGGACGTACGGGAGGGCGTACAGGGCGGCGACTCCGCCGCTGAAGGCCAGGCCCGCCATGCCGAGGAAGGTGAAGGTGGTGAACACCTCGCCGGCCTGGAGGAACCACATGCTCACCGCGCCGAAGTTCCGTCCGCCGACGGCCCATTCGGACAGGTCGGCGGCCGGCTTGCGGCGGCCGACGAAGCCGAGGACGCCGATCAGCACGATGCCGGTGAACGTCATGATCAGGATGGTGGTCACTGGTCGGCCCCCTCGGTGATCGTGGCGGTGCCCGCTTCCTCGGTGGCCATCAGGCGTTCCGTCAGCAGCAGCGCGGGGGTGCACAGCACGCACCAGGCGGCGCCCCACACGAGCATCCGGGGCAGGCCGAACCACAGTCCGTCGGTGTTGACGAACGGCAGGAACGGCATGAGGGCCAGCGCGAGCGCGGGCACGGCGGGTATCAGGTGGTACGGACGCATCACACGGTCTCCTTCGTGGGACGGCCGAGCCGGTCCAGTCGGCGGACGGCGAGTTCGGCGAGCAGGGCGGAGCCGTCGGAGACAACGCTGTCGTCGAAGGCGGCGAGCGGGGAGTGGTTGCCGGGCGCGGTCTCCGGGTCGCCGGTGGTGTCGGCGCCCAGGAAGACGAAGGCGCCCGGTACCCGGTCCAGGACCCGGGAGAAGTCCTCCGAGCCGGTGATCGGGTCGGCCAGCGGCTCGAAGCGCTCCTCCCCGAAGACCTCGCGGACGGTGTCGGCGAGGAAGTCGTGCTCGGCCACGTGGTTGACCGTGACCGGGTACTCGGGGACGAAGTCGACCTCGGCCGTGAGGCCGTGGGCCGCCGCGATGCCCTCGCAGAGGCGTACGGCGACCTCGGCGGCGCGTTCGGCGGCGGCCGGGGTGAAGGTGCGCACGGTCGCCTCGAAGACGGCGTCGTCCGGGATGACGTTGCGCCGGGTGCCGGCGTGGAAGGTGCCGACGGTGACCACGACCGGGTCGAAGACGTCGAAGCGCCGGGTCACCATCGTCTGCAGCGCGGTGACCATCTCGCAGGCCGCGGGCACCGGGTCCAGCGCGGCATGCGGTCGCGAACCGTGCCCGCCCGCTCCCACGACCCTCACACGCAGGCCCGCCGAGGCCGCCATCAGCGTGCCGGGGCGGGAGCTGAAGACGCCGGTGGGGTACGACGACGAGCTGACGTGCAGTCCGTAGGCGGCGTCGACCGGACGGCCCGCCGCCGCGAGGACACCCTCCTCGACCATGTGCCCGGCGCCGTCCCAGCCCTCCTCCCCCGGCTGGAACATGAAGACCACGTCCCCGGCCAGGCTCTCGCGCCGGGCGGCGAGCAGCCGGGCGGCGCCGACGAGTCCGGCGGTGTGCAGATCGTGGCCGCAGGCGTGCATGGCGCCGTCGATCCGGGAGGTGAACTCCGCGCCGGTGCGCTCGGTGACGGGCAGACCGTCCATGTCCCCGCGCAGCAGGACGACGGGGCCGCCGGGTTCGCCTCCGCCGCGCAGGACGGCCGTGACGGAGGACAGCGAGGTGCCCGTGCCGATCTCCAGCGGCAGTCCGTCCAGTGCGGCCAGCACCTTCTCCTGCGTCCGCGGCAGGTGCAGGCCGATCTCGGGTTCCCGGTGCAACGCCCGGCGCAGGACGGCCAGTTCGCCCTGGAGCTCACGCGCGTCGTCTCGCAGACTCATCCCTCTCCCCTCGCCTGTGCACCACGTGGTGCGTGTGGTGCGTGTTTGCCCACGTGACCGGCAATCATGGGAGGGCAGCGCAGTGTCGCGCGGAAATTGGCGGAATACGCCACTCAGCAGCCCTGAAACCGAAGGATCCACCATGCTGTCCGAGGCCGACCTCGCTCTGGTCAACGCGCTGCAGGTGCAACCCCGCGCTTCCTGGTCACTGATCGGCAAGGCGCTGGGCGTCGGCCCGGTGACCGTGGCCCGGCACTGGGGGCAGTTGGTCGAGCGGCGCGAGGCGTGGCTGACCGCCTATCCGGGCGCCGCCGTCGGGGAGGGGCTGGTCTTCGCCTTCGTGCAGGTGGACTGCGCGCCCGGTGAGGCCATGCGGGTGGCCCGCACGGTGGCCGGCGATCCGCATCTGGCGGCCGTCGACTATGTGGCGGGCCCCTGCGACCTGGTGCTGCACCTGGTGGCGTCGGACCTGGCCACGGCGTCGCGCTACGTGGTGGACCGGCTGGCGGGGCTGCCGGGAGTGGTGGGGACCCGGACCCTGGTCGCGCCCCGGATGTACACCGAGGGCAGTCGCTGGCAGGTGCGGGCGCTGTCGCGTGACCAGCGCGGCCTGCTCACGGCGGCGGAGCCGTCACCGGGCATGTCGCCGCGGTTCGGGGAGCTGGACCGCGCCCTGTTGCTCGCCCTCGGGGAGAACGCCCGTGCCACGCATACCGAGTTGGCCTCGCGGCTCGGTGTCGGTGCGAGTACCGTCCGGCGGCACTTGGGGGCGGCTCTGGCCGGTGGGGTGATCCGGCTGCGGTGCGAGATCGCGCGGTCCCTGTCGCCTGCGCCGGTGACCATGCTGCTGTGGTTGCGGGTGCCGCCGGATCAGTTGGAACGGTCGGCGCGGACGCTGGGCGGGCTGCCCGAGGTGCGGATGTGCGCGGCGATCAGCGGGGCGGCGAATTTGCTGGTCGGGGTGTGGTTGCGGGGGCCGGGTGAGGCGGTGGGGCTGGAGAGCGAGATGGTGGCCAAGCTGTCCCGGTCGGAGATCGTTGATCGGGCGGTGACGTTGCGGGCGGTGAAGTTGGGTGGGTGTCTGTTGGACGAGGAGGGGCGGATCGAGGGTCGGGTTCCGATGGATTTCTGGGCGGATGTCTAGGGCGGTTCCGCTCGGGGGTGCGGGTCGTTTTCGGGCTGCGGGTTTGTTGTGGTTGCTCGCGCAGTTCCCCGCGCCCCTAAAGGGGCGCTCCAGTCGTCCTCAACTTCAGAGCCAGGACCGGGCAGTCCGAAGCCGCTTGGCGGGCCCGTTTCACCGTGCGCGCCGGGATCGCAGTCCCGGCCACCAGCGGGTAGCCCCACTCGTCCAGCGTGATGTGGTCCGGTAGTAGTTCCGCGCACAGGCCATGTCCCTGGCACGCCGTCCAGTCGATGTCGATCTGCTGTTGCTCCATGGTCAGCGGGCCTCGTTCGGGATCGGGAGCAGGGGGGTGGGGTCGGTCGCCGTGCACAAGCCCCTTGCGTGGGCGTCGAGTTCGGCCGCGAACGTGGTCAGCGCGCTGCGGACCAGTCGGACCGTGCCGTCGGGGTGGTGGCAGGCGCCTCGGCCCTCGACCAGGCCGGACCAACGGGCCACGTCCTGGCGGGTGTTGCCCTGGGGGCCGGGGGCGGCCAGGGTCTGGAAGGCCGAGGCTATGCGCGGCAGGCCGTTGAGGCAGGGGCCGCACTGGCCGGCCGACTGGAGGGCCAAGTAGCGCAGGACTCGGGCGGTTTCGGCCACTCCGCAGCGGGTGGTGGGGAGTGCGGCCAGGACGCCCGCACCCAAGTCCCCTGAGTCCAGCGTGCGTTGGGCCGCTCCGGCGGACGGGATCCAGGTGCCGTGGTAGCCGCCGACCAGTACCGCCGACATGCCTTGGAGCGGGAGCAAGCGGTCCAGCGGGAGGCCGAACGGGGCTTCCACGACCCGGACTTCACGGCCCGGCACATGCAGGGTGCAGAGCGTGCTGCCGGGCTGGGTGGGCGTGCCCGCGCTGCGGAACCAGTCGGCGCCGTAGCGGGCGACCAGGGCGAGGTGGGCCAGGGTTTCGACGTTCTGGACGAGTGTGGGGGCCTTGCGCACTCCGCGTTCACGGACCGGCGGGTGCTGGTGGCGGGGCAGCGGAGCGTTCCCGGAGACGTACTGGGCGAGCGCCGAGGCCTGGCCGGAGAGGAAGCGTTTGGGGAGGCGGATCACCTTCACGTTCAGCGGGTCGTTGCGCTGGGCCAGGGCCGACTCCAGGTAGGACGCGCCGTCCTCCACCGCCAGGTGGGCCTCGCCCGCGCCCACCGCCCTGGCCGCCAACTGCAGCCCGTCCAGGACCAGATGGGGTGAGAGGCGCAGGAGTGTCTTGTCCTTGCGGCTGGCCGGTTCGCCTTCCGCGCCGTTCGCCACGACCACGGGGGTGCGGCCCGTACGGCGGCTCGCGTCGGCGACCGCGACGAGTTTGCGGTACGTCGGGAACGCGGCGCCTCCGCGTCCGGTGAGGCCTGATTCGGCGACGGTTCTCAGGAGGGCGTCGGGATCGCCGTAGGACAGTGGGCCGTAGCGCTGTTCGTGGGTGGCGAGGTCGGCCGCGGTGCCGCCGGGGGCGAGGAGGCGGGGGGACATGTAGACGTCGGTGAAGGTCGTGGTGGTCATGAGCGGGCTCCTTCGGCGGTGCGGAGCAGGGCCGCGGGGGTGCGGCGGGCGGCGCGGGCGGAGTGGGCCGTGCGGAGGGCGAAGGCGGCGACCACCGCGGCCACGCAGGACACGGTCAGCCAGGTCATCCAGTCGGTGCCGGTGTCCGTGCCGATGCCGATGCCGTGGATCAGGGCGACGGGCCAGGAGGCGTACGCCAGCCAGTGGACCGCCCGCCAGGTGCGGTGGCCGATGCGTTCGCGGAGGAGGCTGGTGACCAGGACCGCGAGCAGCAGGTCCAGGGCCACCGTGCCGAGGCCCAGCCAGAACGGCTGGTAGTCGGAGACGAAGGGGATCACCGCGTCGAGGACGCTGATGTTGACGTAGCCGTCGATCACCGCCACCGCGATGTGCAGGGCCAGGAACGCGGTCGCGGAGAGGGAGAGGCTGCGGTGCAGGGTGACCGTGCCGAAGCGGGGCAGGCCGGGGAGCCGGGTGCGCAGGCGGACCGCGATGCCGAGCAGGACGACGACCGTGAACAGGACCAGGCAGACGGCTCCGGTGGCGCGGTTGGCGTACCAGAGGGTTTCGGAGCTCATGCGGCGGCCGCCAGGGAGGTGGGCCAGCCCGGGGTCGTGACGACCGTGCCGTCCTGGGCGACCAGGCGGGCCGGCAGGCCGAGGCGGGTCAGCCGGCGTTCCGCGCCCGCGCCCTTGACCATGGCCGCCGTGCTCGCCGCGTTGGCGTCGGCGCTCGTCGCCGCGGCGACCGAGACCGTGCGCCAGGGGCTGCGGACCGGGAGGCCGGTGCGCGGGTCGACGATGTGGTGCAGTTCGTGGCCGCTGCGGCGCCAGTTGCGGGAGGCGGTGCCCGAGGTGGCGAGGCCGCCGGAGCGCAGGCCGATCGTGGCGTACGTGCCGTCCGCGGGCGTCTCGTCGACGGAACCGGTGACGTCCTGGACGCGGATGTTCCAGCCGCCGGCCGGGGGCTCCCCCGCGACGGCCGTGTCGCCGCCGAGGCTCACCAGGACTCCGCAGCCCGCGACTTCGGCGAGCATCGCGGCGGCCTTGTCGGCGGCCCAGGCCTTCGCCGTGGCACCGAGGTCGAGGCGGACGCCGGCCGGGACGGTGACCGTGCCCGTCGTACGGTCGAGGTCGATCAGGCGCCAGCCCGGGGCGCGCTTCACGGTGAGCCGGACCGGGCGGTCGTCCTCGCGGACGAGGGTGAAGTCGCGGTCGTAGCCGATGGCGTTCATCGCCGAGCCCACGGTCGGGTCGACCGCGCCGTCCGTCGCCTCGGCGGCGCGCAGGGCGACCGCGAGGGCTTCGGCGAGCAGTGGGCTCACGGTGACCGGGCGGCCGAACGAGGCGTCCAGGGCGGCCAGTTCGGAGTCGGGGCGGAAGCGGCTGCAGGCCGCGTCGACCTCGGCGAGGTGCCGGGCGAGGAGCAGGTTGCAGGAGTCCAGGAGGGCCGGGTCGGTGACGACCAGCCTGACCGTGGTCCCCAGGGCGCGCCAGTCGGCGGCGGCCGTCGTACGCAGGGTCGTCACACTCATCACGACGCTCCCGACGTGGAGTCGGTGGAGCCGCCGGAGGACGACGTCACGCCGGACGAGGACGACTGGAGGTCCGACGAGGACGAAGAGGATGAGGACGATGAGGACGAGCTGTCCGACGTGGACGAGCTGGAGGAAGAGGCCGACGGCGAGGGCGACGACGAAGTGCTCGTGCCGGTGTTGCTCGCCGTCGTGTCCGCTTCCGTGTCCGACTGCAACGTGCCGACCAGGGCGAACACCCCGGCGGCCGCCGCCAGCGTGACCGCTGCCGTGGCCGCCGCGATGCGCCGCTTGCCTCTGCGGACCGCCGCAGCGGCCCCACGCTCCTTGACTGTCATGACCGTTCCCCTCCGCAGTGACGCTCTGTCACGTACTACGGTCGGGGACCAGCCTGAGAGAAGTCTGTGAGGCGCCCATACGCCTGCGCAGAACTCCCTGAGAGATCTCTTACAGAGCGGGCTGCGCGGTCAGGCGGGCGATCGCCTCGTCGACGGTCAGCTCCTCGCGCTCGCCGGTCCTGCGGTCCTTGAGCTCCAGGACACCCTCGGCGGAACGGCGGCCCGCGACCAGGATCTTCGGTACGCCGATCAGCTCGGAGTCGGTGAACTTCACGCCCGGGGAGACTCCGGCGCGGTCGTCGACCAGGACGCGCAGGCCGGCCGCGCGCAGCTTCTCCGAGACGTCCAGGGCGAGTTCGGTCTGGAGGGCCTTGCCCGCGGCGACGACGTGCACGTCGGCCGGGGCGACCTCGGCGGGCCAGCACAGGCCCTTGTCGTCGGCGGTCTGCTCGGCGAGGGCGGCCACCGCGCGGGAGACACCGATGCCGTAGGAGCCCATCGTCACGCGGACCGGCTTGCCGTGCTGGCCGAGGACGTCGAGCTTCAGGGCGTCGGCGTACTTGCGGCCGAGCTGGAAGATGTGGCCGATCTCGATGGCGCGGTCGAGCTTGAGGCCGGTGCCGCACTTGGGGCAGGGGTCGCCCTCGTTGACGACCACGACGTCGACGTACGTGTCGACCTCGAAGTCACGGCCCGCGACGACGTTCTTCGCGTGCGTGCCCTCCTTGTTGGCGCCCGTGATCCAGCTCGTGCCGGGAGCCACGCGCGGGTCGGCGATGTACGTGACCTTCTCGCCCAGGCCCTGCGGACCGACGTAACCGCGCACCAGGTCGGGACGGCCGGTGAAGTCCTCAGCCGTCACCAACTCCACTGCGGCGGGGGCGAAATGGGCCTCGACCTTGTCCAGGTCGACCTCGCGGTCACCGGGCACTCCTACGGCCACGATCTCGCCGTCGACCTTCACGAGGAGGTTCTTGAGGGTCGCGGAGGCCTCGACACCGAGGTGGGCGGCGAGGGTCTCGATGGTGGGGGTGTCGGGGGTGGGGATCTCTTCGAGCGCGGGCACGCCGGTCGCGTCCACGGACGTCAACTCGTACGTGATCGCTTCGGTGTTGGCGGCGAAGTCGCAGTTCGGGCAGTCCGCGAAGGTGTCCTCGCCGGCCTCGGCGGGAGCGAGGAACTCCTCCGACTTGGAGCCGCCCATCGCGCCCGCGGTCGCGGCACAGATGCGGTAGTCGAGGCCCAGGCGCGCGAACACCTTCTGGTACGCCTGGCGGTGCAGGGCGTAGGAGTGGGCCAGGCCCTCGTCCTCGGTGTCGAAGGAGTACGAGTCCTTCATCAGGAACTCGCGGCCGCGCAGGATGCCGGCGCGGGGGCGGGCCTCGTCGCGGTACTTGTGCTGGATCTGGTAGAGGATGACGGGCAGGTCCTTGTAGGAGGACGCCTGGTCCTTCACGATCAGCGTGAAGATCTCCTCGTGGGTGGGGCCGAGGAGGTAGTCGCCGCCCTTGCGGTCCTTGAGGCGGAACAGCTCGGGGCCGTACTCGTCCCAGCGGCCGGTCGCCTCGTACGGCTCCCGGGGCAGGATCGCGGGCAGCAGCACCTCCTGGGCACCGATCGCGTCCATCTCCTCGCGCACGATCCGCTCCACGTTGGAGAGGACCTTCTTGCCCAGCGGCAGCCAGGACCAGATGCCGGCGGCGGTACGGCGGACGTAACCGGCCCGCACGAGCAGCTTGTGACTGAGGACCTCGGCGTCCGCCGGGTCGTCGCGCAGCGTCTTCGCCATCAACTGGGACATGCGCTGGACCGGTGCGTTCGCCATGGTTCCTGTACTCCTGCCGGGAAAGGGTGATGGCTAGGAGGTTAGCCGGGCTCGCTGTGCCGGTGGAAATCGGTTAACGGCGGCGCAGCGGGAGCGGGGCACCCATCACCGCGTACGGCTTCGGGGCGCTGGGGAACAGGACCTGGCGGGCGAGGTCCTCGTAGCCGAGGGAGCGGTAGAGGCCCCGGGCCGGGCTGTCCGTGTCGATCGCGGAGAGGATCGAGCGGGGTTCGGCGGCGGTGTCCGTGATCGTGGTGATCAGGGAACGGCCAAGGCCCCGGTTCTGGAAGTGCGGGTGGACGTGCAGCTCGGTGATCACGAAGGAGTCGTCGAGCCAGGCGTCGTGACCGCCGGCACGGAGGTACGGCTCTACGACCGTGGACCACCAGTGGGTGCGGTTGTTCGGCATGCCGTAGACAAACCCGACCAGTCGGCCCTGGGTGGTGGCGCCGAAGGCGTTGGCGCCTGGGTAGGTCATGTGGCGCAGGACGATCTGCCTGCGTACGGCCACCTCGTCTGCGCCCAGGCCGAAGGCGATGGCTTGTACGGCGAGGGCTTCGTCGACGTGGGCCGAGAGGTTCAGGGGGGCGATCACGACGTCTTCGGGGTGGCGGTGGCCGTGACCGGGAAATCGCATGTGGGGAGAGTACAGGGGGGTGGCTGTTGTCGTTCGGGTGCGGGCCGCGTGTGGCTGAGCGCGCCCACGCGGCGGAGCCGCAAATCGATACAGCCCCGCGCCCCTGAACAGCCCTTTAGAACAGGACGCTCATGAAGGCGCCGACCTCTTGGAAGCCCACCCTCAAGTACGCCCTTCTCGCCGGGGTGTTGAAGTCGTTCACGTAGAGGCTGACGACCGGGGCCACGTCCGCGAGGGCGTAGCGCAGTACCGATGCCATCGCCGGGGCCGCCACGCCCATCCCCCGGTACTCGGGGGCCACCCAGACGCCCTGGATCTGGCAGGCCTGCGGGGTCGCGGCGCCGATCTCCGCCTTGAAGACGACCTTGCCGTACTCGTCGAGACGGGCGAACGAGCGGCCGGAGCCCACGAGTTCGGCCACCCGGGCCTGGTAGAGGAGGCCGCCGTCGCCCGCCAGCGGGGAGACGCCCACCTCCTCGGTGAACATCGCCACGCACGCCGGCATGATCGTCTCCATCTCGTCCTTGCGGATGCGACGGACGTAGGGGTCGGGAGCGATGTCGGTGGGCATGCGGTCGGCGACCATCAGCGGCTGGTGGGCGCGGACCTCCCGGGCCGGGCCCCAGCTGGGTTCGAGGAGGCGCCAGAGTTGGGCCGTCGCCTCGGCGGGGCCGACGATCGAGGAGCAGCGGCGGCCGGCCCTGCGGGCCCGGTCCGCGAACGCGCGGATCGCGCGAGGGGTGGCGCAGATCGGGACGAGGTTGGCGCCCGCGTAGCAGAGGGACGTCAGCATGCCGTCCTCGTACCAGCCCCACATCTCGCCGCCGAGCCGCCACGGGTCGAGGCCGGCGACCTGCACCCGCGAGGTCACGAAGGCGTTCGTGACCGGCTCGCGGTCGAGCACGGCGAGCGCGGCTTCCAGGTCGCTCGGTTCGAGCACCCGAGAGGTGGTCTGGGTCAACACGTACGGGACCTCACCCTGAGGGTCTGCTGATCTCCGCACTGTACCTGCGGAAGCTGAGCGGTGCCGCCTTGTGTTGGGGCTCGCTTCTCCTGTGGGGGTGGGGAAGTGGGCGTCTGGGGGCTGCCGCCCCCAGGCCCCCGCTTTCGGCCTGGACGGCCTCGTCCTCAAGCGCCGGACGGGCTGATGGTGTCGACCGGCGCCGACAAGCGAAGCACGAGAGCTGAGCCGACAAGCAAAGCCCAAAAGCCTTTTCAGCCCGCGACCGCGACCGTCGGCTCCCCCGAAGCCACCCCGTCCGCCTCCATCTGCTCGGCGATCTTCATGGCTTCCTCGATGAGCGTCTCGACGATCTTCGACTCGGGGACGGTCTTGATGACCTCGCCCTTCACGAAGATCTGGCCCTTGCCGTTGCCGGAGGCGACACCGAGGTCGGCCTCGCGGGCCTCGCCGGGGCCGTTCACCACGCAGCCCATGACGGCCACACGGAGCGGGACCTCCATGCCCTCCAGGCCCGCCGTGACCTCCTCGGCCAGCTTGTAGACGTCGACCTGGGCGCGGCCGCAGGAGGGGCAGGAGACGATCTCCAGGCGGCGGGGCTTGAGGTTCAGGGACTCCAGGATCTGGAGGCCGACCTTGATCTCCTCCACCGGCGGGGCGGAGAGCGAGACGCGGATCGTGTCGCCGATGCCCTGGCTGAGCAGCGCGCCGAAGGCGACCGCCGACTTGATCGTGCCCTGGAACGCCGGGCCCGCCTCCGTCACGCCGAGGTGCAGCGGGTAGTCGCACTGGGCGGCGAGCTGGCGGTACGCCTCGACCATGACGACCGGGTCGTTGTGCTTCACCGAGATCTTGATGTCCTGGAAGCCGTGCTCCTCGAAGAGGGACGCTTCCCAGAGGGCGGACTCGGCCAGCGCCTCGGGGGTCGCCTTGCCGTACTTCTTCAGCAGTCGAGCGTCCAGCGAGCCCGCGTTCACGCCGATGCGGATCGGGGTGCCGTGGTCCTTCGCGGCCCGCGCGATCTCCTTGACCTTGTCGTCGAACTGCTTGATGTTGCCCGGGTTCACGCGGACCGCCGCGCAGCCGGCCTCGATCGCGGCGAAGACGTACTTCGGCTGGAAGTGGATGTCCGCGATGACCGGGATCTGCGACTTGCGGGCGATCGTCGCGAGGGCGTCGGCGTCGTCCTGCGTCGGGCAGGCCACGCGGACGATCTGGCAGCCGGACGCGGTGAGTTCGGCGATCTGCTGGAGCGTGGCGCCGATGTCCGACGTACGGGTGGTCGTCATGGACTGCACGGACACCGGCGCGTCGCCGCCGACCGCCACGGATCCGACCTGGATCTGCCGGCTCTTGCGACGCTCGGCGAGCCGGGTCGGAACGGACGGAATGCCGAGAGAAATCGCAGTCATCTGCTGTGCAACCCCAAGTCGTGGATCAAGGCCCCGGTCCCGGAACAACGGGCTCCAGGCTTCGAGATTACGTCAAGCGTGCGGGCCCGAGCACATCCCGGCCGTAAACCCACCCAATGGAGGGCGGCCCCACACCAAGGATGTGAGGCCGCCACAAACTACGGATGACTAGGAGATTTTCACCGGGTTAACCACGTCCGCCACGAGGACGAGCAGCGTGAAGCAGACGAAGATCCCTGCCACGACATACGCGACCGGCATCAGCTTCGCCACGTCGAACGGGCCCGGGTCCGGGCGCTTGAGCACCTTCGCCAGGTTGCGGCGCAGCGCCTCCCACAGCGCGCCCGCGACATGCCCGCCGTCGAGCGGGAGCAGCGGGAGCATGTTGAAGAGGAACAGGGAGAGGTTGAAGCCGGCGACCAGCATCAGGGCCATGGCCAGCTGCTGGGTGGGCGGGATGTCGAGGGTGAAGATCTCGCCGCCGACGCGGGCCGCGCCTACGACGCCCATCGGGGAGTCGGCCTGGCGGGGGGCGCCGTCGAAGGCCGCGTTCCACAGGGCCGGGATCTTGCCGGGGAGGTCGGCGATGGAGTCGACGGCCTCGCCGAGGCGGTCGGTCATCCAGGTGACCGAGTCGCCGAAGTCCTGGCGGACGATGCCGGTGGCCGCGCTGAAGCCGAGGAAGCCGGCGGTGACGTACTGGCCCTGGACGATCTGGCCGCTGGAGTCCTTCCTGGCGACCTGGTTGCTCGCGATCTTCGCGTGCAGGGTGACGTCCTGGCCCTTGCGCTCGACGACGATGGCGACGGTCTTGCCGGGGGCGGCGCGGATCAGGTCGGAGAGTTTGTTCCAGTCCGTCGTCTTCACGCCGTTGAAGCTGAGGATCTTGTCGCCCGCCTTGAGGCCCGCCGCCGCGGCCGGGGAGGCCGGGTCGGTCGACCGGCAGGTGTCGCGGTTCTGGCTCTGTGCGATGACGCACTGGGAGACCGAGCTGACCGTGTTGGTCTGCTGCGAGATGCCGAAGCCCATCAGGACGGTGAGGAAGAGCGCCACCGCCAGGATGAGGTTCATGAACGGGCCCGCGAACATCACGATGACCCGTTTCCAGGGTTTGCGGGTGTAGAAGAGGCGGGTCTCGTCGCCGGGCTGGAGTTCCTCGAAGGCCGCCGAGCGGGCGTCCTCGATCATGCTGCGCCAGGGCGAGGTGGAGCGGGCGGTGATCCGGCCGTCGTCGCCGGGCGGGAACATGCCGATCATGCGGATGTAGCCGCCGAACGGGATGGCCTTGAACCCGTACTCGGTGTCGCCCTTCTTCCGGGACCAGATGGTCGGGCCGAAGCCGACCATGTACTGGGGCACCCGGATGCCGAAGAGCTTCGCGGTGGAGAGATGCCCCAGCTCGTGCCAGGCGATCGAGACCAGCAGGCCGACCGCGAAGACGACTATGCCGAGGATCATCATCAGGGCTGTCATGCACGCGCCTCCGCGTTCGCCGTGGTCGTCTGCGCTGTCAGTTCGCGGGCCCGGGCACGCGCCCAGGTCTCCGCTTCGAGGACGTCCGGCACGGTGAGCGAGGTTCCCGTGGCCGGTGTCCCGTGTTCCTCGACCACCCGTGTCACCGTCTCCATGATTCCGTTGAACGGCAGCGCGCCCGCGCGGAACGCCTCCACGCACTCCTCGTTCGCCGCATTGAACACCGCCGGGGCCGTGCCCGCGAGCTGTCCCACGTGCCGGGCGAGGCCGACGGAGGGGAACGCCTCGGTGTCGAGCGGGAAGAACTCCCAGGTCGAGGCCTTGCTCCAGTCGAACGCGGGCGCCGCGTCCGGGACCCGCTCGGGCCAGCCGAGCCCGATGGCGATCGGCCCGCGCATGTCGGGGGGCGTCGCCTGGGCGATCGTCGATCCGTCGTTGAATTCCACCATCGAGTGGACATACGACTGCGGGTGCACGACCACCTCAATGCGATCGAAGGGAATGTCGTACAGCAGGTGCGCCTCGATCACTTCGAGACCCTTGTTCACCAGGGTCGCGGAGTTGATCGTGATCACCGGGCCCATCGCCCAGGTGGGGTGCGCGAGGGCGTCGGCGACGGTCACGTTCGCCAGTTCCGCCTTCGTACGGCCGCGGAAGGGGCCGCCGGACGCGGTGACGACCAGCTTGCGCACATCGGCGCGGGTACCGGCCGCGAGGGCCTGGAAGAGGGCCGCGTGCTCGGAGTCGACCGGGATGATCTGGCCGGGCTTCGCGAGGGCCTTCACCAGCGGGCCGCCGACGATGAGCGACTCCTTGTTGGCGAGCGCGAGGACGCGGCCCGCCTCCAGGGCGGCGAGGGTGGGCGCGAGACCGATGGAGCCGGTGATGCCGTTCAGCACGGTGTGGCAGTCGGAGGCGGCGACCTGAGTGGCCGCGTCGGGACCGGCCAGGATCTCGGGGAGCGGTTCCCCGGCGCCGTACTGCGCGGTGAGCGCTTCGCGCAGTGCCGGTACGGCGTCCTCGCGGGCGACCGCGACCGTCCGCACCCCGAGCCGGTACGCCTGCTCGGCGAGGAGCCCGACCCGGCCGCCGTTGGCGGAGAGTGCGGTGACCCGGAAGCGGTCCGGGTTGCGCAGCACCAGGTCGATGGCCTGGGTGCCGATGGACCCGGTGGACCCCAGGATCACCAGGGCCTTGGGACCGTCGCCCACGACGGGGTCGTAGACGAGATGCGGGTCGGCGAGGGGTGCTGGACTGTCGCTCATCCCTCCATTGTTGCCGCAACGGGTGGCCAGGTGGACAGCGGTTCCCTCGGGCGGGTGGCTTATCGGCTCTCGTCGGTGATTGAAGGGAAATCCCCCTTTGTGAATACGGCGTGAAGGTCGTGTGATAACACTTCAGTCCTGCGCCGGTGGACGACCGGCCAGTGGACGACATCCTGGGGGGATTCTCCATGCGGATACGCGCTGCCCTGCCCGCGCTCGCGGGCGCCGCGATACTCACCGGCACGCTGCTGAGCACTCCGGCCGAGGCCGCGGGCGGGGTCACGATCTACCACGTCTGGTTCGACAGCCCGGGCTCGGACAACCGGTCCAACACGAGCCTGAACGGCGAGTGGGTGCAGATCAAGAACACCAGCCGGTCGGCGATCTCGCTCAAGGGGTGGGTCCTGAAGGACGTCTCGAACCACCGCTACGTCTTCAAGAACATCAAGATCGGCGCCGGCAAGTACATCAAGGTGCACACCGGCAAGGGCTCGGACACCGCGTCGAACACGTACCAGAACCGCGGTGCCTATGTCTGGAACAACACCAGCGACACGGCGACGCTGACCAGAGCGACCGGCAGCAAGGTCGACACCTGCTCCTGGACGACGCGGGATCCGAGCGACAAGTACTGCTGATCCGGGGTCAGTCGACGGGTCGGTGCACGTTGTCCGCCTTGGACGGGCCCGGGGTCGTGTCGGCGATCCAGGGTCCGTCGCCCGAGGGGTCGACGATGCCCTCCTCCAGCCACGTGTACGCGCCGCCCATGACTCCCTTGACCACCTTGCGGTCGAGGTCGTCGGTGTTGGTCCACAGCCGGCCGAAGAGTTCCTCGATCCGGATGCGGGACTGTTCGCAGAAGGCGTCGGCGAGTTGGTAGGCCTCGCGGCCGTGTTCGCCCTGGGTGCGCAGGAGTTCGGCCCGTACGCAGACCGCGCTCATCGCGAAGAGTTCCGCGCCGATGTCGACGATCCGGCCCAGGAAGCCCTGCTTGGTCTCCATACGGCCCTGCCAGCGGGACATGGCGTAGAAGGTGGAGCGGGCGAGCTTGCGAGCGCCACGCTCGACGTAGCGCAGGTGCTTGGAGAGGTCGATGCCGTGGCGGAACTCGCCGTAGGTGCCCGGGAGTTGGCCGCTGCCCGCGACCAGCTTCGGGAGCCACTTGGCGTAGAAGACACCCGCGTTGGCACCCGCCTTCGCCTTGTCCGAGAGGGACTTGTCCGGGTCGATGAGGTCGCCGGCGACCGTGAGGTGGGCGTCGACGGCCTCGCGGGCGATGAGGAGATGCATGATCTCCGTCGAGCCCTCGAAGATGCGGTTGATCCGGAGGTCGCGCAGGACCTGTTCGGCGGGGACGGCCTTCTCGCCGCGGGCCGCGAGGGACTCCGCCGTCTCGAAGCCGCGGCCGCCGCGGATCTGGACCAGCTCGTCGGCCATCAGCCAGCCCATCTCGGAGGCGAAGAGCTTGGCGAGCGCGCCCTCGATGCGGATGTCGTTGCGGTCCTCGTCGGCCATCTGGCTGGACAGGTCGAGTACGGCCTCCAGGGCGAAGGTCGTCGCCGCGATGAAGGAGATCTTCTTGCCGACGGCCTCGTGCTCGGCGATCGGCCTGCCCCACTGCTCACGGGCCGCCGACCACTCACGGGCGATCTTCAGACACCACTTGCCGGCCGCGACGCAGGACGCGGGGAGCGAGAGGCGGCCGGTGTTGAGGGTGGTCAGGGCGATCTTCAGGCCCGCGCCCTCGGGGCCGATGCGGTTGGCGGCCGGGACCCTGACCTGGTGGAAGCGGGTGACGCCGTTCTCGATGCCGCGCAGGCCCATGAAGGCGTTGCGGTTCTCGACGGTGATGCCGGGCGAGTCGGCCTCCACGACGAACGCCGTGATGCCGCCCCTGCCGCCCTCGGTCTTCGGCACCCGGGCCATCACGACCAGCAGATCGGCGATCACGCCGTTGGTGGTCCACAGCTTCACCCCGTCGAGGACGTACGCGTCCCCGTCCCGCACCGCGCTTGTCGCCAGGCGTGCCGGGTCGGAGCCGACGTCCGGTTCGGTGAGCAGGAAGGCGCTGATGTCGGTGCGGGCGCAGCGCGGCAGGAACTCGGCCTTCTGCTCGTCGGTGCCGAACAGCTTCAGAGGCTGCGGTACGCCGATCGACTGATGCGCGGAGAGCAGCACGCCGACCGCCGGGCAGGCCGAGCCCGCCAGCGCCAGCGCCTTGTTGTAGTACACCTGGGTGAGGCCGAGGCCGCCGTACTTGGTGTCGATCTTCATGCCGAGGGCGCCGAGCTCCTTGAGGCCGGCGATGACCTCGTCGGGGATGCGGGCCTCGCGTTCGATGCGGGCGGCGTCGATCTCCGTCTCGCAGAAGACGCGCAGTTTGGCGAGGAACTCCTCGCCGCGCCGCACGTCCTCGTCCGGCGGGAGCGGGTGGGGATGGATGAGGTCGAGCCGGAAGCGGCCGAGGAACAGTTCCTTGGCGAAGCTGGGCTTGCGCCAGTCCTGTTCCCGGGCGGCCTCCGCCACCTGGCGGGCTTCTCGCTCGGTGACGGTGGGTTTGCTGGGTGGAGCGGACATGAGGCTCACCTCGCCGCGAATCGGACCCTCGGCGCTCTGTGGTTACCGATGGGTGCTACCCGTTCGTATCTACCCGATCCGCCGCGAAGCGGCCACCCTTCGCGCGTCCGTTCAGCCGATGTCGACGGAGTACGCCTTGGTGTCAAGGCGCCCCGAGCCCTTGAAGACCTCGGTGCCGGACTCGATGCCGGAGAGGTACTTGTCGTTGCTCAGCAGCTTGCGGCGGACCAGGGCCTGGGTGAAGTCGTCGATGTCGAGACTCGCCTTGGTGGTGTTGGCCCGACGCACGAAGGAGTAGACGTTCCAGCCGATGTTGCCCTGGTAGATGTCCCACATGGCGCCGTCGAGGCTGACGCTGCCGTACTTGGTGCCGAGCGGGCCGGCCCCGCCCTGCCGGTTGAGCCAGATCATGATCTCGTCGGTGGGCCGGTCGGCCCAGTCGGCGGTGTTCTTGGAGTGCAGCCACAGGTCGTAGGCCACATCGAGCGTGCCGGGATTGGAGCTGAGCGAGAAGTCCCAGCTGGTCTTCACCGGCTTGCGGTCGCCGACCCGGATCGGCAGTCCGGTGGTCGCCTTGTCGACCTTCCAGCCCCAGTGCCAGCCGAGGACGGTACTGGCGTACGACTTCACGTCCGCGTCGGTGCCCTTGCCGTTGTTGGCCCAGCTGAAGGACGTACCCCACGAAATGGTGGACCCCGACCGGGAGTCGTCCCAGACGCACTGGCTGCCGGTGGCCTTGTCCTGGCCCCAGAGGTTGTTGTTCACGTAGTACTTGCCGAGCGTGACGGTGTCGAAGGCCCCGCACTTCCTGCTCGTCTCGCCCGCCTGCGCGACGGTCACGCCGGCGAGCGCCGCGAGCGCGACCGAGGCGGCGGCCAGCACCTTCGCCCTCTTCGAGAGACGGGGTCTCCGGTGTTGCATCGGGGGTCCTTCCGGGGGACGGTTCGTCTACGGCCCGTCAGCGGCCGTTACGACCTCCAAGTGGCCGCCGACCCGCCCGGAGGTTGCCTTGCGCTCGCGGAGAATGTCGTCCAGCCCGATCTTCAGAGAAAGTGTCGAAGCGCTTCGACAACCTATGGACACCCACACCGCCTGAAGCTAATGTCGAACCACCCTCACTCGCCCTTGTCAGCAACGCGCACTGTCGAAGCGCTTCACAAAGCTTGGAGAGCTGGATGGTCACCCTCGCCGAGGTCGCCCAGCACGCCGGAGTCTCGGCGAGCACGGTGAGCTATGTCCTCAGCGGCAAGCGGTCCATCTCCGGAGCCACCCGGCAGCGGGTCGAGCAGAGCATCCGCGAGCTGGGCTACCACCCGAACGCGGGCGCCCGCGCCCTGGCCAGCAGCCGGTCGAACATCATCGCGCTGATGGTGCCGCTGCGCACGGACATGTACGTACCGGTGATGATGGAGATCGCCATCGCCGTGGCGACCACCGCCCGCCTGCACGGCTACGACGTGCTGCTGCTCACCGGCGAGGAGGGCCCCGACGCGGTACGCCGGGTCACCGGCAGCGGGCTCGCCGACGCGATGATCCTGATGGACGTCGAACTCGCCGACGAGCGGCTGCCGTTGCTGCGCGGCACCGACCAGCCGTCCGTACTCATCGGCCTCCCCGCCGACACCACCGGACTGACCTGCGTCGACCTTGACTTCGGGGCGACCGGCGCACTGTGCGTCGAGCACCTCGCGAAGCTCGGTCACCACGACATCGCTGTCATCGGCGAGGCACCCGCGGTCTACGAGCGGCACACCGGTTTCGCCGAGCGCACCCTCGACGGACTCCGCTCCAGGGCACGGGAGTTGGACCTGCGGGTGCTGCACCGGCCGTGCGAGGGCGGGTACGACGCGATGGCGGTGACGCTGGCCCGGATCTTCGACGAGCGCCCCGGCACCACGGGCTTCGTCGTGCAGAACGAGTCGGCGGTCGAGCCGCTGCTCGCGCTGCTGCGTCAGCAGGGCCGGGCGGTGCCGGAGGACGTGTCGGTGGTCGCGGTCTGCCCCGACCAGGTCGCCACCCAGGCCTCGGTGCGGCTGACGTCCGTCGCCATCCCCGCGCAGGAGATGGGGCGTTACGCCGTGGAGCACCTGGTGGCCAAGCTGGACGGCCGCGGCAGTGACGAAGTCGTGCTGATCGCACCGGAGTTGACGGTGCGGGCGAGTACGGGGCCGGCGCCGTCAGCGTCTTGACCGGCCACGCTCCACGTGTTTGTGCGGTTACCCCCTGTCTGCTTTCCTCCAGGAGCACTCCTCGTGAATCTGCCTGCCGAAATCCAGTCCGAGGTCAGTCTCGCGCAGTCCTCCCCCACCATCGGCACCTTCCGTGAGCGGGACGGCGCGCTGGAGTGGAGCGGACGTCAGGAGACCGTACGGATCGAGCCCTGGGGTCCGGACGCGGTCCGGGTGCGGGCCCGACTCGGCGGTCCGCTGCTCGACGGGCTGCCGGGCGCGCTCCTGGACGCGGCGCCGCCCACCGAAGCGAGCGTCAAGATCGAGGACGGCCAAGGGACCCTGACCGTAGGCGAGTTGACCGTCCACGTCGACGCCGAGGGCCTGATCCGCTTTCTGCGCACCGAGGACTCCGCCGAGCTCCTCGCGGAGGCCCGCGCCCACTTCTGGTGGCCCGGCTCACGGCTCTACACGGCGGTCGGCAACGGCCACCACCGCCTGGAGCAGCGCTTCGCCGCCTACGAGGACGAGAAGCTGTACGGCCTCGGGCAGCACCAGCACGGGCGGTTGGACCAGAAGGGGCTGGTCCTCGACCTGGTCCAGCGCAACGCCGAGGTCGGCATCCCGGTGCTCGTCTCCAGCCGCGGCTACACCCTGCTGTGGAACAACCCGGCGATCGGCCGCGTGGAGCTGGCCGGCAACGGCACGCGCTGGGTGGCCGATTCGGCCCGGCAGATCGACTACTGGATCACCGCGGGCGACCCGGCCGACGGCCAGCGCCGCTACAGCGCGGTGACGGGCCGTACGCCGATGCTGCCGACGTGGGCGGCGGGCTTCTGGCAGTGCAAGCTGCGCTACCGCACCCAGGCCGAACTCCTCGCCGTGGCACGGGAGTACAAGCGCCGAGAGCTGCCGTTGTCGGCCATCGTCTGCGACTTCTTCCACTGGACGCACCTGGGCGACTGGAAGTTCGACCCGGCGGAGTGGCCCGACCCGGCGGCGATGGTCCGCGAACTCGACGAGCTGGGCGTGAAGTTGGTGGTGAGCGTCTGGCCTTCGGTGTCACCCCTGAGCGAGAACCACTCGGTGCTGGAGCAGCGCGGCCATCTGATCGGCACCCAGTACGGGCCGATGGCCCACGCGGACTGGCCGGACAAGGGGGTCGCGTCGACCGTCCAGGTCGCCTTCTACGACGCCACCAACCCCGGGGCCCGCGAATTCCTGTGGTCGAAGATCCGCGACAACTACCTTGTGCCGTACGGCATCACGGCCTTCTGGCTGGACGCCTGCGAGCCCGAGCTGAAGCCGGGCTTCCAGGAGAACCTGCGCTACTGGGCGGGCCCGGGCCTGGAGGTCGGCAACATCTATCCGGCCGAGAACTCCCGTACGTTCCACGAAGGACTGCTGTCCGAGGGGGAGTCGGAGATCATCACCCTCAACCGCTCGGCGTGGGCGGGCAGTCAGCGCTACGGCGCCGCGCTGTGGTCGGGTGACATCGGCACCGACTTCCCGACCCTGCGCCGCCAGATCGCCGCGGGCCTCAACACCGCGCTGTCCGGCATCCCTTGGTGGAACACGGACATCGGCGGCTTCCACGGCGGCGACCCGGACGACCCGGCATACCAGGAAGTCATGGTCCGCTGGTTCCAGTTCGGCGCGCTGTCGCCACTGATGCGCCTGCACGGCTTCCGCGACCCGGGCATGCCGCTCGGCCCCGACATGACGGGCGGTCCCAACGAGGTCTGGTCGTACGGCGATCGGGCCCTGCCCATCCTGGAGAAGTACCTGCGGCTGCGCGAGCGCCTGAAGCCCTACGTCCTCGAGGTGATGCGGGCCGCGCACGAGGAGGGGCTGCCGGTGATGCGGCCGCTGTTCCTGGAGTTCCCGCAGGACCCGGCGAGTTGGTCGGTCGACGACGCGTATCTCTTCGGCCCCGACCTGCTGGTGGCGCCGGTGCTGACGGCGGGCGCGACGGCCCGTACGGCGTATCTCCCGGCGGGCGCCTGGTGGACGGACGCGTGGACGGGCGAGACGTACGAGGGCGGCACGGCCGTGACGGTCGACGCCCCGCTGGACCGCATCCCGCTGTTCCTGCGGGACGGGGCGACGCTGCCGGTCGCGGAGTAGCGAAGTGGCCTCACCCGGAGGGGAGTTGGGCCTCTCCTCCGGGCGGCCCCACAGGCCGTGACGCTTCCGTTGCGCGGAACTGTGGGCTCCGTCACAGCCGTGCCGATCTTGTTCTGGTGGACTCCTGCGATGGTCTTACGCAAGCTCGCCGGGGCGGCGGGCCTGGCCGCGTTCGCCCTGTATCTGTGGGGTCTGCTCTACGTGCTGGGCGCGCTCCTGCAGGCCGCGGACGGCGGCGCCGACTCCTCGCCGACGCTGCCCTGTCGTACGACCAACGGACAGGAGGGCGGGCCGGAGGACCCCAGAGCCGCCCAAGTCGTGGACTACTCCGTGGACTTCGTCCCGCTCAGGTTCGTCTGCGAGACGACGGGCGGGGGAAGCTATGTCACCCGCACGGTTCCCGGCTACGTCAACCCGGCCGTGGGCGGCCTCGTGCTCGCCGCGCTCGGCTGCTGGGTCGCGGGGCTCGTCGTCGCGGAGCCGCCCGGCCCCCGCGGAGTGCGGGGACCGGGCGGCTGAGCGCGGTGCCGGGGTGGGTCAACTGCTGGTGACGCTCTCGCTGTTGGTGGTGAAGGCGAGGCCGCCGGACGAGGACGTGATCTCGAAGCCGAACTGAAGGTCCCCGATGGTCACATTGCCGAACCAGCCCTTGGTGTCCTTGATCCACTTGAGGATCGGCAGGATGTCGATCGTGCCGGACGAGGAGTTGGAGCTGCGCACGAACGAGAACACGTCGTTGCTGCCGTTGTTGCCCTTGTAGACGGTCCAGGTGGAGCCGCCCAGCGTCAGACTGCCCTGCGAGGTGCCGAGCGGGCCGACCGCGCCGGTCTTGTTGACCCAGAGCATGATCTCGTAGGCGTAGTTGGTGTCCCAGATGTCGTACGACGTGTTGTACGCGCCGGACGACGGAACCGTGACGTTGTAGCTGCTCTTGAGCGAGCCGAGCGAGGTGATCGACTTGCCGATCACCTTCTTGGCGTTGGGGTAGGCCTTGATGCCGCCGGTGTTGGGGTGGTTGGCGGTGACTCCCCAGTTGGTACCGGAGTTGGCCCAGATGCACTGGGTGCCGGCGCCGGAGCCCCAGATGTCGTTGTAGAGCGTGTAGCCGTTCAGGGTCGTGCTGCCCCACTGGTCGCAGGAGCTCCAGACGGCGGCGGAGGCGGGGGCCGAGGCGAGGCCGACGGTGGCGCCGAGCGCGAGTGCGGGGGCCAGCAAGGCCATGACGAGCCTGCTGCGGGTGCGTGTTGCCATGGTGTCCCTTCCATGGGTGGGGGGAGTTGCGTGTGGCTACCGCGCCCCCAGGGTGAGGACGCGGTCTTCTCCGGCGACGAGTTCGAGCGGCTGAGTGCCGGAGGAAGTCCGCAGTTCGAGGCGGTGGGTGCGGGAGGGGCGGAGTACCGCGACGGCCGTGTCCGGCGTCCAGGTCAGATCGAGTTCCGCCCCGAACCTCGTGCGTACGCCGGTGAGTTGACCCTGTGGATACGCCGCCGGCAGCGCGGGGAGCAGGACCAGCCGGTCCGGCGTCGACTGCACCAGCGTCTCGATCAGCACACCGGGCAGGGTGTGCGCGGCGTCCGCGTTGTACACATCGCGGTTCGGGTAGTGCGCGCTCATCAGCGAGGCGTGGAAGAAGTCGCCGCCGAGGACCTGACCGAGGGCGTGCGCGACCCGCTCACCGTCGCGGAGGCGGGCCGCGACGAGCGCGTGGTGCAGGTGGCCGTGCGCCGAATCGTTCTCGGCGCCCCGGAGTTGGAGCGCGCGGTGGGCTGCGGCCGCGAGGCGCGGGGTGTCGTAGGGGTTGATCTCGTCGAGGGGCCAGACGCCGTACAGGTGGCTGAGGTGGCGGTGGTCGTAGCTGTCGTCCAGTCCCGGCCAGGCCCATTCGGCCAGCGCTCCTTGGGAGTTGACCCGGTGGGGCGGGAGCCGGTCAGCGAGGGCGGCCCAGCGGCCGGCTTCCGGGGTGCCCGGGTGGTAGTCGGCTGCGGTGCGCAGCGCGTGGCGGGCGGCGGAGAGGTCCATCGCGGCGTTGATCGCGCCCCAACTGCCGTTCGCGGGACGGTTCTCGGGCGAGTAGGAGGGGACGAGGACCAGGTGCCCGTCGGGGTCGGTGCGTTCGGTGCGACTGCTCGTGAGGAAGTCCTCGTAGAACAGGGCGACTTCGGCGAGCGCGGCGGCGGTGCGGGGGTCGCGTGCGCCGCGGGTCTCGTCGTGGTCGACGAGCGGCTTCAGCAGCCAGTCGGCGCCGGCGGTCCACAGGTGCAGCGGGTACTCGCGGCTGAAGTGGTACGACAGCCCGGACTCGCCGTCGGTGTGCGCGGGCGCGACGACGCCCCGGGCGCCGAAGACGGCCCGGGCGTTCTCCCGCCAGTCGTCGCGCTGACGGTGGATCAGGGCGGCAAGGGCGTCCGTGACTTCGGGGAGTGCGGCACTCGCGGCGGAGGCCGTCTGGAGGTTGAGGTTCGCGTCGTTGGTGAACGCGCCGGACCAGGCCGTGTTCCAGTCACCGGTCCACAGGCCGGTGAGACGGGGCGGGAGGAGACCGCTGGAAGAGAGGAGGTGATAGCGCCCTGCGGCAAAGAGGCGCTCCAGGAGGGCGGGGCTGGTGGGCCGCTTGAGCAACTCGGAGCCGGGGAGCGCCCGTTCCGTGGCATCGGCCCGGAGATCGAGGGTGACGCGGTGGTAGGCGGTGCGGTGGAGCGCGAGGTGGCGGTCGAGAAGGGTGTCGTAGAGGCTCCCTTCGTCGGCCTGCCGTTCGTCGGGCAGCAGGGCACGCAGGGCTCGGGTCTCCGCCGCGACGTCCAGTTCGCCGGTGTGGCGTCGTACGCGGGTGAGGAGCAGGACCTCGGTCGCGCCGGTGACGCGAACTCCGCTCGGCGCGAGCCGAGTTGTGCCGCCGGTGACCACGGCCAGGGTCACCCCGGTGTAGGCCCGGTCGCTGTCGGGGTAGCGGACGCGGAGGTTGAGCAGAGCGCCGTCGGAGGTGAGAAGCGTGCCGTGGCCGACGGCCAACTTCACCGGTGCGCCCGGGAGTTGGTGCTCCTGGGTGAGATCGAGGGTGAGGTCGGCGGCCGTGACGTGCTGGACGATCACGTCGTCGGCACGGGAGACGAACAAGCGGCTCCGCCAGTCGCCGCGGCGGGCGATGGTCTCACCGGTGGTGAAGTCGACGGAGCGGCGGTAGTCGCGTTCCGCGCCGACGGCCGACCGGCTGCACAGTCGCGTCTGAAAGGCAGGATGGAAGGGCTGCACCCACTGAAGCGGCCGACCGTCCGTGAAGTCCTCGGCGGCCGTGAGCTCACCGGCGAGCAACCGCTCCTGAAGCGCCTGGAGTTCGGCGGCGAGACGCGGAGGCCGGGCGTGCTCGGCACCGTTCGGGCGGACGAGGGTGTGATGGGTGACGATGACCCGGTCGTCGCCCGGATCACCGAACACGAGGGCACCGTGATGTCCGTTGCCACTGAGGAAGGCGTCCTCCCAGCGGGCGGCGGGGGTGGGTTCCCAGGTGCCGTGGTGGGGGGTGGTGGGGGGTGCGGGGTCGGCGGACTCGTGTGCTTCGGGTGCGCCTCCACCAGCCCCGGCCCGACCAGCCCCGGCTCCGCCCGTCATGGCCGTAGCACCGCGACGCCGTAGCGGCCGAGGGTGAGCTCGTGTTCGACGGGCGTGCTGGTGAGCAAGTCGTCGTAGTTGCCCGGGACTTCGACGGTCACTGGTTCGCGTCCGTGGTTGAGGAGGAACAGCAGGTCGCCTCGGCGTACGGCCTCGACGCCCGCCGGAAGTCCTTCGAGTACCGGGCGGACGCCCGCCTCGGCGGCGGCGCGGGCTAGCAGGGCGCGGAGGGCGTACGGCTCGGGGAGGGTGGAGACGTACCAGGCGCGGCCCTTGCGGAGCACGGCGGCCAGGCCGTCCAACTCCCCACCTTTGTAAGGGATCGCCTCGTCGGCGGCGCCGTCCTCGGGCTCTATCTCCTCCGACCAGAGTGTCCCTCGGAAGCCCTCGCACTCGACGGTCTCCCCGGGGTCCAGCGGCCACCACTCGTGCAGGGTGCGGATGCCGAAGAGGTCGCGGAGGCGGTCGTCCATGCCGCCGGGGCGGACGCGGTCGTCCTCGTCGGCGATCCCGGTGAGGAAGCCGCAGACGAGGGTGCCGCCGCCGCGGACGTACGCGAGGAGGTTGTCGATCGCGGTGTCGGTGAGGAGGTAGAGCTGCGGGACCACGACCAACTCGTAGGCGGACAGGTCGTGTTCGGGGTGGGCGAAGTCGGTGGTGAGGTGGGACTCCCACAGGGCTCGGTGCCAGGCACGGACGACCTCGGGGTGGTCGACCTCGGTGGAGAGGCGGCCGTCCTGGGCGCCGGCCCACCAGGCGTTCCAGTCGTGCAGGATCGCGATGTCGGCGGGGATGTGAGTACCCGTCACTTCACCGCCGATACGGGCGAGTTCAGCGCCGAGCTGCTTGACCTCCTGGAAGGTGCGGCCCCTCTCCCCCGCGTGACTGAGCATCCCGGAGTGGAACTTCTCGGCGCCCTGCCGGGATTGGCGCCACTGGAAGTAGCAGACGGCGTCGGCGCCACGGGCCACGGCCTGGAGGGACCAGAGGCGGTTGAGGCCGCGCGGCTTCGGGTGGTTCACCCCGCGCCAGTTGACCGGTCCGGCCGCCTGCTCCATGAGCATCCACGGGCCGCGCGCCTGCGAACGGGTCAAGTCCTGCACGAGGGCGGCACTTTGGGCGCCGAGCGGATCGCGCGGATCGGGATAGAGGTCGACCGAGACGACGTCCTCCTCCTCGGCCCAGCGCCAGCCGTCCTGGCCGACCCACAGCGGCATGAAGTTGGTGGTGACCGGGAGGTGCGGGGTGTGCCGGCGGACGATGTCGCGCTCGGCGGTGTAGCACTCCAGGAGCATGTCGGAGGTGAAGCGCCGGAAGTCGAGCACGTGGGTGGGGTTGTTGAGGTAGTGGGCGTGGCGCGGAGGCAGCACGCCGTCCCAGGTGTCGTAGCCCTGGCTCCAGAACGCCGTACCCCAGGCGGAGTTGAGGGCGTCGAGCGTGCCGTACCTCGCACGCAGCCAGCGGCGGAAGGCGACGGCGGCCTCGTCGCCGTAGTCGAAGGTGCAGTACTCGTTGTTGATGTGCCACATCGTGAGGGCGGGGTGGCCGGCGTAACGGGCGGCCAGGGCCTCGGTGATGGCGGCGGCGTGCCGCCGGTAGACAGCGCTGGAGTGCGAGAAGTGCTGCCGTCCGCCCCACCACTCGATCCGGCCGTCGGCGTCCCGGGGCAGGGTCTCCGGGTGGAGGCGCCCGAGCCACGGCGGCGGGGAGGAGGTGGGCGTGGCGAGCACGACCCCGATTCCGCTCTCGTGCATCAGATCCATCAGCCGGTCGAGCCAGCCGAACTCCCTTGCCCCCGGCTCGGGTTCGAGCTTCGCCCAGGAGAAGACGCCGAGGGTGACGGAGTTGACGCCGGCGTCCTTCATCAGCCGGACGTCCTCGTGCCAGGTCTCCTCGGGCCACTGTTCGGGGTTGTAGTCGCCGCCGAAGAGGACGCGGCCACGGGTGGCGTCACCGAGCTGAGGCATCAGAACTGCTCCCCGTACTGGATCCCGCGCCCGTTGGTGGCGAGGTAGACACGGCCGTACACACGCGGGTCACCGGTGATGCACTGCCCGGTCCAACCCCACTGGTGCCGGTCGTCGTTGATCCGCACCCAGGTCTTCGCCTCGTCGTCGGAGCGGTAGACGGCGGTGATGGTATCGGTGGAGCCGACCTGATAGATCGCCGGGTAGTCGGCGCCGGGGGCGGGTCTGCCGAAACCGAGGGTGTAGGAGGCCCAGCAGCTGGCGACCTTGGCGAAGCTCACGCCCCCGTCGACAGACCGGTACAACCCGTTCCACTTGACGCTCAGCCACAGGTCACCGGTCCTGCCCGGCGCCGCGACCAGCTGGAACTGGCTGTCCCCGGCGGGCAGCCCACCCGCACGCGCAGTGAACGAGACGCCACTGTCAGTGCTGGCGTATAGCGTTCCTGTGTCGGTGTCGTATGCGTAGAAGAGCGTCGGGTCGGCCGGGTCGGCGACCGGCGTGGCGCCCTTCGGGAAGGAGGAGATCTCGGTCCAGGTCGCGCCGTTGTCCGCCGAGCGGTGAGCCGGGTACTTCGTGCCGTCCCAGTGCACGAAGGACCACAGCAGCGTACCGCCGTCGGCGCCGGCGGCGATCGGCCCCGGTGCGTCGTGGGCGATGGAGGGCTGGGCAGCGAAGGGCGCCCAGGTCCGGCCGCCGTCGCCCGAGTATGCACCGTTGCCGTTGTCGCCCCAGCCCGTGCGGACGACATACGCCGGCCTGCCCGCGGCCTGCGCGATTCCCGTCGCCGACCCGAACACGGGGTTCGTCGCCATGCCGCGCGACGGAGACGCCGTGAGCCGCTCGTGGTACATCACGCCGATGTCCCGCGAGGCGCTGATCAGGTGTGCCTCCCCGACCGGGGGCGAGATCAGCTGGATCACGGACGTCTCCTCCAGGCCACGGATCCGCGGTGCCCAGTGCGTGAGGTCACGGGTGCCGTAGAGGGTGGCGCCGGTGCCGTAGACGACGTGCTCCGAGTCGTACGGGTCGACGGCGACGGCCTGGATCCACCAGCCGAACTTCGGCTGGTCCGCACCCCACTTGAGGAAAGGAGTCTCGGACACGTCGAAGACAGCGGAGTCCCTGAGGGACGTCCAGGTGAGGCCACCGTCGGTGGTCCGGTACAGGGTGTCCACGGCCGCCCAGCGGTTGTTGGTGGAGACGACGACGGTCCCCGCACGACGGGCGTCGACGGCGACCCCGCCATAGCCGAAGGTGTCGCTGCCGCCCGGCTGGACGGGGGTGACGTCCGTCCAGTGCCCGGTGGCGGGCGCGAGCCTGTGCACACTGCCGGCGGACTGCCCGTTGGGCCCGGGTGCGTCGGCGTACGTCACATACAGCTCGCGCGCGTGGCGGTCGTAGGCGGCACGGATCGGGACCTTGGCGGAGGTGCCGGTGGGCTGCCCGGGGACGGCCTCCCAGGTGGTGCCGTCGGTGGTGCGGTGGAGGTTGACGGCGGTCGCGCTCCCGTCGCCGTCACCCCACCCGGCGTAGACGGCACGGCCGACGGCGACGAGGAAGGTGACGCCCTGGCCGGACGCGCTCGCGACAGCCGGGAATTTGCTGACGGCTGCCCAAGTGGCGCCCCGGTCCGTCGACTTGAGCAACCCGTCGTGCCGGGTGCCGAGCCACAGGGTGTCACTGTCACGCGGGTCGACGAGCAGCCGCTCCCCGGCACCGCGCCCGTCCTCGTTGCCGCCGAGCTTCACGGCGAGGTCGGTACGGGTCCAGGTGGCACCGCGGTCTTCGGAACGCAGGATGGCTCCGTTGTCCGCCCAGGACTGGGCGTAGGTGCCGACGGCGAGGTACAGCCGATCCGGATGCGCCGGGTCGACGGCGAGGGCCTCCACCCCGAGGAGATTCCAGTCGTCCCAGCCGAGTTGATCGGTGAGGGGGGTCCAGCGGGCGGTCCGGTCGTCCCAGCGGTAGGCGCCTCCGATGTCGGTACGGGCGTAGGCGAGGCCGCGGACGGAGGGGTGGAAGAGGACACCGGTGACGAATCCGGTGCCGCCGATTGCGGCATTGCGCCAGCGGTAGGGGGCGGCTTCCGCCGCATTGGCCTTCGCGGCGATGCCCGGCACGGTGGCAAGCGCGGCGACGGCTGCGGTACCCGCAAGAACGGCACGCCGGCTGATTTCGGACGCGCGCATGACATACCTCGCTCTACGAAGAAACGGTCAGGGGAGTTTCCTTCAGGGGCGCGGGGAACTGCGCGACCAGCCACAACGCACCCGCAGCCAAAACACAACCGATTCAGCCCTTAACGGCCCCCGTCAGCATCCCCTTCTTAAAGTGCCGCTGCACAAACGGCGAAAGCACAGCCACCGGCAACAAAGCCATCACCATGACCGCCATCTGCACGGCCAGCCCCGACAACTCCCCCGTCTTGATCGCCTGCCCCAGCCCCACCGGCGCCTCCTGCTTCTGCACCAGCTGGATCATGACGTTCTGCAGCGGCATCATGTCCTGGTCGTTGAGATAGAGAGACGCGTTGAACCAGGCGCTCCAATACCCCACGGCGTAGAACAGCGTGATAACGGCAAGCACCGCACGCGACAAGGGCATGACGACCTGCCAGAGAATCCGGAAGTCACTCGCGCCGTCGATCCGCGCGCTGTCGACGAGTTCCTGCGGAATGCCCATGAAGAACCCGCGCAGCACAAGGATGTTGAAGACACTGAGCGCACTCGGCAGGATCAGCGCGAGATAGCTGTCGGTGAGACCGAGCGACTGCACCAGCAGGTAGGTCGGAATGAGCCCGGCGCTGAAGAACATCGTGGCGAGCAGCAGCATCAGGATCCACCGGTGCCCGAGCGAGCCGATACGGGAGAGGCCGTAGGCGCACAGGACGGACACGGTCATGGAGAAGGCCGTGCCGACGACGGTGATGAGGACGCTGATGACCGCCGCGCGGGTGACCTGGCCGCCGCTGAGGAGTTCCTTGTAGGCGACGAAGGTGATGCCCTTGGGCACCATGACCAGGCCGCCCGCCTGGTCGATGGTCTTGCGGGAGGAGAGGCTGGTGACGAGGACGATCCAGAGCGGGAAGAGGATGCCGAGGCAGGCGAGGGTGAGGACGAGCCCCTTGCCGGCGAGGCCGGCCCTGCTGGGCTCCTCCTCCCAGGTCGGCCGGGGCGGCGCGGCCCAACGACCGGGCTGCCGTACGGACTTGACGGGCTCGACGGGCTTGTCGATGACGGCGGTCACTTCTTGTACACCCCCTGCTCGCCCATGAGGTGGGCCACTTTGTTCGCGGCGAGGACCAGGCCGAGGCTGATCACGCCCTTGACGAGTCCGGCCGCCGCGGCGTAGCCGAAGTCCTGGTTGCGGACGCCGTTCCACCAGACGAAGGTGTCGAGGACCTCGGCCGCTCCGGGTCCCACGGCGTCGCGTTGGAGCAGGATCTGTTCGAAGCCGACGGTGAGCGCGTCGCCTACGCGCAGGACCAGCAGCAGCGCGATCACCGGCCGGAGCGCCGGCAGCGTGACGTGCCACATGCGGCGCCAGCGGCCGGCGCCGTCCATCGCGGCGGCCTCGTAGAGGTCGGGGCTGACGGAGGACAGCGCGGCGAGGAAGACGATGATCCCCCAGCCCGCGTCCTTCCACACGCTCTGGGCGGTGACGAGGAACTTGAACGTGTTGGGGTCGGTCATCACGTCGAGGCCGTCGAAGCCGTGTTGCCGCAGGAGTTGCGAGAACAGCCCCGCCCCGCCCAGGAGTTGCTGGAAGACGGCGATGACCAGCACCCAGGAGAAGAAGTGCGGAAGGTAGAGGATGGCCTGGGAGAGCGCCCGGACCCGGGGCCTGACCACGCTGTTGATGAGCAGCGCGAGCAGGATCGGGATCGGGAAGAACAGGATCAGCTGGAGGAAGAACAGGACGAGCGTGTTCTGTACGGCGCTCCAGAACGCGGAGTCCGCGAAGATCTGCTGGAAGTTCTCCAGGCCGACCCAGGGGCTGTGCAGCATCGAGACGATGCCGTTGTCGCTGGCGTAGGGGTCGTAGTCCTCGAAGGCGACGATGTTGCCGAGGATCGGCAGGTAGTTGAAGACCAGGATGAGCAGGACGGCCGGCAGGGTCATCAGGAGCAGGACGCGGTCGCGTCTGAACCTGAGGCGCCAACTCAGCTTGGCCTTCGGGCGGTTGGGCCGGGTGCCGGTGGCGCCGCCGGACGCCACCGGGGACTTGCCCGTCGTGTCGGCCTCGGTCCTGCTCCGAGGCACCGTGCTGTGGGACACGGCCGTTCTCCTTGCCTCGGTACCCGGTCAGCTCGTCGCGGTGCCGTTGTCGTCGAGCAACTTCTGGTACCAGGCGCGGAGTTGGTCGCCGCCCTTGCTCTTCCAGTCCGACACGGCCTGCTGCATGTCGCTGATCTTCTTGCGGCCGCGGGTGATGTCGTCCTCCAACTGCTCGAAGTCGTTGCCGAGGTTGGTGTAGCGGGAGGGCTCGGTGATCATCTGCCCGTAGAAGCTGGACTTCTTGGTGAACGCGCCCATCCGCTGCTGCCACTCGACCTGCGCCTTGGCGACCTCGGGGAAGTCGGGGTGGGCGATGGTGGCGGCGGGGCTGGCGACCATGACGTAGGCGTTGATGACCTCGTTGTTGCCCTGGTCGGTCTTGGTGGGCACACCGTTCTTGACGGTGTAATGGGTGCCCTCCACGCCGTAGTTGGTGAGCATGTACTCCTTGGTGCCGTACGGCGCGGCGGTGACGTTGGCGACGGCCAGCGCGTCGCGGATCACGGACTCGGAGGCGTTCTTGCTGATGAAGGCGAAGATGCCGGCGGGCTGTTCGGCCCAGAGGCTCGGGTTGCCGCCGTCGTGGCCGAAGATGTCCATGCCCCAGATCTTGTAGGCCGGGTTCTGCGTGGCCTGTTCGGCGGTGCGGCTCCACCACTGCGAGATGTTGTTGGCGTAGATGAGGAACTCGCCGGCCGCGAACTTGGGGCCCGGGTCGGTGGCCGCGCTCTTTCCCAACTTGGCGTCGGGGTGCACGTATCCGGCGGCGAACAGCTTGCGGGTCCACTCCAGCGCCTCGAGGTACTCGGGGGTCTCGATGCGGTTGATCAGCTTGCCGTCGACGAGGTTCCAGCCGAGCGGCTTCTCGCTGCCCGAGAGCACTCCGAAGGCCTGGAAGGCGGTCCACTTCATGTCGAGGCAGGCCCACCGCTTGGCCTTGGCGTTGGTGATCTCCTTGCACAGCGCCATGAACTCGTCGGCGGAGGTGGGGATTTCGTACCCCTCCTTGTCGAAGATGTCCTTGCGGTACAGGGGCACGATGCCGGTGACGTACGGGGACGGCTGGGGCAGGCCGCGCAGCTTGCCGCCGAAGACGGAGCGTTGCCAGGCGTCCGTCGGGATCGCCGCGAGGTTCGGGTACTCCTTGATCGCGTCCCCGGAGAGGTAGGGTCCGAGGTCGGCGAACTTGTTGATGATGGCGCTGGGTATCTTGCCGCCCATGTTCCAGCCCGGGATGACCACGACATCGGGGATGTCGCTGGAGGCGAGAACCGCGCCGAGCTTCTGGTCGTAGGTGTTGCCGTCCTGGTTCTGCCAGGCCACGTCGACGCCGATCAGGGCGTTCATCGCCTTGTAGTAGGCGTTGTCGCTCTTCGGCGGGGAGCCCCAGAACGGCGACATGATGGAGACCTTGCCGCCCTTGCCGAGCTTCTTGGGCACCGAGGTCTTGAGGGTCGCGAGGTCGAGCTTGCTGGTGAAGCCGAGCGCGGAGCCGTTCTTCGCCGGGATGTCCGGGGTCACCACGTTGTTCGCGACGAAGGCCGGCAGCACCTTCTTGACGCCCTTGCCCTGCGAGGTGCCCCCGCCCGAGCCGCTGTCCGAGGCGCCGCAGGCGGAGAGCAGCGGTACCCCTCCCGCCACCGCTGCGGCGACGACCGCCGTGGAGGCGAGGAAGCTTCTCCGGCTGGGAGCGGAGGCGGCGGAGGCGTTCGGCGTCATTGCGTCAACCCTTCATGGCGCACCAGGACACCCGGCGGTGGAGCCGTCGGCTGCGGTGTCTTGAGTGGAACAGAGCACTTAGTCGAAGCGCTTCGATGTTGCTGCGAGGTTAAGTGAACGCCCGAGGGTGCACAAGGGTCGCTCCCAAGATTCCTCCGAGGTGTGCGGGGTGACCTGTCCGTATGTGCTGCTTGAAATAACGGTGAAGGTCTCTTGACACCCGCTCCTCATCGAATCAGCATCGAAGCGCTTCGAAAGAGCCGCGCCGCTCCATCGCAAGGGGAACCCCACGTGACCGCACAAACGCCGCCTACGCCGCCTTTCCGCGACCCGCAGCTGCCGTTCGCGAAGCGCATCGACGATCTGCTGGCACGGCTCACCCTCGACGAGAAGATCGGATTTCTGCACCAGTACGCGCCCGCCGTGGAGCGCCTGGGCGTCGCCGCGTTCCGCACCGGCCAGGAGGCCCTGCACGGGGTGGCGTGGATGGGCCCGGCGACGGTCTTCCCGCAGGCGGTGGGCCTGGGCGCGACCTGGAACGAGGAGCTCGTACGACGGGTCGGCGACGCGGTCTCCAAGGAGGTCCGCGCGATGCGCGCCCGCGACGACCGCGTGGGCCTCAACGTCTGGGCCCCCACGGTGAACCTGCTGCGCCACCCGCTGTGGGGCCGTAACGAGGAGGGCTACTCGGAGGACCCGAGGCTGACCTCGGCGATCGCCACCGCGTACACGCGCGGCCTGCGCGGGGACCACCCGACGTACTGGCGCACGGCTCCCGTCCTCAAGCACTGGCTGGCCCACAACAACGAGACCGGCCGCGACATCACCTCGTCCTCCGTCCGCCCGCGCGTGCTGCACGAGTACGACCTGCGCGCCTTCCGCGAGACGGTCGAGGCGGGCGCGGTGGCCGGGGTGATGCCCGCGTACAACCTGGTCAACGGCCGCCCCAACCACGTCTCGCCGTATCTGCGCGAGCACCTGCGCACCTGGACGGACGAGGACCTGCTGGTCTGCTCGGACGCGGGCGCGCCCTCCAACCTGGTCGACTCCGAGCACTACTTCGACACCCACGAGGAGGCGACGGCGGCCTCGCTGCTCGCCGGCGTGGACAGCTTCACCGACCACGGCACGGACGGCTCGACGATCGTGGCGCGGCTCCAAGGCGCCCTGGAACAGGGGCTGTTGACCGAGGCCGACATCGACGCGGCGGTACGCCGTCAGCTCTCGGTCCGGTTCCGGCTCGGCGAGTTCGACCCGGCGCACGACCCGCACGCGGGCATCCAGGACTTCGACACCCCGGCGCACCGAGCCCTCGCCCAGGAGGCCGCCGAGCAAGCGGTCGTCCTCCTCAAGAACGACGGCGACCTGCTGCCCCTCGCCCACGACACCCGTCTCGCCGTGGTCGGACTGCTCGCGGACGAGTGCAAACTCGACTGGTACAGCGGCACGTTGATCCACCGCTCCACTCCGCTGGAGGGCCTGTACGAGCGGTTCGGCGCCGAGCGCGTCGAGTTCGCGGAGGGCGTGGACCGGGTACGGCTGAAGACCTCCCAAGGCGCCTGTCTGCACGTCCCGTTGGCGGACGTGCCCGACGAAGTACGCGGCGCCGAGGGCGCGTTGGACCCCGCCCTCCTCGCGGGCCGCACCGACCTCCCCCCGCTCACCACCGACCCCACCGGCACCGAACTCGCGCTCGTCGACTGGGGCGAGGGCGTCCTCACCCTCCGCGCCCCCGACGGCCGCTACCTCTCGGTCGCCGAGGACGGTTACGTGCGCGCCTCCGCCGACCAGCCCGGCGGCTGGGTCGTCCAGGAGACATTCCGCCTGGAACCCCACGAGAACGGTCACCTCCTACTGCACATCGGCACGGGTCGCCACGTCTCTGTCGCCGCCGACGGCGTGAAGGTTGCCGAAGAGGGCGGAGAAATCTTCGAGCTGGTGATCGCCGAGCGCGGCGAGGACGCGGTGGCCCGGGTCGCCGAGGCGGCCGACGTGGTGCTCGTCGTCGCGGGCAACGACCCGCACATCAACGGCCGCGAGACCGAGGACCGTACGACGCTCCGACTCCCGCCCCAGCAGCAGCGCCTGCTGCGCGCGGCCCGCGCCGCGAACCCGAACACGGTGCTGGCGCTGGTCTCCGCGTACCCGTACACGGTCGACCCCTCCGACCTCCCCGCGATCCTGTGGACCGCCCACGGCGGCCAGGCGGCCGGCACCGCCCTCGCCCGCGTCCTCGCCGGAGACACCTCCCCCGCCGGCCGCCTCCCCCAGACCTGGTACGCGGCCGACACCGACCTGCCCGACCTCCTCGACTACGACGTGATCGGCGGCCGGCAGACCTACCTCTACTTCGAGGGCACGCCCCTGTTCCCGTTCGGCCACGGACTGTCGTACGCGTCCTTCTCCTACGGCGACCTGAGCGTCCGCGTCGAACTCGGCGCGGTGCACGTGGAGTTCACGGTCACGAACACCGGGGACGTGACGGCCGACGAGGTCGCGCAGCTGTACACACGCGCCGCCGACCCGTCGGTCCCACGCCCGCGCCGCGAACTGGTCGCGCACCGGCGCGTGACGCTGGCCCCGGGCGAGACGGCGGACCTCTCCTTCGAACTCCCGCTGTCCGCCTTCGAGTTCTGGGACGTGGCCCGGGGCGGCCACCGCCTGGAACCGGGCGGATACCACCTCCTCGTCGGCGCCTCCAGCGAGGACATCCGCCTGCGGACGACGGTGACGCTCACCGGTGAGCCCGCCGCACCCCGCGACGTCCTCCAACGAGGCCTGCCCGCGGCCGACTTCGACGAGCAGTCGGGCGGCGAGATCGTCGACCGGACGAAGGCGGCGGGCGAGGCGGTGACACCGATGAGCGGCGAGACGGCCGAACTGACGTACCGGCACTGCGACTTCGGCACCGGGGTCACGGAGGTGACCGTGCAGGTGGCGGGCGAGGGGGTCGTAGAACTGTCCCTGGACGGCGGCCCGGCACTCGCCGAACTCGCCCTGTCCACACCCACATCGGGCCCGTACGACTACACCACGCTCGGCGCCGGGATCGTCGCCGAGGGCGTGCACGACGTGCACATCAGGCTGCGCGGCCCGTTGCGGCTCGCGCACGTCGGCTTCTCCGGCTGAGGGTCCGGAAGCAGGCCGACGGAAAGCAGGGGCCCGGCACCGGAAGGCATCGGTGCCGGGCCCGCTGCAGCGAGACTACATGAAAATGGTTCCCATTAGCTAGAGCTGCCGGGTGAGAGGACGGTCAGAGCGCGAGGCCCGTGAGCACCAGCACCCGCTCGTAGGTGTAGTCGTCCATCGCGAACTTCACGCCCTCGCGGCCGACACCGGACTGCTTGGCGCCGCCGTAGGGCATCTGGTCGGCGCGGTAGGACGGGACGTCGCCGATCACGACACCGCCGACCTCGAGCGCGCGGTGGGCACGGAAGGCGACCTGCACGTCATGGGTGAACACCCCTGCCTGGAGGCCGTACTTGGAGTCGTTGGCAGCAGCGAAGGCGGCGGCCTCGCCGTCCACCTTCGTCACGGTCAGCACCGGTCCGAAGACCTCCTCGCAGGAGATCGTCACATCTGCCGGTACGTCCGTGAGCACGGTCGGCGCGTACGAGGCGCCGTCGCGCTTGCCGCCGGTGAGGAGGGTGGCGCCGGCGTCGACGGCCTCCTGGACCCACGACTCGACGCGCTGCGCGGCGGCCTCGCTGACCAGCGGGCCGACATCGGTCTTGGCGTCGCTGGGGTCACCGGTGACCTGGGCCTCGACGGCGGCGACTATGCGCGGGAGGAGACGGTCGTAGACGGCCGCGTCGGCGATGACCCGCTGCACGGAGATGCAGGACTGGCCGCCCTGGTAGTTGGAGAAGGTGGCGATACGGGTCGCGGCCCAGTCGAGGTCGGCGTCGGAGGAGTAGTCCCCGAGGACCACGGCCGCGCCGTTGCCGCCCAGCTCCAGGGTGCAGTGCTTGCGCGGCACCGAGTCCATGATCGCGTAGCCGACCTTCTCCGAACCGGTGAAGGAGATCACCGGCAGCCGCTCGTCCTGGACGAGGGCGGGCATGTGGTCGTTGGCGACCGGCAGGATGCTCCACGCGCCGGCGGGCAGTTCGGACTCGGCGAGCAGGTCGCCGATGATCAGGCCGGAGAGCGGGGTGGCCGGGGCCGGCTTGAGGATGATCGGCACGCCGGCCGCGATCGCGGGGGCGATCTTGTGGGCGCACAGGTTCAGCGGGAAGTTGAAGGGCGCGATGCCGAGCACGACGCCCTTCGGGAAGCGCCGGGTGAGAGCGAGCCGGCCCTGGCCGCCGGCGTCGGTGTCGAGGCGCTGGGCCTCACCGCCGTTGAAGCGCCGCGCCTCCTCGGCCGCGAACCGGAACACGGACACGGCCCGGCCGACCTCGCCGCGCGCCCACTTGATCGGCTTGCCGTTCTCGTCGGAGATCAGCTGCGCGATCTCCTCGGTGCGCTCGGCGAGACGCCGGCTGACGTGGTCGAGGGCGGCGGCGCGGACGTGGGCGGGGGTCGCGGCGAACTCGTCCCGTACGGCGTACGCGGCGGCCACCGCCTCCTCGACCTGGGCGTCGGTCGGCACGCTGACCTTGCCGACGAGGCGTCCGTCCCACGGGGAGGTGACGTCGAAGGTGTCCTCGCCCGTGGCCTGACGGCCGGCGAGCCAGAAGGCGTGGGTGGAAGTCATGTCCCGGCCCTTCCGCGTTGGGGGTGGTCTTGGGGCTTCTCGGTCAACCGTAGGTGCGGGGAGGCCGCGGTGCGTTTAGCCGAGTCGTAGTGGTACCGGACGGGAACAGTACAGTTCGTCAGGGCCCGCCCCTCCGCGGCGGCCACCACTCCACAGAGGCCGTCACTCCGCGGCAGCTGTCGCCTTCAGGGCCAGCCACAGCTCCATCCGCACGTCCGGATCGTCCAGCGACCGGCCGAGGATCTCCTCGACCCGCCGCATCCGGTACCGCAGGGTGTGCCGGTGCACCCCGAGGTCGGCCGCCGCCGCGTCCCACTGTCCGTGCCGGGACAGCCACGCCCGCAGCGAGGCGACCAGGTCCCCGCGCCCGGTCGCGTCGTGCTCGGAGAGCGGCCGTAGCAACCCGTCCGCGAACGCCCGTACCGCGTCGTCGGCGAGCAGCGGCAGCACCGACCCGGCCGCCAGTTCCTCGTGCTCGACGAAGACCCGCCCGCGCCGCCGGGCCACCGACAACGCCTGTTCCGCCTGCTTGTAGGCGGCAGCGGCGGCGATGGGTCCGGCCGGTGCGGAGAGTCCCACGACCGGTCCGTCGTCCTCGGCCTGCTCCCGTACGTCCGAGGAGGCGCGCTCGGCCTCCAGCGCCGCCGCGTACTCGCGGCAGGCCTCGACGGCCGCGCCCCCGTCGACGGCGAGCACGACCAGCCGCTCCGACTCCTGCGGCCCTTCCGGTACGACGAGAACCGCCTCCCCGGAGCGGGCCGCCGCCGACTCCATGACCTCGGCGAGTCCGCCCAGCGGGTCGCGGTCCGCGCCGGTGCCCTCCCCCACGATCACCCGGAACGGAGCGTCGAGGAGCGCTCCGAACAGGTCCCCGGCGACCGCCCGCGCGTGGTCCGGCTGTCCGGCGAGCAGCATCCGCAGCACCGCCGCGCCGATCCGCTGCTCGGCGGCCTGCAGGGAACGTGAGCGTTCGGTGGTGAGGGTCAGGAGCGCGATCGCCGAGTGGACGGCGTACCGTTCCGCCGTCCCGAGCGCGGCGGCGGTCCCCACCGCGAGGGCTGCCTTCGGGCGTCGGCCGGTGCCGAGGGAGTGCAGTTCGACGCGGTCCTCGTTGTCCGGGAGGCCCACCACGGAGGAGGCGGGCGCGGGGCGCTCCCGCAGCCGTTCCACGTCCGCCGTGAGCCGGGCGGCCCGGCGGCCCGCCCACTCCGGTGCGGCGGCGACTACGGCGCCGGACGTGTCGTAGAGCGCGGCCCATCCGTCGACCTGCGAGGCGAGCGCGGCGAGCAGCCCCTCCGGGCCGTCGGTGAGGGCCTGCCGGGTCAGCTCGCGCTGCGCGGCGAACCCCGCGGTCACGGACCGGTACTGGTCGGCGGCGATCGCGGCGGAGACGGCCTTGCTGATCGCGAGGAACGGGGTCCGCCGGGGCACTTCCAACAACGGCAGCCCCTCCTCCTCCGCCGTGTCGACCAGCGCCTTCGGAATCTCGTCGTAGTTGACCCCGACAGCGAACCCGAGCCCCACGACCCCCGCCCCCACCAGCCGCTTCACATACCGCCGCATGGCCTTGGGGTCCTCCGCGTCCAGCTTCAACGCGGTGATCAGCAGCAGTTCCCCGCCCTCCATGTACGGCACCGGGTCGGCCAGCTCGCTGACATGCGCCCAGCGCACAGGCACGTCCAGACGGTCCTCGCCGGCGCGCACGGTGAGCTTGAGCGCGGAATGGTGGACGAGCGAGGCGAGGGTGGGGGGCATGGGGCCTTCAGTCGAAGAAGATCAAGCGCGGGCGATCAGTGCGATATTTTGGCCGCCGCGTATGAACGGCCTGTGCCGATTCTGCCTCACCGTACGGTCGTGACGCCCCCGTATGTCCGGTTCAGTGCCCCTGGCCGCGCAGATCCACGAGCAGCGGAGGCGCGTGTTCCCCCTTCACGCTGGTCAGGGACAGCACCGCGTGTCCGGCCGGCACACCGTGCGCCAGTTCGGACGCGGACCAGCGTTCCCGCTCGACCTGGCGGACGGTCACGGCCTCCGTGGTAACGGCCTTGCCGGTGACCAGTTTGCGGAGGGCGTGGATGGCGCGGGTCATGGGCTGATCGGCGAAGACGGTGTGCTTGGCGACGTCCGTGGTCTCCACCCACTCGGTGCCCCAGGCCTGCGCGAAGCGGCTGCCGTCCCAGGTGGTGACGCCGGCCAGCGCCATCCGGCAGCCGACCGCGCCGTAGAGCGGGCCGTGCAGGGCCTCGGGCACGTCGCCGACGGTGCGCAGGGCGAGGACGACACCCGCGTCCTCGGAGCGCAGCCGCTGGATCCTGCGCAGTGACTCGGTGGTCACGGTGCCGGTGGCGTCGTCGAGCACGAGGCAGGCGAAGTGCCCGCGCTCACGGCCGCGCACCAGCGCGGTGAACTGCGCGAGGACCAGCCTGGTGAGCACCTTGGCCGCCTCGTCGTGCCCGTGCTCGGGCAGGTCGATACGGACCCGCAGCGGATGATGGGCGACGGCTCGCAGCGAGAACGGCCGTGCGGTCCCGCCCCCCGCTCCGAAGAACTCGGCGAACACCGGGCGGTCGAGCAGCGCGAGCCGGTCCGCGAGGGCCTGGCCGGGGTCGTTGCCACCGCCGGCGTGGCGCATGCGGGAGTCGAGTTCGCGCCGCATCATGGCGTGCCCGTCGTCGGCGAGCGCCCCGCTCAGCTCCGACAGTACCCTCGGCTCGCCCTCGAGGAGTTCGCGCAGTACGGGCAGTGCGGGGAACCTCCCGTACGCGGCCCGGTAGGGCCCGAGGAGCTGGGCCAGGGCACCGGCGGCACGCTGCGTGTCCACCGTGTCGAGGTCTCCGACCAGGGCCTCCGCGAGCAGGGCGGCGGCCTCGTCGGGGTCGCCGGACTCGGCGTACGGGTCGAGGTCGTGGACGGACGCCGGATCCCCGACGCGAACGATCACGTCGAAGGCGTCGTCCGCGCCGAGCGGTTCGCCGGCCGCGCACACCACGACGACGGCGCACCGGCCGGTGAGGGCCTGGAGGGTGAGGTTCTCGACCAGCGGCCGCACCACGTGCCGTGTCTTGCCCGAACCCGAGGGTCCGACGACGAGCAGCGAGGTCCCCAGCGTGTCCGGGCCGAGCGCGGTGCCGACACCGCGGTAGGCGAGCGAGGTGCGCTCACCCGCCGCCCAGGTCCCGATCCGCACCTGACCGGCGAGCAGGTCGTGCCGCGCGATACGGCCGGGCAGGTCACGGGAGCCGGACGGGTGGGTCCAGGCACTGCCGGCGGCCCGCAGCACGGTGCGGGTGAAGGAGGAGAGGTCGCCCGTCCGCCGGGCCCGCTGCCAGGCGTGCTCGACGCGCGCGCAGTCCACGTCGTTCATCCGCCCCGCCAGCACCTCGTGGGTGAGGACGTCCGCGGCCTCGAACTGCCCTGCCTCCCGCAGTTCGGGCCAGTGGGCGCGTGACCCGTCGGCCGGCGCCGGCGCGGCGGCGACCGGCTCACTCGGGGCGTGCCGCTCCCGGAGCAGTGGCAGCCAGCCGCCGATCCGGGCGAACGGCCACAGGAGCAGCACACCGATGACGACGTAGAGCAGGTTGCCCATCAGCGGTGTGGAGATGAAGTCGTAGCCGCCAGGGAAGAGGTTGATGAGGTGGTAGATGGGCCCGGCCACCGGAAGCGCGTTCCAGCCGACGTCGAAAACGCTCGGGATCACGACCAGGTTCTCGGCGACCACGGCGCCCAGCAGCGCGAGCAGCGCCCGGGCCGGCTGCGGGCGGCGTGTGACGAGGTGCCGGACGATCTCCGGCCAGCTCCCCAGGCGCCCCATGCCGTAGACCAGGACGGCGAAGAACACGCCGTCGGCCACCGCCACGGCGTCGAAGCCCTTGCCCTTGGGTGCCGTGGTGCCTGCCCACCACCAGTCCTCCGGGGTGAACACCCTCAGCAGCGCCCATTGGTAAGGGATGCTGCCGTGCTTCCACAGCGACCACAGCACCATGCCGACGACGAGCGGGACGAGGACGCCGACGATGGTGATCGGTGACAGGCGCTCGGTGTTCTTCTCCGGCTTGGGCACGCGGTACCCGAACCGCCAGATTCCGGGGCCGGCGGCGGGCCGGGGCTCGTTGAGCCAGTCGGCAACGGCGGTGCCGGCCGCGCCCGGGGCGTGCGTCGGCCTCGGCGGGACTCCGGGCGCCTCCGTGGGCCGTGCCGGACGCGGCACAGGATTCGCATGCGTACCCCGCGCGTCCCGCGTCCCGTCGCTGTCCATCGTCCTCGCCCTCGCCCCTTGACCAGCCGTTCCGTACACCGTCAGCGAGTCAATCTAACGCGCCCAGAAGGGGAGTTCACCGTTTACGCGCCCGGGCCCACCGCAAGCTCCGCGAACCCGGCACTGTCCACCACGGACAACCCGCGGCGCCGACACCGCCCACATGGAGCATGCCCACCCCTCGCCCCCGGTCCTAGCCTGCGAGAAAGGAAGAAAAAGAAACAGGACAGCGCGCAAGCGTCCGCACCACCCCAGGAGCCCCTCATGACCGCACTTCCGCAGGAGCGCCGCGTCGTCACCGCGATCCCCGGCCCGAAGTCCCAGGAGCTGCAGGCCCGCCGTACCGCGGCGGTCGCGGCCGGTGTGGGTTCCGTGCTGCCCGTGTTCACCGCGCGCGCGGGCGGCGGGATCATCGAGGACGTCGACGGGAACCGGTTCATCGACTTCGGTTCCGGTATCGCGGTGACGAGCGTCGGCGCCTCCGCCGAGGCCGTCGTACGCCGTGCCACCGCGCAGCTCGCCGACTTCACCCACACCTGTTTCATGGTCACGCCCTACGAGGGGTACGTCGAGGTCGCGGAGGCGCTCGCCGAGCTGACCCCGGGCGACCACGCCAAGAAGTCCGCGCTGTTCAACTCCGGCGCCGAGGCCGTCGAGAACGCCGTGAAGATCGCGCGGGCCTACACCAAGCGCCAGGCCGTCGTCGTGTTCGACCACGGCTACCACGGCCGGACCAACCTCACCATGGCGCTGACCTCGAAGAACATGCCGTACAAGAACGGCTTCGGGCCGTTCGCGCCCGAGGTGTACCGCGTGCCGGTGGCCTACGGCTACCGGTGGCCGACCGGTCCCGACAACGCCGGTGCCGAGGCCTCCGCGCAGGCCATCGACATGATCAACAAGCAGATCGGCGCCGACAACGTCGCCGCGATCATCATCGAGCCGGTCCTCGGCGAGGGCGGCTTCATCGAGCCGGCGAAGGGCTTCCTGCCGGCGCTGAGTGAATTCGCCAAGGCCAACGGGATCGTGTTCGTCGCCGACGAGATCCAGTCCGGGTTCTGCCGTACGGGTCAGTGGTTCGCGTGCGAGGACGAGGGTGTCGTCCCGGACCTGATCACGATCGCGAAGGGGATCGCGGGCGGGCTGCCGCTCGCCGCCGTGACCGGGCGCGCCGAGATCATGGACGCCGCGCACGCCGGTGGGCTCGGGGGTACGTACGGCGGCAACCCGGTCGCCTGCGCCGGTGCGCTCGGTGCCATCGAGACCATGAAGGAGCTCGACCTCAACGCCAAGGCGAAGAACATCGAGGCCGTGATGAAGGCCCGGCTCGGTGCCATGGCGGAGAAGTTCGACATCATCGGCGATGTGCGGGGGCGCGGCGCGATGATCGCCATCGAGCTGGTCAAGGACCGTACGACCAAGGAGCCGAACCCGGAGGCGACGGCCGCGCTGGCCAAGGCCTGCCACCAGGAGGGGCTGCTGGTCCTGACCTGTGGCACCTACGGCAACGTCCTCCGCTTCCTGCCCCCGCTGGTCATCGGGGACGACCTGCTGACCGAGGGCCTCGACATCATCGAGCAGGCGTTCGCACGCATCTGAGCCACCCTCTCCCGTACTTCCCGGCCACAGGGAACCCACAGCTCCCGCGCAGGGGCCGCACCCCACACGTCCCACCCGCCCCAGCCCTTTCATCCTTGATGATTCACAGGCTGGGGCGGCGGGCGTCAGGCCGTGTGAAGAAGGTGTGCGGGGTGCATGACGGGACGCGAATCCGCCTGTCTTCCCTCCAGTCACTGCCGTAGGTTCTACCCAGATGAGAGATACACCCCGCCCACAGGGGACTGTGGGCGACTTCAGGACGAGGCCTCCCCAGCTTCGCCCTGGTCGTGCCCTCGCGCACACAACAGGAGCCTCCGGCTCCGAATCTCCTCACCGATCGGACAGTCGCCCGCCCCAAACCCCCCGGGGCGGCCGACGTTCCGATCCGGACGGCCGGCTCGGAACTACCCCCCCTGTTCCGGGCCGGCCGACCTCCTTTTTCTGGCTCCTTCTCGCCCTTCCCGCGCTGCTCTTCGCGGTGATCACCTGGCAGGTGGCCTCCGACGGCCCGCTCCTCCGCTCGGACGAGCGCCTGAGCCGCGCACTCGTCCACCCGGACCGCTTCTCCGAACTCCTCGCCGACCTCGGCAACGTCCAGGTCGCGGTACCTGTTCTCCTGGTGGTCCTTCTCTACGTCGCCCGGCGCGGCCGTTCCAGTGGTACGGACCGCTGGTGGCCGGCACCCCTCGCGGCGGCCGTGCTGATGGCCCTGGTCCCGGCGCTGGTCGTCCCCGTCAAGGAACTGATCGCCCGCGGCGGCACCCCGGCCGTCCCGCCCGGCACCGGCTACTACCCCTCCGGCCACACGGCCACCGCGATGATCGCGTACGGTGCCTCGACGCTCGTCCTCCTTCCTTGGCTCCGGACGTCGTACGCCCGCCGCGGAGCCGTCGCCGTCTGCGCCCTCCTCGTCGCCGCCGTCAGCTTCGGGCTGGTCCGGCGGGGCTACCACTGGCCACTGGACGTGGTGGCCAGTTGGTGCCTCGGGACCGTGCTGCTCGCCTCGCTGCGGCTGTTGCTCGCCCGCTTTCGGAGCGAGAGCGAACCTCAGCCGAAGTAGCCGTCGAACGTCTTCTGGAACTCCCAGTTCGAGTAGCGGTCCCAGTTGATCGACCAGGTCATCAGGCCGCGCAGGGTCGGCCAGGTGCCGTGGGTCGTGTACGAGCCGCAACTCACCTTCTTCGTCAGGCAGTCCAGGGTTTTCGTGACCTCGGCAGGGGCCACGTAGCCGTTGCCCGCGTTGACCGACGCCGGCATGCCGATGGCGATCTGGTCGGGGCGCAGGGCCGGGAACACGTTGGTGGTGTCGCCCGCGACCGGGAAGCCGGTGAGCAGCATGTCGGTCATCGCGATGTGGAAGTCGGCGCCGCCCATGGTGTGGTACTGGTTGTCGAGACCCATGATCGGGCCCGAGTTGTAGTCCTGGACGTGCAGCAGGGTGAGGTCGTCGCGCAGGGCGTAGATGACGGGCAGATACGCTCCGCACCTCGGGTCCTGGCCGCCGAACTTGCCGGTGCCGTAGAACTGGTAGCCCATCTGCACGAAGAACGTCTCCGGTGCCATGCTCAGCACGAACTTCGAGCCGTACTTGGCCTTCAGGGTCTTCAGGGCCGCGATCAGGTTGACGACCACGGGAGTCGTGGGGCTCTTGAAGTTGGTGTCGCTCGCGTCCAACGACAGCGAGTGGCCCTCGAAGTCGATGTCGAGGCCGTCGAGGCCGTAGGTGTCGATGATGTTCGAGACCGACGACACGAAGGTGTCCCTGGCTGCCGTTGTGGTCAGTTGGACCTGGCCGTTGGCGCCGCCTATGGAGATCAACACCTTCTTCCCCGCCGCCTGTTTGGCCTTGATCGCCGCCTTGAAGTCGGCGTCGCTCTCGACGTTCGCGCACTCGCTGACCGGGCAGCGGTTGAAGCGGATGTCGCCCGAGGTGGCGGAGGTGGGTTCGCCGAAGGCCAGGTCGATGACGTCCCAGCTGTCGGGGACGTCGGCCAGGCGCGTGTAGCCGGAGCCGTTGGCGAAGCTCGCGTGGAGGTAGCCGACGAGGGCGTGAGTGGGGAGGCCGGTGCTGGGGCCCGAGCCGGTGGACGTGGTCGCGGTGACCGCCGCCGACTTCGCGGACTCGCCCGCGTCGTTCACCGCCGTGACCTGGAAGCTGTACGCCGTCGCGGCCGTAAGACCGCTCACGGTGGCCGAAGTCCCGCTCGCCGTCTGGACTTTCACTCCGTCGCGGTAGATCGCGTAGCTCGTCGCGCCGGTGACGGCGGACCAGGAGAGGGCGACGGAGGAGGATGTGATCGTGCCAACGGCGAGGCCGGTGGGGGTGGTTGGCGGCTGGCCCGGGTCGACCGCCGGGCCGGTGAGGGAGATGTCGTCGGCGTAGTAGGCGCCGGTGGCGTACCAGCCGTGGGTGTAGATCGTGACCTTGGTGGTGGACGCGCCGGTGGTGAAGCTGGTCGTCAACCGCTGCCAGTCGGGGGCCGATTGAGTCCAGGTGGAGACGTCGGTGGTGCCGGTGCCGCTCGCGCCGAGGTAGACGTAGCTGCCGCGGACGTAGCCGCCGAGCGAGTACTGCGAGTTCGGTTTCACGGTCACCGTCTGCGCGCACTGGGCGTAGTCGTTGCCGGCCGGGGTCGCCTGCAACGCCGAACTGCCGCCGTGCACGGGCGACTTGACCGTCGTACCGCTGCTCGCGGAGCACGACCAGTTGTCGAGGCCGGACTCGAAGCCTCCGTTCTTCGCCAGGTCCGCGTCGGCCGCACGGGCGGCCGACGAGAGTGCGGTGATGCCGGGTACGGCCAGCAGGGCGGCCGTGAGCATGGCGAGGACAGGTCTGGAGCGATCCACAAGTGCCTCCGGGCATGGGGGAATTGGAGGGGTGGAGCGCGCCCAATTTGGTCCAGACCAATTCGCTTGTCAAGACCTCCCGGTGCCGCGACCTCGTATGTCGGGACTTCTGTCGGCTACCCGTCCTCCCCTTCCGTCGCCAGCCCCGCCGCCGCCTCGTGCATGGCGAGTTCGAGGAGCGCGGGATCGGTCAGGGTGCCGGAGCCGTCCGGCGGTACCAGCCAGCGGACTCCGCCGGTCGACCGGCCGGGGTACGGCACGACGATCCAGGTGCCGGGTCCCGCCGTGCGGATCCCGGTGCCGAGCCAGCGGGCGGCGGTACCGGGCGGTACCAGGAAACCCATGCGTGCGTCGCCGAAGTCGACGAGTACCGGGCCCAGTTGATCGATGACCCGGGTGAGCACATCGAGCGTGGGATAACCGAGCTCACCCGGCAGGATGAGTACGTCCCAGGCCTTGCCGGCGGGCAGCAGCGCGATCCCCTGGGGGTTGCGCTCCCATTCCCAGCGGCAGGCCTCCGGATCCGGAGCCACGGATGCCAGCCACTCGACGGCCGTCTTCGCCCCAGTCATGAGGAGACCTCCCTTTCTCATGTCGACGCTGGTCGCGTCACAGGAGAGAGGGAGGTCGGCCCACGGCATTACGCGGGTTTTCGCACCTCGAAGGAGTGAACCGGGTCACACCCCGCAGGTGGGGCTCAACTGTCGAAGCCCAGGCCCAGCTTGTCTATCGTCCTCAGCCACAGGTTGCGCCGGCCGCCGTGGTCGTCGGCGCGGGCCAGCGACCACTTGGTGAGCGCGATGCCGGTCCAGGCGAAGGGCTCGGGCGGGAAGGGCAGCGGCTTCTTGCGGACCATCTCGAGTTCCGTGCGCTCGGTCCGCTCCCCCGCGAGCAGGTCCAGCATCACGTCCGCGCCGAAACGGGTGGCGCCGACACCGAGACCGGTGAAGCCCGCCGCGTACGCCACCCTGCCCTGGTGGGCGGTGCCGAAGAACGCCGAGAAGCGCGAGCAGGTGTCGATCGCGCCGCCCCACGCGTGGCTGAAGTTGAGCCCCTCCAGCTGCGGGAAGCAGGTGAAGAAGTGCTCCGCCAGCTTGGCGTACGTCTCCGGCCGGTCGTCGTACTCGGCGCGCACCCGGCCGCCGTACGGGTAGATCGCGTCGTAACCGCCCCACAGGATGCGGTTGTCGGCGGAGAGCCGGAAGTAGTGGAACTGGTTCGCCGAATCGCCCAGGCCCTGGCGGTTCTTCCAGCCGATCGACGCCAACTGGTCGCCGGAGAGCGGCTCGGTCATCAACGCGTAGTCGTAGACCGGGACGGTGTACGAGCGGACGCGCTTGATCAGGTTCGGGAAGATGTTGGTGCCGAGCGCGACCCGGCGGGCGCGGACCGAGCCGTAGGGGGTCCGTACGGCCATGCCGGCGCCGTACGGCTTGAGGGCGAGGGCGGGGGTGTGTTCGTAGATCCGGACGCCGAGCCCGAGGCAGGCGCGCTTCAACCCCCAGGCCAGTTTGGCCGGGTTGAGCATCGCGACGCCCCGGCTGTCGTAGAGGCCGGCGAGGAAGGTCGGCGAATCGACCTGTTCGCGGACCGCTTCCGCGTCGAGGAACTCGGTGCCTTCGGCGAGGCCCTTGCTCGCCAACTCGGCGTGCCAGTCGTGGAGTTCCTCGGCCTGGTGGGGTTCGGTGGCGACGTCGATCTCGCCGGTGCGCTCGAACTCGCAGTCCAGGGAGTAGCGGGCGACCGCGCTCTCGATCTCGTCGAGGTTGCGGGCGCCCAGCTCCTCCAGTTTGTGGATCTCGTCGGGCCAGCGGGTGAGGCCGTTGGACAGGCCGTGGGTGAGGGAGGCGGCGCAGAAGCCGCCGTTGCGGCCCGAGGCGGCCCAGCCCGCCTCGCGGCCTTCCAGCAGGACGACATCCCGCTGCGGGTCGCGCTCTTTCGCGATGAGCGCGGTCCACAGTCCGCTGTAGCCGCCGCCGACGACCAGCAGATCGCAGGTCTCGGCGCCGGTGAGCGCGGGCTCGGGGTGGGGTTTGCCGGGGTCGTCCAGCCAGTACGGGACCGGCCGGGCTTCGGAGAGAGATTTGGTCCAGTTGTTGCTGCGGCTCATGGCGCTCGGGGCCATGATTTCAACTCCCTACAGGGCGCTAGCGGTTATGCCTTTACCTTGTTGCGGCGGTTGGTGATCACCATGGAGGCAAGCACCAACAATACGGCGACGAGGAACATGGCCGTACCGATGACATTGATCTGAACGGGTGTCCCGCGCTGTGCCGAACCCCAGACGAACATGGGGAACGTGACGGTCGAACCCGCGTTGAAATTGGTGATGATGAAATCGTCGAAGGAGAGCGCGAAGGAGAGCAGCGCGCCCGCCGCGATTCCGGGGGCCGCGATGGGGAGGGTGACCCTGACGAACGTCTGCACCGGCCCGGCGTAGAGGTCCCGGGCCGCCTCCTCCAGGCGCGGGTCCATCGACATCACGCGGGCCTTGACGGCGGTGACGACGAAGCTGAGGCAGAACATGATGTGGGCGATCAGGATGGTGTAGAAGCCCAGTTGGGCGCCCATGTTGAGGAACAGGGTGAGCAGCGAGGCCGCCATGACGACCTCGGGCATCGCCATCGGCAGGAAGATCAGCGAGTTGACGGCGCCGCGCGCGCGGAAGCGGTAGCGGACCAGCGCGAAGGCGATCATCGTGCCGAGGACGGTGGCGCCGATGGTCGCCCAGACGGCGATCTGGAGGCTGATGCTCAGCGAGCCGCACATGTCGGCGACACCGCACGGCTGCTTCCAGGCGTCCAGCGAGAATTTCTGCCACTCGTAATTGAAGCGCCCCTTCGGCTTGTTGAAGGAGAACACCGTGACGATGACGTTCGGGAGGAGGAGATATCCGAGCGTCAACAGGCCGGCGATGACTACGAAATGGCGCTTGAACCAGCGTACGACTGCCATTTAGACCAGATCCTCCGTCCCGGACTTGCGAATGTAGATGGTCACCATGGCGAGAATGGCGGCCATGAGGACGAAGGAGAGTGCCGCCGCCGTCGGGTAGTCCAGAATGCGCAGGAACTGCGTCTGGATGACGTTGCCGATCATGCGGGTGTCGGTGGAGCCGAGGAGTTCGGCGTTGACGTAGTCACCGGCCGCCGGGATGAAGGTCAGCAGGGTGCCGGAGACGACGCCGGGCATCGACAGCGGAAAGGTGACCTTGCGGAAGGTGGTGAAGGGCTTGGCGTACAGGTCGCCGGCCGCTTCGTGCAGCCGTCCGTCGATGCGCTCCAGCGAGGTGTAGAGCGGGAGCACCATGAACGGCAGGAAGTTGTACGTCAGTCCGCAGACGACCGCGAGTGGCGTGGCCAGCACACGGTCGCCCGAGGTCCAGCCGAGCCAGTTGGTGACGTCCAGGACGTGCAGCGTGTTGAGGGCGCTGACGACCGGGCCGCTGTCCGCGAGGATCGTCTTCCAGGCCAGCGTGCGGATCAGGAAGCTGGTGAAGAACGGCGCGATCACCAGGATCATGATCAGGTTGCGCCAGCGTCCCGCGCGGAAGGCGATGAGGTACGCGAGCGGGTAGCCGAGCAGCAGACAGAGGATCGTCGCGGCGGCGGCGTACAAGCCCGAGCGCACGAACTGCGGCCAGTACTCGGACACCGCGTCCCAGTAGGTCGAGAAGTGCCAGGTGACCTTGTAGCCGTCCTCCAGGGAGCCCGTCTGGATCGACGTGGAGCCCTGGTAGATCATCGGCAGCGCGAAGAAGACGATCAGCCAGAGAATGCCGGGCAGCAGCAGCCAGTACGGCGTCCAGCGGCCCCTCTTGCGCGGAGGCTTCTTCTCCGGCGCCGGTGCCAGGGGCGGCGCCTCGGTGACAGCGGCCATCAGGCGGCCTCCTCCTCGGTGTCGACGCCCGCGTCGATGTCCTGCGCCGCGTCGAGGCCGAAGGTGTGGGCCGGGTTCCAGTGCAGGACCACGTCGGCGCCGGGCCGGAGCCGGGAGTCGCGGTCGATGTTCTGGGCGTAGACCTCGAACTCGGGGCAGACCGGGCTGTCGATGACGTACTGGGTGGAGACGCCGATGAAGCTGGAGTCGGCGATCTTGCCGGTGATGCGGTTGCGGCCGGCCGGGATCTCGCCCGCGTCGTCGGCGGGCGTGAGGGTGATCTTCTCCGGGCGTACGCCGACCAGGACCTTGCCGCCGGTCGTGGTGGGCGCGGAACATCGCGCCTCGGGGAGGACGAGCTTGCCGCCGCCCGCCTTGAGGACGATGTCGTCACCGCTCTTGGAGTCGACCTCGGCCTCGATGAGGTTGGAGGTGCCGAGGAAGTTGGCGACGAAGGTGGTGTTCGGGTTCTCGTAGAGGTCGCTGGGCGAGCCGAGCTGCTCGACACGGCCCGCGTTCATCACGGCGACCGTGTCGGCCATGGTCATGGCCTCCTCCTGGTCGTGCGTGACGTGGACGAAGGTGATGCCGACCTCGGTCTGGATGCGCTTGAGCTCCAGCTGCATCTGGCGGCGCAGTTTGAGGTCGAGGGCGCCGAGGGGCTCGTCGAGGAGCAGCACCTTGGGGTGGTTGATCAGCGCGCGGGCCACCGCGACCCGCTGCTGCTGGCCGCCCGACAGCTGGTGCGGCTTCTTGCGCGCCTGCTCGCCGAGCTGGACCAGGTCGAGCATGTCGACGACCTGCTGCTTCACCGACTTGATGCCGCGCCGGCGCAGACCGAAGGCGACGTTCTCGAAAATGTCGAGGTGCGGGAAGAGGGCATACGACTGGAAGACGGTGTTCACCGGCCGCTTGTAGGGCGGGAGATTGGTGACTTCCTGGTCGCCGAGGTGGACGGTGCCGGAGGAAGGTTCCTCCAGACCGGCGATCATGCGCAGAGTGGTCGTCTTGCCGCAGCCGGACGCACCGAGCAGGGCGAAGAACGACCCCTGGGGCACGGTCAGGTCCAGCGGCTGCACTGCTGTGAAGCCGTTGTCGTAGGTCTTGCTGATACCGGAGAGGCGGACGTCGCCGCTGGTGTCCTTGGTGTTCATCGTCGTCACGCCCCTGTGAGCTTTGCGAACTTCTGCTGGTAGGCCGTCTCTTCCTTCGAGCTCAGGGAGCGGAAGGCGTGGGACTTGGCCGCCATGGCCTTGTCGGGAAGGATCAGCGGGTTGCTCGCCGCCGACTTGTCGATCTTCGCGAGATACGGCTTCACGTCCCCTACCGGGCTGACGTAGTTGACGTAGGCGGCGAGTTCGGCGGCCGGTTCGGGCTCGTAGTAGTAGTCGATCAGCCGCTCGGCGTTCGTCTTGTGGCGCGCCTTGTTGGGGATCAGCAGGTTGTCGGTCGACGTCATGTAGCCGGCCTCGGGGATGACGTAGCCGACGTCCGGGTTGTCCGACTGGAGCTGGACGATGTCGCCGCCCCAGGCGACACAGGCCGCGAAGTCGCCCTTGGTGAGGTCGGACGTGTAGTCGTTGCCCGTGAAGCGGCGGATCTGGCCCTTGTCGACGGCCTTCTGGAGGCGGGCGATGACCGCGTCGTAGTCGTCGGTGGTGAACTTCGCCGGGTCCTTGCCCATGTCGAGCATGGTCATGCCGACGCTGTCGCGCATCTCGGTGAGGAAGCCGACACGGCCCTTGAGCTTGGGGTTGTCGAGCAGGTCCGAGATCGACTTCACCTCGACGCCGTCGAGCGCCTTCTTGTTGTAGGCGATGACGGTCGAGATGCCCTGCCATACGTACGAGTACGCCCGGCCGGGGTCCCAGTCGGGGCTGCGGAACTGGTCCGACAGGTTGGCGTAGGCGTGCGGCAGGTTGGAGGCGTCCAGTTTCTGGACGTAGCCCAGGCGGATCATGCGGGCGGCCAGCCAGTCGGTGAGGACGATCAGGTCGCGGCCGGTGGGCTGGCCTGCGGCGAGCTGCGGCTGGATCTTGCCGAAGAACTCGTCGTTGTCGTTGATGTCCTCGGTGTACTTGACCTTGATGCCGGTCCGCTTGGTGAACGCGTCCAGGGTGGGCCGGTGCTTGCCGCTGTCGTCCGTGTCGATGTACTCGGGCCAGTTGGAGAAGTCGATCTCCTTCTCCGTGGCCGAGTGGTCGTCGGCGGACACACCGCCCTGCGTCTTGCCTGCTGCGGGGATCCCGCAGCCGCTCAGGGCCCCGAGACCGCCGACCGCGAGCGCGCCGCCGGCGGAGGCGCGCAGCACCGAACGACGGGTCCACGCGGACCTGCTCTTGCGGAAGCTGCGCCGGACGGCGGCCACTTCGGCCGGGGTCAGGCGGTCGGGCTCGTACTGCTTCATGCGCGTGCTGCCCTTTCGGGAGGAGACGGCCGCGGCTTGGGCGGCCGTCAGTTCTGCTATCGGTCCCCGAAGATCGTGCGGTGCCAGTCCTTCCTGGCGACCGCGGTGTTGTCGAACATGACGTGCTTGATCTGGGTGTACTCCTCGAAGGAGTAGGCGGACATGTCCTTGCCGAAGCCGGACGCCTTGTAGCCGCCGTGGGGCATCTCGCTGATGATCGGAATGTGGTCGTTGATCCACACGCAGCCGGCCTTGATCTCGCGGGTCGCGCGGCCTGCCCGGTAGACGCCCTGGGTCCACGCGGAGGCGGCGAGGCCGTACGGGGTGTCGTTGGCGAGCGCGATGCCCTCGTCGTCGCTGTCGAAGGGCAGCACCACGAGCACCGGGCCGAAGAGCTCCGACTGCACGATCTCGCTGTCCTGGGCGGCGTCCGCGACCAGGGTGGGGCGATAGTACGCGCCGTTCTTGAGATCTCCCTGAGGAGCCTCGCCGCCGGTCACCACGCGCGCGTAGCCACGCGCCCGGTCGACGAACCCGGCGACGCGGTCGCGCTGGACGTGCGAGATCAGCGGACCGAGGTCGGTGCCCGGGGCGAAGGGATCGCCGACCCGGACGCCCGCCATGAGGGCGGCGGTCTTCTGGACGAACGCTTCGTAGAGGGGCCTTTGCACGTACGCGCGCGTGGCGGCCGTGCAGTCCTGCCCGGTGTTGATGAGCGAACCGGCGACGGCTCCGTTGACGGCGGCTTCGAGATCCGCGTCGTCGAAGACCACGAAGGGCGCCTTGCCGCCGAGCTCCAGGTGGATGCGCTTGACGGTGGCGGTCGCGATCTCGGCGACGCGCTTGCCGACGGCGGTGGAGCCGGTGAAGGAGGTCATGGCCACGTCCGGGTGGCCGACGAGATGCTCACCGGCCTCCTTCCCGGTCCCCGTGACGATGTTGATGACACCGTCCGGGATACCGGCCTCGGTGGCGGCCTGCGCGAACATCAGCGAGGTCAGCGGGGTGAGCTCGGCGGGCTTGAGCACGATCGTGTTGCCGGCGGCGATCGCCGGGAGGATCTTCCAGGCGGCCATCTGGAGGGGATAGTTCCAGGGCGCGATGGAGCCGACGACACCGATGGGTTCACGGCGTACGTACGACGTGTGGTCGCCCGAGTACTCACCGGCGGACTGCCCCTGCAGATGCCGTGCGGCACCGGCGAAGAAGGCCGTGTTGTCGATGGTCCCGGGGATGTCGAACTCGCGGGTCAGCTTGAGGGGCTTGCCGCACTGGAGGGACTCGGCGCGGGCGAAGTCGTCCGCGCGCTCGGCGAGCACGGCGGCGAAGCGGTGCAGCGCGTCGGAGCGCTCGCCGGGGGTGGCGCCCGACCAGCCCGGGAAGGCGGCGCGGGCGGCGGCGACGGCCGCGTCCACGTCGGCCGTGCCGGCCAGCTCGTACGTGTACACGTCCTCGCCGGTGGCGGGGTCGACGACCGCGTGGGTGTGGCCCGAGGTGCCCTTGGTCAGGCGGCCCGCGATGAACTGCGCGCCGTCCGCGAAGTACTCCTGAGCGGGGAATCGGTCCGGGGTTGCGCTGCCCGGGTTGTGCATGTCGCTCTCCTCCGCCTTCGCCCCGCTTCGTCCGCTGGCGGGTGGCGTAGCTCCAGCTCGATTTGAATGCCGATCCTGACAGAGCAAAGGGACTCCAACAAGTGATTCCGTTGTTGCCTTTTGGTTACGCGACGGAATCCTTCGACCAGGTGTCGAGTCCATACGGAAAAGGGGGGACGGAGTGTCAGTGGTGCCTGCAAGACTCGCGTGTATGGACGGGATCACGGGGAAGCTCGCGGCGGACGCCGCGCAAAAGATCGATTCGCAGGAAGCCCTGATCAGGGAAGTGCGCGCCGGGACCAAGGTCAAGTACCTGCACTTCTGGGGCCACCGCCCCCGCCCGGACGGCCGCGTGAGCGCGAGCTGCCTGAGCCAGTGGTGGCCGTCGCCGTTCACCGTGGACGGGGTGACGTATGCGACCGCAGAGCACTGGATGATGGCCGGCAAGGCGCGACTCTTCGGCGACGAGGACGCCCTCGCGCGGGTGCTGGCGGCGGGCCATCCGTCCGTGGCGAAGAAGGCGGGGCGCCTGGTGCGCGGCTTCGACGAGGAGACCTGGGCGCGGGAGCGGTTCGGGATCGTCGTCGAGGGGAGCGTCCACAAGTTCGCGGCGGACGAGGAACTCCGGGCGTTTCTGCTGGGTACGGGGAATCGGGTGCTCGTGGAGGCGAGTCCCGTGGACCGCGTGTGGGGGATCGGGCTGGCCGCGGATGATCCGGGGGCGGGGGATCCGGAGCGGTGGCGGGGTCCGAATCTGCTGGGGTTCGCGTTGATGGAGGCTCGGGGGCGGGTGGGGTAGGGGCGGGACCTCTGCGGGGACGGGGGTTGGAGGTGGTGGGGGTGCCGGGGCCGCCGGAGGGCTTCGGCTGCTGTTGGTTGGGCTGGCCGCTGGGAGGCCCGGGGTGGCCGAAGCGGGGGTTGGGCAAGCCCCGGGGCATATCCGGCGAAGGCACTTCGCCACGGCCGGGTTCGCGCTGATGGAGACCCTTGGGGGGGGCTTCGGCGGGCGCGCCTCGGGGACCTGTTGGGGGAAGGTGCTGCGGCCGTCGCTGGGCTCGCGGTCGTGGAGGGCGGGGGCGAGCGCGAGGTACGTATCGGGGAGCGCGGTGCTGATGCAGTTTGGGCTCGCGCGACCGGGAGCCGGGAACGGCTGAGGCAGAAGGTCGAGGCGAGCCCGGGATGCGTTGGGGAGGCGCTTGGGCTGCGGTCGCGGCGCGTGACAGTGGAAGGCACGGGCTGCGGCGGGATGCGTTGGGGAAGGCGCTTCGGCCACAGCTGGGTTCGCGCTGACGGCAGTCCAGGGGCGGCCGAGGTCAGAGGTCGAGGCGAGCCCGGGGTTCGGTCGGGAAAGCGCGTCGGCTGCAGTTGCGGCGCGTGACGATGGAGGGCCGGGGCGGCTTCCACGGGGCGCGCTGGGGAAGGCGCTTCGGCCACAGCTGGGTTCGCGCTGACGGCAGTCCGGGGGCGGCCGAGGTCAGAGGTCGAGGCGAGCCCGGGGTTCGGTCGGGAAAGCGCGTGGGCTGCGGTTGCGGTGCGCGTTGGTGGAGGGCCGGCATCGCTTCAGCAGGGCTCGCATCGGGAGGCGTATTGGGGATGACGCTGCGGCCGGGCTGGCGATGACCGAGGGCCGGGGCGGCTTCGGTGGGTGGACCTCGGGGGCCTGCCGGGGAAGGCGCTTCGGCCGCGACCGGACTCGCGCCGCGGAGGGCCTGGGGCGCGCTACGGCGGGGCGAGCCGCAAGGGTGTGTCGGAGGGGGCGGCTGTTGTGGTCAGCTCTGGGGCGGGATGGGGGCCGACAGGGCGGGCGCGGAGTTGTAGGACGAGGTCGAGCCGGAGTCCTGGTTGTCGTTCCCGTTCTGGTAGACCGCGAAGCCGATGACCAGCAGGGCGATCACGGCGAGGCCGAGGATGATGCCGATGATCCCCGTGACCAGACCTGCCTGGGCCTGACCCCGGTTCGTGGCCTGGCCCCGGTCCGCGCGCTTCTTGCCCTTCACGCCGAGGACTACGGCGATGATGCCGAGGATCAGGGAGACGATGCCGTAGATGCAGAACAGGCAGCAGGACAGGATGCCCAGCACCAGGGCCACGGTGCCCAGGTTGTTCTGCGGGGCCATCGGCATACCGGGCCAGCCGTAGCCCTGCGGGTAGCCGGGGTAGCCGTAGCCGCCGGGCATGCCGGGTGCGCCCGGGGCGTTGGGCGGGCCGTAACCGGGGGCGCCGTAGCTGGGGAGGCCGGGGGGTGTGCCTACGTTGCCGGGGTGGCCCGGCGGTGTGCCGGGCCCGCCGTAGCCGGGGGCGCCGGACGGGTGCGGGACTCCGGATGCGCCGGAAGGAGGCGGAGTTCCGGGCACTCCGGAGGCAGGTGGAGCGAAGCCGTCGGACGGGAGGGCGGTCATGGTGGGCTGGTAGTGCAGGGACGGCGGCTGGTCCTGCGGGGGCGGCTGCTGGCCGGGGGCGGGTGGCTGTGCGCGCTTGTCCAGTGATGGCTTGCTCTCCGGGGGTGCCCACGGGTCGTCGTTCGCTCCCGCGCTGCCGTCCGGCTGCGTCTGGTCCCCCATGTCCCGTCCCCGTCCCCGTCGGTCGACCGTCAGGCGGACCATGCTAGAGCGTTCACGTGACAGTTCCGCCATACGTGCGGCGCCTCGGGTACCGGCCGGGTTCGGCGCGACCAGGTGTCCGCCGCCGGCCCGCTGCCCGCCAACACCGCACACCACACACCGCGAACGGCGCCACCGATCCCGACCGGCGCGTCAGCCCTCACCGGCACCCCACCAGCCCCA
>NZ_BARG01000097.1 GCF_000376565.1 Streptomyces hokutonensis | reverse complement strand
GCCTGCGGCCTGCGGCCTGCGGCCTGCGGCCTGCGGCCTGCGGCCTGCGGCCTGCGGCCTGCGGCCTGCGGCCTGCGCACAGCGAACGCGCTGCGTTCCGCGCGCTCCGGGCCGTCGCCGGACGCCTGGCAGCTCCGCTACGACCGCTGCCGGCGCTCCCCGCCCCACCGCACCGCCCGCGTCCATGGCCGCGGCGCCCCCGCTCCGACCGGGCGCCGCGGCTTCGCCGTCTCGTCCACGCGATCCCCGCTCGCGGGCCGCCCCTGGGGACGGCTGTCGTCTGCCGTCCCTCACCTCATGCCGTCGCCGATGAGTCCTGCGTATCGCCGACCAGGTCCGGCAACAGCGCGCACATCGCCTCGCGTTGGGCCGGGCCGACGAACTGGGTGAGGGCCCGCTTGACCGTCTCGGAGAGGGTCGAGGACGCCTCCGTCAGCAGGCGTCGGGCCTTTTCCGTGAGGGCGACCTCGACGCCGCGCTTGTCCCCGCAGACCGACTTGCGGGTGACCAGGCCCGCGTGCTGGAGGCAGGCGATCTGATACGTCAGCCGGGTCTTGGGGCGGCCGAGCAGTTCGGCGATCCGGGTCATGCGCAGCCCCTCGGGCTGCTCGGCGAGCAGGCACAGCACCAGGAACTCGTCGTGCGAGACGTCGAGGTTCCCCTTCACGACCGAGCGCAGCTCCTGCTCCACCGCGCCGGTCGCCGCCAGCAGCAGCATCCAGGCCCGCAGCTCGGGCGGGAGCAGTCCGCCGCCCTGCGAGGAGGGACATTCGGGCTGGTCGGCAGGGTGCTCAACAGGGTCGGCCATGGTTCCGAGTCTACCCGTTGTCCAAATTTGGAGGAGATGGTTGTTCAGATTTGGATAATGGGCTAGCGTGTGGCTCATTCAAATTTGGACTACTGGAACCAGCGGGAGAGATCATGACCGTCGCCGTCGAAACCGGGGTGTGGCAGCTCGACCAGGCCGCCTCCACCGTGGGCATCAGCCACAAGACGATGTGGGGCCTGGTCAATGTGAAGGGCACCTTCGGCACCGTCACCGGCCAGGGCGAGGTCCGCCCCGACGGGTCCGCGATCGGCACGCTGACCCTGGCCGCCGCCTCCCTGGACACCAAGAACGCCAAGCGCGACAAGCACCTGCGCTCCGCCGACCTCTTCGACGTCGAGAAGTTCCCGGAGATCACCTTCGCGGTGCGCAGCGCCGAGCTGACCGGCGACACCGTGCACGTCGTCGGCCAGCTGACCGTCCACGGCATCAGCCGCCCGCAGACCTTCACCGCCCGGCTCAAGGACGCGAGCGCCGAGGCGCTCACCCTGGACGCCGAATTCACCGTGGACCGCGACCAGTTCGGCCTGGGCTGGAATCAGCTCGGCATGCTGCGCGGCCTGACCACCGTGACCACCACGCTGCGTTTCCTGCGCGCCGCAGCATGACGGACCGTCAACCCGCGGGCTGCAGCCGGACGTCCGAGCTGGACAGCGTCTGCGGGCTCGCGGTGAACGCGCGCACCCGGATCCGGACCGTCTTGTGGGGGAGGACGAACTTCCCCCCGGCCGGCTCGAGTTCGATGCGCTCGGTGCTGTGCGCGGGCAGCGTCGTCGGACCGCCCACCTGGGACCAGAACCTGCTCATGCCCTGACCCGTGGTGAGCATGTAGTGGGGCGAGAGGGCGCTGCCGGACGAGTTGGTGACCTCGACGGTCAGCCGGGTCACGACGGTGGGCGCCGCGCGCCGCACCCCGGCGAGCCTCATGCTCATCGGCGGCGCGCCCGTCGCCGCCACGGCGGCGCTCGCCAGCGCGGGCGTGAGCAGCAGTACGGCCGCCGCGACCCTGGCCCGGCGCCGGTTCGGGCCGGACAGCGCCCGGGGCCGCGGCTGCCACGCGTCCCGGAACTCCGAGAGCGGTGTGGTGACCGCCGCCGCCAGCCACAGCGGGGTCATCATCAGGTAGTAGCCGTCCTGCGAACGCGTCGCCAGATAGAAGGCGCACCAGGGCAGGACGGTCGCCGCCGGGCCGAGCCGCCGTACGAACAGCACGAACACGGCGAGCAGCCCCGCCGCCAGCAGCATGCTCGCGTGGGAGTACCAGTCGAGCCGGTCGCTGCCGTTCGTGAAGTACAGCGAGATGTCCACCAGGCCCTGGCCGTGCACCACCGCGCCCTGGGTCAGCGGCAGCGCGATGCCCGCGATCCAGGTGCCCGGCTCGTGCACGATGAAGTACGTGTTGATCAGCAGCCACACGGTGAGCGCGACCCCGACGATCCGCAGCAGCACCAACGCGGCCTGCCTGGCGCCGAGTTCGCCGCGCCGCACGGCGTAGATCCCGGCGAGCAGGAACGGCGTGAGAAACCAGGGGAGTTGCTGTGCCGCGCAGGCCGCCCCGAGGCACGCGGCCTGGGCGATCCCGGCACGGCCGAGCCGGCCACCCCTGCCGATCCGGGGCCAGCGGACCACCACCGGGATCAGCAGCGCCATGGCCAGGACGGCGGGATAGCCCTGCCGGCCGTAGGTCGGCAGCAGGCCGAGGCCCAGGCACGCGATGGTGGCCGCCGAGCGCCACTGGGTGGGCAGCAGCCGCCACATCAGGACCGCGCCCGCGATGAGCGCACCGGTGGCGACGGCCGTCGCGGGGGCGCCGCCGTGCCCGATCCACAGCAGGGGCGCCGTCAACAGCGTTTCCAGCGGCGGATATCCGTAGGTGTAGTCGTAGCCGCCGGTCACGGTCGGGGTCAGCGCGACGCCACCGGAGTGGAAGAGCCACGGCCAGGGCTGTCCGTAGATCGGGTGCCCGGCGACCAGCTCCTTGGCGGCCTGGGTGGTGAGGACCGCCTCGTCGCCGCCGTTGTGGAACACGGACCACGCCGCCAGCGTCAGCACGACCGCCGTCACCAGCACGGCGAGGTCGATCCGGGCCAACGACCGTGCCCTGCGCACCACCAGGGCCAGCACCCCGCACACCAGGATCGAGACGTAGCAGAGCGACACGGCCGCCGCCACGACGAGCCGGTGGCCGGCGGCCTGCGTCCACACCGGACGGACACCGATGAACAGACTGATGTCGGCGAGCAGGGTGAGGATGCGATGCCACTGCGCGGGAGGTTCCGGGGCGGACACCGCCGACTGTGTCCGCCGACCGGGTGTCACCTGAGGTGTTTCTGCCAAGTGCACGACATAGGAGGCTATTCGGCCCCGGTGAGCGGGGTGTCGCGCATCGTGAAGAGTCGGGTGTGAGGGTGGTAAGAAGTCCGGTTTTGTGGCGGGAAAGCAGCAAAAGCGAACGTCATTGTTCAACTGACCGAAGCCATCGGTTCATTCAGTAAACATCGCGCACATACCGTTTCGCCGCCGCCAGTTGCTTCACGTACGAGGCCGCCTCCGCCTCGTCGAGACCGCCGTGCGCGACCGCGATGTCACGCAGCGCCCGGTCCACGTCCTTCGCCATCCGCGAGGCGTCACCGCACACATAGAAGTGGGCGCCCTCCTGCAGCCAGTGCCACAACTCCGGCCCGTGCTCCCGCATCCGGTCCTGTACGTACACCTTGGCCCGCTGGTCCCGGGAGAAGGCGGTGTCGAGCCGGGCGAGCGTGCCCGCGTCGAGCAACTCGGTGAGTTCCTCCTCGTAGTAGAAGTCCGTCGTGCGGTGCTGCTCGCCGAAGAACAGCCAGTTCGGCGCCGTGTGCCCGAGCGCGCGCCGCTCCTGGAGGAACCCGACGAACGGCGCGACCCCCGTACCCGGCCCGACCATCACCATCGGCGTCCCCGCGTCGGTGGGCGGCCGGAAGTGCGGCGACCGCTGCACGAACACCGGCACCTCCGTGTCCGCCTCGGCGTCGGCGAGGAACGGTGAGCAAACCCCGCCGCGCGGACGGCCATTGAGATTCTCGTAACGGACCACCGACACCGTCAGCGACACGCTGTGCGGGTCGACGAGTGGGCTGGAACTGATCGAGTACAGGCGCGGCTGAAGCTTCTTGAGCACCCCGGCCCAGTCCTCCGCACCCGCCTTCACCGGGTACTCGGCGAGCACGTCCACCGCCTGCCGCCCCCAACTCCACTGCGCGAGCCGGTCCTTGTTGTCGGGCCGCAGAAGCCTGCGCAACTCCCGGTCGTCCCGCGCCCGTTCGGCCACGAAGCGCAGCAGGTCCGGGGTGATGCGGGTGATGTCCAGCTGCCGGTGCAACGCCTCGGCGAAAGGGAACTCGCCAACACCCGCCACCTCTACGACGGTTGAGGCGTCGGCACCGGTGACGGTCAGCCACTCCTCCACCAGGTCCGGTGAGTTGACCGGCCGCACGCCGAGCGCGTCACCGGCCTCGTACGTCAGGTCGGTGCCGCTGGTGTCGAAGGTGAACCGGCGGACCTCCTTGCCCGCGCCGGGGCGGCTCAGCAGCCGGTTGCCGACCAGCCGGGCGAGCGCGGGGGCGGGCTTGGGGGCACGGCGCGGTGATTCCGGGGCTCCGGGCTCGGCGCCCAGGGCCGTGATGACCTGGCCCAGCCACGCGTCCGCCGACGGCTCGAAGTCCGGCTCGCAGTCCGTGCGCGGGGCCAGCCGCACCCCGCCCAACTCGTCGAGCCGCGCGTCCAGTCGGCGCCCGTGCCCGCAGAAGTCGTCGTACGACGAGTCGCCCAGGGCCAGTACCGCGAACCGCACTCCGTCCAGCCGGGGCGCCTGCTCGCCGGCGAGCGCGTCCCAGAAGCCGGAGCCGTTGTCGGGGGCGTCACCGTCGCCGAACGTGCTGGTGATGAAGAGGAGATCGGCGTCGGCCGGAAGCGTGCCGACGTCGGCCTGGTCCATGCCGAGCAGACTCGCCCGGTGTCCGGCCGAGCCGAGACGCTCGGCGGTGGCCGCCGCCAACTCCTCCGCGTTGCCGGTCTGCGAGGCCCACAGCACGACGATCTGCCGCCCCGCTTGCGGCTGTTGTACGGGCGCGGCTGCCGACCTCGAGTACATCCCGGCGAGAACACCGTTGACCCACAAGGCGTGTTCGGTGCTGAAGGGCGCGTCCGGCGGGAGGATCGGCACACCCGGGGCGCCGGACTCGATGCCCGCGAGGAAGCCGGTCAGATAGACGCGTTCCTGCGCGGTGAGGACGGGCGGCGGGGCGGGGGCGAGCCCGAAGGGATTCGCGCCCGGGGTCACGGAGGTCGGCTCAAGTGCCTTCGGCTGATCGTCCGTCGGCGCGCTCGCCACCTTCGCCAGCGACACCGCGCACACCTTGAACTCCGGCTGGAACGACACCGGATCGACCGCGTCGCTCGTCACCGCGTTGACGCTCAGGTACTCGCCGAAGAGGTCGTTCCAGTGGAACGGCGCGAAACAGCCCCCGGGCCGCACCCGGTCGGTCACCACAGCAGGCAGCACCGCCCGCCCCCGACGTGACGCGACCTCCACCGAGTCGCCCTCCGCGATCCCCAACTCCCGCGCGTCCTGCGGATGCAGCTCGACGAAGGGCCCGGGGTTCAGCTTGTTGAGCTTGGCGACCTTGCCGGTCTTCGTGAGCGTGTGCCACTGGTGCTGAAGGCGTCCCGTGTTGAGCACGAACGGGTAGTCGTCGTCGGGCAGTTCGGCGGCCGGCATATGAGGGCGAGCGTGAAACATCGCCCGCCCACTGGCAGTTGGGAACCGCAGCTCACCGCCGCCCAGGTACCGGATGGGATTGCGGTCCGGCCCGTCCTCCTCCGCCGCCGGCCACTGCACCGGCGTGGAGCGCAGCCGCTCGTAGGTCACCCCGCGCAGGTCCCACCCGGTCACCGGGTTGAAGAACTGCCGTATCTCCTCGAAGACTTCCTCGGCGCTGTCGTAGGAGAAGCCCTTCTCGTACCCCATCGCGCACGCCACGGCCGCGATGAGCCGCCAGTCGGACGTGGCCTCGCCGGGCGGGTCGACGACGGGCTGGGCGAGGGTGAGGGTGCGTTCGCTGTTGACGAGGACGCCCTCGGACTCGGTCCACAGCGCGCCGGGGAGGACGACGTCGGCGTAGGCGTTGGTCTCGGTGTCGGTGAAGACGTCCTGGGTGACGACGAACTCGGCCGCTTCCAGACCCTCGATGACGGTGCGCCGGTTGGCGACGGAGGCGACCGGGTTGGTGCAGATGATCCAGCAGGCCTTGATGTCGCCGTCGGCCATCTTCTGGAACATCTCGACGGTGCCCCGGCCGACCCCGTCCGCGCGGAGGGTGTCGGGCGGCAGACCCCACACCTCCTCGGTGAACTCCCGTTCCGCGTCGACCAGTACGGACCGCTGGCCCGGCAACCCCGGTCCCATGTAGCCCATTTCGCGGCCGCCCATCGCGTTCGGCTGGCCGGTGAGGGAGAACGGCCCGCTGCCGGGGCGGCAGATGGCGCCGGTCGCGAGATGCAGGTTGACGAGGGCGTTGGTGTTCCAGGTGCCGTGCGTGGACTGGTTGAGCCCCATCGTCCAGCAGCTCATCCACTCGCCCGCCTCGCCGATCAGCCGGGCCGCCGTACGGATGTCGTCCTCGGCGAGTCCGGTGAGGGCGGCGACCGCGTCCGGCGCGTAGTCGGCCAGGAACTCGGGCAGCGCCTCCCAGCCCTCGGTGTGCGCGGCGATGAACTCCGGGTCGGTGTGCCCGTTCTCGTGCAGCAGGTGCAACAGGCCGTTGAGCAGGGCGAGATCGGTGCCCGGCGCGATCTGGAGGAACAGGTCCGCCTTTGCCGCCGTGGCGGTGCGGCGCGGGTCGACGACGATCAACTTGGCGCCCGCCTTGACCCGTTCCATCATCCGCAGGAAGAGGATCGGATGGCAGTCGGCCATGTTCGAGCCGATGACCAGGAACACGTCCGCCCGCTCGAAGTCCTCGTACGAACCCGGCGGCCCGTCCGCGCCCAGCGACGACTTGTAGCCGGCACCCGCACTCGCCATGCACAGCCGGGAGTTGGACTCGATCTGGTTCGTCCGCACGAACCCCTTGGCCAGCTTGTTCGCCAAGTACTGCGCCTCCAGGCTCATTTGCCCGGAGACGTAGAAGGCGACCGCGTCCGGCCCGTGCTCGTCGACGATCCTGCGCAGCCGGCGCGCGGTCTCGGCGACGGCGTCCGCGACGGGCGCGGGCGTCGGTTCCGCGCCCCGGTCGTCCCGGACCAGCGCGGTGGTCAGCCGGCCCGGCGCGGCGAGCATCTCGGCCGTGGTCGCGCCCTTGGTACAGAGCCGCCCCGCGTTCGCCGGGTGCGCCTTGTCGCCGGACGCCCTGAGGACCGTACGCCTGCCGTCGGGACCCGCCCCGACGTCGAGCAGCATGCCGCAGCCCACACCGCAGTACGAGCAGACCGTTCGCACCTGCTGTGTCCGGAGGCTCGTCGTCATGCCGTAGACGCTACGAATTGCCCGTTACGCCGATGTCACGCGGCTCGATCATGAGGGGTTACGCGCGCTGCACAACCGGCCCGGGGCCGGTGTGAGATGTGCCCGATCTTGTCGCGGAGTGTGTCGCTGTTGGGCCGAACGGGTGACAGTGCGCAACAATTGCCGGATGCAGACTGCCAGCGCGACCCAGGACGGAGCATGCCGGTGAACAGCCACGATGTCACCGACGAACAGTGGGAGGGGCTCGCGCAGGTAGTGCCGCTGCGAGGCCGGGACGCCTGGCCGTCCGCCGTGAGCCACCGGGCCATGCCCGAGGCCGAGACCGAGCCGCGCCGTCGCTTCGTCGTCCTCCGCGTGAACGTGTTCGGGGACGCCCGCGAGGTCGCGGAGACCCTGATGGCGGGCATACCGGTGCTCCTCGACCTGACCGGCGCGGAGGCCGAGGTCGCCAAGCGGGTGCTGGATTTCAGCACGGGTGTCGTCTTCGGCCTGTCGAGCGGGATGACCCGCGTCGACCGGAATGTGTTCCTGCTCACACCGCCTGGGACGGAAGTGCGGGGGCTGATGGAGGGGGCGGGGGTTCCGGGCGTGTGAGCCGCGCGGGGGCGGTGGTGGCGGTCCCTCGATCGTAGGAAGGTCCCCGGGACGGAACGGTTCGCCTCACGGCGGAGGCCTACGGTCCGGATATGGCCCAGTCGCCCCAGTCGTCCGAGTCCTCCCCGCCGTCGGAGTACTCCCGCTCGCCCGAGTTCCCCCGGCCGTCCGAGTCCGTGCCGCCGCAGGGGCGGTCGCCGGAAGCGGCCTCGCCCCGGGCCCGGCCCTCGCCAAAGCCGTCGGCCGGCCTCGCCCCGCCGTCGGTGAACGCCCCCGGTCCGGCGGGCCCCGGCCGCGTCGAGGCCCACCCCGACCGGCCACACCTCACCGAGCTGCGCCTGTCGGCGTTCGCCACCCACCGGGGCGCCGGGTTCCCGCTCGGGCCGCTCACCCTCTTTGCCGGGCCCAGCGGCTGCGGCAAGACGAGCGCGCTGCGGGCGTACGAGGCACTCGCGCGGCTCGGCGGCGGGGGCGAGGTGGGGGACGTCTTCCCGGACCCGGTCGCCTGCGTCCCGGACCGGGCCCGGCCCGACGCCCAGCGCCGGCGCGGCTTCCGCATCGGCTGTACGGCGGACGGACCCGAGGGCCCGGTACGGCTCGATGTCGCCGTCCAGGCCGAGCCCGAACTCCGCATCGTGGGCGAGCGGTTGACGTCCGGCGGGCTGGTCCTCCTGGAGACCGCCCTGCGTGATCCCACCCGCCGCTCGGTGCAGGCCGCCTGGCACACGGCGGGTTCGTCACCGGTCACCCGCGCCCCGCTGCCCGACGACCGGCTCGGCACCGCCCTGCTGCCGTTGCGGGTCGCGGGCAAGACGGACGGGCAGCGACAGGTCCTCGCCGCCGCCGAGCAGATGGTGGTCGCCCTGCGTTCCGTCTTCGCCTGCGACCCGGTGCCCGAGCGGATGCGCGCACCCGTGCCGATCGGCGACGGGCGGCTGCTGCGGGACTGCGCCAACCTCGCCGACGTGCTGTGGCGCACCCGGAGCGAGTGCGGGCGGCGGCACGCCCAACTCGTCGGAGCCGTCCGCGCCGGATGCGCCGGAGTCGTCGCGGACGTGCTCGCGGAACCGCTGGGCGACGGCACCGTCAGGGCCGTGCTCGACCGGGGCGACCGCGGGCGCACCGGCTTCGGACGGCTCGGCGACGGTGAACTCCGTTACGCCGCCCTCGCGTTGGTGCTTCTCACCGGCCCCGGCGTGCTGGAGGTGGACCCGCCCGGCGAGGTCCCGGCCGCGATGCAGACCCTCACCGTCCTCGCCGACGGCCTCGACCGGTCGCTGGACGTACGGCAGCGGGCCGAACTGCTGCGGCTCGCCGCCCGGATGTGCGAGCGCGGGCACATCCGGCTGGTCGGCGCGGTGAGCGACGCGTCCTGGGCCGACCGGGTCGAGGGGGTCACGGTGGTACACCTGGAGCCGTGACAGAACATCTCGACGTGGCGAAATTGCAGCGCAGACTGGCCGAGTTCGCCGCCGCACGGAACTGGCAGCCCTATCACACCCCCAAGAACCTCGCCTCCGCGCTCAGCGTGGAGGCCTCCGAACTGGTCGAGATCTTCCAGTGGCTGACCCCCGAGGAGTCCGCGCGGGTCATGGACGACCCGGACAGCGCGCACCGGGTGCGGGACGAAGTCGCCGACGTACTCGCCTACTTGCTGCAGCTGTGCGAGGTGCTCGGCGTCGACCCGCTCGCCGCGCTGGAGGCGAAGATCGACCGGAACGAGGACCGCTTCCCCCGGCCGTGACGGCCGTAATGGACAAGTTGGGGGAGTCGGCGCGTCCATTTTCACTCTCCGGAGTCATTCATCTGTCCGCAACCGATTTGTTGTCCACAGATTTCCGCCTTCCTCTGGCTTTTCGTCTCAGTGACTCTCACTCTGGGTAGTGGACAAGTGAGTTCGGGCGGACGTGCGAACAGCACGGCGGGATATGACGGGGGCAGTGCATGGACGCGATGCGGCTCATCGTGACGAGCAGGCGTGCCCTGGCCGGAAGCGGGGACGTGCCGCAGACCATGACCGAGGTGTGGCAGGCACAGGCCCTCGCCCAGGCGATCGGCAGCCGCCTCGCGGTCTTCGGTCCGCCCGAACTGCGGGGTGAGGCACTGGGGTTGACCGAGCTGGCGGGCCGGGGCTGCGGCGTCCTCGACACCCCGGTGCTGCCCATAGAGGACTTACGGGCCGCGCAGCTCACGGAGTTGGGCGACGCCCGGCTCGCTCTCCTCTGCCTGGGCGGTCTGCTCGGCGAGGTCGGCATCGCCCTGGTCGGCATCGCCTGCGCGGCGGACGACGAGGGCACGTACTGGCAGTGCATGGAGGCGATCGACGCGGCCGACGAGTCGCGGGACCGGGTCCTGGAGATGCTGCGAAGACTGGCGGACCGGGAGCGGGCGGAGATACCGGAGCGGGAGGCGGGGTGAGAGAGACGTCCGCCTCCGGCGCCGCAGCAGCGTCAGACGGTCGCGCCGCCCTCCTCGGCGGACACCGGCCCCGTGCTTCCGGCCGACTGCAGATCCGCGTCGAGGGCGGACAGGTCCGCGTTCAGTGACGCCATCAGCTCCTCCATCTGCTGCAGCAACCCCTTCGGTTGCGCAGGCCCGCCCTGCTGTGGCACGGCTTCTTCGGACATGACGGCCTCCTCGGCCCGTGGCCTCCGAGAGCGGAGGCCGATGCGGGTGACGCCCCGACGTCGCCTTGCCGGTGCGGGAATCCGGGCGGTCCGGTTCCGCCCGAGCCAACGATCATCACCGGGGCGGGTCACTGGCACGGGCAGTCCCCGTGCGCACGGTTGACGTAATTTCACCCGACCGGGCAGGAGTGGGGCCGCAGGGACCGGTGGGGTTGACCGGCACTCCGGCGTGCAGGATGGAGGCATGGATCTTCGCATCTTCACCGAGCCCCAGCAGGGGGCCACCTACGACACCTTGCTCGCCGTGGCCAAGGCCACCGAGGACCTGGGCTTCGACGCCTTTTTCCGGTCTGATCACTTTCTGAGCATGGGCTCGGGTGACGGCCTCCCCGGCCCCACCGACGCCTGGCTCACCCTGGCCGGCCTCGCCCGCGAGACCAGTCGCATCCGCCTCGGCACCCTGATGACGGCCGGCACCTTCCGCCTCCCCGGCGTTCTCGCCATCCAGGTCGCGCAGGTCGACCAGATGTCGGGCGGCCGGGTCGAACTCGGCCTGGGCGCGGGCTGGTTCGAGCAGGAGCACAAGGCGTACGGCATCCCCTTCCCCAAGGAGAAGTTCGCCCGCCTGGAGGAGCAGCTGGCGATCGTCACCGGCCTCTGGGAGACCAAGCCCGGCGACACCTTCGACTTCCACGGCACGTACTACGACCTGACCGACTCGCCCGCGCTGCCCAAGCCCGCGCAGTCCAGGATCCCCGTGCTGATCGGCGGCCACGGCGCGAGCCGTACCCCGAAGCTGGCCGCGAAGTACGCCGACGAGTTCAACATCCCGTTCGCCTCGATCGAGGACAGCGAGCGGCAGTTCGGCCGGGTCCGTGCCGCCGCCGAGGCGGCCGGCCGCAAGGCCGACGACCTGATCTACTCCAACGCCCTCGTCGTCTGTGTCGGCAAGGACGACCAGGAGGTCGCCCGCCGCGCCGCCGTGATCGGCCGCGAGGTCGACGAACTCAAGGCCAACGGCCTGGCGGGCTCCCCGTCCGAGGTCGTCGACAAGATCGGCCGCTACGCCGAGACCGGCTCCCGGCGCATCTACCTCCAGGTCCTCGACCTCGACGACCTGGACCACCTGGAGCTGATCTCGTCCCAGGTGCAGTCGCAGCTGTCGTAGCACCGCGAGGGCGGGGGCGGGGTACCCCCTCCAAAAAGGTGTGTCACTTTCAGTGCGAAGTGACACACCTTTTCGGAACCCCTACCTCGCCCCCGCCCCGGCGGAAGCCGCCGCCGGCACTCCCGCGCCGACGGTCGGCCGCCGGCCCGGGAGGAACGCGGCCAGGGCCAGGGCCGCCAGGGCAGCCGCCGAACCGATGCCCATGATCACGCGGAAACCGTTGTGCGAGGGGACCGTCAGCGAGCCGAACGTCGTCGTCATGTGCGCCAGTACGACTCCGGCGACGGCGCTGGAGGCGGACGTACCGATGGAGCGCATCAGGCTGTTGAGGCTGTTCGCGGCGGCCGTCTCGGACAGCGGCACGGCCCCCATGATGAGCGCGGGCATCGCGCCGTAGGCGAAACCGACCCCGGCGGAGATCACACAGCACACCACGACGACCTGCCAGACCGCGGACAGCATGACGACCCCCAGGCCGTAACCGGCCGCCACGACGAACGCGCCCAGCATGAGGGTGACCCGGGGTCCGGCCGCCGCCGAGATCCGGGCGGACAGCGGTGCCGTGGCCATCATCACCAGGCCGGAGGGGCCGAGCGTGAGGCCCGCCGCGAGCACGGACTGGCCGAGTCCGTAGCCGGTGAGGGTGGGCAGTTGGAGCAGTTGTGGCACGGCCAGCGACATGGCGAACATGGCGAAGCCGAACACCACGGACGCGAGGTTGGTCAGCAGCACCTGGCGCCGCGCGCTGGTGCGCAGATCGACCAGCGGCCGGTCGGTGCGCAACTCCCACCAGCCCCACACCAGCAGCACCACGACGGCCACGACGAACAGTCCGGTCGTCGTCCCGCTGCCCCAGCCCCAGTCCGCCCCCTTGGAGACGGCGAGCAGCAGACACACCAGACCGATCGACATCCCCACACCGCCCACGACGTCGAACCGGCCGCCGCTGCGCACCGCCGACTCCGGTACGAGCGCCACGACGAGCGCGGTCACCACGGCACCGAGCACCGCCGCCGTCCAGAACAGCACATGCCAGTCCGCCTTTTCGGCGATGAACGCGGCCGTCGGCAGCCCCAGCGCACCGCCCACCCCCAGCGACGCGCTCATCAGCGCGGTCGCCGATCCCAGCCGCTCGGGCGGGAGTTCGTCGCGCATGATGCTGATGCCGAGCGGGATGACCGCCATCGAGAAGCCCTGGAGCGCCCGTCCGACGATCATCGGCGCGAGCGAGTCGCTGAGCGCGCCGACCACCGAACCCGCTATCAGCAGCACGAGGTTGAGCAGCAGCATCCGACGCTTGCCGTACATGTCCCCGAGCCGCCCCACCACCGGGTTGGCGACGGCACCGGCCAGCAGGGTCGCGGTGATCGCCCAAGTGGCGTCGGACGGCGAGGAGTTCAGCAGCTTCGGCAGTTCGGGCACGATCGGGATGATCAGTGTCTGCATCAGCGAGACGGTGATCCCACCGAGGGCCAGGACCCAGACGACGGCGCCGGAGCGCCCGGCCCCTTCGACGGGTGGGGTGGGGACGGCGGACGCGGACATGGCGAAGCCTCCGGCTGATGCGTACGACAGGGGGCCGAACGAAACGAGTCTGGCATGTTTTTCGTACGCCATACGCAAAATAATGGGAGCCGGGCCCGGAAAGTGCCGGAGCGGTAGCCTTCCCCTGTCCGGGCACGGCTGCCGCGGACGGAGAGGCGCAACGGATGACGCAGGTGGCGACGGGTTCCGGCCGCCGGGGCAGGGGGCGCCCGCCCCGGCTGTCACGGGAGCGGATCGTCGAGGGCGCCGTCGAGGTACTGCTCGCCGAACCGGCCGTCTCCCTCACCATCAAGCGGGTCGCCGACGTCGTCGGCGCCGCCCCCATGGCCCTCTACCGCTACTTCCCGGACCGCGACGCCCTCCTCCAGGCCGCCGCCGACCACGTCCTGGAGGCCATGCGCCGCGACCCCATCCCCGAGGGCCCCTGGCCCGACCGGCTCCGCGCCTGGATGCGCGCCGGGCAGGCCAACCTCCGCCCCTACCCCCAGCTCATGCCGTACATGACGACGACCCGGCACCCCGCCTGGACCCCCGGCCTGACCCGGCTGCGCGAGATCCTCCTCCCGGCCGGCCTCTCCGCCGAGGACCTGGCCCTCGCCGTCGCCCTCATCTCCTCCACGCTGCTCGGCAACGCCGTCTACGAGGGCTACCGCAGACCCGACGACGAGATGACCGCCCTCCTCGACGACGCCCCCGCCCCCACGACCGACCTCCTCCGCCCCCTCCTCGCCGACCTCCCGGCCGCCCACGCCCGCCTCTTCGACACGATCCTGGAGCAGACGGTCACGACGGTGGAACGGCTGGCTGAAAGGCCCGCGCGCTAGGCGAGTCGGGGGCGGGCCGCTTCCCCTGCTCGGCCTGGTTCGGGCCGCGCAGCAGGGCCGACCCCAGGGGGGTGATGGTGTGCAGCACCCGGGGGCCGCGGCGGTGACTGCTGATCAGGCCGGCATTCCGGAGGGCCGTGGTGTGCTGGCTCGCCGCCGCCGGGGAGACGCCGCAGGAGCGGGCCAGTTCGCCGGTCGTGGCCCCGGCGACCGTGAGGCGCAGGATCAGGGCCCGGGTGCGCCCCAGCAGGACACTGAGCGGTGCGGTGGAGGAGCACAGGCCGGGGGAGTCCAGCGTCTCCCGGTGCGGCGAGTAGACCAGAACCTGGGGGAGTGCGGGGTCGCCCTGGGCCACGGGCGCACCCCAGCAGAAGTAGGACGGCACCAGCAGCAACCCGCGGCCCGCCAGATACAGGTCGCGATCCTCGACCGGATAGGTCACGTGCAGGACGGGCGGCACCCAGCGCATGTGCGGCCCGAGACCGGCCAGCAGTCCGTCCGCGCCGCCGTGCAGCATGGCCTTGCCCAGGGCGGCGTGCTCGGTGTCCAGGCAGGTTCGGGAGTAGTCGCGGTACGGCGCGATGGCGGTGTCGTAGTACAGGCGCAGGCCCTCCCCGACGTCCTCGCGCATCCGGCGTTCGGTCAGGCGCGACGCCCACTGCGGAGCGGCCGCCTGTGCGGCGAAACGTCGGACCTCTTCCTCTATTCGCGCGGGTGGTGTTTCGACGATCGCGGTGATTCCCTCGGCCAGTCCGCCTTGCGCTTCGGATGGATTCAAGAAATCGGGATAGTAGGTTCCTTTTTTGAAAAGGGGTAGCAGGAGTTCCCTGACCATTCGGTCCAGATCTTTGTCGACCAGCCGCTTTTGTGCGTCGCGGAACCAGTCGGTGTACGCCCAGCGTCCTTCCGAGGTCTGGAGACGGTGCAGGCTGAGTGCGATTTCCCACAGTGGATCCTGCACTGTGGCCATTCTGGTCCGGGCCAGATCGGCATCCGTGAAATGAATGCGGAGCGTGGTATTCACCCCCCTGGATGACCTCCGATTGGATCCCCATTAAGGCACTGCTTAAAAGTGTAGCTCCGTATGCGTGGCGATGGCAGCGTTGCGTCGACGCTGCTAAACAGACTGTTGAACAGGGGGATTGGGGATGTCTTTCAGGACGCAAGTGGCGGCAGCCGTCACGGCCGCGTTCATTGTCGCGGGACTCCACTTGGACGGCGCCGGGCCGAGTGTGACGGGCTCGGCCACCGTCACCGTGTCCGCTGTGCCGAACGCCCGGGTGTCGTGCGGTGACTACAGCGGTGGGGCACTCACCCGCGAGGGCGACACGGGGTCCCGCGTGCGTGAGGTGCGGTGCCTCCTGGCCTACCGGGGCTGGGGCGTGGCCGGCGCGGACGACCGCTACGGAAGCGGCGTCACCGCGGCCGTACGCGCCTTCCAGGCCTGGGACGACCTTCGAGGCTGTGCCATCTCCCTCAAGGCGGACGGAATCGTCGGACCGAGCACATGGGCCGCGCTGCGCTCCGGCGACGGATGCCCGCGGACCGGGGAAAATGCCTGAGTACGTCAGGGATGTTCGCTGTACGTTGGGCGGGCGCCCCGAGTTCAGTGGTGGGGCGCTTGCCCAGCTCAGAGGCTCAGTAGACGTTTCGAGGCAGACCCACGTGTTCCTGACGATCAGTACCACCGGCACCCCCGAACTCCCCGCCACCGACCTCGGGTTCCTGCTGCACAAGCATCCCGAGAAGGCGCAGGCGTTCTCCACGTCCTACGGCCAGGCGTACGTCCTCTACCCAGAGGCGGATGCCGGGCGCTGCACGGCGGCGCTGTTGCTGGAGGTCGACGCGGTGGCACTGGTCCGGCGCGGCAAGGGCAAGGGACGCGGCGGAGCGCCCGACGCGGCGCTCGCGCAGTACGTCAACGACCGTCCGTACGCGGCCTCTTCGCTGCTCGCCGTCGCCCTCAGCGCGGTCTTCTCCAGCGCCATGCGCGGCGTGTGCAACGCCCGCCCCGAGCGCGCCGCCCGGCCACTGCCGCTGCGCATCGAGGTACCCGCGCTGCCCGCCAGGGGCGGAACCGACCTCGTACAGAAGCTCTTCGCTCCCCTCGGCTGGACGGTCACCGCCCAACCGGTCGCGCTGGACGCCGAGTTCCCCGAGTGGGGCGACTCGCGGTACGTGAGCCTCGTACTGGAATCGGAGACGCTGACCCTCGCCGAGGCGCTGCGCCACCTGTACGTCCTGCTCCCGGTCCTCGACGACGCCAAGCACTACTGGGTGGCCCCCGACGAGGTCGACAAACTGCTGCGCGCCGGTGAGGGCTGGCTGCCCGCGCACCCGGAGCAGAAGCTCATCACCAGCCGCTATCTGTCGCGCCGTTGGTCCCTCACCCGGGAGGCCATGGAGCGACTGGAACTGGTACGGCTCGCCGAGGCGGACGACAGCGAGGTCGAGGAGATCGACAACGCCGTCGAGCCGGAGACCGAGACCGAGGAGAAGCCGACCCCGCTCGCCGTGCAGCGCCGGGACGCCATCGTCGAGGCGCTCAAGGCGTCCGGCGCCGGCCGCGTGCTCGATCTCGGCTGCGGGCAGGGCCAGTTGGTGCAGGCACTGCTCAAGGACACCCGGTTCACGGAGATCGTCGGCACCGACGTGTCGATGCGCGCGCTCACCATCGCGGGCCGCCGCCTCAAGCTCGACCGCATGGGGGAGCGGCAGTCCTCGCGCGTCCAGCTCTTCCAGAGCTCGCTCGCCTACACCGACAACCGCCTCAAGGGGTACGACGCCGCCGTGCTCAGCGAGGTGATCGAGCACCTCGACCTGCCCCGGCTGCCGGCGCTGGAGTACGCGGTGTTCGGCGCCGCCCGCCCCAGGACGGTCGTCGTCACCACCCCGAACGTCGAGTACAACGTCCGCTGGGAGACCCTCCCGGCCGGACACGTCCGGCACGGCGACCACCGCTTCGAGTGGACGCGCGCCGAGTTCGGGGAGTGGGCGGCGAAAGTAGCCCAACGGCACGGCTACGAGGTCGAGTTCGTACCGGTCGGACCCGACGACCCCGAGGTGGGCCCGCCCACCCAGATGGCGGTCTTCAAGCAGGTAACCACGAAGGAGGCGAAGGCGGCATGACCGAGACACAGCACAAGGGGCGCGTCCTGCCCGTGACCGACCTCTCCCTCGTGGTCCTGATCGGCGCCTCCGGCTCCGGCAAGTCCACCTTCGCGCACCGCCACTTCAAGCCGACCGAGGTCATCTCCTCGGACTTCTGCCGGGGCCTGGTCTCCGACGACGAGAACGACCAGAGCGCCACCCGGGACGCCTTCGACGTCCTGCACTACATCGCGGGCAAGCGCCTCGCCGCCGGCCGCCGCACGGTCGTCGACGCGACCAGCGTGCAGCAGGACAGCCGACGCCAACTGATCGACCTGGCACGGCAGTACGACGTCCTGCCCATCGCCATCGTGCTCGACGTACCGGAGGAGGTGTGCGCCGAGCGCAACGCCACGCGCTCCGACCGCGCCGACATGCCGCGCCGGGTGATCACCCGGCACACCCGCGAACTCCGGCGCTCCCTGCGGGGCTTGGAGCGCGAGGGCTTCCGCAAGGTGCACGTCCTGCGCGGAGTCGAGGACATCGAGAACGCCACGATCGTCACCGAGAAGCGCTTCAACGACCTGACCCACCTCACCGGCCCCTTCGACATCATCGGCGACATCCACGGCTGCGCCGCCGAACTGGAGACCCTGCTCGGCAAGTTGGGCTACGACGACGGTGTCCACCCGGCCGGCCGTACGGCCGTCTTCGTCGGCGACCTCGTCGACCGCGGCCCCGACTCGCCCGGCGTGCTGCGCCGCGTGATGTCCATGGTCGGGTCGGGCAACGCGCTGTGCGTACCGGGCAACCACGAGAACAAGTACGGCCGTTACCTCAAGGGCCGCAAGGTCCAGCACACCCACGGCCTCGCCGAGACCATCGAGCAGATGGAGGAGGAGACCGAGGAATTCCACGCCCAGGTGAGGGAGTTCATCGACGGACTCGTCAGCCACTACGTCCTCGACGGCGGCCGACTGGTCGTCTGCCACGCCGGCCTGCCCGAGAAGTACCACGGCCGCACCTCCGGCCGGGTCCGCTCGCACGCGCTGTACGGCGACACGACCGGCGAGACCGACGAGTTCGGCCTGCCGGTGCGCTACCCGTGGGCCGAGGACTACCGGGGCCGCGCGGCCGTCGTCTACGGCCACACCCCGGTCCCCGAGGCCACCTGGCTCAACAACACCATCTGCCTCGACACGGGCGCCGTCTTCGGCGGCAAGCTCACCGCCCTGCGCTGGCCGGAGCGGGAGCTGGTCGACGTACCGGCCGAGCAGGTCTGGTACGAGCCGACGCGCCCGCTGCGCTCGGAGGCACCCGGCGGTCACGACGGCCGCCCGCTCGACCTGGCGGACGTGCACGGCCGCCGGGTGGTGGAGACCCGGCACGCGGGCCGGGTGTCGGTCCGCGAGGAGAACGCGGCGGCGGCCCTGGAGGTCATGAGCCGCTTCGCGGTCGACCCGCGCCTGCTGCCGTACCTGCCGCCGACGATGGCGCCGACGGCGACCTCGCATGTCGACGGCTACCTGGAGCACCCGGCGGAGGCGTTCGCGCAGTACGCCGAGGACGGGGTCGCGCGGGTCGTGTGCGAGGAGAAGCACATGGGCTCGCGGGCGGTGGCGCTGGTGTGCCGGGACGCGGAGACGGCGCGGAAGCGGTTCGGTGTCGACGGTCCGACGGGCTCTCTCTACACCCGCACGGGCCGCCCCTTCTTCGATGACGCCTCCGTGACCGAGGAGATCCTCGGCCGACTGCGGGCGGCGCTGGACGCGGCAGACCTCTGGGTGGCTCTCGACACCGACTGGGTGCTGCTGGACGCGGAGTTGATGCCGTGGTCGCTGAAGGCGTCCGGGCTGCTGCGCGGTCAGTACGCGGCGGTCGGCGCGGCGGCCGGGGCGGTGTTCCCGGGTGCGCTGGCCGCGCTGGAAGGCGCCGCGGGCCGTGGCGTGGACGTGGCCGAGCTGTTGGCCCGGCAGCGTGAACGGGCCGCCGACGCCTCGGCGTTCACGGACGCGTACCGCCGCTACTGCTGGTCGACCGACGGCCTCGACGGTGTCCGCCTGGCCCCGTTCCAGCTCCTCGCGGTCCAGGGCCGCAGCCTCGCCGCACTCCCGCACGACGAACAACTCGCCTTGCTGGACCGGCTGGTGGAACACGACAGTACGGGTCTACTGCAGACCACCCGCCGCCTCTACGTCGACACCGGCGACCCCGAGTCGATCCGGGCGGGCGTCGACTGGTGGCTGGAGATGACCGGCCGGGGCGGCGAGGGCATGGTCGTCAAGCCGGTGGGCGCGGTGGTACGCGGTGAGTCGGGCCGACTGGTCCAGCCCGGCATCAAGTGCCGTGGCCGCGAATACCTGCGGATCATCTACGGCCCGGAATACACCCGCCCCGACAACCTCACCCGCCTGCGCGGCCGCTTCCTCAACCACAAGCGCTCCCTCGCGATCCGGGAGTACGCACTCGGTCTCGAGGCCCTCGACCGGCTGGCGGAGGGCGAGCCGCTGTGGCGCGTCCACGAGGCGGTGTTCGGGGTACTGGCACTGGAGTCGGAGCCGGTGGACCCGCGTCTGTAGCCGCCGCTGGGGACTCCGCCCCCAGACCCCCGTTTCCCACCCACCCGACTCGGCCGTTTTGACGGTCGCCCTTTAAGGGGCAGCAAACGGGTGGGTGGGT
>NZ_BARG01000098.1 GCF_000376565.1 Streptomyces hokutonensis | reverse complement strand
TTTGCGGTTGCGGTGTCTTTGGCCCGGTTGTGGGAGCACTTTGGTGTGGTGCCGGATGCGGTGGTGGGGCATTCGCAGGGGGAGATTGCGGCTGCGTGTGTGGCGGGTGCGTTGAGTGTGGGGGATGCGGCGCGGGTGGTGGCGTTGCGGAGTCAGGCGATCGGTCGGTCGCTGGCGGGACGGGGCGGGATGGTCTCCGTCCCGCTGCCCCTTGACGAGGCGCGGGAGTTGTTCGCCCGGTGGGGTGGCCGGGTGGAGTTGGCGGCGGTGAATGGTCCGTCGTCGGTGGTGGCGGCGGGTGATCCCACGGCGTTGGAGGAACTCCTCGCGTTGGGGGAGGAGTTGGGGGTCCGGACGCGTCGTATCCCGGTGGACTACGCGTCGCACACCTCGCATGTGGAGGCGATCGAGGGCGAGTTGCTGGATGTCCTGTCTGCGGTGAGGCCATTGGCTCCGGTGGTGCCGTTCTTCTCCACCGTGGATGGCGAGTGGGTGCAGGACGCGCGGCTGGACGCGGGCTATTGGTATCGGAATCTGCGGCGGACGGTCCAGTTCGGGGCTGCTGTCGAGGCGTTGGTGAAGGACGACTTCCGGGTTTTCGTCGAGTCGAGTGCGCACCCGGTGCTGACCATCGGCGTACAGGAAGCGCTGGAGCGGTCCATGGGTGTCTCGGCTGTGGTGTCGGGGTCGTTGCGGCGGGGCGAGGGCGGGTTGCGGCGGTTCCTGTCGTCGGTGGCGGGGCTGTGGGTGCGCGGGGTCGAGGTGGACTGGTCGGCCGTCCTGCCCGACACCGGCGGCCGCCGGCCGGAGCTGCCCACGTATGCCTTCCAGCACCGGCGCTACTGGCTCAAGACCACGCCTCAGGCACGATCCAGCATCGAGGAGGACCTGTTGACGGACCGTCAGATCGAGCAGGGAAGCGGCACGGGTGCCGAGGGGACAGGATCGGGGGACCCCGGGGCGCCCGCCGTCGAGTCGCTCACCGACCGCCTTGCCGGGCTCTCCGAGGAGGCACGTACGGAGCTTCTCCTGGAACGGGTACGGGCGGAGGCCGCGGCCGTCCTCGGGCATGAGGACCCGGGGCCGATCGAGCCCGGCGGCGTCTTCTTCGAGATCGGTTTCACCTCCCTCACCGCCGTGGAACTGCGCAACCGTCTCTCGGCGGCGACCGGCTTCGAGCTGCCGATCATGCTGCTCTTCGACAACCCGACCCCGTACACGCTGGCACAGCACCTCCAGGGGCTCTACAACAGCGAGGAGCAGACCCGTGTTTGACGTCGACCGCTACCTGAAGGCACTCGACCACTCCGGCCCGGTGCGCGCCGACCGGGAGACACTGCGGAGCCTGCACAAGAAGCATCTGATCGCGGTGCCGTACGACAGTTCACGGAACACCGGGAACGGGACCTCCTTGTGGGAGGGCGTCGACATCGACCCGGACGCCACGTTCGACAGCCTGATCGTCGGCGGCCGAGGCGGGGTCTGCTACGAACTGAACGGACTGTTCCGCGTCCTCCTGGACCGGATCGGCTTCGAGACGGGTGTGCTGGCCGCCGGGATCCGGCAGATGGACGGCAGCTTCGGGCCCGACCTGGAGCACGTCTTCGGATACGTACGGCTGGACGGTGAACTGCTCCTTGTCGACGTCGGATTCGTCGGCCCCTCCTATCTCGAGCCGCTGTCCGTGACGGACCGGATCCAGCACCAGTACGGAAGTGACTTCCGCGTGGTGCGGACGGACGGTTACCACGTCGTGCAGCGCAAGGGCCGTACCGGCGACTGGCAGGCGGTGTACCGGTTCACCCCGCAGGCCCGGGAGTTCGCGGAGTGGCAGAACCCGACACCGGATCTCGTCGCGTTCGCCCGGCAACTGGCGGGCGCGGGCACCGTCGTACGCGGACGGGCCTTCGACAGCGGTCAGAAGATCCTGATCGGCCGGCGTCTCCTCACGGTGGACGACGGCCGCGAGACCATCCGTGGACTCGTCGCCCAGGCCGATCTCGACCGGGTCGCGGCCGACATTCTGCGGACCGACGGCTGACCCGGGGCGGGAGACGACGAGATGAACGACAGCGCAGCCGCACCCGCGCCCGGCCAGGAGGCGTTCGAGGCCGATGTCCTGGTGGTCGGCGCGGGGCCGGTCGGCCTGGTCACCGCTCTCCTGCTCGCCCGGCAGGCGCTGCGGGTCACCGTCCTGGAGCGGTGGCCGGAGCCGTATCCGATGCCGCGGGCCGTCTCCTTCGACGGCGAGTCGGCCCGGATCCTCGCCGCCGCCGGAGTCGGTGACGTCGTGGGCGAGTTCGGGGAGTCCTCCCGTGACTACACCTGGCGCAACGGTGAGGGGAAGGTTCTCTTCCACGTCGACGTCGAGGACGTGGGCCGCTCGGGGTGGCCTGATTCGACCTCCATGTACCAGCCGGCCCTGGAAGCGGCGCTCGCGGCCCGCGCGGCGGCACTGCCCGGACTGCGCATCCTGCGCGGGTACGAGGTCGTCGCCCTGACCGACCACGGCGACCGCGTCACCGCCACCGCGGCGGGTCCGGACGGGCCGACGGAGTTCACCGCCTCCTGGATCGTCGGCTGCGACGGCGCCAACAGCTTCGTACGCGGAGCGGTGGACGCGGGCATGAAGGACTTCGGGTTCTTCAACGACTGGCTCACCTGCGACGTCGTCCTGCACGAGCCCCGCGAGTTCCGTCCCAACAACCTTCAGGTCTGCGATCCCGCGCGGCCCAGGACCGAGGTGTCGGCCGGGCCCGGCCACCGGCGCTGGGAGTTCATGCGGATACCGGGTGAACCGGTCGAGGAGTTCGGCCGGGCCGAGAACGCCTGGAAGCTGCTCGCCCTCTTCGGCATCACCCCCGACAACGCCACACTGGAGCGGCACGCCGTCTACACCTTCCAGGCCCGGTACGCGACCGAGTGGCGGGTCGGGCGCGTCCTGCTCGCGGGCGACGCGGCCCACCTCATGCCGCCCTTCGCCGGCCAGGGCATGTGCTCCGGATTCCGCGACGCCGCCAACCTGGCCTGGAAACTCGGCCTCGTCCTGCGCGGCAGGGCCGGCGAAGCGCTCCTGGACACGTACACCACGGAGCGCCGCGCCCATGTGCAGCACGCGATCGGCATGTCGATGGACCTCGGTCGCGTCATCTGCCAGACCGACCCGAAGGCCGCCCGGGACCGCGACGCGATCATGATCGCCACCAGGGAGCGCGGACTCGACCGCGGCGGCCGGGAACCCGCCGTCCAGCAGCTCACCGAGGGCCTGCTCCACCGGGACGCCGACGGCCGGCCGATCGCCCCGGCCGGTGAGCTCGGCCCGCAGGGCAGGGTGTCCCGCGACGGTGCGGAGGGGAGGCTCGACGAGGTGCTCGGCACCGGGTTCACCCTGTTCACGACGGTGCCCGTCGCGGAACTGCTGGACGGGCACCGGCTGCGCACCCTCGCGGAGCTGGGCGTGCGTGCCGTACGGCTGACACCGGCCGGCCGGCCGGACACCGGCGGTGCGGACACGACGGTGCGGGACCTGGCCGGGACCCACCTGGACCAGCTGGCCCGCACGGGGGCGACGGCGCTGCTCACCCGCCCCGACTTCTATGTGTTCGGCGCGGCCGGGGACGCGGCGGAACTCGCCCGGCTGGTCGACGCCCTCGCCGCGCAGCTGTGCGTGCCGGACGGGTCCCGGGGCTGACCGGGAGGGCGGACGCCGGGGTCGGCGTGGCCGCTCAGGCGACCGGGTCGACCGCGCTCCGGTCGTACTCGACCCGCGCGTCGGCGATGGAGGACCGGTGGCGCTCGGCCCACTTGGCGAGGGTCACCAGGGACTCGTACAGCTCCAGGGCCATCGGCGTCGCGGTGTACTCCACCTTGGGCGGCACCGTCGGATAGACCGTCCTGGTCAGCAGGCCGTCCCGCTCCAGATTGCGCAGGGTGAGCGTCAGCATGCGGCGGCTGATGCCCCTGACCGCGCGCTCCAGTTCGGTGAACCGGCGAGGGCCGTGCGCGCACTCCAGCAGGATGCCGATGGCCCACTTGCCGCTGACCCGCTCCAGTACCTGGAGCACCGTGCACGCCGTCCGCTCGTGATCGTCGGAGCCGGCGTCCGGAACCTCTGCGGGAGCCTCGACGGCCCGGACCTTCACGGTCACAGCGCTGTTCCTCTGGGACATAAAAGTGCCTCCTTCCGCGGGAGTTCAGGGTCACACACTATGAGTTCGGTAACAAGTCGTTCCCTTTGAGAAAGAAGGTTACCCATGGCTGCCGACACGGCCGCCCGGACCGAGCGGAAACGCTGGCTGGCGCTGTACACGCTCTGCGCGGGGACACTGATGATCGTCCTGGACGGCAGCGTCGTCACCGTGGCACTGCCCACCATCGGCAGGGAACTGGACTTCACCCAGTCGAACCTCGCCTGGCTCGTCAATGCCTACATGATCGCGTTCGGCGGACTCCTGCTGCTGTCGGGCCGGCTCGGCGACCTGATCGGCCGCAAGCAGATGTTCCTCGGCGGCATCACCCTGTTCACGGCGGCCTCGCTGCTGTGCGGACTGTCCAACAGCCAGGAGCTGCTGATCTTCGGCCGGTTCGTCCAGGGCGTCGGCGGCGCCATGGCCAGCGCCGTGACCCTCGGCATGATCGTGACGATGTTCCTGGAACCGCGCGAGCAGGCCAAGTCGATCGGCATCTTCAGCTTCGTCGCCGCCGCCGGCGGCTCCATCGGCGTCATCGCCGGCGGTGTGCTCACCGAGGCGGCCGGCTGGAACTCCATCTTCTTCATCAACGTGCCGATCGGCGTCGTCATCATCTTCGCCGCCGTCCGCCTCTTCGAGCCCGACCAGGGGCTCGGCTTCGGCGCCGGCGCCGACCTGGTGGGGGCGTTCCTGGTGACCTCGGGCCTGATGCTGTTCGTCTACGCCATCAACAAGATCGAGAGCGACGGCTTCGGCTCCGCCAAGACGCTCGGCTTCGGCGCCGTCGCGCTCGCGCTGCTCGCCGGATTCGTGCTGCGCCAGGCCAAGGCGGGTACCCCGTTGCTGCCGCTGCGGATCTTCCGTTCGCGTTATCTGTCGGGGTCCAACGGGGTCATGTTCCTGTTCGTGGCGGGCCTGTTCGGCTTCCAGTTCCTGCTCGCCCTCTACCTGCAGTCGGTGGCCGGATACAGCTCGGCCAAGACCGGCATGGCCTATCTGCCGGGCCCCATCGTGATCGCCGTGATCTCGCTCGGCTACTCCGCGAAGCTGATCACCCGGTTCGGTCCGCGCGCCGTGCTGCTCGTCGGCATGGCCGTCACGGCCCTCGCGCTCGCCCTCCTGGGCCGGCTGCCCGTGGACGCGTCCTACGCCACGGACATCCTGCCGTCGGTGCTTCTGCTGGGCGTCGGCGCAGGCCTCGCGCTTCCTGCCGTCATCGGGCTCGCCATGTCGGGCGCGACCCCGGCCGACTCGGGTCTGGCCTCGGGGCTCGTCAACACCACGCAGCAGGTCGGCGGCGCCCTCGGCGTCGCGGTCCTCGCCGCGCTGGCCGGCTCCCGCTCCGACACCCTGCTCGGCCAGGGCAAGAGCCCCGCCGAGGCCACGACGGGCGGCTACCACGTGTCCTTCCTCGTGGCCGCCGGACTCGAGGTGCTCGGCGTCCTCCTCGCCGCCGTCGTCCTGCGCTCCCCGAAGACGGCGGGTGCCGGGGACTCCGCCGGCGCCGCTCCGGTCGACGCACCCGGACAGGACGTCGACGACATCGCCGTCACCTCCCCGAACCAGAACTGAGCGGCCGGCCCGACACGAGCGATTCCCGGCCGGCCGCCCGCGGCTCCGGCGTCGTCCACCCCCCCCGTCCGACGCCGGCGAAGCGCCCGGCGGCGTACATTCCGTACGCCGCCGGGCGCATCACTCGTTTCACGACACCGAGTTTCTCGGGAGCTTATTCGGAATTCGCCCGACCACCGTGATTCCAGCAGGCTTTCGCGGAGGTCCAGGCACTTTTCAGGGGTGCCATAGGGGATGGCGAATTCCCTTCCGGTCAGTAGCGTTTCAGCCGTTCTTCCGAATTGACGTGTGTACGTATCCGAAGGGACCCCGTCGGTATGACGACCGCAGAGCACCCCGCGCCCAGCTATCCGTTCGGGCCCTCGGAGGGGCTCGACCTCCACCCCCGCTACGCGGAGCTGCGACGCGAGGACCCGGTGTCCCGCGTCACCATGCCGTACGGCGGCGAGGCCTGGCTGGTCACGCGTTACGACGACATCAAAGTGGTCCTCGCGGACAGCCGGTTCAGCCGCGCCGCCACCGTCGGGCAGGACGTGCCGCGGATGAGGCCCCCGATCGAGTCGGAGAACATCCTCAGCATGGACCCGCCGGACCACAGCCGGCTGCGCAAACTGGTCTCCAAGGCGTTCACGGTCCGGCGCATCGAGGAACTCCGCCCCCGTGTGCAGATCATGGTCGACGAACTCGTCGACGACCTGCTGGACGCCGGGCAGCCGGCCGACCTCGCAAAGACCGTCGCCTGGCCGCTTCCGGTGCGCGTGATCTCCGAGCTGCTCGGCGTCCCGAAGGAGGACCGCGACAACTTCCGTACGTGGACCGGCCTCGCCCTCGCCACCGGCAACGAGACGACCCCCGAGCAGATCGAGGAGGCTCTCAACCAGCTGCTGGGGTACATGGGAGGTCTCATCGTCCAGCGCCGCGAGAAGCCGACCGACGACCTGCTGTCCGGGCTGATCCAGGCCCGCGACGACGGGGACAAGCTCAGCGAGCAGGAGCTGATCGTGCTCGCCGTGACGCTGCTGGCGGCCGGCCACGAAACGACCGCGAACCAGATCGGCAGCCACGTCTACCAGTTGCTGACCCGTGAGGGCTACTGGCAGCGGCTCGTGGACGATCCCGAGCTGGTTCCGGGGGCCGTCGAGGAGCTGCTGCGGCACACCCCGTTGTCGGTGGGCGCCGACAACGCGCGCGTCGCGCTGGAGGACGTGGAGGTCGGCGGCCGGCTGATCCGCAAGGGCGAGGCGGTGGTCGTCATGCCGCTGCTCGGCAACCGCGACGCATCCGTCTTCGAGCGTCCCGACGAACTCGACCTGGACCGCGAGAAGAACCCGCACATGGCCTTCGGCCACGGCGTCCACCACTGCCTGGGCGCCCCGCTCGCGCGCGTCGAACTCCAGCTGGCCCTCGGCACGCTGGCCCGCCGGCTGCCGAACCTGCGGCTGGCCGAGGCTCCGGCGGACGTGCCCTGGCGCCGGGACAAGATCGTCCGCGGTCCGAGCGCACTGCTGGTCACCTGGTGACCGAGCCGGGTGCGGCCGCCACTGCCGGCGCCCGATGGGCGGTCACCGTCGACCGGAGCCGCTGCAACGGTTCCGCCATCTGTGCCGGCACGGCGCACGGCCGCTTCCGCGTGGAGAACGGCAAGTCCCGGCCCGTCGAGACGGAGATCGCGCCCGACGAGGCCGTCCTCGACGCGGCCGAGTCCTGTCCGTGGGAGGCACTGACCGTGACGGATCTCGCGAGCGGCACGGTGCTCGCCCCCGAGCAATAGAGAGCGAGACATGGGAAACAGCATCCTGTTCGTCAACATCCCGGCCCGCGGCCATGTGTTCCCGACCCTCGCCGTCGTCGAGGAGCTGACCTCGCGCGGCCACGGCGTCACCTACGTCACGGTCGAGGAGTTCGCCGACAGCGTGCGGGCGACCGGTGCGGACGTGCTCACCTACGACTCCGTGAACCCGTTGGAGCTGCTCGGCAAGCCCGAGGCGGGGGGCGCGCCCGCGGTGTTCCTGCGGGAGAACATCGTCATGCTCGACGCGATCGAGGCCCACTACGGCGAGCGCCGGCCCGACGTCGTGGTCTACGACGAGGCGGCCTTCCAGGCAGGCCGTGTCCTGGCCAGGAAATGGGGCCGGCCGGCCGTGCAGTCGACCCCCAGCTTCGCCTTCAACGAGCACTTCTCCTTCATCGGGAAAATGCTCGAAGCGGCCGAGGGCTTCACCCTGGTGGACCCGGTGGACGAGACCGCGGCGCTGCTCGCCGAGCACGGTCTCGACGGTCCGCTCGACGACTACCTGTGGACCCGGCGCGGGCCCGAGGAGCGCAACCTCGTCTACCTCACCCGGGACTTCCAGTACCACGGCGAGACCTTCGACGACCGCTTCGCCTTCGTCGGACCCTGCCTGGGCGAACGGGAGTTCCTCGGCGGATGGCGGGCCCCGGACGACGGACGGCCGCTGGCGCTCGTGTCGCTGGGCACGCTGCACAACGACAACCTCGCGTTCTTCCGGGCCGGCGTCGACGCGTTCGCCGGGCTTCCCTGGCACGCCGTGATCTCCGTCGGCGACAAGGTGGACATCGACGAGCTGGGCCCGCTGCCGGACAACGTGGAGGTCCACCGGTGGGTGCCGCACCTCCAAGTCCTGGAGCGCGCCTCGGTGTTCGTCACGCACGGCGGCACGGGAAGCGTCATGGAGGCGCTTCTCGCCGGCGTTCCGCTCGTGGTGGTGCCCCAGTGGCTCGACGTCGCGCCGAACGCGGAACGGGTCGCCGAACTCGGCCTGGGCCGGCTGATTCCGCCGGAGGACCTGGACGCGGAGCGGCTGCGCGCGGCCGTGTTCGGCCTCGCGGCCGACGACGAGGTCCACCGTCGGGTCGCGGCCATGCGCCGGCACACGGCGGAGGCCGGGGGCAGAGGGCGGGCGGCGGACGTGATCGAGGAGCGGGCCGGGAACTGAGTCGGCGAAGGGGTGGTCTCCGGCGGAGACCACCCCTTCCCGGTGTCCGGGTCCTTCGTGCTCACACCGTCGTGCGACGCCCGCTGTCCGCCGACTCGTTGACGGCGTCGATCAGTCGGTGCAGTTCGACGGCCGTACCGAAGTCCGGCTCGGCACGGCCGCCGTCATGGATCGCCGCGGCGAGTTCCGTGTACACCCGGCCGACATTGCGGACGGCCGGCGGTTCGTCCGGCAGGACCGTCCGGTGGATGTCCGGTACGGCGATCCGGACCACGTCGTGCTCGGCACGCGCCAGACCCACGTACAGCTCGGAGCTCGCGATCCAGTTGTTCTCGGCCTCCAGGACGAGCCGCCCCTCCCTGCCGTAGACCTCGATCCGCATGCCCGCGCCCTGCAGGCCACCGGTGAGGATCTGCGCGGTCGCGAGCGCGCCGGACTCCAGGACACCCTGCACCAGGACGTGATCGGGCGAGGTCACGGTGATGTTCTCACCCGTCTCGGCGATCACCATCCGCGGAGTGCGGGTGGCGAGCGTCGCGGACAGCTCGGTGAAGTCGCCGACGGCGCACCGGAACATGTCGAGGGCGTGCGCCCCGACGATGGTCAGCGTGTTGACCGCCTTGTCCCGGTCCGCCAGCCAGCCGTAGCGCTGCGGGAGCAGATTGCCGCCCGGTGTGGAAGCCGAGTACGAGAGCGTCGCGGAGAGCACCTCACCGATCCGGCCCTCGGCGATCAGATCGCGCAGCAGCCGGATCGCCGGGTGCTGCCGGCCCTGGAGCCCGATGGCGCTGCGGACACCGGCCTTCTCGGCGAGATCGCGGTACCGCCCGGCCCGTACGGCGTCCAGCCCCAGCGGCCACTCGCAGTACACGTGCTTGCCCGCGGAGATCACCTGGGCGACGAGATCCTCACGCACCGGCAGCTGCACCGACACGGCGACGAGATCCACTTCCGGGTGCTCGATGAGCTCCAAGGGGTCCGTGAAACTGTGCGCGGCACCCCACTGTTCGGCCGTGCGCGCGGCGACCCCGGCCCGGGTGTTGGCCACCGCGCTCAACTCCAGGCCGGGCAGCCCGGCGAGGGCGGGCAGGTGTGTCGCCGAGGCCCACCCCCGTTCCGCGTTCGCCCCGATCACACCGACGCGGATCGTGTCCGACACGTCATCACCTCTCCGTTCAGATCTTGCCGTCGTGCAGAAATGGCTCGTACACATACGCTGCCCGGCCGCCGCCCGAGGTGCGGGGCGGCGGCCGGGCAGCGGTTCAGACCGTCTCGCCGGTGGGCACCGGCCCCCTGCTCCGCGGCACCTCCGGCGCGGGACGCTTCCGGCTGCGGCCCCAGCGACGCATCACGGGCTGTTCCACCAGGCTGTACAGCAGCCAGCCGGCCAGCAGGTCGACCAGGAACAGCGCGATCAGCAGCCCGATCGCCGCGGCGGTGCCGAAGGTGCGGCCACCCAGTACCTCGGGCCGACCGTAGAAGATCACCAGACCCTGGACGAGATAGAAACCGAAGGAGACGTTTCCCAGCCACACCATCGTCCGACCGCCCAGCCAGCCGCCCGCACCGCGCAGATCCGCGGAGGCCGCGGCGCAGAGGATCATGCCGACCGGGACGATCGTGGTCAGGCTGAAGTCGTACGGATCGGGGGCGGCGATCGCGGCCCAGTACCCCGCGGCGAACACGGCCAGGGAGGGCAACAGGCCGATCCGCGGCCACAGGCCCGCGGCGACGATCCGGGCCAGGATCATGCCCAGCACGAACTCGAACAGCCGCGGCGGCGGGAACGCGTAGCTGAACCACTGCTGGTCCATCGTGAGGTTGAACAGGGGCGTCGTCGAACCTCCGGGGATGAACCGCGTCACCAGGGTCACGCCGGCGATCCCGGCGACCATGCCGGCCGCCGACAGCCACAGCCACCGCTCGGCGATCCGCCGCACCAGGAGGATGAACAGCGGGAACAGGGCGTAGAAGAACATCTCCGAACAGAGCGTCCAGGCCGGTCCGTTGACGCTCGCCCAGGTGTCGGGCCGGTCGATGAACGAGTGCACCAGGAAGAGGTTCGCCAGCCAGGCGTGCAGCGGGGTGTACTCGGCGGCGAACAGCCACATCACCAGCGCCCAGGTGACGATGTGGTTGGGGTAGATCTTCAGGGCCCGGCGCCGCCAGAACGCCGTGACGCGCTCCCCGGGCACCGACGACCAGGTCAGCACGAAGCCGCTCAGCACGAAGAAGAAGGAGACCCCGATCCCGCCGGCCGGCCGGAAGAAGTCGGCCAGCGGTTCGGCGATGTCCTGGTCGGCGAAGAAGCTGATCGGCACCGTCGGCCGGATCGGATCGGAGAGCAGCGACGTGTGGACCAGGAACACGAGCATGGCCGCGAAGAACCTGAGGCCGGTGAGCGAGGGGAGCGGGGCGCGGCGCTCCGATGGACCGCTGAGCCGAGGTACGACGGTTCGGTCTGCCATGTCCGTACTGCCTCTCGATGGGGGACGCGGCGTGCTGGGCGGTCAGCGTGCGGTGAACCCGCGGATGGACTCGGCGACGTAGTCGATCATCTCGTTGGTGATCCCCGGGTAGACGCCGATCCAGAAGGTGCGCTCGGTGATGATGTCGCTGTTCTCCAGCGAACCCACCGTCTTGAACTCCACGTCCTGATAAGCGGGTTGACGAGCCAGGTTGCCGGAGAACAGCATGCGCGTGCCGATCTTGCGCGACTCCAGGAAGGAGACGATCTCGGCGCGGTCGAAGGACGCGTCCTTGGTGACCGTGAGGACGAAGCCGAACCAGCTCGGGTCGCTGCCCGGCGTCGGTTCGGGCAGCAGCAGGCCCCGCACCCCGTCCAGCGCCTCGCGCAGCCGCTGCCAGTTGCGCCGCCGCGCCGCCCCGAACTCGGGGAGCTTCTCGAACTGTGCGAGCCCCAGCGCCGCCTGGAGATCCGTCGTCTTCAGGTTGTAACCGACGTGCGAGAACGTGTACTTGTGGTCGTATCCGTACGGCAGCTGTCCCTGCTGGTGCGAGAAGCGCTTGTGGCAGGTGTCGCTCTGGGCGGGTTCGCACCAGCAGTCCCGCCCCCAGTCCCGCAGCGACTCGACGACCCGGGCGAGCGCCAGATTGTCGGTCACCACACAGCCGCCCTCGCCCATCGTGAGGTGGTGGGCCGGATAGAAGCTGGCCGTGGCGAAGTCGCCGAAGCTGCCCGTGGGCTTTCCTCCGTAGAAGGAACCGACCGCGTCGCAGTTGTCCTCGACGAAGAACAGGTCGTGCTGCTTGGCCAGTTCGGCGATCTCCGCCACCGGGAACGGATTGCCGAGCGCGTGGGCGATCATGATGGCCCGGGTCCGCGGCCCGATGGCCGCGGCGACCCGGTCGGCGGTCGTGTTGTACGTGGGCAGGTCGACGTCGACGAGAACGGGCACGAGCTGGTTCTGCACGATCGGGTTCACCGTGGTCGGGAACCCGGCGGCGACCGTGATCACCTCGTCCCCGGGCACCAGCCTGCGGTCGCCGAGTTCCCGCTGGGTCAGCGAGCTCAGCGCGAGGAGGTTCGCCGAGGAACCGGAGTTGGTCAGATGTGCCTTGCGGCGGCCCAGCAGCCGAGCGAACTTCCGCTCGAACTGGATCGCGCTGGCCCCGGAGGCGATCCGCATCTGGAGCGCCGCCTCGACCAGGGCCGCGCGGTCGTCCTCGTCGAACACCGCGCCGGACGGCAGAATCGGTGTCTCGCCCGGTACGAACCGGCGGTCCGCCTCCTGAGCGCGGTGGTACTTGCGCACGCTCTCGAGGATCAGATCCTTCTCGGCCCTGCTCATCGAAGCCCCTCTCTGATCGGTGGTCACGGCCGGACCAGCGCTCGTTCCCGCACCCGGTCGACCAGGGCCGCCTGGGTCAGTACGGACTCGCCCTCGAGACTCGAGGGCACGCCGTCCACCACCCGTGCGACGAACGCGGCCACGACATTGCCGAACTGGTCCTCGGCCGGCAGCGTCAGTTCCTCCACCCGGTCCTGGCGCTCGATGCGCAGGACGGGCGAGTGGGTGGGCGGCGGTGTGTACGCCCAGTGGGCGGAGATGTGGCCGGAGCTGCCCCAGAGCGCGTACCGCGAGCGGTACGAGTGCTCCATGCCCCAGGTCAGATGGGCGGTGACCCCATCGGCCCGGCCGATCAGCGCGGCTCCGCCGAGGTCGACCCCGAGGGCCTCGTCGTAGTGCAACGAGGCGCCCAGCACGTCGAGTTGGGAGCCGAGGTACAGCAGGGCGGTACGCACCGGGTAGACCCCGATGTCGGTGAGCGCGCCGCCGCCGACGTCGGGCAGATAGCGGATGTCGTCGGCCGACTTCTGCGGGAAGGCGAACTCCGCGGTGAGGGAGCGCAGTTCGCCGATCACCCCGTCGGCGATCAGCTCCCGGACCCTGGTGTGCTGGGAGTGGGTGAGGAACATGAAACTCTCCAGAAGCACCAGGCCGCGCTCCCTGGCCAGGTCGACCAGAGCGGTGGCCTGCTTGAGCGTGGCGGCCAGCGGTTTCTCGGAGAGGACGTGCTTGCCGGCGCGCAGCGCGCGGTCGATCCAGTCGCCGTGCAGCAGCGCCGGCAGCGGAACGTAGACCGCGTCGACATCCGCGCGTTCCAGGAGCCGTTCGTAGCCGACCACGGGTTCGCCGCCGAAGCGGTCGGTGAAGCGCCGTGCCTTCGTCTCGCTCCGGCTGGCCACGGCGGTGAGGGTCACATCCGGGTTGGCCGTGATCGCCGGCAGCATGCGCCGCCACGCGATTCCCGCACAGCCGAGCACACCGATCCTCAACGGACTTGCCTTCACTCGGGACCTCCACCCGGCGGACCGGAAATTCGGTGCGCTTGTCAGCCGCGTCAATTTTGATTTTCCGGGTGAATTCCCGGAACTGGCGCAGCGATCTTAGGCGCTGAATTCCTGCCTCTGTCAACCCCTGGTCGGCCGGGCACAGTACTTCTGAAATCCCCTATCCACCCCCTAAGTTGGCAGGATTTTCCGTTGTAGGCATTGAGGTCCTTTCATAGTGGGCCGAGAACTGGACGAAGCCCGATCCTTAATTGATGTCGAGGAGTTCATATGCCTGGTTCATCGGCCGCTGTGCAGCTGCGCAGGCCGGACGAGCACATGGCCGTACGGATCACCGAGTCGGCGCTGGCGGCCGAGGGGATCATGGACCTGGCCGAATTCCACCTCTGGTTCGCGCACCGGCGCGCCACCGACGTGGCCCGGGTGGAGCGCATCGCCCTCGACGACCTGGTGCGCTGGGGAACGGATCCGGACAGCGGTGACCTCGTGCACGACAGCGGGGGCTTCTTCGCCGTGCGCGGACTGTCCGTGGAGAACCCGGGCGCGGCGGTGCCGGCCTGGACCCAGCCGATCATCGACCAGCCCGAGATCGGCATCCTCGGGATTCTGGTCAAGGAGTTCGACGGCGTACTGCACTGTCTGATGCAGGCCAAGAACGAGCCGGGAAACTTCAACGGCGTTCAGCTGTCGCCCACGGTCCAGGCCACCCGCAGCAACTACACGCGGCTGCACCAGGGCAGTGCCGTGCCGTACCTGGAGTACTTCCAGGACACCGCCCGGCACCGGGTCGTGGCCGATGTGCTCCAGTCCGAGCAGGGCGCCTGGTTCTACCACAAGCGCAATCGGAACATCGTGGTCGAGGTGACCGAGGACGTCGAACTCCGCGACGGATTCTGCTGGTTGACGCTGGGACAGCTGCACCAGCTGCTCGACGGCGACGACCTCGTCAACATGGACTCCCGCACCGTGCTGTCCTGCCTGCCGTTCTCGGGCGTCGACCTCGCGGCCGTCTTCCCGCTGCGCATCGGCTCCTTCGGGTCCTCCGTGATCCGCTCGTGCAGCGACGAGCAGGGCGCGCTGCACACCACCGACGAGATCCTCAGCTGGATCACCGAGGCCAGGGCCCGTGCCGTGGTGCGCACCCGGCCCGTTCCGCTGGACCACGTCCGCCGGTGGCAGCGCACGTCCGCCGACGTCTCCCACGAGACCGGACGCTTCTTCAAGGTCATCGGCATCTCGGTGCGCGCCGAGAACCGGGAGGTCGCCGGCTGGACCCAGCCCATGGTCGAACCCGTCGGTCTCGGGATCAACGCCTTCCTCGTCAAGCGGGTCGACGGTGTGCTGCACGTCCTGGTGAACGCCCGCATCCAGCCCGGCTACCTGGACGTGGTCGAACTCGCGCCGACCGTACAGGCCACGCCCGACAACTACACGGTCCTGCCCGCCGAGGCCCGGCCGCGGTTCCTCAGCGAGGTGCTGGAGGCCGATCCGGACCGTATCCGCTTCGACCGCCCGCTGTCGGAGGAGGGCGGTCGCTTCCACCACGCGCGCAACCGCTACCTGGTCATCGAGGCCGACGAGGACTACGAGCCCGACGACGCCGCGGACTTCCGCTGGCTCACCCTGCACCAGCTGGTGGGCCTGCTGCGGCACAGCCACTACGTCAATGTCGAGGCCCGCAGCCTCATCGCGTGCGTGCACAGCCTGGTGGGCGCGGCGGCGAGCGGCTGAGCGGGGCCGGCCCCGCCCCGCCGCCGCGGCCGAGCGCCCCGCGCGGTCTCAGCCGCGGAGCATCTCGGCCACCAGGAAGGCCAGTTCGAGGGACTGCTCCGGATTGAGCCGGGGATCGCACACCGTCTCATAACGGTCCGCGAGGTCCTCGTCCGAGATCTTCCGTGCGCCGCCCAGACACTCCGTGACGTCGTCGCCGGTCAGCTCCACATGCAGGCCCCCGGGGTGGGTACCCAGAGCGCGGTGCACCTCGAAGTAACCGCGGACCTCGTCGACGACGCGGTCGAAGTGCCGGGTCTTGTAACCGCTCGGCGACTCATGGGTGTTGCCGTGCATGGGATCGCACTGCCAGACCACCTCGTGGCCCGAGGCGGTGACCCGCTTCACGATCGGCGGCAGCACCTCCCGGATCCGCTCGTTGCCCATCCTCGTGATGAGGGTCAGGCGGCCCGGGACACCGTGCGGATCGAGCCGCTCCACGTACTCCAGGGCCTGGGCGGGCGTGGTGCCGGGACCGATCTTCAGACCGACGGGGTTCGCCAGCAGTTCCGCGAACGCGAGGTGGGCGCCGTCCGGCCGGCGGGTGCGTTCGCCGATCCACAGGAAATGGCCCGACAGCTCGTACAGCCGCTCGCCGTCCGAGCGCAGCAGCGCGCTCTCGTAGTCCAGGAGCAGCGCCTCGTGCCCCGTGTACACCTGGGGGCCGTACAGGGCACTGGTGTCGGTGTCGACACTTCGGTCGATCTCCGTCGCGAGCCGCTCGTACCGGGCCCCCGCCGGAGTGCTGAGGACGAAGTCCCTGTTCCACTCGTGCACATGGCGCAGCCCCGAGTCCCCGGAGGGGCCCGTGACCGCGCGCAGCAGATTCAGGGTGGTGCTCGCGTTGGCGTACGCGCGCAGCATGCGCCCGGGGTCGGCGGTCCGGTCGCCCGGCGTGGGCAGGAACGAGTTGACGATGTCACCGCGGTACACCGGCAGACCGAGCGAGTCCAGCGTCCCGGAGCGGGGCTTGGCGTACTGCCCGGCGATCCGGCCGATCTTGACCACGGGGAGTCCGGCGCCGAAGGCGAGGACGACGGCCATCTGGAGCAGCGTGCGGATGTTGGCCCGGACGTGCCGTTCGGTGTTCCCCGCGAAGGTCTCCGCGCAGTCACCCCCCTGCAGGACGAAGGCCCGGCCGCGGGCCACGTCGGCCAGGCGTCCGGCGAGGTCGTCGACCTCGGCGGGCAGGACGAGCGGAGGCAGGCCGGCGAGCGTCCCCCGCACGGCCTCCACCGCACCCGGATCGGACCACCGCGGCTGCTGGTCGGCCGGTTTGGCGAGCGCCGCGTCGAGGCGGGCGCGCAGCGGGGCCGGGAGTGTCTCCGGACCCGGCGCGTGCGCGGTCGCGGGAGAGATGCGGGCGACGGACATGGGTCTACCTGCCTCGATGTCGTTCACGGCCTGGGGAGGTGTTCGCGCGCGTCTCACGCGGTCTTGCTGACGTCGGCCCACAGGCCGACGGGCAGGTCCTTGCGGCGTTTGACGTTGAGCTTCCGGTAGACCCGGGTGAGGTGTTGTTCCACGGTGCTCGCCGTGATGTACAGCCGGTCGGCGATCTCGCGGTTGGTGTAGCCCATCACGGCGAGAGACGCGACGCGGCGTTCGGACTCGGTGAGCGAGGCGACACCCTCGCAGTTGTCCGGGGCGGCGCCCGGCCGCGCGCCGGCGTTGTCGGTGACGGCGAGCAGTTCCTGCGCTATGGGCTTGGCCTCGCACTGGTTGGCGCTGTACAGCGCGTGCCGGAAGAGCAGCCGCGCGCGCCGTTTGTCGCCGGTCGCGTAGTAGGCGCGGCTCAGCTCCGACAGGACCCGCGCCTGCTCGTACCGGTCGCCCGCCGCCTCGAAGAGGTCGAGCGCCTCGGTCAGCAGCTGCGGGCGCCGGCTGGGCGGGACCGTCTCGGCGAGCAGCCGCAGCGTGAGGGCCCGCACCCGCGTGCGGTCGTTGCCCAGCCGCCCCAGCTGTTCGTGCAGCAGCTGCCTGGCCTGGTCCTGGTTGCCCAGCTGCAGCCAGGCCTCGGCGGCGCTGGTCCGCCACGGCACCAGGCCCGCGTTGTCCAGCCCCCAGCGCCGGACGAGATCGCCGCAGGCCAGGAAGTCGGCGAGCGCGGCATGGGTGTGGTTGGTCGCCAACCGGTAGTGCCCGCGCGCATGCAGATAGTGCAGTCCGTACCGGCTCTGGAACGCCGCCTCCGGGATGACGCGGGTCAGGTACTTGGCCGCGTCCTCGTAGTCGCCCATCCGGGTCGCGGCGAGCGCCAGCGTGCTCAGCGGCAGTCCCACGGCCACGCCCCACGACTGATGGGCGAGATAGGTCAGCGCGGCCTGCCCGAAGCGCACCGCGGACGGCAGATCGCCCTGGCGCAGCGCGATATGGGCGCGGATGCCGGCGAACAGGGCACGCGAGGTCGGCGCCCGACGGCTGTGCGCGTCCTCCAGGAGCTGGTCGCACCACTCGACGGCGGTGTCGAGCCGCTCCGCCTGGACCAGCGTGTGCAGGGCGACGAGGGCGGCCTCCTCGCCCCAGCTGGTGGCACCGCCGAGCCGCAGTTCGCGCAGGACCTGCTCTGCGCGGTCGACCAGCTGGGGGCTCCTGCCGTGCACCAGGCCGTTCGCCAGCAGCGCGGTGACCTGGAGCTGCGGCTCGGTGCGCGGGGTCACCAGGGTGACGCGCCGGTCGGGCAGCGCGCTCGGGTGCCGGCGCCTGGCCAGCGGCGGGTGGGCGTACGCCAGCCACTGCTCGGTGTCGCGCAGGGCGGCGGCCGCCTCCTCGGTGTGCTCGTCCCCGCTCAGACCGCGCAGCCGCTCCAGTACGTCGGCGGCCTCCTCGTTGCGTCCGAGCCACAGCAGCTTGCGGACCAGCGCGATGCCCTGGCCCCGGTCCAGCTGCTCGGCGGGTCCGGCGGCGAGCGGGGCCAGATGCCGTCCCGCGGCCGACGGGCTGTACTGCCATTCGGCGTGCGCGAGCCGGGCCCGTATCGTCGCCCGGTCGTGCTCGTCGGTGGTGCAGCGGTGCGCGAGCCGCAGGCAGTCCGCGGCGAACTCGTACTTGTCGTCGAGCAGGGCGTGTTCGGCGGCCTCCAGCAGCGCGCCGGTCGCCCACGTGGTCTGCCCGTGCTTGGCCGACACGAGATGCCGGGCCACGGTCACGGCGGGCGAACCCTGCTCGTGCCGCAACTGCGCCGCCCTGCGGTGCAGTTCGATACCGTCCTGGGCGGGCAGGAAGTTGAGCACGGCGGCGCGGGCCAGCGGATGACGGAACTCCGCCCCGTTCAACAGCCCGTTGTCGGAGAGGGACTTGAGCGTGCGCTCCACCAGTCCGGTCTCGACGTCGATCAGCCGGCCGAGTTCGGCGCTCGTCGCGCCGCTGCCCAGCACCGCCAGCGCCCGCGCGACCCGGAGCAGTACCTGGTCACCGCGGTGCAGGCAGCTCACATAGGTGGCTCCGAAGCCCTGTGCCCGGGGCTCGCCGGACTGCGCGTGGTCCTCCGCGAGGACCCGGGTGAGCAGGGGATGGCCCCCGCCGGCGGCGTGGATCGCCGGTGCCAGCGCCTCCGCGGTCGTCGGGTCCATCCGCTCTCCCAGGAACTGGCGGACGCCGTCCCGGGAGAGCGAGGTGATGCGGATCCGGTGCGCGTGCGGCTGGCGCAGCAGCTCGGAGTGGAGCGGCGGACCCGACGGCAGCATTCCCGTGTCGTCGGTGAGCACCAGCAGAACGCGGCCGTTGCGCAGCCGCCGGCCCAGCCGCAGCAGGCAGTCGAGCGATGCCGGGTCGGCGTGGCGCACGGTGTCGATACCGATGACCACCGGCGCGGAGGTGGACAGTTCGAGGAACGCCAGGGACAACGCGTGCAGGACGCGGGCCAGTTCGGGCGGCACCGGGCCGTCGCCGTCCGTCTCGGCCGGCAGCGTGGCTCCGTCGCGCAGCAACGGGCGTACGCGCTCGGCGAGTTCCGCCGGCAGCGGGACGCTGTCCAGGAGCTGACTCAAGACGCCCAGCGGGACCGTGCTCTCGGCCCGGTGGCAGGACGCGTGCAGATAGAGGGCGCCGGACCTGGTGGCCCGGTCGCCGAAGGCGTGCAGGACTTCGGTCTTCCCACTGGCGATGCTGCCGTCGAGGAGCACCACGTGACCGTGCCCCGACGCGGTGTCGGACAGGAGCTTGTCGAGTATCTCCAATTGCTCGTCCCGTTCGACCAGTTTCACTCCGCTACCCCCAGATTGATGCGGTCGTGCGCGTGTTCCTGAGCCGCAAGCCATCATGCGGGGGTGGCACCCACTGAGCGGGAATCGTCCGCCCATCGACGATCCGTAATCGATGGTTCCGCCTATGTGACGGGAGTGAGCCGGAAGAACTCCTGATACAGGCCCAGTTGATGAGTGAGCATGTACAGACCGTGATGGACCGGGTGACCGAGAGCGGCCGCCGACCGCAGCAGCGCGGTGTCCCTCGGCTTCATGACGATGTCGGCGACCAGCGTCCCCGGCGCCAGCTCACGCGGGGCGAACGGCAGGGGATCGTCGGGGCGCAGTCCCAGCGGGGTGGCGTTGACCGCCATGTCCGCACCGTCCGGCTCGGGGGACGCGGCACCGGCGAGCCGGCCGGGCCAGACCGTCTCCAGACGGCCGAGGAGGGCGTCGCGCCGGGCGGCGTCGGGCTCGCAGACCGTCAGCCGGGCGGCGCCCGCCCGCAGGAGTGCCACGGCGATGGCGCTGCCGGCACCGCCCGCCCCCACCAGCATGATCCGCCTCCCTTCCGGTGGATGGCCCTCGGCCTGCAGCCCCGCCACGAAGCCGGCTCCGTCGAAGTTCTCGGCGTACCAACTGCCGTCCGGCTCCCGGCGCAGCGCGTTCGTACTGCCGGTCAGCGCGACGGCCGGGCTGACCTCGTCGGCGAACGCCCGGGCCGCCGCCTTGTGCGGGACGGTGATCAGCAGGCCGTCCAGATTGGCCGCCCGCTGAAGGCCCCGCACGACCTGCTCCAGATCGTCCGGCCGGGCGTGCACCGGCACCAGGACGGTGTCCGTACCCGGCCGGTTCAGCAGCGGATTGAGCAGGGCCGGTGCCTGCACCTGCCGCACCGGATCCCCGACGACCGCCAGCAGCCGGGTGGTTCCGCTGATGCTCCAGGGAACGGCACCGGTCATCGCGCCGACGCTCCCGCCCGCGACTGCCGGGGCATCGCGTCGAGGACGGCCGAGACCGTCTCCTCGGGGACGCCCGCGACGAGCTCGGCGCCGTCCGGCCCGTCGAGGACGAAGGTCAGACCGTCCGTCGCCTTCTTGTCCAGCCGGGCCAGGGACACCAGTTCACCGGTGGTCACCCCCGCCGGCAGCCCGGTGGGCAGCCCGTAGTGACGTACGACGTCCAGATGCTCGGCCACCCGCTCCGGGCCGATACGGCCCAGCGCTCCCGCCAGCCGCCCGGCGAACACCGTGCCCACGGCCACCGCCTCACCGTGCCGCAGCGCGAAGTCCGTGGCCCGTTCCAGGGCGTGTCCCAGCGTGTGACCGTAGTTCAGCAGATGGCGCAGACCCGTGTCCCGCTCGTCGAGGCTCACGATCTGCGCCTTGCGGGCCACGCTCGCCGCGATCTGCCGGGCCGTCGACAGTCCGCGCAGGTCACCGGCGCCGATGAAGTGACACCGCGCTATCTCCCCGTACCCGTTGACCCGCTCCCGCTCAGGGAGCGTGGTCAGATAGTCCGTGTCGCACAGCACGGCCCGCGGCTGCCAGTAGGCGCCCACCAGATTCTTGCCCTGCGGCAGGTTCACCGCCGTCTTGCCGCCCACGCTCGCGTCCACCTGGGCCAGCAGCGATGTCGGCAGGTGCACCACCGGCACCCCCCGGTGGTAGAGCGCCGCCGCCAGTCCGACCGCGTCGGTCGTCGTTCCGCCCCCGCAGGAGACCACCGCGTCGGACCGCGTCAGCCCGAACTCGGCGAAGCGGCCGCAGAGTTCCTCCACCCAGGCCAGCGACTTGCCCCGCTCCCCGTCCCGGGCCTCCACACGCAGCGCGTCGACCCCCGGATCAGGTGTCCACTCGGCGGGCCGGGCCGACACCACCGCCACCCGCCGGGCACCGATCGCGGCTATGACCTCGGGCAGGGTGTGGCGGATCCCCGCGCCGATCCGTACCGGATAGCCGCGCTCGCCGAGGTCCACATCGATCGTGAGCCAGGGCGAACCGTCCCCGCCCCGCCGGTCCTCACTGTCGGTCACGTCGTACTCCTCGTTTCGGCGGGACGGCCCGTGGATCACCGGCCCGTGGATTCTGCGGCGGAGCGTAGTACCGCGCGCCGCACCGGCCTCCGAGAGTGCCTCGACGCCGCCGGCCGCGGCCCCAAGTGAGGGTGGGTATAGGGGGGACGCCAGGGGGGCTGGTGGGACGTCACGGCCGCAGACTCGGGGACGGCTGAAGGAAGTCGGACACCAAGGAGAGGCCCATGCGATCCCGGCGCGGATTCCTGCTGTTGTCGGCTGCGACCAGTACGGCGGTCGCCCTGGGCGCGACGGGACTCACGGCATGTTCGACGACCACCGACGACACGACGGGCGGCAGCCCACAGGACGGCGGCACCCTCACCTACGCGGCCTCGGTCGAACCGGACAGCTGGGATCCGCACCAGGCGTCCACCAGCGTCACGGCCCGGCTGCTGCGTCCGGTTTTCGACTCCCTGGTCAGCCTCCACGCGGACGGCACCGTCACACCCTGGCTCGCCACCTCGTGGAAGGTCTCCGACGACGGCCTGCGCTACACGTTCCGGCTGCGCGAGGACGTGACCTTCGCGGACGGCACCCGTTTCGACGCGGCCGCGGTCAAGGCCAACTTCGACCACGTGGTCGCGCCCAAGACCGTCTCCAAGGCCGCCGCCCCGCTGCTCGGACCGTACGAACGCACCGAGGTGCTCGACCGGTTCACCGCCGTGGTCCATCTCAAGGAGGCCTACGCGTCCTTCCTGCGGTCGGTCGCCTCGACGTTCCTCGGCTTCCACTCGCCGAAGGCCCTCAAGGAGTACGCCGCGGATCTCGGCTCGGGCGGCCCGCACATCGTCGGCAGCGGCCCCTTCCGCTTCGTCTCCTACATCGCGGGCCAGCGGGCGACCTTCGAGCGCCGGGCCGACTACCGCTGGGCGCCCTCGGGAGCCGGACACACCGGCGCCGCGCGGATCGACCGGATCGTCGTCACCGTCCTTCCGGAGAACGCCTCCCGGGTCGGGGCGGTCACCTCGGGCCAGGCCGACATCGCGGAGCAGATACCCGCCTCCGGCCTCGCGTCCGTACGGGCCCAGAGCGGATTGAGCCTGGCGCGCACCCCGGTTCCCGGAACCCCGTACACCTTCTATCTCAACACCGGGCGCGCGCCCTTCGACGATGTCGACGTCCGCCGGGGCGTGCAGTCCGCGATCGACCTGGCCGCCATCGTCAAGGGAGTCTTCCAGGGCGAGTACCCGCGCGCCGGCTCGCCGCTGACGCCCGCGACCTTCACGTACGACAAGACACTCGGCGACACCTGGGGCTACGACAGGGCCAGGGCCGCACGGCTGCTCGACGCGGCGGGCTGGACCGGCCGGGACTCCGCGGGCTACCGCACCAAGGCCGGCCGCCGGCTGACCGCCGAGTTCCCCTACGTCCAGAGCTTCGTCTCCAGCGACAACCAGAGCATCGCCGTCGGTGTCCAGGACGCGCTCAAGAAAGCCGGCGTCGAACTGCGGCTGATCCCGCTCGACTCGGCCAGCAGCATGGACCGCACCGTCAAGGGCGACTACGACGTGTTCGCCTTCGGCTGGGAGAGCCCCGACCCGGCGGTGCTGCGCAACCTCTACCACTCGGAGAAACAGTTCGGGAAGGGAGGGATGAACGGCGCCCGGGTGCACGACGCACAACTCGACACCTGGCTCGACCGCGCCCAGCGCACCGACGACCGGGCCGAACTCGTCAGCCTCTACCGGAAGGTCCAGCGCAGGGTGATCGACCAGGCGTACGCCATCCCCACCTATGTCGCCTCCCGCGACTCCGCCGTACGCGGCCGGGTGCACGGCCTCACCTTCGACGCCTTCACCGATCCCGACCTCTACGACGCCTGGGTGAGCGGAAGTTGACGGGCGGCGCGGTGCGCTTCGTGCTCCAGCGGCTGGCGGCCGGTGCCGTCGTCGTCTGGGGCGCGGCCACCCTCACCTTCTTCGCCGTGCACCTGGTGCCGGGCGACACCGTGGCCGCGCTGATCGGCCCCGGCACACCCGTCACCCCCGCGCTGCGCCACCAGATCCTCGCCGAGAGCGGCCTCGACGACCCGCTGGCCGTCCAGTACGCGCACAGCATGGGTGCGCTGCTCCGCGGTGATCTCGGGAGGTCGTACCAACTCAACCAGCCCGTCGGCCAGTTGCTCGCCGGACAGGTCGCGCCGACCCTGCAACTGGCGGTCGGCTCCCTGGTCTGCGCCCTGCTGCTGGCCCTTCTCGCCGCGATCGCCACGGCGGGACGGGGCGGTGCCACCCGCACGATCGTCTCGGCGGTCGAACTGTTCATCGTGTCGGTGCCCTCGTTCTGGCTCGGCATCGTGCTGCTGACCGTGTTCTCCTTCCGCTTCCGGCTCTTCCCGGCCGCCGCGGACGGCTCGCTGTCCGCACTCGTCCTGCCCACCCTGGCGCTCGCCCTGCCACTGGCCGGGGTCCTCGCCCAGGTCATCCGGCAGGAACTGGAACAGACGGACGCCCGGCCCTTCGTCCTCACCGCCCGGGCCCGCGGCCTCGGTGAGACACGGCTGCTGCTGCGGCACACGCTGCGCCACGCGCTGCTGCCCGTGACCACCCTCTCCGGATTCCTCCTCGGCGGACTGTTCGGCGGCACCGTCCTCATCGAGAACATCTTCGCCAGACCGGGCCTCGGCCGGATCCTCGTCCGGGCGGTGGAAGCACGGGACATCCCGGTGGTGACGGCCCTCGTCCTGCTGTCGGCCGTCGCCTTCGTCGTCATCAACATCGTCGTCGACCTGCTCCACCCGGTCATCGACGCCCGGCTGAGAGAGGTGACTCCATGAGTGCGGACGACTGGCGCGAGGCCGTGGGCAGGAGGCGGCCATGGGCGTCGACACCGCGCTGATCCCCGTGGTCCGCACGACCGCCCGGCAGACGGCCAGGGGCCGGCTGCCGATGCTGTGCGCGGGCGCCCTCCTGCTGCTGCTCGCGCTCGTCCTCGTCGCCCCCGGGCTCTTCACCGGGCGGGACCCCGACGCGACCGACGTCACCCGGACCTTCCAGGCGCCGGGCATGGCGCACCTTCTCGGCACGGACCAGCTGGGACGTGACGTGTTCGCCCGTCTCGTGCACGGCACCCGGATCTCCGTCGCGGTCGCCGCCGCCGCCACGGTGATCGGCGTCGGCGGCGGTGCCCTGCTGGGCCTGCTCGCGGCGGCCGGCGGAGCCCGGGTGGACGCCCTCCTCATGCGGGTCGTCGACGTCCTCATGGCCTTTCCGGAGATCCTCCTCGCGCTGCTGGTCGTCGCCGTGCTCGGCGGCGGCACCCTGAACGTCGCCCTCGCCATCGGACTCGCCGGCATCCCCAGCTACGCCCGCCTCGTGCGCGGCCAGGCGCGACTCGTCCTGGGCTCGGAGTACGTCGAGGCCGCGAGGGCGCTCGGGGTGCCCCCGTGGAGATATCTCCTGCGGCACGTCCTGCCCAACGTCGGCGGCTCGATCGTCGTCCTCGCGTCCATCGGCTCCGGCTCGGCGATCGCCGCCGGTGCCGGGCTCAGCCTGCTCGGCCTCGGTCCCAGACCGCCCCAGGCCGACTGGGGCTCCATGGTCGCCGACGGCAAGGACTTCCTCCAGACGGCCTGGTGGATCTCGGTCGCGCCGGGCCTCGTCATCTCGGCCGTGGTCGTGGCCGTCACCCTGGTCGGGCGCACCCTCCAGTCCTCGGCGGTGCGATGAACCTCCTGGACGTGGAGAACCTGTCCGTCTCCTTCGGACGCGGCCACCGGCCGGTCGTCCGAGGCGTCTCCCTCTCGGTCGCGCCCGGGGAATGCGTCGCCCTGGTGGGGGAGTCGGGGTCCGGCAAGAGCGTCACCGCGCGGGCCCTGCTGGGCCTCGCCGGGCGCGGCGCCCGGGTGGGCGCCGACCGGCTGGAGATCGACGGCGTCGACGCCACCGGATTCTCCGAACGGCGCTGGCGCTCGGTGCGCGGCCGTCGGATCGGCATGGTGCTCCAGGACGCGATGGTGTCCCTGGACCCGCTGCGCACCATCGGCGCCGAGATAGCCGAAGGCGTCACCCTGCACCGCGACCACGCCCCCCGGGACGTCCGTCGACGCGTGGTGGAGCTGCTCGTCGAGGCCGGGGTCCCGGAGCCCGAGACGCGCCGCACCGAGTACCCGCACCAGCTGTCCGGCGGACTCCGGCAGCGGGCGCTGATCGCCTCGGCGCTGGCCGCCGATCCACGGCTGCTGATCGCCGACGAACCGACCACCGCCCTCGACGCCGTGGTGCAGGCTCAGATCCTGCGGCTCCTGGAACGCGTCAAGAACGAGGGCCGCGGCCTTCTCCTGATCAGTCACGACCTTGCCGTCGTCGCCCAACTCGCCGACCGCGTCCTGGTGTTGAACGACGGTGACGTGGTCGAGAGCGGGCCCACCGCCCAGCTGCTGGAAGCGCCCGCCCACCCCTACACCCGCACCCTCCTCGACTCGGTTCCCACCGGACGGCGCCGCGGTGGTGCGCGGGTGCCCGGCGACACGCTGCTGACCGCCGAGCGACTCGTGAAGACGTACGGGCCGTCCCGCCGCGGGGCAACGCCGCGGCGCGCCCTGGACGATGTCTCGCTGACCCTGCGCGCGGGCGAGAGCCTCGGCGTGGTCGGTGAGTCCGGCTCCGGCAAAAGCACCCTGGCGCGTGTCCTGCTGGGCCTGGCCGCTCCGGACTCGGGGCAGGTACGCCTCGGCGGAGAACCCTGGACCACGCTGGACGAACGGGCCCGCAGACCGCTGCGGCACCGGGTACAGCTGATCCACCAGGATCCCTACGCCGCCTTCGACCCGCGCTTCACGGTGGCCCGGATCATCGGCGAGGCGCTGCCCCGGACGACGCGCCGGCAGCGCACGGAGCGGGCCGCGCGGCTGCTGGAGCAGGTCGGCCTCGGCGCCGACCATCTGCGCCGCAGGCCGCACGAACTGTCCGGCGGCCAGCGGCAGCGCGTCGCCGTCGCCCGGGCGCTCGCGCCCCGGCCCCAGGTGCTGGTGTGCGACGAACCCGTGTCAGCGCTCGACGTCACGGTCCAGGCGCAGGTCCTCGACCTGCTGGTCAGACTGCGTGAGGACACCGGGGTGGCCCTGGTGTTCATCACCCACGACCTCGCCGTGGTGCAGGAGATCAGCGATCGCGTGCTGGTGATGCGGGACGGCACGATCGTCGACGAGGGCCCCACCCGCGAGGTCTTCCGCAGCCCGCGGCACGAGTACACCCGGTCCCTCGTCGACGCGATACCGGCGCTGGCCCGCGCGTCGACCAGGGACCTCTCCCAGGCCCCCGTCCCTTCCCGGGACACCCGACAACGACGGAGTGTGCATGACTGACAGCGCCTGGATGGCGGAGGCGGAACCGAGCGGCTGGAACGAACGGGCGCGGACGGTCGCGGCCGAACTCGCCGCCTCGGCCGCGGAGCGCGCGGCGAGCGGGCGACTGCCGCACCGCGAGGTGGCCCTGCTCAAGGAGTCCGGCCTGATCACCCTGCTCGGTCCCGCCGAGCACGGCGGCGGGGCGCAGGAGTGGCCGGTGGCCGACCAGACGGTGCGGATCGTCTCGGCGGCCGACCCCGCGCTCGGCGACCTCCTCGGCCGCCACTACGTCTGGGTGAAACTCGCCTCCTTCATCGCCACCGAGGAGAAGACCGAGCACATCGACGAGGTGGCCGCCCGCGCCGGATGGCTCTTCGGGGGCGCCCGTGACGTGCGCGGCGCCACCCTGGCCGTCCGCGACCGGGGGGACGACATCGTCTTCAACGGCCGCATCACGCCGACCGTGGCCGCGCGCGTCAGCGACATCACCCTCCTCGAAGGCCGGTTCCCGGACGGCGCCCTGGTCAGTTCGCTCGCCATGTCCACCCATGTGGGACTGACCTTCGAGGGCGACGAGGCCGGGACCGTCACCGTGCGCGACGCCGACATCCCGTGGACCGGGGCGCTGGGGTACGTCGACAAGGTCTTCCGGCCGCGCGTCTACAACTCCCTGCTCGCGGCCACCCTCGACCTCGTCCTCGCCAACGTCGCGCTCGGCACGGCCCGCGGCCGTATCGATACCGCCGCCGAGCACCCACCGACGGACCTCGCCGCCTCGCGGGCCGCACTCGGCGCGGTCGAGGCCGAGGCCGACTCGGTCTCCGCGGCGGCCGGCGAACTGCACCGTCGCGCCGTCGAACTCACCGAGCCGGAGGTCACGGCGCACACGCGCCGCGCGGCCCGTCTGCTGGCCCGCGCGAAGGATGTGGCGGCGTCCGCCGCCCGGGCGGACGCCCATGCCGTGCCGCAGGGAGGCGGTGCCCGATGAGCCGGCCGCTCCCGCCCCAGCTGCCCCGCATCCCCCTGTCCGTGCTGGACATCGCGCCGGTGGAGCGCGGCCGGACCGCGACCCGTTCCCTGACCACGGTGAAGGAACTCGCCCGGCGCGCCGACGAGTTGGACTTCCGGCGGTTCTGGGTGGGCGAGCACCACGACACTCCCGGCGTGGCCAGCGCGTCCCCCGCGGTACTCCTCGCCGCGCTCGGCTCGACGACGGAGCGGATCAGGATCGGCTCCGGCGGCGTGATGCTGCCCAACCACGCGCCGCTCGTGGTCGCCGAGTCGTTCGGCACGCTCGGCGCGCTCTTCCCCGGCCGGGTGGACCTGGGCGTAGGACGCGCGTCCGCCACCGGTCCGGCGGTCGGGACGGCGCTGCGCCGGGGGTCCGCCGACGCCGACGCCTTCGGCGACGACCTGAGCGACCTCGTCCGCTTCGTCACGGGCACGTTCCCCGAGGAGCACCCGTACGCGCGGCTGACCGCCATGCCCGTGCCGTCCGTTCCGGCCGAGATCTGGGTCCTCGGATCGAGCGTGGGCAGCGCCGTTCTGGCAGCGGAGCGGGGGCTGCCGTACGCCTTCGCGCAGCACTTCTTCGGGGCTCGCGGGGCGGCGGAGGCACTGCACGCCTATCGCTCCGCGTTCCGTCCCTCGGCGCTGCTCGGCGCGCCGTACGCCGTGCTCACCGTGCACACCGTGTGCGGTGAGGACGACGAGCACGCGGCCCGTCTCGCCGCCCCGGCGGTGGCCTCGGCCCTGCAGATCGGCGGTCTGGCCCGGCACGATCCGCTGCCGAGCCCCGAGGACGCGGCCGCGTTCGACTGGCCGGAGAAGGAGCGGGCCTACGCCGCGACCCTGCTCGCCGAGCAGGCGGTCGGCGGCCCGGACACGGTCCGGCGACGCCTGGCCGAACTCCTCGGCACCACCGCGGCGGACGAGCTGATGGTCACGAACAACGTCACCGAGTCGAAGGAGAAGCTCCGCTCCCTGGAGCGGGTGCGGGAGCTGTTCGAGCCGGTCCCGGCCGGCTGAGGCGCCACCCGTCCGACGAGGCGCCCGCCCCGGGATCCCGGGGCGGGCGCCTCGTCGGACGGGACGGTCACAAAGCCGTGGTCACCAGGCGGCCCGGTCCTTCAACGGCTCCCACCAGGCGCGGTGTTCGCGGTACCACGACACCGTCTCGGCCAGTCCGGTCACGAAGTCCCGGCGCGGGGTGTAGCCGAGTTCGTCCCGGATCTTGGTCCAGTCGACCGAGTAACGGCGGTCGTGGCCCTTGCGGTCGGCGACGTACTCGACACTCCCGTCCCAGTCCGCCCCGCACGCGTCGAGGAGCAGCCGGGTGAGTTCGAGGTTGGACAGCTCGGTGCCGCCGCCGACGTTGTAGACCTCGCCCGCCCGGCCCTTCGTCCGCACCAGCTCGACGGCCCGGACGTGGTCGTCGATGTGCAGCCAGTCGCGGACGTTGCCGCCGTCGCCGTAGAGCGGGACCTTGCGGCCGTCGAGCAGATTCGTGACGAAGAGGGGGATGACCTTCTCGGGGAAGTGGTGGTGCCCGTAGTTGTTGGAGCAGCGGGTCACCCGCACGTCGAGGCCGTGGGTGCGGTGGTACGACAGGGCGATCAGGTCGCTCGACGCCTTGGAGGCGGAATACGGGGAGTTGGGCCGCAGCGGCCGGGTCTCCGGCCAGGAGCCCTCGGCGATCGAGCCGTACACCTCGTCGGTCGAGACGTGTACGAAGGTACGCACCGCCGCCCGGTGCGCCGCGTCGACGAGGGTGTGCGTGCCGACGACGTTCGTCCGGACGAACTCCGCCCCGCCGTCGATGGAACGGTCCACATGCGACTCGGCGGCGAAGTGCACCACCTCGTCGTGCCCGGCCATCAGCTCGGCCACCAACTCCGCGTCGCAGATGTCCCCCTGCACGAACGAGAAGCGGGGCGAGCGGCGGACCTCGTCGAGGTTGGCGGGATTGCCGGCGTAGGTCAGCTTGTCCAGGACGGTCACGGACACCTCGCCGGGGCCCTGCGGGCCGAGGACGGTACGGACGTAGTGCGAGCCTATGAAACCCGCGCCGCCGGTCACCAGGATCCGTCGTGTCATGAGGAGATCTGCACCCTGCTGTGGTCGCCGAGCACCAGCCGGTGGGCGGCCGGGTTGCGGGGGGCGGGAGTGACCTCGACATCGCGGCCGATGAGTGATGCCTCGACCCGGCGGACACCGGTGACGGAGGACCCCCGCAGGACGATCGAGTACTCGATCTCGCTGTCCTCGATCCGGCATCCTTCGGACAGCGCCGTGAAGGGGCCGATGTACGCGTCCCTGATCACGGTGTTCGCGCCGATGATCGCCGGCCCCACGATGCGGCTGCCCGAGACCCGCGCGCCCGCCTCGATCCTGACCCTGCCGATGATGACGCTGGTGTCGTCGACCACGCCCTCGACGAGCGGTTCCACGGTCTCCAGGACCGTGCGGTTCACCTCCAGCAGGTCACTGACCTTGCCGGTGTCCTTCCAGTACCCCGAGATCACGGTCGAGCGCACGTCGCGCCCGCGGTCGATCAGCCACTGCAGCGCATCGGTGATCTCCAGCTCGCCCCGCCCGGACGGCTCGATGGCGCGCACCGCCTCGTGGACGACGGGGGTGAAGAGATAGACACCGACGAGCGCCAGCTCGCTCCTCGGGAACTCCGGCTTCTCCTCCAGCCCCACCACGCGGCCGTCGATGTCGAGTTCGGCGACGCCGAAGGAACCGGGGTCGGAGACCTTCGTCAGCAGGATCCCGGCGTCGGGGCGCTCGGCCCGGAACCTGTCGACCGGGCCCGTGATACCGCCGACGATGAAATTGTCACCGAGATACATGACGAAGTCCTCGTCGCCGAGGAAGTCCCGGGCGATGAGAACGGCATGGGCGAGCCCGAGGGGTGACTCCTGCGGAATGTAGGTGACCTTGATTCCGAAACGGGAGCCGTCTCCCACGGCCTCCATTATCTCCTTCGCGGTGTCGCCCACCACGATCCCGACCTCGATGATTCCCGTCTCCGCGATGGCTTCGAGGCCGTAGAAGAGAACGGGTTTGTTGGCGACCGGCACGAGTTGTTTGGCCGATGTGTGCGTGATCGGCCGCAGGCGGGTGCCCGCTCCGCCGGAGAGTATGAGCGCCTTCACGAATCCCTCCCAGGGTCGTTGTCTTCACCGCGGTCGGTCCGCTCGGCTACTCGGCGATGTAGGTGTGCCGACTCCAGACGAATACCAGCAGGTCACGGCCGTGGTGACGGATGACCCTGGTGGTCGGGTCGAAGTGCTCCCAGCGATTTCCGCTGAGCAGCCGGATCTTGGTGCCCGTGTCCGCCACGTAACGGAGCCGCTCTTCCTCGGGGACGGAACTCGGGCCACCGGTGAGGATGGCATTCGGTTCGGGAGCCGTCATGTGCGCCGCCTTCCGTTGTCGGAACCTGAGGAGATTCCACCACCGACCGGACGGCCGTAGCCATTCTCCGGAAAGAGCTAGGGGTTTCCGGCCGGGACATAGGGGTCCCGGCGAAATTGCCGCACTGCTAGCGTCGACAATGGAATCGGTGTGCTTCCACGCCGAGTCGATACTCATTCAATTCCGTGCGGCGAATGGTATTTCGCCGCACGGCCGGGGGACGGAGGAGATGTGACGAGCGAGGACTCCGCACAGTGGATCCGCAGATTCCATCCCGTGCCGGGTGCCCGGGCACGTCTCGTGTGCCTGCCGCACGCCGGGGGCGCCGCCGGCTTCTACCACCCGCTGTCCGGGCTGCTCGCTCCGGAGGTCGAGGTCCTGGCCGTGCAGTACCCCGGGCGGCAGGAGCGCCGGCACGAGCCGGCGGCGGAGGACATCGGCGTGCTCGCGGACCGCGTGACGGCCGCGCTGGGCCCGTTCACCGAACAGCCGTTCGCGCTGTTCGGGCACAGCATGGGCGCGGTGGTCGCGTTCGAGGTCGCCCGGCGGCTGGGCGCGGACCCGGCGGCGGCGCCCCCGCTCGCGCTGATCGCGTCCGGGCGCCGGGCTCCGTCCCTCACCCGGGACGAGGAGATCCATCGGCTGGACGACGACGGACTCGTGGCGGAGATCGAGTCGCTGCGCGGCACCAGCCCCGGGCTGCTCGCGGACGAGGAGCTGCGCCGCATGGTGCTGCCCGCCGTGCGCGCCGACTACCGGGCGATAGAGAGCTACCGCTGCCCGCCGGACGCCGCCCCGCTCACCGTCCCGATCACCGTGCTGGTCGGCGACAGCGACCCCAGGGTGACCGTCGAGGAGGCCGGGGCATGGGCCCTGCACACCGATGCCGGGACCGATGTGCACGTCTTTCCCGGCGGCGACCACTTCTACCTGAACGAGTTCCGCGAGGCGGTCGCCGAACTCGTCCGACTCCGCCTGCGCTCCGCCCAGTAGGGGAGGGGCACGGGCGGAGCCCCTGCACGCCCTCCCCCGATCACGAACCGGCTACCGCCTCATCGTGACGTCAGCCCGTTGATCCGCCGCAGGCCGTCGCTTGCGGTGTACGCGTCGCCGGAGGCCGCCAGGGCGAAGCTGAAGGTGTTGATCCCCAGGAGGTTGGTGACGTGGGACTGGACCCCGGTGGTGGGGTTCACGCGCTTCACCTCGTCGCCGACCTGGAAGTAGACCAGGCCGTCGCCGCCGACCGAGATCGACGTGGGTTCGTAGGCCTCGCTCGCCAGGACGCGGGTCGCGCCGTTGGTCACGTTCGTCTGGAGGATGCGGCCCCGGCCCATGTCCGCGGTGTAGGCGAGGCCCGCCTTGTCGAAGGCGAGGCCGTAGGAGAAGCCGAGGCCCGTGGCGACCACGCGGGCTGTGCCGCCGTCCGGGACGGCGATGAGTTCGCCGTTGGTGTCGACGGCGTAGGTCGTGGTGCCGAAGCGGGCCACCCCGAAGAGCGAGGGCAGGCCGGCGGCCAGGGTGCGGTGGCTGCCGGTGGCGAGGGAGACCTGCTGGAGCGCGCCGTCGAAGTTGGTGATGTACGCGTCGCCGCCGGCGACGGCCACTCCGCGGAGGTTGCCCAGACCGGTCGTGACGGTACTGAGCGCTCCGGTGGCCAGGTCCAGCTTGAGCAGATCGCCGCCGGAGTACGCCAGGTACACCGCGCCCGCGTTGTCGGGGGCGATGGCGACCGGGGAGCCGGCCGCCGGTGCGATCCGCGCGCAATCGGTGGACGGGCAGTTGACGTCACCCGTCGCGCCAACCGCCGGTGCGGCCAAGGTCATTGTCGCTCCCGACGCCAGCAACGCGCCGAGGGCGAGGGCCACGCCCAGCGCGCGGCCACGGCCGGTGAGCGAGCGGGTGGGACGGTCGAGCGGGAGTCGTGTCGCGGTCCTAGATCTCATCATTGAGTCCATCCGTTCCTGTCCGTCGACGATCGGTCGGCCCGCGGGATCACCGTGGGCACTGCACCGGACACGTAGCGGAGGTACGGAGAGGTTCACCGAGGGGGCCGCGGGTTGATCCGAGAGCGTCCCGACGACATCTCTTAGTCCTGCTGTCCACCCGAAGGCTTCGGCCAGCTGCCCAGGAGCTGTTCGTCGGTCATGGCCGTCGGGAGCGGGGCCGGTGACGGATCGAGGCCGAAGCCCACCATCAGGGCCTCCGCGTACCGGCGCCAGGCGTCCGGGGCCACGTCGTTCGTGCGGTCGGCGACGGCGCCGATCATGTAGAGGAAGGCGTACACATCGGCGCCGGCGAAGTCCTCGCGGACCACGCCCGCCGCCACCGCCCGGGCCACCAGGCCGTCCACGAGACGGCCGAGCCGGTCACGCGTCCGGGCGGCCGTCCCCTTGGTGAAGTCGGCGTTGGCCAGGACGACTTCGAGGGCGCGGTCCTCGGCCCGCATCCGCGCCGCCTCCAGCAGATAGTGCCGTAGCGCCCCGGCCGGGTCGGGCTGTTCCGCGGCCGTGGCCGCGAGGTGCAGGAACACCGTGAACCGCTCGGTGAACAGGGCGTCGACCAGGGACTGGAGGTCCGGGAAGCGCCGGTACACCGTGCCGACGCCGAGGCCCGCCTCGCGGGCGATCTCGTTGAGGGGGACGGTGGTCCCGCGTCGGGCGAACAGGCGGTCGGCCGTCGTCATGATGAGGCGGCGGTTGCGTTCCGCGTCCGCGCGCAGCGGGCGTTGAGTTTCGGGGCTCACGCCGGGACATTCTCCGGCATCCTCGCCACCGCCGGCCGACGCGCATGACGGACCAGGAGGCAGGCGCCGGTGACGGCGCTCCACAGCAGCCACGAGTAGACACCGCCCCGCTCGAAGATCCCGGCCGTGCTCGTGGAGACGCCCACGAACGCCTCGCTCAGCAGCCCCAGGGCGCCGACCGCGATGCTGAACACCCGGTAGGCGCGCGGCAGTTGGAGGCTCCGCAGGGAGCCCGCGAGGATCACGACCGTGTTCGCGCACAGGATGGCGACCGCCGCGCCCCCGACGTGCAGCGCCAGGCTGTAGCCCGGGCCGTCCGGCGAACCGTGGAACAGGCCGACCAGCAGGAAGCCCACCGCGTGCGCGGCGGCGAGGGCGACGACGACCCGGCGCGCGCGGCCGGTGAGCAGGGTGAGCGCCAGCAGGATCGCGCCGGTCGCGAACAGGACGCCCTGGACGACGAACGACGTGTTCATCAGCACGTGATCGGGCGAGCAGATGGTGCGGCCCTGGTAGTGCGTGCCGCACTTGGGGACGCCCAGGTCGCTGATGTAGTTCGTGGCGTAGCTGTACGGCGGAGACGTCCAGGCCGCCGCGGCGACCGCCTCGGACACCACCCACTGCACCGCGTTCAGCAACAGGACGGCCGCCGCAAGGGGCAGCCGGTTCTTGCGTGACATCACAACTCCTCTCGACAGGTCATGCGCTCCACCCTACATTAAGTGGATAGATCTATCCGGTTAGAGTTGGACGGCCACGTGACGAGCGTCACAAAGCGAGGTTCGAACTTCGGGGGCCGCCGCGCATCTAGTCGGCGTCCACTCCACTCCACCGAGGAACAATCAATGTTGGCTTATCTGCCCGGATTCGCCCCCTGGATCGTCGCCGGCGTCCTCTCGTCCTTCGACTGGCGCTGGGGCGCGCTCGGCGGTCTCCTCACGGGGCTGCTGATGATGCTCAACGACCGTCGCCGCGGGGTCGGCTTCGACGCCCTGGTCCTGGAGATCAGCACCCTCGCCTACTTCGTGGTGATCGGCGCCGTCTCCGTCGCGAAGCCGGACTCCTCCCTGTCCGGCCAGACCGACGTCATCTCCTTCGTCTGGCTGGGCGGCACCGCCTGGGGCAGCCTGCTGCTCCGCAGCCCCTTCACGCTCGGGATCGCCAAGCGCCAGACGCCCCGCGAGTACTGGGACATGCCGGAGTTCGTCCAGGTCAACAACCTCATCACCAGCGCCTGGGGAGCCGGCTTCACCTTCATCGCGGTCAGCCTGGCCATTTCCAACGCGGTGGACGCCCCGGCCTGGGTCGGCATCACCGCCCATGTCGTCGGCCTGGTCGCCCCCGCCGTCTTCACGAAGGTCTATCCGGCCCGCGTCCAGGCCAGGTTCGTGGCCCTGGCGCAGGCACAACCGCCGGTGCGGGCCGTCCCGTAGCCCGGCCGGACGGCCAACCGCCGTCCCCGGCCGGTGACTTCGCGACTTCACGGCCTTTCGGCACCAAGTACCCATCCCCACGAAGGAGTTGGCGCACCGTGAGCACCACGCTGGAAGCCGCCTCGGCGCGGAACGTCGTCCAGGACCCCACACTGTCCCTCGAGGGCGGCGGCGCCGTGATCTCCGAGGCCGGGAACCACGAGAACGTGCCGGCGCTCGTCGACGTCGCGGCCTTCGCGCCCGACAAGGGCGAGTCCGTGAACACCCTCATCGCCGACCCGCCGCCCGGTGCTCCCGTGCCGCCGATCCTGCCGCCCGTCGACGGGTTCCTCTTCCTCGACCGGGAGAAGTTCGCCGCGTCCTTCGCCGGGGACCTGCCCGCCGCCGGCGCCCAGTTCCTCGCCGACTCCCAAGTGCCGTGGGGACTGGACGCGTTGGGCGGTGCGGTCGGCCAGCCCGCCTGGCGTGCCAAGCCGGGTTTCTACCCCGTCGCCACCGACGACCGCATGATCCCGCCGCCCGCCCGGCGGGCCATGGCCGAGCGCGCCGGTGCCACGGTCGCCGAGACCGGCGGCAGTCACGCCGAGTACGCGTCCAGGCCCGCCGAGGGCGCCGCGTTCATCGGGAAGGTGGCGGCCGGCACCACCGCGTGAGGCTCCGCGCAGGCAGTCGTGGCGGCCGCTGTGATCGGCGCGGCCGTCGCAACCGCGGCGGCGGAGGCCGTACCGGTGTCCGCCGCCGCGGCCAACTCCCGCCCGGACCAAGGTGGTTCGGGTGCACGGCTCGACAAGGAAAGTACCGATGACCGACGAGACAACCGTTCCGCTGTATCTACGGGGCCGCTTCGCCCCGGTCCCCGAGGAGCACACCGCCGCGCGGCTCACCGTGCGCGGCACCCTGCCGCCCGAGCTGGACGGCCGCTATCTGCGCAACGGCCCCAACCCGCTGCCCGGTGAGGACAAGGGCCACTGGTTCACCGGCCCCGGCATGCTGCACGGCATCCGGCTGCGCGAGGGCCGCGCCGAGTGGTATCGCAACAGGTGGGTCCGCACAAGGGAGTTGGAGGGTCACCCCTTCGTCCGCGAGGACTTCAGCATCGACCTGGCCGCGACGCCGGCCAACACTCATGTGATCCGGCACGCCGACACCGTGCTCGCGCTGTGCGAGGTCGGCCTGCCCTACTGGGTCACCCCGGAGCTGGACACCATCGGGCCGTACGACTTCGGCGGGAAGCTCACCACCGCGATGACCGCGCACCCCAAGGAGGACCCGGTCACCGGTGAACTCCACCTGTTCGGGACCGGGTTCGCGCCGCCCTATCTCACCTACCACCGGGTCACCCCGGAGGGCGAGCTGCTCGACAGCCGGCCGATCGACGTGCCGGGACCGACGATGATGCACGACTTCGCCATCACCGAGCACCACGTCGTGTGGATGGACCTGCCCGTGGTCTTCGACGCCGAGCTGGCGGGACGCGGCGGCATGCCGTACCGGTGGGCCGAGGCGTACGGCGCCCGGATCGGGATCATGTCGCGCGAGCCCGGCGTCACCGACGTGCGCTGGTTCGACGTCGACCCCTGCTACGTCTTCCACGTGGGCAACGCCTACGAGGACGCGCAGGGCCGGGTGGTGCTGGACGCGGTGCGCTACGACGACGCCGGGTTCCGGAAGGTCTGGGGCGACATCGGCGGACCCACCGGCCAGGGCACCCCCGGCGTCCCGAACGGCCAGGTCGGGGTGCGGGAACCGGGCCACACCCAGGCGCCCTCCGTGCTGTACCGGTGGATCCTCGACCCGGTGGCCGGCCGGGTCCTCGAGTCCCAACTCGACGACCGCGAGGCCGAGTTCCCCACCCACAACGAGACCCTCACCGGGCGCCCGAACCGCTACCTCTACACGGTCAACGGCGACGGCATCGCCAAGCACGACCTCACGCGCCGGACCGACGACGTCCACAAGACGCCAGGCAGCCGCTACTCCGGCGAGGCCGTCTTCGTCCCGGCGGCGGACGGCACCGCCGAGGACGAGGGCTGGCTGCTGTCGCTCCTCTCGGACGACGACGGCGCGGCGGGCGAACTCCTCGTCCTCGACGCCGCGGACCTCTCGGTGCAGGCGGTCGTGGAACTGCCGTACCCGGTCCCGTCCGGCTTCCACGGCAGCTGGCTGCCCGAGCCCGGCAGCCGGTCCGAGGACTGAGAAGGCCCTTGCCGAGGAGCCGCTCCCGCGTATCTTCCTCGGCAGGGCCCCTCGACCCGACGCACGAGGCCCTAGGTCATGTCCGCAAAGTCCCTCCCCCAGAGGGGGTACCCCCAGCCTCGCGACGCCCGGCACGCTCCCCCCACTGCCTTAAGGGCGTGGGAGGTGCCCCCACTCGGCGTTCCGGACGAAAGCCCACGTACAACCAGTACGAGGACTTCCGCCCGGAACTCCTCCAGCCTCCGGCCGGGGGGACCCCCAGAGCGCGCACCGGACGCCGCGAGGCCCGTCCTCCGGGCGGACGACGGGACTTTGCGGACACGGCCTGGCAGCACACCGTTCGCGATGCGTCGTCATGGAGGCTTCGGACTCATGGTGCCCCTCAACCACCCCACGGACGAGGAACTCACCCGCAGGGCCCAGTCGGGCGACACCGGCGCCCTGGGACTTCTGCTGACACGCCATCAGGCGCCCATGCGCGCGGTCGCGTTGAGCCTGCTCGGCTACGGCCCCGACGCCGAGGACGCCGTACAGGATGCCGCCCTGACCGCGCTGCGGCGCATCGGCGACGTGCGGGAGCCCGCGGCCGTGGGGGCGTGGCTGCGGGCGATCGTACGGAACTCCGCGCGGATGCGGCTGCGGGCCAACCGGGAGCTGCCCGGACTCGACGGGCTGGAGCAGCTGCGGCTGCGCGACGACGAGCACCCCGAGCGGCTGATCGAGCAGCACGCGATGCGGGACTGGATCTGGGACGCGGTGGAGGAACTGCCGCAGCAGCAGCGGCTGGTGCTGATGCTGCGGCACTTCAGCGGGATCACCTCGTACCAGGACATCGCCGAGGCCTGCGAGGTGCCGGTCGGCACCGTGCGCAGCCGGCTCAACCAGGCCAGGGCGAAGATGGCCAAGGTGCTGCTGTCCACCCGGACGCAGGGCCACGAGGACGCCGCCGCGATCACCGAGGACAGCCGGCAGGAGGCCGAGGCCACGCTGGACGGCGCCATGCGCGGTCAACTGCCCTGCGAGATCCTGGAGTTGTGGCCCGCCGAGACCGAACTGGTCGGCGTCCTCAACAAGGAGGGCGGACGCGTCCATCCCTTCCCGGCCATGCGGGAGACCAGGACCAAGGGCGTGACCCAGCATCTGCGCCATGTCGTGGCCAGCCGCGACATCGCCATCTGGGAGATGGAGGCCATAAACCCCGCCGGGATCTCCAACCCCTGCCCGCCCAGCCTCGCCTGGCTGATGTTCCGGCAGGACGGGCGGGTGCGGAAGCTCCGGGTGGTCTTCCCGGGGACCCCGTCAGGCGGAGCGCAGCAGCCCTCGTAGCGCCGCCGTGTCGATGACCTGGGACCGGGACGGGAACACCTTCTCGACCAGCACCCGGTGGGTCTCGGCGTCGGGGTCGGCGACACCGTCGGACAGGACGAGGACGCGGTAGTCGCGGTCGGCGGCGTCCATGACGGTGGACAGGACGACACCGCTGGTGCTGATCCCGGCGAGCACCAGGGTGTCGATGCCCCGCTCGCCCAACTGCTGGTGGAGATCGGTGGTGGAGCCGGAGCCGTAGCGGATCTTGCGGACGACGACGTCGCCGTCCTCGGGGGTGAGGCGCTCGTCGATCTGGGTCGAGGCGTCCTCGTGGTGCAGCATCTTCGCCCCGGCGACCCCGCTGAAGGTCGGGTTGTGCTCGGGGACGGCCGTCCAGTCGTCCTCGGTGAAGGCGACGCGGACGTAGCCGATGGTGCCGCCGGCCGCGCGGACCTCGGCGATGGAGTCCTTGACCCGCTCGACGAGGGCGTCGGAGTCGGGTACGGCGGGGACGATCCCGTTCTGGAAGTCCATGACCAGCAGGGCGGTACGCGCGGGGTCGATCGTGGCGAGGGGGGTGGTGCTCACGTGAGGTTCTCCTTGGTGGGGTTTTCCGTATGTGCGGGGGAGTTGGTCGTGTCGCGGCCCATCAGCCGGCGGTCCAGGACGGTCAGCAGGAGGACCACGACGCCCGCCCCGACCAGGACGAGGCCGAGAATGTGCAGGCCGTGGTCGCTCGCGCCGTCGCGGAAGACGATTCCGCCGATCACGGCGGAGGTGATGGTGCCGAGGTAGCCGAAGGTGCGGAACAGCCCGGAGGCGGTGCCGATCTGGTCGGGCGGCGCGGCGAGGTAGAGGGCGGTCTGGTTGCCCACGGTCGTGGCGGCCGAGGTGACGCCGAAGATCAGCGAGACCAGCACGAGCGCGATCGCCGGGCTGTCCGAGGTGAGCAGCATGATCCCGGCCGAGCCGATCAGCATGGTCACCGCCGAGGCGATCAGCGGGCCGCGCACCAGATTGCGGCTGGCCAGCGGGCGCGAGAGCAGCGCGGAGACGGCGCCCATCGGCAGCAGCAGGAGTCCCGCCGTCACCGTGGAGTACCCGTGCGCGGCCTCCATCCACTGCGTCATGCCGTACATCACCGAGTAGGTGCCGAGCAGGGTGAGCCCCTGGCGCAGATAGGTGCGGGTGAGGGCGCCGTTGGCGGCGAGGCCGCGGAAGTCGAAGAACGGCGCGGTCCTGCGCAGCTCCCACCGGACGGTGGGGACGGCGGCCAGCGCGAAGACGGCGAGGGCGATCCAGTCGAGCCGGGGGAGGTCCATGAGGAAGATGACCAGCGCGCTCATCGTCACGGCGAAACCGAGGATGCCGGGCAGGTCGATCCGGTCGGCGACCCTGCGGAACCGCCGGTCCGCGCGGTCGAGCGCCGGGTCCTTGGGCAGCCAGCGCACCGCCATCACCATCGCCATCGCGGTGACCGGGATGTTGATCAGGAACGCCCAGCGCCAGCCGCCCGCACCGACCAGCAGCCCGCCGATCGGCGGCCCGACGGCGGCGGTGGCCATGCCCGCGATCGCGATCCCGCCGAGCACCCCGCCCGGCGGCCCGTCGAGACCGGCGTCCTCGGCGCGGCGCCGGATCAGCACCATCGCGCAGGGGAACGCGGCCGAGGTGCCGACACCGACCAGGACACGGGCGACCGTCAGCATCGCCAGGTTCTGGCCGAGGCCGCCGACGACACCGCCGAGCAGTACCAGCACGATCCCGGCCAGGAAGATCCGGCGCGCCCCGAGCACCTCCGCCAGCTTGCCCGCCGTGGGTTGCGCTATCGCGCTGGCCAGATACAGCGAGGAGACCAGTACGGCGGTGCTGCCCACCGAGACATGCAGCTCGGTGGCTATCGGCACCAGCGCGGTCGCGATGATGGAACTGTTGACCGGGTTCAGGATCGCGCCCACATAGAGCGGGGTCGTGAAGGTCCAGGAGAACGGCTTGCGCGCGAGATCGCGCGCCGCGGCGACGGCTTTGGCGGCGTCGGCGCTCATATGCGGCCGTCGTCCAGCTCGGCCCCGGCCAGACGCTCCAGCAGCTCGATGGCCTTGTCGACGTCCTTCCGCTCCTCCGGGGCGACCAGCTGGTCGATGGCCCTGGCCAGGAAGGTGGCGCGGCCCCGCAGCAGCTTGTCGATCAGCTCGGCGGCGGACGGATCGGCGCTCATCAGCTTTTTGCGGCCGTCCCGCGCGTCCGGCTCGCTGTGCACCAGCCCGGCGGCCTTCAGCACGGCCAGACTCTGCGCGATGGACTGCGCGCTGACCCGCTCCAGCGTGGCCAGCCGCGCCGCCGTGACCGGCCCCTCCCGTACGACGCTCCCCAGCACGGCGAGCTGCGTGGGCGTGAGACCGGTCGCGTGCTGCCCCGACTCCGTCCGCAGCCGTGCCCGCACCCGGATGATCGCGTCGCTGAGCCGCTGCGCGGTGGCGACGGTCGGCTCGGGGTTCGTGTTCATGACCCCACCGTAAAACTGCACAAGTAACTTTGCCAAGTTACTTGTGCAGTTTCGGCTGTCTGCTGGATCACACCCCCAGCCGCGCGGCGAAGAATCCGCTCAGCTTCTCGACGGCGGGCGTGACGTACTCGTTCCGGTCGTAGAGATCCACGTGCGAGGCACCCCCGATCCAGGCCAACTCCTTGTCCCCATAAGCCTTTTGATACGCCTCGACACTCATCCAGGAGGTCACGGCGGCCCGCCCGGCGATCAGCAGGACAGGGCGCGGCGCGATCAGGCCGAGGGAGGAGAACGCGTCGAAGCCGGCGATACGGTCGACGCTCGACCAGGTCAGGGACTTCGCCGAGCGGGGGTGCTGGGCGCGCGGAGTGCAGTAGTACTCCCAGCCCTCGTGGACATGCGGACCGCCCGCGCGCGCCTCCTCCTCGGTGGCGGGAAAGATCGGGAAGCGCTGGACGTCCGCACCACGGGCCTCCGCCGCCGCGGCCAGCAGGCCCCGTACGACGGCCGGATCCTGGCCGCCGTCCGCGCCGAGCCGGAACTGCCGCGAGATGTCCACGGCGCTCACCGTGGCCACGGCCCGGATACGCGGGTCGGTCGCGGTGGCCGCCAGGGCGTACCCACCGGAGGCACAGATGCCCAGCACCCCGATGCGCTCGGGGTCGACCCCGTCGAGAGTGCCGAGGTAGGAGACCGCCGCCTTCAGGTCCTCGACCCGCTGGCCGGGGTCCTCCAAGCCGCGCGGCTCACCCTCGCTCTCGCCCTGATACGCGGCGTCGAAGGCCAGCGTCACGAACCCCCGCTCGACCAGCCGCCGCGCGTACAACCCGGCCGCCTGCTCCTTCACCCCACCACCGGGATGACCGACCACGATCGCGGCCCGCGGAACCCCGTCCGGGCGGTACAGGTGACCGGCGAGCTTCAGGCCGGCACTGGGAAAGACGACATCACTACGCATGGGAGAGCACTCCAGTCGGAGAGAGGGGAAGCCGTTCTACGGCCATGCCCCCACCGTCGACCCGCCCGCCCCGGCGCCACCAGGGACGGCTCTGCCTATGCGGTTCTGTACCAGGCACGCACCCGCGGCCCCGACGACACTGGAGGCATGGCAGACCCCGACGCGTCCCTCTCCGGCAACGAACTGGGCGACTTCCTGCGCGCCCGCCGCGCGGAACGCGACCCGCACGAGGCGGGCTTCCCCGACGACGGCCGGCTGCGCCGCGTACCCGGGCTGCGCAGGGAGGAACTCGCCCATCTCGCGCACGTGAGCGTCGACTACGTGGTCCGCCTGGAACAGGGCCGCACCCGCCGGGGCTCCCGGGCTGTCCTGGACGCGCTCGCCGACGCCCTGCACCTCGCACCGGACGAGCGCGCCTACCTCTTCACCCTGGCCGAGGTCGCCCCCGGCCCGGCCGCCCGACCGGCCGGGCGACCCGAAGTGGCGCCCCGGCTACGGCAGTTGCTGGACACGATGCACGACGTCCCGGCGATGGTGCTGCACCGAGGCATGGACGTACTCGCCTGGAACCGCGCGGCCGGCGCACTCCTCACCGACTTCGGCGCGCTGCCCCCGGCCGAGCGCAACCTGATCCGGCTCACCTTCCTCGACGCCGACTTCCGGGCCCTGTACGCCGACTGGCCCCGCGCCGCCCGCGAGTGCGTCGCCGTCCTGCGCATGGAGGCGGGCCGCACCCCGCACGACCCCGCGCTGACCGCCCTCGTCGCCGAACTCGGCGCCCGCGACCCGGACTTCCGCACCTGGTGGGCCGGCCACCAGGTGCGCGGACCACGGCAGCTCACCAAGACGTACGTCCATCCGGTCGCCGGTGAACTCACCCTCGACGTCCAGCAGTTCACCGTCGACACCCACCCCGAGCAGCTGCTCGTCGCCTACACCGCGCCGCCGGACTCGGCCTCGCAGGAGGCGCTGCGGTTCCTGTTGCAGTGGGCGGGCCTCGCCGGCACGCAGGCGGGGTGAGCGGCGGGGTTCAGCCGCCGACCGGCGCGCCCGCCACCGCCGTACTGCCCGGGAGGGGCGTACGGGCGGGCCGTTCGGACAGGACGTCGAGGATGTTGTCGACCGCCAGGTCGACCATCGCGGCCCGGGTCGCCTCGGTGGCCGAGCCGATGTGGGGGAGTGCGATCACGTTCGGTTCGGCGACCAAGGGGGACAACTCCCGTCCCATCGGCTCGTGTTCGAAGACGTCGAGTCCGGCGGAGTGCAGGCGGCCCTCGCGGACCGCGTCGAGCAGGGCCTGCTCGACGACGACCCCGCCGCGCGAGGTGCTGACCAGTGTGGCCGTCGGCTTCATCGCGGCCAGCTCGCGGACCGAGATCAGATGGCGGGTCTCCTCGGTGAGCGGGACGTGCAGCGACACGACGTCGGCGTCGGCCAGCAGCGCGGCCAGGCCGACCGAGGTCGAGAGGTCGTCGTCGGGGGCGTACGGGTCGTGGTGGATCACGCGCATGCCGAAACCGTGGGCGCGACGGGCCACCGCGCGGCCGATCTGGCCGTAGCCGATCAGGCCGAGGGTGGCGCCGTGGACGTCCAGGCCGAGGTAGTCGTGCATCCGGAACAGTCCCCAGGAGCCCTCCGCGAGGCTCGCCCCGGCCGCGCCGAGCTTGCGGCGGGCGGCGAGGATCAGCGCGAAGGTGAGGTCGGCGGTGGTCTCCGCGAGCACGCGGGGCGTGTGGGTGACGACGATGCCGCGTTCGGCGGCCGCGGCCCGGTCGACGTTGTCGAAGCCCATGCTGGCGAGGGCGATCACGCGCAGAGAGGGGCCCGCCGCGTCCATCAGGGCGGCGTCCACCGGGTCGTTGCCGAGGGCCAGTACGCCGCTCACGCCGGGGGCGAGGGCCGCGAGGTCGGCCGGTCCGGGCTTGCCGGCACCGGGCCAGGCCACCAGTTCCGCGCTCTCGGAGAGACGGTCCAGACCTCGGCCGGGCAGGGTTTCACGGGTGGCGAGGACACGCTTCTTCATGTGCTTCTCCAGTGACGAGCCGCGTATTGCCGACCGGGCGAACGATTTCGCAGTGGTTGCGAAGTGGTTTCGAAGAAAGCTAGCCGCGGTGGTCACCGGAAACAAATAGCGGATTCTTGTGACGCTATTCGTCGTCGTTATTCTTGTCGCCCGCGATCAGTTCCAGGAAGAGATCGTGCACCGCCAGGGCCGGCTCCGAGAGCGGCTGATTGTCCGACGTGACCACGGACAGTTTGACCTGGATGACCGGGTCCACGATCCGCCGTACGGACAGGGCGCGGACATCGAGAATGGCGCGCGCCGCCGACCACGGCAGGACCGTCGCCCCGAGGCCCGCGTCCACCGCGTTGACCAGGGTCAGCGCCGACTCCACCTCGCCCACCACGTTCAGCCGCAGCGACGCCTGCTGGAAGGCCGCGTCCACCACCTGCCGGATCGTGTGGATCCGGCTGGGCAGCAGCAGCGGCAGGCTCGCCAGCTCCTCCAGGCGCACCTCGCCCTTCCCCTGCGGTGCCGCGTCACCGGGCGCCTCGATCAGGTAGAGGTCCTCGGTGCGCACCGGCTCGAACTGCACACCCCGCAGCGGCCCGGCGCCGTAGATGAACGCCATGTCCATCCGGCCGGTCATGATCGCCTCGCTGATCACCCCGCCGAAGTTCTCGTTGATGTGCAGCAGGATGTCCGGGTAGCGCTCGCGCACGCTCTTGAGCAGCGGCAGCGCGAGGGCCGCGCCCAGGCTGTACGGCGCGAGGCCCACCGACACGCTGCCCGCGGGGGCCCGGCCGGAGACGTCGACGGCCGCCTGCGCGAGGTCCACCTGCCGCAGGATGAGCTGAGCGTGCCGGTACAGCGCCCGGCCCGCCTCGGTCGGGGCGACCCCGCGCTTGCTGCGGATCAGCAACTGCTGCCCGAACTGCGCCTCAAGCGCGGACAGTTGCTGGCTCAGCGCCGGCTGGGCGATGTGCAGGATGTCGGCCGCGCGCGTGATGCTCCCCGCGTCGATGATCTTGATGAACGAGTAGAGACGTCTGGTGTCCATGCGCGGGGCCTTCCGGGTGGAGCGAAGCCTCATCGTAGGGAGGGATCACCCCGAAGCACAGCCCCGGCGGGTGGAGGCTGTGAGGGGAGTCATAGCGGTTCGCGATAACGCCAGACCGAACGGATATTGGCGATCACGCGACGCGCGGAATAAGTTGTGCGGAACATCCCGCCAGGAACATTCTCCGTTCCGGCGTCACGAAGACGTGATGGTATCTCCCTCCCAGGAATTCCCTTTCCCGGAGTTCCCCATTCCCGCATTCTCTCCCGGAGGACGTCATGACCCCCATGGTTGATCTCGTCGCCGATCTCGGCGAGGGATTCGGCGCCTACACAATGGGCGACGACGCGGCCCTTCTGGAGATGCTCACCTCCGCCAACGTCGCCTGCGGATTCCACGCCGGCGATCCCCGCATCATGGACGCGACCGTGCGGACCTGCGTCGAGAAGCAGGTCGCCGTGGGCGCCCACCCCAGCTTCCCCGACCTGGTCGGCTTCGGCCGCCGCGCGATGGATCTCACCCCGGAGGAGGTCCGTACCGACGTGCTCTACCAGATCGGCGCCCTCCAGGCCTTCGCCGTCGCCCACGGCACCCGGGTCCACCACGTGGCCCCGCACGGCCGCCTCGGCAACCTGGTCGCCGTACGAGCCGACTACGCCCGCGCCGTCGTGGACGCCGTGGCAGCCCTCGACGAATCGCTGATCGTCCTCGCGCAGGACGGCGAGCTGGCCGACGCGGCCCGCGCCCGGGGCCTGCGGGTCGGCATCGTGGGCATCGCCGACCGCGCCTACCGCGCCGACGGAACCCTCGTCCCGCGCTCCGAACCCGGCGCGGTGATCCACGACCCGGACGAGGTCGCCCGCCGCACCCTCCGCATGGTCACCGAGGGCGTCATCCGCAGCGTCGACGGCACGGACGTCCAAGTCGCCTGCGACACCGTCCTGTTGCACGGCGACAGCCCCGGCGCGATCGCCCTGGCCGGCCGCATCCGCGAGCAACTCCTCACCGCCGGAGTCGAGATCACTTCGCTCGACAAGGTCCTGACCGGCAAGGACGGTTGAGATGACCGGCAACGTCACCATCACCGACTGCGGCGACTCCGCCCTCGTCGCCAAGGCTGTGGGCCTCGACGCCGAACCCGCGTGGCAGCTCGTCCACGCCCTCGCCGACGCCCTGAACGCCGTCCGACTCACCGGCGTCCACGACGTGGTGCCCACCTACGACGCCCTGCTCGTCGAGTTCGACTGCGCGGCCACCGACCACGCCACCGTCCGCCGCGTCCTGGCCCACGAGGCGGCCCGCCTCGGCCCGCACCCCGCGCCCACCACACCCCCGCGCCGCTTCGTCGTCCCCGTCGTCTACGGCGGCGAGTACGGACCGGACCTGCCGGAGGTGGCCGCCCAACTCGGCCTGTCCGAGGGCGAGATCGTCGCCCTGCACTCCGGAACCGACCTCACCGTCCGCTGCCTCGGCGCACCCGCGGGCGCCCCGATGACGGACGGCCCGCCGTTCCCGAAACCCGTCCCACGGCTCGCCTCGCCCCGCACCCGCGTCGACGCCGGTTCGGTCGCCGTCGCCGGACGGCAGGCGGTCATCTGCCCGATGCCCTCGCCCGGCGGCTGGCCGCTCCTGGGCCGCACCCCGGTGCGCGTCCTCGACCTGCACAGCGACCCGATCACCGTGTACCGGCCCGGCGACACCTTCCGCTTCCGGCCCATCGAGCCCCAACAGTGGGACGAATACGCCGAGTTGAGCCTGGCGGACTGCCATGGCTGACACCCTCACCATCCGCACCGCCGGCCTCGTCACCGTGCAGGACCTCGGCCGCGTCGGCCGCTCCCGCTACGGCCTGCCCGCCAACGGAGCCGCCGACCAGCACTCGGCACGCGTCGCCAACGTCCTCTGCGGCAACGACGACCGCGCCCCGCTGCTGGAGATCACCGCCCTCGACTTCGCGTGCGTCCCCTCCGGCGACATCCTCATCGCGGTCACGGGCGCCCCCGCCGAGGTGAGCGTCGAAGGAGTCGTACGCCCCCAGTGGGAACCGCTCCCGGTCCGGGCCGGCGAAACCATCCGCGTCACCGGGATCAACCGGGGACTGCGCGTCTACCTCGCCGTACTCGGCTCGTTCGAGGCGGAGCGCCTCCAGGGCAGCTGCGCCCCCGACACGATCCTGGGCTTCGGCCCGCCGCTCCGCGCAGGCGACGAACTCGCCCTGCGCACCGCCTGTCCGCCCATAGACCACCCGTTCTCCCGCATCCCGCTGTTCCGCCTGAACGCGCCGGTCCCCCCGTTCCCCGCCAGCTGGACCATCGACGTCACCGACGGCCCCGACCGGGCCGAGTTCGGCGACACGGGCCGGCGCCTGTTCGACGCCCCCTTCACGGTCACCCCGCGAAGCAACCACATCGGCCTGCGCCTCCAAGGGGCGGTACCCCGCCGCGTCACGAAGGGCGAGGTCCTCTCCCGAGGCGTCCCCATCGGGGCCGTAGAAGTCCCCGCCGGCGACGAACTCCTCGTCCTGCACCGCGGCCGCGGCGTCACGGCCGGCTACCCCGTCCTCGCCGTGGTCACCGCCACCGGCCTCTCCGCCCTCGGCCAGGTCCGCCCCGGCCAGACCATCCACTTCCGCCACCGCACCCTCGACCAGGCCATCACGGCCCACCGAGCCCAACGCCAGGCGATAGACGCCCTGAGATCCAGGGTGCGCATGGCCTTCGAGGCCTTGCGCATCAGGGCCCCCGCGGACCTCTTCAACCCAGGCCAGCTGTAAAGGGGCGCGGGGTTTTGACCACCCGCACCTTTTCAACTCAGGCCGGCTTCAAAGAGGCGCGGGGTTTTGACCACCCGCACCTCTTCAACTCAGGCCGGCTTCAAAGGGGCGCGGGGAACTGCGCGCCCAGCCCCCACCGACCCGCACGCAAGACCGGACCGAAACCAACGCCCACAAAACCCACCCGCACTCCGCTCACCCACAGCAACACCAACACCCGCTCCCCGCCCACCCGCTGGAAGCACCCCGCACGGAGCCGCAACACCCCTCATCCCCGCCTGCTGCACAGACAGGAGACGCCATGAGTACCGTGGCCGCTCAACCCGTCCCCAACACGGTCGACCCCAGAACAGCCCGCAAGGTCACCCTCGCCGGCTGCGTAGGAATCTTCGCTGAGCTCTACGACAACGGCATCTTCGGCTTCATGGCCGGATCGCTCGCCGCCGTCTTCTTCCCGAACTCGGACAACGCGACCGCCGTCCAGTTCGTCTTCCTCGGCTACGCCGTCTCCTTCTTCTTCCGCCCCCTCGGCGCCGTCATCTGCGGCCACCTCGGCGACCGCATCGGACGCCAGCGGATGCTGGTCTTCGTCATCCTCCTGATCAGCGCCGCCACCGCGGCCATCGGCGTACTGCCGACCTACGCCAGCATCGGCGTCGCGGCCCCCGCCCTGCTGATCCTGCTCCGCGTGGCGCAGGGCTTCTCCGTCGGCGGCGAGGCCTCCGGCGCGATGAGCTTCCTCGCCGAGCACGCCCCGGAGGGCAAGCGCGGGCTCTACACCAGCTACGCGCAGATCGCCTCGTTCCTCGCCCTGCTCACCGGCACGCTCGTCGCCGCCGCGATGACCAGCGGACTCGGCTCCGCGCGCATGGAGTCCTGGGGCTGGCGCATCCCGTTCCTGCTCGCCGTGCCGCTCGGCATCGCCGGCATCTACATCCGCAAGCGCATCAGCGACACGCCCAACTTCACGCGCCTGAAGGAAGAGGACGGCCTCTCCAAGAACCCGCTCAAGGAGGCGTTCGCGTCCGCCGAGCACCGCCGCGCGATGCTGCTCGCCCTGTTCATCCCCCTGATGAACGGCTCCGGTTACTACGTCCTGTTCAGCTACATGCCCACCTTCATGAGCAGCGAGCTGAACTTCAGCAAGGTGCAGGGTCTCCTCGTCACCGCCTCCAGCCTGGTAGCGATCTGTATCGCCATCCCCTACATGGGCCGCCTCTCCGACCGCGTCGGCCGCAAGAAGGTCCTCGCCGGAGCCGCCGTCGCCATGGCGATCGTCGGCATCCCCTGTTACCTGCTGATCGGCACCGGAAACGTGGCCCTCGCCGTCATCGGCGCCTGCATCATGGCGGTGGTGTTCGCCGGCCACACAGGCGTCATCCACATACTCCTCGTCGAACTCTTCCCGACCCGTGTGCGCTACTCCGCCTACGGCCTCGGCTACAACGTCTCCTCCGCCCTCTTCGGCGGCACGGCCCCCCTGCTGATGACCTACCTCATCGCGCAGACGGGCAACGTCAACATGCCGGCCTTCTACGCCGTGATCACGGCCCTGGGCACCCTCCTCGCGGTGTCCAAGGTCAAGGACCGCGCCCACCTGCCGCTGCGCGACGCCTGACAGCCCCACGAACTCCCGGCACCCGCACGCCCGTTGCACCCCCCACCCCGCACAACAAGGAGCACCTCAGCATGCCCATCTCCGACTACAGGACGGCCCTCGTCACCGGAGCGTCGACCGGCATCGGAGCCGTGGTCGTCGAACGGCTCGCCAAGCGCGGCCTGGAGGTCCACGCCGTGGCCCGCAACGCCGACCGGCTCAACACCCTTGCCGACGAGACCGGTTGCGTCCCCCACGCCGTCGACATCACCGACACCGAGGCGCTCACCGCCGTCCTCGACGGCCTGGAGATCGACGTCCTCGTCAACAACGCGGGCGTCTCCCGCACCGGCAACATCCTCACCGCCGACGAGTTCGCCGTCGACGAGCAGATCGCCGTCAACATCCAGGCCGTCCTGCACCTGGTCCGTCTGCTGATGCCCGGCATGGTCGAGCGGGACCTCGGCCACATCGTCAACATCAGCTCCATCGCCGGGGTCTACAACTTCGGCGGCAACACGATCTACCACGCCACCAAGGCCGCCGTGCACACCCTCTCCCGCCAGCTCCGGGTCGACGGCTACGGCCGCCGGGTCCGCGTCAGCGAGATCTGCCCCGGCCGGGTGGAGACGGAGATCTTCGGCCGCCTCCTCGGTGACATGGAGGCCGCCCAGCGCGAGTACTACGACGGCTACGAGTCCCTGAAGCCCGAGGACATCGCCGACGCCATCGAGTTCGCCGTCGACGCGCCCCGGCACGTCAACATCGGCCACATCGAGATCCTGCCCACCTTCCAGGTGCCCGGCGGCCTCAACTTCGAGCGCAGGGAGGGCTGATCACATGAAGACGGCAGAACGGCTGCACCGCATCAAGCCCTCGCCGAGCACGGCGGCGGCCCAGCGCGTCCGCGAGCTGAAGAGCCAGGGCCTCACCATCCTTGACCTCACCGTGGGCGAGCCCGACTTCGACACCCCCGACCACGTCAAGGCCGCCGCGATCAAGGCCATCGAGGCGGGCGAGACCAAGTACACGCCGGTGAACGGCACTTCGGCCCTGCGCGCGGCGATCTCCGGCAAACTCCGCGAGCGTCACGGCCTGGAGGTCCCCGACTCCCGCATCACCGTCGGCGGCGGAGCCAAGCAGGTCATCTTCCTTGCCCTGATGGCCACTTTGGACGAGGGGGACGAGGTGATCGTCCCCGCCCCGTACTGGGTGTCGTACCCCGACATGGTCCGCGCCAACGACGGCACCCCGGTCATCGTCGACTGCCCCGAGGCGGACGGCTTCAAGCTGACCCCGGAGCGCCTCGCATCGGCCCTCACCGATCGCACCCGCTGGGTCGTCCTCAACACCCCGGGAAACCCCACCGGATCCGCCTACACCACCTCCGAACTCCGCGCCCTCGCCCAGGTGTTGCTGGCGCACCCGTACGTCGGCGTCCTCACCGACGAGATCTACGACGAGATCTGGTACGGCGACGAGGAGGCCCCGTCCCTCGCGGCCGTCGAACCGGCCCTGGCCGACCGGGTGTTCCTCACCAACGGTGTCTCCAAGACGTACGCGATGACGGGCTGGCGCATCGGCTACGGCGTCGGTCCGGCGGACCTGGTCACCGCGATCAACACCCTCCAGTCGCAGACCTCTTCGTGCCCCTCCTCGGTGAGCCAGGCCGCCGCTGCCGCCGCACTCACCGGACCGCAGGACTTCGTCCGGGACACCGTGCGGGTCTACCGCGCCCGCCGCGACGAGACCGTCAAGCTCATCAACGACGTGCCCCTCCTCAGCTGCACCGTCCCGGACGGCGGCTTCTACCTTCTGGTCAACTGCCGTTCGGCGATAGGGCAGTTCACGCCCGCCGGCACGCGCATCGAGAACGACGAGGACTTCGCCCTGCACCTCCTCGACAGCCGGCAGGTGGCGGTGATCCACGGAGCCGCGTACGGCGCGCCCGGCTACTTCCGTATCTCCTTCGCCACCTCGACGGACGTCCTCACCGAGGCGTGCGAGCGCATCGCGACGGCGTGTGCCGAACTGACGTCCACCGCCCCCTCCGCCTGAAAGGTCATCATGATCCGCGTCAGCACGAAGTTCGACCGGCCGGACGACGCCCTGGTCAAGCAGCTGAGCGCCTTCTCCTCGGCCACGATCCACGAGGCGCAGGGCCGCCTCGGGGCACTGGACTCGGCCATCAAGCCGGTCGACCACACGATGTCCCTGTGCGGCCCGGCCTTCACGGTCCAGTGCGCCCCGCGCGACAACCTCATGCTCCAGACCGCCATCGCCTACGCCCGCCCCGGCGACGTAGTGGTGGTATCCGCCGGCAACTACGAGGAGGCGGGCTCCTTCGGCGACGTCCTCGCCAACGCCTGCCAGTCCAAGGGCCTCGCCGGTCTGATCACCGACACCGGCGTCCGCGACACCGAGGACCTGCGCGCCCTGGGCTTCCCGGTGTTCTCCCGCAGCGTCTCCATCAAGGGCACGGTCAAGGAGACCGTCGGCCCCATGTGCGAACCGATCACCGTCGGCGGCGTACTCGTCCGCCCCGGCGACATCATGCGCGCCGACGCGGACGGCGTGGTCGTGGTCCGCCGCGAGGACGCCGCCGAGGCGGCCGCTGCCTCACAGGAACGGGTCGACGCCGAGGCGGGCTTCATCGCCGCGTACCGCGCGGGCAAAACGGTGATCGAGATGTGCGGCCTCGCCCCGGTACTGGCGGCGAAGGGCCTGGTCATCGAGGAGTAGGACCGGTCCGTCGTGTGATGCTCTGCGGCCTGCGGCCTGCGGCCTGCGGCCTGCGGCCTGCGGCCTGCGGCCTGCGGCCTGCGGCCTGCGGCCTGCGGCCTGCGGCCTGCGGC
>NZ_BARG01000099.1 GCF_000376565.1 Streptomyces hokutonensis | reverse complement strand
AATCTTTGGAGGACCCCTGGTCCCAGCGTTCACGCTGGGACCAGGGGTCCTTTTCTTTTTCTCGTTTTGAGCACAAGCACAGCCCGGAGCGCGCCGAGTACCTGGCTGCGCGAGAATGACTTGCGGTACCGAAGACAGGAGTCACCGATGTCCACCAACTCTCCCGAGGACCGACCGGAGCGCGACGAGCGGCGACGGGACAGTGGTGACCGTGGCGGGTACCGCGGAGGCCCGAGCCGTAGCAACGATCGCGGCAGCGACAACCGGGGCGGTGCCCCCCGTCGTGACGACCGTGGCGGCAGCGGTGGCGGTGGCGATCGCGGTGGGTACCGCGGGCGCGACGACCGTTCCGCCGGCCCGCGTCGCGATGACCGTTCTGCGGCTCCGCGCCGTGACGATCGGCCCGCCGGTCCCCGCCGTGATGACCGTGGTGGTGAGCGCGGTGGACGTCCCGGTGGTTTCCGCCGCGACGACAACCGTGGCGAGCGGCCCCCGTTCCGGCGTGACGACCGCAGCGACAGCCGAAGTGACAACCGGGGCGGCGAGCGTCGCGACGACAACCGTGGCGATCGCGGTGGTTTCCGCCGCGATGACAGCCGGGGTGAGCGTCCGCCCTTCCGAAGGGACGACAACCGCGGTGGTGGCGGTGGCGGTTTCCGGCGTGACGACAGTCGCGGTGAGCGTCCGCCGTTCCGTCGCGACGACCGTGACAACCGGGGCGAGCGTCCTGCCTTCCGGCGTGACGACGACCGCGGTGACCGTGGCAGCTACCCGCGCCGCGACGACCGTAGCGGCAGCGGGGGCGGTGGGTACCGTGGCCGTGACGACCGTCCGTCCGGCCCGCGTCGCGATGACCGTCCCGCTGGTCCCCGCCGTGATGACCGTGGTGGTGAGCGCGGTGGACGTCCCGGTGGTTTCCGTCGCGACGACAACCGTGGCGAGCGGCCCGCGTTCCGGCGTGACGACCGCAGCGACAGCCGAAGTGACAACCGGGGTGGCGAGCGTCCGCCCTTCCGGCGTGACGACCGCCGTGACGGTGACCGTCCCGCGTTCCGGCGGGATGACGACCGTGGCGAGCGCGGCAGCTACCCGCGCCGCGACGACCGTCCGTCCGGCCCGCGTCGCGATGACCGTGGTGAGCGTCCGGCCTTCCGCCGGGACGACAACCGTGGCGAGCGTCCGCCGTTCCGTCGCGACGACCGTGACAACCGGGGCGAGCGTCCTGCCTTCCGGCGCGACGACGACCGCGGTGAGCGCGGCAGTTACCCCCGCCGCGACGACCGTTCCGCCGGCCCGCGTCGAGACGACCGTTCCGCGGCTCCGCGTCGCGACGACCGTCCGGCCGGCCCCCGCCGGGACGACCGCGGCGGCGATCGCGGAAGCCGTCCCGGTGGTTTCCGCCGTGACGACAGCCGAGGTGACCGTCCCGCGTTCCGGCGTGACGACGACCGCGGTGGCTACCCCCGCCGTGATGACCGTCGAGGCGGCGACGACAGGCGCGGTGGCGGCCGGTTCCGGGACGACCGGGAGCGTGACCGCGACCGCGAGCCGATCAAGCGGCTGCCGATCCCCGAGGACGTCACGGGCGACGAGATCGACAAGGACGTACGTCAGGAGCTGCTGAGCCTGCCGAAGGGGCTCGCGGAGGACGTGTCGAAGAACCTGGTGATGGTCGCCCGGCTCATCGACGAGGACCCCGAGGGCGCCTACGCCTACTCCAAGATCGCCCTGCGGCTGGCGTCGCGCGTCGCCGCCGTGCGTGAGGCGGCAGGGTTCGCCGCGTACGCGAACCAGAAGTACAGCGAGGCACTGGCCGAGTTCCGGGCCGCGCGGCGGATGACCGGCAGCGTGGACCTGTGGCCCGTGATGGCCGACTGCGAGCGTGGGCTCGGGCGGCCGGAGAAGGCGCTGGAGATGGCCGGGGCCCCCGAGGTGCACAAGCTCGACAAGGCCGGGCAGGTCGAGATGCGGCTCGTCGCGGCCGGCGCCCGGCGTGACATGGACCAGCTCGACGCGGCCATCGTCACACTCCAGAGCCCCGAGCTGGCCTCGAACACCGTGCAGCCGTGGACCGCGCGACTGCGGTACGCCTACGCCGACGCCCTGCTCGCCGCCGGACGTGAGGACGAGGCACGGGAGTGGTTCGCCAAGGCCGTGGAGTCCGACAAGGACGGCAGCACGGACGCGTCGGACCGGCTCGCCGAGATGGACGGTGTCGAGTTCGTCGACGCGTTCGTCGAGGACGAGGTGGACGAGGACGAGGACGACACCGACGTCGACACTGAGGTCGACGACGAAGTCGAGCCCCAGGCCGAGGCCTCCGTAGCCGAAGAGGTGGATGTCGACGACGAAGACGACGACATCGAAGACGATGAAGACGACGACGAGGACGAGCCCGTGGCCGAGCCCACCGTCGCCGTCGAGGCCAAGGACGACAACAAGGACGACGACGAAGACTGACGGCAACACACGTCAGCAGTGACGAAAAGGGCGGGACCCCCACACCGGGGTCCCGCCCTTTCGCGTTCCCGGAGTCTCAGGGCTCCAGCGCCCGCAACACCAGCCCCGACGCCGGCTTCGGGCCGAAGGACGTCGACTTGCGGGGCATCGTGACGCCCTGGAGGGCCAGGTCGCGTACGACCTCCTCGCGGACGGGGTGCATCAACACGGCCGTACCGCCGTCGCGTTCGGCCTTGCGGACGGTGGCGGCGGTGTCGTGGATGTAGGCGATGCGGGTCGGGTCATCCTCGGGGATGAGCCAGACGTGGTCCAGGAGAGTGGCGTGCAGCACCGTGGCGTCCAGGGTGCGCCATGCGGCGGGGCGGTCGGCCGGGATCGTACGGGCCAGGAGGTCCGGGTCCGGGTGGTCGACCAGGTGGAAGGCGCCGTCGCCGGCGAGGAGGAAGGCGTTGCCCGCGCAGGCCGCGTCGGCGAGGGCCTCCAGGGCCTCCGGGAGCGGCACTTCCAGGTGCTGGACGCGGAACAGCCCGTCGAGGGCGGCCAGGGCGTCGGCGACCGGGACGCCGTGCAGGAGGCGGTGGATCGCGCGGACGCGGAGCGGGTAGCGGGCCGTGTCGACGAGGAGGACGAGGCCGTAGTCCCAGGGGCTGGGGGAGGGGTGCTCCGCGCGTAGACGTCGGTAGGTCGCCCAGCGGTGGTGGCCGTCGGCGATGAGGGCCTGGTGGTGGGACAGGTCCGTCTGGATGCGGGTCAGCTCGGTGGGGTCGGTGACCGCCCAGAGGCGGTGGCTGTAGCCGTCCTCCGTGGTCGTCGAGAGCAGCGGGGGGTGTTCGGCGATGCGCTCGACGATCGTTGTCGTGTCGGACGGTGAGCCGTTGCCCCGGTAGGTGAGGAGCAGGGGTTCGAGGTTGGCGGAGGTGGCCCGCATGAGGGCCGCGCGGTCCGCGATCACGTGCGGCATGACGTCCTCGTGCGGCAGGACCACGCCCTCCGACGGGTCCGTCAGGCGCAGGGCGCCGATGACGCCGCGTTGCAACAGGCCGTTGCCGTCGTGCTGTTCGTAGACGTACAGACCGGGCTCGGGGTCGGTGGTGAGGACTCCCTCGGAGAGCCAGCGGTGCAGGGTGTCGGCGGCCTGTTCGTTGCGGGCGCTGGGGGTGACGGCCTGCGGGAGGATCAGCCGGACGATGTTGTGCGGGTCGGAGTCCTGAAGGTGGTGCAGACCGTCGGGGCGTACGACGACGTCGTACGGTGGGGACGTCACGGCGGCCAGGCTGCCGACCAGGTCGGGGTCGTAGCGGAGGCCTCGGAACGGGGTGAGTTCCAGGCCTCGGCGCTCCGTTGCTTCCGAGTGACCTGCGGTGTTCATCCCGGCATCGTACGTGTGTCAGTGGCGTGCGGGATGATCGGGTGAAAGCGATCGAACGAGGAGCGATGTGGAATGAGCCAGAGCGTCAGGACGAGTCCCGAAGGCAGTGGCCGGGCCCTGAGCGAGGCGTACGACACGGCGCTGCTCGACCTCGACGGGGTGGTGTACGCGGGGGGCAACGCGATCGCCCATGCCGTCGATTCGCTCGCCACCGCCCGCGCGGGCGGGATGCGGCTGGCCTACGTCACCAACAACGCGCTGCGGACGCCGGACGCGGTGGCCGAGCATCTCACCGAGCTCGGGATACCGACGGGGGCCGATGACGTCATCACCTCCGCGCAGGCCGTCGCCCGGCTGATCAGCGAGCAGGTGCCGGCCGGCTCCCGGGTGCTGGTGATCGGCGGGGAGGGGCTGCGGGTCGCGCTGCGCGAGCGCGGGCTCGAGCCCGTCGACTCGGCCGACGACGAGCCGGTGGCGGTCGTGCAGGGCTACGGCGGCCCGGACCTGGTGTGGTCCCGGTTCGCCGAGGCCTGTTACGCGATCGCGCGCGGGGTGCCGTGGTTCGCCTCCAACACCGACCTGACGATCCCGAGCGCGCGCGGCATCGCGCCGGGCAACGGCGCGGCGGTGGAGGTCGTACGGATAGCGACCGGGGCCGAGCCGCAGGTGGCGGGGAAGCCGTTGCCGCCGATGCACAAGGAGACGATCCTGCGGACGGGCGCCGAGCGGCCGTTGGTGGTGGGGGACCGCCTGGACACGGACATCGAGGGGGCGTTCAACGGGGAGGTCGACTCGCTGCTCGTCCTGACCGGAGTGACCGACGGAGCGCAGCTTCTCGCCGCGCCGCCGCAGCACCGGCCGACGTACGTCGACGCCGATCTGCGGGGCATGCTCACCGGGCAGCCCGAGGTCAGCGAGGCGGGAGACGGCTTCCGGTGCGGGGGCTGGACCGCGACGGCGGGGCGGGAGCGGCTGGAACTCGACGGTGGGGGCGAACCCTTGGACGGGCTCCGGGCGCTCTGCGCGGCGGCCTGGACGGCGGCGGGGGACGGTTCCTGCACGCTGGACGGGGAGAAGGCGTTGGCGCGGCTGGGGTTGTGAGCCTGACTCGACCACAAAGGGTTGTGCGAGGGTAGGCTAACCTAACCTCGTGTTGGTCGACAGTCCCCCAGAACAGCGCGCGGAGACCGCCCCCGCGCCCCCGACCCGCCGGGCGGTACGAGTCCTTGGGCTCTTCGTCTCGGTGGCGCTCCTGCTGCTCGTCGCCCTGGCGAGCATCGCGATCGGCGCGAAATCGCTGCCGTTGGGGGATGTGTGGCACGGCCTGTTCCATGACACGGGGACGTACGCGGACATCGTGGTCGGCGACCGCGTCTCCCGTACGGTCCTCGGGCTGCTCGCCGGTGCCGCGCTCGGCCTCTCCGGAGCCGTGCTCCAGGCGCTCACCCGCAACCCGCTCGCGGACCCGGGGCTGCTCGGCATCAACGCCGGCGCCTCGGCCGCGGTGGTCACCGCCATCACGTACTTCGGTGTCACGAGTCTGAGCGGCTACGTCTGGTTCGCCTTCGCGGGTGCGGCGGTCGTCGGCGCGCTGGTCTGGTTCCTCGGCGGCAGCCGGGGCGCCACCCCCGTACGCCTCGCCCTCGCCGGCACCGCGATCAGCGCCGCGCTCTACGGCTATCTCCAGGCCGTCATGATCATGGACGACGCGGCGCTCTCCAAGATGCGCTTCTGGACGGTCGGTTCACTGGCCTCGGCCACCGGCTCGACCATCACCCAGGTCGCGCCGTTCCTCGCGGTCGGCACGGTCGTCTCGCTGCTGCTGGCCCGGCCGCTGAACGCGGTGGCGATGGGCGACGACACCGCCCGCGCCCTCGGCGCCAACCTCAACCGCACCAGGGCGCTCGCCATGCTCTCCGCGACCGTGCTGTGCGGGGCCGCGACCGCCGCCTGCGGGCCGATCGTGTTCGTCGGCCTGATGGTGCCGCACGTGGTGCGCTCCTTCACCGGCCCCGACCTGCGCTGGATCCTGCCGTACGCCACGGTCCTGTCGCCCGTGCTGCTGCTCGGCGCCGACGTGCTCGGCCGGCTCATCGCGCGGCCCGCGGAGCTCCAGGTCGGCATCGTCACCGCGGTCATCGGCGGTCCGGTCTTCATCTTCCTCGTGCGGCGCCGAAGGAAGGCGCAGCTGTGAATCTCTCTCGTACGACGGCGGAGGACGGCCCAGCTGTGAAGGCCACACCCACTCAAGCGCTCCGCACGAAGGCCGTGCGTACCGGCGGCCTCTCCCTCCGCCTCGACCTCCGTGCCGTCACGGTGGTCGTCCTTCTCCTCGTCTGCGCGCTCGCCGCGAGCGTCGTGCTGATCGGTACCGGAGACTTCCCGATCTCCGCCGGTGACGTCCTCAAGACGCTGTTCGGGGGCGGTGACGCGGGCCAGGAGTTCATCGTGAATGAGCTACGGCTGCCCCGGGTCCTCGTCGGGCTGCTGGTCGGGGCCTCGCTCGGGCTCGGCGGTGCGCTGTTCCAGTCCATCTCCCGCAATCCGCTGGGCAGTCCGGACGTGCTGGGCCTCTCGCAGGGGTCGACGGCCGGGGCGCTCGTCATGATCGTGCTGTTCTCCGGAAGCGCGACCGCCGTCACCCTCGGGGCGCTCGTCGGCGGTCTGGTGACCGGGCTGGCGATCTATCTGCTCGCCTGGAAGCAGGGGGTGCACGGATACCGCCTCGTCCTGGTCGGCATCGGTGTCTCCGCCGTCGTCACCGCGGTCAACGGCTATCTGCTCACCAAGGCCGACCTCGTCGACGCGGCCCGCGCGGTCGTGTGGATGACCGGGTCCCTCAACGGCCGTGACTGGACCCAGGTCTGGCCGCTGCTCGGCCTGTGCGCCGTACTGCTGCCGCTCGTCCTCGCCAACGCGCGCGTGCTGCGGATGATGGAGATGGGCGACGACGTGTCGTACGCCCTCGGGGTGCGCGTCGAGCGCGTACGGCTGCTGCTGATGGTGGCCGCCGTGCTGCTCACCGCCGCCGCGACCGCCGCCGCGGGACCCGTCGGCTTCGTCGCTCTCACGGCGCCGCAGCTGGCCCGGCGGCTGACGCGCTCGCCGGGTCCGAACCTGGTGCCCTCGCTGTGCATGGGCGCCACCCTCCTGGTCACCGCCGACTGGGCCTCCCAACGGGCCTTCGGCGCCGACCAGTTGCCCGTGGGCGTGGTCACCGGAGTGCTCGGCGGGGTCTACCTGCTGTGGCTCCTGGTCACCGAGCGCAAGGCGGGCCGGATATGACCGCGGATACGAACACCTCGGCGAACGAGGCCAACCGAAGGAGCACCGTGAACCGCCTGTCCGCCGAGAACGTCACCCTCGCCTACGACCAGCGCGTCATCGCACGCGAGCTGTCGGTGGAGATACCCGACAATTCCTTCACGGTGATCGTCGGCCCGAACGCGTGCGGCAAGTCCACGCTGCTGCGGGCCCTTTCGCGGATGCTGAAGCCGAGCGAGGGCCGGGTGCTGCTCGACGGGCAGGTCATCCAGTCGATGCCCGCGAAGAAGGTCGCGCGGACGCTCGGCCTGCTGCCGCAGTCGTCCATCGCACCCGACGGGATCACCGTCGGCGACCTCGTGGGCCGCGGCCGGTACCCGCACCAGGGCATCCTGCGCCAGTGGTCCCAGGAGGACGAGCGGGTCGTACAGGAGTCGATGGCGCAGACCGGGGTCGCCGAGCTCGCCGACCGCTATGTCGACGAACTCTCCGGCGGGCAGCGGCAACGCGTGTGGATCGCGATGGCACTCGCCCAGCAGACGCCCCTGCTGCTGCTCGACGAGCCGACCACCTACCTCGACATCCAGCACCAGATCGACGTCCTCGACCTCTGCGCCGAGCTGCACGAGGAGCAGGGCCGCACGCTGGTCGCGGTGCTGCACGACCTCAACCACGCGGCGCGGTACGCCACTCACCTCATCGCCCTCAAGGAGGGCGCGGTCATCGCCGAGGGCGCGCCGAACGACATCGTCACGGCCGAGCTGGTCGAGGAGGTCTTCGGGCTGCGCTGCCAGGTCATCGACGACCCGGAGACGGGGACACCGCTGGTGGTGCCGGCGGCGCGCAAGGCACGCGCGCGGACCGACCGCCCAAAGGTGGCCGCTACAGAAGCTTCCTGAGGCGGAACAGATCGAACACGTTGGCCTCCAGCTTCACCCGGCCCGAGCCCCAGGCCTTCGCGAAGTTCAGGCCGCCGTTGACCATGGCCACCAGGTCGTCACCGGCCATGGTCAGCCTGATCTGGGCCTTCTCCGGCGGAAGGCCCTCCACGGTCTCGTCCACCACGATCCGGCCGCCGGACAGCCGGCCGACGAAGGTGACGTCGAGATCGGTGATCCGGCAGCTGACCGAACGGTCCATGGCCGCGGCGGCGCGGACATTGCCGTCGGCCTGCTGCATGTTGTCCGAGAGCTTTTCGAGTGCGGCGCGGCACTCCTGGATCGTTGCCATCGTGATCGACGGTACCCCAGGCCTTCGGGGTAGCGTCTGGGCATGAGCGACTCAGTTCCCGAGGCCGAGGCCGAGGCACTGCCGGAGGCCGTACCGGAGGCGGAGCCCACGTACGACCCCGCCGCCCCCGCCCCGCTGAACGTGGACCGTACCCCGAGCGGCAACGCCGACGTCGACGCCCAGCTCGGGCGCCTCGCCGACACCGACCACCTCGCCACGGACGGCCATGTCGAGGTGTACGAGGATGTACACCGGGGGCTGCGCGACGCGCTCACCGCGCTCGACGCCCGCCCGGGACCTCCGGCGCCCCCATCGCCGTACCAGAACAGGAGCTGAACCGAACGTGGCAGGAGTGGCACGCCGCCGTCTCGACGCCGAACTGGTGCGGCGGAAGCTCGCGCGCTCGCGGGAGCACGCGAGCCAGTTGATCGCCGCAGGGCGGGTCACCGTGGGCAGGACCGTCGCGACCAAGCCCGCCACCCAGGTGGAGACGGCGGCGGCCATCGTCGTCGTGGCGGACGACGGCGACCCCGACTACGTGTCGCGGGGCGGCCACAAGCTCGCGGGCGCGCTGGAGGTCTTCGTACCGCAGGGGCTCGTGGTCGAGGGGCGGCGGGCGCTGGACGCCGGCGCGTCCACCGGAGGCTTCACCGATGTGCTGCTGCGGGCGGGTGCCACCCAGGTCGTGGCGGTCGACGTCGGGTACGGACAACTCGCGTGGTCTCTGCAGAGCGATGAACGCGTCACCGTCAAGGACCGTACGAACGTACGCGAGTTGACGCTTGAAGCGATCGATGGGGAGCCTGTGGATCTTGTCGTGGGGGATCTGTCCTTCATCCCGCTCGGACTGGTGCTGCCCGCCCTGGCGCGGTGCACGAAGCCGGACGCGGACCTGGTGATGATGGTCAAGCCGCAGTTCGAGGTCGGGAAGGAACGGCTGGGGAGCGGCGGTGTCGTACGCAGCCCGGAACTACGGGCCGAGGCCGTGCGCGGAGTCGCCCGCCGGGCGGCCGAACTGGGCCTCGGGGTGCGGGGCGTGACCGCCAGCCCGCTGCCCGGGCCCTCCGGGAATGTCGAGTACTTTCTGTGGCTGCGGGCCGGCGCACCCGAACTGGACCCGGCCGATGTTGACCGTGCAGTGGCGGAGGGGCCGCGTTGACACAGAACCGAGCTCGTACTGTTTTCCTCCTCGCGCACACGGGTCGCCCCGCGGCGATCCGGAGTGCCGAACTGGTGGTCAAGGGGCTCCTGCAGTCCGGCATCGGAGTGCGCGTCCTGGAGTACGAGGCACGCGACCTGCCGCTCCCGGACGAGGTGGAGACGGTCACCGAGGCCACCCCGCAGTGCCTTGAGGGCTGCGAACTGCTCATCGTCCTCGGCGGCGACGGCACACTGCTGCGCGGCGCCGAGTTCGCGCGGGCGTCCGGGGTGCCGATGCTCGGCGTCAACCTCGGCAGCGTGGGGTTCCTCGCGGAGGCCGAGCGGGACGATCTCGACAAGGTCGTGGACCGGGTGGTCACCCGGGCCTACGAGGTCGAGGAGCGGATGACCGTCGACGTCGTCGTGCACAAGAACGGCAACATCGTGCACACGGACTGGGCGCTGAACGAGGCGGCGGTGCAGAAGGCCGGTGCCGAGAAGCTGCTGGAAGTCGTGCTGGAGATCGACGGGCGCCCGGTGACGGGGTTCGGGTGCGATGGGATCGTTTGTGCGACGCCCACGGGGTCTACGGCTTACGCCTTCTCCGCGGGTGGGCCTGTGGTGTGGCCCGAGGTGGAGGCGTTGTTGATGGTGCCGATCAGTGCGCATGCGCTGTTCGCGAAGCCGTTGGTGACCTCGCCGGATTCCGTGCTGGCCGTCGAGGTGTTGCCGCACATCCCTCCGGGGGTTTTGTGGTGTGACGGGCGGCGGACTGTTGAGCTGCCTGCTGGGGCTCGGGTCGAGGTGCGGCGGGGGGCTGTGCCTGTGCGGCTTGCTCGGCTGCACCATGCGTCGTTCACGGATCGGCTTGTCGCGAAGTTCGCGTTGCCTGTTTCGGGGTGGCGGGGGGCTCCTCACTAAGCGCGGGCCGGTGGGGGCTGAGCGCGCAGTTCCCCGCGCCCCTAAAGACAAAAACGGGTGGGGACACTCCCCCGGGTGACAGGGTGCCTCGCGCTTCTCCCGCCCTACCTCGTAAGGTCTTCACCGTGCTGGAAGAGATGCGGATACGGTCGCTCGGAGTCATCGACGACGCTGTCGTCGAGTTGTCGCCGGGGTTCACCGCTGTCACGGGTGAGACGGGTGCGGGCAAGACCATGGTCGTCACCAGTCTCGGGCTGTTGCTCGGGGGCCGGGCGGACCCGGCGCTGGTGCGGATCGGGGCGAAGAACGCGGTCGTGGAGGGGCGGATCTCCGTCCCTCCGGGCGGCTCCGCCGTGCTGCGCGCCGAGGAGGCCGGTGCCGAGCTGGAGGACGGGACGCTGCTCATCAGCCGTACCGTTTCCGCCGAAGGGCGGTCCCGGGCGCACCTGGGCGGGCGTTCCGTACCGGTGGGCGTGCTCGCGGAGCTGGCCGACGAGCTGGTCGCCGTGCACGGACAGACCGACCAGCAGGGGCTGCTGAAGCAGTCCCGGCAGCGGCAGGCGCTCGACCGGTACGCCGGGGACGCCGTCACCGGGCCGCTCACGAAATACGCGGAGGCGTACCGGCGCCTGCGGGCCGTCGCCGTAGAGCTGGACGAGATCACCACGCGCGCGCGTGAGCGGGCCCAGGAAGCCGACATGCTGCGCTACGGCCTCGACGAGATCGCGGGCGTGGAACCGCGTGCCGGGGAGGACGTCGAGCTCGCCGCCGAGGCCGAGCGGCTCGGGCACGCGGAGGCGCTGGCGTCCGCCGCGACGGTCGCCCACGCCGCGCTCGCCGGCAACCCCGAGGACCCCGAGGGCATCGACGCGGCGACCCTCGTCGCGGGTGCGCAGCGGGCCCTGGAGGCCGTGCGGTCGCACGACTCGGCGCTGGCCTCGCTCACCGACCGGATCGGTGAGATCGGCATCCTGCTCGGCGATGTGGCGGGGGAGCTGGCGGGCTACGCCGACGACCTGGACGCCGATCCGCTGCGGCTGGCCGCCGTGGAGGAGCGGCGGGCCGCCCTCAACGCGCTCACGCGGAAGTACGGCCAGGACATCGCCGCCGTGCTCGCGTACGCCGAGCAGGGGGCCGCGCGGCTGACCGAACTCGACGGCGACGACGAGCGGATCGACGAGCTGACCGCCGAGCGGGACGCGCTGCGGGTTGAACTGGGCGGTCTTGCGCAGGCGTTGACCGACGCCCGGACGGAGGCCGCCGAGCGGTTCGCCGCGGCCGTCACCGCCGAACTCGCCTCCCTCGCGATGCCGCACGCGCGCGTGTCGTTCGAGATCCGGCAGACGGAGGACCCGGAGGGCGTCGAGGTCGGCGGGCGCGCGGTCGCCTACGGCCCGTCGGGCGTCGACGAGGTCGAGCTGCTGCTCGCTCCGCATCCCGGTGCTCCGCCGCGGCCCATCGCCAAGGGCGCGTCCGGCGGTGAGCTGTCGCGCGTGATGCTGGCCGTGGAGGTCGTGTTCGCGGGGACCGACCCCGTGCCGACCTACCTTTTCGACGAGGTCGACGCCGGTGTCGGCGGCAAGGCGGCGGTCGAGATCGGTCGGCGGCTCGCGAAGCTCGCGAAGACCGCGCAGGTCGTCGTCGTGACCCACCTGCCCCAGGTCGCCGCCTTCGCCGACCGGCAGCTGCTGGTCGAGAAGACCAACGACGGGTCCGTGACCCGCTCGGGCGTGAAGGTCCTCGAAGGCGAGGACCGCGTACGGGAGTTGTCCCGGATGCTGGCAGGCCAGGAGGACTCGGAGACGGCCCGGGCCCACGCGGAGGAGTTGTTGGCGACGGCACGGGCAGACGGCTAGGGCGGGCTCGTCGTTCAGGAGGCGCGCGCTCCTCACTCGTACGGGTGACATCCCCGCCCGTGTTGCCCTCCCGTACGGCCTCCGGGCTTTTCTGCGTTGCCGGAACACCCGTACGTACTGGCATCCTTGAGTTGGAACGCGTAGGAAGCGTGCGGTACACCCCCACCGCGCGATCCTTCTGTACTTTCTTCGTGACCGCCCGTCGCCGAACCAGGAGCCCCGGCCACGTGACCCCCGTGAGCAGCCACTCACCGCACGGCCAGTCGCCGCTGCGCACCGTGCAGGTGCTCGGCGGGGGCAACGCCGCCAGCAGCGCGCATGTGCGCTCCCTGGCCTCCGGGCTCGTCGCGCGGGGCGTGCGGGTCACGGTGTGCGCCCCCGTCGAGGCCGATCACGCCTACGACTTCACGGGCGCCGGCGCCGAACACGTGCACGTCCCGCGCAGCAGCGACCCGTCCTCCGTGGCCGCGCTCCGGGCCGCCTGCGCGGACGCCGACCTGGTGCACGCGCACGGGCTGCACGCCTCCTTCCGCGCCGTCCTCGCGCTCAGCGGCCGCCGTACACCCCTCGTGGTCACCTGGCACGACCGTGCCCAGGTCGAAGGAGCGCGCGCCCATCTGCTGCGGCTGCTGGAGCGGCGCGTCGTCAAGGCCGCCGTCGTCGTGCTCGGAGCCACGTCCGACCTCGTCGACCGGGCGCGCCGGACCGGCGCCCGGGACGCGCGGCTCGCCGCCGTCGCGCTGCCGGGGCCGCGCAAGGCCGTCGAGTACGAGGATCCCGACCGGCTGCGCCCCAAGCTCCGCGCCGAACTCGGCGCCACCGACCGCCCGTTGCTCGTCGCCGTCGGCTCCCTCGACCGGCAGCGCGGCTACGACACCCTCCTGGACGCCTCGCGCGGCTGGTGCCGCCTCGATCCGGCCCCGCTGCTCGTGATCGCGGGGGAGGGGCCGCTGCGGGCCGACCTGCAGCGCCGGATCGAGGACGAGGAACTGCCGGTCCGGCTCGTCGGGAGCCGCGACGACGTGGGCGAACTGCTCGCCGCCGCCGACCTCGCGCTCCTGCCCAGCAGTTGGGAGTCCCGCTCGGTGATCGCCCAGGAGGCCCTCCACGCCCGCGTGCCGCTCGTCGCGACCGCCGTCGGCGGCATCCCCGAACTCGTCGGCGACGCCGCCGAACTCGTGCCCTACGGCGACGCGAAGGCCCTCTCCGACGCGGTCACCCGGCTGCTGCGCGACCCCGAACGCCGGGAACTGCTCCGGGAGAAGGGCACCCGACAGGCGGCCACCTGGCCCACGGAGGACGAGACCGTCGCCCAAGTGCTGAGTGTCTACGACGAGTTGACCCAGCCTCTGCCGCTGACCTGAGCTAGACCTCTTACGGCACGAGCCTGCGCGCCCGCAGTGCCAGGCTCAACGCCAGTACCGTCTGCGGGTCTTCGAGGTCCGTGCCCAGCAACTCCCCGATGCGGGCAAGGCGGTTGTAGAGGGTCTGCCGGTTGAGGTGCAGTTCGCGGGCGGTCTCGGCCTTGCGGCCCGCGTGGGCCAAGTACGTTTCCAGGGTGGGGAGCAGGGGCGGCTTGGCGCGGTTGTCGTGGTCGCGGAGCGGGCCGATCGCGCGGTCCACGAAGGCCGCCAGGTCGGGATGGTCGCGCAGTCGCCACAGCAACAGCTCGATGTCCAGGCGTCGGGCGTCGTACCACGGGCGGTCCGACAGGCCCTGTGCCGCCGTCGCCGTCTCGGCCGCGTGCCGCAGTCCCGCGGACGCCGCCGTCCAGCCGCCGGCCACCCCGACGACCACGATCGGCGGCTGGGCGCCAGGGCGTTGCATTCCGGCCCGTTCCACGCCCGCCCGCAGCGCCGCCGCGACCCGGTCCGCGACCGCCGACCGTTCCGACTCCGAGCGCAGCCCGAGCAGGAGCGGGACGCGGCCCTCGACGGGTCGTACGCCCAGCAGGACCGGGACCCCCACCGAGGCCAGCTCCTCCGCGACCGCGCGGGCCAGGACCGCCCAGCCGCCGCCCGGGGCGGCCAGCGCGTCGCCCAGCCGCATCACCACGGGCAGCAGCGGGCTGGTGCCGGGCTTGAAGCCCAGCACCCGGGCCTGCGCAGGGGCGTCCTCGGCGGCGATGCGGCCCTCGGCGAGGTCGGTGAGGAAGTCGCCGCGTCCGCGGGCCGCCAGCTCCTCCTCCTGGCGGGCCTGCATCAGGACCACGGCGAGGATGCCGGCGGCCCGTTCGGCCGCGATGCGGTGCACGGGGGAGAGCGGCGCCCGTACCGGAAGCAGCACGATCCGCGCCCGCACCGAACCCGTACCGGGACCGCCCCCGGGCACGTCCACCAGCACCGAACCGGCGGGCGGCGAGCCGTCCTTGTGCTGGCCGCGCAACCCCTCCCAGACCTGGAGCGGGTCGGCGCCCTCGGGACCGGACCCGGCGGCGTAGAGGAGTTGGCCGTCCGGGGTCTCCAGGAAGACCGGGTTGCCGCTGAAGTCGGCCAGGATGCCCAGGACTTGGGGGATTCCGCCGCCGCCGAGCAGGGCCTCCGTGCAGCGGCGGTGGACCTCCTCGGCCTGCTGGAGCAGTGCGTAGTGGCCGTTGACGATCTCGGTGTGGATCTCCTCGGTGACCGCCACGAACGGCACCTCGCGGTGCAGCTGGACCAGCGGGAGACCGGTCGCCCGGGCCGTCTCGACGAGGGTGGCGGGGAGCCGGGTGAATCGCGGGCCGAGCTCGACGACCAGGGCCGCGATGCCCCGCTCGGCCAGCGTTCGGACGAAGGCGCGCTGTTCCGCCGGGCGCGTACCGAGGCCGTAGCCCGTGGTCAGGAGCAGTTCGCCGCCCTTGAGGAGGGAGGCGATGTTCGGGACCTCGCCCGCGTGGACCCAGCGCACGGTCCGCTGGAGCCGGTCGGCGCCGGCCAGGATCTCCGGCAGCCCGCTGCGCAGCCCGGGCAGCTCCAGCGCCCGCTGAACGGTGATCCCGGCGCCCTGGCTGTCGAATGTGCTGTCCGTACGGCTGTCCATGCAGCGGACGCTACCTGCGCGGATGCCCTCAGCACACCTCGAGGCTAGGCGGGCGCGATGTTGTGGTTGAAGCGGAAGACGTTGTCGGGGTCGTACTCCCGCTTCACCGCCGCGAGCCGCCGGGTGTTCTCGGCGCCCAGGCCCGCCGTCACGCGGTCGGTGCCCTCGTCGCCGATGAAGTTGAGGTAGGCCGCGCCGGTGCTCCAGGGCCGGACCCGGGCCTGGACGTCCCTGACCCAGGCGACGCAGCGTTCGTCGTCCGCCGGGTCCTCCCACATGCCGAAGGGGTGCACGGCCCAGGGCGCGGTCCGGAACGGCTGCGGGTACTCGGTCGGCCCGGACGCGATGGCGCCGCCCTGCGGGAACAGCACGTGCTGGGTGCCCGTGGGGACCGGCATGCTCTCGCCGAGGGCGCAGAAGACGTCCGTGAACGCGTCGGGCGCGCCCGTCAGATACTCGGCCGACCAGTAGTTCCGCATCCCCGGGGGATCGTCGAACATCGTCTGGAACATGGCGTAGGGCAGCGCGGTGACGATCTCTATCTCGTGCGGCAGGGCCAGCAGCGGCTGGGCGAGTTTGCGCATGTCCTCCTCGGCGCCGGCGTAGGTGATCAGCGCACCGCACAGCCGCTTGCCGACCAGGTGCTCGGGGACGAACTCCTCGGGCGGGGCGGTCAGATAGATGACTCCGCCGCTCGCCTCGTCCGGGCCGGTCTCGATGATCTCGCGGTAGGTGCGGACGACGTCGGGGCCGTGCTCGGGCTCGTACATCACCATGGCGACGGAGAATTCGGGCAGTTCGTGGAGTCTCAGGGTGAGCGCGGTGGCGATGCCGAAGTTCCCGCCGCCGCCGTGCAGGGCCCAGAAGAGTTCCGGGTTCTCCTCGGCGCTCGCGTGGACCACGGTCGCGTCGGCGGTCACCAGGTCGACGCCGAGCAGGTTGTCGACGGCGAGACCGAAGGCGCGGTCCAGCCAGCCGGTGCCGCCGCCGAGGACGAAGCCGCCGACGCCGGTCGTGGAGACCCGGCCGCCGGTGGTGGCGAGACCGTGTTCCTGGGTCGCGCCGTCCAGTTCGCTCATGGTGGCCCCGCCGGCGATCCGTACCGCCCGGGCCGCGGGATGGACCGTGACCTCGCGCATGTGGCGCAGGTCCACGACGAGCGCTCCGTCGCCCAGTGCCATGCCCGCGACGCTGTGGCCGCCGCCGCGCACCGCGATCGGCAGGTCCAGTTCGCGCCCGAAGCGCACGGCCCGTACGACATCGGCCTCGTCCACGCACTGGGCGATCACGGCGGGACGCCGGTCGATCATCGCGTTGAAGACGACACGGGCGTCGTCGTAACCCTGATCCCCCGGGGCGAACACGTCGCCGACCAGATCCTCGCGCAACGCGGTGAGGGCCGCGCTCGCCGTCGAGAGGGAAGCCATGGCCGCCCCCCTTTCAGAAAAGGGGCTTTTGTCGGCTTCCAGCCTAGGCGGGTGACGTGCGGCGGTCGCGCCGGGCCGCCGCACGTCACCAAGCCGTAAGGAACAGCGCAGCAGGGCCCGGACCGCGCGTCACGGTCCGGGCCCTGCTGCTGAGGTGCGTCAGCTCTTCGCGGTGTCGTCGCCCGCCTGTCCGGCGGCCTCGGCCGCGGCTGCCTTCTCGCGCATCTTGCGCACCAGCTCCGCCTTCTGGTCGGCCGCGCCCTGGCGGTCGAGGTTGCGGTGCGGACCGTGGTTCTGCCGTTCGGCGCGGGACTGCTTCTTGCGCTTGCCGCCGCCCTGGCCCACGGGGTTGTTGATGTTCTTGCTGACGGTCATGGTTCTCCCGGTAGTGATGTCAAGTGGTCCGCGGATTCATCACCCCGGCGCCGGTGTCAGCCGCCGTAGGCCCCCGAAGCCGTCAGCCGCAGCGCCGTGTCGATCAGCGGGACGTGGCTGAAGGCCTGCGGGAAGTTGCCGACCTGGCGTTGCAGGCGCGGGTCCCACTCCTCGGCGAGGAGGCCCAGGTCGTTGCGGAGCGAGAGCAGCTTCTCGAAGAGCTTACGGGCCTCGTCCACCCGGCCGATCATCGCGAGGTCGTCCGCCATCCAGAACGAGCAGGCCAGGAACGCGCCCTCGTCACCGGGGAGGCCGTCGACGCCCTCGTCCGTGCCCGAGGTCGGGTAGCGCAGGATGAAGCCGTCCGGGGTGGACAGTTCGCGCTGGATCGCCTCGATCGTGCCGATCACGCGCTTGTCGTCGGGCGGCAGGAAGCCCATCTGCGGGATGAGCAGCAGCGAGGCGTCCAGCTCCTTCGAGCCGTACGACTGCGTGAAGGTGTTGCGCTCCTTGTCGTAGCCGCGCTCGCACACGTCCCGGTGGATGTCGTCGCGCAGTTCGCGCCACTGCTCCAGCGGGCCGTCCGCGTCGCCCGACTCGATCAGCTTGATCGTGCGGTCGACCGCGACCCAGGCCATCACCTTCGAGTGCACGAAGTGGCGGCGCGGGCCGCGCACCTCCCAGATGCCCTCGTCCGGCTCGTCCCAGTGCTTCTCCAGGTAGCGGATGAGCTTGAGCTGGAGGAGCGAGGCGTAGTCGTTGCGGGCCAGGCCCGTCATGTGGGCCAGGTGCAGGGCCTCGGTGACCTCGCCGTAGACGTCGAGCTGGAGCTGGTGCGCGGCGCCGTTGCCGACCCGGACCGGGCCGGAGTTCTCGTAGCCCGGCAGCCAGTCCAGCTCCGCCTCGCCGAGCTCGCGCTCGCCGGCGATGCCGTACATGATCTGCAGGTTCTCCGGGTCGCCGGCCACCGCGCGCAGGAGCCACTCGCGCCAGGCGCGGGCCTCCTCGCGGTAGCCGGTGCGCAGGAGGGAGGAGAGGGTGATGGCCGCGTCGCGGAGCCAGGTGTAGCGGTAGTCCCAGTTGCGGACGCCGCCGATCTCCTCCGGGAGGGAGGTGGTCGGCGCGGCGACGATGCCGCCGGTCGGGGCGTACGTGAGGGCCTTGAGGGTGATCAGGGAGCGGACGACGGCCTCGCGGTAGGGGCCGTGGTACGTGCACTGGTCGACCCACTCGCGCCAGAAGTCCTCGGTCGCCTCCAGTGACTGCTCCGGCTCGGGGAGCGGCGGAGGCTGCTTGTGCGAGGGCTCCCAGGAGATCGTGAACGCGATGCGGTCACCCGGCGCGACGGTGAAGTCGGCGTACGTCGTGAGCTGCTTGCCGTAGGTCTCCGCCGATGTGTCGAACCACACGGAGTCGGGGCCCGCGACGGCGACCGTGCGGCCCTCGTGCTTGTGCACCCAGGGGACGACCCGGCCGTAGGAGAAACGCATCCGGAGGGCCGAGCGCATCGGGACGCGGCCGGAGATGCCCTCGACGATGCGGATCAGCTGGGGGGCGCCGTCGCGAGGGGGCATGAAATCGGTCACGCGGACCGTGCCTCGCGGGGTGTCCCACTCGGACTCCAGGATCAGTGAGTCGCCGCGGTAGCCGCGCCGGGCCGCGGTGGGCGGCGGCGCGTCGGAGGCGTGGGCCGGGCCCAGCCGCCAGAAGCCGTGTTCCTCGGTGCCCAGCAGACCGGCGAAGATGGCATGGGAGTCGAATCGGGGCAGGCACAGCCAGTCCACCGTGCCGTCCCGGCAGACCAGGGCAGCGGTCTGCATGTCTCCGATGAGTGCGTAATCTTCGATGCGCCCGGCCACGTGCAACTCCAGTCGAACGGCCACGTCGCCCCACCAAGAAGGGGGCGGTCGCTGTGTGCGGTCAAGGGATCGTTTGTAGTGCGTCGTTGAGCCATGAAGCAAATGGGGGTCGTTGCCCAACGGGCCGACGAGCTCTCGTTGTTCCGGGATATACGGGCGGGGGTGGTGCCGTGTTCCGGACCGGCTCGGCAGCGAGTGTCCGAGCAGGATACGACGCACGTAGATGATCTGTGTGCCGCTCTCGCCAACGGACCTGGGCCGAACGGGTGAGCAGCGGGTGAGAAGCAGGTAACCAGGGCGCGTCTGTGTCGACGCGGGTGACCTGTGTGTCGGCGTGAGTGCGGAGCGTGGCCGGAAGCCATCTCGTCCGGGCGCTGATACCCTGGTAGCCCGTGGACCGGTGGGCACAAAACCCCCGACGACCGCACCTCGAACCGCGACCACGGGAGCCCCCTCTTGGCCATGCCGCCCGCTGCTTTCCGAAACAGCACAGCCACGACGACCAAGCACATCTTCGTCACCGGGGGTGTCGCCTCCTCACTCGGCAAGGGCCTCACCGCCTCCAGCCTCGGCATGCTCCTCAAGGCGCGGGGCCTGCGCGTCGTGATGCAGAAGCTCGACCCGTATCTGAACGTCGACCCCGGCACGATGAACCCCTTCCAGCACGGTGAGGTCTTCGTCACCAACGACGGCGCCGAGACCGACCTGGACATCGGCCACTACGAGCGGTTCCTCGACCGCGACCTGGACGGCAGCGCCAACGTCACCACCGGCCAGGTCTACTCGACGGTCATCGCCAAGGAGCGTCGCGGCGAGTACCTGGGCGACACCGTGCAGGTCATCCCGCACATCACCAACGAGATCAAGCACCGCATCCGGCGGATGGCGACCGACGAGGTCGACGTCGTCATCACCGAGGTCGGCGGCACGGTCGGCGACATCGAGTCGCTGCCGTTCCTGGAGACGGTCCGCCAGGTCCGCCACGAGGTCGGCCGGGACAACGTGTTCGTGGTCCACATCTCGCTCCTGCCGTACATCGGCCCCTCGGGAGAGCTGAAGACGAAGCCCACCCAGCACTCGGTTGCGGCCCTGCGGAACATCGGTATCCAGCCGGACGCGATCGTGCTGCGCTCCGACCGCGAGGTGCCGACCGCGATCAAGCGCAAGATCTCGCTGATGTGCGACGTCGACGAGGCCGCCGTGGTCGCCTGCCCCGACGCCCGCTCGATCTACGACATCCCCAAGACCGTGCACAGCGAGGGCCTGGACGCCTATGTCGTCCGCAAGCTGGACCTGCCCTTCCGTGATGTGGACTGGCGGACCTGGGACGACCTCCTCGACCGCGTCCATAACCCGCTGCACGAGATCAACCTCGCGCTGGTCGGCAAGTACATCGACCTGCCCGACGCCTACCTCTCGGTCACCGAGGCGCTGCGCGCCGGCGGCTTCGCCAACAAGGCCCGCGTGAAGATCAAGTGGGTCACCTCGGACGACTGCAAGACCCCGGCCGGCGCCGCCAAGCAGCTCGCCGACGTGGACGCGATCTGCATCCCCGGCGGCTTCGGCGACCGCGGTGTCTCCGGCAAGGTCGGCGCCATCCAGTACGCCCGCGAGCACAAGATCCCGCTGCTCGGCCTGTGCCTGGGCCTTCAGTGCATCGTGATCGAGGCCGCGCGCAACCTGGCCGGCATCGAGGACGCCAACTCCACCGAGTTCGACGCGGCCACCGGCCACCCCGTCATCTCCACCATGGCCGAGCAGCTCGACATCGTCGCCGGCGACGGCGACATGGGCGGCACCATGCGCCTGGGCATGTACCCGGCCAAGCTCGCCGAGGGCTCCATCGTGCGCGAGGTCTACGACGGCAAGGAGTACGTCGAGGAGCGCCACCGCCACCGCTACGAGGTCAACAACGCCTACCGCGCCGAACTGGAGAAGAAGGCCGGACTCCAGTTCTCCGGCACCTCCCCGGACGGCAAGCTCGTCGAGTACGTCGAGTACCCGCGCGAGGCCCACCCCTACCTCGTCGCCACCCAGGCCCACCCCGAGCTGCGCTCCCGCCCCACCCGGCCGCACCCGCTCTTCGCGGGCCTGGTCAAGGCGGCCGTGGCACGCAAGACGGGCAAGTAGTACGAGGGTTGTACGGTGACCGGGGTGCGCGCCTTCAAGAGGTGCGCACCCCGGCCGTTCTGTACGTCAGGTTCGTGTACGTGTGGAGGGACAGCGCATGACCATCAAGGACACCCCGGAGGAGTGGGAGATCCGGGCGACCGCGACCCCCTTCGTCGGCAACAAGACCTCCGTGCGCACCGACGACGTGGTGATGCCCGGCGGCGCGGTCGTGCACCGCGACTACCAGGTCCACCCCGGCTCCGTGGCCGTCCTCGCCCTCGACGAGCAGGACCGGGTGCTGCTCATCAAGCAGTACCGCCACCCCGTGCGGCAGAAGCTGTGGGAGATCCCGGCCGGACTGCTCGACATCCCCGGCGAGAACCCGCTGCACGCCGCCCAGCGCGAGCTGTACGAGGAGGCGCACGTCAAGGCCGAGGACTGGCGGGTGCTGACCGACGTCTACACCACGCCCGGCGGCTGCGACGAGGCCATCCGCATCTTCCTCGCCCGCGATCTGTCCGAGGCCGACGGACAGCGCTTCGAGGTCGAGGACGAGGAGGCCGACATGGAGCACACACGCGTGCCCCTCGACGACCTGGTCCGCGGGGTCCTCGCCGGCGAACTCCACAACAACTGCCTCGTCGTGGGCGTCCTCTCCCTGGTCGCCGCCCGGCACGGCGACGGCGTCGACGCGCTGCGCCCCGCCGAGGCGCCGTGGCCAGCGCGTCCTTTCGAGTCCTGAACCCAACCCTCCGCCTCCTTCGGCCCTTTGGTGTGACCATCGGCTGATCCGATCGGGGGATGTGCCCGCCGCGCTCCGCACGGTTCGTCGCAGAGCGTGAACTAGGCTCTGGAAATGCCCGAACCGGAGTCCCGGCGGGCTTTGCGCGTGCAGTGGGACGGGAGTGTGGCCCGTGACGGATCAGGCGGTGGACACAGATGGCGTGAAGCTGTCCGAGGACACTTCTGCCGAGGGCCAATTCCTGGGCCGCGCAAGAGAGTTGAAGGAGCTGCGGGCCGACATCGAGCGCGCGGGCCTGGACACCATCGCCGGCCGGAAGGCGCCCCGCGCGCGCGTCCTCCTCATCGCGGGCAAGCCCGGTTCGGGACGCACCGCCCTCGCGGGTGAGCTCGTCCGGCAGGTCGCTGACCGTTACGACCACGGTGTGCTCCGGGTCCGGCTCAGCGAGCCCGACGGCACCCCCGTGCCCACCGAGCGCACCGCCCGCGAACTGCTCACCGCCCTGGAGCTGCCCACCCCGGCCGGCGCCTCCGAGGACGACCTCTCGGACATCCTGCGCGCCGCCCTCGCCGACCGGCGGGCGCTGCTCCTGCTCGACGACGCGGCCGACGCCGAGCAGGTCGACGCGCTTCTTCCGGACACTCCGGACTGCCTGGTCGTCGCCGTCTCCGGCGGCCCGCTCACCGGCATCGCCGATGTCCGCCCGTGCACCCTGGGCGGCCTCGACACCAAGTCCGCGCTGGAACTCCTCACCCGCTACACCGGCGCGGTCCGCATCACCGTCGACCCGGTCGCCGCCGAGGGCCTGGTCGAGGTCTGCCGGGCCCAGCCCGCCGCGCTGACCCTGGCCGGCGGCTGGCTCGCCGCCCGCCCGCAGGCCGCCGTCGCCGACCTCGCCAAGCACCTGCACGCCGAGAGCGACGAGGGCACCCCGCTGAGCCGCGTCTTCCGGCTCGTCTACGGCTCGCTGCCCAGCCCCGCCGCCCGGATACTGCGACTGCTCTCCCTCGCCCCGGCCGGCCAGGTCGACCCGCAGACCGCCTCCGCGCTCGCCGGCTGCTCCGTCAACGGCGCCCGCGCCGCCCTGGACGACTTCGTCACCGCGGGCCTGCTGCGCGCCCTGGACTCCCCGCTGCCGCAGTACGAGGTCCCCGGCTGCCTCCAGCCCCTGCTGCACGCCCTCGCCGAGGCCCAGGACCGCCCGGCAGAACTCCAGCTGGCCCGCGCCCGCATGCTGGAGCGGACCGTACGGCTGCTCCAGTCCTGCCGTGCCATCACCGAGACCGACAGCCCCCAGGCCCGCGAAAAACTCCTCGGCACACCCAACTCGCTGCGCTTCCCCAACCCCCGGGCCGCCGCCGACTGGCTGCGCCTCAGCCAGCCCGCCCTGCTGGCCTCCGCCCGCCTCGCGGTCGCCGACGGCGAACTCGACACGCTGGCCCGCCGGTTGATGTCCCAACTCGTGCGGGCGATGGTCGCCCACTTCGGCACCCAGGCCGCCGCCCCCGAGCTCTACGGCATCCACCGCCTCGTCCTGGACGTGGCCGAGCGGCGCAAGCTGCCCCGCGAGCAGGCCGCCGCGCTGCTGAACCTCGCCGATCTGGACGCGCAGACCGGCCGTACGACCGAGGCGCTGGCCCGCTACCGGGCCGCGCTGGATGCCGGACGGGAAGCAAATGATCCGTATGCGACCGGTCGCGCGATGGAATCCGTAGGCGGCGCGCACCAGGAGCTCGGCGACTACGACCGGGCCGCCGACTGGTTCGGCCGCGCGCTGGCCCAGCGGCTGGCCCGGGACGAGCGCGCGGAGGCCGCCCGGCTCTACGGCCGGATCGGCGCCGCGCACACCTACGCGGGCCGTTACGGCGAGGCGCTGCGGAACTGGCGGGCGGCCGTCGCCGGATACCGCAAGAACGGCGATGTGCCCGCCCAGGCACGGGCGTTGAGCGAGCTGGCCCGGGTCCAGGAGTACGCGGGCCGCCCCGAGGAGTCGCTGCTCACCTGCCACGAGGCCGTCGAGTGGGCGCGCCGCGCCGAGGACGTCCGGCTGCAGGCGGCGCTGCAGCTGCGGCTGGCCGACACCCTCGACCGGCTGGGCGATCCGGCGTCCGCCGCGCTGCACCGCGGCACGGCCGAACGGATGCTCGGCGAGGAGCTCCAGGAGGGTGATCCCGCCCCCGAATCCCCGGAACATGACGCTAACGCCTGCGAAATCCGTAGTACATCCGCTGAAGATTGATGCATTGAAAGGCTAGACACCGAGAACGCCTTCATTAAACTGGCTCTGCCGCACCTTCTCCTGCGGTCTCCCGGTGCGCTCACGCATGTCCGGGTATGAGATGTATTGCCCCACACCCTCTGAGCCAAGGACCGTGATCGACGTGAAGGTCGGCATCCCCCGCGAGGTCAAGAACAACGAGTTCCGGGTGGCCATCACACCCGCCGGCGTGCACGAGCTGGTGCGCCACGGCCACCAGGTCCTCATCGAGCAGAACGCCGGCGTCGGCTCCTCGATCCCGGACGACGAGTACGTGGCGGCGGGCGCGCAGATCCTCGCCACCGCCGACGAGGTCTGGGCCACCGCCGACCTGCTGCTCAAGGTCAAGGAGCCCATCGCCGAGGAGTACCACCGCCTCCGCAAGGACCAGACGCTCTTCACCTACCTGCACCTGGCCGCCTCCAAGGAGTGCACCGACGCGCTCATCGAGTCCGGCACCACCGCGATCGCCTACGAGACGGTCGAGCTGCCCGGCCGCGCCCTGCCGCTGCTCGCCCCGATGTCCGAGGTGGCGGGCCGCCTCGCCCCGCAGGTCGGCGCCTACCACCTGATGCGCTCGGTCGGCGGCCGAGGTGTGCTCCCCGGCGGTGTTCCCGGCACCCAGCCCGCGCGGGCCGTCGTCATCGGCGGCGGGGTCTCCGGCTGGAACGCCACGCAGATCGCCGTCGGCATGGGCTTCCACGTCACGCTGCTCGACCGCGACATCAACAAGCTCCGCGAGGCCGACAAGGTCTTCGGCACCAAGGTCCGGGCGATCATGTCCAACTCCTTCGAGCTGGAGAAGGCCGTCCTGGACGCCGACCTCGTCATCGGCGCGGTGCTCATCCCGGGCGCCAAGGCCCCGAAGCTGGTCACCAACGAACTCGTGTCGCGGATGAAGCCCGGAAGTGTGCTTGTCGACATCGCGATCGACCAGGGCGGCTGCTTCGAGGACTCGCGTCCGACCACCCACGCCGAGCCGACCTTCCCGGTCCACAACTCGGTCTTCTACTGCGTCGCCAACATGCCCGGCGCGGTGCCGAACACGTCCACCTACGCGCTCACCAACGCCACGCTCCCGTACATCGTGGAGCTCGCGAACCGCGGCTGGGTCGAGGCGCTGCGACGTGATCCTGCTCTCGCCAAGGGCCTCAACACCCATGACGGCAAGGTGATTTACCGCGAGGTCGCGGAGGCGCACGGACTGGAGCACGTCGAGCTGGAGTCGCTGCTCAACTGACCGTTCGGCAGCCTCTGTCGACTAAGTCACCGTTCAGCAAAAGGCGATACGTCAACACAGGTCGTCAACACCGCGCGCCCGGCCGGACCTTGCTCGACAGGTCCGGCCGGAAGTGTGTGTATGGTCACTTTGCGGCACTCGGTCAACTCGCGCCGAACATAACCCTTGAACCGATTCGTGCACCGGTGAAACCTGCCGTGCGACTGCCGTACGCCCTTGACAGAGGGATGTTTCATTGCCGACACATCGGGCCGGGTCCGGCGGATTGTGTTGCTGCGAACACCCGACACGCCATAGAGTCGCCAACCGTCGGCATGGTGCCACGCTGACCTATCGAGAAGTTCCCTGGTCACCAAGGAGGTAAGACGACTTGTGAATGAGTCGACATTTTCTCCCGGGGGTGGTCAACCAGGAATGCCGGCAAGGGGCCAGGAGCCCGCGGGGTTCGAGGCTGTCGGCTCCGTCGCTGTGCGCACCTTCGCAGCCCACCAGGGTCACCACAAGCCAGGGGTGACCCAGCCAGCACACCAGAGCATGGATGGCCATCACGTGAACGCCATGGCCGGCGACGGAAGGGGCGCGCCCCACAACCATTTCGCCGACTACGACGAACTGCCCGACGGGCACTTCTACGACCCCGACGCCGAGTACGAGCCCGATCCCGAGTACGCGGCCACACTCGCGCCCGACGCGGCCCGCCAGCGCCGTGAGCGCGTGGGCCCGACCGGACGCCCGCTGCCCTACTTCCCGATCCCGGGTCCGCTGACCAGTCACGGCCCCGCGACGATCATCGCGATGTGCAACCAGAAGGGCGGCGTCGGCAAGACCACGTCGACCATCAACCTGGGTGCCGCGCTCGCGGAGTACGGCCGACGCGTACTGCTCGTCGACTTCGACCCGCAGGGCGCGCTGTCGGTCGGACTGGGCGTCAATCCCATGGAGTTGGACCTCACCGTCTACAACCTGCTCATGGAGCGGGGCATGTCGGCCGACGAGGTGCTCCTCAAGACAGCTGTCCCGAACATGGACTTGCTGCCGAGCAACATCGACCTGTCCGCCGCCGAAGTGCAGTTGGTGAGCGAGGTCGCGCGCGAGTCCACCCTGCAAAGGGCGTTGAAGCCGCTGATGGCCGACTACGACTACATCGTGATCGACTGTCAGCCCTCCCTCGGCCTGCTCACCGTGAACGCCCTGACGGCGGCTCACAAGGTGATCGTGCCGCTGGAGTGCGAGTTCTTCGCGCTGCGCGGTGTCGCGCTGCTGACCGAGACGATCGAGAAGGTCCAGGAGCGGCTCAACCCCGAGCTGGAGCTCGACGGCATCCTCGCCACGATGTACGACTCCCGGACCGTGCACAGCCGTGAGGTGCTCGCCCGCGTCGTCGAGGCGTTCGACGATCACGTCTACCACACGGTCATCGGGCGCACGGTGCGCTTCCCGGAGACCACGGTCGCCGGTGAGCCGATCACCACGTACGCCTCCAACTCCGTCGGTGCCGCCGCCTATCGCCAGCTCGCCAGGGAGGTGCTCGCCCGGTGTCACGCCGAGTGAGTCTGCCGGGGGCCGACGAACTGTTCCGTACGACAGGGGGGATGGCGCTCCAGGCGTCCAGCCCCAGGCGCCAGTCCAACGGCGAGGCACGGGTGCCGGCTCCGGCGGGGGAGAGCGACGGTGCCGCCGCTGGGGAGGACGCCCCGCAGTCCGTACCCGCACAGGGCGGTGACGGCGAGGGTGCGGAGCACGTGGCGGCCGACGCGGACGCGGGAGAATCCCGCAGCCGGGCCGCAGACGGCTCCGTACGACGCCAGGAGGCGCAGGAAGGTTCTGCCGCCCCCCAGCCCCGCAAACGCGGCCGACAGCCCGCCCAGCGGCGTCCCAGCGGGCGGGAGCGGCACGACGAGAAAATCACCGTGTACGTCTCCGCCGAGGAGCTGATGGACCTGGAGCACGCCCGTCTGGTGCTCCGCGGCGAGCACGGCCTCGCGATCGACCGCGGCCGGATCGTCCGCGAGGCGGTCGCCGTCGTCCTGGCCGATCTGGAGTCCCGGGGGGACGCGAGCATTCTCGTACGCCGGCTTCGCGGGCGGTAGCGGTAGCCTGCGGGGGCCATGACCTCGAACGACGCTCCCGCCGCCGGCGCACCCGCCGGACGTCGGCGTGCGCTCGGGAAAGGGGCGGCCGCGGCTGCTCAGGAGCCCCGGCCCGAGGTCGTCGTAGAAGAAGCGGTTGTCGACGAAGTCGCGGACGAAGTTGAAGTTGCCGAAGAACCCGACGACGGGGTCTTCAAGGTGCGGCTCGCGAACTTCGAGGGGCCCTTCGACCTTCTCCTCCAGCTGATCTCGAAGCACAAGCTGGATGTCACCGAGGTGGCGCTGTCCAAGGTCACCGACGAGTTCATGGCGCACATCAGGGCGATGGGGCCCGACTGGGATCTCGATCAGACGACCGAGTTCCTTGTCGTCGCGGCGACCCTGCTGGATCTGAAGGCGGCCCGGCTGCTGCCCGCCGCCGAGGTCGAGGACGAGGCCGACCTCGCGCTGCTGGAGGCCCGGGACCTGCTGTTCGCGCGGCTGCTGCAGTACCGGGCGTACAAGCAGATCGCCGAGATCTTCAACCGGCGCCTCGACGAGGAGGCCCGGCGCTACCCCCGTACCGTCGGACTCGAACCGCACCACGCCGAGCTGCTGCCCGAGGTGGTCATCAGGATCGGCCCGGAGGGCTTCGCCAGGCTCGCCGTGAAGGCGATGCAGCCCAGGCCCAAGCCGCAGGTCTACGTCGACCACATCCACGCGCCGCTGGTCAGCGTGCAGGAGCAGGCCGGGATCGTGGTGGCGCGGCTGCGGGAGCTCGGCGAGGCCAGCTTCAGCGTGCTCGTCGACGACACCGACGACACCCTCACCGTCGTAGCGCGCTTCCTGGCGCTGCTGGAGCTGTACCGCGAGAAGGCCGTCGCCCTCGACCAGGAGACCGCGCTCGGTGATCTGATCGTGCGCTGGACGGGCGGGGAGGGGGAGGTCGAGCCGGTGGTGACCGACGAGTTCGACCGGCCGCCCGAGGTGCCCAAGGAGACCAAGGAGGAGTCGGCGTGAGCGAGGAGACCACGGGAGTACCGGCGAGCCCGTCCGGCGTCGCGGAACTCGACCTCAAGCCCGCCCTGGAGGCCGTCCTCATGGTCGTGGACGAGCCCGCGACCGTGGAGCACCTCGCGAAAATACTCCAGCGGCCCAAACGGCGGATCGCGGACGCGCTGCGCGAGCTGGCCGACGAGTACACCGTCCAGGGGCGCGGTTTCGAGCTGCGGCTGATCGCCGGGGGCTGGCGTTTCTACTCCCGTCCGGAGTATGCGCCGGCCGTCGAGGGCTTCGTCCTGGACGGCCAGCAGGCCCGGCTCACCCAGGCGGCGCTGGAGACCCTGGCGGTCGTCGCGTACCGCCAGCCGGTCAGCCGCAGCAGGGTCTCGATGGTCCGCGGAGTCAACTGCGACGGTGTGATGCGCACCCTCTTGCAGCGCGGTCTGGTCGAGGAGGCGGGCACGGAACCCGAAACAGGTGCGATCCTGTACGTGACGACGAACTACTTTCTGGAGCGGATGGGCCTGCGAGGCCTGGACGAGCTCCCGGAGCTCGCGCCCTTCCTCCCTGAGGCCGAGGCGATCGAGGCGGAGACGCTGGAAGGGGTCCCGTCGTTCGATCCGGATGCACCGGATGCAGATGCAGACGACACGACGACGACGGAACTTTGATGCGAAGCAGTGGCAGTGGCAGCAGTGGTGGCGGTAGGAGCGGCGGGCGTGGCAACCCCCGCGGGACCGGCGGGGGCGGCAATCCCCGGGGTTCCGGTGGGGGCGGCGGCGGTCGTGGTTCCGGCGCGGGCAACTCCCGGGGTGCCGGCGGGGGCGGCTCCCAGCCGAGGGGCGCGGGAGGCCGCGACGACAAGCCGAAGCGCGCCGGAAAGCCGCGTCCCGAGGAGCGGCGCTACGACGTAGGCCCCACGGGGTCCCACGAGGGCCCGAAGACCGGGCGCGGTGCCTCCGCGCGCGGTGGTGCCAAGGGCGGCCCCAAGCAGGGCCAGAGCACCGGACGCGGGCGCTGGGCGCCGGCGACCTCGCGTGAGTACGACGCGCGGGCCGAGGAGCGCAACCGGGAGCGGTACGCGGGCAAGAAGGACGTGAAGCTGCCCAAGACCTTCCCGGGCGCCGAGCAGGAGGGCGAGCGGCTGCAGAAGGTCCTCGCCCGCGCGGGCTACGGCTCCCGGCGCGCCTGCGAGGAGCTGATCGAGCAGTCCCGCGTCGAGGTCAACGGCGAGATCGTGGTCGAGCAGGGGCTGCGCGTCGACCCCGAGCACGACGAGATCAAGGTCGACGGGCTGACGGTGGCGACGCAGTCGTACCAGTTCTTCTCGCTGAACAAGCCCGCCGGTGTCGTCGCGACGATGGAGGACCCCGAGGGCCGGCAGTGCCTCGGCGACTACGTCACCAACCGCGAGACGCGCCTTTTCCACGTCGGCCGGCTCGACACCGAGACCGAGGGTGTGATCCTGCTCACCAACCACGGCGAGCTGGCGCACCGGCTGACCCACCCCAAGTACGGCGTGAAGAAGACCTACCTCGCGCACATCGTGGGCCCGATCCCGCGCGACCTGGGCAAGCAGCTCAAGGACGGCATCCAGCTGGAGGACGGGTACGCGCGTGCGGACCACTTCCGGGTCGTCGAGCAGACCGGCAAGAACTACCTGGTCGAGGTGACCCTCCACGAGGGCCGCAAGCACATCGTCCGCCGCATGCTCGCGGAGGCCGGGTTCCCGGTCGACAAGCTGGTGCGCGTCTCCTTCGGCCCGATCACCCTGGGCGACCAGAAGTCGGGCTGGCTGCGACGGCTGTCGAACACCGAGGTCGGGATGCTGATGCAGGAAGTCGACCTCTAGAAGCACGAGTTGGGGTGCGGCCGGTTCCGGAGTCTCCGGGGCCGGCCGCTTCGTTTTCCTCGGGCGCGGGGGTTGTGCGGGGCGACGATCGCTCTTTATAGTCGAACTGACTATTAACGGGGTGGATCACCATGACCGCAACACCGGGCTACGACAAGTACGCCTTCGAACCCTTCGCCGTCACCGCCGACCTCGCCGTCCTCACGATCCGTGCGGGCGCGCTGCACGTCCTGCTCGTCGAGCGCGGACAGGAGCCGTACGCCGGACAGTGGGCGCTGCCCGGTGGCTTCGTGGCGCCGGACGAGTCCGCCGAGACGGCCGCCCGGCGTGAACTGGCCGAGGAGACCGGCCTGTCGGACGTCTCCGGGCTGCATCTGGAGCAGCTGCGCACCTACAGCGAGCCCGACCGCGACCCCCGGATGCGGGTCGTCACCGTCGCCTTCGCCGCGCTGCTGCCCGACCCGCCCGAACCGCGTGCGGGCAGCGACGCGGCGCAGGCCCGCTGGCTGCCGTACGACTCGCTCGGGCCGCTCGCCTTCGACCACGACCGGATCCTGGCCGACGCGCACGAACGGGTGGGCGCCAAGCTGGAGTACAGCTCCCTCGCCACCGCCTTCTGTCCGCCGGAGTTCACGCTCGGGGAGCTGCAGCAGGTCTACGAGACCGTGTGGGGCGCCGAGTTGGACCGCCCGAACTTCCGCCGCAAGGTGCTCGCCACGCCGGGGTTCGTCGAACTGGTGCCGGGTGGCGCCAAGTTGACCGGCGGTCGCGGCAAACCGGCCGCGCTGTACCGCGCCGGGACCGCCACCACCCTGTACCCGCCGCTGCTCCGCCCGACCCGGGAAGGAAGCCCCGCATGACCACGACCAGCGCCCGCAAGCGCGCCGCCACCGGAGCCCTGATCGGCCTCGCCCTCGGGGACGCGCTGGGCTTCCCGACCGAGTTCAACGACGTGCCCGCGATCCTCGCCAAGTTCGGCCCCTGGCGCGAGATGGAGCTGCCGAAGCCGGCGATCGTCACCGACGACACCCAGATGACACTGGCGTTGGGGCGCGGACTGCGAACCGCCATGGATCGAGGGCTGCTTGGGCCCGAGCGGATGGAGCGGCCGGTGCGCGAGGAGTTCGTGGACTGGTACCAGTCGCCGGAGAACAACCGTGCCCCCGGCCGGACCTGCCTCGTCGCCTGCGACCTGCTGAAGGCCGAGGACCGGCTCTGGCAGGACGCCAGCCAGGTCGGTTCGAAGGGCTGCGGGGCCAACATGCGGGTCGCGCCGATCGGGCTCGTCCCCGGTCTGAGCGACGAACAGCGGTCCGGCGCCGCCCAGTTGCAGTCCGCGCTCACCCACGGCCATCCGACCGCGCTCGCCGCCTCCGACCTCACTGCGCACGCCGTACGACTGCTCGCACAGGGCGCCGAACCGACCGGACTGGTCGGGCTGCTGCGGTCGTACGCCGTGGAGAACCGCACCCGGTACCACGACCGCTGGCTCGGCGACCTGTGGACCCGGAGCCAGGACCCCACGCCCGAGCACTTCATCGCGCGCGGCTGGGACGACTGCCTGGAGATCCTTGACCGCCTCCAGGACGCGGTACGCGCCAACTCCCCGGAGACCGACCCCTGTCTGGCCACCGGCGCGGGCTGGATCGCCGAAGAGGCCCTGGCGACCGGCCTGTTGTGCTTCCTGCTGTTCGTGGAGGAACCGGTGACCGCGCTGCGGCGCGCGGCCTGTACGTCCGGCGACTCGGACTCGATCGCCTGCCTCACGGGGGCCTTCGCGGGCGCCCACCTCGGCGCGGACGCCTGGCCGGGGGAGTGGGCGGAGCGGATCGAGTACCGGGGGGAGCTGCTGGCGCTCGGGGCGCTCTGGGACGCTTGACCGATGATCGACGTTCTGGACATCGACCTCAAGCCCGTGGTGGCGGAGCAGCCCGACCCGCTGCTCTTCGCCACGGTCTCCGGCGCGCACCTGTATGGCTTCCCGTCCCGGGACTCGGACGTGGACCTCAGGGGCGTGCACCTGCTGCCCGCCGCCGAACTCGTCGGCCTGCGCGAGCCGGACGAGACACGGTCGAAGATGTGGCTGCGGGACGGTGTCGAGATGGACCTCGTCACCCACGACCTGCGCAAGTTCGTACGGCTGATGCTGCGGCGCAACGGCTATGTGCTGGAGCAGCTGTTGTCGCCGCTCGTCGTGCACACCACCGACGCCCACCGGGAGCTGGCCGCCCTGGCACCGGGCTCCCTCACCAGTCATCACGCCCACCACTACAGGGGGTTCGCGCAGACGCAGTGGCGGCTGTTCGAGAAGACCGGCGAACTCAAGCCGCTGCTCTACACGTTCCGTGTGCTGCTCACCGGCATCCATCTGATGCGCAGCGGCGAGGTGCAGGCCCATCTGCCCACGCTCGTCGGGCAGGTCGAGGCTCCGTCCTATGTGCCGGACCTGATCGCGGCCAAGGTCGAGCGGGAGCACGGGGCCGCCGATGTCGACCAGGCGCGGGTGCGGGCCGACATAGAGACCCTGCACGGTGAACTGGACGCGGCCCAGGAGGCGTCAGCGCTCCCGGACGCCCCGAGTACCTACGACGCCCTGCACGAGTTCGTCGTCCGGGTCCGGCTGGAGGGCTGAGGCGCGGCGGACTCGGATCAGGAAGTCCTCCACCCGGCGCCGGTCCGGTTCCGGTGGGAGCGGGGTGCGGGCCGCCGCCTCATCCGTCTCCGTCGCGAGACGGGTCATCCACAACTCGACGTCCGGCCACGGGACTTCGCCGCGTTTGACGGACAGCAGGGGGTCGCGCCGGTCGCCCACGTCGATCGTCAGGGTGCCCGTGCGGAGTACGTCGCGGGCGCTCATCAGCAGGCGGAGCAGATGCATCGCGTGTTTCCAGCGGGGCGCGCCGTGCAGGCGGATGTCCGCCTCCAGCTTCTTGCGCTGGCCCAACGCGTAGCGCGTGAACGTCTCGTGGACCTGGCGGGAGAGGAACGCACCGCGCAGGGACAGGAGTTCACGGCCCGTGTCGTCGATGTGCTCGACGACGGGCGAGTGCAGGCACTCCAGGATGTTGGGGTTGGCGCGCAGGGCCAGTTCGCAGAAGCGCTCCAGCTCCCAGCTGAACTGCTCCTGGGCCGGGCCCTCCACATGCGTCGGCGGCTTCTCGAAGCGCCAGAACAGGGGAGTGGGGGCGAGGAACACACCCCGGCGGTCCGTGTCGCTGCCCTCCGTCGCCAGACCGAAGGCGCGCGACCCCATCACACAGGCATAGATCGTGTGGTCGCGGACCAGGGCCTCAGGGTGCATTCCGGGAGTGTCGGGGTCCATTCCGGGAGCGTACGCGGCACTTCACGCCAGGCGGATCGAATTTCCCTCCACTGTGATCTGCTCCGCCGGGAGGGGCTTCGGCGCCGGGCCGCCCGCGACCGCACCGTCCGCGATGTTGAACTTGCTGCCGTGGCACGGGCAGTTGATCGTGCCGTTCGCGATGGTGCTCACCGTGCAGCCCTGGTGGGTGCAGATCGCCGAGAAGGCCTTGAACTCGTCCTTCTTGGGCTGGGTCACCACGACCTTCTGGGCCTTGAGGATCTTGCCGCCGCCGACCGGGATGTCGGCGGTCTTCGCCAACTCCTGCCCGCCGGAGGCCTTCACGGACGACGAGCCCGAGGAGTCGTTGCTGTCGCCGTACTTGCTGCAACCGGCGGCGAGCGCGGCGGCCGCACCCGTCACGAGAACCGTGCGGCGCGTCGAGCTGTCGGTCATGTACTCACTCCGAAGGTGCGGAAGAACCAGAGGGCGGACGTCAGCCAGAGCAGCGTGAGGCCGGTGAAGACCAGCCCGCCGACGAGCGGCAGCAGCCAGCCGGGGAGGCGCTCCGAGCGGAGCAGCAGCATCTTGGCACTGAAGGCGCCGAAGAACAGGCACCCCAGGAGGGAATGCCACATCACGCGTGTCGAGTACGTCTGGTACCCGAACGCGTAGAGGCAGTGCACCGCGACCGGCACCGCCACCAGGAACGCGATCCGCCCCGACCAGCGGTGCAGGGTCCCCGACCAGGTCGGTCCCGGCAGCTTGCCGTAGACCATGAAGGCCGAGACGACCTGGACCAGGGCGAAGAAGAACGCGGTCGTCGCGAGCCAGGACTTCACCGCGCCCGTGCTGCTGAAGCCGGCGAGGTTGAAGGCGGTGCCTGCCGGGTCGTGGACCTTGCCGTAGACGCCGAGTCCGACGGCCACGGCCGCGGCCACCAGGGCCGGGACCAGATAGCGGGCGGGGCTGTCGCGGCGGCGCGGGGGCGGTGGGAAGGCCTGGGTGGCGGCGTTCGGGTCGGCGGTCATGATCGGCTCCCTGAGGCGGATGGTGGGTCAGGGGGTGACGGGCTGTGCCGTGAGCTGCTGTCCGTCGACCGTGACCGCGCCGGTCTCCGGGTCGATACGGGGTGCGGCGGAAACCTTGCCGTCGCGGGTGACGATGCCGGTCTGGCGGCCGTTCGGCAGCACGATCCAGCCGCCGTCGATCTTGGCGCCGCGCACCTTGGCCGTGGCGCGCCACAGTCCGGACGGCTTGACGGCCTTGTCGGCGGTGAAGGCGTACTTGCGGCCCTCGTCCTTGACCGTGCCGCGGATCTTCTTGCCCTGCTGGAGCTTTCCGTCGAGTACGGCGCCGTTCGGCGCGGTGAGCTTCATCGTGCCGTCGTCCGCGACCGGGCCGCGCAGCCAGGCCTCCTTGTAGCGGCCGTCGCAGAAGTACGCGACCGCCTTGCCGTCGCGGATCGTCACGGCGACCGAGGCGGTGTCGTCGTCGGTGCGGCCGGCGTAACTGGCGTTCGGCACGGCCGACTTGGACGGCGTCGGGCTGGGCGTGACGGTCGGCGTCGGAGACGCGGGCGCCGACTTCTTCGGAGACGGTGACGGGGACTGCGATGCCTCGCTGTACGAGGACGACGCGGTCTTCGTCCCCGACGTCACATTGAGCGTCAGCATGAACAGGCCCAGCACCAGACCAGCCAGAAGTGTGAGCAGTGGTCCAGGACGCTTCATTACTGTCCTCCCCCGAGGCGAGCTACCAGCCCATGAGAGCGGACTCGGGGCCGTGCGTAAAGAGGCATACCGGGATGATCTCACCACCTGTAGCGGACCAGTAGCGGAACAGAGTGATTCAGGTGACATTGGCAGGGTTCGCGAGGCCCGCTCCGGCCCGTCTCAGGGGGCGGGCGCCGGGCACCCGTACCGGACGGGCTGACTAGGCTGGATGTGCACAGAGCCGTGAGGTACATCAGCGAGGAGCAGAGCAGTGGCGGTACGAGCGGTCCGGGGCGCCGTCCAACTGGACAGGGACGAGGCCGGCCACATGGACGAGCGGGTCGGCGAGCTGCTCGCCGCCGTCCTGGAGCGCAACGGCCTCACCGCCGACGACCTGATCAGCGTCTGGTTCACGGCCACGCCCGACCTGCACAGCGACTTCCCGGCGGCCGCCGCCCGCAAGCTCGGCAGCGCCTTCGCCGACGTACCGCTGATCTGCGCCCAGGAACTCGACATCGCGGGTGCCATGCCCCGAGTGGTCCGCATCCTCGCGCACATCGAGTCCGACAAGCCCCGCGCCGGTATCGCGCACGTCTACCTCGGTGCCGCCGCCGCTCTCCGCAAGGACATCGCCCAGTGAGAACCGCGCTCGTCATCGGCACCGGACTCATCGGCACCTCCGCCGCGCTCGCCCTCGCGTCCCGGGGCGTCGTCGTTCACCTCGCCGACCACGACCCCGAGCAGGCCCGTACGGCCGCCGCGCTCGGCGCCGGTACGGAGGAGGAGCCGGCGGGACCCGTCGACCTCGCGATCGTCGCCGCGCCGCCCGCGCTGGTGGCCGGGGTGCTCGCCGACGCGATGCGCCGGGGCGTGGCCCGCGGCTACCTCGACGTGGCCAGCGTCAAGGGGGGCCCGCGCCGCGAGCTGGAGGCGCTGGGCCTGGACCTCTCGTCGTACATCGGCTCGCACCCCATGTCCGGCCGCGAGAAGTCGGGCCCGCTGGCCGCGACCGCAGACCTCTTCGAGGGCCGCCCGTGGGTGTTGACGCCCACCCGCGACACCGACACCGAGGTGCTGAACCTCGCGTTGGAACTGGTCTCGCACTGCCGTGCCGTACCGGTCGTCATGGATGCGGATGCGCACGATCGGGCGGTGGCTCTCGTGTCCCACATGCCGCATCTCGTGTCCAGCATGGTCGCCGCGCGGCTGGAGAACGCCGAGGAGGCCGCCGTACGGCTGTGCGGGCAGGGCATCCGGGACGTGACCCGGATCGCCGCGTCCGACCCCCGCATGTGGATCGACATCCTCTCCGCGAACCCGGGGCCGGTCGCCGACCTGCTCACCGATGTCGCCGGGGATCTGGAGGAGACGGTGCGGGCACTGCGCTCCCTGCAGTCCGCCGACGAGGACAAGCGCCGCGAGGGCGTCGACGGCATCGAGGACGTGCTGCGGCGCGGCAACGCGGGGCAGGTCCGCGTCCCCGGCAAGCACGGGTCGGCTCCGCGGGTGTACGAGGTCGTGGCCGTGCTGATCGACGACCAGCCCGGCCAGCTGGCCCGGATCTTCGCCGACGCGGGGATGGTCGGGGTCAACATCGAGGACGTCCGCATCGAGCACGCGACCGGGCAGCAGGCGGGTTACGTCCAGCTGATGGTGGAGCCGAAGGCGGCGGGGGCGCTGATCGCTGGATTGCGGGAGCGGGGATGGGCGATCCGGCAGTAGAGGTGCGCGGTGTCGGTGCGGGCGTCTCCCGGGGGCCGCGCCCCCAGACCCCCGCTTCGGCCCTGAAGGGGCCTCGTCCTCAAACGCCGGACGGGCTGATTTTGCGGGCCTGCGTTGAAAGGCACCGGGCGGGCTGAGGACTGGCGGCTTGGGTTGGCGGGCGTGGGACGGGCTGGGTTGGTGGGCCTGGGTCGGCAGGGCGTGGGACGGGTTGGATTTACGGGCCTGGGTTGGCGGGCGTGGGACGGGCTGGGTTGGTGGGCCTGTGTCGGCAGGCCGCAGGATGGGCTGGATTGGCGGGCCTGTATCGGCGGGGCGTGGGACGGGCTGGATTCGCGGGCCTGTGCCGGCACGACGTCGGACGGGCTGGATTCGCGGGCCCGCCTTGGAGAGGCCCCGGACGGGCTGTGGAATGTCGGCCCGCGTCGGCAAGGCGTCGGGCGGCGGGTTGATCATGCCGGGTCGGCGTCGACAAGGCGCGGCCGGACGAGTGACGCGCACCCAGTAACCTTGTGCGGGGCGCACTCGCGTCCCCACCCCGCTCACCACCCTTCACCAGGAAGGTGTCCTCCCGTGGAAAACGGCGCCGCCCGGACCGCCCCGGCAGTGATTGTCGCCATCGACGGCCCCTCCGGCACGGGCAAGTCGAGCACGTCGAAGGCCGTGGCCGCGCAGCTCGGGCTGAGCTATCTGGACACCGGCGCGCAGTACCGGGCGATCACGTGGTGGATGGTGAACAACGGGATCGATCTGACCGACCCCACCGCGATCGCCGACGCGGCGGGCAAGGCGGAGATCGTCTCGGGCACCGACCCGGCGCACCCGACGATCAGCGTCGACGGCGTGGACGTGGCGGGCCCGATCCGTACCCAGGAGGTCACCTCCAAGGTCAGCGCGGTCAGCGCGGTGCCCGAGGTGCGGGCCCGGATCACCGAGCTGCAGCGGTCGCTGGCCGCCGAGGCGGAGCGGGGGATCGTCGTCGAGGGGCGGGACATCGGGACGACCGTGCTGCCCGACGCCGACCTGAAGATCTTCCTCACCGCTTCTCCGGAGGCACGTGCCGCCCGCCGCAGCGGTGAGCTGAAGGGCGCCGACGTACAGGCCACCCGCGAGGCGCTGCTGAAGCGGGACGCGGCCGACTCCTCGCGCAAGACCTCGCCGCTCGCGAAGGCGGACGACGCGGTCGAGGTGGACACCTCCGACCTCACGCTCCAGCAGGTCATCGAGTGCGTGGTCACCCTGGTCGGGGAGAAGCGGGCCGCCAAGTGACAGCTCCAAAAGCTCCAACCGCCGCATCGGAGCGGGGTGCCGAGGTCGGGCGGCGCATCGGCGTCGGCCTGATGTACGGGCTGTGGAAGCCGCGTGTGCTGGGTTCGTGGAAGGTTCCCGCTTCCGGCCCTGTGATCCTCGCCGTCAACCACTCCCACGGCGTCGACGGACCCATGGTCATGGGCGTGGCACCCCGGCCGACGCACTTCCTGATCAAGAAGGAAGCCTTCGTCGGCCCGCTGGACCCCTTCCTGCTGCGCATCGGCCAGCTGAAGGTGGACCGTTCGGTCGCCGACCGTACGGCGATCACCGGGGCGCTGGACGTCCTGGCGGCCGGCGGCGTCCTCGGGATCTTCCCCGAGGGCACCCGCGGCGAGGGCGACTTCGCCTCGCTGCGCGCCGGGCTCGCCTACTTCGCGGTCCGCAGCGGCGCCCCGATCGTGCCGGTGGCCGTACTGGGCACCGCCGAGAAGAGCGGACGACTGATAAAGGCGCTGCCTCCGCTGCGCTCCCGCGTCGACGTCGTCTTCGGCGACCCGTTCGACGCGGGCGACGGCTCCGGCCGCCGTACGCGCAAGGCTCTGGACGAGGCGACCGAGCGGATCCAGAAGCAGCTGGCCGCCCACCTGGACGATGCCAGGCGCCTCACCGGGCGCTAAGAGACACTTGAGTAGTGGATCACCCGAAATCCGGGGGCTCCACCGATCACCACGATGAACGAGGTACCGACTTCATGAACGACCAGATCCAGCCCGACGGCTCCGGCGAGGAGCACGAGCACGGGGCGCTCGGCGACGCCGAGTACGCGGAGTTCATGGAGCTCGCCGCCGTAGAGGGCTTCGACATCGAGGACGTCGAGGGCGCCATCGAGGAGGCCGGTCACGGACCGCTGCCCGTGCTCGCCGTCGTCGGCCGGCCGAATGTCGGCAAGTCGACGCTCGTCAACCGCATCATCGGGCGCCGCGAAGCCGTCGTGGAGGACAAGCCCGGTGTCACCCGCGACCGCGTGACCTACGAGGCCGAGTGGGCGGGCCGGCGCTTCAAGGTCGTCGACACCGGCGGCTGGGAGCAGGACGTCCTCGGCATCGACGCCTCCGTGGCCGCCCAGGCCGAGTACGCGATCGAGGCCGCCGACGCGGTCGTCTTCGTCGTCGACGCCAAGGTCGGCGCCACCGACACCGACGAGGCGGTCGTACGGCTGCTGCGCAAGGCCGGCAAGCCCGTCGTGCTGGCCGCCAACAAGGTGGACGGCCTCAGCGGCGAGTCCGACGCGGCCTACCTGTGGTCCCTGGGCCTCGGTGAGCCGCACCCGGTCTCCGCGCTGCACGGCCGCGGCACCGGCGACATGCTGGACGCCGTCCTGGAGGCGCTGCCGGAGGCGCCCGAGCAGACCTTCGGCACCGCGGTCGGCGGCCCGCGCCGGATCGCCCTGATCGGCCGCCCGAACGTCGGCAAGTCCTCGCTGTTGAACAAGGTGGCGGGCGAGGAGCGCGTCGTCGTCAACGAGATCGCGGGCACCACCCGTGACCCGGTCGACGAGCTCATCGAACTCGGCGGTGTCACCTGGAAGTTCGTCGACACGGCGGGCATCCGCAAGCGCGTCCACCTCCAGCAGGGCGCCGACTACTACGCCTCGCTGCGCACCGCCGCCGCCGTCGAGAAGGCGGAGGTCGCGGTCATCCTGATCGACGCCTCCGAGTCCATCTCGGTGCAGGACCAGCGCATCGTCACCATGGCCGTCGAGGCGGGCCGAGCGATCGTCCTCGCCTTCAACAAGTGGGACACCCTCGACGAGGAGCGCCGCTACTACCTGGAGCGCGAGATCGAGACCGAGCTGGCCCAGGTCGCGTGGGCGCCCCGGGTGAACATCTCGGCGCGCACCGGCCGCCACATGGAGAAGCTGGTCCCGGGCATCGAGACCGCCCTCGCCGGCTGGGAGACCCGCGTCCCCACGGGCCGTCTGAACGCCTTCCTCGGCGAGCTGGTCGCCGCCCACCCGCACCCGGTCCGCGGCGGCAAGCAGCCCCGCATCCTCTTCGGCACCCAGGCCGGCACCAAGCCCCCGCGCTTCGTGCTCTTCGCCTCCGGCTTCATCGAGGCGGGCTACCGCCGCTTCATCGAACGCCGTCTGCGCGAGGAGTTCAGCTTCGACGGCACCCCGATCCACATCTCGGTCCGGGTGCGCGAGAAGCGCGGCAACAAGAAGAAGTAGCAGTCGTACGACGAGGAGGGCGGCCCCTGTCGGAACAGGGGCCGCCCTCCTCGTGTGCGTGCCGCGTCAGATGCCCCGGCGTGGGCCGGGCGGCAGGGCCGGGATGTGGTGCATCCCGGTGTGGCCGTGCTGCTGGCCGACGTGACCGAGCTGCCCGACGCGCTGCCACTGCGACTGCTGCCGGGCGCTGTAGGCCCCCGCGCTGTACGCGCTGTACGAACTCCCGCCGAACGAACCGCCGCCGAACGAGCCGCCGAACGAGCCCGTGCTGTGCGGGCTGTGCCCGAAGGCCGTGAAGCCCAGTTCCTCCTCGCCGCTGCGGTCGCCCGGCAGCGAGCGGAAGGTCTTGACCCACTCCGAGTAGAGCCGGTCGTAGATCGGCGTGGCCGATGGGCCGCCGGGGCTGTCCCGGTCCGATCGCGAGGACGGGATCGGCTGGTAGGGCCGGCTGCGGGGAACGTCGTAGGTGTGCACGTATGTCCAAACGACGGGTGATCTGAAGGGATGCGGCTCAGGTGCCCGCGAGCGGGAGCGCGGAGCCGACCAGCTTGCCGTTGGCCGCCGCCTTGTCGAGCGCGCTTCGCAGCAGGTCCTCGCGGGGCTGGCGGCCGATCGAGCCGACCGGTGCCGCGAACATCAGCACCTGCTGGTGCTTGTTGGCGGCGGCGCGCCAGCTGTCGGTGACCTGGAGCGGCTGGTGCGCCTGCCACCAGGCCACCGGGGAACCGCCGTTGCTGCTCGGCTGGAGGACCGCGTGCAGCTGGCCCGCGGCGAGCAGCACCGACCAGCCGTGCAGCACCGGCGGCACGGTGGTGATCTCGCTGAGCGGCATGAAGCCCTGCTCGATCAGCAGCGGCAGGAAGTCGTCGCCGGCGCCGGTCGAGCCGGGCCGCACGATGGCGGCGGTCGGCTCCACCACCAGGGCCGGGTGCAACTCCCCTGAGATCAGGACGAGTCCGCTGGTCACACCGAGCACGGCCTGCTCGGGTACGGCCTTCTCCGGTTCGCCGGCCGGGGCGTGCGCGTTGCCGCTGATGGAGCGGACGGCGCCCTGCAGCTGCTCCTCGGTGACCTGGACGATCTGGGAGGGCAGGCAGGTGGCGTGGGCGAAGGCGAGGACGGCAGTCTCGTCGCCGATGAACAGGACGGTGCTGGTGCGCTCCTGATCGGAGTCGCCCTGGGTGCGGCACGACGTGCAGTCGTAACTGCCCGGGGCGTTGTCTCCGGCGAGCAGCCGGTCGGCTTCTTCGTCGCCGATCTCGGCGCGTACGTCGTCGCTGACGTCGAGCATGCGCGGCACGGGTGGCTCCCTCGGAATGCGGTGCCCGGTGGGTCCCGGGCTCATGAAGAAGACAACGGAGGATCTGTGGCGGGAGTCACGCTCCGGAGCGAACCGAATCCAACCGACCGACGCGGACGGTCACGGCTGGTACGGAATCGGACACTCCCTGTCAACTCTTTGAAAGGTCAAGGGAGTTGGTTGCGTGAACCGAGTCACAGCGTTTGTCGGCAACTGGTCGAAAAATCGTGAAATCAGCGAATGTAGTGGGTGGCCGAAAAATGCCGATACCCGCGGTAACAGTCAACTGGCCTGCGGCGACGGGCAGTTGGTCGACACCGGCTCGTCCACCTCCGTACATTCCTCCGCCGTGTGCAACGAGCACCGCTCGGGACACGTCCGCCGGCCGAACAAGCCAGCAAGCAGCACCACTTCCGGCGGACGGGGAGGAGCGCGAGGACCACGTCGATGCGTGGGAGCCGCGAACCGCCTTGGGGGACCCCGAGTTGTTGGAGAGGGAACTACATGTCCGAATGTGCCGATACCACTCGCGACAACACGCCTGAGACCCACCGCAAGGGTCAGGCACGGACGGCGGCGGTCCTCGCCGGAGCGGCCCTGCTCGCCCCCCTGGGCGTGCTGGCGGCCACTGGCAACGCCGCGGCGGCCGACAGCGGAGTGTGGGACCGCATCGCCCAGTGCGAGAGCGGCGGCAACTGGCACATCAACACCGGCAACGGCTACTACGGAGGACTCCAGTTCTCCGCCGGCACCTGGCGCGCCTACGGCGGTTCGGCCTACGCGGCCACCGCCGACCAGGCCTCGCGGTCCGCGCAGATCGCCGTGGCCACGAAGGTCCAGCACGCCCAGGGCTGGGGCGCCTGGCCGGTCTGTTCGGCCAAGGCCGGAGCGAACGGCAGCGCACCCGCGGCCTCTTCGGGCACGGTGACCGAGAAGTCCACCAAGGCGAAGACGCCGAGGACTACGAAGAAGTCGTCCGGCGAGTCGACGGTCAAGTCGACCAAGAAGGCGGCCCCTTCGAAGCCGACGTCGAAGACGCCGGACCGCGGCACGAACGAGGTCTCGCGCGGCACGTCCCGCGGCGACTACACCGTCCGCAAGGGCGACACCCTCAGCGGCATCGCCGCCGAGCACGGGACCACCTGGCGGAAGATCTACGCCGCCAACAAGGCCGTCATCGGCGGCGACCCCGATCTGATCGTGCCGGGCCAGCAGCTCGACCTCTGAGTCGAACCGCTCCCGAGCCGCCCCCGCCCGGTCCTCCGACCGGGCGGGGGCGTGCCCGTTACGTCAGTTCGGTCGCCTCGCCGCCGAACACGACCACTCCGCGCCGCAGTTCGTACACGAGGGCGGCCCGGCCGCGCAGCACGGGCGGGAGCCGCTGCTCGGCGACGACCACGCATGCGTCCAGCCCGCCCAGCAGTTGGTACGTGCGGTCCGCGACCGCCGGTGACATGCCCTGCGCCGGTTCGTCGACGAGCACCACGCGCGCGCCTGCCAGCAGGGCACGGGACAGGGCCAGCATCCGCTGCTCGCCTCCGGAGAGGGTGCCGGCCCGGCGGGGGAGCAGCGGGCGCAGCTGGGGGTACGCGTCGAGGGCCACGGAGTAGTCCCGCGCGGCGAGTTCGAGGTTCTCGTGGACAGTGAGGGACCCGAACACGGCCCGCCGCTCCGGCACCAGACACAGTCCCCGGCGGGCCCGTTCGTAGGCCGGCACACGGGTCACATCGGCGCCGTCCCACACCACCGCGCCGCCCGACAGCGCGACCGTTCCGGCGAGGGCGCGCAGCACGGTCGTACGGCCCGAGCCGTTGCGGCCGAGCAGGACGGTGAGCCCGTGGGCCGGGGCGGCGAGGGTGACGCCGTGCAGGGCTTCGAGGGGGCCGTAGCGCACGCGCGCGTGGCGCAGGGAGATGGTCATGCGGGGCTCTCCCAGGCGTTGGGCGTGTCGAGGACACGATCCGGCGGCCCGGAGGCGACGACGCGCCCCGCCGTCATCACATGGACCACGTCCGCGAGGTCGGCGACCAGATCCAGGTCGTGCTCCACGACGAGCAGCGCGGTGCCCTCGGCGGCCAGCGCCCGCAACACCAGGGCCAGCGCGGCCACTTCGGTGGTGTCGAGCCCGGCGGCGGGCTCGTCGAGCAGCAGCACGCGAGGGTCGCCCGCGAACGCCCGCGCCAGCTCGACCCGGCGCAGCGTCCCGGTGGGCAGCCCGGCGGCGGGCAGCGACCACAGCTCCCCGCCGAGCCCGAACAGCCGCAACGCCCGCTCCACGGCACCGGGTTCGGGGGCCCGCCCCTGCTCGGCCCCCACCCGCACATTCTCGGCGACGGTCAACGAGGGGAAAACGGCGAGCTGTTGAAAGCTCCGACTGACCCCGAGCCGCGTCCGGGCATGCGCGGGCAGCCGAGTGATATCCCGGCCACCGAGCCGAACCCGCCCACGCACAGGCCGCACGGTCCCGGCCAGACAGTGGAACAGGGTACTTTTTCCAGCCCCGTTGGGCCCGACAACAGCGGTCACCTCACCGGCCCGCACGACGAGATCAACGCCGTCGAGAGCGGTGAAGCTGCCGTAACGGGCGTAGAGGGCGTGGGCGGTGAGGGCGGGTGGGGTTCGTGGTGGGGAGGTGCGCCTCTGCGGGGCCCGAGCCCTGGAGGTCCGCCCGGGGGCGGTCTCCGTCTGGCGCGCAACGCCCTTGCGGTCGGCTGCTGTTGGGCCGGTCTCGCTCCCGTGGGTGGCTGCCGTTGGGTCCGGCTCGTCCTGGTGCCCGGGCTCGGAGGTGCGTCCTCGTGGGTCCTGGGCCCCTGACATCCGTTCGGGGTCGGTTTCCGCCGGGCGCGCAACGCCCCTGCGGGCGGCTGCTGTTGGCCCGGTCTCGCTCCCGTGGGTGGCTGCCGTTGAGTCCGCCTCGCCCCGCTGCCCAAGCCCGGCGGCGCGCCGTCGCGGGTCCCGGGCGCCGTCAGACACCCGTCCGCCGCCGAGCTCCACGCGACGCGCAACCCCCGCGTGCGCAGCAGCCGTTGACTGCACCCGCCCCGGCACGCCCACCTCCCGCAACCTCCGCCGCACCCGCACCCCCAACGGTGTGAGCCGCGCCCGCCGTTGGGGGCGGAGCCGCCCGACCGCTGTCCGTAGCGCCTCGTACGGCCCCCCGGGAAACCGCCCCACGCACACCGCCAGCACCCCGATCAGTGCCGCCGCCACTCCACCGCGCGCGCCCGCGTCGAGGCCGACCAGGAGGGCTGCGGCCGTCAGTGCGCCCAGTGTGCTGTCGGCGCCCAGGACGACCACTGCGGCGAACCACAACAGGCCGCGGACGGGGTCGTAGGCCGAAGGGTCGAAGGCGCGGAGGCCCATGCCGAGCATGGCGCCGCCGAGGGCGGCCAGAGCCGCGCCCGCGACGAAGGCGAGGAGTTTCAGGGAAGGGACCTGGACGCCCGCAGCCGACGCGCCCGCCTCGTGGTCGCGCATCGCGGCGAGGGCGCGGCCCGTGCGGCCCCGGCGCAGGGCGTGGGTCGCCAGCAACGCGCAGGTCAGGAGGGCGAGTTCGAGGACGTAGTAGGCGCGGTCCCCCTCGAAGCCGGACGGGCGGTTCAGCGCCAGGCCCGATGTCGCGTACGGCTGGGCGAAGACGAAGCGGCTGACCCCGACGCCGACCGCGAAGGTCGCGAGGGCCAGGGACAGGCCGTGGCGGCCGATCGCGGGCCAGCCCGTGAGGAGGCCGAGGGGAGCGACCAGGAGGACGGCCACCGCCAGCGCGGCCAGTTCCGGCAGGCGGGGCAGGCCCGGGAAGCGGCCCGCCGCCAGCAGAGCCGTGAACAGGGCGCCCAGGCCCGCGTACGCCGCCTGGCCCAGCGAGAGTTGGCCACCGCGGCCGGTGACCACCACCAGGGACAGCAACACCACGCCCAGCGCCGGGACTTGGACCGAGGTGTGCAGATCCGAGCCCGCGAAGCCGAGGGGGAGCAGGAACAGCACCGCGGCCACGATCCAGGCCCCGGGAGGCGTCGCGACGCGCGCGGAAGCCGTACGGGGGAGGGCGTCCCTCGCACCGACACCCGGCAGCACCAGCGCCACGACCAACAGCGCGACCACGAACAGGTTCGCGCCCACCGCCTGCACCAACTGCCCACCCCAGCCGGGCAGATGAACCCTCGTCAACTGGCTCTGCCCGACCCCGATCCCCAGCGCCACCACCACGGCGACCGGCAGACTCCGCATCCGCGCGGCCACCGCGACCGCCACCACCTCCATGACGAGCAGGGGCAGGCCGTACGGGTCCAGGCGCACGGAGGGAGCGAGGAGCACGCCCGTCAGGCCCGCCGTGAAGGAACCGAACGCCCAGCCCGCCGCCGCGACCCGGTCCGCGTCCACCCCGGCCAGCAGCGCGAGTTGGCGGTCGTCGACCACGGCCCGCAGCTCCCGTCCGAAACGCGTCCAGCGGATCACCGCCCCGACGCCCGCCGCGAGGACCAGGACCACCGCCAACTGGCCCCAGGGATCGGCCGATACGAGCTCCGGCGCGTCGTCCCGCGCCCCCTGCCCCCACACCAGCGCCGCCCCGCCGACCAGCAGCACGAACACGCCGATCGACGCCACCAGGGTCTGTGCCGGATCGCCGCCGAGGACCGACAGCGGCCGGAAGACGAAGCGTTCCAGCGCGACCCCGACACCCGGCGCGAGGAACAACAGCGTCACCACCGCGCCCAGCCACAGCGGCCAGCCCCACTCCACCACGCACTGCCGGAGCGCGTACGCGCACACCATCGCGACCGCGCCGTGCGCGAAGTTGAGGACGCCGGTCGCCCGGTACGTCACGATCAGGCCGATCCCGGTGAGCGCGGCGGCGCTGCCGACGGACAGTCCGGCGAGGGTGAGGTCGTAGGTCAGCGAGGACATCAGTCGTCGGCTTCGGCGGGCTCGCAGATCGGGCAGGGGCCCAACTCGCCGTTCGCCACGAGCTTCGAGTCCACCGGCACCGCCTCCGCCTTACCGGCGACCAACGGGCAGTCCGCGCGGTGCCACAACGTGCCGCCGGGCATCATCAACAGGTCTCCGCTGACCGCCAGGGGCGCGGCGGCGGCCTCCGCCGACTCCTCGGCGTCGTCGGGTTCGGAGGCCACGAGAAGGGCGTACAGCTCCTCCACGCGCGTGGTGGCGAGGGCGCCGCGGCCGTGGGTGAGCAGGATCGCGCCGGCGACGATCAGCGCGGCGCCGGGGATCGTGCAGGAGGCCAGGTAGGGGAGCTGCCGTTCGGCGTAGCGCTCGCCGGAGACGCCGTACCAGCCGAGCACGCACAGCACCGCACCCGCGGCGAGCGCGGCCCAGCCGGCCCACAGGACGGGATGCACGGTCCGCAGTCGGCCTGTCCGCATATCCGGCTCCCACATGTGTCATGTGTCTGTCCATGTCAGCCAATGGCTTGCACTATGCCCTCTACAAGCTGACCCTGAAAGCACCGGGCGCTCATGGCCCGGACCGACACCCGGTGGTGAGCCAGATGGTTCTCGGGAGCGACCTCAGGCGGGGGAACGGCCGATGGAGGGCGGGTGCGGTCGCCCTCCTCCTTGTGCTCGGCCCGGCCCTGGCGGCCTGCAGCGACGACAGCGGGGGCGGCAGCAGCGCACCGCCGCCCACCCCGTCCGTGGAGCGGACGACGAGCGCACCGGCGACCGCGCCCGCCGACCCGGCCGCCGCCACGAGCCAGATCAAGGCCAACTGGAAGAAGTTCTTCGACCCGGCCGGCTCCACCGCGGACAAACAGGCCGTCCTGGAGAACGGCGACAAGATGGGCGCGGTCCTGAAGGCGTTCAACGGCGACAAACGCGGCGGGCAGGTGCAGGCCGAGGTCACCAAGGTGGTGTTCACCAAGGCGGACAAGGCGACCGTGACCTACACGCTGACCCTCAACGGCGCCACCGCCCTGCCGGACGCCTCCGGGACCTCAGTCGAGCAGGGCGGCACCTGGAAGGTGTCCGTCAACACCCTGTGCGCGCTGGTGGCGTTGAGCGGCGATGCCTCGCCGGCGCCCGGGTCGGGCTGCTGAGACCGCTGCCGCGGTGCTGCTGCTCCTGGTGGGCACGGCCTGCGGCAGCCGTCTCCCGGAGAGCGACTTCGAGCACGGCGACACCCGTACGCCCGCGCCGAGCACCGGCACACCGATCCGGGTCGGCATCATCACCAGCGCGACCAGCCCGGTCGGCGGCGACACCTTCACCGGCCCCCGCGACGGCGCCCAGGCGTACTTCGACCGCGTCAACGCGCGCGGGGGCATCGCCGGACGCCGGGTCGAGGTGCGGCTGTGCGACGACGGCGGCAGCGGGGTCGGCGACAACGAGTGCGTGCACCAACTGGTCGACGAGGACAAGGTCGTCGCCCTGGTCGCCACCACCGCCCTCGACTACGCGGGCGCCTCCCGCGTCTCCCACGCGCGCGTGCCCGACATCGGCGGCCAGCCCATCGGCGCCGCCTACGACACCTGGCCGCACCTCTACGGCATCTACGGCAGCCTCGCGCCCCGCACGGGCACCCCGGGCTGGGGCGGGAAGCTGTACGGCGGCACGGAGGTCTACCGCTACTTCAAGCGCGAGCAGGGCGCCCGTACCGCCGCCGTCGTGTCGTACAACCAGGCCGCGTCCGCCGCCTACGCCCGGCTCGTCGAGCAGGGGCTGAAGGCCGAGGGCTACAAGGTCGTCCCCGAGCAGGTCGACTTCGCGCTGCCCAACTTCCGCGCGGCGGCGGCCGACCTGAAGCAGCAGGGCGCCGACCTCGTCTTCGACGCCCTCGACACGCACGGGAACGCCCAGTTGTGCGCGGCGATGGACCAGGTCGGCGCACAGGTCGTCGCCAAGGTGACGAACGTACAGAATTGGACATCCACCGTCCCGGAGGACTACAAGAACTCCCCGCGCTGCCGCAACGCCCTGTGGGCGACCGGGTCCAGCCGTGACTTCGACGATGTGTCGCAGCCGGCCGTACGGGAGTTCCGGGACGCCACCGAGGGGCTGAAGACGCATTCCCAGTGGCAGTTGGAGGGCTGGGCGGCGGCGATGTGGTTCACGGACGCGGCCAAGGCGTGCGCGAAGACGGAAACGGGCGTCACGCGCGCGTGCGTCGACGGGTTCATGAACCGGAGCGAGCACTACACCGCCGACGGCCTGCTGGTTCCCGTCTCCTTCGAGCGGCTGGCGGAACCGCCGAAGACCCGCAGGACCTGTCTGTCGGTCGCGCGGTGGCAGGACGGGAGGGGGTGGGTTCCGCAAGGAGACATGAACAGCACCTGTTTCGAGGTGCCTCAACTCCCGTACAGCCCTTGATACAGACTTCGACCATGTTGGAGACCTCGGCACGACTCCTGCGGCTGCTCTCGCTGCTCCAGGCCCACCGCGAGTGGTCCGGCGCCGACCTGGCCGACCGGCTCGGGGTCACCCCGCGCACTGTGCGCCGGGACGTCGACCGGCTGCGCGAGCTGGGCTACCCCGTCAACGCGAGCCCCGGCACGGGCGGCGGCTACCAGCTGGGCGCGGGCGCCGAGTTGCCGCCGCTGCTCCTGGACGACGACGAGGCGGTCGCCGTGGCGGTCGGTCTGCGCACCGCCGCCGGGCAGGGCATCGAGGGCATCGGCGAGACCTCCGTACGCGCCCTCACCAAGCTCGAGCAGGTCCTGCCGAACCGGCTGCGCCGCCGGGTGGGCGCACTCAACGCCTTCACCGTGCCGATGCTGCACAACACCCTGGCGTCCGCCGTGGACCCGGCCGTACTGACCGAGCTGGCCGCCCTGTGCCGGGACGCCGAGCGGCTGCGCTTCGAGTACCAGAGCCACGACGGCGCCCCCACCCGCCGTACCGTCGAACCGCACCGCCTGGTGTGCACCGAGCGGCGCTGGTACCTGGTCGCCTGGGACCTGGACCGCGAGGACTGGCGCACCTTCCGCGTCGACCGCGTCACGCCCAGACCGCCGCACGGGCCGCGCTTCACCCCGCGCGAGCCACCGGCCGAGGACCTCGCCGCGTACGTCTCGAAAGGGGTCTCCACGCGCGCGTACGCCTCGCAGGCCGTCGTGCGGCTGCTCGTGCCCCTGGAGCGGGCCGCCGAGCGGATCTCACCGTCCGCCGGGACGCTGGAGGCGGACGGGCCGGACGCCTGTCTGCTGCGGACCGGGGCGCCGAACCTCGATGTGATGGTGATCCATGTGGTGATGACGGGCTTCGAGTTCGAGGTCCTGGAACCGGTCGAGCTGACCGGAGCGATCAGGAGGGCCAGGGACCGGCTGTCCCGTGCGCTGGAGCGGGACGGCTCGGTGGCGCACGGCGATTCTGTGCCGGAACGGTGAAACTCTTATGCTGCGTCAGCTCCTGCCGTACGGCACGGAATCGGAATGGAATGGGGCGCCCGGCCGGTTCTCGCGGAACTTTCCGCCGGGCTATTCGACGGGCCGGACCGACAGGCGGGAATTACGTTCGAATGCCCGCGTAAGGCGTACGGAACCGCTCATACGTGTGAGGTAGACAGAACAAAACACACGTCCTGATCCTGTGACAGAAGTGTGACCGGAGAGGGTCATGGAGAGCGGGAGAGCGGCTAGCGTGGCGGGCATGGCACCCATTCCGACTCCACCGGCCGAGCCCCAGGACAACCCCAACACCTACGTCGGCCTCGACGCGGCCGAGGCCGAGCGGCTCGCGCGGGAACGGGGGTGGTCGACCGTGCGGTCGCTGCCACCGGGGGCGATCATCACCATGGAGTACCGCGAGGGCCGGCTCAACTTCGAGGTGAAGGACGGCACGGTGGCGCGCGCCTGGAAGGGCTGAACGCGCACGTCACGAAGGCCCCGGTTCCGCAGGAGGAACCGGGGCCTTCGTCGTGCGGGGATGGATTGTGCGTACCGGCCCCGCGGCTTCGTGGGTCAGCCGCCCGCCGCCGGACGGGCCGTCGCGGAGGTGGTGCCACGTGCCACCCGGTCCGGGTGAGGCGGGCGGCGGCTGCCGATCGGGGTGACCGGGGTGCGTTCCGAGCGGGTCGTGTGCGGGCTCGGCGCGAGATGGACGGGAGGCCGTGCCGAACGGCTCGCGGTGACCGTCTCGCGGGCCGCCGGGACCTCGTCGCCCGAGGCGGAGGCGCGTGGCTTGAGCAGCACGGGCGCGGTGACCGGCGATGTCGGCACCGGGGCGGGCGCCGTACCGCCGCGGCGGGCGCGCCAGCGGTCGCGGTAGTCGAAGATGCGGGTCTCGGCCAGCGCGATCAGCGGCTCGCACCACGGGAGGGCGAGCAGGACCAGCAGACCGGCGGCCCAGCCGAGCAGCACGTCGCTCAGCCAGTGCGTACCGAGGTAGACCGTGGCGAGACCGACGCCGAGCGAGGTCACGGCGGACGCGGCGGACAGCCAGCGGCGGGCTCTCGGAGTGGAGGCCAGATACGCCAGAATCCCCCAGGTCACGACCGCGTTGGCGGTGTGGCCGCTGGGAAATATATCGCCGCCGAGGCCCATCTCGTTCGAGCCGATGACGGTGGCGTAGTGCGGGCCGAGGCGGCCCATGCCGAGCTTGGCGGCGCCGACCGTGATGTTCAGGAGGAGCAGCAGGGTGCCCAGGGTCAGCAGCGGGCGCAGTGTGTGCTGCCGCCACGAGCGCCAGCCCAGCCAGGCCGCGACCATCACCGCGGTGGGGCCGCGCTGGCCCAGCACCACGTAGTAGTCGACGAACCAGTGGATGCCGGCCCATTGCTGGTACGGCCGGAAGAACATGACCTGCCAGTCGAACCGGACCAGCCAGGAGGTGGTCACGACAAGCCACACGATCGCCAGATAGAAGGCCAGGGTCGCCGCGAACAGCACGACCCTGTGCCGGCTCATCTTCGGCACATCGATGTTGGCCGGCCGTTCCGGTTCCCGGTCCAGCCTCGCGAACACCCGGTCCAGACGGGTGAGGTTTCGTTCGGTACGCACCCAATCGACGTTACAGCGAGTGAGTGTGGATGCCCGTCGAATCAGCGGCTTTGTGATGACGATGTGATGTGGGAAAGCTCTCAGGGACAGGTTTATTTCCGAGGATTCCGCAATCCCAGATGGCTCCGCCCTTCAATTCCTTTGATCATGCCGGGCCCCAGTTTTATGGCACTTATGAATTAGTTCACCAAACGCTGGGGTGAAATTAGCCGGGTGCTCACCAGTCGCCCGGAGTGGATCATGGCGGACCGGTGCCGTTCAGCCAGAACGCCCCGTACACGGCCGACGCCACCGCGACACCGCCCACCACCCACGCTGACCTGGAGATACGCAGCCGCGCCAGGGCAAGCGCGAGGGGGAACAACAGGGGGAAGGCGGGCATCAGCAGGCGCGGTTTCGAGCCGAAGTAGCTCGACGCGCACAGCGCGAGCGCGGTGACGACCCCGGTGTACACCAGGAGCGGCAGCGGCTGGCCCTGCCGGACGCCCACGACGTAAAGCCAGAGGACCAGCCCGACGCCGACGATCAGTCCGACCCCGGCCAGGGCGGACGGGAACGAGGTGAACTTCTCGCCGACGAATCGGGCGAAGGCGGCGCCGCCGTCGAAACCGTTGCGCCAGCCCGCCTGCACGTCGAGGTAGCCCAGTGGGCCCTTGCCGGTGCGATGGCCGACCCACAGGACGTATCCGGCGGCGCCGAGGGGCGCGAGCGCCAGACCGAGGGCGCATCGCCATTTCCGTGCGCCGGGCGCGGGCGCCGTGCTGCGGTCCCGCACGAAAGAGGTGACGCCGGCGACCCACACCGCGGCCACCACCGCGAGCCCCACGGGCCGGGTCAGCCCGGCCAGCAGCGCGAGCGAGCCCGCCGTGAGCCACCGGCCCGTCAGCGCGGCGTACAACGACCAGGCGGCGAGCGCCGTGAACAGCGACTCGCTGTACGCCATCGACTGCACGATCCCCACCGGCAGCACGGCCCACAGCAGCACGGCGTACACGCCCGCCGTACGGTCGTAGACATGCTCGGCGACCGCGAAGATCCCCCAGGCCGCCGCGAGCGAGGCGAGCAGGCTCACCACGAGCCCTCCGTCGGCGTACGACAGCGGGGAGACCGCGTGCATGAGCCGTTCCAGCCAGGGCAGCAGCGGGAAGAAGGCGAGGTTCGAGTGGACGTCGCCGTTCGGGAGCCGCACCTCGTAGCCGTAACCGAGGTCGGCGACCCTGGTGTACCAGAGGGCGTCCCACCGCGCGGTCAGCAAGGTGTGGGCGCTCTTGCCGCGCGCCGCGCTCCACACCGCGAGCACCACCAGGCCCAGGGCGCGGACGGCGGCGTACCCGAGGAGGGCCGGGGCCGCCCGGCGCAGGGGTGCTTCAAGATCGGTCACGGGCTCGATTATCGACGGGGTACGGAACCGGCAGGCCCGGCGGGGCGTGGTCCACAGGAGGGGGAGTGGTGTACGCCACACGTGTTGTCCGGGGAGTGTGAGAGGTCCGCCACGTGGCATTGGCGTGAACTCGCGTACGCTGACGGCTCACTCGCCTTCGTTGCGCGGGTCGGAGACACCGCTCCTCTCCGACCGCAGTCACGGGGAGTCCCCACCCCGTGAGCCCGCCGAACGCGAGGGAACATCTGGGAGGTAGTACATGTCCGGGACGACCACGGCCGCCGCAGCGCTGCGCCGTCGGGCGGCCGGGGCCGGTGCCAACCGCTGGGTCGTCCTCGTCGTCCTCTGCGTGAGCCTGCTCCTCGTCGCGCTCGACGCCACCGTGCTCCATGTCGCGGTGCCCGCCGTCACCGAGGACCTCAAACCCGGCGCGATAGAGCTGCTCTGGATCGTCGACGTCTATCCGCTGGTCTGCGCCTCGCTCCTCATCCTCTTCGGCACGCTCGGCGACCGCGTGGGCCGCAGGCGCATCCTGCTCCTCGGCTACGGCCTCTTCGGCATCGCCTCCGGCCTGGCCGCCTGCGCCCATGACGCCCAGGTCCTGATCCTCGCGCGGGCGCTGCTCGGCGTCGGCGGCGCGATGATCATGCCGGCCACGCTGTCGATCCTCCGCCAGGTCTTCCCCGACCGGCGCGAGCGCGCGGTGGCGATCGGCGTGTGGAGCGCGGTGGCGGCGGTCGGCGCGGCGGTCGGGCCCCTGCTCGGCGGCTTCCTCCTCGAACACTTCTGGTGGGGCTCGGTCTTCCTGGTCAACATCCCCCTGATGCTGATCAGCCTGCCGATCGGCCGCCTCCTGCTCCCCGAGTCCCGCGGCGACCGCAACGGCCCCTGGGACGTCGTCGGCGCCCTGATGGCCGCCGGCGGCCTCTTCGGAGTCGTCCTGGGCGTCAAGCGACTCGGCGGCGGGGAGCCGGTCGAGAGCGCCTGTACCGTGGCCCCGCTGCTCGTGGGCGCGGTGCTGATGGTTCTTTTCGTACGACGGCAACGGCGCCGTACGCATCCGCTGGTGGACCTGAGCATGTTCCGCAGGCCGGCCTTCAGCACCTCCGTCGGCTGCATCGTGCTGGCGATGCTGGCCCTGGTGGGCCTGGAACTGATCGCCGCCCAGTACCTGCAACTGGTCCTGGGCCTGTCGCCCCTCCAGACGGGTCTACGGCTGCTGCCGCTGACGTTCGCGGCGATGGCGGCGGGGCTGTTCGGGGCGCGGATGCTCCGGCGCTTCGGCCCGCGCCGGATGGTGTGCTTCGGCTTCTGCCTGACCGCGTTCTCGGTGCTGACGCTCACCGCGATGGGCGGCCGGGACAACACCGGGCTGCTGCTCTTCGGGTTCCTGCTGCTCGGGTTCGGCCTGGAGATGACGCTCTTCGGGGCGTACGAGTCGATGCTCAGCGAGGCACCGCCGGCCCAGGCGGGCGGCGCGGCGGCGATCGGCGAGACCTCCTACCAGCTCGGCGCGGGCATCGGCATCGCGCTCCTCGGCAGCGTCATGAACGCGGCGTACGCGCCCGGGCTGCGGTCCGTACCCGGGGTGCCGACCTCCGCGTCGGCATCGGCGAGCCATTCACTGGGCGAGGCGTACGACGTCGCGTCGCGTCTCGGTGGAGTCCGTGGTGCCGCCCTGCGCGACGCGGCACGGCACGCCTTCGTGCACGGGCTGCACGTCACGCTCCTCGTCAGCGCGGGCCTGCTGCTGCTGGGCGCGGTGATGGCGTTGCGCCTGCCGCGTGTCATGCAGTGCGAGGCACCTCTGGCGAAGGTGCCCGCTCCGCGCGAAGTCGCAGAGTCCCGCGTCTCCGCCTGAACAACCTTCTCCCACCCACGCACCGCCAGTGGCGGGCACTTGAAGGGTGGACGTCTCCCGTGGGGATTCCCGCCGTCGGCGGCTGCCCGTTCGCGTCGGCCGACACCCCTCCGCGCTATCGTAACTAGCAGTGGTAGTTTTCCTAGATTTCGGAGGCTCTGCATGGCTGCGTCCTCGTCCTCGAAGTTGCCCCCCTTCGATCCCGCCGACCCCCTCGGCCTCGACGATCTGCTCGACCCCGAGGACCTGGCGATCCGCGACACCGTTCGCGCGTGGGCCGCCGACAAGGTGCTGCCGTATGTCGCCGAGTGGTACGAGCAGGGGGAGTTGCCCGGGATCCGGGAGCTCGCGCGGGAGTTGGGCGGGATCGGGGCGCTCGGGATGTCGCTCGACGGGTACGGGTGTGCCGGTGCCTCCGCCGTCCAGTACGGGCTCGCCTGCCTGGAGTTGGAGGCCGCCGACTCGGGGATCCGGTCGCTCGTGTCCGTGCAGGGATCGCTCGCGATGTACGCCATCCACCGCTTCGGGAGCGAGGAGCAGAAGCAGGCCTGGCTGCCGCGTATGGCCTCCGGCGAGGTCATCGGCTGCTTCGGGCTGACCGAGCCCGACCACGGCTCGGACCCGGGCGGGATGCGGACGTACGCCAAGCGCGACGGCGGCGACTGGGTGCTCAACGGGCGGAAGATGTGGATCACCAACGGCTCGGTGGCCGGGGTCGGCGTCGTGTGGGCGCAGACCGACGACGGGATCCGGGGGTTCGTCGTGCCGACCGACGTCTCCGGCTTCTCCGCGCCGGAGATCAAGCACAAGTGGTCACTGCGCGCGTCCGTCACCAGTGAACTCGTCCTCGACGACGTGCGGTTGCCCGCCGATGCGGTGCTGCCGGAGGTCGTGGGACTGAAGGGGCCGTTGAGCTGTCTGTCGCACGCTCGTTACGGAATCGTGTGGGGTGCGATGGGCGCGGCGCGCGCTTCCTTCGAGTCCGCCGTCGAATACGCGAAGACGCGGGAGCAGTTCGGGCGGCCCATCGGCGGCTTCCAGCTCACCCAGGCCAAGCTCGCCGACATGGCGGTCGAACTGCACAAGGGGATTCTGCTCGCCCATCACCTGGGGCGGCGCATGGACGCCGGGCGCCTGCGTCCCGAGCAGGTCAGCTTCGGCAAGCTGAACAACGTACGGGAGGCCATCGAGATCTGCCGTACGGCACGGACGATCCTCGGTGCCAACGGGATCTCGCTGGAGTACCCGGTGATGCGGCACGCGACGAACCTGGAGTCGGTGCTCACGTACGAGGGCACCGTCGAGATGCACCAGCTCGTGCTGGGCAAGGCGCTCACCGGACTCGACGCCTTCCGGTAGGAAGACCCGAGGACCCTGATCGACGTTGATCAACCCTGCGGGAGGCAGGGCCGGTAAGCGGCCCTGCCTCAGCTCTGGTTGAAGAAACCGTCCTCGCGGCGCGCGACCGGGTCGCCGCTGACGATCTCGGTGTTGGCGGGGGTCAGCAGGAAGACACGGTTGGCGACCCGCTCGATCGTGCCGCGCAGGCCGAAGGTCAGGCCGGCCGCGAAGTCGACCACGCGCTTGGCGTCGGTCGCCTCCATCGCCGTGAGGTTCACGATCACCGGGACACCTTCCCGGAACAGCTCACCGATGGCGCGGGCGTCCCGGAAACTGTCCGGGGTGACCGTGCCGATGCGCCGGCCCTTCACCTCGGCCACGTCCGAGGCCACCTTCACTCGCGGGTCCGTCACCCAGGCATCCCCGGGCTGCTCGGTCCCTTCGGAGTAGTCGTCGTCGTAGTAGCGCTCGTCATCGTTGTCGTCAACGAGCCCAAGCCAGGCACTCGCCTTGCGTACCGATCCCATGGACGCCTCCTCTCACAGCGGTCTTTATTGCTATCCGCATCCCTATGGTCATCCATGATGCGGATCGCGCGCCAAGTGGATAGACGCCGCGCGGGGGGTTTGTGACGCTACTGGTGCACAGCCAATACGTCGAGGGCCCCCGTGTATCAAGGGTGTTGCCGCATACGGCTGCTGACTGAGAGTGAAATATGATTCTTCTCGGCGTCCGGGTGATGGCTGGTGCGTACGGGTGAACGGAGTGGTCGATGCGATGCGGCTGCTCAACGCCCGGTCAGATGCCATGTCGAACTCCGGATGCCCTGTCAGATGTCGTTCACGCCGCAGGGGGTTGTCGTGTTCGGAATGGTCCGGCCTTGCAGTCATCGGCTCGGCGAGAACCTCAAGACCCAGTGGCTGGCGCATTTGTGCGGGCTTTGTCTCGCGCTGCGCGGGGACCATGGGCAGTTCGCGCGGATTGTCACCAATTACGACGGTCTGCTCCTCTCGGTCCTGACGGAGGCTCAGGTCGAGCGGGAGGGCGGTGGATGGCGGCGTACGGCCGGGCCCTGCCCGTTGCGCGGGATGCGGACCGCGTCCGTAGCGCAGGGCGAGGGGGCGCGCCTCGCGGCGGCCGTCTCGCTGGTGCTCGCCTCCGCCAAGGTGCGTGACCATGTCGCCGACGGGGACGGGCTGCTGGCCCGCAGGCCGGTGGCGCTGGCCGCGCGGCGCGTCGCGGGGAGCTGGGGGCGGGCCGGGGCGCGGACCGGTTCGGGTGTCGGGTTCGACGCCGGTGTCCTCGTCGAGGCCGTGGAGCGGCAGTTCGGCATCGAGGCGCTCGCCGGGCCCGGCACGCCGATCCTGACCGTCACCGAACCGACCGAGACCGCCACCGCGGCCGCCTTCGCCCACACCGCGCTCCTGGCCGGACGGCCCGGCAACGCCGTACCGCTCGCCGAGGCCGGCCGCCTCTTCGGGCGGCTCGCGCATCTCCTGGACGCCGTGGAGGACCGGGAGTCCGACGCGGCGTCGGGCGCCTGGAACCCGCTGACGGCGACCGGCACCCCGCTCACCGAGGCCCGGCGACTGGCCGACGACGCGCTGCACGGGATACGGCTCGCGCTGCGCGAGACGTCCTTCACCGACGGCAAGTTGGCGCATCTGCTGCTCGCGCACGAGCTGGGGCGCTCGGTGGACCGGGCCTTCGGGACGCAGTCGTGCGGGCACGGACCCGAGGCGGCGTTCGGGCCGCCGCAGACGCCCTACCTGCCGGGCGATCCGCGCCACGACGGCAATCCCTACGGCGGTAATCCCCACGGCGGCAACCCCTTCGGCGGTGAGCCGCCGCGGCCCGACAAGCGCGGCTTCTGGGCCGGGTGTGCCGCCGCGCTCGGGCTGTGCTGCACCTGCAAGGTGTGCTGTGCCGACGAGTTCGAGGGACCGTGGTCGCGGCGGCGGCGCGAGGGATGCTGTTCGAGCTGCGACTGCTCGTGCTGCGACGCCTGTGAATGCTGCGAGTGCTGTGAATGTCTCTCGTGCTGTGACTGCTGACCGCGACGGTGACGCGTAGTCACCACCGTTGTATACGACCGTCTCGCGGGCCATTGCCGAACTGCGAGGCCGGGCGGCCCGTGTTTCGGCGCGGTAAAACAAAAACATGATCCGGTGACCGGTGTGCCGTGAGGGTCGTTGGGCGGGAGCAGAACCATTTCTGCCTCAGGTTCGACTCTTGATCAACTCGCCACCCACTTAAGGCACTTCAGTGGACGTCACAACAAAAGCGACCACCAGCATCCGCGCCAGGCTGCTGAGGATTCTGGTCCTCGCCCTCGCGGTCCTGCTCGCCCTGCTCGGCATCGCGGCCACCGAGCAGATCTCCGCCTACCGCAACGCCTCCGCGACCGCCGACAACGCCCGCCTGGAGATCACGCTCCAGGGACTCGTGCACGAGCTGCAGAAGGAGCGCGGGCTCACCACCGGATACGTGGGCGGAGTCCAGCAGTTCAGCGCCAAACTCCCCGCGCAGCGCAAGGCGACCGACGCCGCGCGCCAGCAGCTGGACGTGGCCCTGAAGGGGCGCGAGGACTCGGCTGCCGGTTCCGTGCGCGAGTCCCTCGGGCGGCTCGACGGCCTGGCCGGGATCCGCAAGGACGCCGACGACGGCACCGGCGTGGTGAAGGACACCTTCGACTACTTCACCACCACCATCACCGTCCTCGACCGGCTCGACCTCGGCCTCGATGACGTCCACGACGGCACCCTGCGCGACGCCTACCAGGCGCTCCAAGTCCTCGGCAACGCCAAGGAGTTCACCGGCGAGGAGCGGGCCATCGTGCTCGGCTCGGTACGCGCCGGGAAGTTCCGCGGCGACGACTACGGCCGCTTCATGGAGATCCGCGCCGGACGCCTCGCCGCCCTCGACGCCTTCCCGCGGTCGGCCACCGCCGTTCAGGAGCGGCGCCTGGAAACCGCCCTGACCACGCCCGACGCCGAACGCGCGCTGTCGTACGAGAGCAAGGCGGTGCACGGCACCGGGAAGCTGAAGCCGAGCGCCATTCCGCCCATGGCCTGGTGGGACTCGATGACCGCCACCATCAACGGGATGCGTGACGTACAGATCAGCCTCGGCGCCGATGTCGAGAACCGGGCCGCGCAGCTGGAGAGTTCGGCCCAGCGCGACCTGCTGCTGTTCCTGCTCCTCGCGCTCGGCACGGTCGCCGCGCTCGGTGCGCTGGCCCTCGACTGCGTACGGTCCGTCTCCTCGCCGCTGGTCGAACTCGCCCAGCAGGCACGGGAGGTGGCCGGGAGCCGGCTGCCGCAGGCCGTGGCCGCCGTACAGGACGGGTCGTCCGGGGCGGCGCCGCAGCCGCCCGCTCCGCTGGCCGTCAACGGCAGGGCCGGGGCCGAAGTCCGGGAGGTGGCCGAGGCGTTCGACCGGGTGCAGCGGTCCGCGTTCGATCTCGCCACCGAGCAGGCCGTGTTGCGGCGCAACGCCACCGACTCGCTGGTGAGCCTGGGCCGTCGCAACCAGAACCTGGTGCGCCGTCAGATCAGCTTCATCAACAAGCTGGAGCACGAGGACGCCGACCCGGCGACCCTCGCCAACCTCTTCGAACTCGACCACCTGGCCACCCGTATGCGCCGCAACGCCGAAAGCCTCCTGGTGCTAGCCGGAGAGTCCAGCCCCCGCCCCTGGTCCACCCCGCTGGCCGTCAACGACGTGCTGCGCGCGGCGCTCTCGGAGGTCGAGGAGTACCGCCGGGTCACCCTGCGCCGGATCGAGCCCGCGTTCGTCACGGGCTCCGTCGTCGTCGAAATCGCCCACCTGCTGGCCGAGTTGGTGGAGAACGCGCTGAGCTTCTCGCCGCCGGACTCCGACGTGGAGATCGAGGGACGGCGCACCAGCGCCGGTTATCTGATCGCGATCGTCGACCACGGGCTCGGGATGGACAACCAGGCCATCGCCGAGGCCAACGTACGGCTCTCCGGCACCGCCAGCTTCATGGCCGAACCCACCCGGTTCCTGGGCCACTTCGTGGTCGGCGCGCTGGCCCGCAAGTGCGGTATCGAGGTACGGCTCGGCGAGGCGCCGGCGGCCGGTGTGGTCGCGCGGGTGCTGATCCCCGCGGCGCTGCTGACGGAGAAGGCGGTCGAGGCGAAGCCCTCGGTCCCGGCACCGAGGAAGGCGGAGACGGACATGGAGCCGAAGACCGAACCGGCAGCGGCCCCGGTGGCCGCCAAGGGCGGTTCGTCCGCCGCGCGCACCCGCAACGGCCTGGTCAAGCGGCCGCAGCGGAGCGGTATCGCGGCGGCGGTGAGCGAGACCGACCGCACCGACCGGACCACCCCCGCCGCACCGCCCAACCCGGAACGGACCCCCGAACAGGTCTCCGGGATGCTCTCCACCCTGCGCAGCGCCCATATGCGGGGCGGGATCAGCGTCGAGAAGGAGAAGCAGCAGAACGCCGAGACGAACGAGGGTGCCGCCAAGTGACCGCCGTCGACACCCAGCACGACTCGCAGACCTTCAACTGGCTGCTCGCCAACTTCGTCAAGAGCACCGACGGCGTACGGGACGCGGTCGCCGTCTCCTCCGACGGACTGCTGATCGCCGTGTCGGACGGACTCGGACGCACCGAGGCCGACCATCTCGCCGCGATCGTCTCGGGGTTGAGCAGCCTGGCCCGCAGCGCGTCCAAGCGGTACAGCTTCGACGGGGTCAAACTCATCATGATCGAGATGGGCCGGGGTTTCCTGCTCGTCTCGGCGATCCGGGACGGCAGCTGTCTCGGTGTCCTCGCCGACAGCAGCGGTGAACTGGGCCTCGTCGGCTACGAGATGGCGGTGCTCGCGGAGCGGGCGGGTGATCTGCTCACCCCGACGCTCATCGCCGATCTGCGGCAGGCGTTGCCACGGTGAACGGTGAACAGTCCAGGGACGTAGAACCTGACGAGGACGCGACGTTCGTCCGGCCGTTCATCATCACCGGCGGCCGGTCCGAGCCCCTCCAGGCCGATCTGCGGCTGGAGACGCTGGTCGTCGCCGTCGGCGTGCCGGATCCGTCGCTCGCTTTCGAGCGGCGCCACATCGTCGCGGTGTGCGAGCGGCCGACGACCGTCGCCGAGGTGGCGCACCGGGTCGGGGTGCCGCTCGGAGTGGCGAAGGTGCTGATCTCCGACCTCGTCGTCGCCGGGCAACTCGCCTGCCGGCAACCCGCGGAGCTGCCGCTCCCGATGCTCGAAAGGATCAGGGACCATGTCCGGGCGCTCTGACAAGATCGTGCCGCTGGCCGTGAAGATCGTGGTCAGCGGCGGCCTCGGGGTCGGCAAGACCACGTTCATCGGGGCCATTTCGGAGATCGAACCCCTCGACACCGAGGCGGCGATCACCCAAGTCTCCGTGGGCGTCGACTCGTTGGTGGGGGTCGAGGCGAAGACCACCACGACCGTCGCCCTCGACTTCGGGCGGATCACGCTCGATCCGACGATGACGCTGTATCTGTTCGGGACCCCCGGACAGGACCGCTTCTCGTTCCTCTGGGACGACCTGGTGGAGGGCGCGCTCGGCACGGTGGTTCTCGTGGACACCCGGCGGATCGAGGACTGCTTCCCGGCGGTCGACTACTTCGAGTCGCAGGGCGCGCCCTTCGTCCTCGCCGTGAACCGCTTCGACGGCGCCGACCGGTTCGACGTGGAGGAGGTCCGGGAGGCGCTCGGGCTGAGCGCGGACGTGCCCGTGCTGGAGTGCGACGCGCGGAGCCGGGACTCCGTGCGGGATGTGCTCGGTGCGCTGATGGACCGGGTGATCGGGGTCCGGGCGACACCACGACGCCGTACGGCCGCACTGACGCGATAGGTGCGGTGGAGGAAGTGCGGACGGAACCCGAGGGGAGGGGTGCGTGTGAAGGCGGAGCGGGTGGAGCGGAAGAACGCGTGAGGCGCACGGTCGGGAGATTCCGGCGACCGGGACGCGCAGTGGGTCAGCTCAACAGGAGGAGGACCACACTCGACCGAGGTCGATGTGGGAGCGCTTGACCAGCCACTGCTGCGGATGCATGGGACAAGTGGAACAGGCATCCGGTGGGGCGTCAACCGAGATGAGACGTACTGCTCACAGTGTGGACTTCCTTGACAGTGAGGGGAAACGGCGCCGTACAGTCGGTGGACGGCCCTGCTGAGGGGCTCGGCCGTACGGCGCCGCGAGGCGCCCTGTGTGAAGGCATTCGCCCGTGTTGCTCACGTCACGGAGTCTTCGCATGCCTTCCGACATACCCACACCCGTATCCGCCGCCCCGGGCACCAGGTCCTCACTCGTGATCGTCGGAGCCGGGCCGCGGGGGACCGGTCTCATCGAGCGCATCGCCGCCAACGCGCCGGAGCTGTACGCCGGTTCGGGCATCGCGGGTCTCGACATCCACCTCGTCGACCCGCATCCGCCGGGCGCCGGACGCATCTGGCGCGCGGCCCAGTCGCCGCTGCTGTGGATGAACTCGCACGCCGAGGACGTCACCATGTTCACCGACGAGACGGTGGTCATGGACGGCCCGGTACGCCCCGGTCCCACGCTGCACGAATGGGCGGAGATCGAGGGCTCCACCTTCGCCGACCGGCAGCTCCAGGGCGCCTATCTGCGCTGGGTGCACGAGGAGGCCGTGGCCGCGCTGCCGCCGGGCGTCACCGTCCACCACCACCAGCGGCGCGCCCTGCGGGTGAACGGTCCGCGCGAGGGCCGCCAGCAGGTGTGGCTGGAGGGCCGTCCACGCCCGCTCCTCGCCGACCTCGTCGTTCTCGCGATCGGCCACCTCGACGCCGAACTCGACGACGAGCAGCGTGAGTTGGCGGCCTACGCCCGCGCCCACGACCTGGTCCACCTGCCGCCCGACTTCACCGCCGACAGCGACCTCACCTCCCTCGCGCCCGGCGAGAGCGTCATCGTCCGCGGCTTCGGGCTCGCCTTCGTCGACCTGATGGTGCTGCTCACCGAGGGGCGGGGCGGGCGTTACGACGGCGACACCTACCTCCCCTCGGGGCAGGAGCCGGTGCTGTACGTCGGCTCGCGGCGCGGAGTGCCGTACCACTCGAAGATCGGTTACGAGTGGACCGGTGAACGGCCGCCGCTGCCACGGTTCTTCGGGCCCGCCGAGGTGGACGCGCTGCTCGCGCGGCCGGGGGGCTTCGACTTCCGGCGGGACGTATGGCCGCTGGTCGAGAAGGAGTTGGGGTTCGCGCACTACCACCGGCTGTTCGGTGTGCACCCCGAGCGGACGGCGATCGCCTGGACCGACTTCGAGGAGAAGTACGCGGCCGGGGAGGCGGCGGAGCGCGAGGCGCTCGTGGCGTCCGCCGTGCCCGACCCCGCCGACCGGCTCGACCTCGCGGCGCTGGACCGTCCGCTGGACGGGGTGCGGTATCCGTCGCCGGAGGCGTTCCAGGAGGGCCTGCGGGCCTATGTCGAGGACGATCTGAGCCGCCGTCACGATTCCTCCCACAGCCCGGACTTGGCGGTCTTCCTCGGACTGCTCTCCGTCTACGGGCAGTTGATCCGGCTCGGTGACGTCGGGCCCTGGTGGCACGGCTTCTTCAGCTATCTCGCCTCCGGGCCGCCGGGACCCCGGCTGCGCCAGCTGCTCGCGCTGTCCCGGGCCGGCGTGGTGCGGTTCGTCGGCGCGGACATGGCCGTGACCGCCGAGGGCGGGGTGTTCCGGGCGTCCAGTCCGACCGTGCCGGGCGCCACCGTCGAGGCGCGGGCGCTCGTCGAGGCGCGGCTGCCCGAGCCCACCGTCGGGCGCGCCCTCGACCCGCTGCTGCGCGAACTGCACGCCGACGGAGCCGTGGAGACCCCGGAGGGGCTGCTGCGGGTGGACCGCGCCGACGGCCGGATCCTCGACGCGGCCGGACGCCCGCACCCCCGGCGCTTCGCGCTCGGCCCCTACACCGAAGTCCGCACCCCCGGTGCCTTCACCCGCCCGCGCACCGGCGGCCCGGCCTTCCGGCAGAACGACGCCACCGCCCGGGCCGTACTGGCATTTCTTCGGGACCTCGCGTGTCGGGCCGCCGCGTAGGGGGGTGTCGTCCGGACCGCCTCGGGTCCGCGACGCCTGGCACGGCACCTCGCGGCGTTGTCGCATCACCCGAGTACGCCCAGTACGCGGGTCATGCTCCGCCTTGCGATGCACCGCACCATGCGCCGCGGCCTGATCCGAGGCGATCCGAACGACACCCCCCAGCCCCGAGCAGATCGGTGAAGTCCCGGGCTTCATCGAGGACTTGGCCCTCTCCGAGGTGCTCCCGAACGACAGGAAGGCTTCCCTCCCATGACCTCCTCGCACGGCCGGGGCCTGCATCTGGCCGCCGCCGTCGACCAGCGGTCGGCTTATGACGCCGACTCCTACGTCGAGTTGGCGCGGCTCGCCGAGAGCGGCGGCCTCGACTTCGTGACGCTCGACGACACCTTCGCGCGCCCCGGCCCCGACGCCCTCGCCGTGCTGTCCCGGGTCGCCCCGGCGACCGGCCGGATCGGCCTGGTGCCCACCGTGACCGTCACCCACACCGAGCCCTTCCACGTCCAGGCGGCGGTCGCGACCCTCGACTGGGTCAGCCGGGGCCGGGCCGGCTGGCGGATCGACGTGTCGACCACCGAGGGCGAGGCCCGGCTCTTCGGCCGCCGCCATGCCGCGCCCGCCGACGCGCTGTGGCAGGAGGCGGGCGAAGTCGCCGAGGTGGCCGCCGAGTTGTGGGACAGCTGGGAGGACGACGCCGAGATCCGGGACACCGCGACCGGCCGCTTCGTCGACCGCGACAAGCTGCACCACGTCGACTTCGCCGGCTCCGAGTTCTCCGTCAAGGGCCCCTCGATCGTGCCCAGACCCCCGCAGGGCCACCCGGTCCGCGTGGTCGACGCCACCGAGGGCCAGGCCCGGCGGACGGCCGCCCGGTACGCCGACGTGGCCCTCGTCCGCGCGGCGAGTTCCGCGCAGGCCGGCGCCGTACGGGCCGAACTGCGCGCGTCCGCCGAGAAGTTCGGGCGCGATCCCGACACCCTGCGGGTCCTGGTGAGCCTGGTCGTCGACCTCGGCGACGGCGAGCACGCGGCCGAGCCGGGCCACGGCGGGGGCGGCCCCCGGCAGACCGCGCACGGCCCGCTGTACCGGGGCGGCCCGGTCGACCTCGCCGAACTGATCGCGGCCTGGTGGCACGGCGACCGTACCGTCGACGGCTTCCACCTCACGCCCGTCGAACCCCGCCGCGACCTGGAACGGCTGGTCAACGGCACGGTCGCGCTGCTCCAACACCGGGGCCTGTTCCGCACGTTCTACCCGGGCAGCACGCTCCGCGAGCACCTGGGCCTGGCCCGGCCCGCCAACCGGTACGCCGTGACCGGGGGAGCGTCATGACCGTACGGCCCCGTAAGCAGATCCATCTGGCGGCGCACTTCCCCGGTGTCAACAGCACGACCGTGTGGGCCGATCCGCGGTCGAAGTCCCAGATCGCCTTCTCCTCCTTCGAGCACCTCGCCCGCACCGCCGAACGCGGCCTCTTCGACTTCTTCTTCCTCGCCGAGGGGCTGCGGCTGCGCGAACACAAGGGCCGTATCCACGACCTGGACGTGGTGGGACGGCCGGAGTCCCTCACGGTCCTGAACGCGCTCGCCGCCGTCACCGAGCGGATCGGTCTCGCCGCCACGGTCAACGCCACCTTCAACGAGCCCTACGAACTCGCCCGCAGACTGGCCACGTTGGACCATCTCAGCGGCGGCCGGGCGGCCTGGAACGTGGTGACCTCCTCCGACGCCTTCACCGGCGAGAACTTCCGCCGCGGGGGCTACCTCGACCGCGCCGACCGCTACACGCGCGCGGCCGAATTCGTAGCCGTAGCACGGGAGTTGTGGGACTCCTGGACCCCGGACGGACTCTCCCGCCCCTTCGCCCACAAGGGTCAACACTTCGACGTCGCGGGCGAGTTCACCGTCCCGCGCTCACCGCAGGGGCACCCGGTCGTCATCCAGGCCGGGGACTCGGGGGAGGGCCGGGAGTTCGCGGCCCGATCGGCCGACGTGATCTTCACGCGGCACGGCACACTGGAGGACGGCCGCGCCTTCTACGCCGACGTGAAGGCACGCCTCGCGAAGTACGGCCGTAGCGCGGACGATCTCAAGATCATGCCGGGGGTCACCGTCGTCCTCGGCGACACGGCGGCCGAGGCGCAGGAGCGGGCCGCCGAGATCCGGCGGCAGCAGGTCTCCCCGCAGAACGCGATCCTCGCCGTGGAGCAGATCTGGGGCACGGACCTCTCCTCCTACGACCCCGACGGACCGTTCCCTGACTTCGACCCGGAGCCGGACCCCTCGCTCACCCAGGGGCGGACCCGGCGCGGCGACAGCGTCGCGACGGCCGAGAAATGGCGGGCGCTGTCCCGGCAGAAGGGCCTGTCCATCCGGCAGACCGTGATCGAGGCGAGCGGCCGGCAGTCCTTCATCGGCACCCCCGAGGCGGTCGCCGCGGAACTGGAGACATTCGTACGGCAGGACGCCGCCGACGGCTTCATCCTGGTACCGCATCTCACGCCGGGCGGGCTCGACGAGTTCGTGGACCGGGTGGTGCCGCTGCTCCAGGAACGCGGCGCGTTCCGCACGGAATACCGGGGCGCCACCCTGCGCTCACACCTCGGGCTCGCCGAGCCGGGAGGGAAGGGGTGACCGGGATGTCGTCGGACGCGGTGGTCGAGTGGAAGCAGTGGCACGAGCACCGGGTCGAGTCGGTGTCCGCGCCCTACGGCCCGCTCGCCCTGACCGGCACGCACTGGCTGGAGGACCATCCGGACGGGCGCCTTCCGGGCATCCCCGGGGTGTGGCTCCTCGACGGTGACGCGGTCGTCCTCAGTGCGCCGGAGGACGGACCGACCCTCGACGGGAAACCCTTCACCGGCTCGGTCCGCCTCGGCGCCGACACCGGCCCGGTGGACGCGGCCCGCGTCGGCCTCGGCGGGCGCCGGCTGGTCGTCCTGGTCCGCGAGGGCAACTGGGGCGTGCGTGACTACGACCCCGACTCGGCCGCGCGCCGCGCCTTCCGGGGCATCGAGACCACGCCTTACGACCCGCGCTTCTCGGTGCCGGGGCGCTTCACACCGTACGACTCCTGGCGCGTCGTGCGGGTCGACGCGGCGGACGGTGTCCGGCGCGGGCTCGGGCTCTCCGGTGAACTCGCCTTCCGGCTCGACGGGTTGGAGGTGACGCTCCAGGTCGCGGTGCAGGACGACGGCAGGTTGTGGGCGGTGTTCGCCGACTCCACGAGCGGGGACAGCAGTTACCGGTTCCGCTTCCTGTATCCGGACGCGCCCGATGCGGAGGGGCGCACGACGGTCGACCTCAACCGGGCGGTGCTCCCGCCGTGCGCGTTCGCCGACCATTTCATCTGCCCTTTCCCGCCGCCGGGGAATACGCTGGGCGTCGCGATCGAGGCGGGGGAGCGCACCCTTCGCTAGACGGGCCATCGGCCCTGGTGGACGGGGATGTGGCTGTCGGCGGCGGGGTGATCAACTCGCGTAGATCGTGGGCCAGTTGAAGGCTGCACGGCCGAAAGGCGCCCTTGCGCCCCTTGGCCGCGCAGCCGAATACTCCCCCACAGCGCTTGTCAGGGACACGGCTTGTTCGAAAACCGGACGCCCGCCCCCGACTGCGCCTCACGGGCCCCGACCCCACGCGGGCCCCCGAATTCCCCTAGGAGGGAACGAAACGTGAGGATCAAGCGCACCACCCCCCGCAGCGGAATCGCGAGACGGGCCGGGCTGATCGCCGTGGCCACCGGATTCGTCGCCGCTGCAGCGTTCGCCGTCCCCACCGCGAACGCGAGCGAAGCCCAGACGTTCAGCGCGACCCAGCTCTCCGCGGCCAACTCGTCCGTGCTCAAGGCCGATGTCCCGGGCACCGCCTGGGCGGTCGACGCCAAGACGAACCGTGTCGTCGTCACCGTCGACAGCACGGTCTCCCAGGCCGAGATCGCGAAGATCAAGTCGCAGGCGGGCAGCACCGCCGGCGCGCTCACCATCAAGCACACGGCCGGCCAGTTCAAGAAGCTGATCACCGGCGGCGACGCCATCTACGGCGGCGCCTACCGCTGCTCGCTCGGCTTCAACGTGCACAGCGGGAGCACCTACTACTTCCTGACCGCCGGGCACTGCGGTGAGGTCGCCTCCACCTGGTACTCCAACTCCGGGCACACCACGACACTGGGCACGAACGTCGGCTACAGCTTCCCGACCAACGACTTCGCGCTGGTCAGGTACACCAACACGTCGATCGCCCACCCGAGCGCGGTCGGCAGCCAGACCATCTCCAGCGCCGCCACCCCGGCCGTGGGCACGACCGTCTACCGGCGCGGCTCCACCACCGGCACGCACAGCGGCCGGGTCACCGCCCTGAACGCCACCGTCAACTACGGCAGCGGCGACATCGTGTACCAGATGATCCAGACCACCGTCTGCGCCGAAGGCGGCGACAGCGGCGGTCCGCTGTACGCCGGCACCGTGGCCTACGGTCTGACCTCGGGCGGCAGCGGCGACTGCACCTCCGGCGGCACGACCTTCTTCCAGCCGGTCACCGAGGCGCTGAGCTACTACGGCGTGAGCGTCGGCTGACGCCCGCCTGAACGTCCTCCGCTCCGGACTGCAGCCGGCAGCGGGTGAGCCCCCGTACGCAACTGGCGTGCGGGGGCTCGCTCTTGTGCGGAGCGCGGAGTTACCTTCGTGGTATCGGAGCAGGCACCTGATGCGCCCACGTCGGACCCTGGGGGCCGTGATGGTCGAGGAGCTGGTGGCGGCGGGAGTGACGCTCGCGTCCGTCGGAGCGGTGTACGCGATGGCGGCGGCGCGAGTCGTCAAACAGTACGAGCGGGGTGTGGTGTTCCGGCTCGGCAGGCTTCGGTCGGACGTGCGCGGGCCCGGGTTCACCATGGTCGTCCCGTTCGTGGACAAGCTCCGCAAGGTCAACATGCAGATCGTGACGATGCCGGTGCCCGCGCAGGAGGGCATCACCCGTGACAACGTGACGGTCCGGGTGGACGCGGTCGTCTACTTCAAGGTCGTCGACGCGGCCGACGCGTTGGTGCA
>NZ_BARG01000100.1 GCF_000376565.1 Streptomyces hokutonensis | reverse complement strand
CCCTCCACCCGGACGCCTTCTGAGCCGACCCGGCCGGCTGAAGATCACCCTCGCGTTCACCCTGCTGCCCGTCGCCCTGACCGCCACGATGATCGTGGCGATCAGCATCGGCGCGGTCACCATCCCGCTCGGTGACGTGTGGGCGATCGTCCTGCACCACGTCACCGGCGCGGGGAAGCCACCGAGTGATCCGGCGCTCGACCAGATCGTCTGGAACTTCCGCACGCCCCGGGTGGTGTTGGCCGCCCTGGTCGGCGCGGCCCTGGCCGTGTCGGGCGCGGTGCTGCAGACCGTGGTGTCCAACCCGCTGGCCGACCCCATCGTGCTGGGCTTCTCCTACGGCGCCACGCTCGGCGCGGTCCTCGTCATCACCCTGGGCGGCGGTGCCGCGCTGGCCGGGCTCGGGGTGTCGGCGGCGGCCTTCATCGGCGCGGTGGTGGCGGGCGCGCTGGTCTTCGCCCTCGGACAGCGACAAGGCCGACTCGCGCCGACCCGGCTGGTGTTGGCGGGGGTCGCCGTCGGCTATGTCTTCCTCTCGGCGACCAGTTTCGTCCAACTCCAGGCGACGCCCACCGAGTTGCGCACGGTCATGTTCTGGATGCTGGGCAGCGTGGCCGGCGCCCAGTGGGACCAACTCCCCACGGTCACGGTGGTCGTGCTGGTCACCACCGCGCTCCTGACGCTCTTCGGGCGGCGGCTCAACGTCCTGTTGGCAGGCGACGAGTCCGCCACCGCGCTCGGCGTCGACGTCAACCGGCTGCGCGCCGTACTCCTGGTGCTCAGCGCGCTGCTGACCGGAACCGTCATTGCCGTCGCCGGCAGCATCGGCTTCGTCGGCCTGATGATCCCTCACCTCGTCCGCCTCACCACCGGCGCCGACCACCGCCGACTCCTGCCCCTGACAGCCCTGTTGGGCTCGGTCTACCTGGTCCTCGTCGACCTGCTCTCCCGCACCCTCAACCGCCCCAACGAACTGCCGCTCGGCATCCTCACCGCCCTCCTCGGCGCCCCCTTCTTCCTGTGGCTGCTGCGCCACAACAAGGGTCTGGACTGAAGCCATGAGACTCACCGTCGACCAGCTCCGCATCACCCTGGACCGCAGGCCGATCCTGCACGGCGTGAGCCTTGAGGCCCGCAAGGGCGACATCGTCGGCCTGGTCGGCCCCAACGGCAGCGGCAAATCAACCCTGTTGCGCGCCGTCTACCGTTCGCTCCGCCCTGCGGACGGAGTGGTCAGGGTCGGCGAGGACGACGTGTGGACGCTGTCCGCCCGTGCCGCGGCCCGCCGTACGGCCGCGGTCCTCCAGGACGCCACCGGCAACACCACCGGCCTGACCGTCGCGGAGATCGTCGCCCTGGGCCGCGCCCCGCACCACGGCCTGCTGGGACGCGACGGAGCCGAGGACCACCGGGCCGTACAGGAGGCCATCGACCACTGCGGCGTACGACCGTACGAAGACCGTGACTACGCCTCTCTGTCCGGCGGGGAACGCCAACGCGTCCTGCTGGCAAGGGCGTTGGCACAGAGCGCCCAACTCCTCGTCCTGGACGAACTCACCAACCACCTCGACATCCGCGCCCGGTTCGAGCTGCTGGACCTGATCCGCGCCACCGGGATCACCACGCTGGCGGTCCTGCACGACCTCGACCTAGCCGCCCGCCTCTGCGACCACCTCGTCGTCCTGCACGAGGGGGCCGTGGTGGCCGCCGGGCCGGTACTGGACGTGCTGACCCCGGGGATCCTCAGGGAGGTCTTCGGCGTACGGGCGAGCGCGGAGCGGCACGCCGACGGCGTCATCCGCATCACCTACGACGCCCAGCCGCTCGCCCGCGACGAGTTGGAGGTGGCCGACCCCGCTGACGCCGAGACCGCCGCCCGCTGACCCCCTCGGTCAGGCCCCGGAATCCGCCACGGGCTCCGGGGCCTCATACTGGATCCCGGCCCGGGTCAGCTCACTCGCCTCGGCCCCGCCGTAGCGTGCGACCAGATGCAGAGCCATGTCGATGCCGGCGGACACCCCGGCGCTGGTGACGATGTCGCCGTCGTCCACATACCGCTCCCGCGTCCGTACGTCGACCGACGGGTCGATCTTCGCGAGCCTGTCGAGGTAGTCCCGGTGCGTGGTCGCCGGGCGGTCCGCCAGCAGACCGGCGGCGGCGAGCACCAGCGAGCCGGTGCACACGCTCGCCAGCACGGTGCCCTGCGTATGAAGGTGCCGCAGCCACTCCAGGTGCGCCGGGTCCTTGACCAGGGCGCGCGTGCCGGTGCCGCCGGGGTGGACGAGGATGTCGAACGCCGGCACGTCGGTCGCGGTGTGGTCGGCGACGAGCCCCAGCCCCTTTGAACCGCGCACCACTCCGGCCTCCGGTCCAACGGCCAGCATGCGCACGGGATGTGACGCGATGTGGGACGCCCAGAATCCGAGCACCTCCCACGGGCCGACCACGTCGAGTTCCTCGACATCGTCGAACAGCAGCACACCGATGGTCAGAGTGTCGCTCACGCCCCCACCCTAGCCTCCACCGCGACGGCCGACCGGGGTTCCTTGGCGGTGGCTTCGGGCAGCCTCAACACGTCCTGCTTTCCCGGCCGGTGAAGGAGGACTGCCGTGGACCTCGGACTGATCGCATGGGTGGCCGCGGGCATGGCGCTCGCGATGGGCGCCTCCGAGCTGCCTCGCCTCGCGGGTCACCGCGCCTTCTCACGGTCCGGCGTGGCGGCCGACGTACTGATGAGCGCGTGCATGGCCGCGATGGTGTGCCCCGCGACCGTGGGCGTGTTCATCGCGGTGGGCTGGTGGCCGGTCGTGTTCGTGCTCGCGGGAGTTGCGTGCGCGGCGGCCGGAGCGCGTCAGGCCGTGCGCCCGGACCACCGGCACGGGGGAGCGCACTGGTTCCAGCACGCGGTGGCCTGCGGAGCCATGGTGTGCATGGTGTTGGCCATGCGGTCCGCGAATCCGGTCCACGCGCACCCGGGCATGACGATGGCCAGGACGGTCTCCGGATGGGCGATCGCCTGCGCCGCCCTGGCGCTCTACTTCATCCTGTCCATGGCCGTCATCCTGTGGCGGCAGGTGGTCTCGGACGCATCGTCGCGCGCAGAGGCTGTTCCGGTGGCCCGCATCGCCATGGCGGGCATCACCGCCGTGATGCTCCTGACGATGGTGTGAACAGCCGTGTGACGGTGGTGGTGACGCGGCCTCAGGCGGCCTGCTGCTCGGTGACTGCGCAACCGGCCTCCCTGCGTCCGCACCACCCCTCGTCAGCGAATCAAATGACACCCCCTCATGTAGTCGTAGAGGAAGCGGAGTTGATTCCCGAGACGCGCGATGAAACGGAAGCATCGGGAGTGAACAGGCGCATGGCGGCACAGGACCGAGCCTCCGGCCCTCTGCGCGCGGGCGCGTCGCGTCGTGCGCCCGGGGGTATGCCCAGGGCTGTACCGGGCCCCAGGTAATCGACACGCCTTCGGCCGCCCGAATCCCCCCGAAAGGCAGTGCACGATGAGCGACATCAACGGCCTGGAACCGCTGGCGACCTTCTGCGGGAACTGCAACTGCGGCTGTCCGCAACTCTTCGTCGACCCGAGCGCGTCCGCGGAGCGCCGCGTCCTGCTCACCGACGACTTCGGCCAGCGCGTCCAGATGAGCGTCGAGCAGTTCGCGTCTCTGGTGGAGGAGGCGAAGGCCGGCAAGCTGGACGGCATAGCCATCGCCTGACCGATGGCACGCACTCGGCGGAACGGGCCGCACGCGGTGTGGCCCTGGGACCAGCAACCAAGCAGGGGCAGGACAGCGAGCGACGGCTCGGCGTGGCTGCTGCCCGCCACCACCGTTGCGGTGCTGGCCGGAGGCTACGGCTGGTTGGGCGAGGTGATTGCGGGCATCGTCGGTGCCGTCATCGGCTGCCTGTTCGGCCTCGTGGTCAGCGGGCTGCTGTACCTGCTGGTGGAGCGGGCGGTGTCCGGGCGCCCGCCGTCACCACCCTCGCGGGACTGACCTCACGGGCTTCAGGTACGTACGGCTGTGAGTACGTCCCTGCAGGCGTCGGCGGCGTGGCCGGTGGCCTCGGCGCAGATACGGCAGTGCTCGTGGTGCTCGGCGTGTCCGCCGCACAGGTCGTGGCTGCGCTGACAGGCGATGAGACAGACTTCGACCTGGGCGGTGAGCAGCGCCGGGTCGTGGCTGCTGTGGCGGGTCAGGATCCGGCGGGTCGTGGCGGTGACGTCGGCGCAGTCCAGGTCCTGGTCGATGGCCGTGCGCAGCCCGTCGGCGTCCTTCTCGGCGAGCATGCCCGTCGCGCATGCGGTGACGGCTGTCTCGCAGGCGGCGAGTACGTCGATGGCCTCGGCCAGCACCTCGCCGCCGAGGATGCTCTCGCTGGTGACACTTTCGATGAGTTCACGGGTGCGGATCATGACAACCCCAAGGATGAGGGAAAAGCGGGGTGTACTCCGCCGACGCTAGTACCGCTCGTGCCGTTGTGAAAGAGACGAACTCCGAGGTGTGAACTCCCAGGTGTGAACGCAGGGTTGCTCCCGCCCGTAAGGAACCAAGAAGCCCATCGGTTCGAGGAGTTGTGCGATGCCCCGGAGGTGCCGCGGCGGCGGAACACGCCGGGGGACCCGCACGGCGTGGACCGCGGAGAGCGTCGGCACTCTGCGTCCGCTGCGGGCGGCCGTCTTCGCGGCTGTCTGCGTGGTGACCACGGCACTGGGGCACGCCGTGATGTCCGGTGATCTCCCGCCGTGGTGGACGCTGGTCCTGGCGTTCACCGGGACGGCGACGGGCGCCTGGTGGCTGACCGGCCGCGAACGCGGTGCCGCAACTGTGGTCGGGGCGACGGCCGTTGCTCAGGGGCTGCTGCACCTGCTGTTCGACGCGGCCCACTCGCTCGTCGGCGTGCCGGCGACGGAAGCGGCTCCTGGCATGGACCACGGGATGGGGTTCTCCCCTTCCGGCATGGTGATGGACATGGGCCACTCGGGTTCGGGCATGGTGATGCAGGGCGCCGGGACAAAGGGCACGGCGGGCATGCTGCCGCTGGAGTCCGTCATGGCGCGGCACGGCTCCACCGGGATGTTCCTGGCCCATCTGCTGGCCGCTGTCGTATGCGGACTCTGGCTCTGGCGCGGTGAGACGGCGGCCTACCGGCTCGGCCGAGCCCTGGCCGTGGCGCTGTTCGCGCCGCTTCGGCGTGTCCGTCGCATGCTGGCGCGCACGGTGCGCGAAGTCCGCAACCTCACGGGTCGAACCGCGGTGGGCGCGGCGGAAGTTCAGCCGACGGTCTCCGCCGTACTGAAACACGCCGTCATCCGCAGAGGGCCACCCAGGACCGGTTCGGCGCTCCCGCGCCTGTCACCCGGCCCGTTGCTGTTCGCCTGATGCCCTGAACTCCCTTGTGGTTTCCCGGCGTTGGTCAGGGCCGGTTCATTCCCTGGATCGGCGTACGCGCTTGCGTATGCCGGCTCCTCCACCCGGCCCGGAGCACGCCCGCCTGCCTGTGCGCAGCGACGGCGCATGCTCTCCGCTCCGCTGATCGATCGGGAATCCCATGCACCACAACAGACTTGTCCGCGCATCCACGTCGGGCGACGCGCTGACGCCCCGAACCACCCACCGCAGGAACCGACTTACCGCTTGCGCTGCCCTGGTAGCTGCCGCGACGGCCCTCGCCACCGGCTGCGGAGGCCATACGGCCGACCACACCTCCGCCAAGACCGCGTCGTCCGCCTCGTCCTCCGCCCACGGCATGGACGGGATGTCCGGCATGGCGATGGGGGACCCCTCGGCCACGCCCGCCTACAAGATCTCCGGCGCGAGCGTGGTGAAGGGCACCTTCAAGATGCTCGACACCCGCCCGCCGGGCATGGACAACGTCAAGGGCACGGCCTGGCTGGCCCAGGGCTCCAAGGGCACCACGGTCACCGTCTCCCTGACCGGCCTCAAGCCCGGCCACGTCTACATGGCGCACCTGCACGCCCAGCACTGCTCCGCCGACAACGGAGGGGAGCACTTCCAGTTCGAGAAGGGCGGCCCGGCCATGCCCCCGAACGAGATCCACCTCATGTTCACCGCCGACAAGTCGGGTACGGGCATGACGACGGTCAACAACTCCCGCAAGACCGGCAAGGGCGCGGTCGCAATCGTGATCCACCCCAACGAGGCACAGGACAACCGGATCGCATGCGCCGACTTCGACTTCTGAAAGCGACGGCCGCGCCGCTCGGCTGGGCGGGTGTACTGCTACTCCTGTGCGGCACACCCGCGTACGCCCACACCGCGCTGAAGGACGCGGCACCAGCCCCCGGCGCCAAGGTCGGTGCCGGAACCAGCGTGGTCCGGCTGACCTTCAACAACCTGACGGTCGGCATCGCGCCGAACATCAGCATGGTCGGACCCGACGGCCACGCCATACCGGTGGGACAACCGGTCGTCACCGACACCACCACGGCCTGCGCCGCCGTCTCCCCGCTGCCCGCGGGGATCATCACGCTCACGTACTCGATCACGGCGGGCGACGGCGACGCCCAGACCAACTCCTTCCAGTTCGAGGCCGTCGACGGCACCAAGCCCGCCGACACCCCTTCCCTCTGCGCGCACTTGAGCCTGCCGGCCCCCGACACGGGGACGTCCGACACCTTCCTCGGCCTCGGCCGCACCACGGGGGTGACCGTCCTGGCGGGTGGCGCCGCCGTGGTGGCGGGCGGAGGATTCCTCACCGTCCGCGGCCTGCGCCGCCGGAGAGTCCTGGAGGAGAGCGGCACCGGGTGAGGTGAGGCCCGCCCTTGGGGCGCCGGGCCGGAGAGGGGGTCTCCGGCCCGGTTCGACGCATCCCCTCGCGCGGCCCGCTGTCAGAGGAAATGGGCGTCCACGCCGCCGAATTCACGGAGCGGGCGGGAACTCAAAGGCCCGCCCATCCGACTGTTTCAACGCAGCGGCCGAATGCGGGCCGTGGAGCGATGCCGCGGGGACTCACATCGAGCGGGCGTCGATTCCTGCACGGATCCCGGTGCCTCGCGCACCGCCGACACCGCACGAGGTGGGATTGATGTCCGTCAACTCCGATACCCCCGGCCTGTCCGAACCAGGCGGAGCGATCAAAGAGCAACCAGCGGCAGCGCCGATCACGACCGTCACCGAGACCGCTGCCCCGGGCCGTCGGCAGGGCGGCTTCGGCGCGCTGCTGTTGCGGCTGCACTTCTACGCCGGCGTCCTGGTGGCGCCGTTCCTGCTCGTCGCGGCCGTGACCGGCCTGCTCTACACGTTCACGCCCCAGCTGGACTCGTTCGTCTACGGCAAGGAGCTGCACGTCTCCCACGCCGGTGGCAGTGTCCTGCCCCTGTCGGAGCAGGTGGCCGCCGCACGGGCGGAACACCCGACGGGGACCCTGACCGCCGTACGCCCCGGCAGCGGCGACGACACCACCCAGGTGGACTTCGCCCTGCCCCAACTCGGGGAGAAGGCGCACACCGTCTACGTCGACCCGTACACGGGCAAGGTGCGCGGGCAGTTGACCACCTGGTATGCCGACACGCCCGTCAAGACATGGTTGGACGCCTTCCACCGCAACCTGCACCTTGGAACGGTCGGCCGGTACTACTCCGAGATCGCCGCGAGCTGGCTGTGGGTCCTCGTCCTCGGTGGCCTGATCCTGTGGTGGCGCCGTCAGCGCGGCAACCGGAGCGCGCGGCGTCTGCTCCTGCCGGAACGGGGCACGAAGAAGGGCGTACGGCGCACACGCAACTGGCACGCCGTGACCGGCGTGTGGCTCGCCATCGGTCTGCTGGGTCTCTCCGCCACTGGTCTGACCTGGTCCCGCTACGCCGGCGCGAACTTCGGCGAGGCCCTGGACGCGCTGCGCTCCGGCACGCCCGGGGTGTCCACCACCCTGACCGAGGCGAAGGGTTCCGCCGCCGCGAAGAGCGTCGACCCGAGCGAGATCGACGGTGTGCTCAAAGCGGCCCGGGGCGACGGTCTGAGCGGCACGGTGGAGATAGCCGTACCGGCGGACGGCACCACCGCATGGACCGTGACGCAGACCCGCAACCTGTGGCCGGTCGGCCGGGACAGCGTCGCCGTCGACGCCTCGACCGACACCGTCGTCGACCGGGTGAACTTCGCCGACTGGCCGGTGCTGTCCAAACTGACCCGCTGGGGCATCAACGCCCACATGGGCACCCTGTTCGGCATCTCCAACCAGATCGCACTGGCCCTCCTGACCATCGGCCTGATCTCCGTCATCCTCTGGGGCTACCGCATGTGGTGGCAGCGCCGCCCCACCCGCGCCGACCGCCGCGCCCTCCTCGGCACCCCGCCCGCCCGGGGCGCCTGGCGCGGCCTGCCCTCCCGGACCGTGGCGATCGGCATCGTCGTGGTGGCCGCGGTCGGCTGGGTGATCCCGCTTTTCGGCATCCCGCTGGCCATCTTCCTGGTCGTCGACCTCGCCGTCGGCGCCAACCGGAGCCGCCGTACGCCCACTTCGCCGACGACCGCGACCACCTCCGGAAGCTGACCGGCACGACCGGGACGAGCCCCGGTCGACCTCCCCGGAGGCGGCAGATCAGGTGACGGAGCTGCTGCCGCCTCCAGGCGTCCGTACCGTCGTGGAGCGGCCGAGCAGCGCCGGCCCGGCAGGGCGACGACCACGCGGACCCGACACCGCCCGGCTGACGAGCAGATGCAGCAAGGCGCTCGTCGAAAGTCCCACGAAGCCACCGAACAGCGCCCCCGCTGTGCCTCCGGCGAAGAACCCCAGCCAGGCATACCCACTGGCGAGCAGCCCCGTGGTCAGCACCGACAAGGACCACGCCTCGTTCAGAAGCCGACGTGCAGTGCGTAGTCTCCGGGCTTCGGTGGCGGGGTGCTCCCAGGGCCAAGCCCCGTCCGCAACGGTCCTGGACGTCCCGAGTACCTCGGACATTGTCCCACCCCTCTTGGACGCCACGTGCTCCGCCCGCCGTCCCTACGGCTGTGGGCGCGCCTTCGACTCCTCCCCGCCCGGAGCCGACGAAAACTACGGAAGCGCGGGACGGAGACGAGAGGTCCATACCGCTCTCCCTCTCCACATGCCGGCGCCGTGTGACGTCACACGAGCAGGGCGAACATGACGGCCATCCCCAACGCCATCGCGGCATGGCACGCCGGGGACAGGGCCCCGCCCTGGCTTACCGCCTCCAACGCGGCCCCGCCGTCCGGCTGTTCACGTTCTGAGACGGTGCCTCTTTCCCTGGTCCGGTCGAGAGCATGGGTCAGCCAGGACAGACCAAGACCCCCAAGGACCACCGCGAACAGCGCCGCCGTCACTTGTGGCACTGTCCCGGTCAGGCTCATGGCGGCCAGACCGGAACTGCCCGACATGTCCATTCCCGCCATGTCATGCGCACCGGCCGCCTCCGTGTGCCCGGACATACCGCCTGAGGACTCCATCGCCGCCACCATCCAGGCCATGGCGCCCATCATCAATCCGTGCGGAAGGGCGGCGAGAACCGCTCGGCGCCTTGTACGGCCACCGGTCCGGAAGGGGGCCGCCGCCAGGAACCACAACCCGCCCACCGAGAACAACACCACCTGCGGAAGCGCCGCCAGGTCCATGCCCCAGGGCCAGGCCATGGCGATCATCAGCACCCCCATCGCCGCGTGCCACAAGTGATCCGCCCGCTCGGCCAGTCCCGTGGCGGGCAGAACCATCCGCCACACCCCGTACAGGACCGGCACGGCGAACATCAGGCTCAGGATCCAGCGCAGTCCGCTCGCGGCGATCACGAAACCCCCAACTCCGGGACGCCGTGAGGCATCCGTCATCCGATTCACGACGGGGTCGCATCAGCAGGGGAGAGGTCAAGAGCGCGGTCGCTGACCTGCTGGATGGACGCAACAGGAGTCGGGGCGGCACAGGAGTGAGTTCCCAAGGCGCGGTGTGAGTACGGTCACTTGGGCGTCGGGTCGCGAGCGCACCACGAAGCGGACCGCGGCCGACCGTCCGTACGACCTGCACGGCGGCTCGATGAACGGGTGGTCGGCGCGGGTCAGTTGAAGACGACTCAGGCCGCAGGCTCCGGCGGAAGCGAGGAGTCCAGCAGCGCCGCCATACCGGGATCGGTCAACCGGTAACGGACGACACGCCCGTCCTTGTCAGCGGTGACGGTGCCCGAGGCCCGCAGCAGGCGCAGGATCTGGGAGACGGACGTGTCGCTGATTCCCGTGGCCAGCGCCAGATCCGATACGGCGATCGGCCCGGCCCGGTGCACGGCCAGCAGCACGGACAGCCTGTTCGGCTCGCCCAGCAGGGAGAAACGGGCGGCCCACTCGTTGACGCGGGCGGCATCGCCGATGCCCTCGATGGCCTCGCAGACCGTGTGCTCATCGATCGCACGGCGATGCGCGCGACTCTCCGGAACCAGATGCATGCCCCCATCCTCGCCCCTGCCCCTGTGTGAAGTGCAACACCTGCGCAATTGCGCAGACTTGTGGATGACCATGTGTCACACCTAGCCTGATCCGGCCGTGGTGTTCGGGAAGACCGGTGCACTGTGTCCGATCAGGTTCGGGCACGGGAGTCCGGAGCGGCCCTCGCCACTGTGATCGGGAAGTCTCCGCACCATCCCCGCTCCCACCCGGGACCGGGCGGCCACTGGGCGCATGTCGCGCCCGGGAAGGCCGGGCGGCGCAGACGTTCGACCCGTCAGCCAGGAGACCGGCCACGGCACCGCACGACGACCCCGTCCACGAGGTGCTGGAGAGGCTGCCCCGAACATGACCTTGCCCGAAAACCCGTCCCCGCCGACCACCGCAACCGGGACACCGGCCGCGCAGCCGCTGCGCTGGGAACGCCGGGACTGGCTCCGCACCGGCGCTCTGCTCGCCGTCATCGCGGCCCTGCATGTCGTGGCCTTCATGATCCTGATCGCGATGGTCGCCCCGAACCACTACACCGTCGGCCATCAGGTCTTCGGCGTGGGACTCGGCATCACCGCCTACACCCTCGGCATGCGGCACGCCTTCGACGCCGACCACATCGCGGCCATCGACAACACCACCCGCAAGCTCATGGCCGACGGCAAGCGACCGGTGTCGGTCGGCTTCTGGTTCGCGCTGGGCCACTCGACGATCGTGGTCGCGATGGCCTCGCTCATCGCGGCCGGCGCCAAGGTGACCGGCACGCTGCTCAACGAGGACTCCGACTCCCGTGTGACGCTCGGCCTGATCGGCACCACCGTCTCCGGCACCTTTCTCTACCTGATCGCGGCCCTCAACCTGGTCGCCCTCACCGGGATCTACCGGGTCTTCAAGGCCATGCGCGCAGGCCAGTTCGACGAGCACGAGCTGGAGAAGCACCTCGCCAACCGCGGCTTCATGAACCGGATCCTGGGCCGGCTGACGAGGTCCATCACGCGGCCGGGTCAGATGTACCCCGTCGGCGTCCTGTTCGGCCTGGGCTTCGACACCGCCACCGAGGTCGCCCTGATGGTCATGGCCGGCTCCGGCGCAGCGGCCGGACTGCCCTGGTACGCGATCCTGTGCCTGCCCCTGCTGTTCGCGGCGGGCATGAGCCTGTTCGACACCCTCGACGGCTGCTTCATGAACTTCGCCTACCACTGGGCGTTCTCCAACCCGGTCCGCAAGGTCTACTACAACCTCACCATCACCGGCTTGTCCATCGCGGTCGCCTTCATCATCGGCACGATCGAACTCGTCAGCGTCCTGCACGACAACCTCGGCCTTCACGACGGCATCACCGACTGGATCTCCGGCATCGACCTCGACAACGTCGGCTACATCATCGTCGGCCTCTTCGTCGCCGTATGGGCCTGCGCCATCGCCTACTGGCGCCTGGCCAACGTCGAACACCGCTGGAACGCGAGGACCGCCAACGCGGACTGACGCCTCGAATGCGGGGCCGTCGGGGGCTCCGCCCGCCCGCGCGTCCGCCCGCATCGAATTCATCGGCCGAGCCGGGAACTGAACGGGACCCGCATCCGACTCGTAAGGAAGACGAAGGGCTGACCAGGTAGTACGTGGACGGTGATGCGCATGCGCGGGCAAGGGGAGAGATCCTCGAACCGCACGGCCGCACCGGCGAACGTGAGCGCGTCCCCAGCGGTACGGAGCTTGCGCGCGGCGGTGTTCGCCGTGCTGTGCGTGCTGCTGGCCGCCGGGGGACACGCGCTGGCCATGGGCGAGGCGCCACCGGTGTGGGTACAGGTCGCCGCAGTCCTGCCGATCTCCGCGATCGGCTGTCTGCTGGGCGGTCGGGAGCGCTCGTTGGTCGGCATCGGCGGCGCGACGCTGGCGGCCCAGGGCGGTCTGCACCTCGCCTTCGACGCCGCTCGCCCTCGCACTGCGATGGCCATGCCCGGCATGTCCATGAACCACGCGCACGCGATGACACCGCACGCCACCGCCGCCCACGTCGGAGCGGCCCTCGTGCTCACCTGGTGGCTGCGGCGCGGTGAGGCCGCGCTGTGGTCACTGCTGCGCTGGGCGGTCAAGTTCCTGCCGGGGCTTGCCGCTTGGTGGCAGGCAGCGCGAGGGACGCGGGGCGGGGCGAACGTGCCGCGCCCGACGGCACGGCCCGCCGGTGTGACCCGGCAGGTGCGGCTGCGGTACGCCGTTCACCGGCGCGGACCGCCGACGGGGATGTCGTACGTGAACTGAACCCGACATCCCTTCACCAGTACGGAGATCCACTCAGTCATGTCCGCGAATCGAACCACCACCCTGCGCCGCGCAGGCACCGTCGCCGCCCTCGCCACCGCCGGAGTCCTGGCCGCCGCCGGGGCCGCCTCCGCGCACGTCACCGTCCACCCCGAGAGCTACGCCAAGGGCGCCACGGACGGAGTCATCACCTTCCGCGTCCCCAACGAGGAGGACAAGGCCAGCACCACCAAGGTCCAGGTCTATCTGCCCACCGACCACCCCGTCCTCGGTGTCCTCGTCTCCCCGCAGGACGGCTGGACCGCGAAGGTCACGAGCACCAAGTTGAAGACCCCGATCAAGACCGACGACGGCACCATCACCGACGCCGTTTCCGAGATCACCTGGACGGGTGGCAAGGTCGACCCGGGTCACTACGAGGACTTCAACGTCGCCTTCGGCCAACTGCCCGACGACACCGACCAGTTGGCTTTCAAGGCGTTGCAGACCTACTCCGACGGCAACGTCGTCCGCTGGATCGAGGAGTCCACGGGCGGCGAGGAGCCGGAGAACCCGGCGCCGGTCCTCAAGCTCACCGCGAAGGGCGCGGACGCCGAGGGGAGCAGTACCTCTGCTGCCTCGGCGACGGCCTCCAAGAGTTCCGACAACAGTGCCGCAACTTCCAAGTCAACCGCGTCCGACAACGACTCCACGGCCCGCGGGCTCGGCATCGCCGGACTGATCGTGGGTGTGCTGGGGCTGGCGGCGGGAGCGTTCGCCGTGGTGCGCAGTCGCTCCGCCGGGTCCCGGGCCGAGTGACGCGGGTTGCTCTGCCGGTGGAGACCCGTCGGCAGAACAGCAGCTCATCCAGGCGGCAAGCGTCCCTCGCGTGAAGCGCGCCATCAGTCCGCGCGAGTTCCGACCTATTCCGTACGGCGGAGGCAAGGAACTCTCCGCGGGTGTAGGCCGCCCGCGCAGTTCGACGGCTCGGGCGAGGAGTTCCCGTGTCTGGAGTATGGCGTCCACCAGCAGGCGGACGGAAGGTGCTGTTGCCCCGGCCAGCGCCATAGGCCCTCTCTCTGGAAAGAGTCGGTCGGGATTCCCATTGAGTTCCAGCCTGTTGTTATGGCCTGGGTCACATGCTGTGGATTGAGTGTGGTCGGCTATGGGTTTGCTCACCATCACGTGACAGGCGATGCCCCGGTGCCAGGATGAGGCGCCATGAGGCCAGGGTGGTGTTCTCGCGCGTTACGGTCTGCGGTGTTCGCGGCCGTCTGCGTGGTGCTCGCTTCCCTCGGTCACGTCATGATGTCCGGGAACGACGTGCCCGCGTGTGCACTGGCCGCCGGGCTCGTCGCTGCCGGTGCCACGGGCTGGTGCCTGACGGGCCGTGAGCGCGGGCTACCGCTGATCGTGACGGTCGTGCTCGCCACCCAGGCGGTGCTCCACTCGGCGTTCTCGCTCGCCCAGTCGGCGTCGGGTTCAACGGCCGCCACGAACATGAACATGGGCTCGATGCGGACGGGCTCCATGGACATGGGGCACATGGACACCATGCCCACGGCGGGCTCGTCGGCCGGTGACACGCCCTCGACCGGCATGCTCCTCGCTCACTTGCTCGCCGCGCTGCTGTGCGGGCTCTGGCTGGCCCATGGCGAGAAGGCCGCGTTCCGCATCCTGCGCGCCATGGCCGGTCGGCTGCTGTCTCCGCTACGACTGCTGCTCGCCCTACCCGTGCCTCCGAACCGACCGCGCCTTCGCGCGCGCCGCCTCTCGTCGGACCGGGCGCCGCGTCGTCTCCTCCTGGTCCACGCGATCACCTCTCGGGGGCCGCCTCCGCGGACCGCTGTCGTCTGAGGACAGCCGGTATCCCGAGGCGGCCCGTGAGGCGTGCCCCGGCCCACGGCCGTACGTCCGCGCAAGCGCCGTAGGGCTGTCTCACCCCACTCACCGGACCGCCCGCGATTCCGCGTGCCTCGGTCCGGATCACGGATGACCGAGAAGGACTCCAGGTGATCACTCCTGCCCTGCCCGCTGCGCGCGGCAAAGGCGATACGAAGTCGGCATCTCCCGACGAGGCGATCACCGCGTGGGCGCTGGCCGCACGGAGCGGTGACGCGGACGCGGTCGAGCACTTCGTCCGGGCCCTGCAACGCGACGTCCAGCGGTACGTGGCCCATCTCTGCGGCGATCCACAGGCCGCTGACGACCTGACACAGGACACCTTCCTGCGCGCGCTCGGCAGCCTGCATCGCTTCGAGGGCCGCTCCTCGGCGCGCACCTGGCTGCTGTCGATCGCCCGCCGGGCCGTCATCGACAGCTACCGGTACGCCGCCGCCAGACCCCGCCTGTCCGACGTACCGGACTGGCAGCTGGCGATCGAGCTGGCTCAGCCGATCGACCTGCCCGGCTTCGACGACGGCGTGGCGCTGCTCGACCTGCTGGCCTCGCTGCCGGACGAGCGCCGCGAAGCCTTCATCCTCACCCAGATGCTGGGCCTGCCCTACGCGGAGGCGGCCGAGGCGAGCGACTGCCCGATCGGCACGGTCCGCTCCCGCGTGGCACGTGCCCGGGCCACCTTGACCGACCTGCTGGCCGAGGAGGACGAACCCGCCGTTGCGGCGATCTGAGTAATTGACCCTGTAAACATCCGAGTTGGGAGTGGGATGGTGATGCAGGGTGCGGGGGGTTCGCCGACGAGCCGGTACGTCGGCATCCGGTTTGCTACCGCCGACCGCTGCCCCTCTCCGGGCTCCTCGGAGCCGTGCTGATGGAGATCGACATCGTCTGCCGTACGGCGATGGACGCGAGGGAGTTGCCCGTTGGCGTGGTGACCTCGCTGCTCGGTGTCCCGGCTCCGCTGTGTTGTCGGACGTAGGCGTGGCGGGTGCGCACCTGACGGTGGCCGAGGGCGGGACCACCGGCCTGGTCGGCCCGGCATGTGGCACCTCTGCCGCAAAGGCGGGAGAGTGACTTCGAGTTGACCGTGCGAGGCCGTCGCGGCGGGGCGCATCCCGCACGGGCCAGCCTTCGCGGTCGAGGACGCCACTTCACGGCCCTGCCCGGTGATGAACGCCAACAGCGTGCTGCTGACCCGGGCGTTCGCGCAGCACCCGGACGTCCTGGTCCTGGACGAGCCGACCAACCACCTCGACATCCGCCACCAGGCCGGGCTGCTCGCGCTCGCCTCCGGAGGGCTGTGCGAGGTGCTCACCCATGCCCTGATGGCAGTTGCGTTCGACGCGCGGACGGCTGTGATCGACCGCCCGCTCACCGGTGATCGCCCTTGACCATCAGGCGCCCCCTGACGCGGAGTTGACCGAGGCGCTGGAGACCGGCGTGTGAGCCGGGACGGGCAGGACGACGGGTGGTGTCGTCCTGCCCGGACGCCGGCTCGGCCGGTCGGTCAGGCGGCGACCGAGTCGGCGACGGAGTACCCGGCCTCGACGATGGCCGCGCGAAGCCGCGCGTCGTCGAGGTCCGTGCCGTGCACGGTGACGGAGTTCGCGGCGATGTCGACCATGACCTCGCTCACGCCCGCCACCTCGGACACCTCTTCTCTGACACTCGCCGCGCAGTGTTCGCAGGTCATGCCGGTGACGTTGTACTGCTTCTGGGTCATGAGGAACTCCCGGTTCCTTGAGGGCTTTTGATGGGATACGCACCCGTGAGTGCGCGTGTTCAGGCAGGGACCATCGGTGCAGTAGTCGGCCGAGCGGAGCCCGGAGTTCCCGGCGGTGGTCCGTGGGTTCCGGCGTCGAGCGCGGGGAAGGATTCCTCCACAGCGTGAGCCAGGCGTGGGAGGGGGACGGTCGGATGGCATATCTCCGGCACCAACTCCCCTACAGGAGCCAGCCCGTGTGGCCCTGGGATCCCCGGCCCGGCAGGACCTGGCGCATCCGGACGCGGATCAATGGGGGAGCCTGGCCCTTGCTCGCGGCCACGGTCGCCGTACTCGTCGGCGGATAAGGCTGGTTGGGCTTCGTGCCCGGTGAAGTCCCCGGCACCCTGGTCGGTTGTGCTGCCGAGCTGGTGTCGAGCGTGGCGCTGTACGCCCTGACGGTGATGGGCCGGGTCGGCGGGGTTGGCGTGGGTGATTTGGTGGATGCGCTCCAGCCGGTACGTCAGCGCGTGCACGCCCAGCGAGAGGCCGCTTCCGCGCGTGGCTGTAGCAGTCGCTTCTCTCTGGGAGTCGTTTCGCGCTGACTCGGGAGTCATTCGGTGACCCATTTGAAGGTCAGCAGCGATGAGATTCGATGCCGCGTGGATGTGCGGTAGTCGGGTGTGGAACGTGTTGTACGTGCGGTTGGTCTGCGGGTTGCGTCGGCATGATGCCTGAACGATGGACGCGGCAGATCACACTGAGCTGGTCACCGTGCCGGCGCGTACTGTGGTGGCAGCTCATCTCGCGTTCATTGGTGGGTGGTGTGCCGGGAAGTCTGGTCGGCGACGTATCTGTCGCGCCCGGAAGGCTTGCCGTGCCGCTCCCGCTCCGCCATCGTGATCGGACTGTCGTCCGGCTTCGGGGAGAGCTGACCTCCAGCAGAGCGCCCCGCGTCCGGAGGAAACTCCTGAGGGTCTTCCTCGGGTTCCCAGTGGGAAGCAGACCTCGGCAAGGGCACCTGCCCCGCCCCGGAGGTGCGCGGTGTTGCCGGCTTCCGCAGCCGTCGGGCGCCGGTCCGGAACACGCTCCTCCATCGCCCATGCCCCGCCCCACAGCCCGCGTGTTCTTCGCACGCTGGGCTTACAGCGCCTCCTGGACGCACCACTTCTGCCCACCCCGTAACTTTGCAACGAGACAAGAGCCTGGCGATGTCATCCCCAAACGGTCCCTCCTCTTCGCCGCCTTCCACCCCGCAGGAGCTTGCGGTCCAGGAAGTTATCACCTGCTTCGACGCCTATACCCGTGTCCGTGCGGCGCGTGACAGTGTCCTTACCGCATCCCGGGTCGGCCCGCGAGAGGAAGAACGCGCCTTCGGCGATCTGCAGCGGGCCATCTCGCGGCTCCGCACTATTTCCCGGCCCCAGTAGGGGGTGGCCGTCGCGTTCCGGGACCCTGCGTCGGGTCCGGCAGAGCAGACCGCGGGTGCAGCAGTAAAGGATCTCCACCGGTCGCAGATCCACGATGACGCGGACACCGTGCCGGGCGGTCACAGCGTCGGTATGCGCATGGATCTCAGTGATGTTGCTCAGGGCGATGACTGCGCGGAGCTCGAACGCGGTGACACCGCGGTCGAGGCAACTTCTCGTGTGCCGGCCTGGGGGGGCGGGAGGTGGTCCGCCAGTGAGTTGTCTCGGGGCGGGGCGGAGTCAGAGTGCCCGTCGTTGATGCCCATGTCTGTTCCTCAGGTGAGACCCCCAGAGTCCGGAAGTGGGTCGTGGGACCGTCACCGGGGACTCGGGTAACGCGCAGCCACCCTAGAAACAAGGAACATGCAAAATCGAGCAGACTCTGATAAGCCGTCCCTTCGGGCGAATCTGGCTGGCGCCGGGGCGATGGAACAGCCCGGTTCGGGCTGCGTTCTGTTTCGTGTGCGGCGGGCTGATTGTTGCGGTGAGCGTGTCCATCAGGGGTGGAATGCTGGGCAGGGCGCCTGGGTCGGGCATGAAGCCGTAGGCTCCTTTCGTGCATTCCGCCGGTGTGTCCTGACAGGACGGTTGGGAGAGTGCTGTGGCCGGCCCCTCGGTCGAGACGATCACATCCGGCCGCTGCCTGGTAGCGCGGGTCAGTGGCGAAATGGATTACGTGACCGACGTGGTGTTCCGCCCGCAGTTGAAGGAACTGCTCTCGCGGGGCGACCGCTTCATCGTGCTGGACCTGTCCGGTGTCTCGTTCTGTGACTCAGCCGGGCTGAGCATGCTGCTTGGAGCCTGGCGGCAGGCGGACGACAGCGGAGCCGTACTGGTACTGGCGTGTGTGCCCGACCCGTTACGGCGGATTCTCCAGATGACAGGGGTGGATCAGATCCTGCGGGTCTATGAGACCGTCACCGACGCAGAGGCCGTCGCCGACTGAGCCGCACGGTCCAGGGCGAGTTCAACGAGGTCGCGGACGACGAGGCCATCCTCCGCAGGGTGCCGGAACGGCCGGTCGAGGCTGAGGGCGTACTGGTTACGTCGCCCGGCGCGTTGCCGGTGCAGATAGCCGGCCCGTTCGAGGTCGGCAACGATGGCCTGGACCGCTCGTTCGGTGATCTGACAGGTAGCGGCGAGGGTTCGCAGCCGAGCGGTCGGGTCCCGGGCGATGGCCATCAGCACTCGGGCGTGACTGGTCAGGAACGTCCACCCTCGGTCTGGGTGATTCATCGCGATCAGCAAGCCTCTCCGCTTTGGTTCGGCGAATACGCGGTGAGCAGTACCGAAAACCTTGTTCCCTCATGTTGGCAGGCACCACCAGGGCGAGTCCACGGGGTGCAGGGTGCGTGTCTTTGGGATCCAAGAAGTGGCCTGGAGCCGCAGTCGGAAGTCGTTCGACATTCAGCACCGATGGCTTTGATGTCGCATGGATGGTAGGGATCCGCGTGTGGGCTGAGCCGCGCCCGAGGTCGGTTTGCGTAACAGTTCCGGAATGCCGGGAGTTGATTCTGTGTACGCGTTCTAGGTTGAGAGCAGCCCTCCGGTGTCCTGTGGACGTGTCGCGAGGGACCATCCCGCAGTAGAGCGAGCCTGCGGCGCAACCCACAAGCGCCGGGCTTGTCTTCCTCACCCGCGGGGAAGCCGCCGACAGCCCGGCCTGTCCCTCGGGGCAACTTCGAGGCCGGAGTGGTCAACGCCTCCGGCCGCCTGGAGGGAGTGCTCCAGCGGCTGCGGGGGAGCCGCCCGGAAGGGGCACGCGGGCCGCCGACCAAACGGCGGCCCGCCGCCCGTTTGAACGGTTCGCTGGGCGCAGCACCAACAGCCAACTCGGCAGGCCCTCTCGGAAGCCGTGGAAGAGGTGCGGAAGGTCTGAGCCCCTGGTCCGGGGTGCCGAGATCCGCTATGCGGCGGTGTTCAGGCTCCTTGCACCTGATCCGCGGTCAGCGAGGGGTCAGGTCCGAAGTCGTCCACCTCCATGGTGGCGTGGCCGCCCGGCGGGCTGGTGAGCGCGCCCTGGACGCGGACGGGGATTCCGGCGTCGTGGCAGTGGACCGCCGCGTGGTAGTCGGTGTCGCGCAGGTCCATCCATACGGTTCTGACACGGCGGTTGATCAGGGTCTGGACGCCTACCCGGCCGGTCTCGTCATCGGGGTGGCGGCTGAGGTCGGTGACAATGCCGTAGATCAGTAGCTGTTGTCGTTCCGATCTTGAGGGGTGTGCGTCGAACGGGAGTCTCGATCGGGTGGTTGGCGCCGGCTGCGGGCATGAAGACAGGGCCTCTCGGTAGCTCGGGGTTGCGAAGCCAACCGAGATCCAGGAGACCCTGTTGCCGCAGTTCTACGTGCTCACGCCGGTGGAGTTCAACTCGGCTGCACCGACGTGTGATTGTGTCGCTCACCGGTTCGGAAACGCGGCCGATCACCCGGAACGTGTTCGGCAGTATCCCTCGGACATGACGGACACGGAGTGGGCCGTGGCCCGGCCGCTGCTGCCGGTGCCGGGCTGGCTGCGCGGCCGGGGCGGACAGCCGGAGACGTACTGCCACCGGGCGATACTTGATGCGATCCGCTACCTGGTCGACAACGGCATCAAGTGGCGGGCGATGCCCGGCGACTTCCCGCCGTGGGACCGGGTCTATGCGTTCTTCCGCCGCTGGCGCGACCACGCTCTGGTCAGGGAGTTCCACGACCGGCTGCGATCGAGGATCCGCGAGAGGAACGGACGCGACACGGAGCTGACAGCCGGGGTGATCGACTCTCAGTCCGTCAAGGCGGACGCCGTCGTCGGCTCCGACAGCCGCGGCTTCGACGGCGGCAAACTGGTCAACGGCCGCAAGCGGCACGTCGTGGTCGACACCCTCGGTCTGCTGCTGGGGGTGATGGTCACCGCCGCGGACATCGGCGACCGCGCCGCCGCCCAGGTCCTGCTCGGGCAGGTTGCCGACGCACACCACCGGTTGGAGCTGGTCTGGGCCGACGGCGGCTACACCGGCCCCCTCGTCGAGCACTGCCTCACCGCGCTCGCGCTGGTCCTGGCGATCGTCAAACGCAGCGACGACATGCACGGCTTCGTGGTCCTGCCCAAGCGGTGGATCGTCGAGCGCCTCTTCGCCCACCTGATGCGCACCCGCCGCCTGGCCCGCGACTACGAACGCCGCACCACCAGCGCCGAGGCGATGATCTACTGGTCGATGACTCTGCTCATGACCCGCCGCCTCGCCCGGCCACACCCCCAGCCAGCGTGAACCGGCCCGGCTGCCCCTCGGCCAGCCAGCCCCGCGCGACCAGGCGCTTCGCCTTCGACCGCAACGCCTCCACCCGTGCCGGCACCACGTCCATGCCGAACGCCGCAGCCATCTCCTGGCAGGTCAGCGGCCCTTGATGGAGCCGTTCCCGGTCCGCGAGCGTCATGAGGATGCGCTGGTAGTCCACCGACAGCACCGACCAGGCCAGCCCCTCACACCACATCGGAACCTGCGACTTCGTCTTCGCTGCCTCCGGCACCTGCGGCGTCTTTCCGGTCTGCTCCCCGGCTGGCGCGGTCCCCTCGGCCCGGGCGTGGTCCTGCCCGCTCTCGTCCACGGGGGCCAGCACCTCGCCGACCCGCGAGCAGGCGATGGCACACTCCCTCCATTCCCGCTCGGCCACGGCCAACTCGGCCTCGACACGGTCGGCTTCCTCCCGCAGCTCGTCAACACGACGACGAGCACCCAGCTCACGCTGTTCCAGCAGACCAACCACCGACGGCATCCACGACCTCCCGGGCAGCGACAGCACGACAGGCCACAACTCCCACGGGATCGCCGACCCTATGCCTGACCAGCGGAAACGCAGTCCTCAAGTCCGGAAAGACTGTGAGGATGATCTGGTACCGCTTCGAGCGATGGCCTGACCCGCGGAAAGACTGGCTTTGGTGCCCTGCTGTTGATCTGTCGGCCACCGCGCGGAGCGGTACCTGCCGCCGCCGGGCAGGGGACGTGTCCCGATAGGGGCCTTCGCGACAGGCACCGTCACAGTCTTGACCTCCCCTGCCCGACGACGGCCACCGGTTCCGAGGCGATCAGGAGACAGGCGACCTTGCCCAGCATCAAGCAGCCCACAGCCCCGTGTCACGTCCCGGCCGACGCCGCGGAGGAGGTCCTGCTCGGCGTCGACACCCATAAGGACTTCCACGCGGCAGCCATCGTCACCGTCCTCGGCGCCGCATTGGACGGCCGCAGCTTCCCGGCCACCACCGAGGGCTATCACCAACTTGTCTCCTGGGCACGCTCGTTCGGCGCCCTGCACCGGGCAGGGGTGGAGTGCACCGGCTCCTACGGCGCCGCGCTCGCCCGTTACCTGCGCACCGAGGGCATCGAGGTGACCGAGGTCAACCAGCCTGACAAGGCAGCGCGCCGACGACGCGGCAAGACCGACGCCGTCGACGCGGAAGCCGCGGCCCGCGCCGTGCTGTCCGGTCGCGCGACCGCGACCGCGAAGACGAGCGACGGCCCGGTCGAAGAGCTGCGGCTGCTCAAGCTCGCGAAAGCGTCCGCGATCAAGTCCCGGACCCAGGCCATCAACCAGCTCAAAAGCGTCCTGGTCTCGGCCGACACCGCCTTGCGCGAGTCGCTGGCAGGGCTGAGCAACCCTCACCTGTTCAAGCGGTGCGCCGAGCTGGACGACTCGCAAGAATGCGGTCCGGCGGGCACCGCCCGGCACGTTCTGAAACTTCTTGCTGGCCGCATCCAGCACCTGACCAGGGAGATCGACGACCTGAACAAGCGGATAGCCGCGGGAGTCGAAGCAAACTTCCCCGGCCTGCCCGACACTCACGGCGTCGGCCCGGACAGTGCCGCCGCCCTGCTGATCTCGGCCGGCGACAACCCCGATCGCCTCAGCAGCGAGGCGTCCTTCGCCGCCTTGTGCGGCACCAGCCCCGTCGAGGCATCCTCCGGCAAGACCCAACGACGCCGTCTCAACCGTGGCGGTGACCGCCAGGCCAACGCGGCCCTCTACCGGATCGTCCTCAGCCGCCTGCGCTGGGACGACCGGACCCAGGACTACCTGCGGCGACGCCTCGCGGAGGGCAAAACCCGCCGAGAGATCATCAGGTGCCTGAAGCGATACGTCGCACGCGAAATCTACCGACTTATCGCCCCCATCAGGACAGCCGCATGCCCTGCAGAGCCCAACGGAACGGCAAGTTGACATCCATAGGGGCATCAACAGCTTCTTACACACCCCGAACATTCGCCGAACCTCCCACTCGTACGCCCCGGCCAGGCTGGGGCCGAGACCGAAAGCAAAGGGAGGACATCGTGAACCGCATCGGTACCGCCGCAGCACGCAGGACCCGGACCACCGCACTGACCGTCGCCGCCGCTGCTGTGGCCGGACTGGTATGGGCAGGCGCCTCGTCCGCCGGGCCGGCCGACACCACCTCGGCTGCCGTGAGCACGTCGACGGTCGGACTGGCCGACGCCGTCGGCTTCGCCGCCACCGACCAGCGTCCTCTCCCCGCCTGGATGCCGCCGGAACTCCGCGCCGACCTGCGGAAGCTGCGCGCCATGAAGCCCGGGCAGCGACAGGAGGCGGCGGCGAAGATCTGGCAGGACGCGCTGGCCGGTGAGTACGGCACCGCCGTACGCGTGCGGGCCGAGGAGGCCCGGCGCCGCTACCAGGCCCTGCCCGAGGAACTCAGGGACGACATCAAGGAGTTGAGCGGGCTCAGCGGGGACCAGCGGAGCGAGAAGAGGACGGCGATCCGGGACAAGGCGCTCGCCGGCGGGTACGGCGAGCAGGTCCAGGGCTGGGCCGAGCGCCGCAGCAGCTTCTGGCAGCAGGGCTGACGGTGACCGTCCTCCGGGGCCTGTGTCGGGCCCGCCCATGGGGCCCGGCCGTACCCCTCGCCCTTCTGCTCACGCTTCTGCTCCCGTCCGCCGCGGGGGCAGGTGGCGGGGATGGCGTAGGCGCGGGCGAATTGGGTGCCGATATGGGCTTCGTGGAGGTGTCCGGTGATGACGTGGAGGTGGACGAAGCCGCTGCGGATCTCGCCGGGCAGGTCGTACTTGGTGATGGTGTCCTTGAGCGCGTCGCCTTCGGGCATGGTGGAGACCGTGAAGGAGTCGGCGGCCCTGAGGCGTGGTTTAGGCAGGGAGCGGCAGGAAGTGCGACATCGTCAGCGCGTAGGCCGTGAGGGGGGTCGCGTAGAGGCCGATGATCAGCTGACCGAATCCGGCGATTCCGGTGAAGGCGATAGCCGCGCGCCAGATCGACTCCGGGACTGACTGGCCGTTCATCCGATGCAGGATGCCAGAGACGACGGAGACGACCGCAGCGCTCAGCAGCAGCGGGACCGTGGCCTGCGGGATCCAGTTCAGCAGGGAGACCAGGCTCAGTGAGGCGCCTCCGACGAAGGCTGCGCCCCCGCGCAGTACGGCCGCCGGCTTCGTCGCGCCGTCGTTGCGGTGCAGTAGAGCGGCGCCGATTCCCACGAGGGCCCCGAGCAGCAACCCAGTGACGAGCAGCCACGGCTGCGGGTGCTGAGCGGATGTCGGCTCGGCCACGCCGGAAGCCGCCTCGACGAGGGTGATGTGACGGTGCATGGGCATTCCTGTCCACGGGTGCCGCACCGGGCCGTGAAGTACCGCCCGGTGTGAGGGATACCCGGGTACTGAAACACCACCGGGTGCGTGAATAACGCGCTCGATCTGCGCACCACTGGGACTTCCGCGAAACATGGGCCACGACACGTGGCCGACGGGTCCACGACACTGAGACGGTGCACACCGACGACACGTGGGACGAGGAATCAGCGACGCAGAGACTACCGCCCGAAGGAGGCGAACGGGCTTTGCGTGGATGCCGGTTGCCATGGCAGGCCATTGCCCTGTCCGCAGCCGTGGCCGGAGCGGGCTTCGGAGCACAGGCAGTCATGTGGCGTGTCAGCGCATGGTCCCCGCAGCTGACGGGATGGCCCGACTACCGTGGCGCCACTGTCGGCGACCTTGTGATGGTGCCCACGCTGACGGGTACCCTCCTCGCCTCGCTCCTGTCGCTGCCCGCGCCGCGCGAGTCCTCGCGCCTCCCAGCCGTCCTCGGCCTTGTCGGTCTGTTGCTCGGCGTGGCCACCCAGACGGGTTGGCTGCTCGACGATGCGCCCCAACTGAACTGGTTCATGGAGCGTCCGCACGAGTTTACCTACGAGGGCTGGTACCACGCCTGCTTCCTCGTGGCCGCGACCACCCTGACGGGCTGTCTCCTAGGATGCCTGGTATCCCGGCTGCGCACCGCGAACCGGCTGCCGTACGGTCGGCTGCTCGCCTGCGCCGCCGTGGGATTCGCCGCGCTCCTCAGCGCGGACCTGGTGTTCCCGGCTGGACCCGGCAGGCAACACATCGCGCCCGGCGGAATGGTGTCGGTGACGGCGACACTGACGGTAACCGCCGCCGCTCTCGTCACCCTGCGCCCCCGCGGCGCCGAACGAGACCTGGTCGCATACACACAGCGCTGCGCGACCGGGGCCGTCCTCGCGCTGTCCGTGGCGGTGCTGAGCATTCCGTGGCCGTCGACCCGTTCCATCACTGTCATCGCCGCGGTCGCGGCCGTCGCCGTCGCCGCACTCCCCGAGAAGCCTCGGCGTGTCGCGGAGGGTGCGTCAAAACGGAGCTGAATTGACGCACTTCGCCGGGCACACTGGAGCGGTGAGGCATTCGCTGAGCGCCGCTCCGACGGTGATGAGAGACCTGCTCGGTCCGTGGCAGCCGAGCCCCGAAGTGGTCCGCCTGCTGCCCGAGATGAACCTGTTGATCCGGGGAGCGGTACTGGCCTGGTCAACCTGGCACCAGGACGGGCCGCTGCGCAGCACGCGCGGCCGGCGCCTCGCTGCAGTGCTCGCTGTTTCGGACGCCGCCTACTGTTGGGTACTGGCGCAGGGGCACTTCGACAGCAAGAAGGGTCGAGCCGTGCGGACGGCTGTGGATGTGCTGACCACCGCAGCCTCGGTCGCCGTCTATCCGGACAGCGGCCGTGACGCCGGGATCGCGGCCGCTCTGCTGCCCTCTGTAGGCTCCGCGTTGGAGGCCACCTACCTCGGGGGGCCGCGAGCGGGCGCCGGTGCTCTCTCCGCACCGACCGTTGTAGCCAGCATCGTCCGGAAAGCGACCGGTCGGCCCACCTCAGCCGCCGACCTGTTCACATGGCCGCTGACTGCATGCTCCCTCGGCATCGCGCTTCGACTGCGTGAACAGGTGGCACGCAACCGCCAGGAACGCAGAGAGCACCTGCGCCGGCGGGCCGGTGTCGAAGGAGCGGCCTTCCTCGGCCGCGACCAGCACGGCGCGGCCGGAGGCCGTCACGCACTCGACCTGCTGTCGCCCATGTTCGGCGTGCTAGATGAGATCGATGCAGAGGACGACGCCGGGTTGTCACGCGAAGCCGCCGAGCTACGCCGGAAACTCGACGACATCACCGGTCCGGCGGCGCAGGATCCCAGCCCCGCGCTACTGGCGATCGCCCTGCGGCAGTACGAGAAGGCCCGCAAGCACCCAGAACTGGCCCGTGACATCTTCCTCTCCGACGGTCCGCCGGCTCATGACCCCGGCAGCGAGACGGGCCAACTCCTGCTCGACGAAGGCCAGGTTGAGCAGCTCGTCACGGCCCTGGACCGCGAGCGGCCAGCCGGCCGACTGAGTGTCTTCGTCCGCGAACAGCAGGAACGGCCCCGAGGCTGGGACCTGTCGCTCAGCGTTCACGAGAAGTCGGCCAGGGGCGGTATAGACCGAGTGTTCGACGTGCAGTTGCCCCTCACCCGAGCCACCTGGCAGCTGGAACTGGTCACGCTCGGCCTTGCGGTCGAAAGCGCCTGGCAGCTGTCGGTGTGCTCGCCCGGCCACGCCCGCGTACCCCTGCGCGTCATGGCACCCGCTGTCGCCCTCAACCTGGTGAGCGCGGCCTCCGCGGAATACGTACGGCGACGCAGGCCCGTCCGGCACAACGCGGACCTCACGCTGCTGCTCCTGCCCAGTTGTCTGTACGCGGCCGTCGCGGGCGCGAAAACCATGCGACGCCCCACCTACAACCCCGGCGGCACGCCCATGCATCCTGGACTGCACGTCCTGTGCGGCGCCCTGTACCTGTGGGGGTCGCAGTTCCCCGACATGAGCCGCACAGGCAAGGCGGGCGTACTCGCCAGCACGACGGCCGTGATCAGCGCGAGTTGGCTCGCTAGCCGGCGCCTGCCAGGCGACGGTCCGGCGTTCGTGGCCGAACTGGTGTGGTCAGCCCTGGCGGGGGTGGGCAGCATCCGGCTTGGCAAGACGGTGCGGGACATGGGAGCGCGTGTCACCGATGAGCAGAAACGGCTCACCCAAGAAGCCTGCCACGACGCGGTACGGGAGGGCTGGGAGCAGCAGCAGAAGAAGCTCTGGCTCGTGCGCGATTACCTCGACGCACGGCTGGCCCGGCTGGCGGCGCAGGCGAACAGTCTGGACGGCATCGCCGCCAGGAAGATCAAGAGACTGGCCGCCGGACTCCACCAAGCGACCGAAGTACTGAACAGCGCCGATGCCCGCCCACCCCGCCAAACCCTCGTGGGGCCACCCAAGGAGGACGCATGCGCTATCTGATCGTCGACGACCGGGCGGAGATGCGGTGCGCCCGGAGAATGTGGCTCTTGGAGAGCAGAGACAACCCCGCGGACCTCGCTGTGGAATCCTGCGAGACCCTCGACTTCGAGGACGCCAGGGCCCTGGGAGAGCAGTGGCGAGGCTACGACTGCCTCGTGGTGGACGCCCACGACGACCGGTCCAGCGCGCGCCGGGAGGCTCGGGCGACCGAAGCCGGGGTGCCCTACCGCGATTACGACCGCTTCCCCGGCCGCGATGTAGTGCTCACCGCGCGCAAGCACAATCCCGAGCTGCTGATCATCGCGACGAGTTACTTCGCCCGGAGCGAGCGCGAAGTGGCATGGGAGTTCGCCGAAGCGGGTGCCGACTTTCTGTTCGGCGGCGACCAAGTCCCAGAACAGGAGACCTTCGTTGCCGTCGTCCGCAACCCGAAACGCCACGAGGAAGCGGTGGAGTACGCCCGCAGAAGGTCGCCCAGAACCGCGGAGATCTGCGACCTGCTAGCCGCAGCCACCCACGAGGAGCGCAACGCCATCTTCGATCGCAAGCAGACCGGTGAGCGGCCCACACGGCCAGCGCTCAGAGCGATGAATCAGCTGAAGGACCTGCTCGGCATCGTCCCTCAGGGCGGCCCCAAGGCACCGTACGCGCAGCACATGCGTGCCAGACTGCGAACGTTCTACCTTCAGCATCTACCCACCATGGATCGCTCGGAGCGCAACACGGACTACTGATCTCTTCGGGTTGTTGTCGGGTGCTGATCCCTGCGGTAGGCCGGTGGTATGCGGTACACGCAGGGCGGCGGATTGACCGCCGAGCGGCGACAGTTTCGTGAGCGGATCCGGTACGAGGCGGGCGAACGGTTCACACGCGGCGATAAGAACGCGGTGATCGCGAAGGATCTGCGGGTGAGCGAGCGGTCGGTGGAACGCTGGCGGCGTGCCTGGCGGGAGGGCGGGATGGATGCTCTCGCCACCGCGGGGCCGCCGAAGTTGCCCAGGCTGTCCGACGGCCAGTTCGCCGAGTTGGAGAAGGAGTTGGCCCTCGGACCCGCCGAGCACGGCTGGGAGGACCAGCGGTGGACTCTGGCACGGATCAGAGCCGTGATCGCCTTCAGGTTCCGGATCGACTGTTCGATGGCGGCGGTATGGCGGCTACTGCACCGCCACGGCTGGTCCTGGCAGTCTCCCGCGCGCCGGGCCATGGAGCGCGACGAGCATGCGGTCGAACTGTGGAAGAAGGACGTGTGGCCGCAGGCGGAATGACTGTGGCGGCGCTCGGGGCCTTTGTCGTCTTCGAGGACGAGGCAGGGTTCTCGATGACGCCGCCACGAGCCCGCACCTGGGGCCGTCGTGGGTATACGCCCGTGGTGCGGGTGCGGGGCCGGTCCTGGCGCCGCTGGTCGATCGCGGCCATGTGCTGTTACCGGCCGGGCGAGGCATCCCGGCTGATCTACCGGCCGCACCGCCACCGCAAGCACAAGGGCACCGGACGTGACAGCTTCTCCTGGCGTGACTACCGCGACCTGGTCGTCCGCGCCCACATCCAGCTCGGCGCCCCCATCGTCTTGATCTGGGACAACCTCAACGTCCACCGGGCCGCCGGGATGCGGGAGTACGCGGCCGCACACGACTGGCTCACCATCGTGCAACTGCCCTCCTACGCACCGGACTTGAATCCGGTGGAGGGCATCTGGTCGCTGTTGCGGCGCGGCCCGCTGGCCAACACCGCATTCACCGACGACGAGCATCTCGAACGCACCCTGCGCCGGGGCCTGCGTCATATCCAACTCCGACCCGACCTCATCGACGGCTGTCTCGCCGGCACCGGACTCACCCTCACTCAGCGCCCGACAACAATCCGGCGAGCTCAGTAACACCGGCCATCGCAGAGAAGGAGGGTCTCAGACTCCTATCCGCAGTGCTAGCCTGCCCCGCGATAATCGAGCGGGGGGAGGCCGACGGTGCCCGGGGGACAGCTGGACCTGTCAGCGTTACGAAGCTGGGCCTGGACCGCGCACGGCGAACTGCGCGAATACCGAGCCCTGATCGACGCGTTAAACGTGTTCCCGTCCCCTGACCAGGACACCGGCAGGAACATGCTGCGTTTCTGGGAGACGTTCGCCTGTTCGTTGCTGACGGTGCCGGACGACACAACAGTCGGGGACGCGCTCACAATCGCCGCCGCCGGGAGCACCGGCTTCGAGGGCAACAGCAGCACCATCACGTATCGGTGGCTCACCGGACTGGGTGAATCACTCGCGGGTGTATCCGCCGCAGACTTAGACCACCTAGCTCCTGCCTTAGAGGAAGCCGCTCGACGAGCGCGTCAACGCCTTGCTGATCCCGTCGACGGCACTATGCTCACCGTCTTCGACACAGCCGCTCGGACCGCTCAGACAGCACTGTCCAAGGGGTTGACGACGGAAGGGACGACCGCACGGATCGTGCGGGAAGCGCGTGTGGCCTTGGCCCAGTACCCTGTACCACTACATGCCACATGGCGGGGTGAGCCGCCCGAAGAGGACTCCGGAGCCTTCGCGGCCCGTATCTTGTTCCACACCCTGTCTCGGACCATGGCCCTGCCGGGGAAGCTGTCCGGCACACTGTTCGTGCCCGGTTTCCCCTTCCTCCCAGCACCGGTGTCGGGCACCCACGTGCCTACGCAGGTCGGCTGCGAACTGCAGGCTGTCGTACTTGCGGACGAGGCGGCCCTGGGCCTGCTGGACACCGCACCGGACGTGGAGGCACTGAACATCGCGGAGATTCCGCTGAGCCCTGGTCGGTGGCACCTGCATCTTCACACCCAACGGTGTGAGGACCCGCTCGCGGTGCTCGGTGAGGGAATCACCGTTGTCGAGCACCGAATCACCTCACTAGAGCCGTCGGGCACCGACTCGCGTGCCGACGTAGACGGGCCGCGGCGCCGAGCCCTAACGGCGGCCCTGTACAGCGATGAGCTATCCGCCGGATTCGCCCGCGCGCTGGAAGAGGGTGCGAACGAGATCCTCGTCGTCATGGTCGGCGGGGAGCCGGACGATGTCTTGGACCAGCTGAGCGAAGCGCGCCACCGGTATCCCGGTCTCGCTGCGGCACTGATCCCGTGTGCGAGCGAGCGCACGGCGATTGCCGCGGTCAACGCATTTTCTGTCACCGCGGCCCTGCACGTCACCGTGCTCGCGATGTTCGCCGCAAGCAGAGTGGACGCCCAGAGGAACCGGGACACCAGACCGAACGTGCCCCGGCCCCGGTGATGACGCGAGGTCCTCGGGGTCCAGTCAAGGTGACTGAGTAACCCACACTGAAATGATCTTGGTGGGCCAAGTGGTCCGCACTTGTGCGGCTACTGCCGTCGCGGCAGGAGGTCTCCGAGAGCGTCGACGAGTTGGTTGACCTCTTCGGGAAACTCTTCAGCCCACGTGGCCAGGAATGCGCCTGCCACGATGCTGCCCGTTTGGAAGTCGAGATCTGCGCCAATCTGCTCCCAGATGACGTGTCGATCCCAATTGGTCAAAGCGCGGTTCCGTACTACCTCTTTGACCCGCTCCTGCTGATGTACGGTCAGCTGCAAGCGGAGAGCGAGTTTGGCTGCCACCGTGTCGAGGCGTTCCAGTATCCGACCAAGAACGTGGGCCTCTGGCGAACTGTCTCCAGGGAGAAGGAAGATCAGCTCGCTCGCACTGTCACGCCCGGATTGATCGCCGTCGAGAATGCATACCGACGTGAACTGCCTGGTCGGGTCAAGGTTGTGCTGGTGGTTGACCTTGATCGCAGGGTCGGCTCCGCCCATGCCGTGCACTTTCACGGCGTCCAGTTCAATTCCGCCGTGAACGCGCAGAGCCGTGGTGACCATCGTCTCGGCGAAGTTGTCCTCGACGAAGATCGCGAGCTTGGCATGAATCTGGCCCGTGATCGTGCGCAGGGCGCGGACGTCAAGCTTCCCCTGGAGCACCTCACCGTTGTAGGCCGCCCAGATTCCCTTCGACGGCAGGGGTGCAAGCGCATCGTTGGAATGGGTTGTGAAGACGACCTGGCAACCTTTGCGCTTCGCCACACCGATGAGGTATTCGACCATGCGTCGCGTGGCCACCGGGTGGAGGCCGTTCTCGATCTCCTCGATAAGGATCATGGAGCCGTCCTGGGCGGACTCGACCTCGGCCACGATCCGTATAACACTGGCCTCACCTGCTCCGAAATGGAACTCGGAGTACTCGACGTCCTTGTGTGTGCGGCCAGAGAACAGCGTGATGGTGCCGGCTTTGTCGACGTAGAGCTGCTGGAAGCCTTCAATCGGCTTGCCGAGGATCCTCGCGACGTGCGCGGTTACTTCTGGAGGCAGCTGTACTTCCTTGAGCGCCGTGAACGCCGCAGTAGCGGCCTTCTTGAGCTTGGGCCTCTCGGTTGCCGGGAGGGTGCGATCGACCCCGAATACCTTGACCTCGCGGTCCAGTACGGAGTCCCGTGTCCACCTGTACGTCTTGAAACGTGCGGTACGGGAGACGGGGCCCCGTGCGCTCAGTGCTTTGTCGATGACCTCGTACTCGATCGACCAGTTCTGCATGCTTGCGTCATGCTTGCCGCCTTTGGCGAAGAACCGCCTGGGCAGGACGCTCTTGTACGCCAGGGCGGCGGCACCGAGGACTGTGCTTTTGCCTCCCCCGTTCGGCCCGACCAGGGCAGTGACGGGGAAATCGAAGGTCACCGTGCGGTCGGTGAAGCTGCGGACCTTCCGCAAGGTGAGCCTCTTCAGGTACTTGCCGTAGCTGTCTTTCGAGACCTTCTCTTCCAGGCCGATGATCATGCTGGGGCTGATCTCGCTCTGGTACTCGTCCACGTGCTCTCCTCTGGGTAGCCGCTGACATCGTTTCAGCTTTGGAGGCCGAGCAGCAGGTTCATGGGGTCTAGCAATCTGTCCGTAAAGACTGCCACGAAATGATCTTGTAGTTCGTCAGCGCTTCCGTCGGGCGGCCGGGTCGCGCTGGGCGACGTATCGGGCGACCGCGTCGACGCCGGGGCGGGCGTATCGCTCCAGGGAGCGGACGGAGGCGTGGCGATAGTGGGCCAGCGGCATGGGGGTGGAGGTGCCGTCCTCGGCGTCGTGTGGCAGGGCGCTGTGGCGGAGCCGGTGGAGCGTCGAGCGTCGGTGTTCCGGCCGGGGCTTTGCGGTCGGTGAGGAACAGCGGTCCGCGGGTACGGCGGGCGATGAGACGGGGCAGGAGCTGGGCGGTGCCGGACTGCCAGTGAATCCACTCCGTTGCCCGGCTCATCGCGCACCACGGATTTGGGCCCGACAACGGCGTCCGCGAGGCCGCGGTCGAGAACGGCGACTGGGAACGGTGCCCCGGGGCAGATTGCAACTACCTCGGAGCCCCCGCCAGCATCCGGGTTTACCGCAAGAAGACCCAGCACTGAAGTCGCTCACCACACGGGGCACGCCATCGGCCTGCCCCGCGTGACTGCGAACGGCAGATACCGCGATCTGCTGCACCGCTTACCCTCGCGGCGACCGCATCCTCCAAGCGCCACCCAGCGCTACCTGTCTGGTGGCGTCAGCTATACGAGAACTGGGCCGTGAGGCCCGCGAGTTCATGGAAACTGAAGGGTCTTCAGCGCGAACCCGAGGGTCCACTGCCTTGGTTCTGGAGGATGGACCCGTGGGTTCGCGTCAAGACAAGGGTCGGGTCTCGGCGGACTGTTCCAGGAGCGCCCGTGCTGAGTCCGCGTATCGGATGGCGGTCTTCTCGTCGATGCCGAAGACGAGGGACAGGTGGAGTGGGTCGGGTCCGTGGATCAGGGCTTCTTCGAGCTGGCGGTCGACGCGGAGTCGCTCCAGGATCGCGGTGAGGTTGCGGGTGTCCCGGGTGGTCCAGAGCTTGCCCGTCGGCCCGAGTTCGACGGCATCAGGGTTCACCTGCTGTCTGCCAAGGCTTCCACCCGGCAGCCAGCACGTTGCGGGCCTGTGGGTCTTGTCCAGATGAGCGTATGCGGGGACGCCGGGGTCCCCGCCCGTAAGCAGGGACCCCGGCGTCCGCAGGGGTGTTGCGGGGTCACACGGCTGTGGTCGCGCCCCGGGTGCGCGCCTTGCGGCGGTGCAGGGCGAACGCGGTGGTCGCCGCGCCGGCGGTGAGGATGCCGGCCGCGATGGCGATCGGCAGGCTCGTGGAGGTGGAACCGGAGTAGGAGACGTTCTGTGCGGCGAGGTCCTGGTTGTATGCGGCCAGGTCGGACGCCGACGAGGCCGTCTTCGAGTAGTGCGGAATCCGCTTCACCGACTTCACGGAGCCGTTCGTGTTCAGCAGCACCTGCTTGTTGTTGGGGTGCTTGAAGTCGAACATGCCGGTGAGACTGCCGGCCCGCTGGTCGAAGGAGGCGTCACCGATGCGGCCGGTGTGCCAGTTGTCCTCGATGAACTGCGTGATCGATGCCTGCTCGGTGGCGGTGTGGTCGATCTTGTTGACCTTGCTGTACGGCGAGATAACCAGCAGCGGCTGCCGGGTGCCCGGTCCGCAGCGGTCCGCGTAGCCGCTCTTGGCGGCCGGCCCGGACTGGCAGGCCGGGCTGTCGGTGGCCTTGCTGTTGGAGCCGACGGTCGAGTCCTTGGAGCCGTTGAGGACCTTCGAGGAGACGTGGTCGTACCAGCCGTCGGAGTCGTCGTAGGCGAGTACGACCGCCGTCGACTTCCACTCGGGCGACTTCTGTAGTGCGTTGATCTCCTTGATCAGGAAGTTCTGCTCGTCGGTGGGGTCGGAGTAACCGGCGTGCCCGTCCTGGTACTCGGCCGCCTTCAGGAAGCTCACCGAGGGAAGGTTGTTGGCCTTCAGCGCGGCGTCGAAGTCGGTCAGGTCGTAGTTGTGGTTCGCCCGGCCGTTGTGCCCGATCTCGGCGACGGACTTCGGCGCCAAGTGGTGCGGGTTCGACGTCGACTTGTAGTACTCGAACGGCTCGTGGTGCGCGCTGTAGTCCTCCGACGCCGCGCCGCCCACGTTGGTGTGGGTGGTGCCGGCGCACTGCGCGTAGTCACCGCTCTTGCCGTCCCACGCGGTGCTGGGCCGGAAGCCGCCCTGGAACCAACCCCAGCTCACGTTCTTGGAGTTGAGCAGGTCGCCGATGTTCTTGCCCTGCATCTCCGCGAGCGCGCTGGTCGCGGTGTGGTCCTTGTCCGAGCAGTCGTCGAAGGCCGGGTCGGGGTCGTTGATGACCGTGCCGACACCCTTGGCGTTCGGGGAGACCACGGCGTACGAGTCCGGGGTCGTCGTCTGCTTCGGGTTCTCGGTGCCGGAGGCCGGGTCGACGGAGATCACACCGTGCGTCTGACCCGATATCAGGTTCAGGGCGCCGGGCGTCGAGGGGCCGTAGTTCGAGCTGAACGAGCGGTCGTTGAGGGCGTACTGCTGGGCGTAGTTCCACATGCCCGTGACGGTGTTGCCGTCGTAGTAGTCCATCACCAGACCGGGTTCACCGAACAGGCCGGTGCACTTGTTGACCTCTGTGTTCTCGACGTACTTGTCCGCCTTGCCGCCGTCGGCCGCGTACTGCTCGGGGCCGTAGGAGTGGTTCTGGTCGCAGGTCATCACCTGTGAACTGCTCAGCCGCGTGGGCGTGTAGAGGTTCGGGTTCTTCTTCAGCAGCCCGGCGTTGAGCAGGTTGTCGGCCTTCGGCGTGTGCGCGGCGGCCTTGAACTTGGTGCCGTCGGTGTTCGCGGCCTTGGGGTAGGTGGCGAAGTAGTGGTCGAACGAGATGTTCTCGTCGTAGATCACGACCACGTGCTTGATCGGTGTCGCGGTGTGGGTGCCGGAGGGGTGGTGACCGCCGGAGTTCGCCGACGCGGGGACGGCCCCGCCGGCGGTCGCCAGTGCGGCAGCGCCGAGCAAGGCGCCAATGCGCGTCACCTGACGTCGCCCACCTGTGGATCTTCCTGTGCCGATCATGCTGTCTCGCCTTCCGAGGGAGCATCGAAGTCCAGGGCCGGGCCCGCAGATTCGATGTTTGTGCCATCTACGGCCGGATCCTGCGCAATGGTGGCGGCGGCCTGGGGGAGCGGCAATGACGTCAGGGCGAACGGCGGGTCAGGAGATTCTCATGGTTTGTTGGCCTGTTCTTGACCCGTGTCTCAGATCGGCGGTGTCTCAGGTCAGCAGGGTGCGGCCCAGCCAGTCGGACGTGTCCCGTACGCCGGGCAGCGCGAAGAAGTAGCCGCCGCCGTAGGGCGAGATGTAGTCGACCAGCGGTTCACCGGCCAGCCGCTTCTGCACGTTCTCGAACTGCCGGGCCAGGTCCTGCTGGTAGCAGCAGAACAGCAGGCCCATGTCGAGGTTGCCGTTGCTGTCCATGCCCCGGTCGTAGTTGTAGCCCCGGCGCAGGATGCGCTGGTCGGCGCTCTGCGTGGAGCGCGGGTTGGCCAGCCGGATATGGCTGTCGAGCGGGATCACATCGCCCTGCGGGTCCTGCGCGAAGTTGGGTGTGTCCTTCTCGTGGTGCCCGTCCAGCGGGGCGCCGGTGTCCCGGGCGCGACCGAACATCCGCTCCTGCTCGGTGAGGGAGACCCGGTCCCAGAACTCCACCAACATCCTTATCAGCCGTACGACCTGGTAGCTGCCGCCGGTCGTCCAGTCGGGCTCGCCGCTGCCCCGGCCCACCCAGACGAGGTCGTTCATCGCGCGGGTGTCGGTCACCTCGGGGTTGGAGATGCCGTCCTTGAAGCCGAGGTGGTTGCGGGGGGTGCCCGAGGGGCGCGGCGGACTGATGAACCCGTCCGTCCGCCAACGGACTTGGAGCCCGCCGCGCGTGTGCCGGGTGACATCGCGCAGCGCGTGCAGGACGGTGTCCGCGCTGTCTGCGCAGAACTGCACACTCAGATCGCCGTGACACCAGGCGGAATCGAGATCGTCGTCCGGGAACGGCGGCATCGCGGTCAGCCGGCGGGGTGTGCGCTTCGCGAGGCCGTAGCGGTCGTCGAAGAGCGAGGCCCCGACGCCGACGGTGACGCTCAGCCGGTCGGCGGGGAGGTCCGGGCCGAGCGTGCCCGAGTCGGCGGGCGGGGCGGTGATGCCGAGGTCCTCGGGGCTGCCACCGGTGGTGAGGAAGCGGGCCCGGTCGGTCAACGTCCGCAGCAGCTCGGTGAGTTCGGTCCGGTCGGCGGCCGTCGTGTCGAAGGACACGAACGCCGTGGCGCGCTGCGCCGGGGTGATGATCCCGGCCTGATGGAGGCCGTGGAAGGGCACGCTCGCGGCGGTCTCCACCGCGGCTACGGCCGCACCGCGATCGGCCGCCACCAGACCGGCACCGGCCACTGCCGCCGCACTCGCCAGAAAGCCCCGGCGGCCCACCTCGTATCCGTGCTTCACGCGGTCCTCCGTACGTCCGTCAGGGCGGCCACGTCGGCCAGCCGCTCGACCAGTCCACCGAGGTCGGCGTCGACCTTCTCCCTTTGCGGACGGGTGAGTTGGGGCAACGGCGTCCACTTGCCGGAGTGGTCGAGGCCGTCCAGGGTGTGCTGGGCCCGGTCCATCCAGTCGCCCAGTTCGGCGAACCCCGCGTCCCGGGTTTTCAGCAGCGGGCGCAGATACCCGAGCAGTACGCGGGTGCCGTCGAGGTTGGCGCGGGCGGTGGCGAGATTGGTGCCGCTGCCGTAGTCGGTGCGGCCGGTCAGCTCGAACTGCACGGTGTTCTCCAGGATCTCGTGCGCACGCAGACCGGTGTCGGCCGGATCCATCCGCTGGGAGGGCCAGCTGCTCTCCAACGCGTGGACGTCCTTGGCGAGTTGATCGGCGGGACCGCGCAGCCCGCTCGCCGACTCGCCGTGCCACAGCCCGTACTCGACCCGGTGGAACCCGGTGAATCCAGCGTCCCGCACCCCGTCCGCGAGCCCGGCCGTGGTGCCGTTGATCGCCCCGTCCGAGTCGCCGAACGTGCCGTAGGCGGCGCCCATCCGCTCGTACACGAGATGCGCTGGCAGCCAAGCCCTGCGGGCCGCCGCGAGGTCGCCCCGGTCGACGGCGGCACGCAACACGTCCGTCTTCTGGGCGAGTTCGACCGTCCGGCCCTGTATCCACTTCTGATAGGCGAGCGTTGGCGGGATGAGTTCCTGCTGAGTGATCGGTGTGGCCGCGGGCCCGCTCTTCACCTTCGAGCCGCTGATCTGCACGGTGGGGCCGGTCACGGCATCGGCGTCGTCGGGCAGACACTTGAAGGCGTACGAGCCGTTCCCGAGGGTGACTCCGAGCGGCCGGACGGTACCCGGAGCCAGCCCTTCGACCTCGCCGTAAACGGCGCCGGTCTTCACGTCGGTGAGGTACACCTCGGCAGCTGTACTGGACGTGTTGTGCAGCTCGAAGACCTGGTGACCGGCCTGCGGATGCGTCCAGCCGCTGCCGCACCCGGAGGTCGCGACCTCGACGGTGGTGTGCGGGAGCCCGTCGGCGGCGGCTGGCCGCGCGCTCGAACCGGATCCCCGGGCCGCGAGCACTGCGGCCCCCACGGCCACGAGAGCACCCGCCGCGAGCAGCACGGTACGGCGGCGGGCGGCCGGGGCAGACGATGCCGGTGCCGGATCCGGGGGCGATATCGGACCGGGTTCGGCTTCGGCGCCGCGCTTGGTGTCGGGCACGCCGGGCCTCCAGAGGGAGTCGTACGAACGGGAGCGGTGTTCTTGATCCTAGGCAGGTCGCAGGGCCCTGACCGGGCCTCTTGACCCTGTTCTGACCGGACGGCGATCGAGAATTCGCCCGTGGTTCATCCACTCGTCCACAAGCATGGCGGTCTCATGGCGGGTTCCGGCCGTGGGCTGGTCAGGAGGGGTGATGGTTCACCCGTCCGTCGTCGGTCACCTCGTACAGGTCGATCCGCAGCAGCCGCCGGATGTGGGCTGGGACGCGCTGCGCATGCCACAGCGAGGATGTCGGTACGACGAGCGTGTAGCGGATGTTCGGGGAGCTGCTCGTCATGCGGCGCAGCAACTGGCCGTAGGCGATGTCGGCGTCGATCCCCTTCTCCTGGGTGCGGCCCTTCGCCTCGGCGATCAGTCGCTCCTCGCCGCGTACGGCCTCGACGTCGGTCCACCGGTCCGTAGGGGTGACCACGGTCCATCCGTCGGCGATCAGATGACGGCGAAAGGCATCGGTGACGCGGTTCTCGTCGCTTACCGGTGCGAGGATCGTCTGTACCGCCTGCAGGTCCGTGTCTCTGGTTCGGCGAAGGCGTCCCCTGGAGTCGGCGTCGAGGTCAGCGGGCCGGATCACCGCCAGACGGATCCCGTGCTGCGGGATCAGGGTGTCGCGACGGGCGTCGTAGAGCGCGCGCTGCTCCCCACGGTGCACGCCGCTGACGGTGAGCCGGTCCGGCTTGTCGAAGTGCGGCACCGGCTGGTCGTGTTGGATCTCCCGGTACTCGACCACCAGGTGCTGACCGGGCCAGTACGCGTCGACCGGCAGCCTCGTGCGCCGTCCGTTCGCCCCCGGGTCGCCCAGCAGCCAGCCGAACCGGTGCTGGCGCAGGCCGCGTTCGCCGAGCAGTTCGTCGCACAGATCGAGGACGTACGCCTCGTCGCTGTTGTCCCTTCCCATGCCGCGGAATGATGCCAGGCATGCAGGTGCCGGCGGGTGGTGGCGGAACCCGGCACGGAACGGACGAGGGGAGGTGGCTACCCTGGCCTGCCGGGTGCTCGCGCCGAGGCCAAGCGGGTCGGCTGTGCCCTTGTGCTGCGACCTTGCGGGAGGCAACGGGTGCCTGGCGGTTCATTCGCGCGACTTTCCGACCTGGTGGAGTCGCTGACCGGCGACGTGGTCTTCGCGATGTCGAGGGGCAGCAAGGAGCTGTTCCACAGCGACACGCTGGCCTGGTACGTGGAGCGCCATCCGGTGCTGGGCGAGGCCCTGCTGGATGCCTGGCTGATACCCGGGAGTGGTCATGGGTCCGGTCAGGTGCGGGTGCGGCGGGAGTGGCGGAACCTCGATCTTGTCGTGGAATACCCCGGTCGCAGCCCGCTGGTGATGGAGAACAAGGTGTTCTCGCTCCCGGACACCGACCAGTTGGACTCCTACGCCGACGGCAAGCTGCACGGGCTCGACCGTCCCGTCCTGGTGCTGCTGAGCCTGCTCGATCCCGGATGGCCGGGAGGGACGTGGACGACACCGGCCGGGACGGCGTGGCACTGGCGCGGCTACGACGAGCTGGCCGCCGCGCTGCGTCCCTGCCTTCCGGAGCTGCGCGGGGCGGACCGCTTCGGCGCCGACGTGTTCGAGCGCTGGCTCGGCCTGATCGGCACCCTCGTGGACCTGAGCGCTGAGGCCGGTACGCCCGCCGATTCGGAGCCGTTGCTGCTTCCCGCGGAGGCGGCAGCGATCCTCCGGCCCGCTCGCCTGGACGCGACGGTGCAGAAGATGCGCTGCCTGCACGCCACGAACCGGATCCGGGCGGAGCTGGCGGGGGAGATCGAGCGGGAGGGGATCGTGGTACGTACCGCGATGAGCCGGGGCCAGGGCATCGTCGAAATGTTCACCGCCTGCCCGGGGCCCGGTTTCGGCTGGCAGATCCAGGAGGGCCAGTTCCGTCTCGTGTATCTGACCGGCGCGGGCCCCGGGCACGGGAAGGGCGAGGAGCGACGGGCGGTCCGCGAGGGCCAGGCGCGTGCCTTCGGCGACTACTTCCGCTTCGACCGGGCGCGGGACCTGCTCGGCGACACCGGCCCCGAACGTCCCGGCGTCGCCCCGCACCAGCCGCTGACCTTCAACGGCTTCGCCCCCGACTTCGTCTACCGCAGCATCCCGGCACCCGATCTGACGATCGAGCAGGGCGTGGGCCTGGGTGTCACTTTCGCCCGCGAGGCGCTGAAGGCCCATGCAGACGCGTTCGGTGAAGTCCTCCGCGCGGACAGCTGACCGTGGTGGGCTATCGGACGGGCGTCGTCGCGGTAGGTTGCGCTCCTTGCATGACGGGGTGGATGGGATGGACGTCCTGGGAGTCGATGCCTGCGGTAGGCAGGGCTGGGTCGGGATCGGGCTCACGGACGGTGCGTACGCGGGCAGCCTGGTGGATCGTCGGCTCGACACGCTGATCGAGCGTGCCGTCGGAGCGCGGGTGATCGCGGTGGACATGCCGCTCGGGCTCGTCGAGAAGGGCTGGCGTGCCGCGGACCTGGCGGCCAAGGCCCTGCTCGGTGTGCGGCGCAACAGTGTCTTCCTCATCGCGCCGAGGCCGGTGTGGCAGGAACGCGAATACGTGGCGGCAGCCGACCGGTGCCAGGAGCTCACCGGTAGCCGGTTGAGTCAGCAGGCGTGGGCGCTGGCCCCGAAGCTGCTTGAGGCGCGGGCATGCTGGCTGGCCGATGAGCGGGTCCACGAGGTGCACCCCGAGGTGTGCTTCTCCGCCATGGCGGACGGGGTTCCGCCGGTTTACGCGAAGAAGACCTGGCGCGGGCAGCACCTGCGCCGCTCCCTGTTGGCCCGGGCCGGGATCGTACTCCCGGACGTGCTCGGTGAGGCGGATCGTGTTCCCGCGGACGACGTTCTCGACGCTGCCGGCGCGGCCTGGTCGGCGTACCGGATCGCACGGGGGACCTCGGGCAGGGTTCCCGAGGTGCCCCAGCTCGACGCGGAACGCCGCGCCGTCGAGATTCGTTTCTGACCAGCGTCGGATGCCGACGCCTCTCGCAGGGCCCTGGGAAGACAGTGGGTGCTGAGCGACCCGTTCGTCCGCTTGCGATGGCGGTCGTCGCTACCGATCGGGTCGAGCGGCGTCCGGCCCGGGAGCACGCTTCGCCGCCGCTTCGCAGGCTCGTCTCATCCGCAGGAGCTGGACAAGACCCACACGCGGGTGACGTGTGTCGGCATGCGGCACACGTACTCCACGCCATCCTCCCGCCGACGTGAGCAGTGATCTTCATCCGGGAAGCCGGCGACGGTGCGGTGCTGCCGCCGTCGGATTGCCGCTGTGCCTGCTACCGCTGGAGCGCTTGCGCCACCTGCTGGTATGAGTCGTGGCGCTGTTGTTCCCGGGCTGCTCGGATGGCAGGGTCCGGCGACCACAGGGCCTGCCGGCCGGGGTGATAGGTGTGGACGACCTCGTACTGTGCCTCCCGCACGAGCTGGGGGTGGGTCTTCTCCAGTCGTCGCCAGATGTCCTGCGCGTCGACTCCTTGCAAAAGGACTACTTCAAGGCGGGGAAGCAGACCGAGGAGGCGGGCCAGAACAGTGACGCCGGCTCTGCGTTCCTCGGCGTTGGGGGCGCGGTTGATGTACCAGGGGTAGGCATTCCAGGGGGTGGTGACGCGGGCGTCTATGCCCGCTTCGGTAAAGCCGGTGCACTGGCGTTCGGCCGTGGCGTCGTCGTTTTCCATGCACAGGAAACCCGAACCGCTGCCGTCCTGGGTCTTGGGGCCCGGATCGCGCAGAATCGACAACACGCGTGCGTCGATGCCCGCGTGCCAGGGAGCCACGTACGGCATCCAGCCGCGGCCGTCCTGGTCGCGCAGGTCATCGACCATCTCGTTGATGGCACGAACATGCGGCGCGTACCGGCCGCTCTCCTGCTCGTCACGGAACGCCTCGTCCGCCATGCGTCTGACCACTTCATCCTCCGGATTCAGATGTGGCGGTCCACGGTAGCCGCGCCCACTGGCACAGGCCCGAGGAGGCCGTGGCGGACCTTCTGATCGCAGTTCCGGGGCTGAGAGTGACCTGATACGGCTCGGTTCAGAGGGTGCCTGGCCATCGTCCGTCGCGCGCCGACGACCCCGGGATGCCTGCCGGCGTGCGCGGGGAAGCCGGTGATCCGCGGCCACGTCACGGCGGGAGCTTCCCCTGGGCTCTTCCTCAGCCGGTGGGCTCGCTGAGGGTGCGGCGGGCCTTGCGTTCCACGAGGACGGGTATATGGGTTCGAATCGGGAGGGCACTGAGGGATTCGCGGGCTTCGGCGACCGCGGCCTCGATCTCGTCGGGTGTGTGGCGATCGCTGTAGGAGGTCTTGAGCTGGTCGGTGACGCGCAGGATGGCGGCGTCCTCGTCGAGGTCAATCGGCACGGCTCCCCCTGATGTCAGGGTGTTGCGTCTGGGTGGGGAGGCCCGCGGCGGCGCCATGGACATTCCTCGCGCCGTCATCTGGGCGGTGCGGGTGGCGCTGCCGCGGAACCCGAGATGGAACGATAGCAAAACATTTCGGTGACCGATATATCCTGAGGGGTATGGCCACCCGCATGAGTCCCCGCCCGTCCAGGAGACGCTGGTCCGCCGTGCTCACCGTGGAGCGGGCTCGTCCGGAAGGGATACGGTCGCGGCCGAACGCCTGGTGGCTGGCGGTGGGCACGGTGTGCTTCGGGGCGTTCATGGGCCAGTTGGACGCGAGCATCGTGACCCTGACCTACGGCAGCCTGCGCACCGAGTTCCATACCTCGCTGGCGGCCGTGGAGTGGGTGTCGCTGGCCTATCTGATCACTCTGGTGGCGCTCCTGATTCCGGCCGGGCGGCTGGCCGACGCGCACGGCCGCAAGCTGCTGTACCTGTACGGGTTCGCGGTGTTCACGCTGGCGTCCGCCGCCTGCGGGCTGGCGCCGTCGCTGGGAGTCCTGGTGGGCTTCCGGGTCGTGCAGGCGGCCGGAGCGGCGCTGATGCAGGCCAACAGCGTGGCGCTGGTGACCACCAGCGCGCCGCCGGAGCGGATGCGCACGGCGCTGGGGGTGCAGGCCGCCGCGCAGGCGCTGGGCCTGGCGCTGGGGCCGACGGTGGGCGGGGTGCTGGTGTCGACGCTGGGCTGGCGCTGGGTGTTCGGGGTGAACGTGCCGGTCGGGCTGGTCGCGCTGGTGGCCGGGCACTATCTGGTGCCGCGTACCCGGGGCCGTACCCGCGTGGTGGGCTTCGACTGGCGGGGGTTGTCCCTGCTGGCGGTGGCGACCACCAGCGTGCTTCTGGGTGTGTCGGCGGCCTCCGGGCTGCCGGTGCCCAGCTGGGGTGTGGCCGTGCTGTTCGCATTGGCCGCGGTGGCGGGCTGGGGATTCGTCCGCAGGCAGCGTCGGGCTGCCGCGCCGCTGCTGGACCTGGCTCTGCTGCGGGGGCGGGCGGTGGCGTTCGGGCTGACCGGAGCGCTGAGCGGGTACCTGGTGCTGTTCGGACCGTTGGTGCTGGTGCCGGTCGTTCTCATGGCGCGGGGCACTTCGGCGCTGACCGCCGGAACGGTGCTGACAGCGCTGCCGGCCGGGTTCGCGCTGGCCGCGACCGGAGGTGACCGGCTGCTTCCGCGCTCCCTGGCCGACCGCAGACGCTGCCTGGCCGGAGCCGGTGTCTTCGCCCTCGCCATGGCCGCAGTGTTGGTCGTTCCACTGACGATCGCCTGGCTGGTGCCGGTCCTGGCACTGGCCGGGCTGGGTTTGGGCACCTTCACCCCGGCCAACAACACCATGATCATGAGGGCGATCCCGGCCCGCGCCTCCGGCACCGGAGGTGGCCTGGTCAACATGACGCGTGGTCTGGGCACCGCACTGGGCGTCGCCCTGGTCACTCTTGCCCTCCACCTGGCCGGCGGTGGCGGTGGCCAGGCCGGTGCCCGGTGGGCCTCCGCGATCCTCGTGGCGGCCTCGGCCGTCGCGGTCGCGTCGGCCTGGCTGAGCCCGGGCGGGGAGCCGGAGGGCGTACGGGAGACGCTGTGACGAGGTCCGCGAGGGGATCGCGAGAGTGATCCGGAACACCGGCGAGTGGGTGTGGGACGCCTGGGTGACCAGTCTGGACGTCCTGGTCGCCGCGCTCGCGGTGACGGGCGCGGTGGTGTTGCAGGCGCGCTGGCTGGCCGCCATCGCCGGGGTCTGGGCGGTACTGGCGGTGCGTCAGGGCTTGCTGGCCGTGAGGGCGTTCCGCCGTAGAGCTGGGTAGGCCGGGCGGCCGGTGAGGAGCCGCTGGACGAGGAAGCCGACCGCGAGGGTGGCTGCGCCCGCTGCCGCGTCGGTGACGAAGTGGTTGGCGGTGGCCAGGATGACGGTGAAGGTCGCCAGCGGGTAGCAGAGGCCCAGCACCCGCACCCAGGTGCGGCGGGCGAGGAAGGCCAGGGTGAGGCCGGACCAGGCGGACCAGATGATGTGCACCGAGGGCATCGCGGCGTACTGGTTGGAGAGGGAGGCAACGTCCCCCGACGCCCACGATCCCCAGGTGTGGTGGACGACCACCGTGTCGACGAACCCGCGTCCGGCCAGGAACCGGGGCGGGGCCGTGGCCAGGAACGTGAAGCCGGCCAGTGCCAGCAGGGTGGCGGTATAGAGGGCGGTGCGCACCGCGCGGTAGCGGCCCGGGTGGCGGACATACAGCCACACCAGGACGCCGATGGTGACGATGAAGTGCAGGGTGGCGTAGTAGTAGTTCATCCCCACGATCAGCCAGCCGACCCGGTCGGCGGCGTGGTTGACGGTGAGTTCGATGTCCACGTGCAGCACCTGCTCGGCGTGCCAGATGGCGTGTGCGCGGTGCAGGGCGGCGGTGCGGTGGGCGGGTACGGCGTTGCGGGTGAGGGTGTAGGCCCAGTAGAGGAGCCCGCTGCAGGCCAGTTCCATCCATAGCCGGGGCCGGTCCAGGGGGCGCAGGCGGGCGGGCAGCAGCGGGCCGATGAGCCCTCCCGGACGCTGACGCGGGTGCTCGGAGGTGGCCGGCGACGCTTGGGTGGCCTCCGTCACGCCTTCTCCCGCGCCGACGGCTGGGCGGGCACCGGCTCGGCATCCGCAGCGTCCGGGGCCGGGTACGGGGCGTCGTCGTCCGGGCGCGGACGCCGGGAGGCGATCAGGTATGCCAGTGCGCCGGTGAACAGGATGAGGGAGACGTAGTCGTTCAGGCGCAGGCCCAGGAAGTGGTTGGCGTGGTCGATGCGCAGCGCCTCGATCCAGGCCCGGCCGGTGGTGTAGGCCAGGACGTAGCAGGCGAACAGGCGTCCGCGCCGCAGCCGCTGGTGGTGGTGGGCGTCGAGCCACAGCAGCAGGGCCATCACGCCGAGGTCCCACAGCGACTCGTACAGGAAGGTGGGGTGGTACAGGGCGACGGTGGGGGAGTCGGCGGGGCGGTTGGCCGGGTCGATGTACAGCGCCCACGGCAGATGGGTGGGGCCGCCGTACAGCTCCTGGTTGAAGTAGTTGCCCCAGCGGCCGATCGCCTGGGCCAGCACCAGCCCCGGGGCGACGGCGTCGCCGAAGTCGGACAGCGTGACGCCGCGGCGGCGGCAGCCGAGCCATGCGCCGACCGCGCCGAGCGCCACCGCGCCGGGGATGCCCAGGCCGCCGTCCCAGATGAACAGGGCGTGCAGGGGCTGCTTGCCGGAGGCGAAGTACAGCTCCGGATCGGTGATCACGTGGTAGAGACGGCCGCCGAGGATGCCGAACGGTACCGCCCAGATCGCGATGTCCGCGATGTCCTCGCGGCGCCCGCCCCGGGCCTCCCAGCGGCGGCCTGTGAGCCAGACGGCGGTGAAGATGCCGGCCAGGATGCACAGCGCGTACGCGCGGATCGGCAGTGGCCCGAGGTGCCACACTCCCTGCGAGGGACTGGGCAGGTACGCCACGTTCATCAGGTCGACCGTTCTCGCGTGATCTGGGACCCGGCCCGCGGCCGGAGTACCCGCACGACATTACATCGGACACCGAAGTATTCGGAATCGGTGCGGGCGGAGCGTCCGCGCGGCGGACGCCGGGCTGTACCCGGGCGCGGTCCGACTACTCTTGGCGCATGTCTGCGCAGCCCGACTCCGAGGTCTCTCCGCCCCGTTCCGCCGGACAGGCTCCGGACGCACGCCTGCTCACCGAGGCCGTCACCCGGCTGCGCCGCGCACTGCGCGCTTCGATCCGCACCGACTACCCGTGGGAGACCCTCCCCATGGCCCAGGTCGAACTGCTGCAGGTGCTCGGTGAACACTCCCCGGCCCGCGTCAGCGACCTCGCCTCCCGTCAGCGCCTGGCCCCCAGTACTGTCAGCGGGCTGATCGGACAGATGATCACTGCGGGGCTGGTCGCGCGTGACGTCGACAAGGTCGACCGCCGCGCTTCCGTGGTCACCCTCACGGACGCCGGGCGCGAACAGCTTGCCGCCTGGACCGCCGCCCACGAGCGACGCATGGACGCCGCGCTCGCCGCCCTCGACGACGCCGAGCGCCGGGCGATCTCGGGCGCACTGCCTGCTCTCTTCCGGCTCGCCGAGAACCTCGGCGAGCCGGAAGAGAGCACGGCGGACGGTGCCCTTGGGGACGGCACGCTTCCGTAGGCGCGACGCGGAGTCGCTGCGTACGCCCACCGATGGGGCGTGTGGCGGTTTATGCGATATCGCGCTGATCGGTGGGCGCGGCAGGGGCGGGAGCATGCAACCGGTGCGGAGGTGGGTGATCCGAGGGGCGGGTGAGCAGCGGGCTGGCGGCGAAGGCAGAGGCTCGGCCGCATATCACTACCCTGCGGTGAGTAGGTCCCATACGACGTAGCCGGCGGAGTCGACGCCCGAACTGCCGCCCTCCACGAGAGAGGCGACGGCGAGGTCGCCGTTGTAGGCGGTGAGCCAGCCGTTGGTGCCGTCGCCCTCTTCCGCGGTGCCGGTCTTCGCGCCCACCCCGGAAAGGGTGCTCAGACGGGCGCTCGCGGTACCGCTCGTGGCCACCGCGCGCATCATGCGCTGGAGGTAGCCGGCGGTGGTGGGCGACATCGGTTGGGGCGCCGGGGTCTGCGGCTGGTCGGCCAGGATGACCGGCTGGTGGAAGGCACCGTCGCGGACCGTGGCCGCCACCGAGGCCATCACCAGCGGGCTGGCCGTGACCTGGCCCTGGCCGATGAACTGGGCCGCCTTGTCCCTGCCCGACGGGGCTGCGGGGACGGACGGGTCGGTGGTCTGCACGCCCCGGCCGATCGACCAGCTGCCGAACCCGAACACGTCGTGGGCCTCGTCGTGCAGGTCGGCGGCGTCGTCACCGCCGTGGACGAGATGGTCGAAACCTTCCTTGATGAAGGCGGTGTTGCAAGACTCGGTGAACGCCTGCAGGAGCGTGGCATTCGGGTTGGCCGGCACGTCCGCCTCGTTGTGGAACACCTCGCCGGAGGCCGCCTGTGTCGTGTTGCAGGGGGCCGTGCTGTCGGGCGTCAGGCCCGCCCGGTCGAACAGCGCCGCCGACGTGATGATCTTCATGGTCCCGTGGCCCAGTCCTTCAGGAAGCCACGCGCGAACGTCCCGGCCTCCACTGCGGGCGGCGGTGTGCGCGACTCCACCGCGGGAGTCACGGTTTTCCGCCTGCCGCCCGATGGCCGGGTCTGGCCGTGCGCGATGTCGTAGGCGCTGTACCCTCCCAGGCCCAGCGCGACCGCGCAGGCCCCGATGACGCCGCTCGTCGCTGCCCTGTTCACTGCCAGCCCCCGGTGGTCGCAACAGCTCGGTCCTCTGCCGGGGCAGGACCCTACGACGCAGCGACGGCACCCACACGACGGGGGCAGGACATGAGCTTCCCGCTCCCGCAGCACGGTGCGAGCGGCTGTTCCGTCCGGTGCGTCATCCTCGACCCTCTCGGCCAGGGTCGGTGTGCCGGGCCCGAGTCGCGGGACGTGGCCCATGCCGAGGGCGACGACCCTCCCGCGCCGGATCTGTGAGCCTGCCGTGTGCAGACGGTGGTGCACGGGGGAGCGGAGAGCGAAACGAAGGGCGAACGAAGGCGAACGGGCGGTGTACCAGCGCCCGTTCTCTTCGGTTGCCGATATATTCGGCAATCAACATGTTCTGACAGCTACGTGTTCGGTGCCCATGTCCCTGCTGGTGAAGCGGCGACGGTGCGCCCCACGCCATGGCCGCCGCCCCGCTGCCTTCGGGGAATCAGGAGACACGCCCGCATGACGATCAACACCACCGCACTCCGTGCCGCGGCTTACCGCGGGCGCCTTCGCTGGTGGTCGGAACTGCCGCTCATAGCCGTCGTCTACACCCTTTATTCCGGGGCGCGTCTGCTGGTCAGGGGAGCAGTGAGCGACGCCGTGAGCCACGGCGCCGACATCCTGCACGACGAGCAACTGGTACACCTGGACCCCGAACGCTGGTTCAACAGGCTTTTTGCGAACCATGCCTTCCTGGGCGTGCCCGCCGACTTCGCGTACGCCTCGCTGCACTACGTCGTCACTCCCGCCACCCTGGTCTGGCTGTGGCGCCGCCACCCCGTGCACTACCGCAGGGCCCGTACCTGGCTGACGATCTCCACCTTGATCGGCCTGGTCGGCTTCACTGTGCTGCCCACCGCCCCGCCGAGACTGCTGACAGGCGGTCACGGCTTCATCGACACCATGGCGCTGTACAGCTCCTTCGGCTGGTGGGGCAGCGATGCGAGCGCACCGCGCGGCATGGGCCATCTCACCAACCAGTACGCGGCCATGCCCAGTCTGCACGTCGGCTGGTCGCTGTGGTGCGGAATCCTGCTCTTCCGCTACGGGCGGCACTGGCCAGTACGCACACTCGGCGTGATCTACCCGGTTGCGACCACCCTGATCGTGCTGGGCACGGCCAACCACTACCTGATGGACGCGGCCGTCGGCATCCTGGTGATGGGCCTCGGCTTCGCCCTGGCCGGGCCCGCACTGAGGGCCGTCGACGTGCTGTCCGTCCGCCTCGGGCGCGCCGGAAAGGCGGAGCTGGCATCCCCCGCCTCGACAGCCGGGGCTGTTCGTTGACACGTACGGCGTTGTTCCGCTCGCACCATCGGTGACGCGTTGCACGAACATCCGCACCCTGCGCAGTCAGAGATGGAACTCCTAACAGCGGGGCCCATCGACATCGTGCCCGGTGAGGCACTGGCGGAGAATACGAGATTCGAACTCGTGAGGGGTTGCCCCCAACACGCTTTCCAAGTCTTCGTCCGGGGGGTCGGTGGGGGACGGGGTGTTCTGACCTGGGGTGGAGCGGGTGCTGGTGGGGGTTTCGTACGGTGCTGGACGCGGGCGTATGAGACCGGAGCTGAGACCAGGGCGGCGGACGTCATCCCTGCTCAGCGGGTTGTCTTGGCTACGTATCGAGATACCGCGACAGGTCCGGAACGTGGACGCCAACGCGCCGCAGCAGGCACCCGCGTTAGTCTGGCTTCCGGCCGTGGTCTGTGATCGCGGCGCGGCGGTGGGGCTCGCCGTACCCGAACCGCGGCACCGGCGCCGCCAACAGTCCCTACTTGCGATGGTGTGTGCCCGCGTGTGCGCGGGCCCCGGCGAGTAGGAGACGTACGTTCATGACAGCCCCGAAGCCCCAGGCGGTGGACGAGCCCACGGATCCCGATGTCGATCTGAGCGTGCCCGCGCAGCGGCAGCAGTCGTGGCGGGCGCAGGGACCGGTTGTGGCGGTGGTGGCGCTCGGCGGATCCATCGGGGCTTCGGCCCGGTACGGGGCCTCGCTCCTGTGGCCGGCCTCCGTTGGGGCGTTCCCGTGGACCACTCTGTGGATCAACGCCGTCGGCTGTGCGGTGATCGGTGTCTTCATGGTGGTGATCACGGATGTGTGGGCGGCGCACCGGCTGGTGCGGCCGTTCTTCGGCACCGGTGTGCTGGGCGGCTTTACGACCTTCTCGACGTACGCCGTCGACATCCAGAAGCTCGTGGACGGTGGCCATGCCCGGACGGGGCTGGCGTATCTCGCGGTGACGTTGCTGGCGGCGCTCGCCGCCGTTTGGCTCGCGGTGACGGCGACGCGCCGTGTTCTGGCATGGAGGCAGGGATGACGAGGCTGACGGGCAGGGCTCTGCGGTTGACGGTGTTCATCGGGGAGAACGACACCTGGCATCACAAGCCGCTGTACTCGGAGATCGTGCACCGCGCGCACCGGGCCGGGCTGGCGGGTGCCTCTGTCTTCCGGGGCATCGAGGGCTTCGGTGCGTCGTCGCTGATCCACACCTCGCGGCTGCTGTCGCTGAGCGAGGACCTGCCGGTGGCGATCGTGATCGTGGACACCGAGGATCTGGTGCGCGCTTTTCTGCCGCAGCTGGACGAACTCGTCGCCGAGGGACTGGTGATTCTCGACGAATGCGAGGTCATTCGGTACGTCGGCAGGGGGAGCGACGGGTGAACTGGCTGCTGGTCGTCGTCGGCGGTGCGGTAGGTGCCCCGCTGCGGTATCTGACGGACCGGGCCGTGCAGAAGCGGCACGACACGGTCTTTCCGTGGGGCACCTTCACGGTGAACGTCGTGGGCTGCTTCGTGCTGGGCCTGCTGAGCGGTGCGGTGGTGGCCGGTGCCGCCTCCTCCCAGCTGCAGCTTTTGCTGGGCACGGGGCTGTGCGGGGCGCTGACGACGTACTCGACGTTCTCGTACGAGACGCTGCGGCTGGCCGAGGACGGGGCGCGGTTCTTCGCCGCCGCCAACGTGGTCGCGAGCGTGGTCGCCGGGCTGGGCGCGGTGTTCGTCGGCGTTGCGTTCGCCGACGCACTGTGGACGTGACCAGGGCGTCTGGTCAACGGCCGGCCGAGATGGGGCCTTGGAGGTTCGTGGTGTGGTTCGGCACGGTCAGCCTGCTGGCGGACTTCGTCCGGCGGGCGACCGCCTACGGCCTGTTCGCCGGCGTCGTCGGCGCGGCGAGCCTGGCCGGTGGGGCCTTGACGGGCGGTCTGTACGGCTACTCGATCCCCGTGCTGATCACGGTCGTGGTCGCCGTCCAGGTCCTTGCTCTGGTGCTGCTGGCCGTCACGCCGGCTACCCGGCGCTGATCCCCGGAACGCTTTGAGTGGGGGGCGCGCCACCCGTGGGGCGGCGCGCCCCCAACCGTGCCCTTTGCCGGAACCGGGCGCGCGGGTGATCGCCCGGCGGGACCCGCGTCAAAGGGCTGGAGGCTGGAACCGCGGGAGCCCGCCATGGGGCGCGGCCCAGCCCGTCCAAGGAGTGTCGGAGACACATGCGGTGGGAGATCGCGAGGGGCGGGGGCACGTCGACAGCTGAGTACGGGGCGTGAGGTCCTGTACGACGGTTCCACTTGCGTACCTCCGGGAAGGCATGCGTTCCTGACCAGGTCAGGAACCATCAGCCCCGGGCAGGCGGTTCGGACCAGAACGGTCCCGGCGGGATCCATCGCCACAAGCGAGTGAACAACTCCGCGGAGCGGTGGTCAAGATGGCGGGCTTCCTGAACCACCGCTCGATGCCACGGTTTTACCCCAGAGGCCCGTCAGCGGTTCAGCCCGTACGGCAGGGCGGGCTCGGCCGCGGCGATCTCGATGAGCCGGTTGTACTTGGCGACGCGTTCACCGCGGGCCGGTGCGCCGGACTTGAGCTGGCCGCTGCCGGTGCCGACGACGAGGTCGGCGATGAAGGAGTCCTCGGTCTCGCCGGAGCGGTGGGAGACCATCTGCGTGTAGCCGGCCTCGCGGCAGATCCGCATCGCCTCCAGGGTCTCGGTGACCGTGCCGATCTGGTTGACCTTGATCAGGGCGGAGTTGCCGATCTTCTTGCTGATTGCCTCGGTGATGATGGCCGGGTTGGTGACGAAGATGTCGTCGCCCATCAACTGCACGCGGTCGCCGAGGCGTTCGGTCAGGCGGACCCAGCCGTCCCAGTCGTCCTCGGCCAGCCCGTCCTCGATCGACCAGACCGGGAAGCGGTCGGTGATCGCCTCGTAGCGGTCGATGAGCTGGTCACTGCTCAGAGCGTCGCCCGCGACCCGGTAGAGCCCGTCAGCCGCGCTGCGGAACTCGCTGGCGGCCGGGTCCAGGGCGATGGCGATGCCGTCGCGGCCGGGGGTGTATCCGGCGTCGGTGATGGCCTCGACGAGGAGCTGCAGAACGTCCTCGGGGCGGTCGATGGCGGGGGCGAAGCCGCCCTCGTCGCCCAGCCCGGTGGCGTGCCCTTCGGCGGAGAGACGGGCCTTGAGCTTCGCGTAGACCTCGGCCCCGGCGCGGACCGCCTCCGGCAGGCTCGGGGCGCCGAGCGGGGCGAGCATGAACTCCTGGAAGTCCAGGCTGTTCGCGGCGTGGACGCCGCCGTTGACCACGTTGAAGTGCGGCACTGGCAGACGGGGGGTGGTACCGGCGAGCTGGGCGAGGTGCTGCCACAACTCCCGTCCGGCGAGCGCGGCCTCGGCGCGGCAGGCGGCGAGGGAGACCCCGATGATGGCATTGGCGCCGAGCCGGGACTTGGTGTCGGTACCGTCCAGTTCGATCAGCGCGCGGTCGATCTCGACGGCGGTCGTGAAGGTGCGGCCGGTGAGGGCTTGGGCGATCTCGCCGTTGACGTGGCCGACGGCCGTCAGCACGCCCTGCCCGTTGTAGCGGTCCTTGTCACCGTCTCGGAGTTCTACGGCCTCGCGGGTGCCGGTGGACGCGCCGGAGGGGACCCCGGCGCGCACGCGGGTGCCGTCCGCGGTGGTGAGGGTCACGGCGAGGGTGGGGCGGGCGCGGGAGTCGAGGATCTCCACGGCGTGCAGGTGAGCGATGTGCAGGGACATGCTGGGTTCCTTCGTCGTCCGGTCGGAGAGGATGGCGGTTCGCTTTCGTGGTCTGCCGGTTCAAGCCTCGCCTTCGGCGGCGACGGCCGCCGCGGCCACTCGGGCACTCTTGGGGTCCAGATAGCCCCCTCCGCGTACGACGGGTCGCAGCTCGCAGTCGAAGTCGTAGCGCAGCGGTGTCCCGGTCGGGATGTTCAGGTCCTCGACCTCCTGCTCGGTGAGCCGGTCCAGGACCGCGATCAGGACGCGCAGCGCATTGCCGTGGGCGACCACCAGCACGCGACGCCCGCTGTGCAGCTGTCCGGCGAGGATGTCCGCCCAGTAGGGGGCGACCCGGGCGATCATGTCGGCCAGGCTCTCCACGGCCGGCAGCCCGCCGCCGCGCAGGGCGGCGTAGCGGGGATCCGCGCGCAGACAGGCAAGTGCGTCGCCGTCCAGCGGGCCCGGAGTGGCGGTGAGCGAGCGGCGCCACGCCTGGTACTGCGCGGCACCGGCCTCGCGGCGGACCTCGCGTTTGGCGCGGCCGGTGAGTGCCCCGTACTGGCGCTCGTTGAGCCGCCAGGTGCGGTGGACCGGGATCCAGGAGCGGTCCATCTCCTCCAGCAGGATGTCCGCGGTGCGGATCGAGCGCCGCAGCACCGAGGTGTGTACGACATCGGGCACCAGCCCGTCCTCGGCCAGAAGCTGCGCCGCGGCGGCGGCCTGCTTCTCCCCGTGGGCCGTCAGCGGGACGTCGCCCCAGCCGGTGAAGCGGCCCTGAGCGTTGGCGGTGCTCTGTCCGTGCCGCAGCAGGACCAGCGTGCCCGGCACGCTCACGAGGACTTCCCGGCCGAGGCGTCCGCGGCCCGCCTGCGGGACGCCTCGATCTCCGCGTACGCCTGCTCTCGTCCCTCCCAGTGGGAGCCCTCGACGGACTTGCCGGGTTCCAGGTCCTTGTAGACCTCGAAGAAGTGGGTGAACTCCAACTGGTCGAAGTGGGAGACGTCGCCGATGTCCTGCACGCCTGCCCAGCGCGGGTCGTGGGCGGGCACGCACAGCACCTTCTCGTCCGGGCCGTGCTCGTCCTTCATCACGAACATGCCGACGGCCCGGCATTCGATGAGGCAGCCGGGGAACGTCGGTTCCCCTACCAGGATCAGGGCATCCAGCGGGTCCCCGTCACCGCCGAGGGTGTGCTCGATGTAGCCGTAGTCGGCGGGGTACCTGGTCGAGGTGAACAGCAGCCGGTCCAGCCGGATGCGGTGCAGCTCGTGGTCCATCTCGTATTTGTTGCGGGACCCCTGGGGGATCTCCACGATCACGTCGAACTCCACGACGGCCTCCTTGCCTGATCGAGGTCCTGCACTCGGGGGCCGGCCTGGTCAACCCGGCCTGGTGCGGGCTCTGTTCGCCCTGCCTGCGCGGCAGTACGGTCGGAACAGCGCGCACGAGGAGGTGGGCGATGCCTGATACCGACGGCGCCGTCCGTGTGACCATCCACCTCGACGGGGCGGTGCTGTGGCACCACCGGCCCGCCTACGCCGAACTCGTGCACCGGGCCCATCGCGAGGGCCTGGCCGGGGCGAGCGTCTTCCACGGCTTCACCGGCTTCGGCGCCCAGCGCCGGATCTGCCGTGAACGCCCTGCCCATCTGGCCGCGAAGGGCCCGTGCGCGGTCGTGCTCGTTGACGAGGAGGACCGCCTGCGGTGCTTCCTGCTCGGCGTGCAGGACGTGCTGGAGCACACCCAGGCGGTGGCGGTGCTCGACCGGGTCGACATCCACCAGGCCGGGGCACGGGCGGCGGGCTAGATCGCCTGTCCTCATGGCGCGTCCTCCTGCGCCTTGAGGGTGTCGCGCAGCCGCCGCAGATCGTCCGCCGGCCGGCCCAGGCCGTTCAGCTGCAGCCGGGCCGCCTCGGTGCGGGCGTCGGGGTGCACGGTGAAGGCCAGGTTCACCGACTGGTGGACCATCCACTGGTCGTAGTCCAGCAGCCGCCCCGCGTACGCCCGCGCCTGCGCGAGGTCGGGGTCGGTGAGCGGCAGCTTCCGCAGCCGGGCCCGCAGGTGGAGGAAGGCCGAGCTCGCGTCGCAGCAGTCGCGGGCAACCTGCCCGGCGACGGGGCCGGGTTCTCCGCAGGAGGCCACCGCCGCGTCGGCTCGCTGCTGGGCGGTCACAGCCTCCTCCAACACCGCGAGCAGCACCTGCACCTGCACTTGGCGCGGCAGAGGGGGCGGGGCGGGAGGAGGGCGCAGCCGTGTGACGAGGCGGACGGCACGTCGCCGCAAGGCGGTGCCACTGCCGGGCGGCGATGCGGGCATGGTTCCTCCTGGTCAGCACGGCTGGACCAGGGACCGTCAGCGGATGCTTCCGCGGTTGCGGTGAGCCCCATCACCGGCACTCCCACCAGGGGTGTGCCCTTCCAGTGTGCGCCTTCCGCCATTCCAGGCCAGCCCACCACCGCCCGCCATGTGCCGGACGGGGCAGACGTCCGGGACCATCAGCGCACGATCAGCACCGAGCAGGGGGCGTGCCCACTGGTCTTCTCCGCCGTGGAGCCCAGCAAGCGGCCCCAGACCGAGGAGTGCCCGCTGTGCCCGACCACGATCAGATCCGCCCGGTGTTGCTCGGCTGCACGCACCAGCTCCTGCGCCGGGTGCCCGGCCCGGGTCTCGCCTTCGAAGGCGACATCGCGTTCGGCGACGTACGCCTCGGCGGCGGCCAGCCAGCGGTGGCAGGCCCGCTCCTCGACTTCCTGCTCCTCGGTGACCTCCCCGACGGTCGCCCCGTAGTGCGGCAGGTGCGCCTCCACCGCCACGGCGATCAGCTCACCTCCGGACAGACGCGCCAGCTCGACCGCCCGCTCCAGCGCCCGGCGCGCACCGGGCGAGTCGTCGTAGGCCACCACGATCCGGCGGAACATACGACCGAGTCTGCTCCCGGCCGACGCGAGCCGGAAGACGCGTCACCACGCGCCCTGCCACGGAGACAGCCGTCCAGCTGAGCACTTGACCCGGACGCCGGGTGGCGGTTCACTCGGAATGAGGCGATGGATCCCGCCCGAGCCGCTGCCGCAGCGGCTCCAACCACCCTCCCGGGGTTGATGGTTCCTGACCACACACGTCAGGAACTGCTCACACCCTGCGGAGGTACCGCGTGGAGTCCGCCTACTACGTTGCCGCCGTCCTTGCCGTCACCGCCCTCGCCGCGAGCATGCTCTCGGTCAGACTCGGCTTGTCGGTGGCCGTCATCGAGATCTTCCTGGGCGTCACCGTCGGCAACGCCCTCCACCTGACCGCACCCCAGTGGCTGGTCTTCCTCGCCTCCTTCGGCAGCGTCGTGCTGACCTTCCTGGCCGGCGCCGAGGTCGACCCGGACGAGTTCCGGGCCACCTGGAAGGCGAGCCTGCTGATCGGCACCTTCTCCTTCGTCGCCCCGTTCACCGGCGTCCTGCTGCTGTGCCGCTACGGCTTCGACTGGACCTGGAAGGCCGCCGAGATCGGCGGCACCGCCCTGTCCACCACTTCCCTCGCCGTCGTCTACGCGGTCCTGGTGGAGAGCGGCCTGAACGCCACCGCGCTCGGCAAACTCATCATGAGCGCCACCTTCGTCACCGACCTGATCACCGTCCTCGCACTCAGCGTCCTGTTCATCCGGCCCACCGGGTGGCTGCTGCCCTTCGCCGCCGCCTCCATCCTGCTGATCCTGGTGATGCCGCGTCTGGAACGCTGGTTCTTCGCCCAGTACGGCAACCGCGTCATCGAACCCGAGATCAAAGGCGCGTTCGCCGCCCTGCTGGTCCTGATGTGGCTGGCGCAGAAGGCCAACAGCCAGGCCGTTCTGCCCGCCTTCCTCCTCGGCCTGGCCCTCTCCCGCACCTTCGCCCGCCACCGCGCCACCCAACAGCGCTTCCGAGTCGTCGCGTTCGCCCTGCTGACCCCGTTCTTCTTCCTGCGCTCCGGGATGAACGTCTCCCTGCCCCTGGTCATCGCCAACCTCGGCCTGCTCGGCGCACTCCTGGGCGCGAAACTCGTCCTCAAGTCGGCGGCCGTGCACCCACTGGCCCGCCGCCACGCCCACCCGCACGCCGCGTTCACCACGCTGCTGATGAGCACCGGGCTGACCTTCGGCACCATCTCCGCGACCTACGGCTACACGGCCGGAATCGTCACCAAGGCCCAGTTCTCCGTCCTGGTCACCGTGGTCGTCCTCACCGCCGTCCTGCCCACCGCCGTCGCCCAGCGCTACTTCAGCCCCGACCGGCCGACACCGGTCAGCCCCAGCTCCGCAGACCAGCCCCGACCCCGCCTCACCGTCTCCGACCGCACCTCCGTCCCAGCACCCGAGCAGAACGGACCCATGCCATGAATTGCTACGACTGCCACTCCGAAGACCTCACGGTCACCCCAGCGGTCGCCCTCTGCTGCCGATGCGGAGCGGCCCTGTGCACCGATCATGTTCAGACGCGGCCGGAACTCATACACCGAGTCCGCGGCATGGGCCTTGCCACTCTCCCGGATCGCGCACGGCGCATCACCTGCACGGTCTGCTGCAAGGCCGAGACCGGATGACAGTGTGCTCCTGCCGGTCGAGGAGGGGCAGACGACGGCCGACTGCGACCAGCTTCACTGAACCAGCGAGCCCTGACCTCAACTACCACTAAGCGGGCCGCTCACACTTCCTTGGTGGGCCAGTCCAGCAGCCGGGCACCGATGACGGCGGTCTGGAGCATGTAGCGGTGGGCCGGGTCGCCGGGATTGGCGCCGGTGAGCTGGTAGATGCGCTCCAGACGGTACGTCAGGGCGCGCACGCTCAGTGAGAGGCGGCGTGCGGCTTCGGCGGCGACGCAGCCGCACGCGAAGTACGCGGTGAGAGTCTCCAGGAGGGGCTGTACGCCGCCGCGTGCCTTGGTGAGGGGGCCGAGGGTGTCGAGGACGAGGTCGGCCATGGCCTGGCGGTCGCGGGTGAGGACGGGGTAGACGAGCAGGTCGGCGGCGCGCAGGACCGGATCGTCGAGTTCCAGGCGCTCGGCCAGGTCGAGGGTGTTGAGAGCCTCCTCGTATGACTGGACGACCCCGCCCGTGCCGGGCTGGGCGCGGCCGATTGCGACGCGTCCGCCGTCGGTGGCGGCATACGCCTGCTTGGCGAAGTGGGTGAGGACTTCGTCCTGGTCGCCGGGTGCGATACACAGCATCCGGCCGTCCTTGGTGGTGAGCAGGACGCTCCGGTCGCCGAAGCGGGCGATGAGGGAGCGCTCGACCTGTCGTGGTACCGAGGCGCTCTCGTCGTACGCCGTCGGCCCCTGCGCCACGGCGACAGCATGCGTGTGGGAGAGGCGCAGGCCGAAGCGTTCGGCGCGCTGGGCGAGATAGCCCAGGTCACTGCGACCGTAGAGGAGGTCGTCGATGAACTCCCGGCGGGCAGCTTCTTCCTGTCGTACGGCCAGGCGCTGGGCGCGTTCGTAGCCTTCGGCGAAGGCGTCGACGACCTGCTGCATCGCGGCCAGGGCGCTGTCGGCGGAGCCGGGGGTGTCGGGCCAGGCGGCGCGGGTGGCGGCCAGATGGGCATTGACGAGGGTGCGCAGTCCGTATCCGGCGTCGGCGGCCTGTTCGCCGAGGGCACGTCGGGACTCGATCTCGAAGCGGGTGAGGCGGCGGCCGGTGGCGGAGACGTCCGCCAGGAGTTGGGCATAGCCGTCCAGATACTGCTCAGGTATCTCGTACCCCTTCACGTCACCCCTCGGTTTCCTGACGCGCCGATGACGGTTCCTTAGCGGCGACCGGCATCCAGACCCTAGTGAACACTGCCGGGAACCGGCAATGCGCGGGCGCACACCTGACGTGCAGGATGGGTCAAGGCGAGCACGACGGATGGTTCCGTTGCCGGACACCAGCAGGTGTCCGGCAACGGGACAGCGGGCGCGGCCATCCGCCCGTCCGCGCCGTTGCCGCCCTCGGTCTCCTGGTCGACAGCGTCGCGCCGTCGAAGCGGCGATCACCCGAGCCACCGGCCCCGTCACCTGCTAGTCGAACCTGACGCCCAGCACAAAGGCGCCCTCAGTGCTGCTGCGAGGTCCTTGACGGACCGTCCGTGAGGAAAGCGTGGATCTGTTCGGCGATCAGGGGCCAGTCCCGGCCGAACCAGATGAGGTGGCTGTCGGCCCGGCTTTCGAGCAGCTCGGCGGAGAGGGCGCTGGCGAGTGCCTGGGCGTGGGCGAACCGCACCGCGGCGTCCTGGCGGGTGGCGATCACCAGAGCGGGCTGGGAGACCCGGCCCGCATGACCCGCCAAGTCTCCGGTAGCCGCAAGCTCCTTGAGATCGCGCGTGAACCCCCGCCCTGACCGCATCCGCGAGAACAGGGAGATCAGCCTCGCCCGGTCCTCCGGCCGAAGACCCGCCATCACATCCCGTACGGGCAGGAGTGTGAGGTCACGCAGCAGCATCCGCAGGCCGGCGCCGGGCGCATACCGCACGAGGGAGTGAATGAGCGCCCAGGAAACGCGCTCCGTGCGCGGTGCGAAAACGATCCGGGCGCCGAGACGAGTCCGGCGGTCGGGCCAGGGCAGCGGTCCGACGGCGCTCTGCAGGATCAGCCTCAACACCAGGGCCGGGTGGCGTGCCGCCATCGCCACAGCGGTGGGTCCGCCGCCCGATACGCCGACCACGGCGGCGACTTCGGTGATCCCCAGGTGGGCGCAGAGCGAGGCGGTGACGTCGGCGAAAGCGCCGGCCGATCCTCCGGTCGCGACCGGTGTACGGCCGTATCCCGGGCGGGACGGCACGAGCACCGAGCATCCGGCTTCGGCGAACACTTCTTCGCCCAGCGAGAGCCCCGCGCGCATGTGCCCGCCGTAGAAGACCACGACGGTGTCCGGCCCGCGCCGGTCGAAGCGGTACTCGACGCGCCCGGCGGCCAACTCGGCCAGTACAGTGGGGTGTTCATCCAGCCCGTGACTTCGTGTGCCGCTCACGGCGACCCCTCACCCCGCCCAGGAGCGTATGCAGCCGGGCACCAGCAGGCCCTGCGGGATCCGGGCCGGTCACCGCTGTCGAGGCAGTCGTTTTCTGCCCGGGACCGAGTCACCTTCGCATCGTGCCACGGTCCGCGGCCAGCGCACCCCGACCGGCCTTCGCACCGCGTCGTAGGCCGCTGGGAAGGCCAGCTGTATCGTGCGGAGAGCGTCCCGGCAGCGCATCCGCATCATCCGCTTAACGGTGGCCGCCGGGACTTCGAGAGTGAGACGGGAGCCGGGCGTGCGTGCGCGTGACTTGGCGGTGGAGTACGAGACGGTCGGTCTCGACAGCGATGCGATGGACGCCGCGCGGCTGATGGCCGAACACCGGCTGCCGGCGCTGCTGGTGGTGGACGAGCGGGGTGCGCCCAAGGCGATTCTGCCCGCCTCGCAGATGGTCAAGATCCTGGTGCCGGTGTACGTGATCGAGGACCCGACGCTCGCCGCCGTGGTCGACGAACGTCACGCCGACCGGTTGTGCCAGGCGCTGAAGGGCCGCAAGGTGCGCGACTGCCTGTCGAAGACCGTGCCCGCGCCGCCGGTCGCCGCCCCGGACGACACCGCGCTGGAGGTGGCCGCGCAGATGGCACGGGTGCGCAGCCCCCTGGTGGCGGTCGTGGAGAAAGACGGGGCCGGTGGCCGGCTTCTCGGTGTGATCACGGCCTCGCATCTGCTGGAACGGCTGCTGGCCGCCACGCCCTGACCGGCGGTGTCAGGCGTGGTCCGGACCGTCGCCGTCGTAGATGTCGAGGGCGCGGAGCAGGCCCAGCTGGGTGAGGGTGGTGCGTGCCTGGGCACTGGCGTGGGTGACGATCACCTGGGTGCCGTGCGGCCGTGCCGCGAGGAGCGCCATGAAGAAGGCCCCGCCGCCGTCGGCACTGAGGTAGGTCACCCGGTCGAAGTCGACCTCCAGGACACGGGGCGGCGCCCGGAGGAACTCCCGCAGGCTCACGCCGATGTCCTGGGCGTTCTTGGAGGTGATTTCGCCGGAGAGCCGGACGACGACGTGGTCGGCGTCCGGAGACGTACTGCCGGCGCTGCGGCGGAATGGATGCCGTATGCGGCTGACCATTCCCGGCAGCCGGTGGTGCTCGTGGGGCCCGCGGGCGGGAGAGGAGTCTGGCATCCGGGGCTCCAGGGCAGGGGGCGGCCTCTTGCCGACCAGGCTTCCCGGCGCACCTGACCGCCACCCTAGGCAGAGGTTGCCCCGGCCGCCGTGCGGGAGGCTCCTGGCTGGGCTGATCGAGTTCCCCGGCCGGGAAGAGGCGGTGCTCTGCGGTTGCCGGAACCCGGCAGCATTCCCGCCCCGACGGTGCGCACCAACAAACTGTTAAAGAAGCGTCAAGAACCTGTAAGGTTCTCTGCGGTGTGCCGGGAAGCCTGGTCGGCGAGTAGGGGATCACTCTCTCTTCCGATCGGGGGCGTAAGCCATGGTGCTCGTGGTGGTGTTCGGGGCCGCACTGCTGGTGGCGGTGCTGTTGTCGGGCCTGGCGGCGCGGACGGTGCTCTCCACTTCCTTCCTCTTCCTCGTCGGCGGAGCTCTGGTCAGCGACGGGTTCCTCGGGCTGATCCACATCACGCCGGACAGCGAGATCGTGTCCGTGACGGCCGATCTGGCGCTGTTCGCGGTGCTGTTCACCGACGGCATGCACGTCTCGCTGCCCACGCTGCGCGCCCACTGGAAGAACCCCGCGCGTGCCCTGGGCCTGGGCATGCCGCTCGCGTTCGTCTTCATGGCACTGATCACGCACTATCTGGTGGGCCTGGACTGGACGACGTCGTTCCTGGTGGGCGCGGTGCTGGCGCCCACGGACCCGGTGTTCGCCTCGGCGATCGTGGGACGGAGGGAAGTCCCCGCCAAGCTGCGGCAGTTGCTGAACGTGGAAAGCGGCATCAACGACGGGCTCGCCCTGCCGGTCGTACTCGTCCTGGTCGCCGCCGTAGGCCCGACCGTGAAGAGCGCGGAAGCCTCCGGCTCCACCATCGCTCTGGAGCTGTTCCTCGGCCTCGCGTTCGGTATCGTCCTGCCGCTGATCGTCAACGGCCTCGTCCGTTTCAGGCTGCTGGGCGCCGAGCCCAAGCTGCAGCCCTTGTTGCCGCTGGCTACCGGCATCATCCTGTACGCGGCCTGCCACCTCACCCACGCCAACCCCTACCTGGCCGCGTTCTCCGCGGGCGCAGTGCTGGCGCACACATCCCCGGAGGCGAAGGCGTCCTTCGAGCCGCTCGGCGAAGCACTGGCGGAACTCGCCAAGTTCGCGGCGCTGCTGGTCTTCGGTGCGCTGCTGACCCCGCAGTTGTTCGGTGATCTGTCCCTGGGCGGCTACGCGGCGGTGATCCTGGCGATCGTTCTCATTCGCCCGGCGTCGCTGTTGATCTCGCTGGTCGGCACCCGTATCTCCTGCAAGGAGAGGCTGGTGGCGGCCTGGTTCGGCCCGAAGGGCTTCGCGTCGGTGGTCTACGGCCTGCTGGTGCTGCAGTCCGGCATCCCGCAGGCCGAGGAGGCGTTCACGCTGATCGCGGTCTGCATCGCCTTCTCGATCATCGCCCACAGCTCCACGGACGTACCGATCGCCCGCGCCTTCGACGTCGACGACCTCGCCGGTATTGCGGCCCGCGAGGACCCCTGCCCGGACGGTGCGGACAGCCGGGGCACCGCCCCGCAGCCCATCAGTGGCTCAACCGCCGAACCCCTTGCACAACCCCGCGGAGGATCGTGAACGACTGGCACAGCTGGGCGGCGATCGCCGTGTTCGTCGGCGCGTACGCCCTGATCATCAGCGAGAAGATCCACCGCGTCGCCGTGGCCCTGGGCGGCGCGGGCCTG